>CASEGJ010000001.1 GCA_949287425.1 uncultured Caryophanales bacterium
AAGGAAAAGAGCTTCTTAAAGAATGGAATCTTCCTACAACATTAAGAGGCGTTGGAGCTCTTGCTCTTGGCTATGCTAATGAAGAACCTAAGAAAGCAGCTCCTAGAAAGAAAGATTATATCCTTAAGGTATAAAGCTAATTACAAATTACTTATTTAATCACTTAAGCCATCATTCTTAGACTAGTTTGGTGGCTTTTTATTTTTGTTAGGATTAGTTAAGAAGACAAAGTCTCGAGATTGCAAATGATTAAAGATTACCTAAGTCTTGAAGAGAAGATAAAGTGGTATACAACTAAGAAGACAACAGTCTAGATTCTCATGTTAATGGAGATTAGCTTAGTACCTTAAAGTCTTTTAAGCGGTATACCTTAGAGAAGATTTTATCTAGATTTCAAAAGACCTTAGAATTACCTTAGAGTGCTTGAAGTCTTTTAAGGAGTATACGTTAGAAGAGATTTCTGTCTAGATTTGGCTCACGTTAGTTTTACCTTAGATACGTTAGATGAGTTCAAGGTAGTACGTTAGAAGTGAATGTTGATGCTACCTTAAATCTAACGTAGGGCAAATTAGGCAAAATAGAGGCTATTATGGGTATAATTCGACCATATCTTTAGTTAACTTAGCTGCTTAGGAAATCTAACGTATTTTAAGGTGAAGAGAATATTGGCAGAAATTGAGTTACGTTAGCCACTCGTTAGTTTATCTTAGAATTTTTAAGCAGTTTTAAGCAGTAGAGTTAAAAGAAAAAATAGTAGTTAATGAGAAAAAATAAGAGTTAAATGAGACTATCTTAAAGCTGTCAAGGGGTGTAACATTTTAATGTGGGGTGTTGGGTAAAGACACCTTTTTAAATTTTTATTTATTGGCTCATGGAGAAATCTGTGGGCTTTTTTCATATTCAAAAAAGAAAGGAGGAAATGAAGTGGTAACTAGAAAAAACAAACGAATTTATACCACTGACGTATGAGAGCAATGGAAGAAAGATGGTAAAACCGAAGAAGTTCTAGCTTTTATAGCTGACTGTGCTAAGAAGCTAATTTCTCAACATGAGATGTGTAAGTATCTAAAGATTGAAGACCATACTTTTACCAACATGAAGCACAAGTACCCTCAAATACAAGAAGCGATAGATAAGCCTAGGTATGAGCTTAAAAAGGATCTTGCTAGTGCGATGTATAAGAAAGCGATGGGTTATGAGTCAGTAGATGAAGACCAGTTAATCGAAGAGAAAGATGACAAACAAATGAAGAAAGTCCATCGTGTGAAAAAGCAAATCGGTCCTGATTATAAAGTCATCACTTATTTGCTTACTAAGAAGTTCGGTAAAGAGTATAGCGAGCGTTTTGAAGATCTGCAGCTTATGGAAAAGAAAATCGCAATGCAAAAGGAGGAATGGAGCAAAGATGATGGTAAAAATGATGATAACAATAACATCTAGCTCCTATGGTGAATGATTATGAGTGAACTAAAGATTGAAAACTTAGACATTAATTTCATCACTCCTTATGAAAATAATGCTAGGAAACATCAAAAAGAAGATGTCGAGGCGATTAAGAAATCTATTCAGGAGTTTGGAATGAATAATCCTATCGGCATTTGGGGGATAAGAATATCATAGTTGAGGGTCATGGAAGAATCTTGGCTCTTAAGGAACTCGGCTATCAAAAAGTGTCTTGCATTAGACTTGATTCACTTACTGATGAGCAAAGAAAAGCCTATGCATTATCATAATAAGACTAGCGAACTTTCTTCTTTGGACTTTGATAAGTTAACTGAGGAATTGAAATCTATCTCTGATATTGATATGACTGAGTTTGGTTTTGAAGAGTTAGAAGCAAGTCTAGATGAAGTAAGTGAAGATAACTTTAATGAAGATGAAGCAGTTCCTGAAGTTCCTTATTCAAAGCGTGGAGATATCTCCATTTAAGTATCTTTTTACCATTTCAATTTTGAATACTTCTGGATATTTATTGTTTTGCATTTAAAACAGCCTCCTCTTGAGGCTATTCTCTTCTTTATTCCTTTCTTAGTCTAGTAGGGCATACCTTTGACGTTTACCATAATATCATTTAGATGATATAAAGAGAATGTATCAAAGCCCTCAATTGCTATACCCTTGATGTAATTTTTTAGATTTCCGACAGGACTTGAACTCCAAAAATGACCTAAAATTAGCTTTTTTGCTAGAAATTGCTGGTTTACCAAAAGCTGAAAAACCCCAGCATGCAAGCGAGCGCTTAGTTAACCACTTCAAGTCTTGTCACCCCATACCTTATTTAGAAATAGGCTCGATATAAATTTCTTTACTAAGTAAGTGATGATGAAGCGATTTGATACAAAAACATTACACATATACACGAGCGACACTTTAGTGTTATTATATTTTTGCTACCGTTATAAATGTTGTGGGTAGTGAAAGGAAATAATAATATGCAATGTGCAGTAAAGAAATTTGCCGAAAGCAAAGAAAATGGCCTCTGTCTAATCGACATGCCGACAGGTACTGGTAAAACCTATCAAACCAGGTTATTAATTGAAAAGTACTTAAGAGGAGAAGAACTTAACGAAATTGAACTCGTTATTTATCTAACCCCACTTAAGAAGAATATTGATGATATCTATGACGAGTTACAGGAATCTTTAAAAGACAATCCTGAACTTTTTGATAATAACGTTCTTAGAATTTATTCTAACTATGAATGTGTTTTAGAACATTTTTTAGATATTGAAAATCAAATCCAACCTTCTCTAAAAAAGAAAGAAAGTTTTAAAAATCTTAAGAATAAAATTATTGCTTACAAGTCATTGGAAAATGACGAGAATCTTTCTCGAGAAACCCTTACGACTAACTTAAGAGAAATTAGGACTGCTTATGAACCAAAATTTAGACATGATTTAGAAGCGGAATTGTTTAAAGATACAAAATCTGAGGCCGAAAGAAGAAAGAAAATTAATCATGACTATTCCTGGGTTAAAGTCCTTTATCCGGCATGTTTAACAAAGAATAGAAAAGTATTATTTATGACTATGGATAAGTTCCTTTTTGGCAACGATCCGATCATAAGCAAACAATATAGGTTCCTATCTTACGCAAAGACCAAAGGCGCTTTGATTTTCATTGATGAATTTGATGCAACGAAAGATGTTATTTTAAATCAAGAAATTGATAGATGCACTGATTATAAGATTGACATAGCTAAGCTATTTTCTGGAATAACAAGTGCTTTAAAGAGTGTTCCAACTCCAACTGCGCTCTTTGCTAATTCTAATGATATTGATGATTCAAAGAGTTCAAGATCTTCTTTTGAAAAAATGAAGAAAAAGATGTTAGAAGTTGAAGAACAATACCATCTAAATTATTTATTTAAATTAGATAACGCAGATTCAACAGAAAGATATTTTCTCTTTGATGATTATCAAATACATACAATTGCTTCTGATGAAAAAGGGACGCATATTGGTTGCAAGAATGATAAAAAGTTGAATCAAAACATTATTACAGTTGGACAAAAGAATGATGATGGTTATTTCTATAGAGCCATTTATGCTATGAAAGGTGCTCTTAATTATTTCATTAGATGCTGTGCCATGTTGTCCCGTAATTATATGCAAAACAAAAACGACGAAGCAGAAGCAAGGCATGCTGATTTAATGGAAATTGAGCAAGCCGTTTCAACCATAATTGATTATTTTAATTTAGACTCCGACTTAGCCAAGATTCTTTCAACATTAATTGTTGATGACATTTCTCTTCCTAATGAAGCGAGAAAAAGAGATATCTTTTCAACTGATTTCTATATGAATGGGTTTAGATACTATGATTTCAACGATGATATCTCACACGATGTTTCTACAACAATTTCAATGTGTTATCTAAACAACACTCCTGAGAAGTTCATTCTTTCTTTAGCCAATAAAGCAAGAGTGGTAGGTTTATCAGCTACTGCCAGCATCAGAAGTGTAACAGGTAACTATAACCTTGATTACATCCAACTTAAGTTGGGGGACAAGTATTACGAATTGCCTGAACAAGATAAAAACAGAATCAAAACATATGTTGAAGACAATCTAAAAGGCGATTATCCAATCAATGTATATAAAATTGGTTTTGAAGATATTAGTCCGGAGTCAGTAGCAAAATCACTCTTTGAAAAAGATAAAAATATCGAAAAGTGCATTGGCATTTTGCAAAAATGTGTTAGTGCTGATGAAAAGAATCAATTCTATGAAATAGGAAGAATTGGAAAAGTCTTGTTTGCAATAAGAGAATTCCTTAGAAATAAAAATTCACAAGTTATGCTTGTGCTTACAAATAAAAACATCAAATTTAATTACTATGATGATCCTTTCTCAGTGGCAATAGTCAACGATATTATTAAAGGATTATCAGAGGAGGCTGGATTAAAAGATAAACTTCCAAAGACTCACTATTTGTTTGGTGCTGATTTTGAGAAGGAAAGAGAAGCCTACAAAAAGGAAGTTAAGGAAGGACACAAGATTATTCTTTTTTCTAGTTATCCTGCAGTAGGTACTGGTCAAAACTTACAATATGATTTGGAAGAAAACAGTGGTGATGATGAATTAAAGAAGAAAAAGGATATTGACTCAATTTACGTTGAGCTTCCTACCAACATCATCGTTCATACTGAAAACATAAAAGAAGAAGGCGAACTTAATAAATACATCTACCAAATGGAAACGCTTAGAGCTAATGGTGAAATTAGTCCATTTAGTTCTATGTCTAATATCAAGTGTTCATTTAAGAAATACATGAGTCCTGCCTTGTTTGTTAAATTCGACATGAAGACTCCATATCAATGCCAATCAACAAATAACCATAGAGTAAAAATTTTGGTTCAAGCTATAGGTAGAATATGCCGTACAAAGGAAAAAGAAAACGAAGTCAATATTTATATTGATAATGAAATTTTTGGAAAAGTTGATTTTTCATTGATGAAAGATAGATTGATGAACCCAGAATTTGAAAAAGTGGTTGCCTTATCTTCGTTAAAACCAGCTCATGATTTAGAGACAATTATTACTTTAAATAAAGCAGCTGATTGTAATATGAGAGTCGAATCTAGAATCAATAACATTCTTAGCTCCAACAAGGAGTTCTGGAATAAAGATGATATGGTTCAATGGAATTTAATTAGAGAAGTAGTACTCAAATATCCAACTATTTCTAGAGATAAGTTAAACGAATTAATTAAACAACCTGGATTGGAGTCATTGAAAGATTTCTACTTATTTGAACGTGGAAACAACAAAATGTTCTGTTATTTATTCAACCCAGATAATCCATCGAGACCAATAAAGTTTGGAAAAGATTCTGAAACGGGTTGGACATTAATTAATTCAAAGAACTGTAGATTGCTTGAGCTCTTATCTAATTACTCGGTAAGAAAACACTTCGAGAAAAACGGATATGCCACAACATTTGAGATGAACGAAGGCATCATCTTACCTGTTGTTTATCAAAACATTTATAAAGGAGCTCTTGGTGAGGTTGCTGGTAGAGTAATTTTGGAAAGCAATGGTGCAAAGCTCAAAGAAATTACAGACCCTTATAAGTTTGAAAAATATGATTTCTGTTTAGAACGAGATAACGATGTTTATATTGATTTTAAAAACTGGTCTGAAAACGATAGAGAAGATAGAAGTCAATATATGGCTAAAGCTTATGACAAATTAGGAAAGATTAATGGCAAGCGTGCATATATCATCAATATGATATCCTCTGAATTAAACATTCACGAATCTGATAATATCACAACAATTTCGACACTTTATGAATGCGAACATGATGGTAAGTGCTATCCACTAGGATGGGAAATGCATAAACTCATTAAGAGAATCTTGGAGGGCAAATAATATGGCAATTACCAATAAACTCCAAGTTAAGTTCAACTACGCAAAAATCGATGATTCTTATGATTTTTATGTTGTTACCACAGTTGATAAATACATCAAGAGCGGAGCGTTTGTTTTAGACAAACCTTTAGAATCATTAAGAGCCGATTCTATTGTTTTTGATAACGGACGTTCATTATTTATCATGTTTAAAAAAGGAATGATTAATCGTTTAGAATTGGTTAGTCAGATAGAAGATGAAAAGCTGTCATTGAAACAAGTTAATTCATATGAATTAAAAGACTACATTTTGTTTAGACTATTTTTGTTTAGTTTGAACAATTATGACAGTGATGAAATTAAATTTAACAATATTACAGGGAAGTTTTATATAACAAGTCCTTCTTGGTTAGCGAGAAATAAGAAATCCTTCAAAGCATTAAACATTAATGTAGATCAAAATCTCAACATTACAGTGGAAGCCACAACATTCACCCATCTATCGTTGTTTAATAACACAAATGCTTTATTCGACTATCCAAGGTATGTTTTTTCAGATAAAAACTGCTCGCTTAAGCGTGTGTTGAGACCTGAAAACAATGATGTATATATTAGAAAATCATTATATGGTCAAAAGGCAGAGATTCCCTTTTTCTCTTTTTATTCAAATAAGGAACTCAGGAATAATAAGGTGTTTTACCTATATGAAACATTAGAGCTGCTGAGCAAGAAATTCTCGAATTTATTTGAGTTCTCTTTTGATGAGATTGAGGTTTTAAAAACACTAGGCAAAATAAGAGATAAAGATTTTATCGAAAATGTAAAAGAGATTGTAACGTTCAAAGATATCAATGTTATCAATTGGTCCAATAGTAGTGAATACGATGATGAATTCAAATCAATCGTCGAGATGTTTACACTTGGCAAAATGGCACCAGTAACAGTTTCAAAAAACATTGTTGGTGGGTCATACAATCTTATCTTCTTACACAACAAAGAGTATTATGAACAAAATAAATATAATGATCCGTACAAGAATTTCCCTACCAATGAAGTAATTCAACACATTACAATCGAAGATAGTGCTGACAAAATCATAAGTGATAATGAAGCCATTTATGAAACAATACTTAAAGAGTTTTTGATTAAAGATGACATTCTTAACAAAAAGTCTATCTCTCTAGATGATTGGTCAGAATTCAATTTTGATAGAGACTATGTTTTTGGAAGGGAAAAAGATGGGGTTCATTATTTTATTATTGTTAAGCCTAATGGTAGATTTGAATTTTATTCAAAAAAAGATAATCTATCATCATTTGGCAATCCTGTTTTAGATGCCTGCTCAGATTATCTGACTGACAACAAAGGTAAAGAAAAAACAGTAATTGCGAATAGTAGTGGTGACATTATTGTCATCTCTAGAACACCAAAATATCTTTTGCCTTCTAACGAAATATTTATGTTAGAAAAAATAGGAAGAGATAAAGAATCTAGAAACAAGTACTTAGAAGGCGTTATTGATATAAATTTATATAACGATTGCTATAGTGTTGGAATTAAAGGCAGTGGTATGAACACAAGAATTCCGAAAGCACCTCATCTTTACCAAATTGATGTTATTAATGGTGTGAATTTTATTGAAGAGCTTTTAGACACAATGGCTGTTACTTTTGTAAAATATAACTACTTCACGGTAATGCCATATCCAATTAAATATTTAAACGAATACATTTTGATGAGCGAGACTAAAATGGGCAAATAAGATTATGGCAAAGAGACAAAAGTTTTCAAAAGATCCAAAGGTTAGTCTTCTTTCATTAGAAGAGTTTTTAAGCATCTATGATTTCTTTAAAGGAGGTATTCCGAAAAGATATAGATGGTCTACTGACACCGTACCGTCTGATTGTGAGACTTATTTTAAAATTACTGAAGATAGATTTATAGCAATATGCTATGGAATGACATTTTCAAATTTTGGAATGGATATAAAAGAAAAACTAGAAACAATTCAAATAGCATTCAGAGATGGCAAAACAGAGTACGAATTGTATGATGCAGAAATAGAAGCTTTAAAAAAGGAACGTTCTAAGTTTAAAAAGAGTAAAAGATTAGATGATGAGATTGCGGAAACCGAAAAAGCTAAGAAAAGACTTCCTAAATATCAAAATGCAAAGCAAACTGTTGAACCGAAGAGTTTTAAAGACTATTTAATTGATACTGGATATAAAACCGATACTAGTAAGTATAAACATCGATATGTTGTTTTTGATGTTGAAACAAATGGAACTAGAAAGAACAATGATGATTTGCTATCGCTTTCTATTTATGATCCATCAACTGGGATTTGTTATAATCGTTATTTTCCACTAGATTTACAGCCAGTAATTTTAACTGGATTTATCCATGGTATTACTGATGAAATGATTGCTGGTTCAACACATATAACACAAGAGGAGATGGATCATATAATAAATTACTTTGATTTGAAAAATTCTATTCTCCTTTCCTTTAGTGGTGGAAAAGGCACGTTTGATTCTTCATTTGTAATTAACTATTGCGAAAGGCATGGTGTTCACGGTTTCGAGGACTTGCAGTATAAGAATATCAAGGAATTGATACCAGCAGCTCCATTTGGAACAGAAGGCCAACTTTCAAAGGATAACCTTTGTAGAATGTTTGGCATTGAAGGAGTGACTGATTTGCACTCAAGTATGAACGACTGTGTTCTAGAATGGAAATTATTTGAAAAACTAGCTAGACAGCCCGTCTTTTTCATACAAAACCACTTATACAAATATACCAAAGACTATATTATCCCTATTTCCTATATAACAAAACATCCAGAACTTCCAAGATTTGCTGGAATAAAAATTCCTTCGGTTTTGGGGTATACCGAGACTATTTTCGAATATGATTTTCCTAAAACGGCTCTCAAATCGATTAAAAAATTCCCAACAAATATTACCGGCATAACAATTGAAAATGCTATTAATTCATTGCTTGGCGTCGAAGAACAAGATAACTATAAATTCTTAGCTGATAACAAAAGACATCTAGAATATGTTGGATCATTAGATAGCAGAATTGAGGAAATCCCAATAATAACTGAGAATGACGGAACAATAAAAACAACTGATCCGCAATATAACGATTACGTAGCTGAAATTAATAACGTGACAAAAGTGATAATGGAAAACCTTGTTGACACCATTAAGTTTATAAAAACAAATGTTTTTACTGACTCTAGAATTATGAGCCAAGAAATGGTTATTTCGGAAGACAATAAGATACTTGCACTGTGTGATTTATCTTCTAGCAAAAGTATTATGGAAATTAAAACAATGGATATAATGAGAGAAGATGAATATGGATTGCATATCTCTGCTTTAATTTCTAGGCAACTCTATTATCAAAGAAAAGGTAGAGATGTATATGCGTTGTCGATTGTATTTGATAAACACTATAAAGAAAAAACATTCGAAGAGGTTGTTGATGGTTTAAGGATTAAAATCTATAAAGTTGACCTAAAAGTAGTTGAAATTATACCAAAAGTATATAAACCTGGACTCTTTGCCACCAAAATACTCCAAGAACTAATTAAAGATAATTCTTTAACATATCCGCAACTCGCTAAAAAGACTGGCTTTAGCGAAAGAACAATACAATCTTATGTTCGAGAACTTAAAGACAATGGATTTATTGTTAGAGAGGGATTGTCTAACCAAAATGGCGTTTGGAGAGTCTTGAAGGATGAAAATGGCAATCTAGTTCCAGAAGATCAACAAGTTAAGTTTAGAGCTATAGACTATTCTAAAAACTATAAGCAAAAAGTATTGGAAATGACTGAAGGTAAAATAGTTTGTACAAATTATATAAATAGTCAAACACCGGCTGAGTACGAGTGTATGGTTTGCGGTCATAAATGGTCAACGAGAGCAGAGCATTTTAAACATAGGCAAAAACACGGATGCCCAAAATGTAAGGCTGGACGAGAAGCATAAGTAAATGCATTAAAAAGGAAAAAATTGCTGACAACATCTTCAAAGCGCGGCAGTCTTTAAATATATCTTTACAGAAAGAGAGAGCGCCATGACTGATGAAATTCAATTACGGTGCCAACTCGCATTGGCTATCGTAGACTCGATCTGGCTAAAGGGTAAATGTAGAGTAGCAGATTATATAGGGAAGGAATTAGCAAATTAATTAAAGAAAAAGGACATGCAGAATAATAGAGCATGTCCTGAGAAAATTATATTAGAGCATAATTGAATCGCATCGTCAGCAACTGATGAACTTGATTCATTGAAGCGACAAGTAAAGCGTTAGTCATAATAAGATCAATAACTCTAGGTTTACCTTTAGCCGAATCAACAATATAAATCAAAGCTCCCTCATCGAAGATATTTTCAGAGCCACCTGCCGAATATAATTTATTTCTAATATAGCTTTCAGCTTCAGATTTGCTTAGTCCTTGGAAGGAATAATTAATACCAATTCTTTGCCTTAAAGGTTCATGAAGAATTGAAGAAAGAGTAGAAAGAATAAAAGGGAGACCAGCGAGGATAACTACGAAGTTATTATAAGAATCCATTTTGAAGTTAAATATCATTTTTAAATCATTAAGGCTCAAAATGAGCCATACTTAGCCTTCTTTAAAGCTTACTTAAGGAATGCTCATCTCAAAGGATTTTCTCGGCATAACATATTTTTTTATCCTCATTTAATTTGGAAATTATCAAATGTTACTTTTATATATCCTTAATTAATTTGGTAATATCGTCCTCATTTAACTTGCTATTCTACAGTATCACAAGAAGCTTTAGCTAAGTTATGTAATAAGTCGCGTATCACAATTTCTAGAATTATTAAAAAATCAAATAAAATTAAACGTGTTGGCCCTGATAAAGGTGGTCATTGGGAAATCATAGATTAAAATATTGATTAATAGTTTAATCTAAAAGTTACCGTTGTTGCCGTTGTAAGGGTGTGCATTGTATTAAAAGTGTAGCATGTTGGCACATTGTAAATTATGTATGATGCATTTAGAGGTATTTAGTTTTTTCTTTTTATGTTGAAATTTAAGACTTTTTAAAATTGTACCTTGTAATAGCAGTCGAATTCACAGATTTTTTTAAAGCAATCATCATAAAAAGAAGATTACAAATATAATGTATTCAACAATTACAAGAGATCTTGAACAATCTTAATCTCTACAACATTCAATAAAGCATAGTAGAATTTTATCTTCAAGTGTCAATAGTTAAAACGCTATTCAAAAATTTCTCTATATTTAGTAGGTATTTATGTCTTGCTATAACGAAAGAAAATAGAGAAGATTTAAAATCAGTATTTCTACTAAATATTAGTACTCAACCTTTCCTTTTTATCATTTGCTTTTTGGCTTAAACAATTTATTAATCCATTTCTTAAATGTTAAATTTCTATATAATTATTCAATTTAGTGTTACAAACAGAAAATAATTTTGATTTTGTAACACATTTTTTAAAAAGTAATTTAAGATTTTAAAACTAACTTTACATTTTCAATTATATTATCAATATTAGCAGTTTTGTCATTAGATAGAATAATAAAACCTAGTTTTGATAACATATTTATCAATTCTTTATTTAACTGATCATTTTTTAATTTTGATTTGTTATCTTTAATAAGTTCAAGCTGTTTAATAAATAGATTATATCTGCTTTTTTGATTGTAAAAGTTTTTGGCAAAACATACACAAGTAAATATAGACCAATCGATGTTTTTAATTTCTAAGTTCCTATTAGAAATAACTGACCATTCATCGATATCAGTAATAAAGTCAGTTAAAAAATCTTTAGAAATTAATGGGGAAATAACATTAATATTTGAATTTAAATAGATATTTTTAATTAGTGAAAAATAAACTAATAAGTTATTAGAAAAGAATTTAAAATTATCTAAAATTAAATTTATATTCTCATCAGTGTATTTCTTTTTGAAAACTAAGTATGAAAAAATAACTAAATAAGCGTATTTAATTTGATCTTGAATCAGTTTATCATCTTCATCATAAATGGAATTTAATTTATTAATTGATGGTTTTATTTCTTTTAGAAAATCTATGTTATTAAAATCGTCAATTGTAGTTAAATGAGTATATCTAGAAATATAGTCACAAGCAAAATTAGCGATATAGCTATTTAATTTATCTGCTTCATATGAGTAATATAAATAACCATCTTTAGAATAGATATATATTTTTTTATCTTCTTCAATTCTATCAGGTAATGACATTATACACGCATCGATAAAAGTGGCACTTTCTCCTTGCAATTGATCTGAAAAGACGCGTTTTTTAATTTTCGGATAACTATTGTATCTTTCTTCTTCACCTTCTTTATATTCTTTTAAGCTAACTTTCTTAATTTTAGAAAGTAAATAGTTAACTTTTTTAATTTTTCTATTTTCTAAAATATCAGCTGCTAATTTTATTTGCTTATCAATAATACCTGAAATATAATTTGGCTTTAATCTAATTACTTGATCATCTATAAGGATAATTTCGGCTAATTTATTTAATCTAATAATTTCATATAAGTTATTTATGTTACTGACAATATCAACTTTAGCATTGGTGTTAGAAGAATCAATTAAATCGGGAAATAGTGATTCTTTTTGATATTTTGAATAGTCTTTAATTATTGAAGTTTTAATTTGATTTTGCACGTTAAAAGATAGTAAATCAGAATTGCCAATTAAATTTAATAAGATGTTAACTTGACCGATGGAAAATCTTCTTTCTCCTAGATACCAGCCTTTATTGCCATTAGCTTGAATGATATCGATGTTGTAAGTATCTCTTAAAGTTCTCATATCAGTTAAAACTGTTTTTCTATTGATATTTAACTTTTTGGCAATTTGAGAATGACTTAGAGGGTGATTTTCATCAGTTTGTTCGGTTAGTAAATTTAATATTTCCAATAATGTGTCTTTCATATAATTTAATTTTAATTTAAAGTGATTAAATTATAAATGAAAATTGCGTTGATGTCCTAAAAAATACACATGTTATAAATAGGTAATTTTTATCTGTTTAATCTTTTTATTGAATTTTCTATCTTACTAAACTATGATTAGTTGGTAAACTTGTTTTTTTTAAAAAGTTATGATTGTTATATATGTTATTTCTAGTTTAACTATCCTTACTATGTTTTTATCTTTCTTTTATTTTCCTATTTTAAAAGTTAAAGGTAAAAAAATAGATACATATTGGTTAATTACTTTAATAGGAGCAGTTTTAATTTTGTTAACTAATATTTCTAATGATGGAGAAATATTAAAGTTATTTATTGAAAATAATTCGACTAATCCATTTAAAATTATCGTTTTATTTCTCTCGTTAACTTTTATTTCTAAATTTTTAGATTCAGTTGGATTATTTGAATATCTAGCTACTAGAGTTGGTCAAATTGGTAAAGGCAATCAGTTTATTTTATTTACTGTTTTTTATTTTTTAATTTCTTTTTTAACTATTTTAACTAATAACGATATTATCATTATTGTTACTCCAATTATTATTTATTTTGCTAAAGCTTGCAAAGCTAAACCTTTACCATATTTAATTATGGTTTGTTTTGTTTTAAATACTTTATCTATGACTTTTTTAACAACTAATGTTTCTAATTTATATTTAGGTTCATTTTATGGCATTACTTATTTTGATTATTTTAAAAAGTTAACGCCAATTTCATTAGTGTTGATGCTTGTTCTATATTTGATTTTAATTTTTGTTTTCAGAAAAGATCTAAAAGTTAAAATAGTTCCTAATATTGAAAAAGCTCAAATTAAAAACAAGTTTTTATTAATAGTTGGTTTGTTATCTTTATTAAGCACTACTATTTTATTAATCGTTTCTAATTTGATTGATATTGAAATGTATATCATTACTTTATCTTTTGGCATAGTTGATTTAATTGTCGGTGGAATATATGTCTTTGTTAAAAAAGAGGATAAAAGCTATTTAACTAAACCATTAAAAAGTCTACCTTATGAGTTTATTCCGTTTTTATCAAGTATGTTTGTTATTATTTCAGCTTTAAATCAAACGCCATTACTAGTAAATATAGGTCAACTTATCAGCAATATTAATTCTGAAATTTTAAGGGTATTTACTTATGGAATAAGTTCTACATTAAGTGCTAATTTAGTAAATAATGTACCTATGTCATTGCTGTTTGCTGATATTTTAAAAGGAGCAAATAGCGTTAACTTAAATGAAGTATACGCATGTATTCTTTCAAGTAATATCTGTGCATTAATTACACCATGTGGAGCTTTATCTAGTTTGATGTTTATTAGAATATGTAAAGAAAATAACTCAGAAATTAGTTATTTAACATATTTAAAGTTTGCACCTATAGGTATAATTTTGCTATTAATAGGCTGTGGTTTAATTCTTATTTTTTAATTTAGCGGCAGTAGTATAATATTATTAAAGGAGAAATATTATGTGTACTGCAATTAGAATAGGAGATTGTTTTGGTAGAAATCTCGATTTAGATTATTCTTTTAATCAAAATGTTATTTTTATCCCAGCTAAATTTAATATTAAATATAACTATGTAACTGATAACATTAGTCCTAATAAAGTCCTTGGTATGGGTATTGTTATAGATAACTATCCTTTATTATCTGATGGATTCAATCAATTTGGCTTAGCAGGAGCTGGGTTAAATTTTCCAAATAATGCCAAATTTTTCCCTTATGATAAACACAAGATTAACATTTCGCCATATGAATTACTCCCATATATTTTAAGAAACTTTAAATCTGTCAAAGAAGTTAAATCGTATTTAAATAAGGTGAATTTTTTAGATAAACCTTTTTCGAATACTTTGCCTTTAGCTCCTTTACACTATATTTTTGCTGATAAAAATGAATCGATAGTTGTTGAATCATCTTACAAGGGATTAGTTATTTATGATAATCAATTTGACGTTTTAACTAACAATCCAGATTTTGAATATCATAAAAATAACGCTAATAGATATTTAAATTTAACTAATCAATATCCAACTAATAAGATTCCTAATCTTAAATTAGAAGCTGATTCAGTTGGTTTTGGTAGTATGGGTCTATTAGGTGATTATTCTTCATCTTCGAGATTTATTAAAGCTTTCTATTTAGCAAAGTTTGTAAATTTACCAAAAGAAGACTCTAAAAAGATAGCGACGTTTATAAATTGTTTGACGAGTTTAAGTTTTATTCAAGGGGTCTGTAAATCTGTTAAAGGTGAATTTGAAAGAACTTTGTATTCTTCATGTATGGATTTAACTAATTTAACGTATTCTTATAAAACTGAATGCGGATTATCTATTCACAGTATTAATATGGATGAACCTAGTTTAGATGGCTTAAAGATTTACGATCTATTAGATTGATAAATGAATAAAATTTACATTGTATTTATTGCAAATTTATGTTTTTTTTACTAATCTAAAAATATGTTTAATAAGGAGATAGGAAAATGACATATATTGAAGAGGTCTTATCAAAGCTTAATACAAAATATTTCTATGAAAAAGAATTCTTACAAGCGAGTAAAGAAGTCTTAGAATCGTTAAAAGATGTCGTTAGTGAACATGAAGACTTTTATAGAAAAAATCTCATTTTAGAAAGATTAACTACTCCAGATAGGATTATATCTTTTAAAGTCGTTTGGAAAGATGATAAAAACAATTTTCAAATTAATAATGGATATAGAGTTCAGTTTAATAATTGTTTAGGTCCTTATAAAGGTGGACTAAGATTCCATCCTTCTGTCAATCAATCGATTTTAAAATTTTTAGGTTTTGAGCAAGTCTTTAAAAATGCCTTAACTGGGTTACCTTTAGGTGGTGGAAAAGGCGGATCTGATTTTGATCCAAAAGGAAAATCCGACACTGAAATTATGTCATTTTGTCAGGCTTTTATGTCTGAATTATATAAATATATCGGGCCAGATATCGATGTTCCTGCCGGTGATATAGGCGTTGGCGGAAAAGAAATAGGTTATTTATTTGGTCAATATAAAAAATTAACTAATTCTTTTCATGGGGTTTTAACTGGTAAAGGAATTTCATATAGTGGTCTTTTAGGAAGAAAACAAGCTACTGGTTATGGTTTATTATATATAACTAAAGCTTTATTAGAATCTAAAAACATTTCGTTAAAGGGTAAAACTTGCGTTGTTTCTGGTGCGGGAAATGTCGCGATATATGCCATTGAAAAAGCTCAACAACTAGGAATGAAAGTTATAACTTGTTCCGATTCTAATGGATATATAGTTGATGAAAATGGCATTGATTTAGATTTAGTTAAAAAGCTTAAAGAAGTTGAAAGAAAAAGAATATCTGAATATGTTAAATATCATCCTGAAGCTAGTTATTTTTCAGGTAAAGGGGTATTTAAAGTTAAAGCTGATATTGTTTTACCATGTGCATGTCAGAATGAATTTGATTTAGAAGATGCTAAAGCTTGCGTGAACAATAAAGTTATTTGTATTTTAGAAGGAGCTAATATGCCATTAACTATAGAAGCAATTAACTATATTAAAGAAAATGGCATTATGTATATTCCTGGTAAAGCTAGTAATGCTGGTGGGGTTGCTGCTAGTGGTATTGAAATGTCACAAAATAGTTATAGACAATCGTTTAGTTTTGAAGATGTTGATAGACAATTAGAAGTTATTATGAGAAATATCTTTAATAATATTTCTTTGACTGCTAATAAATATAACAAAATAGATGATTATATGTTTGGAGCTAACGTCACTGGATTTTTTAAGGTTGTCGAAGCTTTGATTGAACAAGGAATTTAATTTAAATAGTTATCAATAAAAAAACACGGGTTTAATCGCAATTGCCCGTGCTTTTTAAATCAGGGAATTTTATTGCTAGATTTTTCTTGTTTTCAAGACATAGAAGTAAGCAATAGCAAGCCTGATTTTACTTGATTAGGGAATTTTATTACTAAATAAAATTGCGTCAATAGAAGTAAGTAATAGTAAGCCTAATCAAGCACTAATATATATCAATTGATATTATTAGCCGATAAGAAGAAATTAGTAAGATATTCTAAAGCGTTAATATTTGCTTGGTTATTAATACCTATAATATTATTTGCCTTAGATATATCATCGACAAATTCAATATGGCCTTTATGAAGTAAGTAGAAATCATATAGATTCATCTTGTTTTTCAAGGTATCATTTAATATGAATTTGACATTTAGATTAGTAGCTGAAGTTGAATAATAAGAAAAATCAACAGGAGTATCTAACCAAATTAAAGACATGTTTTCGATATCAATAATAAATCCAGCAACCATATTAGCACTTTGATGAGTTAAGATCGATTTAATCTTAACTGCTTTAGGATTAAAGATACCTTTAAGTCTATTTTCAGTAAACATTACTCCACAATATGGTTTAACTTCAGCAAAGCTTTGACCAGTATAGATAGTGTTAGTGACAATTAAATATTTCACACCACCTTTTTTGGCTTCTTCCAAATTTAAATCGACAAATTCACTGGCGCCATTTTCACCAGGGGCAGTAACTAAATCGCCGCTATGGTAAGCTTCGATAAATTTACCTCCGCTCATATTATGCCAGGCTAAACTAGTTATATATTTTAAATTGGCATCGAAAATTTCAACTGCTAAATCAACATCGACTCTTTCATTTTTAATGTTGTGCCAATTAGTAAAGATTCTGATAAATTTTTCAGTTTCTAATTTAATTTGCTGACCATATATGTAATTGTTAAAACTAAATGATGTGTTGCGGTTATTACTTGGAACAGGTAGATATTTTAAATTAGGATCTAAATATACCTTATCTAATTTAGGTAAATTGTTAAATGAAGAAGATAGGATTTCTTCAATAGTTGCTAAAACTAGTCTAATAGTTTTTTCATCTAGATTAGCTCTGTTATCTTCAATTTCAGTATAGGAAACATATTCGCCTACTATTTTAAATAGTCTAGTAGAAGAAGAATTTCTATTTAAATAGAAGTTATATAGCTCAACTAGGACTTTATTTGAAACTTGATTACCTATCTTTTTAAAGCTAGCTAAAATATTTTCTTTATTAAAATTAGGATTTCTTAATAACATATCTAAATTTCTAGCAAAGACACCAGGTTTAATTGAAAGTAAGTCCAATAATTTTTCTTCGTTATCTTTGTATTTATTAAGTTCAGAATTATATCCGATATTTTTATAGTTTCTTAATAAGTTAGCAAAATGATAAATTTTTTTGTATTTAGGATATTCAAATACGTGCAAGTATTCAAAGGCTTTTAACCATAGGAATCTATCTTTTAAGATATCGTCAATTTGTCTATCAGTCATGATAAGAGAATCTAATTTATTTAAAAATAATCTTCTAGCATATCTAGGTAAGCTAATAAATTTAAATTTGCTGTTATTAATAAAATAGCTACCTTTTGAAAGAGAAATATAGCATCTTAAAACATCGTGCAAGGTTTTGCAGTATTTAAAATCGTCAAAAGATAGCGACTTGTTAGCTAAAGAAGTTTTTAAGCTAGCAAAATATATTTCGATATTTTCCTTAAAAGGAATATCTTTAGGTTCTAACTTAATGTTGTAAGTATTTGAAAAGCTAATTAAATTAATAGCTAATGGATAGCTAATTGAATTAACAGATTCTAATTGTTTAGTAAAGTAATCTTTTAAAATTAAAAGAGCATCTTCAAATTTAATTACATCTAAAATGTGAGCTTGACAATCTATTTTATCTTTTCTTTTATTAACTTTAAGCGTGTTATCGATAAAGCCAAAATCTGATTCAGTTGCACTCATATAGTGAAGATAGGCTCTAATTATATAATCGGCGTCGCTCATTTTAGCTAAATAAGGGAAATTTTTATAAAAGATATTATGCGAAATATCACAAACGCTGTTTTTTAGCAATTTAAAGTTAGCATGATAAAAATTAGTTAAAGATAGATCATCTTGGTTAGATAAAATATCAATAGCGTCTTTAGATAAAGAATAGCCTAAAGATCTAAAGCTATTTAATATTAAAAGGGCATTGTTATTAATAGTAGAAGATTTCTTAGATTCATCTAATACTAAATAATTTAATTTCAATAAGATATTTCTTAAATCGCTATTTAAAACTTTAGTTTTCATCATATTAACCTCCCACACTAGTATTTTATTATGAAAACAAAATTGTGTTAAGAACGCAAAATTAAAAATATTTTTGACCATAACTTATATGTTTAATAAAGTAATTTAACTAATTTTATTATTTAATTTTGACCACTTTTTATGGTAATATTTAATTGGAGATTAACCATGTTAGAAAAAATAAAAACAAGTATACCTAGATCAGTTTATGAAATATTAGTTAACGATGCGAAAGATTTTAATATCCTTCATAAAGATAATTCTATTAACTTTAATTCTTTTTTAAACATGCTTATAAATAACTATTATTTAAGTTTTTCAAATTCTTTAGAGGCTTTAAATAAGGAACTATTAAAAGCTTTAAAAGATCTTAAGGAAGAGTTTAGATTAGATGTTTTAAAAAAGATACATAAGATATATAGCGAAGATAGCGATTTTGATAGTAAAAAACAAGAGAGTATAGTTATAAGCTTTAAGCCGACTAAATTGACTTTAAGAGCCTGTTTGTATATTGAAAATGTTTTAAAGCAGAATGAATCTTTAGCTTCCTATTATAGGAGGATGTTAATTAGCTATACTAAAAAGATTAAAAATGAAAGAGAGAAAATTATTTTTAAAGATAATTATAATTTGTTAGTAAAAAGCATAAACGAAAAAGTAAAGGCTTGTTTAGTTTTAACTAGTCAAGTTAAATATAATCCTGCTAGCATATTTACTATAGCGGCTAATAAAGATGAATTTTATAACTATATTTTATTAGAAGCTAACAATAATACATATACTATTAGATTATCTAATATAAATGAAGTTATCTTGTTAAATGACAAGGCTGAATTTAATAAAGATAGCCTAACTATTTTTAATAAGCAAATTAAATATGGTTTGCAATATCCAGTAAGTAAAAAAGAAGATAATCCAGTTGTAGTTAAATTAACTAAAAAAGGAATTAAATTATTTAATAACTTGTATTTATATCGACCTATTCCAGATAAGATAGAAGAAGATATATATACTTTTAATGCTCCTTATGCGCAAATTCTTCAATATTTTAAAAGATTTGGAGATGATGCTTTAATTATTAGTCCAGCTTGTTTAACTAACACAATGGCTAATTTTTACTATTTTGCTAATAAAACATATAAAAAGTTACGTACTAAAGAAAAAATTGAGGAGTAAGCAAATTTAAAATACTTGCATTAAAAAAGCATTTTGGTTATCATATGTAAGTAATTTAAAGAGGTGAAATTATGGGAAGAAAAAGATTTGAAGCTAGAAATTGCGCTAAGCAATGGAGAGAAAGAAGCTTAAAAAAGCAAGAAAGATTATCTAAAGCTAAAAAAGCTAACTAGTTCTTTCTAATATGTTACAATTAACCCGATTTTCTCGGGTTTTTATTTTAAGGAGTCAAAAATGAGCGAATATATATTATCTTGTGAATCAACAGTCGATTTAAATCCAGCTATCTTTAAAGAATACGATTTAAATGTTATATGTTTCCATTATTATTTAGATGGAATTGAACATGTCGATGACTTTGGTCAAAGTTTACCTTTAAGTGAATTTTACAATAAGATGGTTCAAGGTGCTATGACTAAAACTAGTCAAATTAATGTTGAAGAATTTATAAACTATTTTGAACCATTTTTAAAACAGGGCAAAGATATTCTCCATCTATGTTTATCTAGTGGAATTTCAGGAGTGTTAAATTCTGCTAATACCGCTAAACAAATTTTAGAAGATAAATATCCTGATAGAAAAATTATAGTTGTTGATTCTTTGGCGGCTTCTTCTGGTTTTGGTTTATTAGTTGTTAAGTTAGCTAATTTAAAAAAGCAAGGATATTCTATTGATGAACTTGCAAATTATGCTATCAACCATCGCTTAGAAGTAAATCATTGGTTCTTTTCAAGCGATTTAACTTTCTTTGTTAGAGGTGGTAGAATTTCAAAAGCAGCGGGATTTTTTGGAACAGCTTTGAAAATATGTCCTTTATTAAATGTTTCTAACGAGGGCAAATTAATTCCTCGTGAAAAAATTAGAACCAAGAAAAAAGCTATACAAGCATGCGCTAATAAGATGTTTGAATTAGCTAATAATGGTATAAATTACGATGAAGATTGTTATATTTCCCATTCTAATTGTTATGAAGATGCTTATGAAGTTAAAAAGTTAATAGAAGAGCATTTTCCTAAATTGAAAGATAGGGTTAAAATTTTCGATATTGGAACTACTATTGGTTCTCACACTGGTCCAGGGACAGTCGCTTTGTTCTTCTTTGGAAAAGCTAGGGAAAATTAATTGTTTAAATAAATATAGCGTGCTAATTGCACGCTATTTTAAAATCCTAATTTATTGAAAAAACTTTTAATAAATTCAATTATTTTATCTAAAAAAGATGGGTTTGATGATTTAAATTTATCGATAACGTTAATTTTTAACTGCAAGTAATTTGTCGTTAGATCGCTATTTGTATATTCTAAGATAGCATTATATTCTCCGCTAGTTAATTTGTTAGTTAAATCAATTTCATTAGAAGTTAATTTTGCAGAAATATAGCTGCTATTAGGAATATAACCAAGTTGAATTAATTGATAGAGTAAATTGTTAGTATCAATTGTTTCGCCTTCAATATATGTTAATTCATCTTTATTGATGTAAAATACTGGGCCAGATGTATCGTTAACATTGATAGTTACTACTTTTTCTGCAGAATTACCAGAAATATCGATTGCTTTTATTTTTACTGAGTATTTACCAATACTTTTACAATTGTTTTGATAGGATGAATCATCGATGTTTATTTTTGTCGAAGCATCTATTTCATCTTTAATTTCAAATTGATCTAAGATATCTTGGCTAGAAAGAACTGTTTCTATAGTTGTATTAATTGTATCAGGCCCTTCGATTGTAGGTGGAATATCATCGAGAATTTGAATTTCAGTTTGATAGGTTTCAATGTTATTAGATGAATCAGAAACGGTTAATTTAATCGGATAAGTTCCTATTTGATTTATTTTGTCAAATTCTATTCCAGTAATTTCAACGTTTGGTTGATACGAATAATTATCTTTGATTTCAAATTGTTGAAGTATATCTTGTTTTGTTAATTTGGTTTTATATGAAAATTTAATTTTTTCTGGAATTTGAGTGATGGTTGGTTTTTCAATATCGCGCATGATGATATTAAAAGTGATTTTTGATGAATTACCTAGACTATCTTTAGCTTGAAAAGTAAGAGGCAATTTAGTGTTTAAACTGCGATAAAATTCTGTAAAGTTATCTTTATATACTTCGACATCGACATATTGATAATCACCTTTATCAAAGGCGAGTAAGGAAGATTTTAATTGGTTTATTATATTGTTTGTATCGTTTGTAAAAGGGAATTGTATGTCAATTTGTGAATTGTCTTTATATGGACCGACAATAGAATTAGTTAGTCCATATGGTGCATGGTTATATTCTGCGTAACCTTTAAAATCTTCCTTAGTTCCTTTATACATCATCTCTTGAGAAATGATACCGCTAGTCTGACTGTTGTTAATTAAGACATCTAATTTATATAAACGTATACTTTTAACTGAATCTCTTTCATAGATAAAATTTATTTCGACAAAAATTTTTGAATAATCATCAGCGATTGACATTGTAATAGGCTGAAACATTTCAATGTTGACATTTTTAAATTCTTTTAATGATTCTGAAGGGCTTTTTTCAAATTTAATTTCTTTAGTGATAATTTGATGCTCAGCTTCACCGGCTGTAACATATTGTAAATAATAGCCGTTTTTAGAAACGTTTTTATCGTTTACCAATTCTCGGCCATCTTTTAAAAAAAGCACTAAGGTATATGTAGTATTTTTATTGATGTTAACTAAGTTAGTAAAAGATAGTTTTCCAGTTTCTTTTTTATATATATTTGGCGGTAATATATTAGCTTCGTTTTCAATTGAAGATAATGAATAAGTCGTATTTCCATTAATGGCATTGTAATTTGGATCAGTTAAATGATTTGGAAAGGCATCAGAATTTGGTTGAGCAAAAGAAAGAGTAAATAAACTAGAAATTGGCAATATCAATAACGCTAATAAAAATTTAGGGAATTTATTTTTAAACATACTAGCTCCTTTCATTAGAATATAGCTAAAATTGCAATTAGAATTTGAAAGAAATTTTTAAAAATGAATTTCTAGTGTATAATTAATTTACGCTCCTATAGCTCAGCGGATAGAGCGACCGCCTCCTAAGCGGTAGGTCAGTAGTTCAATTCTACCTAGGAGCGCCATTTTTAATAAGTGCATGTAATGTGCAATTATTATATAAATTTTGTTAAATTTATGTAGAAGGAAAAAATAAATTATGTTAGATCAATTAGATTATGAATTAATTGAATTAGCTAAAAATATCATTAAGGATAATTATGATGGAAAAACATTCAATCATACTGTTGGTTCAGCTTTAAGATGTAAAAGTGGAAAGATATATTTAGGAGTAAACGTTTATTCTGTACATGGAATTTGTGCTGAACAAGTCGCATTAGGAGCTGCTATTACTAATGGTGAAAGGGAATTTGAAACGATAGTTGCTATTAATGGAGAAAATAACAAAGTTATCTCTCCATGTGGGAATTGTCGTCAAATGCTAGTTGATTATATGCCGATGTGCAATGTTATTATTGAAGATAACAATCAGTTAATAAAAGTTAGAGCTAAGGATTTAATTCCTTATGCTTATCATACTCAATATTGATTTTTAAAATTATTATGTTATATGCAAGTGATTATATTTCACCTTGTGGGAAGTTACTAATTGTCGTAGATAACTTTTCTTTAAAAGGAGTTTGGTTTTACAATCAAAAATATTTTAAAGCTAATATAGATGATGAACTTATTTTTAAAGATAATAAGAAATCTATTCAAACTAAAAATTGGCTAAATAGATATTTTAATAATGAAAAACCCATAGTTGATATTAATTTAAAGCCTAATGGAACACATTTTCAAAAGGAAGTTTGGAAGCTGTTAAGTAAAATTCCATATGGACAAGTAACTAGTTATGCTGATATTGCTAATAAAATTGCTAAACTACATAGTATAAATAAGATGTCAGCTCAAGCTATTGGTAATGCTGTAAGTAAAAATCCAATTTCAATAATTATTCCTTGTCATAGAGTTATTGGAAGCAATAATAAATTAGTTGGTTATGCTGCAGGACTAGAAATTAAAAAGAAACTGTTAGATTTTGAAAGAGATGGTTATATATAAAAATATAGATATATCTAAATTTTTTTACTATACTTTATTTGTTTATATGTGTCTGTAGCTCAGTGAATAGAGCACAGCCCTCCGAAGGCTGGGGCCGAAAGTTTAATTCTTTCCAGACACACCAAAAATTTGTTATGGAAGCTTTAATTGTTTTAGATAAAAATATCACTTTATCAAATTATGATTTAAAAGGTAAATTTGTTATCGGTGTTGAAAAAGGAGCTTTATTGCTTTTACAACATGGTATAACAGATTTTATCGCTTTAGGTGATTTTGATTCTGTACCACCTAATCAATTTTTAGAAATTGAAAAAAGGGCTAAAAAAGTTATTAAGTTAAATTCAGTTAAAGATGATACAGATACTTTTGATGCATATAAACTGAGTTCCTCATGTTCTAAAATTACTATTTTAGGTGGAATACAAGGTAAAAGAATAGAGCATTTTATTGCAAATATCAATTTGATAAAACAGGATAAAAGAGTCGAGTTAATCGATGATAATTCTCATATATATTCTTTAGATAGTTTAGATTCTACTAAGTATGAATTTGATAATTCTAAATATAAATTCGTTTCATTTTTTGCTATTGATGAAGCGATACTTTCTTTAATTAAATTTAAATATGAATTGACTGATTACATATTAAAAGTAGATGATTCACTTTGCATTTCAAATGAGATTGACTCTAAATATCAAAAAGCATATTTAGAAATAAAAAAAGGTAGAGTATTAGTCGTTCAATCTAAAAAAGATTAACCTGTAATTTCAACTTTTCTTTTTAAAATTAACTTGTTAGTAAAAAAAAGTAGTGCTATTATAGATGTGTCAATTAAGGGGAGCTATTTGCTGAGAGGTTATTAAGTTAACGACCCTAAACCTGATCTAGGTAATGCTAGCGTAGGGAAATCTTTTTCTTATTTATATTGAAGATTTTACTTGTAGTATTACCCTGCTACGAGTTTTTTATTTTTAGGAGGTAAAATATGAAAAAAAGCTCAATTTTATCAACTAAGGCAATGGCGGAAATCGGCATTTTTGCTGCATTAGGCTATGTCTTAGATTTTTTAGCAGGGACTTATTCTAAAGGTCTATTTGTCAATGGCGGTTCGATAGGTATCGCTTTAATTTGCGTCTATATTATTAGTTTTAGACGTGGAATTATCGCAGGGACTATCACTGGATTAATTATGGGATTATTAGATATCGCTGATGGTTTTTATTCGATAGCTGATAATTGGAATGTCGTTTTAGCCCAAGTGTTACTCGATTATGTCGTCGCTTATCCTGCTGCTGGATTTGGTGCTGGTTTATTTAGAAAATTAGTTGTTTCTTCTAAAAACAAGTCTCAATTAATTAGCTATGCTAGTTTAGGCTGTGTTTTTGGTGGACTTTTAAAATTGTTGATGCATTTCCTTTCTGGATATTTATTTTGGGGTGAATATCCTGCGTGGGAAGAATTTATCAATCAACCGGCTTTATATTCATTTTTGTATAATGGGGCTTATATGTTACCATGTATTGTTTTATCGACGATTGTTATTGATTTAGTAGGTGCCTATCAGCCTCAGTTATTAATCGATTATAATTCTTCATTTTTTAGAAAGAACAATTCTAATAAGGAGGCTAATTAAAAATGAAAGAAAGTTTAGTTATTAAAACAAAAATCGGTTGTTCATTATTGATATATCTAGTTTTATTAGCCGCTAGTTTAACAAAGTTTATTTTGTCATTTGAATATTATTCTGATGAATATGGTACTGATATTTCTTTTTCTAAAGGTAGTTTATTCTTCATAGTAATTTCAATTATTGGGATTGGATTTTCAATTTATTTATTAGTTAATTCTTTAAAAGATAAAAAAGTAGATTTAAACTTAATTAAAGTATCCTGTTTTATAAATCTATTAATTGCGACATTTTATTATTTAGGCCAAGTAATTGATTTAGGAACAGATGGATTAGAATATACAAATCAAATAATTATCTTCTTTATTTTAGTTAGCTTTTTAATCTATGTTGGCTTTGAAGTTTATCTAGCGTATTTTAATAAAAGTGAAAGTAAAAAATAAAACTCTCAATGGTGGAAAAATGTATTTCCATCATTTTTATTTTTAGTAAATTAACTTATTTTATTACGGTGTTTTTATTATATAATAAAAATACAAAGGAGATTTATATATGTTAGATATAGTTATTATCGGTGCTGGCCCAGTTGGATTATATGCTGCTCATCTTGCTAATTTACATAACCTCAATGGTGTTTTGTTAGAAGCTAGAGATAATTTAGGCGGTCAACTTACTAATCTTTATCCAGAAAAAGATATTGTTGATTTAGCTGGTTTTCCTAGAATTACCGCCAAAGGTTTTATTGATAAATTAATAGAACAAGTTAATTCACGTCCTAACCATCTTCCAATTCACACTATGGAATCTGTTCAAGATTTTGAAAAGATTGAAGGTGGATATAAAGTTACTACTACTTTAGATACTTATGAAACTAAAACAATTTTAGTAATTTCTGGAATGGGTACATTTACTCCTAGAAAGATTGGCTTACCTAATGAAGGTCAGTTTAAAAATATCGCCTATGCTATTAAAGATAAATCTATCTATAAAGATAAGAAAGTAGTCGTTTTAGGTGGTGGAGATTCAGCTGTCGATTTAACATTAATGTTAGAGCTAATTACTAAAGAAATTTCTATCGTTCATAGAAGAGATGAATTTAGAGCTGCTAGCGCTACTGTTGATGAATTAAAGGCTTCAAAAGCTCATATTTATACTCCTTATACTTGCACTAAATTAAATGGTGAAGGTGATAGGTTAACTTCAATTGAAATAACTGATGTTAATACTAAAGAAACTAAAGTTGTTGAATGTGATAATTTGGTAGTTAATTATGGTTTAATTCCAGGTGTCAATAAATTTAATTTAGAGAAAAAAGGACCATTAATTGTTACAAAAGAATATCATATGACATCTTTAGAAAATGTCTTTGCTATTGGAAACTGCGCTACATATGAAGGCAAAGTTAAAAATATTACTTGCGGCTTAGGTGAAGCGGTTGTAGCAGTTACTAAAATAGATCAGATTATCAATCCTAATAAAAATATTCCTGTTCACTTTTAATCTTGTAAAACAATATAAAATCTAGTAAAATTTCAGTTGTGTTAATTCACAGCTGAGATTTTTTATGCGAGTATGGCGGAAATGGTAGACGCGCATGACTTAGGATCATGTAGGGTAACCTGTGCAAGTTCAAGTCTTGTTACTCGCACCAGTGAAAAATAGCCTTAGTAAAGGAACTTTTTATTGAATTTAAAAATTGTATAAATAAATATATATTGTTTATATACTAGTATAATTAGTATATATAAATATTAAATATATTTAAAAATAGAGTAACTAAAAAGCTGATTGTTTAAGAAGTTTAATTTGATTTTTAAACTTCTTAATTCAGTAGTAAGAATAGTTAAGTTATTAATATCTACTTCAGATAGGGAAGAATCATTTTTTAAGATAGAACGCATCTTTTTAAATCTATCAGCTAAAGATATGTTTGTAGTTACTAACTCTTGTTTTGACTCTTTGTTGATTTTTACTAATTGTTTGGTAGAATATAGATACAAGCTGGTTCTTGTTTGACCGCATCATGTAAGTTAATTACATTATGCGAGGCTCTTAGAAATAAGAGATGAAGTAAGCTAATCACGCTTATCGGCCAGCTTGTTTTTTTGTTTATTCATGTTGATTTTTAAGAGTTTATATTTGTAAGGTGGTATATTTTGTTCTAAAAGTAAGTTATATTGTGATATGGCACCTAGATTTTTTAATTTTAATAATAAAACTCGTTAGAGATGTAGTTTCTTACAATCTAACGGGATTAGTTTTTATAAATATTTATAAATCTATATTAGGGTTTCTAACAAACGGATATTTTTTAATATATTTGATAGTTTCTTTTCTTTGTTCTTCAGTTTGTTTTTGATAACAATCTAACTTTTTATACATATCTATAAGTATTTCAGATAGTTTATTTTTATCTTCTAAAACTGAAAATGAATATATGCCATATCTATCAATATTACTTTCTAATGTAAATCCAAGATAGTCTCTTATACATTCAGGTTTACAATTTGGTTTTGGTAATATTTCTAATGGATTGTATTTTGTCTCTTCAACTCTTTCAAATTCTTTTTCGTGTTGAGATTGAAAGAAATAATATAAATACATTTTTTAACTCCTTTCTTTATTTTTCAATATTATTTTGTTTATGTATTTTTCTAATTTAAGCTTTTTTAGATAATTAATTTATTCATTGGTAATGAATATAAAGCTTAACTTCTTAATAAATGCTAGCAGTTGATACTAGAAATCTATAAATGGGATTTCGACTAGAGGATCATTTTGAATATATTTGACTGTTTTATTTCTTTGTTGGTCAGTCTGAAGTTTATAACAATCTAGTTCTTTATACATTTCAATCAATTTACTGGCTAATCTTTTTTATCGTAAAATATATCGTTATCATTAAAAGAATCATCGAAACGCGAAATAGCACTATATGTAAATTTAAGATAATCTCTAATTCCTTTTTTTAGAACAGTTAGCTTTTGGAATTAATCCAGTTGGATTACTATCTGTCTTTTCAACTTTTTTATATTGATTCATGTTTTCTAGATAGAAGAAATGAAACATATACATCTTATACTTCCTTTCTAATTTACTTTGCAATAATATTATTGCTAAGTATTTAAATAAAAACTAATTTATTTAGTTACTTGTCCAAAAAATTACACTGCTAATTTAATTAGTAATATTTGAGTTGATTTAATTATATAGCTTATTGATAGATTCAATTTAAAAGTGTCAATTTATTTTAAGTAATTAATGATAATTTTAACTAAGGTATAGAATAAACTTGTTACTAATAAATAGGCATTATATAGTCTTTAATATAAATAATTTTATTTTTTTGATAGAACATACTAATGGAAAAATAAATATATATAAACTATTTGAAAAATCAATTTGACTAACTAAATTTATAAAAAAGGAAATAATAGGCAATAATTTATTAAAGATAGTATAAGTTTTGTTTATTTGATAAAATTAGCTAAGGAGATATTTATATATGTATAAGTTATCAGATAATTCAATCAATTTAATCAAACAGATGAAAGATGATTTAAAAATGGAAAAATTTACTAAAGAAAACTTCCAGGAATTTTTAATGGTCGTTTCTTTTATGAAATCAGTTGCCAAGTTTGCTAAAAAAAAAGATGTCAACCAAAAAGGATTTGAACAAGTAAACGATTTTCTTAAAGAAGTTGAGCTTCATCATAAAGAAGGAATCGATATCGATTATATAAATGAAAAAGTTTTTTAGAATTTGATATTTAATAAGAAAAAAGCAACAACTTCTTACAATTAAATTGTATCTTGTGCCTTTTACTTTCAATTAGCTTGTATTAATGTAAAAATATAGTCATCTAACTATATTAAATATATGCAAACAAGTTAATTGATTTTTTTAATTAAGCTATAGTTAGCGACTTTTGGTGTATATGACAAAATTTACCCCAATAGTTTAAATTTCAACTATTTTTAGACAAAAGTATATGTATTTGTTCAAAAAAACATAAAAAAATTTCATTTGATTAATTGACAAGAGACTGGGGGGGGTAGAATTTAAACGTAAAAATGTAAATGCATTGTAAAAGGGAGGTTTGTATGCATAAAAAATTCTTTACATTCGCTATACCTGTTGTAGGCGCTTTAGCTCTTGCTGGTTCTGGTTTTGCTGCTTGGACATTTACTAATGGAGCAAGTACTGATACTTTAACTGGTACTATTGGTGTTACTGATATTCTTGATGGATTTAAAGTTGAAGTTTTACAAAAAGATACTACTGATGCTTTAGAAGAATTCACTTTAACTTTAGATCAAGGTGGTCCTGATAACGATGATGTTACTGTAGGTGCTACTTCTAATCATACTGCTTATGATTTAAAGCTTTCATTTGAAACTGAAACTGGTAACGCTTTAGAATCAATTTTAGCTACTCATAAATTAAGTTTCACTTATACAGTTGCTGTTACTGACTTTGATTCAACTGGTTCTTCAGAAACCTTTACTAATTATGTTGACTTAACTGATGATTCTAAAGGTAATTCAACAGCCACTGAACTTGATGATATTAGTGATTTTACAACTGATGGAACTAATCATTATTATTTAGTTGAAGATGTACCTTTAGAATGGAAATATATTAATAAGCCTGCAAATAAAAATGACTATGATGCTATGAAAGCTGCTTTAAATGGTAAAAAATTCACCATTACTGTTACAGTTACTCCTACTTGGGTTGAAAAATAATTTGTTTTGTTAATTATTATTTATAAATTATGGTATTACGTGGTATAAAAAGTTTCTTTATTCCATTAATATGTTTTACTTGTATGGTATCAACTGGGTTTGCTAGTTGGGTCTTTATGGAACAACAAACCTATGTTGCTGATTTCTCTTCTTTACCAATATATATCACCGATATGAAATCAAATATCGGTGATATAGTTGTTAATAATGTAAAAAATTATGAAAAGCCATATGAGTTAATTTTTGAAATTGGGGATGGAGAAGCTCTTGAAGATATCAATCAAGGAATTAGTCTATCTAACGATATTGAATATAAGTTTTATAATTTTTACTATCCAGAAGATGGATATGCTTATTATTTAAGCTATGCTATAAACTATGTTACTGATGGTTTTTATAGTCAATATGTTAGATTAGCTTCTAGTTTTAGTATTGGTCAATATGAGCAAGATTCTCCTAATTATGGAAAGTCATATCAACTTTCTAATGAAGTGTTGTTAGATCCTAATTTATTTAAAGATAGCTCAATAAAAGATCCTGATGGAATTAGCTATTATGAATATAACGATAGTTTAGATATTCAATTTGTTTGGGTAGAAGGAAGTAAACCTATTACTGCTTCTAGCTATTCTGATTTTTTATCTAAGCTAAATACTCAATATTCAAATGAAAGCATTCAAATTGTTATTAATATTGAATATAAAAAGATAGTTTAGCAATTAATAAAGAAAGGAAGATGGAAATGAGGAAGTTATTTACAAGTTCTAAATTGTTTCTTAGCATCCTAGTTTTCATGTTTGTTTTTTTATCTTGCCTTACTTCTTTTGGCTTTTCTATGTGGGTGTTTGATACTAAAACTAGTAAGGAAGTTGAATCTAATTTAGTTGCTGATCCAATTAGAGAAAACGCTACGTTTAACGATGGCTTTGATATGGTTCAAAGAGGAACTAAATATTACGATGTCTATTTTATGGCTCAATCAGTTCCTGATAGCACTTTATTTAATGGTAATTCAATAAAACAACCTTATTTTAATCAAGATATATCTTTTGGTTATTTTGCTAATTATGAAGGAGTTACAAATACTTCTATAAGTAAAAATCAATATTTTATAAAGTATGAAAGTGTCGCTGAAATTTCTACAAGTCAATATGATGAAGCTACTAATAATATTTCTAATTATTTAGCTGATGATATTAGTAATAAAGACGAAATTTTCCAATTGGAATTTTTATGTTGGAGTTTAACTCCTTCTCCTATATATGGAATAGATGGAAATCAGTGGCCAACTAGTTTTGAAACTATTCCTTATAATGGTACTAATTACAAACAAGTGCAAGGTTGGTATCCTTATTCAAGTGATTTTACTGTCTTTTATATGAATACTTTGCTTAGTTATTATGAAAATGTTAATGATAATAATATAAATTATTTTAAAGATATAAATGGTAGAAAAAGTTTATTTTTATATCCTGTTTTTACTATTGGTAAGAATTATTACGATTATAGAGCTGGTAGAAGAGGAAATGAAATTAAAGATAGTATTGAAATTCATAATGATGGAAAAAGTCAATTTGCTACTTATGATGGTTTAACTACTTCTGAGTTAAATATGACTAATGTAGAAGTATATAGATTTGATAACTATTTAATTGAATCTAATAATGAAATTACTATTACTAATGATATGAATAGAAAGAGTCAATCTTCTGCTTGGAATGGTAGTGAGCCATTTAAACATACTATTAGAAGTAATTCAGATCTCAATCAGAACTTAAATATTAATGTTTCTACTGGTAGATTTAATATTTATTTGATTGTAAAAGAATATAATGAAGAACATTTGGTAATATATGGTGAATATGATCAATCTGATTATAATAAACATGCGTTTAGTACCGCTGAGATAAATCTGATTGATTCTAAATTTGAAGAATTAAATATTGGTAAATATTATTCGTTGGAAAGTTCAGCCTATGGAGCATCAGTTCAAAAAGGTGGTTTGTTATCTAATTATTGTTGCGATGTCCGTGACTATTACATTTATTTTGAAAGAATATATGAACCTAGAATTATAGGTGGAGCTAGTAATGAAATTAATTATTCTAGTCAATATTCATTAGAAAATCAGTTTGTAAGACAGGGAACTGATGATGAGTTAAAAGATAGATATGAAATTACAAATGTAACTTTAGATGGTTCTAACATGATTGAATATGTTCTTTCTAATGGATATAAGCTTGTATTTCCTAATTATTATTTTGCTATCATGTTAAATCCTGAAATTGATTTTAACACTTATAGTTTTAATTTCTTAGATGATACTACTCCTGAATATAACAATTATGAGGAAAGTAAAGTTCCTACTATCACTTTTGTTAATAGTGGAGAAGAAATTACTACACCATTTAAATCCAGTTCTATTTTTAGACAATATGATTACGATTTAGATGATGACGTTTATTTTGAAGATGCTTTAGGAAATAAATCTAGCCTTCAAGAAGCTGTTGAATCAAATAAATATGATTATCAAACTCATCCATTTATTTTAATTAAACCTATCAGTGAAGATTCTAATTTAGATGGTGGTGTTTTTACTATCACTATTGATATTAAGTATCAGACAAATGAAAATGGTATTAAAGTTCCTAATTTAATTGATATCTATGGATTTAAGTTATCTAATATTTTTATTAACATTTGTGAAACTGTCTCTTATGGGTTAGAAATTGATGGTAATTCTAATAATAATTATGTAAATACCGGCTCATATTCATATAGAAAAGATGATTATTCTCAATTAGATTATCTTTCTTTAGATGATGAATATACTGATAGTGGAGATCGTGTTACCAAAACATTAGGGGAAATTTTAAAAGATTTAGAAAGCCAAGGTAAATGTTTAAAAGAAATAGTTACTTCTAGATATATTACTTACTCTAATTTAGATCCATCTTCTAATGAATATTTTCCATTTAGAGTTATGAAAAACTATGTTTTTGAAATAGTCAATTTACCTAATTAAGGAGGTTAGTATGAACATTGTTTTAGCTAGTGCTCAAAAAATTGAAAATCTATCCCTAGCTATTAGTATTACTACTATTGTTTTGCTATTTATATTTTTAGCTTCTTGTTTGTTTTTATATTATCGTTATTATAGAAAATGTATCGATAACTATCTTGAAGATAGTTATATCAAAAATGAAATTAAAGGTGAAAATAAGAAGTTTTTTAAAAAGTTTGAAACCTTAAAAGAAAATCAGGAACTTACTATCAATCAAAAATTAGATGAATATAATAAAGAGACTTTAGTAGAATATATCGAAAAAAGAACTATTAAGAAAAATACCGCAAAAGTGATATCAAATATCGTTCTAGTTATATTTTATTTAGTTTTAGCTGCTGTTATTGGTTTTGCAATAGCTATGCGTGCTTCTAACGATAAAATTAATATTGGTAATTCTTATTATGTTGTAATTTTAACTGGTTCTATGGAAGAAAAAGAGGAATCTAATTCTTATTTAACAAGTCACAATTTAAACAATCAAATTGAAACTTATTCATTAATTGGTTTAGATAATATTACTGATGATACTAGTTTAGAACTTTATGATATTGTCGCTTATTACAATTCAGATGATCAATTAATTGTTCATAGAATTGTCGAAATTACTTATTCAGATACTAATCAAGCATTATATACTTTACGTGGAGATGCTAATCCATTTTCTAGTGAAGAAGAATCAAATTTAACAAGAAGTCAAATAGTTGGGAAATACAATGGATTTCACAATTTTGGATTAGGAATTACAATTAACTATCTTAAATCTAATTTAGGTATTATTGCAGTTTCTTTCGGTTTACTATTAATTATGATCTTTGATTATTTTGATATTTATTTAGGTAAAAGAATCCTTCTTAGAAAGAAAGATATATATCCTATTTTAGATGAGGAAAATATTCAATTATTAAAAGATACTCCTTCATCAATTTTACTTATTACAAATCAAGAAGATGATATTAGTAATGAAGTTAATTCTTCATTAGAAGATAGTTTAGAATTAGAAGAAGAAAAAACTAATCAAGAAGATGAACTTGATGAAGAAGATGATGAAGATAGCTTAGATTCTGAATTAGAAACTAGTCAATCTACTCCTACTTTTGAAAGATTTAAACGTAAGAGAAGAAAGAAAATGGTTCCATTAACTACTAGATTAAAACGCTGTGATTTAGATTTGAAAAATAAATATGATCAAATAAGTAATTACGCTTTAAGTTACGGCTTACATCAAAGAATATCTACTCTAAACGATACTTATCGTTTGCATAAGGTTAGATATATCGTAATTACTTTACGTGGAAAAGCCTTGGTAATTCACTTTAAATTAGATGCTAAAGATTATATTTATACTACTATTCCAGTTAGACATGATGATAAGCTTAAATATCAAGATGTTCCTACTGAATTTAAAGTGAAATCCGAACTTTCATTAAAGCGTGCCTTTAAATTAATTGATGATACTATGAAATTACTAACATTAAAAGAAAAGATATAGATAAGTAAAATAATAAATAATTTTAAATATTATTTAAGTTAGTTAATTTAAGAATGTAATATTATTAGTAATACTAGATTGATATTCTTAAAAATATATTTATAAGATGGTAAAATCATATTTGAAAAGAAAGGATTAATTATATGATATTTTTAATTTTATTTACTACAATTATTCCTGAAATCTTAGGAATAATTGATATAGCATTTATAGTTTTTGGTATTCATTATACAGTTACTAGACAAGAAATTATTCCTATAATATGTAGATTTACCGATTGGCTAGATAGCTCAAGTTGGGAAGGAACACCTATTGTTGGATTAGTTATAATGTTAGTAATTTTAATTTATGTTGTAGTAGCTGGATTAGTTAATTTATCAAATTTAATAATGGTTGTTGGTGAACCGGAAAATTCGTACATTGAATTTTCGGTAAGAGAACTTTATTCAGGTAAATATTCAGTTTCTGCCAGTGAAGGTAGTGAATATTCTATTCTTCAAATCTTTAAATTGCTTTGGAATTATGTTTTGTTACCTATTTTAGCTTTAGTTATTATTTTGGCATTTGGCTGGTTAACATTTATAATTCAAACTGTAATTTATTATAAGAATAATTAAATTAATATATAAAATACTATTAGATTGATAGAAACTATATCAAAACAAAAAATTCCTTCTATTAAATTAATTATTATCGATAGAAGGAATTTTATATTGATTTAAATTACTTAGATTAGATTTTAATTTGTATGTCTATTAATTGGTAGTTTTAGTTAAGATATTAAATCTTTCTACTGCTAATTTACCAAAGGAAATTTGAATTATTTCATCATCGAGTTTTTCAACAAAACAGAAGGAATTTCGGTTTGGTAGATATTTTTTATCAACACCTTTTAAATTAGCTTTTGAAAAATCGCAACTAGGAACTTGAATCACTTCTTCATTATCTAAATTAGCGTTGTTAAACATCATAAGTAGGTTAGTTATATCACACCATGCATAATCTAAATTTTTAAATAATCTTTCATAGACTTTCTGATAGTCAGTTGTAATTTGCTTAGGATTAGAAATTCTATCAGGCATATAGATGTTTCTAGATTTAATGGAGTTTTCTAGCTTAATTTTGATATAGCCATTTAAGAAAGTTCTTTCAATATAAGGAATAGCCCAAACTAGTTGAGGGCTTCTTTTTAATTTGATATCTACAATTTCACTAGGCTCAATTTCAATTTGATCAATGTTTGAAAAATCTAAAATTAAGTTAGCGATATTTTCTTTACTAATATAGGGTAAATTAGTGTAAAAATATTTGCTATCTGTCGGTAGAGATTCACTATTTGAATATGTTAAATAAACATAGCCATCTTTATATGTCAATTTAGTTTCACCTAGAAGATATCTTTCAATTCCATATTTATCTACAAATGAGATAAAAAATATCTTTCTTTGAGTAGTAGGAAGTTCTTTTTCAAGATAGTCTTTTCTATTTTCAATAAAATTAATATCTTCACATGAAGAGACATCGTTATCTTTTATATTATCTAATATCTTTAATTTTATATATCCATTATAGATAAGTGGGGATAATCTATTTATCCCATATGAAATTAGCTGGTCGGCAAATTTAATTTCGATATCGACTACTTCTTTTTTATAAATTTGAATAAATTCAAATTCATTGAAGTAGAGTTCAATATGGTCGTAGTTAACTGATTTTGGATTGAATTTTTTTAATATGTATTTTTGAAATTTTTGCATGTTATTTAATTACCTTTATATCTAAGGCTATTTTAGAATAATAAGATAAAAAAATAAACAGATTATGCTAATAATATAGCTTTTTGATAGATTTTAGGTAAAAAATTGAGAATTAAACAAGCGTATTGATATTTTGATATAAAAATATTAGTTATAATGAATTGAAAGGAAGAAAAAATATGAAATATATAATAGTAGGTGGAGTAGCTAGTGGGGCGAGTTTTGCATGTCGATTGAGAAGATTAGATGAGTTTTCTAGTATTACAATTTATGAAAAAACTAACTTTGTTTCATATGCTAACTGCGGTTTACCTTATTATGTTTCATCTACTATTCCTAATAAAGATGATTTGTGTTTACAAACTCCTTTAAGTTTAAAAAATAGATTTAACATTGAAGTTAAAGTTAATAGTGAAGTGATTTCTATTAATCCAAGTAAAAAGGAAATAGAAATAAAAGATCTTATTCATAACAAAACATATATTGATAGCTATGATAAGTTAATTTTAGCTACTGGTGGGAAAGCTATTAAACTAGTAAATAATACTGAAAATATCTTTGAATTAAAAACTGTTGAAGATTCTTTAAGATTGAAAGATTACATTTATAATAACAATGTTAAATCCGCTATAGTTATCGGTGGCGGTTTTATTGGTTTAGAAATATTAGAAAATCTAAAAAAAGCTAATATTGATGTAAGATTAGTAGAAGCTAATAATCACATATTAAATAACTTTGATAAAGATATGGCTAGTTTTATTAATCAGGAATTAAAAAGAAACAATGTTAAGTTAAATTTAGATACCTTAGTTAATAAAATAGAAAAAGTTAATAATAAAGTAAAAGTTTATACATCTAAAGGGGAATTTATTTCTGATATTTTAATTCAAGCTATAGGAGTTAAACCTAATTCAGAATTAGCTAAAAAAGCTAATCTTGAATTAGATATTAAAGAAAGTGTTAAAGTCGATAATAATTATTTAACTTCACATAATGATATTTATGCATTAGGAGATTTAATATTAATTAAATCTAATATTGATGACAGTTTAAATTATATTCCATTAGCTGGGTTTGCTAATAAACAAGGAAGACAACTTGCTAATTATTTAGTAAATAATACTTCTAAGCAAATTAAAGGAAATGGAACTTCTATTTTAAAGGTATTTGATATAGTTGCAAGTTCAACTGGATATAATGAAACTCAATTGAAAAGTAAAAATATCGCTTATGACAAGATATATTTATCTCCAAATAACCACGCTTCATATTATCCTAACTTTTCTAGTTTATATATGAAAATATTATTTAGGAAAGATAACTATGAACTTTTAGGAGCTCAAATTGTTGGTCAAGATGGAGTAGATAAAAGAATAGATATTCTTTCTATCGCTATTCAAACCCATTTAAAAGGTTATCAATTAGCTGATTTAGAGCTTAGTTATGCTCCACCATTTTCTTCCGCAAAAGATCCAATTAACATGGCTGGATTTATGATAGAGAATTTAAAAAACAAGTTAGTAGAACAATTTTATATAGAAGATGTTGAAGAATATATTTCTAGTTCTAAATATCAATTGATTGATGTTAGAACAAAGCAAGAATATGAGCTGGGTCATATTAAAAATAGCATCAATATTCCTATAGATGAATTAAGAGATAATCTAGATAAATTAGATAAATCTAAATGTATATGTTTAATATGTCAATCCGCTATTAGAAGTTATATTGGATGTAGAATATTATCTCAACATGGTTATTTATGTAAGCATCTTTCAGGTGGGTATAAATTTTATAAAACATGTATAGAAGATAATAATTAGTATCTTAAAGTAAAATTATAAAATCTAAATCAATAAGAAAAAGCCTCAGTTAAGATTACTGAGACTTTTTTAGGAAGGGAAATAACAATATTATTAGTATTGATTATTTAGCATCGCTGATAGCTGCATTAGCAAAAATGGATTTAATATTTACTCTAGTTTTAGCTGTGGTAGTTTCAATTAAGACAGCATATCTAGCTTTTTCACCATTTTCATTACTAGCAAGTATAGTTTTAGTTTTTGCAGTCGAATCAGTAGTAGCTGTTGAATCAACAATTGACCAAGTAGTTCCACCATCAGTTGATTTTAATATTTTAGGAGTAACTTTGCTTCCTTCACCATTATCAGTGTTGATTATTATGCCGAATTCTTTAGCTTTGACATCAAACTGCATTTCTAGTGATAAGTAGTATTTGTTATCAATATGATTAGCATCAACGTCAGTGTCGACCCCAGCACCTTTCAAAACAGCAGCATGAACAATAGTACTAGTAGTATATTTATCGCCACCATTAGCTCCTAATACAACACCACTATTCCAGGAACTTGTTGCTTCAGCTGAACAAGAGAAATAAATATTACCATGTTCAGTAATAGCAGTGCGCTGAGCATAGCCAGTACCCATGTTAGGGTTCCAAGTTAAATCAAGTAAGTTATAATTGAATTCGGTAGGAGTGGTATCAACACTAGATTCAACAAATGTAGCTTCAATAGTAATTACAGTACAGAAGTTGTTGTTTTTGTAAGTTAATTTGTTTTCTACAACTTGGCTAGTAACATTTGTACCATTAATTAATAAGGAAGAAAGTTTATATCCATCATCAGGAGTAATAGTAAATTCAATATCATCACCATATTTAGTTTTGTTATCAGTTAAATTACTAGTAACACTACCATTACTCATTTCACCATATTGAACTACAACATCATAGCTTTGAGAATCGACAATGGTATCGACATAACCCATGAATTCAGAAGTGCCATTATAATCGACAATAATACCAGTTAGAGTTACCATATCACCAGCGTTTAATTTATCATCAAGAGTAGTTCCAAAGTTTCTAGGATTGTCAAATTTATATTCACCTTCAGTTTGACCAGCTACTAAAGAGGTATAGTTAGCAGCATTTGTTAAACCATAAACTAGTAAAGTTTCACCTGTAGTTTTATCAGCAATATTACCATTACCATAGTAATCATTTGTTGTTCCTGTCCAAATACCAGTAACAGTATAGATTTTGCTATAATTTTTATCTAAACCAGTTAGTTTATTCGCGTCAGGAATGCTAATTTTTTCTCCGTTTAATCTAGGATCATTTTCATCATAAGCAGTTTCATCAACGTTAATATGTGATTCATAATCTCCTAGATAGATTCTATAACGTTGTTCAAATAATTTATTCCAGCTATCTTTATCGATATTAATTGTAGCTTTAGTTGAATTAGTAGTATCCCCATTAACATAGAGGAAGTATGGGACTACACTACTTGAAGTAGTAACTGGGGTGTCTTCTGTTTTATCAATTTCACCTTTAATAATTTCAACACCATCCATATTTAAGCTAGCATCGAAACCATAAGCAGTATTTTGATTATCACCAACAACTATAGCAGCATAGGCAACTTCATTTCCTGAAGTCCATTTATCGTTATAGTGGAAGCTAGTTCCAGTATATTCTTCAGTGTAATATAAATTGGAATTAGTTAAATTAACATTACCACTTCTAACGATTAAAGCTTGTCTATCGGCTTGGATATTGGTGTTAGTAATATTAACATCAGCAGCGATATTAATTAAAACACCAGTGTTATCTTTACTTGAATGAGTAGCTTTAATAGTGGAATTTTCAATATCGATTTTTACACTCTTGATATTGTCCCAGTTAGAAGCGTTAGTAGAAAATCCATAATAGCCACCAACGATAGTTGAATTAGTGATTTTTACTTGAGTAGCATCATCAAAAACAGCAACTGGGGTACCATTAGAATCTAAATTAACTTTATCTAAAGTTAAGCTACCGCCTTTATTAACAGCAAAAGCAGTATTAGCTCCAGCTAAACCATTATAAGAAATATTACCATTAGAGATATTAACTACTTGATTTTTGTTAATTTCACTTGTAGAAGTATTAGATGAACTATTACCGATAGATAAGGTCTTTCCATTTAAATCGATAGTAGTATTAGGATTTTTAGTATTGAAAGTTAATCCAGCATTAGTATCAACAGTAATATCGTTATTTAATTTGATAGCTTCGATACTTTCATGATCTAAGTAACTTAAATCATCGCTAGAATCAATAACGATAGGATCTTCTAAACTACCACTACCACCGACAAATTGATGGGCACCTTCAACAAGGACTTTATCAGAAATTACATTTCCAAATGGATCGACAATTGAAGAATATAATTTACCATCTTCATAATATTGGCTAGAAGCATTATCAAAGTTAGCTTTAACAACAAAACCATGTTCAACCATGTTAGTTGTATAAGTATAAGTACCATTTTCACTATTTCTAGTAATACCTTCACTAACTTCTTGACCATTTAGAGTTAGACTAGCTAGATAGTAGTTATGATCTGGATACATAGTAAAGGTAACTTCTTCACCGACAGTGGCACTTCCTAAATTAACACTGACATATCCATTTTCACTTGGAAGAATAGTATTTGACCAAGCGGTTAAACCATCTTCACCTTGATCACCTTTTTCTCCAGTGTCACCTTTATCACCTTTAGCACCATCAGTACCTTCAGCTTTGATAGTAGTTACTTTACCATCAATAACCCAGTAACCATCATCGTTAATAGAAACTGTTGGGGTATGGCCATCATCCCCAGGAATACCTTGGATACCTTGTTCACCTTTTTGGCCATCTTGACCATCTTTACCGTTAGTTACAGTAAAAGTAGAAGTGGTGTTATCAGTATATGTGATAGTGTAAGTATCGACATTTCCTGAAGTAGAGGTTTTTTCAATTTTAACAATACCTCTTCCATCTTCACCATCCTGACCATCTTTTCCATTAGTAACAGAAGGTAAAGAAGTTTGACTGACATTTGGAGTACAAGAGGTAACTCCTAATGACAAAACTCCTAAGACTGCTAATAGACATAACTTCTTTTTCATGTGATTAGTTTCTCCTTTCATTCACATTGATACGTCTTTTATCAATTTAAGTCTATTACAAAACTGGGGGGGGGTCAATATCTAATACTTGTCGTAGTATAAAATAAAAAAAGCCATAAGTAAGCTAGAAATATAAAAGCGAAAGATAAAGTATGTATAAAAATTTACATTTTTTATTAGAGTATGTCCGAAATTACACCCATATAATTAAATTTTGTCATATCTTTTTTAAAAAATAGTCAAATTTTTAGATATTATGATAAGATAAAAGTGTTAAAAAAATATTAAAGAATGTAAGGTAAAGGTATGAAATACGAATATAAAGTAATAGAAATATTTGAAAATATAAACAATCAAAATGAAATTCAAAATAAGTGCGATAAGATGGGAGAAGATGGCTGGGAATTAGTTAGCTTCCAATCTTATATTTTGTTTGGGACTACTTCTGGATTCGTATTGATATTTAAAAGGGAAAAGAAGGAAGAAAAATAGTGACGATTGATACTAGGAGGTTAACATGCTTAGTGGTGTTACAATTGAAAAAATAAGAAAGTTTAATGAAGATAGAAAATGGGATGAATATCATAATGGAAAAGACTTAGCTATTTCATTATGTTTAGAAGCTGCCGAATTATTGGAAATTTATCAGTGGAGTAAAGATGATTTGGATTGTAATAATAAAATCGATAAAATAAAAGAAGAATTAGCTGATGTTTTTATATATGCGATTCAAATTGCACAAAAGTACAATTTAAATATTGACGAAATTGTTAATAATAAAATTCAGCGAAATGCTCAAAAATATCCATTGGATAGGGAGAATAAATTTTAATGATTGTTTATTCAAATACAAAGGGAAATTTTATTAGTGATGTTCATAATGGACTGATTGCTGATTTAATTGAAAAAGAATTTAAAGAACATCACTTACCTCATAACAATAATAATGAACATAGAGCGTGGGTAAATTCAATGCAATTCATGAGTTCGGTTTTGCGTGATGAAGCTATTGATGATGATTGTTCACTAGCAATTGAATATCAAGTACCATTAACTTCTAAAAGGGTTGATTTTATAATTGCCGGAAAAAGTTGTGATGACAAAAATAATGTTGTTATTATTGAACTAAAGCAATGGGAAGATAGTAAAATTACTGCAAGACCTGATGTTGTATATACATATGTTGGTGGTGCTAATAGATATGTTTGTCATCCATCTTATCAAGCGTATTCATATGCCAAAATCATTGAGAATTTTAATGATTCTATTAATAAATATGATATTCATTTAATTCCATGTGCATATCTACACAACTATAGAGAAGCAAATAGAAGTCACATAGAAAATAAATTTTATAAAGACGCAATTGGTGCAGCTCCATTATTTTTACAAAGAGATGCAGATAAATTGACAAATTTTATAAAAAAATATGTTAGAAAAAAAGATGGAATTGATATTTTATTTAAAATTGATAATGGCAAATTAAAGCCAAGTAAATCATTGCAGGATTCTATTGTTAGTATGCTAAAAGGCAATAAAGAATTTTATTTAATTGACGAGCAAAAAATTGTTTATGAATTAATTAAAGAAAAAGTATATAATTCGTTAGAAAATTCAAAAGATTTTAGCAATAAATACGGAAAATATACAATAATTATTAAAGGTGGTCCTGGAACTGGAAAAAGCGTTATTGCTATACAATTGTTAGCTGATTTGCTAATAAAACAGTTTAGCGCTTGTTATGTAACAAAAAATGCTGCTCCAAGAAATGTGTATTTTAAAAAATTAGAAAATAATGATTATAAAAAAGCATATATAAAGTCATTATTTTTAAGTAGTGGATCGTTTATTAATGCAAAAAACAATCAATTTGATTGTATTTTATGTGATGAAGCACATAGATTAAATGCTAAAAGTGGTCTTTTTCAAAATCAAGGTGAAAATCAGATTAAAGAAATTATTCATGCTTCAAGAGTATCAGTGTTTTTTATAGATGAAGATCAGCAAGTTTCCGCTAAAGATATTGGGACTATTGATGAAATTAAACATTGGGCTGTGATTGAAAATAGCAAATTGATATATGATCATAATTGTGATTTAGTAAGTCAATTTCGTTGCAATGGTTCTGATGGATATCTTTCATTTTTAGATAATTTGCTGGAAATTAGAGAAACAGCTAATTATACTTTTGATTTTGATTATGATTTAAGACTTTTTAGTAATCCAAAAGCAATGATGGAAGAACTTAGAAAAAAGAATATTAATAACAAAGCTAGAATGCTGGCTGGATATTGTTATGAATGGAAAACAAAAAAAGAAACAGAAAAAGGTCTAGATAATCCTGATTCATTTGATATAAAAATAGATGATTTTAAGGCAAAATGGAATTTTGCGAATACAGATACATGGGCCATTGATTCTAATAGTTTTGATCAAGTTGGATGTATTCACACTTGTCAAGGACTAGAATTTGATTATGTAGGGGTAATAATTGGAAAAGATTTATCATTCAAGAATGGTCATGTCGTTACTGATATGAAAGCGAGAGCCTCATCTGATAAATCATTAGTTGGAATTAAGAAAAAAGTAGATTGGCAGAAAAAAGCTGATAGTATAATTAGAAATACATATAAGGTTTTGTTATCACGTGGGCAAAAAGGTTGTTATATTTATTGCCAAGATAGTAATTTATTAAAACATATTTCCGAAATGACTGGGATTAATATTGAGTGAGTTCGAATATAAGCATCAACTTGTATAAGTTAAATTTTAAGACGTTATAAAATTTAGATATTTATTTAGTTAGGAGTAAATTATATGAAAAATTCACAAGGTGTAATCTACATACTTACCAATCCATCATTTCCAGACTATGTAAAAATAGGCTATGCAGATGATGTAAAAAAAAGACTAAAGGAACTTAATAGAAGTGAATGCATTCCTTTTGCTTTTAGACTTTATGCTTATTATGAAGTTCCTAAAAGATTAACTGACATGAAACTTCATCAGATGATTGATAAGTTAAATCCTAATTTAAGAAGTATCGAAGAGTTTGATGGTAAAACTAGAAAGCGTGAATTTTACAATATGAGTGCTGCTGATGCTTATTCCATTCTTGAAACCATCGCTCAAATAAATGGATTAGAAGATCATTTGTTTTTAGTTGAACCTTCAGCTAAACAAATTAAAGATGAAGAAGAAGCAGAAGAGATAAGAACTAAAAGAAGTTATACATCTCTTCCTAAATTAGATTGGATGATTAAACAGGGCATTATTAAAATTGGAGATAAAATTTGTGTTATTTCTCATCCAAGTGAAGTAGCAACTATAGTAGATGCTAATTATGTTGAATATAAAGGTGAATTGATGGCTGCTCATAAATTTGGTTGTTTAGTAACAGGTTGGAAAGCCATTCAAATATATGCAACTATGAGATTAGTTGATAACAAGAAAACTCTAGGTGAACTTAGAGAAGGAAAAATGAAAGAACTAGGAATGATTAAATAAATGGACTTAGATAGATTTAATAAGCTTCTAGAAAATCAAAAGGATATAGAGGATAATTCACCTTCTTTTTTAGAAGTGATAGGAAGATACTATGATGAAAATATTATCTCTAGATATCTTTTATATATCTTATCTTTAGGTACTAAGCTAGTTTCAAAAAGATATATGAATATTTTTAAAGTCTTTGAACGAGTAAAGATAGATTCTTCTTATCAAGTTTTATCCAAAGATTGGAAACAAGATTTATTTACTAAAGTAGAAGAAGGATTAGAAAAACTATCTATCCATCAACAAGAAGAAGTAGAAAGGTATTCTAGATTTAAAGAAAGTATAAATCAAGATTAAAAAGGAAATAAGTATATGAAGAAATATCAATATGAAACAGTTACCTTAGGTTATTTTTTAAGTAGGAAATCATTAACAAATAGACTTCAAAAGACATTACAAGAAAAAGCCAATGAAGGATGGCGGTTAGTAAAATTTGACTTTACGGACCATTTAAGTGCCTGTGTAATTGTCTTTGAAAAAGAGGTAGATGATTTCTAAATTAAGTTCTAATTTAAATAGATAATAAGTGTAAATAGATACAATTAGAAATGGAAGAATAAATAATGCTAGATTTTGAATTACAGACTAAATTAGAAGAGTGTCTTAAAAAAGTGGCTTTGAATATGAAGGGAAGATTGTTAATTATAAAAGAATAAATGGTGAGGATAGATTAAATAAAGAACATCATTTTACTTTAATAATAGGAGAATAACAATATGGAATTTAAAGATGCTGTTAATTTATTAAATAAGTCAATGATATATTGTATGTCATTAGCTTCAAAAGAACTGTTTCATTCTAATTTGTGGGCATATCTTATTGAAAATGACCATCAATTTATTAAAACTTTTATACCAGAATTCAATTTTGATAATTATATTGATGAAAAAATAACGGTTTACCGCGAAAAATTACATAGAGATATCGCTATTTTCTTAAAAAGAAAAGATGGATTAGATGAACATATTGTAATTGAAAATAAAATTAAAAGTTTACCTAGTGCTAATCAATTAGAAGAATATACTACTATATTAGAAAAACATGCTTTTTATAAAGGAATTTTAACTGGTATTGGAAATAATATCTTAGATTTTACTAAAAGTGAAAAATTAAATGGGAAATGGATATATAGAAACTATGAAGCAATATCAGAAAGTATTAGATTACTTGCAAGTAAAAGTCAAAGTGAAAACATTATTAGAAATCTTCAATTAATAAATGAATATTGCGATGTTTTAGAAGCTATTAATTGCTGCTTAAATTATTATTTATCTAGTTCTTTAGGCAGATTAGATTATAGTTGTAAAGAATTATATAATCTAAGAATCGCTGATGTATATAAAAAATTAAAAGGTTCTGATTTTTTATCTTTTGTAAGAAAAGAGCAAGGATATTTTGAATCTATTTGTTCTAAAGAATATTTTTCATCGGGAAATATTTCACAAAATTTTCACAATGGGAAAGCTACTTTAGATGTTCGCTTTTCAAATTGGAAAGATGAAAATACTCCATATAAACTGATAGGTGTTCAATTAGAAGATAATCAGTTTAGAATAGTAGTAGAAAGAAACTTAAGATTCGAAAAAGGTAAAGATGCTGATTATCTTTATAATTTATATAAAGATGTTTGGTTTGATGATTCATATAATAGCAAAGTAAAAGAAAGAACGATTTTAGGTTATACAACTACTATGAAAGCAAGAAAAGGTAAAAAATACGATTCATACTTAACAGATAACTATTGCTTTGTATATCAATATTTCGATATTTGTGAAGAAAATAACACTTATGAAAATCTATTAGAATTAATAAAGCATTTCATGAAAAAAGCTTCTTTACTATTAGAGAAAATTTAAATATTTTAACAGTTGTAAATTAAATATAAATTTATTTAATTTCACATTTAAAATGCCTTTTATTTGCTTTATCTATCTAAAAGAACGATAATAGAAGTAGGAATTAAAGATATATCGATTTTATCTATATCTAATTAATTGCTAGAAAGGGAAAGTCAATATGGTACGTTTAGCTTATGCCTATTTAATTGTAATACTAGCAATGTTTATTTTTGGTTGTATGGTAGGCTATCTTTTTGAAGTGATTTACAGGAGGTTCTTTTCTGCTAAAAAGTGGGTTAATCCTGGTTTTATGAAAGGGCCTTGGCTTCCTTTATATGGGTTTGGAATAGTAGTAATGTTTGTAATTTCTGCTACTATTATTCAAAACTTTCCTTCTAGTATGGTTTTATATAATCCAACAGGTAAGTTATTTACTAATACTATTCAATCTGGACCGACTATTTATGATTTAATTCCAATATCTATTATTTTTATCTGTTTAATCTTACTTGAATTTATAGCAGGTATTATCTTTATTAAAGGCTTTAAAGTAAGACTATGGGACTATTCTAATTTAAAAGGAAATATACTTGGTGTAATTTGTCCTCAGTTTTCATTAATCTGGTTAGTTGTAGATTTAATCTATTATTATGGGTTAAGTCCATATATCTATAATATGTTTACTTACTTATTTAAATTCATCTTTGAAGGTGGAGAAACTGGAACGATGGTAAATGTTATCTTTATCTTGCTTTTAGGAGTAATTTACGGCGTATTTATCTATGATTTTGTCTCTTCATTAAATATCTTTACTAAGTTAACTAAACTTGCTAAACAATCAGAAGGTTTAAAACACTATGAAAGATTTAGAGAAGCTCAAAAAGCTAATTTATATTTAGCTAAGGCTAAATTATTAGAAAAGATTCCAGAAAGTGTAAAAGCTAAATATGAAGATAACAAAAAGAAAGTAGAAGAAAGAAATAGTAAGCTTACTAAGTTTATTGATAAGCTAGTCTATATAGATCCAAGTAAGAAAAACACTAAGGATAATTATGATAGTCAAGGTCGACCTATAAAAGAAGAATAATATATTAATATATAGTATTTAATATTAATTTACATTTTAACTTTACATAATTTGCTAGAATTTGATTGTGGAAAAGATAATTCAAATTCAGCATTTATGTAAATCATTTTCTAATATTAAAGCTGTTAACGATATTTCTTTTGAAGTAAGAAAAGGCGAATTGTTTGCGTTTTTAGGAGTTAATGGTGCTGGTAAATCTACTACTATTAATATCTTAGTAGGTATATTAGAAAAAGATAGTGGTGAAATAGAAATAGATGGTTACAATTTAAATCAAATAGATAAGATACTTCCAAATATTGGAATAGTTTTTCAATCTTCAATTTTAGATAGTAAATTAACTGTTTATGACAATTTAAAATATAGAGCTTTGCTTTACGATTTAACTAAGGAGGAATTTGAAGTAAATCTCAAATATCTTGCTGATAAATTAGAATTTTCTAACTTGTTAAAAAGGAGTATAAATCAACTTTCAGGTGGTCAAAAAAGAAAGATAGATATCGCAAGAGGCTTAATTCATTCACCTAAAATATTGATTCTAGATGAACCGACAACTGGATTAGATCCTCAAACGCGTAAATTAGTATGGTCGTTAGTTGAAGAGAAGATTCAAAAAGAAAAATTAACAGTTATTTTAACTACTCACTATATGGAAGAAGCTAACATAGCTAATTATGTAGTAATAATAGATAAAGGGCATATTGTTGCTAAAGGTACACCTATAGAATTAAAAAATCATTATGCTTATGACTATTTAAAAATATACGATTATAAAAAAGAGTTAATAGAAATTTTAAATAGAGAAAAAATGACATATGAAATTAAATCTAACTATATTGAAATCAGATTTAAAGATACTTATTTAGCTAAACAATTTATTGTTAAAAACGAAAGGTATATTTCAGATTTAGAAATAATTAAAGGCAGTATGGATGATGTCTTTTTAAATGTGACAGGAAAGCAATTAGAAAAGCTATGACAAGGCAATTAAAACAGTTTAAGTATTTAACTATTAGAAATTTCAAACTTTATTTTAAAGATAAGATGACGTTTTTAATCTCTTTAATTACGCCTTTAATACTTCTTGTTTTATTTATAGCTTTCTTAAAAAAGTCATATGAAGAAAGTGTATTAGCCATGTTAAATGGTTTGGAAATTTCTACTAATCTATTAAATTCATTTTCTGGTGCTTGGTTATTTTCTTCTGTATTATCTACATCGTGTGTTACTGTAGCATTTTGTTCAGGAACAATGATAATAGATAAGATAAATAAATCTGATATTGATTTTTTAGTTAGTCCAGTTAAAAAGTCATTAATAAAATTCAGTTATGTTTTTTCCAATTTGCTTTCTACAATGATAGTTTGTTTAATTCTATTAGTTATAGGATTAATCTATTTAGCAATAGTTGGTTTTTACATGAGTTTTACTGATGTGATATTAACAATTATCAATATATTTATCAGTTCTTTATTTGCCACATTGTTAGCTAACATTATCTGGTCATTTACTTCTTCTCAAGGAATTATGAGTGGGATTTGTACATTAGTTTCCGCTTTATATGGCTTTATTTGTGGAGCATATATGCCTATAAATACTATGGGGAAAACAATGCAGGTATTTACTTCCTTTTTACCTATGACATATTCAACCACAATATTTAGACAGACATTCTTAAATGGAACGATTGAAAAAATGAAAGAAAGTATACCTGAGATAATAGTAAATAACATTGCCAAATCATTCGATGTTGAATATTATTTTTTCGATTATAAAGTAGATATTTCAATAATGTTTATTATTATAATTAGCTTTTGTTTAATCCTGTTAATACTGTTGATTTTAATATCTAAACTAAGATTAAAAAAGAAATGATAGATAAATTTGTCAAATTAAAAAAGATTGACAATTTAGAATAATTTAATCTATATTAACAAGGTGTTTTTAAAAGGGGAGATAGTTTAATATGGATAGTGTTATTCAAGAAAATAAAAAGAAAAAGAAACGCAAGATTATTCTTATTGTAAGTTTAAGTGTCGTTGTTATTTTAATATTAGCGATAATAGGAGCTTTATTTGGCGTTGCTAATTACTTAGTAGATTTCGCCATTAAAAGAACTGATAATTTTAATACTAACTTAGATCCATCAAACGATGGTTCTGCTCCTGATGAAAACGATTTAATTATTACTGAAAATTCCAATAAATTTAAAGAGTATAAAGAAGAATGGTTAAAAAATGTCAAAGTTGAAGCTGTTGAAGTTACTAGCGATGACAATTTAAATCTAAAAGGGAATATCTATTATACTTCCACATCATCTCATAATTACGCATTATTAATTCACGGATATCGTTCTAATGCCGATTCAATGTTAAACTTTGCCGCTATTTACAATCAAGAAATGAACTTTAATTGTTTAGTTCCTTCCTTAAGAGGATGTGGAGAATCTGATGGTGAATATCTAGGTATGGGTTATCTAGATAGTTACGACATGTTAAAATGGTTAGATTTAATTATAAGTAAAGATCCTAAAGCTAATATCTTTATTAGTGGAGTATCAATGGGTGGAGCTACTTCAATGATGGTATCTGGATTAGATTTACCTAGTAATGTTAAATGCATTATAGAAGATTGTGGTTACACTTCAGTTTGGGATATCTTTGCTCATGAACTTGATTTTTTATATTATCTTCCTACTTTCCCAATATTAGATATTGCTAGTGCCTTATCATCTTGGAAAGCAAACTATTCATTTAAAGAAGCTAGTTCATTAACTAGCTTAGCTAAATCAGAAGTTCCAATGTTATTTATCCATGGTGAAGAAGATAGCTTTGTACCATTTAATATGTTAGATGAAGTATATAATGCTAAAGTAAATGGCTATAAAGAAAAACTAGTAGTAAAAGGAGCTGGACATGCTAATTCATATCTACGTGAACCTGAAACTTACTTTACTACTGCTAAAAATTTCTTATCTAAATATTTTGAACTTAATTAGTTATATTTTATTTAAGATTTATATATCCAAAGTTAAGGTGAGAGAAATCTCATCTTTTTGTTTATTTAAAAATCTTATAAATTAATATTTGAAATATTAATCTATAAATTGGAGGTAGATAAATATGGAACCAATATATGAACTATTTTATGAACTTATTTTAAAACCGTATTTAGACGATCTTTATTTTGCTTCAAAAGAAGATGAGGAGAAAAAGATTTTTACTGATTTTCGAGGAAATAAGATTTATGTTAGTGATGATGGTTATATTGAAATAATAGAGAATGTAAATTCAAATAAGAAGTAAACTTTAAATTTGAATTATAAAAGACAAAAATATCGATAGATAAAAAAATAGATGTCAATTATTATCTTTTTATGTTGCTGCTTTAATAATAATAAAAGTGTATAATTTTTATGGAGGTCAATTTATGAAAAAATATTCTATCTCATCTATTATCATTTTTTCTGTTAGTGTCTTTATTGTCTTTTTAACTTTTATAGGACTTTGTATTCCTTATTTAAGTGTTTCAAGTGGAGATGTTAGTGAGAGTATCTACTATTTTCAAGCTTTTAACGGCATATCTAGTAGTGGAGAATCAACCCTTAGTTTTAGTATCGTTGGTATCTTAGCGGCTTTTGTTGGGTTAGTTTCACCTATACTATTTAACCTTAAAAATAAGACAGCTAGAGTTGTTGCTTATAGTTTAGCTTTAACTAGTATTGCCTTTAATTTCTTCTTATTTGCAACAGTTCAAACCACTTTAGATCAAGTTCCTGAAACCGCTAGAAATTTCTTGCATACTCCAGGTCATACTTTAATTTTAACTACAAACATCTTCTTTTTAATCTTTGTTATCTGTATGGTAGTTTATGACTTTGCTTCTAGTATGATTATCGATTTAATTAAGAAGATGAAAGCATCAAGTAAATCTACTTCTATCGATTACAAAGAAAAACTTACTAAATTAGATGAATTACATAATGATAAACTTATTTCTGATGAAGAATATCAAGCTAAAAGAAAGGAAATTTTAGATGAAATCGCTAAATAAAATCTATAATCTAATTTCAATATTGATAGTTGTTGTCGCTAGTATTTTACTAATTGTTGGAATTAGTTTACCATTAGGTAAAAATGGCAATGATGTTGAATTCTACTTTCAAGAATATGTTAGTTCATCTTTAGTTTTATATTTGTTAATCTTTGGCTTAGTTGGTGGATCTATTCTTGCTAATTATTCTTTAAATAAAGCTTTATCAAGTGTTGGGTTTACTTTTAACTTAGTTAGTTTAGCTTATGTAATTGTTATCTTAATTATCAATTGCTTTCAACCTTTCTTTGATGCAGTTAAACATCAAACTTCCTTTGATATTTATTTTGGAAGTATCTTGTTATTAATTAGTGGAATTATTTTATTTGTCATTTCGCTAATTGGATTTATTAAAACTATCTTAGTAAATAAAAAAGAAGTTGATGAAGATAAAGATAATCAAGAAATAAAAGAATAATATTAAAAATATAAGTGTATCAATAAATAGGCTAGTTAATATCTAGTCTATTTTTTGTTAGATAATTTCATTTAATAAAAATGCGTATATACGCAAAAATTTTAAATAATATATATATTAAATACACTTATTTTTCTATTTTAGAATTAAGTAATCATATATAATTAAAACGTCAAAGGAAAATCAATATGCAAGAAAACAATTTAGTAACTATAGTTGTACCTTATTATCACAATAAAGATACTTTGGAAAAAGCTATTCAATCTATCTTAAATCAATCATATCAAAACTTTGAAATTGTTTTAGTAAATAACAATGCCGATAGTCAAACTGATCAAATAGCTAAGCAATATCAAAATAAAGATTCTAGAATTAAAATATGCTATCAGGAAAAACAAGGTGTAACTTACGCCGTTAGTCTAGGTGTAAGAAATGCTAGTGGTAAATATCTTTGCTTTTTAGATGCAGATGATTATCTAGATAGCAATTTTATTAAGATACTACTTCCATATATGGATAAAGTAGATTTAATTTCTACTTCTTATTATAAAGTTCTAGAAAATGGAACTAAAAAGGAAATGAATTTAGAAGCTAATCTATATCAAGTTAAAGATAGCTTTTCAAAGATATTTTATAACAATAATTCCATTGCTACTTTTCAATATATTCCAGTATTTCGCTGGGGGAAAATGTATAAAACATCTATTGCTAAATCGATAATTGATGAATATGAAAGCTATGGATTTTATATGTATGAAGATATGGCCTTTAACCTTCTTTATTTAGAAAAATCCACCTCTTTTAGAAATATAAATTACTTAGGTGTTTATTATATTCAATATGAAGTATCGATGACTAAAATAAATAAAGTTAACTATCAAGATGTAATTAATTTAAGAAGCAAAGTTAAAAATTTCTTACATGTTGTTTATTCAAGAAACTCTACTCCTGATTCTAGTTTTGAAACCTGTGATTTTGATATTACTAAATACTATCTTTCTCGAGTAATTAAATCATCTAATTATTCTACTTCTAAAGAGTTTTTTAAAATGATGAATCAAGATGAAGAATATCTTTCTTCATTAAAAAAGGTCACTAGTTATAAAGCCTCAAAAGGATATAAATTATATTTATTCTTCTTACAAAAGAAGATGTTTAATTCTATTTATCTTGCTTATAAATATCTTCTTTAATTTCTAAGATATATTTTCCTAAGATAGTATCCTTATTTAGATTATCAATATCGATTCTCCAGATTAATTTCTGGGGAATTTTAAATTTTTCTTCGAGATTAGTAAATTCATTAACTAACTTATTTCTATTGTTAAAAACAAAGAAGACATCTTCATCTTTACTAGGTATTTTGTTAAGTAAAGAGTTATCTAATTTATTGATTTTCGCTATCATTAAAAACATATCAATTAGAAAATAAGGGTAATAGTGATATTTATTAATATAAAACAAAAACATATTGTAAATATAATAGGCCAAGTTGTTACCTTTTTTACCATAGATAAAAAAGCCAGTCCAGTTAGTTAGATATTTTTTATATGTAAAAACATCCTTATTGTTAATTAAATTGTTAGTAGTATTAAAATATGAATCTATAAATTTAGTTAAATCGAAAGACTTATCATGAAGCATAATAGTAGCATCTAACCAAATCCCACCATATTCATAAATAAGTTTAAATCTAAGAATATCTGAAAGCATCTGAACAGAAATCTTATTTTTCTTAAATTTATCAATTAAGGAAGAATCTATTTTAGAAATTGCCTCTAGGTTAGTTTTATCAATTTGCACGATAAGAAAAATTTTACTGTATTTATCAACTAAGCTTTGATAGCAGAGTTGAACAATACTTGGAGCAAGAATAAATCCATCATACCAAAAGACAAAAATCTTAGGCTTTTTATTATCTTGAATAGTAGAGGAAAATTTATCTTGCTTAAAAACATCTTGCAAGTAAGAAGATTTTTCAATTCTTCTTTTAACTTTTTCAAATTTGGTTTTAAGATCTTTATTGCGCCTATATTTAATTAATTCAAATTTTAAAGTCTTTGTTTTAATAGCGTATTTTAATCTAGATAAGTATTTATTCATATTTGTTACTATTTAATCATATTAAAGAAAGTAAAGATATTCAATTAAATTAGTTTATAAATAACTATTTTAAAAATGAGAATAATAAAAAGACTATTAAAAGTCTAAAATGTATTTAGATATCTAATAGCCTTTAATCTATAATGCTTTAATTGCTAGTTTAAATAAGTTTCCATTGGATAAACTAAATATCTTAGTTCATCTAATTGATCGCAGCTAACAAATCCACATGGAGCTAATAATAAGCTAGGAATTCTATTGACGATAGTAGCGCAAGTATGTCTAACAGTATCAGGTTTAGTTACATGGAATTCTAAGTTAGGTTCACCTTCGATCTTCCAATCGCACATATCGCCATCATCTTTACCATAAACTTTACCGATAGTTTGTTCTTCAATAGTGATACCTTGATAAGTTTCAATAGTAACAACAGCTGACATACCTATACATCTTCCAGCCTTAATAGTTTTACCTAAGGTTTCAGAATAGATATCTTTATCGATAGTGTATGGAACATTTTTCTGAGTGATAGATTTAATAGTTAAGCCTAGTTTAGATACCATAGCTTCAGAAGCATTCCAGGCATAAGAAGGAACGATTTGAGTAGGGTGAGCTAAAGTTTTTTCAAATTCTTTAACAGTTAAATCACAACCATGAGCTTTAGCTAAGGCCAAACCATAATCTTCGACGTTATATGAATAAGCACCAGTTATTTTAGTAACTTTATTGCATCCAGAAATAGCAGAAGCAACCATGTTAATCCAATAGATATCTTGCATGCCGCTACCAGTAATAGTGCATTTAGTTGCCTTAGCAAGTTTATCTAAGTAATTTATTTTTTCAGCAGAAGTATTCCAAGGATAAATAGCCTCTTCACAAGTAGTAATGACACTTATACCTCTTGAAACGCATTTTTCCATAGCTTCAAAAATATCATCGACAAAGCTAAATAGGGTAATAATAGCGACATCAGCATCAGTTTCATCTAAAACTCTATCGGCATCGGAAGAAATTTTAACTCCTAGATTAACACCTAGTTCAGCAAATTCACCGACATCTTTACCTACGATATCTTTATTGATATCGATAGCTCCGACAATCTGAGCATTATGCTCATAAAGATACTTTAAGATGTATTTGGACATCTTACCACATCCATATTGGACTACTTTAATTCTTTGGTTCATACTTGACCTCCTAAGAATAATTATAGCTCAAAAAAGAAATTTTTGATACATAAATTAAAAATAGAATAAAAATAGTTAAACGTTAAAGTATTGCTAGCAAGCTAAGTATTATTTGACGATGGAATTATAGATAGAAACTATTTCACTAGCGACATTTTTATGTTCGAAATCTTTTAAAAAGACTAGGTTAATTTGTCTAACCATATTGAAGTTTTCAATAGGCCTAATTGCTAAAATAGAATGCTTAATTTCATGGTAACAGGCGCTTTTAGGAAGAATAGATACACCTCTATTTCTTTCAATAAGATCTTTAATAGTAGCGATATTATCTAATTCGAGAATAACGTTAAAATCGTTTATGGACATGTTTTCTTGTTCTAAGGCTGAATCAAGAAGCTCTCTAGTTTGGCTGGAAGAAGTTCTTAAAATGAGATTTTCAGTTTTCAAATCGTTAATATTTATAGTCTTATTTTTACTAAGTGGATTTTCATTAGGCATAACTGCTACTAAACTATCAGTATCTAGCAAGATAGAATTGTACTTTTTAGAAACGACATTACCTTCGACAATGGCTAAATCAATTTCATATGAAGAGAGCTTATCATAAAGATTTTTTATACTATCAGCAATAATTTTTATTCTTGAACCCTTGTTTTTAGAACAATATAAAGCTAAAACTTCCGCAATTAAATTAGATTCAGAAGTGTGAGTGATTCCTACTATCATAGATTTAGTTAGGTTTTTTTCATCGCCGAGTTTAATATTTAAATCTTTGTAGATTGATTGAATTCTCCTTGCGTATTTTAATAGTATTTTTCCTTCATTAGTAAGCTTGATTTCTTTGTTTATCCTATTGAATATTTTTATGTTCAATTCGCTTTCTAAGCCTTTAATATGTTGGCTAACTGCCGGTTGAGTTAGATTTAATTGATTGGCAGCTAAAGTGAAGTTTTTCACTTCGCATATTTTCAAAAAAGTTTCTAATTTAGGATCAATCATATTGCCTCCATTATAACAAAAATTTATAGTTTGATAAATTATTATTAGTTTTATTAATTTATCTTACGGCTAGAATATAACATAGAAAGGACAGTAAGTAAAGTTAAGAAAATGGATTTACAAATTTATAAATATTACGATGGTAACGGCGGGGCAACAATATTAATTTCACTAGCTATAATTTTATTTGCAGGTTTTGCATTTTCAAAAATAGCTAAACTATTAAAGCTACCTAATGTTACTGGTTATATAATTGCTGGAATAATAATTGGTCCTTATGTTTTAGACTTAGTTCCACATAATATTATTTCAAACATGTCTTTTTTAAGTGATTTAGCTTTGGGATTTATCGCTTTTGGAGTAGGTAAATCATTTAAAAAAGAAGTTATTAAAGCTTCAGGAATGAAAGTAATTATTATTACTTTATTAGAAGCTTTACTAGCTGGTGTGCTAGTTAGCATTTCAATATATATAATCTTTCCAAATATGGGGCTTAGTTTTGCATTGTTACTTGGTGGAATTGCAACTGCAACAGCTCCAGCATCAACAATGATGACAATTAAGCAATATAAAGCTAAAGGGGAATTTGTCGATATATTGTTACAAGTAGTCGCTTTAGACGATGTTGTTTGCTTATTAGCTTTTTCAATAATTACTGCAGTAATTGAAGCTACTAATCAAGGTAATTTAAACGTGTTAGAAATTGTATTACCTATTATTTACAATCTCGGATTTATGTTAATTGGCTTAATTAGTGGGTTAATTTTACCATATTTAATTAAAAACAGATCATCGAATTCTAAAATGATAATGTGCGTGTGTTTTATTTGTTTAATTTCTGGTTGTGCTAGTTTATTAGATGTTTCACCATTGTTATCATGTATGATATTTGGTGCAAGTTATATAAATAAAACTAAGGACAAAGAATTATTTAATCAAATAGATGATTTTGATCCACCAATCATGTTAGCTTTCTTTGTAATTTCAGGAATGAATATGGATCTTTCAAGTTTTTTAACTATAGGAATGATTGGTTTAGTTTACTTTATTATCAGAATTTTAGGTAAATATTTAGGTGCTTATTTAGGTTGTAAGATAGTAAAAGTCGAAAAGAAAACTACTAGGTATCTTGGCTTTGGCTTAATTCCACAAGCTGGAGTAGCAATTGGGCTAGCCTTTTTAGGTCAAAGAATGCTTCCAAATTCAATTGGTGATACCTTTTTATCAGTAATATTATGCTCATCAGTCTTATATGAAATGATTGGTCCAGTTAGTTCTAAATTTGCTTTGATTAAATCAGGAGCTATCGATTTAGAAAGTGTTAAATTAGCTAATGTTAAAGAAGTTGAAAACAAGCAAAAACAATCTGACAAATTAGAACAAGTTCAAGTAAGCGAAAACAAGATTAATTAATAGAATAAGTATCGTTAACAAAATTCAATTTGTTATCTTTAACTAGACTATCAATAATAGATAAAATGCAATTTTTATCTACTAAGCTAGGATAACTAATATTAACTAATTTATAGACTTTTTCAATTAAATTATCTTTATTAATATTTTTAGCTTGTTTAACTAACTGATAGATACATTCTTCTAATTCGATAGTAGGAATTTCATCGAGTTTTCTATTTGAATTGATTCTAAACTTAATTTTACTTTCATCAAATAAATAGGCATCTTTGATCTTTTTAAGATTATATTTATTTTCTAAGATTCTAATACTATAAAAGATATAGCTAGAATAAGTAGAAGTGATTCTATTTAACTTTAAATAATCTTTTAATCTTTTTTCTAAGAATTTCTGATTGATAGGTTGTTCTATTTTGATAATGTTATTGATAGCAGTTAAAACATCTTGACCTTGATTGTTAGTGGATTTAAATTTTATCGGGTTAGCAAAAATATAACTTTGGAAATTATAATCGCTATTATCTTTAGAATTAGAAATAGAATTATCATCAAAATAATCTTCAAAAAGATTAACTTGTTCCTGTTTAGTTTTCTTAGTATCTAATTTATCAAATTCTAAATTAGATTTAGAATTAACTAAGTTATTATCATCTTTTTTAACTTGTAAAGGAGTTTTATTCGCTTCGATTACATTTTTAGATTTCGATTCATTTAAAACATCTGATTTATTAGATATATTAGAAGTTGATTTAATTTCTTCAATCTTGTTAGAAGCTAAACTAGATGATCTTTTATTAGAATTATTATCAATTGAAGAAAGTAACTTTTCAATTAATTTAACTAAGTTATCTTTTTCCTTTTTGGTATTGTATAACCAGTCGACTTCCCAAAGATGATAGATATTCCAACCTTTGGATTTTAATATTTGTGGGCGAAGATGATCTCTATCAGTAGCTGTTAAATTGTTTTTATATGTTAGTCCATCTGATTCAATTCCCAAGATATATTTATTGTTATTATCTTTGATAGCTAAATCTAATTTATATGATGAACAGCCTAATTTAGTATCAACTTTGTAATTATTGGCGGTTAAAAAATTATAGACGTCTTCTTCGTAATCTGAATCAAAAGTCGGTTTATTCGAATATTGATAATTAGTAGTATTGCTATTTTGAGCATATTCAAGATAAGCCTTTAATAATTTTGGACCATTTTTAGTATTGTTAGTTATTTTAATATCATTAGAAAGGATAGATGAAACAACTTGGATATTAATTTTAGCTCTAGTAATAGCGACATTTAATCTTCTTTCACCGCCATCGCGATTTAATGGGCCAAAAGAATTATAAAATTTATCGTTTTCATCTTTACCATAGCCGATTGATAAAATGATAGTATCTCTTTCATCACCTTGGCTAGTTTCGAGATTTTTAATAAAGAAAGGTTCAAATCTATCTTTACTAAAGAAAGATTGATATTTTTGATTAGCTAATAATCTCTCTTCAAGGATATCGTTAATTAATTCTTGTTGATTGATATTAAAAGCTATGACACCTAACGAACGATTATGGTATCTTTCAATATTTTCAAAAATTAAATCGACAACTTTGTTAGCTTCAAGATAGTTAATCCCTTTACCTCTAGTATAAGTGGCGTTTTTAACATAGATAAAATCTATTCCATAGCCATCTTGTTTAGAATGGGAAGAAGGGAAACTAATTAATTTATTATCGTAAAAATGCCTGTTAGAAAATTGAATGAGGTCTTCACTTAAGGAACGATAATGCCATAAAAGATATCTTTGAGGCAAGATAGAACAATAATCTAAGATAGATTCAAAATCGCTAGCGTAGACTTCACTATCATTTTCATCGTAATTAGTTTCACTAATAAAGAAGGAGGTTGGTGGCATTTGCTTAGGATCACCAACAACTATTGCTTGTTTGCCTCTATAGATACTTGTTAAAGCATCCCAAGGGAAAATTTGGCTGGCCTCATCAAAAATAACAGTATCAAATTTAATTTTAGCATCTAAAAAAGAAGAGACAGTAAGTGGAGACATCATCAAACACGGCTTAATATCAAAAATGATATCTTTATATTGATCAATTATCTTTCTAACAGATAGGGAATTTCTCTTTCTATTAGATTCTTGAATAAGTTGATTTGCCAATTGAGAATTGGAATTTAAAATCTTAGTAAGTAACTTATCTTTAATTTCTTCTTGATTAGCTTTTAAGTTTAATTGATCTTCTTTTTGGAAAGAAGAAATAATATTTTCATGAGCAATTCTATTTAAAGAATTAAAAATAGGAGTATCGCGTTTTAATTTATCAGCCCACTGAGTGAAAAAGATTTTCTTAAAAGTGTTAACTATCTGTTTTTTATCGATCTTAGATTTAAAAAATAAATTGATATAGTTTAAATAACCATCCTTATTAGCTTGGTTAAGATAATTAGCCATATTGATGTAATATTCAATGTTAGTTAAAGAAGAACTAATTGAACTTAATATACTATTTAACTTAGTAAATTCAATAGTATATAAGCTAGAAGCTTCTTCAAAATAAGACGCTAACTTAGAAAGATCTTTTAACTCTTTTTCATAGTTAAATAGATTGTTAAAAATTTGCTTTTGATGAGTTAATAAATCATCATAGTTCCAGTTAAAACCTTTCGGTGGAATAAGATCAATATCACTAAGAAGTTTAATTCCATATTCACAATAAGATTTGTAATTTTGTTTAGTTAAACTTTTAGATGGGTAAACTAAGTTAGATATTTGATTAAAAACATCATCAAACTTTACTTTAGAAAGATAGAGTTTAGCTAAAAGAAGAGAGTCTTTTTTAGCGATTTCAAGATTATATTTATCCTTTCCAACATAGTGAGATTTTAAAAATTTGTAATCTTTATGATAATTGGATTTAAAATGACGAGCAAAACCAGAATAAGTCTGCATCCTTTTTGAAATGTCTTCTAGTTTATCAATTAAAACATCTGAAGTATAGTTAATTAAAGTTGAAGAAGTTATTTCATCAATGTTATTTCCATATTCATTTAGATAAGTTAAAAGGGCAACTAGGTTATTAGCGCTGTTAGTTAAAAAGAAACTATGTTCATATAAAGGGAGATCTTTTAAAGTATCTAGATAAGTTAAAATATTGAAGATGTTTTTATAATTTACGTGTTTATAGCCAAAATTTTCATATAGGAGTTTTTGTAACTTGGCTAAGTTTTTAGAAATAGATAAGCATTTATTAACACTCAAAGTAAGTTCAGTAAGTTTTTCATAAGAGTGATTTTGATATTTGTATCCATATAAAGGAGATTTAGAAAGATCGTAATTAACTATAGAATTAGTAGAAAGGATCTTTTCAAGATTGACACTAGCTTTTTCAAGATAGTCTTGACCTTTATTAGAAATATCATCAAAAGCAAAACCTAAATTGCTAAATTGTTTATAATAGATGGCTTTAGCAAAAATTTCATAGCTAGATAGATTAATGATAGGTTGAATTTGATGTAAGCTATTAACATATTCATTAAGCTTATTTTTATCCTCATCGAGTTTGTTAGTTCTATTTAAATCAACTAGATTTCTTGAAATTTGTAAACAGTTAACTAAATCAGTTAAAACAAGCTGCTTATTAGAATTTAGCCCGTGGAGTTTTAAACAAAAATCACCTAAGCCATTTTCTTTTAACTTAGTATAAACAACATCTAAAGCAGAGATCTTTTCTGAGACAAATAAAACCTTTTTACCTTGGTAAATTAATTCAGCAATGATATTTGTAATAGTCTGAGATTTACCAGTTCCAGGTGGGCCAATTAAGACAAATGAATTGCCGTTTTTAGCATCCAAAATTGCTTTCATTTGTGAAGAGTCAGCGCTAACTATATTGTGAAGTTGATTTTGTTTATCTTCTAAATTGATATTATCGATTAAATTGTTCTGCTTTAATTTTTCTTCACCAAACAAAGTGTTAATTAAACTAGAAGATAAGACGATATCTTCATGTTCTTTTAAATCGTTATATATATCTATTTTAGAAAAGGTAAATAGGCCTATATAACTAGAATAGATTATAGACCAATCATCTTGTTTAGAAATTTCTTTTTTAAGCTTTTTAAAATACTTTTCTAAATTATCATTTGGTTTATAAGTAGGGAAATTAATATTATATTCGTGTTTCAATTTATAACAGAGAGTAGAATTTAAACTCGCTTCATCTAAATTTGGGTTTAAATAAGTTTCAAATTTACCTTCGTAGCTAAATTGACATGGAATTAAAATGATAGGAGCTTGATAGAAAGAGTTAGAATCGCTATCTTTATATCTAAGTAAGCCAAAGCAGATATATAGTAAGTTAATTCCGCGTTCATTAATAGCATCTAAATTAGTATTATCTATGTTTTTGATAGCTTTTTTTAAACTTGTAGAAAATGAATCAGTCATTATTAAAAGCTCGTTATCAGATAAAGAAATTTTATCAATCAGCGATTTTCTAAATTGAATTTGAGAAGAAGAAAAACTGTTAGTCTCTAAAAAATCTTTCTTTTTGTTTTGATTAGGCGAAAATAGTTCAGAAAACTTATCAAAATCAAAAATAGAAACCTTTTTGTTAGAACAAACTATCTGATAGCTAGAAAAGATAGTAGGAGAATAAATTTTTAAATATCTATCACTAATAGTAAAGTTAATTAACTTGTTTGATTTACCTAGATCGAGGAGTTTTTCTTCAGCTTTTTGTAACTTTAAATTCATATAAATATTATAGATTACAACTAAGAGAGTTTCAATTTAAAACTAGAAGAAAACAACAATTGTTTTATAAGAAAATTTACATGTTGTTTAAATGATTTTGAATGTTTTTAGATGGACTAAAATTCTCGATAAAACATGGATTTTTTAAGATAATTAATTGTGAGTAATAAATTTATTGTTGCTATTAAAAATATCAAATAAAAAGTAAAAAAATAACAATTATTTAGCTGATTAATGTAAAAGAATTTATTTCTTTAATTACTCAATATGCATAGGAAGAAAAATTATGAAATATGAAGAAAGCGATAGAGTAGAACTTAAGCGAGAAATGGTAAATGATTTAAATAAAGAAATTATTTCTTTTTTGAATGTTGAAGTTGGAAATAACAGCCCTTGGTGAAATCTATCGATATAGCATTGATGATATTTTGCTCGGTGTTCATTCTTTTAGAAATCCAAAATTGATAGCTGTACTACATAAGTTTGAATTTATAGAGAATTATGGCACTGGTATTAAAAAAATTAGAGAAGCTTATCCTAACTATGATATCAGAAAGCTTCTAATTAACCATCGTCTATGGTTTAGAGTTGCTTTGCCAGATTTAAATTATAAAAAAGCTCCATTGAGGGATAATGTCCCTCAAAATGTCCTCCAAAATGTCCCTCAAACAAAAATGGTTAAAATAATTTTAGCTATTAGAAAAAACAACAAAATCACGAGAAGTGAATTAGCTAAAATAATCGATAAAAGCTTCAAGACTGTGGCAAGAATTATCAAAGAATTTAATTGTATAAGTTTTAATGGATCGTCTAAAGCAGGCTATTGGGAAATTATAGAAGAAAAGAAGATGAACAAGCTTTAACTCTTTAATAAGTAAAGAAAACAATTGAAATTAAATATTTTATTATAATGAATGCTACTTTTTGTAGAAATTTGTGGGCTATAAGATTCATTAAATTAATAATCCTACTGAACAATTTGTCGCTTTTTAGTAAAAGTGTTCAGTAGCACTGAACAGTTTTGTTAATTTTTGTAAAAATGTTCATTAGGATATAAATGAGGTAATTGAAGATGATAGTTAGAAAACGTTATTTAAGGAAAATGATGCCTTTTTATGAAAGTGATCTTGTTAAGGTGATAACTGGCATAAGAAGATGTGATAAGTCTGATATCTAGAAAGATAAGAGTAATTATCTATATTTTCTTAATGGTTAGAAGTATAAAATTAGAATCTAGAAATTAGTTCAATTATGTTAAAATATTTCCGATATGGTTGTCAGATATTTTAAAGAATTTTCTAAATTATTAAATAGAGACATGGAATATAAGACTTATGGTGATTCAGGAATAGTGTTTTTCTATTTTCCAAGTCAGTATCAAAGGTTTTATGAAGTTGAAGATCAAGGCATAGTTAGTTTACTTTATCCGTTTATTGAATCAAAACAAATGATGATTGTCGCTGTCGATTCAATTGACAAAGAATCGTTGTCTAACACCTATTTTTGGGATAAGAAAAAAAGATTGGCTTTGCAGGAAAAATATTGCGATTATTTTTACTTTGAGCTTTATCCAAAAATAGTAAGCCAATATAAAGCAGAAGTATTACCAGTGACATTTGGAATGTCATTTGGAGGATATCAAGCTATGAATTTGTTTTTAAGAAGGCCTAAGTTATTTAGCGGGACATTTTGTCTATCTGGAATATATAAAATTGACTTTTTTATTAATGATTACTACGATCAGATAGCTTTTTTAAATTCTCCGATTGATTCTATCAATATGCTTACTAATAAAGATATAATTGATACTTATAATACTAAAAAAATATTGATGGTAGTTTCTACTGGAGCCTATGAAGAAGATTCTTACAATCAAACAAAAGAGCTTGATGAATCTTTTTATAAAAAAAGTATAGATCATCAAGCTTATTATTGGAGTGATAATTATCCTCACGATTGGTCATCATGGAAGACTTATTTAAATTTTTATCTTCCAGGATTTATTCAAAGTTTAAAAGGTTAATCTTCTAAGTTTTTAGATATTTTTCTAATGTTAAATCTTTCTATTTTGTCTTTGATAGATTTAATGGTTTTATTTGTAATTTCAGTTAATAATTCGCTATTTTTAGTAGCAAATTTTAAAATTTCAGCATTATTTTTAGAAAGAGATTCAACGTTTTTTTCTAAAGCAATTAATGGCTTATCCAAGTAAGTTTGTTTTAAATTTTCAAATTCTTCTTCTAATTCTTTTTTCGCCTTGAAGTTATATTCATCTTGTTTTCTATTTAAAATAGCTTGTTTATATTTGTTAGCAAGAGAATAAATTAATGATAAAAAGCTAATCATATATTGAGGTCTAACCATGTACATTTTTTCATAGCCATTTATTTTTTGAATAGGGCAATCGTTAGAAGAAGTATATTCAAGTTCAGAAACAAGTAAAGCGTATTCGCAGTTTTTCTTTCTTCTATTTTCATCTAGCTTACTATAATAATCGGAATTTTTCTTTTTGTTAGTTGAAACGTTAGATTCGTTTTTCATTTCTAAACAAACTGAGGCGAGCATATTTTCTTCTTTATACTCGTTATTTAAATACACTTTAAAGATATAGTCAGCTTTACTACCTTTAGTTTGGTCATCTAATTTGACAACAGTATTGTCTTTTTCCCATGTGCAGTTGATAAATCCAGCGATGCTAGCCTGTTGAAATTCGTTGTTGCACCAGTTTTCTAATTCTTCACCAAGCTGTTTAACATTTAAGCTAGATTTTTGTAAACTAAGGGCATTGTATTTACTATTTATTTCATTGTATTTTTCCTTTAGAGATTCTTTTTCTTTAGCAAAATTTTCCTTAAGTTTGATAGTTTCATTATTATGTTTTATTTCTAATTCTTGATTAGAAAGTTTAATCTTAGTTTGTATATCATCTTTTAAATTCTTTATTTCGTTATTGAGATTATTAATGGTTATTTGATTACTTTGAATAATTTGATTTAATCTATCTTTTTCAAGATTAAAATTATCTTCTTTAGTTTTGTAATCTTTTTCTAGTTCTGCTTTTATTTTCTTTTCATTTTCAAGAAGTTTTGTTTCATAGTTAGCTTTAAATATTTCTAGTTGTTTATTTGATTCTTGTTTAGCTCTAGTTTCAATTTCGTTATCTTTTGATTTTAAAATAAGCTCATTGATAAAAGAACTATCGACTTCCATTATTTCATTTAATGAGATGATATCGCCTTTTTTAGCGTCTTCAAGAAGTTCTAATGTAGTGGAATTAATAATTTTAACTTTAATTTGTGCCATGTTATTTACCTCATATTTAATGATAGCATCTTTTAAAGTTAGTCTTTAAATTAAATAAAATATGGGAAAAAATTATCTCATTAATCTTTTTAAGTAAATTTTAAGTTTGACATATAAAATTTAAGTGTAAATTGGGAGGATAGATTATGAATGAATTGAAACCTATTATCTTAATTGCTACTAAAGGTCTTTTAAAAACTGCTGATGGTCCTAATAAAGAAAACTATTTAGTCGATACATCAAAATGCAGCAAAAAAGATACAAGAAAAAAGATGATAAATATATAATAGATGTGTAATTAGATTATGAAGATACTTTTAGTTGATGATGAAATCGATTTAACTGACTCTTTAAAAGAGGTTTTATCAAAAGAAAACTTTTCAGTTGATGTCGCTAACGATCCATATGATGGATTGGAATTTTTAAAGATATCTAAATATGATTTAATCATTTTAGATATTATGATGCCTAAATTAAATGGTTATGAATTTTTAAAGAAAATAAGGGAAGAGAAAAACGATACTTCCGTTATCTTTTTATCTGCTAAAAGTGAATTAAACGATAAATTACAAGGTTTAGAATTAGGGGCAGATGATTATTTGCCTAAACCTTTTTCTAGTAAGGAACTTGTCGCTAGAATTAGAGCGATAATTCGCCGCAACAATAAAAATTCTAACAATATTGTCGAATTTCACGGCTTAAAGTTAAATCTCAGTAACTATACTTTAGAATATGGTGATAAAAAAGTTCTTTTAGCTAATAAAGAATTTCAAATTCTCGAACTTTTTATGTTAAATCCTAACAAAGTTTATTCGACTAACGATATTTTAAATAATGTCTGGAGTTATGAATCTTATTCAGATATTACTACTGTTTGGACTTTTTTATCTAACTTGAGAAAAAAGATTGCTAGTATCTGCCCAAATGTTCAAATAAAATTAAATAGAGGGCTTGGTTATTCTTTAGAATATGTTCAAAAAGCTGAGAATTAGAATTTCTTTATATATATCTTTAATTGCATTATTTCCACTAGTAATCATATTTTTTGTTTTAAATTGCACTATTTCTAATATATCTATCAATAAGATAGTTAATGATGCTAATAAGATTAAAACTAGCATTTCTAATGATAAAGATCCTTTAACTCAGGATGAAATTTTTGGTTTACCTAGATATTTTTATCTTAAGTTAAATGATAATGGTGAATTGTTAGAAGTAAGTTCATCCAATGATTTTTTCTTAGATAGTGAGCAAATTAGCCAATATTTAGATATGGCTTATCAAACTAATAAAGACGAAGCTTTTATCGATGAGATATATTTTACAAGGACGTTTGATAAAGGTGAGGTTGAATTTTTATTTATGGATGTAACTAACGATATCGCTAATGTTAGACTAACTACCATCCTTTCTTTAATTATTACATTTTCAGCTTACGTTTTAATTACTATTGGTGGAGCTATCTGTTCAAAATATATTCTAGCTCCATATAAGAAGATGTATGCAAATGAAAAAGCTTTTTTAACTAATGCTAGCCATGAATTAAAAACGCCACTAACTATCATTAATACTAACTTGGAACTTATTGAAAATAGTACAGGTGATTCTAAATATACTAAAGCTATAGAAAAACAAATAAAGAGAATGTCTAATTTAATCAATGAAATGATAACTTTAAATAAATTAAATGAACTTGTTCCTGAGCAGGAAAAAAACGAATTTAATTTAACAGATATGCTTTATGAATCAATCGAACCTTTCTTAAATGTAATTGAAGCTAAAAAGTTGAACTTTGAAAAAGATATCCAAGATAATCTAGTTGTAAAAATGTATGAAGAAACTATGCTTAAATTATTTTCCATTTTACTAGATAACGCGATGAAATATTCAAATGATGGTGGAAAGTTAAAAATTACATGTAAAAAAGTAAAAAATATCTTAACTATTGTTTTTTATAATACGTGCGAACATGTTTCAAAAGAGAAATTAGAAAATGTTTTTGATAGATTTTACACTTTAGATGAATCCCATTCTAAAAAGAATTCTGGATTTGGAATTGGACTATCTATCGCTAAAAAAATTGTTGAATTGAATCACGGTAATATTGTTGTATCTAGCCAAGATGAAAAATCCATCTGTTTTACAATGACATTCAAATTGTAATTACAAAATATAGATAATTAGCACTCTAGACTTGAAACTGCTAAAATTCGTTGTATAATTACTATTGATAAGGAGATTTACAATGAAAGAATTAAAAGAATTTCAAACTGAAACTAAGCAGTTATTAAACTTGATGATTAATTCTATCTACACTAATAAAGATATCTTTTTAAGGGAACTTATTTCAAACGCTAGCGATGCTAACGATAAATATAAGTTTTTAACTTATAAAGATTCTAATAAATATCCTTCTAGTGAACATGAAATTAAAATCGTCAGAAATAAAGATGAAAGATATTTAGAAGTTATCGATAATGGTATCGGTATGACTAAAGCCGAAGTGATTTCCAATTTAGGAACTATCGCTAAATCTGGTTCAAAGGAATTTTTAGAGAAAGTTTCTAAAGCCAAATCAGATAAAGAGTTTGATATTATCGGTCAATTTGGCGTTGGTTTTTATTCTGCTTTTATGGTTGCTAAAAAGATAGAAGTTTATACTAGATCATTAGATGATACTACTGGCTATTTATTTACTAGTGATGGAATTGATACTTATTCAATAGAAGCTATTGATAAAAAAGATCACGGGACTTTAATTAGGGTATATTTAAAAGACGATAGTGATGATTTTGAATATTCTAAATATTTAGAAGAATTTACTATTAAAGATTTAGTTAAGAAATATTCTGATTATATTAAATATCCTATTAAGATGGATGTAACTAAAAAAGAACAAGTAAAAGACGAAAAAGGTGAACCTATTAAAGATAAATACGAAGATATAGTAGTTACTGAAACATTAAATTCTATGGTTCCTATTTGGAAAAAACCTAGAAAAGATGTTAGTGAAGCTGATTTGGCTGAATTTTATAAATCGAAATATTTCGATTATCACGATCCGTATTTTTCTTTATATATCAAAGCTGAAGGTCTTCTTGAATATAACGCTTTAATTTTCGTTCCATCTCATCCACCTATTAACCTCTATTCAGAAAATTATGAAAAAGGCTTAGATTTATATGTTAAAGGCGTATTTATTAAAGACCATACTAAAGAATTAGTTCCTGATTATTTAAAATTTATCAAAGGTTTAGTTGACGATGACGATCTCGATTTAAACATTTCAAGAGAGATGTTACAAAATTCGCCTTTACTTACTAAGATTGCTAATAACATTGAAAAGAAAGTAATCGATAAATTTGCTGAAATTAAAAATAGCGATTATGAAAAATACCTCAAGATTTTTGAAACATATGGAAGTTATCTAAAATACGGAATTTATTCTTCATATGGCAATAAAAAAGATCTTTTGCAGGATTTATTAGTCTATTCTAGCTTAAATAGTGAAAAACCTATCTCATTTAAAGAATATAAAGATAAGATGGGTAAGGATCAAAAATACATCTATTACGCTTCTAATAAAAACATTGATGCTATTAAAAATATGCCTCAACTAGAAAAGTTTAAACAAAAAGGAATCGATGTTTTATTCTTCGATAATGAGATTGATGAATTTGTCACTATGATATTAAACAATTATGATAACGTTCAATTTAAATCTATTACTGAAGAGGCTAACGATGATCTTAGCAAAGAAGAAAAAGATAAATTAGATAGTTTAAATGCTAGCTATAAAAGAATCTTAGATGTTTTAAAAGAAAGCTTAAAAGATAAAGTTGACGATGTTAGCTTTTCTACTAAATTAGTTGATTCACCAGTATGCGTAGAAAATAAACAGGGTGTTTCATTAAATATGGAACAAGTTTTAAAAGAGCAACCTGGTGCTGAAAATGTTGCTCCAAAAGCTAGTAAGGTTCTTGAAATTAATCCTGATAGCGATCTATTTAAAGCCATTAGCCAACTTGATGACGATGAAAAAATTAAATCATATTCAAGTTTGCTATATAATGAAGCAATGATTCTTCAAGGCTTTGAAATAGATAATAAAGTTGAATTTGTTAAAAAGTTAAATCAACTGATGCTTGAAGCTTTGAAAAAATAAAAAAACATTTGTTTATATTGGCTGCTGTAATTAAATTTATGGCAGCTTTTTATGTGCCAAAATTGTCATTTTGAATTGTGGGGGTGGTGGTGTGTTAAAATAGGCTATAGATAAATTAAATTTTTTGTTTATATCTAAAATAAAACAAAAGAAAATTTATTTATATATCAAAGAAAGGTAACACGATATGAAAAAATCAAAAAAGGTCGCTTGTTGTTTGTTGGTATTAACCACTTCTTTAATTATGTCATCATGTGACAAATCTCAGGTTAGTCCAACTGATCCTTCAAAAGTAGTAACAAAGGTTGAAAAAACATCTTCTGATGAAAATAAAGATACTTATACTATTACTTTTGCTGATGGTTCTACTTTTACTTTTACTGTTGAACATGGTAAAGATGGTCAAGATGGTGAAAAAGGCGAAACTGGGCCCCAAGGTCCAGTAGGTCAAACTGGTGAAGATGGTTTAACTCCTAAAATAGGTGAAAATGGAAACTGGTGGATAGGTGAAACTGATACAGGTGTTTCTGCTAGTGGTCAAAATGGTGAAAAAGGAAATGGTATCAAAGAAATTAAAAAGACTGATACTCAAGGTGATATAGATACATATACTATTTATTTTACCGATGGAACAACTTTCACTTTCACAGTTACTAATGGGACTACAGCTGAAGCAAAATATTACACTGTTAATTTCGATTTAAATAATGGTGAATATATTTCTGATATTGATATTTCTAAATATACAAACATCAAAGAAGGTTCAACTATTCAACTTCCTGATGTTTATAGAGAAGGTTATACTTTCGAAGGTTGGTATACTGGTAAAGGTATTAATGACACTCGATTTACTTCGTATAGCCAAGTTAATTCTAATTTAACATTGGTCGCTAAATGGGCGAAAATGACTTATGATGGACAAACAGCACTTACTGACGATATAAGAAAAGAGACAAAAAGATATTTTGCTAGTATGTATGATATTTATCTGAAAGGTGAAGTTGCTAGTTCAAATTATTCCAAATACTTAGAATTTATCGGTTTAGCAGATTTTGTTGCTGATGATAATGAAGCTAATGAATTAATTGAGCAGTTTGTTAATTGGTTTTACACTTTACCAGTTGATCATGCAATGATTGAAGCTGATTTAACTATAATTAATGAATATTATCAAAACATTTCTTATAATTACCCTCAAATTGCTGAAATGTTCAACGATAGGTATAATTCTATTATTTCTCAATATGAAGTAGCTACAACAGTAGGTGAATATATTGAATGTGTAAATCAAATTAATTCTTTATATAACGATGTTATAAATGAAATAAATAACTTGGGAAATATTGATCAAGAAAGAGAAAACGCTTATAACGATATAACTAGTCAGTATGAGAATATATCAAGTTACAATCCATTTATTGTAAATTATGAATCTGATTATCAAGAAATTTTGAATATAATTCAGACTGCTAAAACTAGTGATGATATCAAATACGCTTATGAAAGATTTAATGAACTTACTTCAAGCGCTGATACTGATTACAATATAGCGACAAATTCAAGAGATAGTTTAGTTAATAATTTAAATCAAGCTTACGAAATGTATAATTCTCAATTTGAGCTTTCTGAAGAAGATCATATAAGTTATCAAGATTTAAGTAATCAATTATATGATGATAAAAATTTAACTAATTTAGATTATTTAACTGGTGAGGTTTCAATTTATATTGAAAGATTACAAACTAACTATGGTGAATTAGATCTTACTTCCAAAAAAGAAGAACTAATTAATGATTTAGATTATAAAATTGAAGATTTAACTAATCAATTTGGTGAAGATAAACTTCAAAATTACCTTGAGACATTTGAATCATATAGAACTACAATTAATGAATCTAATAGCATTTTAGAATTGCTAAATTTACAAAATGACATTAATAATTATTACGAGCAAATTTATAACGAATTAAGTTTCGATTATGAATATAGAGATAACATTTTAAATAATTTAGCTGAGTCGTGGAATGTTTTAACTGAAAGATTTGGTAAAACTAGTTTAGAAGAATATCAATCAACATACGATTATTATTATGAATTAGTTAGTAATTGTACTAATACTGATGAATTATATAAGTATGAAAATGAAATTAATGAATTTTTAGTATATGTTACTGAAAATTTAGAAAATCAATATGAATCACTTAGAAATGATCTTATGAATCAATTTGTAAGTGAATTAGAAAATATAACTCAACAATTAAACAATTTATACGATCTTAGTAGTGATGAAAAATATGGCCCACTTGTTCAAGAAGCTATTAACAATTTACAAAGTTTACCTGTAGATGAATTAGATGATTACTATGCTAATACTATTGAACCATTATTAAGTGAACTTAACACTTATAAAGATGAGCTATTAGCTAAGGCAGTATATATTCAATTTTATCCTGAATTTCCTGTAATAGGTTTATCTTTATGGTTAACTAGTTCGCCTAAACCATATTTTGTTGGAGATACTATTACATTAACTCAAGAAGATTTAGATAATATGTTTGCTCCTGTAAGTGGATTTAGTGTTGATAAAGTTTATTTAGATAAAGAACATCAACAAGAAATTAACTTAACTGAAGGTGTTTATCTTGATGGTGAAACTTATTTAGCTCAGCAAACTTACTATTTCTATATGACTTATGTAATTACTGATTTAGATTTAGCTAAACAAACTTTCAATCAAATTTTAGTAACTATTAAAGAAAATATGGCTACATATTATCCTACTTATGAAGAAAGTTTAACTGCTATAGCTGATAAATATATGGCAATGTTAGATACAATTTCTACTCCTGAAGATCTACTATCAGCTATGGAAGAATATAATTCAGAAATGTTACAAGTTGAAATAGGAATTTTTGTTGAGCAAATGCAAATGAGCTTTGATGAACTTTCTAAGCAAAATCCTGATGTTTTAAATTACCAAGATGAATTTGATGGTTATGTTGAACAAATTAAAGGAGCAACTAGCGAACAAGAATTATCTAACATCATAAATGAATTTAATGATTTTATAATGCAGTTTTATGAAATTCCAATTGAAACTAACGCTTAATATCAAAATAAAAGTCCAGGCTAACAACTTGGACTTTTTGCATTTATAAATTTGTATTAATGAACATGATAGCTGTTATTTTTTTGCTTGTAAATCTCTAAAAGTTTACTAGTAGGCATAAATCTATAGTTTAAAAAGATCTTAATAAAATTACTAACAGCTGCAAAAAACTCCTTGGATTTTGAATTTTTCATTCTTTTGGAAAGTAACTTTCTTCCTTTTGAAATAAACTGTAAGTTGAAATCTTTTTGCGTTTGAATCCCACATTCTTTTAAAAACGAAAACAGTTGATTTAAAAGCTGCCTTTTCTTTCTAGTTGAATAACATTTTAGCCAACTAGTAAAACTAGCTGAAAGAGCTAGTGAAGTTTTTGAAAGAGAAGGGATTCTTCTAAATAATTGAGTTTTTTCATCAATTTTCCATTCGTAAATCGCATGTTGAATAACGCCATTTATTCCAGTAGCATCGATAATAACTGAGTTGATATTATCTAATAATAAAGTGCCAATTACTGAATCTTTAGTAATGTATTTTTTAATTTTAGATAGTAAACTAGCATTTTTATCTTCAAGAGGGTAGTTTTCTAAATTTCCTGGACCTTCAAAATTGTAGATAGCTTCTACTTGGTCTTGGCTTTCTTTTTTGGCAAATAAATAAGCGTATTGAGCTAAATTTCCACCTTTAGAATGGCCAGTAAGATAAAATCTAGTATTACTAGGAAAAATAGCGACAAGTTCATCTAAATAATGCTTAGCACTAAGTTGACCAGGAATAGTAGTTTTATATGAAAGCATAGTAGACTCATACCAGCCAGTTAGACTAATATCAGTTCCCCGATAACAAATAACATACGTATTAAAATCAATTTTAAAACTCAAAGCTGCAAACTGTATTTTTTTACTTGAAGATGTATATTTTTTAAAGTGAAAAATCTCAATATCTTTAAATCTATTTGAAACGACTAATTCATTGACTAACTTAAGTCCTTTTTTAGAATCGAGGGCTTTTTTAACTAGATATTGTTTGTCTTTTAATAAATTAAATTGCTTAAAAGTTACGACATCTTGCTTTTTAAAGAATTTTTGGAATTCAAAATAGCTGATTTGTGAGAAAACAGCGAAATCAGTTTCTTTTAAGCTGTCTTCTTTAAAGGATTTTTGATTTTGTTTTACATATTCAATAATATTCATAATTTAATTTTAGTTTGTTTATAATATTTAGTAAAGAAAGAATAATAAAATGTCAAAATTTTCACATTTAGTTCACAATTTAAATCCGATTATTTCAAAAGAATCAACTATATTAATCCTAGGAAGTTTTCCTTCTAAGATATCTAGAGAAGATGGATTTTATTATGCAAATAAAATGAACAGGTTTTGGAAAGTGATTTATAGGATATATAATGTTAATTACATTGAAGAAAACCTAACTGTTTCTAAGAAAAAAGAAATTATATTAAAAAACAAATTGGCTTTGTTTGATATAGTTAAATCCTGTTTAATATCCAATTCAAGTGACTCTTCAATTAAAGATGTTAAATATAACGATATCGTTAACTTAATTAAAGATTGTAAGATTAAATATATTATTGCTAATGGAAATAAAGCATATGAACTAATTGAAAAATATCAAAAAGAAATAGGAAGTAATTTCTTACCTCCTATAATTAAACTACCATCGACATCATCTGCTAATTCTAAAATTAGCTTAGATAAATTAGTAGAAGAATATTCAAAATATTTATTTAGAAATTAATCTTATCTATTGATTCAACTGTCTGAGGAATATTTTCAAGAGGGAAAGTATCTAGATATTCTAAATCGTGTTCATCTAGATGGATATTAGTCGCATCTAAATTAGAAATGATCCTTTCTTGATGAATGGATTTTACTAGTGGAATAATTCCTCTTTGAATTTGGTAAGTTAACATTAATTGAGCAGGGGTTATTCCTTTTTTATTAGCTAAGTTAACAATACGTTCATCACTAAGTAAAGAAGGTCTTCCTAACGGAGAATAAGCTTCAACTACAATGTTATTTTTTCTACAAAAATCGACAGTTTCTTCATGAAGTAAACCAGGGAAACGCAAAATTTGATCAACCATAGGTTTAACTCTACAAATCGATAAAATTTGTTGCAGGTGTTTTGGCATGAAGTTAGAAACACCGATTGCTTTAATCTTTCCTTGATAATAAAGATCTTCAAAAGCTTTCCACGTTTCAAGATTCATCTTTTCATAGTTATCTCTATATTTAAGTGGATTTGGCCAGTGGATTAAAAATAAATCTAGATAATCTAAGCCTAGTCTTTTTAATGAATTGTTAAATTCCTGAATAGTTAAATCATAACCACGAAACGAATTAGCAAGTTTGCTTGTTATAAATAGTTTGCTTCTATCGATATTAGAATCTTTAATAGCTTGACCTACTTCTTCTTCGTTATCGTAAGCTTGAGCTGTATCAATTAGTCTATATCCAGCTTCAATAGCCCATTTAGTTGCTTGATAGCATTCATTTTGATTAGCTCTCCAAGTTCCAAAACCAATAGATGGAATTTTAACTCCGTTTGATAGTGTTATTTCTTTCATGTTAACTTCCTCCATAGATATTATAGCCTAAAATTATCTAGTTAGATTTAATTGTTATAACACGTGAGTTTATTAATAAAGTATTAATTTAAATTATAAGTTGACAATAAGCGGGGGGGGGATTAGAATTTAAGCATATAAAGGAGATATTTTAGATCATGAAAAAGGTTAAATTTTTAAGTTTATTACTTGTTTTAATAACAAGTGGCTCACTAATTGGATGTGATACTACTACTGAAACTTCTAGTTCAGCATCAGTATCAATTTCTAGTTCAGAATCTACTTCTTCATCTCAAAGTACAGCAAAGGAATTAACAACTGAGGAAAAGATTGAAAATTCTTTAGGCAATATTAAATTTTCCGGTGAGGCATATAAAGAACTTTACGATGATGAAGGAAAATTAGGTACTACCTTAAAAGGACCGATGATGTCGTTATTTACTGAAAACTCATATCATTGGGAAGCTAAAGGTGAATTTGATGATTTTGATGGTGGGGAATCTAGTTTATGGTATGTTGATGGGAAAACTACTATTTATCAATATACGTTAGATAATCAAGTAGTAGCTAGCCAAGCCACTTATGATGATGGAACACCTGTGGATTGGGAAGATTTTTCTACACCGATAAATCTTCTTATCAATCAAGATTTAAATGAAAATGAGGATAATAAAGTTGTTTTTGATTTATCTAATGCAGATGGAATGACACTTGCTTGTGATATTGTTGAAAGAGTAGCATGGTGGCAATTTGATTCGTTAGAATCATTAGTAATTAGTTTTGATGATACTAGGATAGCAAATATTACTTTTAGAACTACTATGACTAACGATAACTGGCAAGACTGTGTATATGGTGCGAGTTTAGATGTCGTAGCATTTGGTGAAAATTGTCCAGATTATCCAAAACCTGAACCATATGAATTAACGCCTGAAAAAGAAGTGCTAGATACAGCGTTAAAAGAAATGGATGAAAGTAATTATATTCTTTCTTACCAAGAACAGCTGATGACATATACTACAGGTAAAGTCTATAAAACAGATGATACTTTTATTTACATTGATGATTTGGATAATAAATATACTATGGGTGTTACTAAAATAGATGGAGAATGCTATTATATTGGATTTGATTCTGAAACAGAACAATTATCTAGATCTAGTGAAAGTATAACTTATACTGATTCTAATCAAGCTGTTCCATTTGAAGAATTAATAGCAGAATTTAGTGCAGTTTCAGCGGCATTTTTTGAAACAAGTGATAAAGATGCTAACTTATTTACTTTGGAAGATGAACCAGCTATGTATTTTGGGCAATATATCACATATGTCGCTGGCGCAGTTTATGATTTAACTCCTATGACATCAGAATTAACAGAAGTATATTTAAGTGAAGATAAGAAATTAGATCATATTGTATTTAATACTTATGGAATGGAAGCTGCAAACTTACAAGTCGATCAAATTGGTGGAGAAATTACTCTTCCTATCGATATAGCAAATCTTCCAGTTGCTTCAACATTATAGTTAATAATTATTAAATTAAATCTCTAGTCAGTTTGGCTAGAGGTTTTAATATGGCTAAAATATCAATAGGTGAATTATGTAATCTAAATTTTATATCATTTTAGCTTTCAAGATTAATAAATTGATATTTTCACTTATGTGTTGTCTTATGGATATTAATAAGACATTACGCTATTTTGATAGTTTTAAATCTAGTAGGAAAATTTATGATACTACGATAACAAAAAGTCTATGATATTGACGATTTTTATGCCATTAACATTGGTAACATAAGTCTTATAAGCGGTAATAATTGTCTTTTCGTAGAAATCATTTGTAGAGTAAAATGGAGCTATTTCTCGCTCTTGAGTCATTTTATTTGCAAGTGATTCTGTGACTTGGAAATACTTAGTTTCTTCTTTATTTACAGCAACAAAGTTTATTTCTTTATTGTTATTTTTACAAGTTAAAGTAAAAAGCTTGCGTGTGTATCAAAAAAATTTTCTTTATGAAATTAGGAAATTCTAAAATATATATTTAGTTAGAATTATCAGTTAAATCTTCATTATTTTGATTAACACTAGAGTTGTTTTCGTCTTTTTCGATATAGATATTAGCTGAATAATTATCTTTTCTTGAAGTGTTAAGTTCAATAAATTCTTCATATAGCTTTCTCAATCTAGCTTCATCTTCTTTTTCAGTGTTACTTCTAATTGGATAGATTGGTTCAGAAAGATAGATAACAATTCTAGGCTTTTTAAATTTTTTAAATAGACCTTTCGGCTTTCTAAATGTCGTACAAGAAAATATAGTAGGAACATCGTAAGTTCTAGGATATTTAAATGAACCAGGTTTACTAGGACGTTGACCAGTATAATATGGCCAGATTGTCGCTTCTGGGAAAATGATAATAACGTGTTTTTGTTCTAATCTATATTTTAAACACTTTAGAAAGTTTCTGGCGTTATGAAGATCACTTGGAATAGGAATTCCTCCAACCATAGATAGTAAGGTTTTAAAGAATCGATTAGTAACAAAAGTATCTTGTAAAGAGACAATGTAACCTTTCTTTTTAAAAATCAATACGCTAGCTTGCATCTGGTAACCATCTGAAATAGTAGTATGGTTGGAATAGATAAAAAATCCCGTATCTTTTAACTTACTGATAACCTGTTTATTTACTACTTTAGTATGGTGAATAAACTTTTCAAAGACAAAAAGGATAGGAATAGCTATATTATATAAAATGCAAGCAAAAAACCTATAGAATATGTTAGTGTGAACGAAAGCATAATCTTTTTCAAGTTTACCTGGATTTACTTTTACATCGGAAAAATCTTGAGATTTATCTGAAGTGTATGTATAGATTTTTTGCCTTTTTTTCATAGAAAATATTAGACGTCTTTAAAACATGATCCACCGATAAATTCTCTAATTAATGAATTGTTAGGAATATTAGCTTCATCGATGTTATCAAAATATTTTAAAAACAACAACAAACGTCTAGCAACAACGTAATTAGGAGATTCTTTCTTAATTTGAGAAAGAAGAGGATAGGCGTATTTTTTCATGACGCAAAGTTCATAAGGTAAGAAGGAATTGAAAACAAAATCAGCTTCTTGTTGAGTGTTATAAATCCAAGTAAATTCACCCGATCTAACTTTGGGCCACATTTCAATTGTTTCTTCGGCAGGGGAATTTCTATATTTAGCGTCTCTAACTATTCTTCTAAGCAATCTTAAATCAGTTATCGAGATCGGATTGTGATCGTCAATATTAACTTGAGCTTGAGGAGCAATAAAGATTTTAAATTTATTTGGTTGAGCAATTGAAGAGGTCATTTCTTCTGCAAGAGCGTGGATTCCTTCAATAATTATTGGCTGATTATTAGCAAGTTTCAATTTTCTACCTTGAACAGATTTTTCAATTTGGAAATCAAATTTAGGTAAAGTCACTTCTTCACCTTCAATCAATTGGAGCATTTGTTTGTTAAATAAATCGATATTTAATGCATGAATAGTTTCTAAATCGACACTTCCATCTTTTTCTTTAGGCAATTCATCTCTATTTTTATAATAGTCATCTAAAGAAATTCTAATTGGGAAAAGTCCACGTGACATTAATTCAAGTCTCAATCTATTGGCGAAAGTAGTCTTTCCAGAAGATGAAGGACCAGCGATACAAATTAATTTAATTGGACTAGGAGAAGAAACAATGGCTTTTCCTAAATCAGAAAGTTGATTTGTATGGTGGGTTTCTGACATTTGTATAAGATCGTTATCAGAATATACTTTCTTGTAATTATTGATGTTTGCGATGGTGTTTAAATGGCATTTGCTAGCCCATTCTCTAGCTTCTTCAATAGTTTTTTCATAGACTGGTTCAGGGATAAAAGGAGGAATTTTACCATCTTCTTCAGCACGAGGGAATTGAACTAAAAATCCCGGCATTCTAGCAATTAAATTAAATTGAGAAACATAACCGGTTGATGGTGCGATATATCCATACATATAATCGACAAAGCCATTACAAACATATAGATGAACATCATCTTCTTTTCTGTAATTTAGAATTTCTAATTTATCAAGCATACCTAATTTGGTGTACAAATTAATTGCTTCTTGTTTGGAAATTAATTTTCTTTCAATCGGTAAATTTTCTTCGACAATTCTTTTAATTTCATCGTTTAATTTAAGAATTTTAGAAGAGGAAAATATCTCGTTATCGTTTTTAGGTCTAATATAAATTGATCTAGATACATCATTAGAAAATAGCATCTTATCATCTGGAAATATATTATGTAAAGCCATCGCTAAAACAAACATCAATGTGTTTTTGTAAATTAGCATAGCTTCAGCATCGCTATCAATTGGGAAAAGTTCAATTTTAACTGGACCTTTTACTTTGAATGATAGTTCTCTAATTCTATCGTCAACTTCAGCTCTAAGATATTTAAATTTATCTTCGGCTGGGACAAGTTCTTCGATACTTACTAGTTTGTCATCTTGATAATTAATTGTTAATTTTTCAGGCATAATAGTAAACCTTTCATTTTTCTTGGTTTAATTATTTTATCTTATATTTAATTAAGTTTCAATTTAGTGACAATGTGGCTAGCGATTTTATAGGCAATATTGACATTGCTTATAGCTTCAATTTCGTTTAAAAATGAATTTGAATTAACCTCAGATAGGATAGGCTGATTGTTTTCACCAATTAAAACATCAACTCCAGCGTAATCTAAACCTAATATTTTACTCGCGTTTATTGCTAAATCGAAATACTCTTGACTCGGTTTAATATTATAACCTTTCCCACCTAAGGCAATATTAGATCTAAAATCTGTTTCGTTAACTCTTTTCATATAGGCAACTACTTGATTATTTACTACAAAGATACGATAGTCGGTTCCAAACGATGATTTAATATATTCTTGATAAAGATGAGGGACTAAAATTAATTCGCGATATTTTTTATTTAGTTCATCTCTATTTTTAATTAAAAAGACTTTTAATCCTAATGAGCCATAAGAGCATTTACAAACCATAGGATAAGTTAATTTTGATTCTAAATTATCAAAAAACATGTTTATTCTATCATCGATATTTTCATTAAATAAACCATAGCAAAGTGGAGCGGGAATAGTAGTAGGTAAATTAATTCCGCTATTTAATAATTCGATAGTAGTTTTAACTTTGTCATTGCATTTTTCCAATGCAGAAGAGCTGTTAAATGTCGGGATATATTTTTCAATTAATCGACAATATGTTTCATCTTTATCAAGGAAAAGGCAAAACTTATATTTAGATAAATCAACTAGACTTTTAGTGGAATTATTTACAATATATGGAAAGATTTCAACAGTAGTTTTAACATCTAAATCGATGTTAAATTTTTTAAATTCTTCTTTAAAACGTTTAATTTTAAATTCGTTTTGAGGAATCAATCGATATGAGTTAATTGCGATTAAACCAGTTATATTATTTGACATAGTATTCTTTACATGTTTTATTATATAACTATTTCTTGTCAAAACCATTTATTTATGATAAATTAATTAAGCGTTGGGGCTGTAGCTCACCTGGAAGAGCGTCTGCTTTGCAAGCAGAAGGTAGCGAGTTCGATCCTCGTCAGCTCCACCAATTATTGTCTATTAGCAAGCTTATTAAATCAATTATTAATTTACTCACTTCACTAGTGAGGTTTTTATTTGCATGATAAGTGAGTAAGGGGAAGTTTACAATTTGTGCTTAAAGCATAAGATACTTTCACACTAATGTGATAAAATGTGTCTATATGATAGAAGACATTTATTATTTTCCAATTAAAAATCAATTTAAGCTCGCATATTATTTTTAAGTATTGCTATTGCTGCAGTGGCCGCTATTTTAGTCGCTTTAATTATGTTAGGAATTTATAGTGGTTTTGCTCTTATATGGGCAGCTGTGGGCGTTTGTGGTGGTGGGTATCTTTTGGTAACTTCGTTTGGCATTTATCTTTTTGTTTCATGGGGGTAAATCTCTTAAAAAGATAAATCGAATTATTAGATATGGTGGTAAAGTTGTTTCTGTTAGAATTGATAAATTTGTCCAACCAACTCAAAGTGATTTCGTTCATGGTACTTCATATTATTTATGTACTCGTTTAGATACAAATGAACAGATTAAATTAGATACTTATGGCAGGTTTGGAGAAGAAAATATTTATTCTTTGTATAACAAAAAGGTGAAAATATTATTGATTGTTTAGTTACTGATATTGGTTGTCTTATGGTTAGACCTAAAGAAACCTTTGTTAAAAGAAGCAGTAGAGAAAAAGATCCTTTTGAAAATGACAATAGTTCACCTTTTAATGGGACTGGTTTCGATTTCTAATTTTTAATAAATCTAGAGTAAAAATATATGTCAAAATGTTCTCTTATACAAATATTAGCTAGTATATATTTAATATAAGACAAAAAAGAGCTATTATATTAATAGATTGAATAGAAAGGAGTAACAATATCAAATGAATATTCTCCTTTCCTTAGTTGATAATAACGAACCATTTTGCAAAGATAAGCAAGGTGAATACCATTTTGGCAATATATTAAATATTCTTTCTAGTGGAATAATTTGTTCAAAAGAGAAATTAACTTATAAAATTGATCGCTTGTTTTTGTTAGTTAGCAAGCAACAGAAATCGATTTTAAAAAGATGCAAAGAAGCAGTTACATGTTTAAACCAATTTTGCTTAGAAAAGAAAGTTAAATTCTTACACGATGAAAACGATTTGATGATATATGATGAAAATGAAACTGAAAATTTAAAAAGTTCATATTTATTGATCTTAAATATTATTAAAAAGATACATGTTCAACAACCTGATGCTAAAATTTTCATTAATCTTACTTCTGGTAATGAAAAAATGAGATTAGGTTTATGTTTAGTGACATATAATTTGATTTTAAATAAAACTAGTTACCTGCTACCGATACATAATTACGAAAAAAATGAGGATATAAAAAATTGTGATTCAGGTCAATGTAATGTTGACTATATTGATTTCCAAACTTTAATTAGTGAAGATTCAAGTATTGTTTTAGCTCAATATATTGATTCATATGTCTATATGTTAGCTAGTTCAAGTTTAAATTCAGAAAAATATATAGTTAATTCTGAATTTGAGGAACTTTTAAGTTTTGTTTGTATTTTGCTAAGACAAATTAATTTTACTAGTGCTATTTCACAAATTAAAAATAAAAATCTTTTAAATAAGGTGAAGCAGATTGCTTTAATTGAAAAAGTTAGTTCAATTATTAATGTTAATCAAGATACTACATTTACTAATTTATCTAATTTAATTTCTTATTTGCTTGTTTTAAATAGATATTTGCTTCTAGAAAATTATCAGAAGTTTTCTGCTTTGATTTCATCGGCCTTTTTTGAGATTGCAATTGATATTATGGAAAATGAAAAGAGTCTTTTTTCTAAGCCTAGAAAAGGTTATCAAACTATAGATTATGCTGATTACTTAATTGTTAAATATCCTAATAGAGCTTTTTCTAAACTATGTTTAAATGAAGAAAAGTTAAAATCATTATCTAAATTTAACAATTTAAATGGTAATAAAGATTCAAAATTAGAATTAAATATTAAAAATTATGCGACTTTAACCGGTGTAAATGAACTTAGAAAAAATATTAATTTTAGAAATAACTATCCAATTAATAATGTAGTTATTACGAAAAACAACGATTTTTTAAATAAGTTTATAGAATATGAAAATACTTTTAGAAATAACGCTAAACATTCCAGTTATATTAAAAAATCTGATTATCATAAATTAAAATACTCTTCATATGATATTTTTGAATTGATTTTAGAATGTATTAATTTAAATAAAGGTATTGAACTAACTAAAGTAGAATTTGATGATTTTTTCATTCAAATAAATAGACTTTTAAAGGAGGAATTATAATGAATATTCTATTAATTCCAATTTCAAATGAGGATGCTAATTTAATTTCTAACTTTAAAGGTCCTACTATTGAAACTTTAAAATATGTTATTTCAAAAAAGGGTTTTGTCTTTGATTATTTAATTTTATATTTAGTTAATGATAGTGATATTGCTAAAGAAAAAAGTTTTAAATTATTTTCTAAATATGTCGATAGCTTTTTAAAAGATAAAATAAAAGATAGGAATGTTAATATCTATGTAAGGATAAACGATATTACATTATCTAATTTCGATCAGTTGGAAAAGTTAACTTGTTCTATTTATTCTAATTTAACGCATTTACCAAATGTGTCGGTAAATAAAAATGTCGACAATATATTCGTTTTAATTAATAGCGGAAAAATAATGTTTGATTTAGCCTTGCTTTTACTAGCCTATAAATTTGATGACAAGATAGACGTTAATTACCTTCAATATGAAAGAATACACGAATTAGAAAATCAAGATTCATATGATGTTAAAAAGGTATTTAAAAAAATATTAAGCAGTAAAGGAAAAGTTAATAAAAAAGATTGTCAATTTAAAAAGGTAGATTTTGTTTTGCCTTATTTAGAAAACAAAGATACGACATTTGAGAAATTTTTGAAGAAATATTCATATGAAATTTTAAAAAATTATCTTTTGAAAAATTCGTATAAAATTTCTGATAAGTTGCATGATTTATTGGAAATTGGAATAAGTTTAGAAAATAACAATAGGAGTTATTTTGATAAAAATGAATGGAAATATTCATTTATACCTCATTTTAAATATAATGATGATGAAAATAAAAAATATTATAACGGTATTTTACTAAGCTTATTAAATACTGAAATTTTATTTAAACATTATGAATTAAGTGGAGTAGTCGCAAATATTGATGGCTTATTAAAAGAAGTGATTTTCATTTGTCTATATTATTTAAGTAATGATAAATCATATAACAAGTATATTTATTATATGGAAGGGAAAAATAAATCAGGAAAAAAGATTAATTTGTCTTCGTTTATTAAAGGTAGGGTCTTTATCGATTTTAAAAAGATAAGGAATTCGCCTTCAATATATGAAACGATGAAAAAATATTACGACACTAAGGAAGACTATGTTTTTGTAAATTCTAAAAGTATCGCTGGATTAACTATTTATTATCTTCGACATAGTTATCCTGAATTAGCAAAAATCATCGATAATTGTATCAATTTGCTAGAAGAAAAATATTCGATGAACATGTCAATTTGGGAATTGATGAATAATTTAACTCATAAGATTAATAGAAAGCCAAATAATTTAGAATCTGATTCTGAATTTGAAAATACCTATCAAGATTCAAAACTGCTTAGATATTTGAAAAATATTTTAATTGACCTTGAAAATATCCTTTCTTATGTAAGTGATGATAAAGATATTAGCTTATTCAATTTGCTTAGTTCAAATTCTAACTCAAATTATTTCCGTTCTAAGATATTAGCCAAATTAAATAGTTCAATAATTGACGAAATATTAATAGATAATGAAAAATAAAAGGAAATAGTTTAAAATATTCTTGTTATGAAATTAGTTTACGCTGTTGATTTTAATGATTATTTAAAACAGTTTGCTCCTATTGATTTAATAGTTATTGGAGTTAGTTTTGGCGTTATATTGATTTTGATTTGCTGTGTTGTAATTTTCTATTTTTATAGAAAAAAGAGAATTAAAACCCACACTATTCATATTATTCTTGATGGTGGGATATATCAAGGTTCTTCAAAAGATCTTCTTTTAACTGCTAAAACTGGTACTGATATAGTTTTAAAAGATATTGTTCCTAGTAAAGATGGTTATTTTTTTACTGGGTTTAATATATATAGAAGATATGTGGCCTCAACTATTTCTCAAAATGGTATAAAAAAGCAAACTATCGTTTCTGAAATTTTAGATGGTCAAGATAAATCTATATTTACTGTTCCTAATTACGATGTTTATTTAATAGCTAAATATTCTCCTATTGTCGATTCTTCTGCTTTGGAACTAAATTCTCAAGTTTATTATCCTTCTTTTTTAAATGTCGATGATTTACTTGCAGAAGTGAAACATTTTAATTACGATAGAGAAAATTACCCAGATAAAATTAATGTTTATATGGATCTGAAAAACCCGGGATTTTATTACTTTTTTAGAAATGAAAATATCTTTATGATGTTTAAAGAATATAAAGGACTAGTAAAGGTTTATCTTAGAACTAGTTCGCCTTTAGAAATCTTTACTGATCCTTTTTTCCAAAAAGAAGAGATTAATGACGCTTACGAATGGTATTCATTTATAGTTATGTACAATACGAAATTGACTAGATTTATAAATTTAGCTAGTTACGCATATAATCAGATTAGTGGCAAAGATGTAACTAGTAAAGTGGAAATGAGTCTAATTATTTATTCAATAGTAAAATATGCCGATCCAGTTTTAGATAGAGCTTTATTAATTACTAAAAAATACGTTTCTGATTTAGAAAATAACCTAGTAGATGAACTTCCAAATTATGTTACAAATCGTCAACTTATAGATTCTAAAAATACGAATACGAGTGTTGAAAATTTGAAACAAGTTGTCGATGCGGATGGTGAAATCTACAATATTGAAGATGAACTTTCTGAAGAAGAAAAAGAGGAAATTAAAATTAAAAAGACACCTTTAAAATTAAGCAAGGACCAATTATCTAATTTAATATCTGAAAAGTTTAACTTTGTTGAAGTTATTAAGCGTAAACAAACTAATCAACCTTATTCTTTTGTTCAAAATGGAAAAGTTAATCTAATGATATTTGAAAATCGTTTTAAACTAGTTAGATTAGTTTTAAAATTATCTAAAGATGAATATGATGAAGTAAAAAATCAACATCCTAATATTTCAAAAGCTAAGTTTCCTGTCACAGGTAGTTGGTATAACTTATATCTAGATAATTCCTTTGTCAGTGAAGAGGAATTGTTGAATATTGTAAAAAAGGCTTTTAATTGATATTTAAACCTTTCACTTATCTTATTTTGTGTTAAAATTTATAGGTAATGAATTTTAATGTGAAAGGTAAGAATTGATGAAACAAGTATTTGAATTAGATTTCTTCAATAGGAAATTGAAAGTAGAAACTGGAGAAATCGCTAAACAGGCTGATGGAGCGGTATTTGTTAGATACAATGACACTGTTGTTTTATCTACTGTCTGCGCTGCTAAAGAGCCTAAAGAGGGAACTGATTTTTTCCCGTTAACTGTTAATTATGAAGAAAGACAATACGCTGCTGGAAAAATTCCAGGTGGCTTTTTAAGAAGGGAAGGTCGCCCTTCAACTCACGCTACTTTAACTGCTAGATTGATTGATAGACCTATTAGACCTATGTTCCCAGAAGGTTTTGTCAACGAAGTTCAAATTATTAATACTGTTATGTCTGTTGACCCAGATTGTTCTTCTGAAATGGCTGCTATGTTTGGTTCTTCATTAGCATTAGGAATTTCCGATATTCCTTTTGATGGACCTATCGCTGGTGTTTATGTCGGTCGTGTTGATGGTAAATTTATCATCAATCCTTCTCAAGAAGAATGGGCAAAATCCGATTTAAATTTAACTGTTGCTGGTAGTTTACAAGCGATTAATATGGTTGAAGCTGGCGCTAATGAACTTTCTGAAGAAACAATGTTAGATGCTATCATGTTTGGCCATGAAGCTATTAAAATATTATGCAAGTTCCAACAGGATATTATTTCTAGTGTCGGTAAAGCTAAAAGAGAAGTTAAGTTATATCAAATTGATGCTAATTTACAAGCTGAAATTGAAAATTTAGCTAAAGATAGATTAGTTAAGGCTATTTCAATTCACGATAAATTAGAAAGACAAGATGCAATTGATGCTATTGAAAAAGAAGTAATGGATTCATATCAAGAAAAAAGCTATGAATCTGAATCAGTTAAAGCCAACACTTTAAAAATGGTATTTACTATTTTAGAAAATATCGTTAGAGATGAAGTCAGACGTTTAATTACTGTTGAAAAAATTAGACCTGACGGAAGAAAGGTCGATGAAATTCGTCCTTTAGATGCTCAAGTTGGTCTCCTTCCACGTACTCATGGTTCTGCCATGTTTACAAGAGGTCAAACTCAAGTTATTTCTACATGTACTTTAGGTGCATTAAACGATGCTCAAATTATGGATGGCTTAGTTGAAGAACCTGATAAAAGATGGTTGCACCATTATAATTTCCCACCATTTGCTGTTGGTGAACTTGGTAGAGTTGGTACTCCAGGTAGAAGAGAAATTGGTCATGGTGCTTTAGGTGAAAGAGCCTTATCTTATGTCATTCCTTCTAAAGAAGAATTCCCATATACAATTAGATGCGTCGCTGATGTTGTTGAATCAAATGGTTCCTCTTCTCAAGCTAGTATCTGTGCTTCATGTATGGCTTTAATGGATGCTGGTGTTCCAATTAAAGCTCCAGTTAGTGGAATTGCTATGGGCTTAATTACTTCTGGACCATTAGATGGAAATCACCCTTATACTATCTTAACTGATATTCAAGGTATGGAAGACCATCTTGGTGATATGGACTTTAAGTGTGCTGGAACTAGCAAAGGTATCACTGCTTTACAAATGGATATTAAGATTAAAGGTATCACTAAAGAAGTTTTACAACAAGCCTTAGCTCAAGCTCATAAAGCTAGAGGAGAAATCTTACAAGTTATGCTTGATTGTATTCCTACTTATAGAGATCATGTTTCTAAATACGCTTTAAAGGTTGAACAATTTAATATCGATACAAATAAGATTAAAGATGTTATCGGTTCTCAAGGTAAAGTAATTAATTCCATTATCGCTCAATGTGGTGATTTAAAAATCGATATCGATGATTCTGGTAAAGTTGTTCTATATTCAGTTGAAGAAGAAAATATCAGAAAAGCTAGAAGTTTAATTGACGATATCGTTAGAGTTCCTGAAGTCGGTCAAGAATATGAAGGAAAAGTTACTAGAATTGAACCTTATGGCTGCTTTGTTAATATTTATGGTAATGTTGAAGGACTTTGTCATATTTCAAAACTCGATTGGAAGAGAATTGATAAAGTTGAAGATGTCGTTAAATTAGGTGAAACTTTAAAAGTTAAAATTATTTCTATATCAGAAAAAGGCATCGATTTATCTCATCGTGAATTTGTCGAAAAGCCTGTTGATTATGTTGAACCTAGCAAACCTAAAAAGGAATTTAGTGGGTACAAAAAGCCAGTTAACAAAAAATTTAACAAAGAAAATAAATAAGTAAATTAAATAGCAGCTACCAGTTTGATAGCTGCTTTTAATATTGAATTTAATTTTATTCAAATGTTTTAATTAGATTAATTAAGCTAGAATTTGAAATAAATTCATCAATTTCACGATATGAATTAAATTGTTTGTCTAGTAAATAATTATGCAATTTATTAGAAAGTAAATCTATATAGCTAATACCTGTTAAATAATTGACATCGTATTTGTAATATTCTTCTTCCATTAAAGTTATAATCAATCTTCTAAATAGACAAAGTAGAGAATTTTCTATCCAGAAGATAAATTTAGTGTTTGAATATAATTTGGATTTGTTAAGGCAATTAACATACATTTCTAATCCATCATTAGCATTATGATAAGTATCGATAAAAAGATAATCAATATTTTTTAAATTGTATTTTGGATTAGTAATAACTTCATTAGCATCGGCATTAATGATTTTTAATTTATCAGTATTAATAAATTGATTAAATAGATGTCTGTTAAATAAATCGATAAGTTTTTTATCTTTTTCGACGACATAGACTTTCTTAACTTTGTTATTTAATAAGGCCATAAAGGTAAAATAACCAAGCCCAAGTCCAAATGTCATTACATTGCCTTCGACTTTATTTAGACTATCTTCCATAGTAATAATTTCATTAGGGGTTAATGACATCCAAGGAATTGAATTTTGTTGAAGCTCTAAGAACTTAAATTTTTTAACAAAAAAGCCAAGGTGATTTTCTTCTAAATAGTATTTTTTATTACTAGAAGTAGTATCTTTATAGATAAAAAGTTCATATGGACGATAATAATCGACAAAGAATTTAAAATTAAACGAATCGATATTATCAAGTTGAATAGTTTTGTAATATGGATTAGCTAAAAAAGGGAAAGGTTTTAAAAGTTTAAATTCGATATCCTTGTAACCTAAATCAGTTTTATTAACATCTATAAATTCGAAAAAATCATCTTTTAGTTGATTTTCAAGTTGATTAAGCTGCATATGGTGAAGGCTTTCTACTTGATTTCTTTCATAAAGGTGATTGGATATAAAATATGAAATATCTTCACTAATTTGAAGGTTGAGATATTTAGTTTTAATTAACTTCTCAAGCTGATTTTTATCTTGGTTATTTAAATTGAATTTCATATATTAATATTATCTCACTTTCAATGCTTAAATTAAATCAAAATAGATAAGAATAAATGTATAATATAGATATGAAATCAGTTAAATCGTCTTTTAGTTTAATAAAATATCTCGATTCTATTTCTAAATTAGATTTATCTAAGCTGACTGATTTTTTAAGGCTGATTTTAGAAATTAAAAATGAATTTGATTTTGATAATGCATATGTTTTAATTACATATAAGACACCTAAAAATTTAATTGAATATTTCAATTTAAATTTAAAATGTCAAATTATTGACATGAATGATATTGATAAAATTAACAATCCTAGTTTAATTGTCGATATGATGTTTTTAACTAAGTTAAAAGTTAGTTTAATTAATAAGATTACCTCGTTTAAAGTAGATGTAATTTCTATCGGTTTACATTCAGGATTAAATTATCGAAATGGGGTAAGATCTAGAAGCTTTCAAAATAAGTTAACTGTTAATTTTTTTAATTATTATTTAGGTCAATATTATAACGATAGTATGAATTATCTTTCAAAAGAAATTGTTATTTCTCCTATTAAAAGTCAAATCGATTTACTTAGTGATGAAAATTTTAAAAATATATTGCCTAAAAGAAAAAGAAATACTAATAAAGCTAGTTATCATAGGGTAACTATCTTTGGCGGTTCAAAAAAATATCTAGGAGCTAGCTATCTTTCATATTTAAGTTTAACTAGTTTAATATGCGGAGCTGGTTATGTTAATATCGTCGTTCCAAATTCTTTAATTAACTCTTATTTATTAAAGCAACCCCAGGCGACATTATTTCCATTTGAGGATATATCGGGAAACTATGTCTTTAATCAAAGTCAAATTGATGAAGTTATTTCTTCAAGCAAAGTGATTTTATTTGGCATGGGAATAAATGTCAATTTGGAAACATATAAAATTCTTTCCTATATAATTACAAATTTCTTAGGAAAATTAGTAATTGATGCTTCTGGGCTAGAAACTTTATCTAGATACGGATTAGATATCTTACTAAAAAGAAAGTGCGAAATAGTTTTAACGCCTCATGTTGGTGAATTTTCTAAATTGATAAGTATTTCAATTAATAAGATTCTTTCTAGACCAGTTAAATATTTAAAAAGTTTTGTAAGAAAATATAAAGTAATTGTCATTTTAAAATCGAGTTCTAGTTTAATTTACGATGGTAAAAATACATCATTAAATATTTCTGGAAATACTGGATTAGCAAAAGCGGGCTCAGGTGATCTTCTTACTGGAATTATAGGTGGTTTACTTTCAAATGGAGTTAACATGTATACATCTACATGTCTAGGAAGCTATATACTTGGTTATGCTGCTAATATTGAAACTGAAACTTGTTTAGAAATGTCAATTGTATATTTAGATATAATCAAAGGGATAAAAAAAGTGCTTAATAAATTATTTTTATAAAAATTGAATTTTTATAATATACTATACATATAGAAAGGAAGAACTAAATTATGGCGGTTAGAGATTTAGAATTTGAACCGATTGACTATTATAATAAAGTTTTAAAAACATCTATTAAAGAAAATGCATCTAAATATTTTGATGATAGGTTAAAAGATTCCAAGTTGAGTCTTGAAGAAAATCAAAGGCTTTATAATCACTATATGAAGATGTGCAAAAATGATCAGGAAAATGAAAAGAAAATTTCATGGGTTAGATTTGCAAGGATGCTTGTAGGGGTTATATTTGCATTTTTGATTGTCATATTGCTAATTTGCGTATTATTTTTAAGCGATAACTTAATAGCTTGTATATTGTTGTGGGTAGGAGTTGTTTTATCGATAATTTTAATGGTTATATGTTTAGTTAAAATTAGCGATAAACTTAGACAACTAAAAGAAGTCGATGTTGAAAACGATAAGAAAAGGCAAGATGCCTATAGCAAACTTAACGATTATAATAGACCTTTAAAAGATCAGTTTTTTTGGAATGATTTTAATAAGATTGTAAAAAATACCACGGATATTTTTACATTAGATGATAATCTCGATCCTAAAAAGCTTTTGATGTTTAGAAAAGTTTACAATTATTTAGATACGACAGATACCAATCAATCTATCGTCGGTGTTCTTTCTGGAAATATTGAAACTAATCCATTTATTAAAATAATGTTTGTTTCAGCTGATAATGTTGAAAAAACATATACCGGTTCAATTACTATCAGTTGGGTAACTTACGTTTCTGATGGTAGAGGTGGAAGAAGAGCAGTAACTCACAGTGAAGTTTTAACAGCTAGTGTTACTAAACCAGCTATTGAATTTTCAGATAACGCTTATGTTATTTACGGAAACAATGCTGCTCCAAAATTATCTTTCAGCAGATGTCCTTCAGGATTAAATAGCTCTTCTGATGCTAGTGATATTGAAAAGATATATAGGTCAAATTACAAAAAGATGCAAAAGATGCAAGATAAAGCTTTAAAAGAGGGAGGAAGTTTCCAAGTTTTAGCTAACGATAAATTTGAAGGACTATTTGGTGCTTTTGATAGAAATAACGAAATTGAATATAGATTGTTATTTACTCCTCTAGCTCAAAATAATATGGTTGATTTAATTACTTCAACTGATATTTATCCAGATTGTTTTACATTTATCAAAAGATCAAAGTTAAACGTTATTACAACTTACTATTCGAGTAAATATCCTTATTATTTGATAGGATTTTTTATCGGTGAAGAATCATTTACAAAAATGAAAGCTGAATTTATCGATACTATTAGTAACGTTTTTAAAAATATATATTATGAGCTTTCACCAATATTATCTATTCCTTTATATCAACAAACTGAGGCTGGTGAATTTAATTTAAATGATGAAATTCACCATGTTAGTGAATTTGAAGCTGAAGCTATGGTCAATCAATTTGGAGATTATTCTAATTTAATTCCAGATGATTGTGATACTCAAACTATTAGAAAAATTCACTTCAATAAATCAGTTGGAGATGTCGATATTTACGATGTCGATTGTTTAGGCTATCAAACTGTTACTCATGTTGAATATGTTTCAAAATTAGGTGGAGATGGTAATTTCCATTCTGTTCCTGTCGAATGGATTGAATATGTACCAGTTAGTAAACAAATGATGATGGGTGTAAAAAATCTTAAAGCTGAAACAAATAACCAGGCTAATTCAATTATTTTTGATTTAGCAAATGGAGATTTTATCAGTGAAGATAATGACGATATCGTCTTTAATAAAAATTTATTGGCTTTTATTTATGACCAAGAATATAATGAATATGATGATGATCAAGATAAAAAGTTATCATCAGTCATTGCTAAGTATCTTGATAGAAAGGAGAATTAACTATGGCAAATGAATTAGACGAATTAAATGGTCCAGTTGAACAAGCTGGTAGAGATGTAAATGTCATCCAAAAGCAGATTCCTGCTAAAGTCGGTGTTGGAAGTACTATTTTTGAAATTATTTTGTGGGTTTTAGGAATTATTCCAGGTGTTATTTTCTTATTTATGAAAATTAACGCTAAGACTCATTTAAATCAACTTCAACAGAAGATTCAACACGATGCTTCTACTATTGATAACTATCTTGAACAGAGAGTTGTTATTTTACAAAATGCCGCCAAGTTATTAGATAAAGCTATCGATTTAGATAAAGATGTCTTAAAATCAGTTGCTGCTTATAGAGGTGGAGTTAATCCATCTAACGATGCTTTGAGAAATCAAACTAGTGAAAATATCGATAAGTTATTTGGTCAAATTAACGTCGCATTTGAAAAATATCCTGATATTCAAGCTCATAGTGAAATTGAAAATTGTTTACAACAAAATTCATATCTTCAAAAAGAAATCACTGCTGCTAGAGAACAATATAACGATACTGTCTTAAGATGGAACGCTGATATCTTCGCTTGGCCTACTAAAAATATCGTCGCTGCTAAATTAGGTTATACTACTAGAATTCCATTTACAGCTAGCCAAGAAATTAAACAGCAAGCTAGAGGAACTTTCTTCTAAAATATCAATAATTGTTAATAAAACTGCCTAGTTAATAGCTAGGTAGTTTTTTGTCGTTTAAAAATTGAAAAAATTATTAAAAAAATTTTCAAATATGATAAAATTATAAATGTATCGATTGGGGAGTAGCTTTACCAATTGCTGCGACATCTCGAATAAGTTTTCTTTCTTATTCCGCACAAATGGACACATATGTGTTGCAAGACCAAATAGTTTTTTCACTAGGAGGTAATAATGAAAGAAAAGAAAAAAGAAACGCTTGTTACTAAATTAGATAATAAGCAAGAAATTAGTTATGAAACTAAATCTAGCAAAGAAGTTGTTAAAGAACTTTGTAGCGATGAAGTTAATGGTTTATCTAACCAAGAAGCTGAAGATAGATTAGCTAAAGATGGTTTAAATGCACTTGCTGAAGCTAAAAAGGATAATTTATTTATCACTTTTATTAAGCAGTTTAACGATCCTATGATCTATATCCTTATTGCAGCTGCTATTATTTCACTAGTAGTTGCTATTATTGAACATTCTGAAGAATGGATTGATTCAATAATCATTTTTGCTGTTATTTTATTAAATGCTACTATTGGTACTGTACAAGAAGCTAAAGCTAGCAAGGCTTTAGAAGCTTTAAAGAAGATGTCTTCACCTCGCGCTAGCGTAAGAAGAAATGGAGAAATTGTCTCTATTGATTCTACTAAATTAGTCGTTGGTGATATTGTCATTGTTGAAGAAGGTAATGTTATTCCTGCCGATTTAAGAATGATAAAGACTGTTAATTTTAAAGCTGATGAATCTTCTTTAACTGGTGAATCAGTTCCAGTAGAAAAAAATGCTGATATTGTCTTTAATAAAGAAGTCGGTATTGGTGATAGAGTTAACATGGCTTTTTCATCATCAATATGTTCTTATGGTAGAGGTGAAGGGGTAGTTGTCGCTACCGGTATGAATACTCAAATTGGTAGAATTGCTAGTTTATTAAATAGCGAAGAAGACAATCAAACTCCTTTGCAGAAAAAATTAGGTGAACTTTCTAAATTACTAGGTATCACTGCAGTATGTATAGTTATTTTGATGCTTATTGTCTCTTTATTTAAGATTGATTATTCTTTAGGTGAATATTGGGATGAAATTATTCAATCTTTCTTACTTGCTATTTCTTTAGCTGTCGCTGCTGTTCCTGAAGGTTTAACTGCTGTTGTTACTATAGTTTTGTCATTGGGTGTTCAAAGAATGGCTAAAGCCCATACTATTGTTAAAAAATTACCTAGTGTTGAAACTTTAGGGGCAGTTGATGTTGTCTGTTCTGATAAAACTGGTACTTTAACTCAAAATAAGATGACAGTTGTTCAAGCTTATGTTAATTCAAAGCTAAATAAAGTTGAAAATTTTGAAAAAGGCGAATTGGATTTTTTAGCTAACGGTATGACATTATGTTCTAACGCTTCAATTGAAACTGGTGAATATGGCGATCCTACTGAAATTGCTTTAGTTAAATTAGCTCAAGATTTAGGTAATAAAAAATCCGCATTGGAAGCTAAATATCCTCGTGTCGATGAATATCCTTTTGATTCTGTTAGAAAGATGATGTCAACTAAACATACTTTTGAAGGAAAATCTATTATCTTTACAAAAGGTGCTCTCGATTCAATTTTAAAACATACTGTCTCCATTTTAGACAATGGTAAGGTAAGAAAAATTACTCAAAAAGATATAGATATGATTCATGAAGCTTCTTCTAAAATGTCATCAGAAGCTTTAAGAAATCTCGCTTTAGCTTATAAAGAAGACGATTCACTTACCGAAGATAATTTGATCTTTGTCGGTTTAGTCGGTATGATTGACCCTGCTAGAAAAGAAGCTAAACCAGCTGTTAATTTATTTAGATCAGCTTCTATTAGAACTATTATGATTACTGGTGACCATGTCGATACTGCTTATGCTATTGCTAAAGATTTAACTATCGCTGAAAATAGAAATCAATGTATGTCAGGTGCAGAAATTGATCAACTTAGTTTCGATGAACTTAGGGAAGTTGTTAAAACCACTAATGTCTTTGCTAGAGTTTCACCTGATAATAAAGTTAGTATCGTTAAAGCATTAAAAGCTAATAATGAAATTGTCGCTATGACTGGTGATGGTGTTAACGATGCTCCTTCATTAAAAGCGGCTGATATAGGTATTGCTATGGGTATTACTGGTACTGACGTCGCTAAAGGTGCTGCTGATATGGTTCTAACTGATGATAATTTCGCTTCAATTGAAAAAGCAGTTGAAGAAGGTAGAAATATATATAACAATGTTAAAAAGACCATCATCTTCTTATTGTCTTCTAATTTAGCTGAAGTTTTAGTTATTTTCTTAGCAACCGCATGTTTCTCTTTACCTTCTCCATTAGTATCAATCCATCTACTATGGGTTAATTTAATTACTGACTCACTACCTGCTTTAGCTTTAGGTACTGATAAAAAAGATAAAGATATCATGAAAGATAAACCAAGAAAAGCTGATGAATCGCTATTTGCTCATGGGGCAATTTGGCAGATTGTCGTTTATGCTATTATCTTTACAATAGTTACCTTAGGTGCTTTCTTAGCTTTCCCAGTTGTTAAAGGTGGCTGCTCACCATTTGACTTTAAAGCTATCAACGCTTATTTTGATGCTCATCATGACGCTTTAGTTGAATCTCAATCATTAGCCTTTACTATGTTAGCAATTACTGAATTGTTCCACATGTTTGGTATGACTGATATGAGACGTTCTATTATCCATGTCTTTAAGGATAAAAACTTCATGTTGTGGGGTGCATTTGCTTTAGGTGTTTTATTGCAAGTTGCTGTTACTGAAATTCCTGGAATTGCTGGCGAAAATGGTTTCTTTAAGACTAGAGAACTCACTTTCGTTGAATGGGGTTATTTGATCTTGTTTGGTCTAGCTCCTATCTATGTCCATGAATTAATTGTCTTTGTAAATTTCTTAATTAAGAAATTTAAACCTGCTACATGTAAATAAAAATTCAATAATTTGATAACATGTTTAAATGACTAGTTTAATCGCTAGTCATTTTTTTAGCCTTTATATTTATTTTTTTTAGTTAATATGCTAAATTAATTAAGAATATGACAAAGTTTTTATTATTTCCTTACTTAAAATATAAATGCAACAAAGACTCTTTGTTATCTAATTCATCTTATCGAAAATACTATGATAAAAATATTCATATTATTTCTGATTATCCAGAATTGAGAAAATATGAAAAACTGAATGATTCTTTTTCTTTGATTAAGATGAATATTATTTTAAAAGGATTTTACAATAAGAAAAAAATTGAAAATGAAGTTGAATTATATAAAGATGCCAATTTGAAAGTCAGCTCTGTTCAAGAGATGATTCATATGCGTTTACCATATATGAAATTAAATTCTAACGATAGAATTTACGTTCCATTTTTTACTCCGATTTACAATAAACCATATGATAGAAATTTATATAATCTATTAAAACCACCTTATCAATCTTTAAAAAAAGATTTTATTTCTTCTATCGTTTCGCCATTTTTAACTTATGGATATGATATTTTCGATTCGTATTTTACTAATTTAATATTAATTAGGAAATCTGATGATCTTCTTCAAGCGGCTTTTTATTCTGTTGAACTTGAAACTATATTTATAATATCTGACCAGGGAAATTTAGAAGAAGAGATTCCACTATTTGATACTAATAATATTGATTTTAAAAAAGAAGGTTTATTTAGAAGATTAGATAAACTAGTCGAAGATTATTTTAACTACGATAAAATAGGATTTATTCACGATTTATTTAGTTTGCATTTTATATCTAAAGATTGTTACGATTATATCCTTTTAAAAGAAGGAATAAATTAATATGAAAAAATTTACTACTATTTGCTTTGGCTGCAAGGTCAATTCTTATGAAATTGAAGCCATAAAAGAAAAAATGATTCAGCGTGGATATATTTATACTGAAAATGATTTTGAAGCTGATATTTTTATTGTTAATTCATGTGCAGTAACTCAAGTTGCTGAAAAAAAGGTCATGGAAAAGTTGCGCTCTATCAATAGGAATTTTCCAAATGCTAAGATTGCGATTATGGGGTGTTTTAGTCAGCTTCATCCTGAAAAGATTCTTCCTTTAAATAACGTTCAAATTTTATTAGGTACTAAAAATAGGATGAATTTAGTTGAATATTTAGATAGAGATGAACCTGTTATTGATGTTGATAAATTTACTAGGAAATTTTCTTTTGAAGCCTGTATGATTAATTCATTTGAAGATTCTCGTCCTTTTGTTAAAATTCAAGATGGCTGCGATAATTTCTGCACGTATTGTGTTATACCATTAGTAAGAGGAAAATCGCGTTCAAGAAATAAACTTGATATATTAAATGAAATTTCTAATCTTGCTAAAAATGGATACAGGGAAATTGTACTTACTGGTATAGATATGGGCTCATATTCATTTGAGGGTGATAGGCTTACTAATTTAGTAGAAGATATTTTAAACTTAGATGAAAAAGATTTTAGATTGAGAATTTCATCACTAGAAGCTAGTCAAGTAGATGATAGATTAATTGAAATTATGTCTACTAATCCTAGATTAGTTCCTCATGTTCATTTACCTTTACAATCTGGATCAAAAAAGATTTCTCATTTAATGGGTAGAAAATACGATATGGATGGTTTTTATAATTTAGTTAATAAATTAAAATCAAAAGTTAAAAATATCGCTTTATCAACTGATGTAATTACAGGATTTCCTAATGAAGATGAAACTGATTTTTTAGATACTTATAATTTTATTCAACAAGTTGAATTTATGCGTTTGCATGTTTTTCCATATTCTAGAAGGCCAAATACCTTAGCTTACAATATGGAAAATCAAGTAGATAGAGGAATATCTAAACAAAGAGTTAGAAGATTAAATAAACTCGGAGATGAATTAGCTAGAAAATATTACCTTTCTTATTTAGGTAAATCATTGCAGCTTTTAGTTGATTCTTGTTTAGGTCATCTTGATAATGATCCAACTAAGCCATTAGTATTTGCAGGTTATACTCAAAATTACATACCTTTAAAAGTTATTTCTAAAGGCGATATTTCTATTTCTAGCTTATTAAATGTTAAAATCGAAGATAAAGAAATATTAACTAATTATCAAATTACTGATAAGTTTGAATAATTAGTTTTGCTTTCTAAATATCTTTTGTTTATTAGAATATTTATATTCAAAGATAAATATAATACTTATTAATAGAAGTAAAATTGGATAGTAAATAAAATAATACCATATAGGCATATTAAAATTAGGGAAGACTAATAAGATGATTTTTCCATTTACTATCATAGTATATGAATCTGTTCCACTAATTAAATTAAAATGGGAAAGAATTTGAATATAAACGTATGAAATTATTAAAAAGATAGATATTCCAATTAAATCTATTTTTTTAATCGGATTGAAATTCAAAAGTAATAAGGAAGCTAAAAACATAATATTGTGATTGATAAATCTAAAGATTATATATCTATATATCTGATATTCTGTTTGATTATCTAGATGAATACCAGGAGCTAAAATAGCAGAAATAATAAAGCCTAATCCAGAGATAAAGCAGATGTAACTTGTTATAGCTTTATAGCGGTTTGATGGGATTAGTATTGATATTCCCATAGCAAAATAACTGATAGATGAAAGTTCAGATGGGAAAACTTTCATATCTATATAATCGATTATTTTAATTATTAGTAGATATAAAGCAATTATAAAATAGATGATTTTAGAAAGTTTTAATTTATTTTTTAATAATTTAGTAGCTAGAAAACACATCGCTATTAAAACTAGTAATTGAATAATAGATACATAGTAATAATTAGATTCGTAAAACATAATTATTCAATATGGTTAGTTAAATCAGTAATATTAGCGGATTGTTTATACCAAGTTTTTAAAGAAGGATCTAATGAATAGAATTTGTAATTTTCAAATCCGATAACATTGCTGGCTGCTCTTAACATACATATTTTCATAGTTTCGTATTTTGATTTTGGATTATCATTAAAATCATCGACATCGGGTGTAGAAAGATCCAATGAATATTCATAAGGATCTATTTCAATTGGTGAAAGGAAATATTTTGAAAGATTTTCATCAAAATAGACATCGGAAAGATTACTGCCACCGCCCATTTTAAATATTGGCATATTGATATAAGATAAATTATCCTCTTTGATGAATTTATCACTGTAATTTGTTTCTAATAGGTATTTTAGTGGTAGATAGTCTTTTTCAGTAATATTAGAAGTAATATCTCCTACTCCACCATGTTCGTTAATTAGTAAATCTATATTTTGATAGATTAAAGAAGAAAAAGATAAGGCAGAAGTATCTTTCCAGTCGTAAAAACGACAATCGCCAGTTAATTCTAATTTGCTTGGATAACTAGTTTGACCCATATTTTCAATATCTATTGGAATATATCCACCTAGTAGAGAAGTAAATAACGTTGTGGTGTTATTATATATGTAACTTCCGTTAGGTGAAGAATCTAACATAATAGAACTAATTCCAGAAGATTGGAAGAAAGTATCGTTAATATTAACTGTTGAATGATAGTTTTTGCTTCCATCTTCATTAATCATATTTTTAGTATTAGTTAAAGCGTCATGAACTGCATTTTTACCATTCATGTAATCTTGCTTAGAATATTCTTTATCTTCTAAACCTAAGAATTGATATGCCGGAGTATTTGAAACAGCTCCATAAGTTAAAATATCGTTTCCTAAGCCTTCTTGTAAAATGGGTTCAAGATAGCTAGAAGTAGTAGTTTGATAGCTGTTACCTTTAAAAGTATATGTAATTTGTTTGTTTGGATCGACTTTTTCACCTTCAAATGAGCCGATTCTAACTAAGAATTCCATCGCGTTATTAATTAAGCAATTATCGATATTTAAATTTAAAGAAGAATAAGCGCGAATGACATTTCTACCATTTTCAATTATTGAATTTTTAATAGTATTATTATTGCCATAAACTTCTAAAACTGTTCCTGTATATTCTAAGTTATTGAAGTTATCTCCAAAATCACAGCCTCTAAAATGAACGTTATCAATAGTAATATTATCTCCATCAAGATAGAAAGAAATATTATCTTGACCATATAAAGCGAAGATTGGATAAGGTTCACTAGGTAAAACGTTAATAGCAGGAGTAGAAGGATAACCTAGTGAGAAGAGAATTTTAGGTCCTCTAAACAAGTTATAATCATCTAATAGTGGATAGATAGTTTCAACTCCATCAACTGTAATATGTCTTTCATCATATGGATATGTTAAATTATGTGAATTAATTCTAAATCCATTTCCATAGAAATCTTTTTGAATTCTAATACCGACGTTTACTAATTTATCGAGTTTTTTAATTTTATAAAAATAGTCGTGTTTATCGACATATTCATTCCATAAATCTATAAAAGATGAATCGAAGTTAGTTTCAAATTTATAGATTTCGTTTTCAAAATTGAAAAATTCATATTTAAAATCATATGTTCCAAATAGTTCAGTATACTCGTTTCTTTTGATATATGACTTTTGATTAGTAGTAGGATCAGTTTCAATATCGTAAGTATTTTCTAAAGATTCTAAATTAACTCTTTGAACAACAGTTTCACCATTACTCGAAAAATTAGTTGCCATTAATAAATCTGAATAGTTATAGATATTAACTCCATCGACTATATTAAATTCAATCTTGCTAGTTAAACTTGGTGTAGTTAAGTTAGTGATTTGAATATAGGCTGGACCAGTAGAAATTAAACTAGCTTGACCTAAGTTAAAATCGACATTTAAGTTATTAGAAGCTTCAAATTTATATCCGTTAGATGTAGCTCCACCTATATAGTTAATTTCAAAATCAAAGATATAATTTACTTTTGAATAGCTATCTTGTGATATTTCACTATAACTTAAATCATACATTCCAATATAGTTTTCTTTTGAAATACCTTCAGAAGAAAACCTTTTACTTGGATTGATAGTTATTGTACCATCAGTTCCATAAATAGTTGCAGTAAAAGAATTTTGGACTGTCTTTTTTTGATTAGAACAAATGACTTTAACTTGACCGATATGTTTAGGGACTAAGTAATAATCATCGTTTTGTTTTTCAATTGTAGCGACTTCTTGATTAGAAAGTTGTTCTACATACCAAATAAGTTCATTGTTATCGCTTAGTGGATATTTTTTATCGACTAAAGCTTCGGCTTCTAATTTAATTTTTCCATCGTAAATAGCGAAGGCTTCATTTTCTTTATAATCGAATTCAATAGCCGTTATATCGTGTTGACTTTTTCTAATAAAAAATGATGATGTAACAAATGCGCAGATTGATATTAAAAATGGCAAAATCATCAAGACAATAATAACTTTCTTTTTCATTATTTATTATCTCCTTCATATTTGATAAATAGTTTTTCGGCATTTAAAGTAAAATAGATAAAACTGATGATGGCAGTAAGTAATTCTAGTCCAGCTAAGCTTAAATAGAAATAGTAATCAGATACTTCATCATCAATTCCTGGTAGGAAAGTAATTAAAGCGGATACTAAGACAAAAACAATAGGAAGAATAAAGTTAATTAACGACATTATAAAGTTGGATTTTTTAGTTTTTAAATCGAAGATGATGGAAGTGATATTTAATATCAATAATTCAAGTAAACCGATAGCAAAGATAATAAACATGGCACTAAGTTTAATTTCATTATTTAGATATAAAACTAGGCATGTAATAAAAAATGAAATAGCTGAAATAACATAAGGGACAAATAACTTGTATCTAATTTGTCGTTTAAATGAAACTGGGAAAGTCTTTAATTTAATAACATTGTTTTTTTCTTTAGAAAGACTAATTGCAGAAGTCGAATTAATAACAGCGACAAATAACAAGATAATTATAGTATCTATACTAGCGTAGATATTAGGAAATAGACTTTGAATAAATGTCAAATCACCTGTTGAAAAAATAGCGTTAATTGAACTGACAATTAGATAGATTAAAAATGGTTGAACCGAAATTAAACTAGAATAGGAAAATACGCCATCTTGATTAGAAAATGATAAAGTAAGTTCTTTTTTTATTAAAGCTAATCTAATAGAAGTAGGTTTCTTATTTGCATATTTAGAATAGATAATAGTTGGATAATTATAGGAATTCAATAAGAAGTGCTGGTAGTAAAAATAACTTGGAATACTTATTAAAAAAGCCAATATACTAATTAATAACAAGTATCCAAAATGAACACCGCTATTATTTAAACTAGCAAAGAAAAACAGATTGCTACCAGGGTAAAGATTATTAGTTATATTTACAAAAATATTGACGTTGTTAATTGAAAAGATACTATCTAAATTTGCATTTCTAACTAATAGAATAAATCCATCTAGAATATAAGAATAGATATAAGCTAAGCCAAAAGTTAAACCGATAACTATGATAAAAAGAAAATAAGGTTGTCTTTTTAATTGGATAAATACTTCTCGAATAGGAATAGTGATAATTAAACTAATAAATAAACAAATCAAAGAGATAAATAAGCAACCAATTAATAGCAAAATATAAAATGAAAAAGTTAGCTTATTTAAAATAGCAAAACAAAAACCAATAGGAATAAAAGTTCCTAGATTAAAAATCAGAGCTAAAAAATATAAATAGATGCATTTACTTAAATATACTTTCAAAACTGAAATAGGATGAGAAAGAATAATTATTCTTTCGTTTTTTAAATTGTATATGTCTTTTTGAACTTTGTTAGTTAAAAAGATAATTTCCGCTATGCAAAAAGCAAAAAACAAAAGGGAAATAACTGCCTTATTGACATTAGTGTAAACATTAACTTTATTGTAAAACAGAATGTAAATTCCTAATTCAAAAGCGATTAAAATCGCATACCAAGCTAAATTAATTGCTAATCTAGCAAGTTTATGAATGCCTTTTGTCTGCAATAGATAAGATGATGAAAATTCTCTTTTTAATAGATTAATTAGCATTGTTATCCTCTTTGCATGTACTTAAGAAATAATTTTTAAGTTTTGATTTATATTCTGGGTGAGATTTTAAATCAAAAGTTTTTAATATAGTTCCATTATGAATGATAGAAACTTTATCGCATATTCTAGAAATTAGTTCGATATTATGTGAGGCAACTAAGATAGTGTTGCCGTTTTTAACATATTCTTGCATATAAGAAATTAATTCTTCAGAAGTAAAAACATCTAAACCGACAGTTGGTTCATCTAAGATCCAAATTTTTGGATTATAAATTAAGGAAGCAATCAAACAAATTTTTTGCTTCATACCGTGAGAATATTCTTTAATGAGCTTTAAAGTATCATCGATTTTTAATGAAAACCTCTTACATAAATATTCAAATCTAGAATTGAATTCATCTTTAGGTACTTTATAAATTGAAGCGATAAAAGCAACATAGTTAATTCCGGTCATATCTTCATATGCAATCGGTTCACTAGAAACATAACCTACACTAGCTTTGGCTTGGTTAGGCTTCTTTTTTAATGGCCAACCATCGAGTAAAATTTCACCTTTATCATATGGTTTAATTCCAATAATAGATTCAATGGTAGTGGATTTACCGGCACCATTTTGGCCGATAAATCCATATAATTCACCTTTGAAGATATCCAATGATATTCCTTTAATTACTAAATTTTTTCCATAGCTTTTATATAGGTTTTCAATGTGGATAGCGATATTTGTAGGCTTATAAAGATAAGTCGTTGTAAATTGTAACTTCATATTTTTCAATTATAAATGCCAATAACCTTCATTAGCTAAAGAGAAAGTGATTTTTTGGTTTCTAATACTACCTGTATTTAAGCTTGTAACAAAGAAATTACCATTAACTGTACCAGATTGATTACCTTCAGCAAAAGTAATTGGTAAATATGCACCTTGGAAGTAAATGTAATTTTGATTGTTATAAGTAATATAGTTAGTGTTGAGATTAACTTCTTTATATGAACCAGCTAAACTATCAGTTTGAGAATCAAAATCAGTTTCTTTATTTACTTGGCAGAAATAAGGATTGTCAATGGTAGAAGTGTAATTATCATAGATAAAAGCATATGACTTGTTATCTTTAGTTATTAATCCATTATCGTATGTGCCATTTAAATTGAAGTTTAATTGATTTTCATTATTAGTAGGATCGTAAATTACTTTATCATTAGAAATTAATGGTAAAGTAGCATAATAAGTAAAGTAACTACCGAATGTTTTGAAAAATATATTCAAAAAACTAGCATAAGATCTACCACTAATTAAAGTATTAGCAAATAAATTAATTTTTAAATTTTCACTTAATGCTTTATTGTAACTATAAGTAAAATATTCATCGTTTTTGATATTGATATTACCAGCTAATACAAAAGGATGATGTTGAGTGGAATTATTTGAATTAGGGATGAAATTAATTTTACCATCCATATCGATTTTAGCTGTCTTTTGATTCATATAATTCCAGAAAGCCTTATTGTTAAATATTAATGTAGCATTTACACCATCATATCCAGTTTTATTAGCAAGAGGAGTAGTTAAAGTAAAATCACCGATGTTATCATAAGCTGTAATTCCACCTACACCTTGATATGATTCATTTTTTGCTATTTCTACAAAGTCATCATAGCCTAAATTTAGTTGACTATTGTAATCGAAATTCATATAAGCACCAGGCATTAAACTTATTTGTTGATTTAAATTAAAATTAGAAGAATGGAAATATAAATCAAAATAAGGGGAAATGGGTAAGTTCATTTTTTGAGAATGTACAGTCGCACTTGTAAAGCTTACTTTGACTTCAGCATTAATTCCGTTGAACTTAATATTTGCGTTATTAAAGTCATACCTTATTCTTTGGTGTTGGATATTTTCGGTAATTGTTGATGATCTTTCAACTTTATTTTCAACATCAGAATATCTGAGGTTTTCATCATAATATATGCTTCTAATTACATCACCAGAAGTAAGATTAAATATAGCAAGTTCGCTATTATCATAACTAATTAAAGGTAATTGGTAAAAAAAGCCACCAGCTGTTTTACCACCACTATCTTTCATTAAATTACCGAGTAATTTTCCGCCTTCTTTAACAATAGTTGTGACATTTAAATATGGACAACGATATAGTAAGAAAGAAGATAAACCCATATAATATGAAGCTGGTAAATCTGTTTCATGTTTTGTATCTTCAAGTACAAGAGGAGTAGATAATTTGGCTCCATCTTCAACAATAATTCTACCTCCACCAACTGAATCGGTAATTGAACCATGTGAATACAGACTAGAGCCACTAGGTAAAATTAAATCGTGGCCATTTAAATCAATTTCATTGTAAGCACCAACAATAAAACCATTCATATCATGTTGAGCCCAGTTATAGTTATTTCCATAGAAAGCCTGATGACCACCTAAATCAAATCTACCATTAAAAACAACATCGTTTTCTAATTTAAATTCTTTTACGACGTAGTTTTGAGAATTAGCAGTTGTATTTAAATTAGGAGTAAGAGTTGGTTTGTAATTAGTAGAAGCAGCATTAGCCTCAGCGTTATTTAGACCGATTGTATAATCAGCATTTTTTGAGTTAGAATCATCGCCTGAAAAAGTAGCATTATATGTATTATCAGTTAACTTCATGCCTATTTGATTATAAGTTATTGTGTTTCCATTATTAAAACTAAGTGCTTCTTCATAACTAGTTTCACTTTTAATTAATGAAATAGTAGCAGCGACATCTTGATTGTAGATCGGACTATTTAGAATGACATTGTTTGAAGTATCAGATGCATCTTTAGCAATAACCACATCGGTTCCTCTTTGAAGATTTTCACTATATGTTTCTTCTAATAGAGAAGAACTAACAGCTTTTAAAGGAATTAATTCACCAGTAATTACTACTTCATTGTTATTATCTTTTAAAGAATCGTAAGTAGCATCTATTTTAGAAATATCCAGATTAGAAGAAGTTTTCCATTGATAATAAGAAGTAGCTTCTGAATTAATATGAATAGGAGCATCACCTAATTTTATTTGGCTATTTCCATCTAAATAGGAAATTTGATTGATGCTACCATCATTAGTTTTGAAAGTAACTTTCACTTTATTTTCAACTTCGTTATTGTTATTTGTAACATCTTGACTAATTAAGGTATCGGTATCAATAACAAATCTAGCAGAAACTAAATTGGTTGTCGAAATACTAGCTAATAGTAAACTTGCTAGTATAAAACTATATTTTTTCTTCATGTTTTACTCCTAACTAATTTTAATCAAATTAACTTCAAAGGAAAGATTTCCAAAAAGGGAAATATTTTTATTTAAAGCATTAAAATCATAAACAAAGTCAAAATCTACTTGAGTTGTATCACTAGTTAAAATCTTGTTGATGTTTGAATAATCATATTGACTAGTTTTGGCAAAAGGGAATTTAACTTGGATAGAATTTGCTGAGACATTTAGATTTATTTCAGTTGGAAAAATCATAATATTATCGCTAGTAATATAACTAGTAAAATTATTCATTATTTCCGTGTTTTCAAAAGCGTTTTCTAAACTAGAAGTCAATGTAAATGAGAGGTAATAGCTATCTAAATTATCTTTTTCTTGATTGTAATAACTGCTATTAAAACTAGCAGAAAAAGTAATATTATCATCATTAATATATCTAATAGTATTACCATCTAATTTAGATTCATAATAGCTTAAACCAGTCAAAGTGTATTCTTCATCTAAAATTTGACTATATTTACTTTTAAAAATGGTATCACCAGCATTGATAGAAATATTATCGACACTGGTCTTTTTATCTTCTTTATCAGTGACAACAAACTTAGCGGTAGTTACACCGACACTTAGACAAGCTAGAAAGGTTAGTCCGAGTATAAATGTCAATCGTTTACTCATTATTTTCCTCCTTTATTTCAATAATTTCAGTTGTATTTGTTTTTTTAGTTAAATCAGTTTTTACTATGTTATTGTTATTTATTTGTATACATCCTTGATAGGAATTTACATAGTAATTAGTTTTATCTTTGAAGAGATCTTCTAGGTATTTTAACCTTTTTAAATTTTCTTTTTTAGTTATCTCGTCACATATTAGATAGCTAGCTAGTATCATTAATAAATCGATAAATAAGCAGATTCCATCAATAGATTTTGTAAAGAGAATGAACTCTCCGATATTTTCAATTTTGAAATTAGTATATTTACCAATCACTTGATTAAAACTAACTCTAATTGGATCGCTATTTAAGTTAGCATCGCCTTTAGTTATAAAATAACTGTTGGATGAATTATCGATTACTCTATGGATGACAAGTTGATTGCTATCTTGGTAACAGATAATATCGTATAGATTTATTTCATCATATGAGCTAACTTTTTCAATTATGATAAGATCGTTTGTTTTAAATTGATTATTTAAGTTATTCTCATCTAAATAAGTGTTATCTTCATTTTTATAAGCCATTGAATCAGAAGTTACTACTAACAATTGATACTTAGAAGGAAGAATGTTATTTGAAATAAGTATCATGCTTTCTAAAAAGATAATTAATACAATTGCAAGGGTGTTTAATATAATATTGAAAGATTTTAATAATCTTTTCTTTTTCCTACTTAGCCGTAACTTTTTAAATTTCTTTTTAATGATAGAGATATCGTATTTACCTTTTTTAACATCCTTAATATATAAAATTAGATAAAGTAAACTAAATGCTAGTAAAAAGATAGCTAATCCAATAGCCAAATAAATTGAAAACATTATTTAGATTGTATGGTTATTTCAATTCCAAAGTTAGTGTTTTTAATAGCTTGTTGCATATTTGATAAAGTTGAAGTAACTGTATCGATACTTACAAGTTTACCTTCATCATCATTTGAATAATATTCAGCTGGATTTTTAAAGTTAAAAACTTCACCCCAACTATATTCAAGTTCTAAAGAGTAAGTAATAACAGAGTCAAGACCTTGTTTATTGTTATTTTCTTTAATAGTTAAATCTTCTTGAGATAAAGTTAAATTATTAGGCAATTTAACATAATTTTTACTAACAGCATTATCTCCATTTTCTTTCGAACTAGAAGTAAAATTAATTAAGCATGTATTCCACAATGAAGAATCACCGGTAACAGTAATTTCAAGATTAATTTTTAAATCATCGTGATCATTAGGAGATTCAGCACTAACTCTACCATCTTCAACATAGTTAGCATCAAAATTTAAAACATCTCCATCAGCAACTTTGGCACTAACAGAAATTTGATTTGTAATAACATCACCTACACTAGCAGAAACATTTGTAGAAGTTGTTTCATCGATAGCTATACTAGATGATGAGCTTTCAGATGAAGATGAACTGCTAGATATATCTGAAGAAGTACTAGATGATACAGCTTCAGATTGACTTGTGCTAGAAGAAGTAGAAGATAAAGAACTAGATGAACTAGAAACAGGATCTGGAGTACAGCTAGTTATACCTACGTTAAATAAACTAATTCCAGCAAGTATAAAAAGGCCGAAAAATTTACGTTTCATAATATTCCTTTCAAAGTAAAAATTTGTGAAAATATTTTAACAAGACTAATTATAATTTTTTCTTAACTATATGACAAGTGAGATAAAATGTCATGAGATAATAATTGTGCATTACTAATAAGTTTAATTTTAATCATATATTGTTTTTAATTAGACTAATTATATTAATTAAAAAACGATAGTGCAATCATTAGTTTTTAGGAAATAGATTTAATTTTACATTAATATGAATTGTTTGCTAAATTTAATTTTGCATTTGTAAAACTAAAATGCTATTTATACTTATAAAACGGAATTTACAATTTCAATTATCGAATTTTTATATTCCTATATATAAGTAAATTAGTGTTGACAAAAGGGAATTTTGTGATAAAATATTAAAAGTTGAATTGCCTCCACTTGGCTTTCAACCGCATATATTAGGGTAACTAACTTAGAATATTCTAGACCTTAAATAGCGAGTAATAAAGTGTTTTATAGGAGGAAAAAGAATGTTTGCTATTATTGAAACTGGCGGTAAACAATTAAAGGTCGAAGCTGGCCAAACTTACTTTGTTGAAAAACTTTCTGGTAAAGAAGGTGATGAAGTAGTTTTTGATAAGGTTTTACTTATCGATGGCGAATCTTTAAGTGTTGGTGATCCTTATTTAAAGGGCGCTAAAGTCACTGCTAAAATTGTTAAAAATGGTAAAGCTAGCAAGATTCAAGTCTTCAAATATAAGGCTAAAGCTAACTACAGACGTCTTTCTGGTCATAGACAACCTTATACTAAGATTTCTATCGAAACTATCGCTAGTAAATAATTATCATGATAAAAGTATCTCTCACTTATAAAGACAAATTATTAAGTGAGATTAACTTGTTAGGACATGCTGATTACGATATTGAAGGTAAGGATCTAGTATGTGCTGGGGCTTCTACTTGTTTCCTAGGTGGATTAAATGCTATCGAAGAAAAAAGTAAGATTGAATATTCTTATTCAAAAGGAAACGGCTATATAAAGATACTATCTAAATTATCTGAACGTGATTGTATCGTTCTAGAAGTTATGATAAGTCAATTAAAATTTATTGAAAAAAACTACCCGGATAATATTAAGGTAGTAGTTAAAAAGGAGAACGAAAATGGAAATTAGATTAGATTTACAGCTCTTTGCTTCCCATAAGGGTGTCGGTTCTACTAAAAACGGTAGAGATTCTGCTGGTAGAAGATTAGGCGCTAAAGTTGCTGATGGTCAATTTTGCACAGCTGGTTCTATCATTTATAAACAAAGAGGCACAAAGATTCATCCTGGATTAAATACCGCTTTATCTACCGATGATTCTATCTTTGCTAAAATTGATGGTGTTGTTAAATATGAACATTTAGGTAGAAATCGTAAAAAGGTTTCTGTCTATCCTGTTAGCAGCAACTAAGCTTAGCTAAATTAAATATGAAGCCTTTAGTTAAACTAGAGGCTTTTTTTAACTAAGAAAGGAGTAAATATGTTTATTGATCGTGCAAAAATATACCTTCAAGCTGGTAAAGGCGGAGATGGCTCTGTTTCTTTTAGAAGAGAAAAATACGTCGAATTTGGTGGGCCTGATGGCGGAAATGGTGGAAATGGAGGTTCTATTTATTTTGTAAGTAAAGATGGGATTTCAACTCTTTCTGATTATCGACACGCTATTAAAGTAAAAGCTGAAGATGGAGATAATGGACATAAGAAAAATTCTTTTGGTCGAAAAGGTCAAGATATTTATTTAGTAGTACCTACTGGTACAGTAATTTATGATGAAAATAATACTATTTTGGCTGATTTAAATAAACCTGGGATGGAATTTTTAGCTTGTAAAGGTGGAAAAGGTGGAAGAGGTAATAAATGTTTTGTCAGTTCTACTAACCGCGCTCCAAAGATTGCTGAAAATGGTCAATTAGGTGAAAAAAAGACCTTGATATTAGAACTTAAATTAATTGCTGATGCTGGTTTAGTCGGTCTACCTAGCGTTGGAAAATCAACTTTTTTAAGTGTAGTTTCTAATGCCAAGCCTAAAATTGCTGAATACCATTTTACGACATTAGAGCCAATGTTAGGAACAGTTAAATTACCTAGTGGAGAAGATTTTGTCATTGCTGATTTACCTGGATTAATTCAAGGTGCTAGTCAAGGTAAAGGCTTAGGCTTTGTCTTTTTAAGGCATGTTGAAAGATGCAAAGTTCTCATTCACATTGTCGATTTAAATTATCCTGAAGGTGAACCTTTTGATAATTTTGAAAAGATAAATAGAGAATTAGAAACATATAATCCTGAGTTAATCAAACGTCCTATGGTTATAGCTTTAAATAAAATGGATGAGTTAGATTCAAATAAAAAGGCGGAAACTTTCAAAAATAAATTGAATGAAAAATATCCAAACAAATATGAAGTCTTTGAAATATCCGCTATAAATAAACAGGGTTTACTTCCACTTCTTAGAAGTGTCTATCAGTTAATTAAAACAAGTCAACCGATTAATTTATATACTAATAATTCAAGTGATGAAGTTAACTATACATATGTTAAAAAGGATAAAGCTCCATTTAAAATATTTAAAAAATCCGATAATCACTATGAAATTATTGGTGACGAAGTTATTAAGAAATATCGTTCAATTAACATTAAAACTGATGAAGGTATGATGAAACTAACATCATATTTAAATTCGATTGGTATCAATGAAGAATTAAAAAGAATCGGTGCTAAAGATGGTTCAACTATCAATCTTGATGGATTTGAATTTGAATATTACGATATCGATTAATCTTTATATTCTAAGGCCTCTATGTAGGCCTTTTTTAATTGCTCACCTATTTTTTTAATTTCTTTTTGAGAGGCAACTATATATCCGTTATTAACTATATTTTCATCTTTACTTTCTAGTAATTTAGAAATAATATCGACAAATTCTTTATTTGAATGTCCTTTATAACAATTGACTTTATCAGTTAGCCAATCTTTAAAGACAGGAATATCTTTAATTACTAACGGGCAATAGCTTGCCAGAGCTTCTAAACAAACTATTCCTTCAGTTTCTTCATTAGATGGAAAAAACATGCAGCTAGCATAATTATATGCTCCTTTAATAATTTCACCTTTAATATAACCAGGTAAAATTACATTGTCAGGTTTATTTTTTAAGCATTTATTAATATATGATGAAGTTAGGAATTTATTTAAATAGCCAAACCATATAAATTTGACGTTAGGGAAACTTCTTGCCACCTCAATAAAATCATCAATGCCTTTTCTTTTAAAATAAAAACCGACACCGATAACGACTTTTTCACCATCTTTAATATTGAAATATTTTTTAAAAGCTTCAAGATGACTTTGATTAGGTTTATATTCTTCTAGATTAATTCCATTAGAAATAGCGATGACTTTTGCAGTGACGTTTTTATAGTTTTCAATTAGAGATTTAGAATAGTTGGTCGGCGTAATTATTAAATCGGCTTTTTTGTACATTCTATTTAACATGAAGTTATAAAAAGGCTGTATCAATTTTCTAAATCTAAATGAATCTTTAAAATCTTCGTGAGTTGAATGACCGTGAACTACAACTTTATATCCCTTTTTTTGCAACTTTTTCATTAGATGATATGAATATGGACCATATGAATTAATATCGATGATATCAAAACTATCTTTCGGGTTAGTAGTAACTTCAACGCCGTTAAGTTGCAAGGCTAGTTTTTGATGTGAAATAGCTCTTCCAATTCCTGATGGAGATAGCATTTTGGAATTTTCTAAATAGGTACAAACTTTCATTTTTTTACCAGCTTTCTTAAGAATTTATCATATTTTTATTAAAAATATACCTTTATTTTTAATCTTGATAATCCACCTTTATTTTAACTGAAAGATAGCATATAATTAAATAGAATTGAGTAGGGAAAATGTATTTTTATTTAAAAGGTAAAGTAAGTCTTCATCAAAAAAATTCCATAGTTTTGGAAGTTAATAATATCGGGTATCAAATCTTTGTTTCTCACCCTGATGATTATCCACTTTTAGAAGAATGTCTAGTCTATACTGTTTTTTATGTTAGAGAAGACGAGCAGTTTTTAGTTGGATTTAAAACGTTTGAAGAAAAGATGCTGTATTCTAAATTAGTTCAAGTAAAAGGGGTGGGTCCAAAAACTGCCATAAATATATTAGGTGCTGCTAAATTAGAAGAATTGATTGATGCTATTAATAATTCCAATTTGTTATTTTTAAAATCGTTAGAAGGTGTTGGACCAAAAACCGCATCGCAAATAATTTTAGATCTCAAAGGTAAAATTTCTTTTGAAAGTTCAATTTCCGGAGATAAAAATTTAGATGATGCTATTGAAGGATTAAAATCTTTCGGCTTTTCCATTAAAGAAATTAAAGATGTTTTAAAAGATGTTAGACCTAATAGCAAGTCAGTTGAAGAATATATTTCACTAGCGTTAAAACGCTTAAATACTAACAGGTAGTTATGGATGAAATTTTAGAAGAAAAAACAGGTGTCGATGAGCAGATTGAAACTGATCTTCGCCCGCAATATCTTTCTGATTATATAGGTCAAAATGCCATTAAAAATGAGATTTCAATATATATACAAGCCGCTATTAAGCGCGATGAAGCACTTGACCATGTTCTTTTATATGGTCCACCTGGATTAGGTAAAACGACTTTAGCTTATATTATCGCTAACGAGATGAAATCTAAACTTCATTTAGTTAATGGACCTTCATTAGAAAGAAGTGGAGATTTAGCCGCTATATTATCTTCAATTAGTCCAGGTGATATCCTTTTTATCGATGAGATTCATAGAATACCTAGTTTTGTTGAAGAAGTTTTATATGGGGCGATGGAAGATTTTAAGCTTTCTATTGTTATTGGAAAAGATTCTCAAGCTCGTTCTATTTCGATTGACTTACCTCCATTTACTTTAATTGGCGCTACAACTAAAGCTGGGAGTTTATCTTCACCATTAAGAGATCGATTTGGCATAATAGGTCATTTTGAATATTACGAAATTGAAGATTTAATTAAGATTATCGAACGCACTTCAAAAGTGTTAAATTGTCCAATTGATACTCAAGCTAGTTATTTAATTGCCTTAAGAAGTAGAGGAACTCCTAGAATTGCTAATAGAATTTTTAGAAGAGTTAGAGACTTTGTCACTGTTTTAAATAAGTCAGCAATCGATGAAATTAGCTGTTTAGCTGCTTTGAAAAATCTCGGAATTGATGAATATGGGTTAACTGAAATAGATAGAAAGTACTTATTGACTTTAATAGATAGATATAATGGTAAACCTACCGGATTAAATAATATTTCAATTGCGATTGGTGAAGATAGCAGTAATTTAGAAGATGTTTATGAACCATACTTAGTTAAAACTGGCTTTTTAAATAAGACTAGTAGGGGTAGAGTAGCAACATTTAAAGCATACAAGCATCTTGATAGATTAAACAAATATAATAACCAAGATCAAATTTATTAATAATTAGCTAACTTAGTATAATTAGTTTATATATATAATATATAAATCTTGTAATTTGCCGATTTAAATGATAAAGTAAAAAGCGTGTAATTAATTTTACGTGTGTTTATAATTGGAGAAAATATATATGAGAAGATTTTTTGCTTATTTATGTATGGTTTTATCGTTAGTAGTAATGGTTGTTTTTAATATCCAAGCCATTTACGATTCTAACAATCTTTCTATTGAATATTCTTCCTCAAAAGAAGCTGTTATTCAATTGACTAAGCGCGATGGTGGAATTAATCTTGAAAAAGATGTCGTTTCAACTAGAATATCTTCAAGATTGGATTTAACTGGTATTAACGATGCTAAGATTGAAGTAGTTGGCGATGATAGTCTTGCTGATACTATGCAAGTTAGAATTACATTAGCGACTAATAGCAATGAAGAATATAACAATGTGCTCAGAATTTTAACTGCTAACACTAACAATTTAACTTTCTCCAATGCCAATGATGATTACGTTTCTGGTTCTGATATTTTAGGCAATGAAGATGAACCTATGGTATTAGCTTATACTGATGGGGTAGGTGTTCAACCTAGATTTGTTATTGGCAATACATCTAAATGGAATGAATTGACTAGTAAAAATGATACTATTGAAGATGAAAATTTAAAAAAGACCATTTATGTTTGGGAAAATAAAACAGATGAAGATACATATGATAAAGCGTTTGGCAATGCTGATTTAGGTGTTCAAGCTGTTCCTGAAATAAGAAGCAAGATCATTGCTACTTTATCGACTGATAACTTTTTTGTCGATACGAATTCCGATGATGGAATCGGCTATGTTAATTTAGAGACTGACGAAAATGGAAATGGTTTTACTATCGCTTCAGCTAGAAGTTATGTCACTGCTAGAAACGCTGATGATTATGGCTTTAACGTCAAATTGCTTTACGATAATTTCGTTCCAGCTAGCTTACCAACTAACGCTAGAAATCTCATGCTTATTGGTAGTGGTATAGCTGTATTGATAATGTGGGTTGATTTAGTAATTGCCTTTGGTTTAAATGGTTTTTCAGCTGGTTTATCAATTGGTGTAACTACCATGTTTACTTTGCTAATCTCTAATTTTGTCGGCTTTATTTTCACCCCTGTTACATGTTTAGCTTTATTAATAATAATTTGCCTTGGTTTATTTAATACAGTCTATGTATTTTCAAGAATTAAAGATGAATATCTCAAAGGTAAATCCATTGAAAAAGCCCATTATGAAGGCTATAGAAAAGCTTCTAAAGTAAATCTTGTTAGCAGTGGTTTATTATTCTTTGTTTCCTTATTTACTTTCTTTGTCGGTAAAGGCGTAATTAAAGATTTCTGCGGCTATTTAGTAATAGGTTCTATTTTATCTAGCCTTGTTACCTATTATTTAACTAAATGGCAATCTTATTGGTTATTTACTTCACCAACTACTAATACTAAAAATGCTTTAATTGGTATGAAGCAATTCAAACATATTAAAGGCATTGATAATTTTGCTAAACATGGAACTATTGAACCTAGTAAGCAAAAAAAGCACAATATAGCTTCATTATCGTGTTTAGTTGTTACTTGTTTAGCTGTCTTTGGGGTGTTTTTAGGCTTTGGATTATCTTCACCAAGCAATATGTTTAACAATACTTTAGATTATTCTAATCAATATCGTCTTGATTTCTCGTTTGTTACTGATAGAGATGTTTCCGATAGTGCTACTTTTATTAGTTATGAAGACTTTACTGAACATATCGATGCTTCTGAAGATTTAGCTGCTATTGATTTTTCAAGTAAAAATGTCGTTTCTTATACTTTCAATAGAATTGAAACCACTTCATCAAGCGATTATGATGAAACATATACTACATATATTTCACTTTTGTTAGATAAAGAGTTAACAGATGAACAAATTGCTACTATTCAAGCTTATACTATCGGTTCTGGATTTAACAATTTATCCCTTTTTGAAAATCAACCTGTCGAGGTTAATTACAACGTTTGTTACAATGGTCAAATTGAGCATAATAACTTCTATTTCTATCTTGCTAGTGGATTAATTGTCGTATTTATTGCTGCGTTGTATTTAATTTACTTTGGTATCTATGCCTGTTTACAAGTTTTAGTTAGTGAATCAATTTGTTATGGCTTAGCTATGGCAATATTAGTTGGATTAAGAATACCATTCTCATCATTGACTAGCTTTGGTATCTACTTTGCTTTGTTAGTTGTAGGATTGAGCTTTGTCCCTATCTATCAAAGATATAGAGAGCTTAAAAAGGATACAAAATCTTTACGTGCCCCAATTGAAGATTTAATGAAATTATACACTCAAGCTTCTAAGGAAGCTTTCTATCCAATTACTGTTATCTATCTTGCTGCAATTATCGTTTGCGTAGCTAGTATGTTTACTTCATCAGCGAGTTTATTCTCAGCTGGTTTAATTGGAACTATTTGCTTAGTTATCGGTTATTTCTATACTATGTTTAATTCTGGTTATGATTATTTCTTCTTTAAACGCCATATTAAATATAAGAAATTCAACTTCAAGTTCCTTGAAAAAAGACGTCAAAAGGCTAAACAACTTGAAAATTCTACCAAGAATGAACCTAGAGAAACTATTATTCCTGGTTTAAACGATTATTAATATGGATTTATATCACAGATTACTTTCTTATTATAATCTTACTGATGATTTAATTAATTTTCGTTCTAATTTAGAAATAGATCCTAATTTGATTAAAGACCCCTTTTTATCAATGAAGGGGTTTTCTTCAGTTATTGATTTTTTAAATAATGCTATAAATGAAAATAAAAAAATAGTCATTTATGGCGATTATGATGTCGATGGAATGACTTCGACTTCTATTCTTTATCTCGCTTTAGAAAAAAGAGGAAATAAAGCAGGCTATTTTATCCCATCAAGATACAAACAAGGGTATGGGTTAAATAAAGATATGATTGATTTATTTTACAAAAAAGGGTATCAAGTGATAATTTGTCTTGATAATGGTATTTCTAAATTCGATGAAGTTAAATATGCTAGAAGTTTAGATATGGATGTAGTAATTATCGATCATCATCAAATAATTGAAAATCAATTACCCGATACTAATTATATTATTCATCAGCAGATATGTTCATATTCTAATTACAATGTTTCGGCTGCATTTTTAGCCATGTTAACTTATTATGGATTAGTGGGTAAATACGATTTGTATATTTGTCTTTTAGCTGGAATTAGTATAATTTCTGATATGATGCCATTAGTTGAAGATAATTTAAGACTAGTAAAAATAGCTATTAACGAGCTAAATAGTTTAAAATATCCTCAATTTAATTTGCTGTTAACTAATAAGTTAAAGGTAAATTATTTGGAAAATCAAGGCTTGTATTATGAAAATAACAAATTGATTAATTTTCCATTTACTAGTAAATCTATCTCGTATTCAATAGTTCCAAAGTTAAATTCACTAGGGAGAATTGATATCGGTATTAACAATAATACAGGTGTAAAATTCTTAATTTCTAGAAACGAAAATGAAATATTTAAATCGTATTTATATATTAATAGAGTAAATCAAAATAAATTAGATATTCTTTCAACTGTTAAGAAAAGATTTGAAAATATAACTGCTAAAAATAAAGTAGAAATATTTTTGTTAGAAGATGTTGAAGTTGGTTTAATTGGCCTGCTTGCTAATTATTTGGTTAATAAATTGCTTACTTCTTGTATCGTTTTTACTTTTTCTCCTACAGATAAAAATTTGTTAGTCGGTTCTGCTAGAAGTTATAACGGAATGAATTTGTTCGAGATAGCTAATCAATTAAAAGATAAATTTATCGAATTTGGTGGACATAATTACGCATTTGGGTTAACAATTAAAAGGGAAGATTTTTCTAAAATTAAGGAAGAATTCATTTTAAAAGCTTCTACTTCTACTAATTTAATTGAATTGACAAATTACGTATATCTTAAATTAGAAGATATCAATCCAAATTTTGATAGTATCTATAATAGATTTGAACCATTTGGAAATCAATATGAAGAAGCTAAATTTATTTTTGAAGCTGATTTTTCTAAATTTGTATTTTCTAAAGATAGCAAGCATCTTTTATATAGATTAAATAACAATTGCTCAATTAATTTTTTCAATTGTGATTTTTCAAATTTTGATAGACAAAAAACTTATTATGTAAGTGTAAAATATTCTAAAAGTATATTTAATAATTGCTTTCAATATAGTTTTAATATTGAAAAAATTATATTTGATTTATCTAATGTCAAAATTATCAGTTAGTTTTAAAATTAATGTGCGGTTTTTTATGTAAATATTCTTATTTCAATGATAGAATATTTACTAGAGGTTAACATATGGATACACCTATTACATGTATAGAAATTTCTCACTCATCAATTAAATTATTAATCGGTTATCTCTACCAAAAAAAGGTCTATGTTTTGTATGCTTCTGAATCGACACGCTGCCATTTACAAGAACAGCATGTTAAAGATATTAACGAGATGACTAATTCAATTAAAGAATTGGTTTCAACTGCAAGCAAAGATTTAAATTATCCAATTAGCGATGTTATAGTTGGCTTAAATCCATATAAATTAAATGTCGTTTCTTCAAGTGCTGAAACTACTACTTCTGATGCGACAGGTAAAGTTTCTAATTTTGACGGATGTAATTTGATTAATATGTTAAAAAAGCAATTTAAATCTCATCAAGAAGTCTATCAAATTGGAGATATCTTGCCATTAAAATTTACTCTTGACGAGAAAGAAGAATCGCTATATTTTCCTCTAGGTAGAATTTCTAACAATATTAAAATCGAAGCTGACACTATTTTTGTAGATAAGTTTTACTATAGTGAAATTCAAAAGTCCATTGAAAATGCGGGATTAAAAATTTTACAAATGGTAGTTATTCCTAATTCGACTTGCAAATATATTTCCGAAGTATTAGAAGCTAAAAAAATCGCTAACCCTAGTTTTGTTTATATAGATTATCAAAACGAGGATACTATTTTATCTTATTATCAAAATAAAAGATTAGTTACTTCAACTTGCTTAGGAATAGGATACAATCAATTATCTAACGATTTAGCTAAGGCCTTTAATATTTCAATTAAGCAAGCAGAATATTATAGAGATATTTACGGCTTAGGTAAAATTCCCAGTTTTGATTTTACAATTAGCAATACACATTCATTAAAAGATATTCAAGATGTAATTTTAAATTCACTAGAAAAAATAAATAGCGGAATATGGTCATTTGTTTCTTCAATTGATAAATCAGGTCGCGATAATTTTGTCGTTTCTGGTGAAGGAAGCAAATTGATTAATTTAAGATCGTATTTAATGGATCAATTTAAAAATAATATTGGTTTTATCAATCCTGTAAATTACGGCGCAAGAGATCCTTCATATATCAATTTAATAGCAATGCTTAAATATTATGAAGATTATCCAATTAAGATAAATCAAAATAGACCTAACGATTTAACTTTGACAAGCGCTATTAATTTTAAAACAAAGACATTAGATGAAATTTCTAATATCGATTTATCAAGTGAAGAAATGTAAAGGAGAAATTATGGCAATAGATTTAGATGCTTTTGAATCATATGTAAAGATATTAGTTATCGGTATCGGTGGAGGTGGTTCTAACGCTGTTAATGAAATGGTTGAAGACGGAATGGCTAGAAACATCGATTTTTATGTTTATAATACTGATGCTCAAGCTTTAGCGACTTCTAAATCACCTAATAGATATGTTTTAGGAGAAAATATCACTAAAGGATTAGGAGCTGGAGGTGATCCTAGTGTTGGTAAAGCTGCTGCTGAAGCAAGTGTCGAAGATATTAAACAACTTGTTAAAGATTACGATATGGTATTTATCGCTTGTGGTGAAGGTGGCGGAACTGGAACTGGTGCTGCCCCTGTTGTCGCTAAAATCGCTAAAGATTCTGGCGCTTTAACTGTCGCTATCGTTACTCGCCCATTTACATTTGAAGGTAATAAAAGGATGAAAAGAGCGACAGAAGGTATTATAGAATTAAAAGCTAACGTCGATTCTTTAATTATTATTTCCAATGATAAATTGATGTTTATGAATGGAAAAAGACCAATTAAAGAAGCTTTTGCTGAATCAGATATGGTATTAGCTCAATCGGTAAGAACATTGACAGATTTGATTTTGTTACCTGGAATTATTAATCTCGATTTTGCTGATATTCGTAACACTTTAAAAGATAAAGGTATGGCTTTAATTGGTTTTGGCCAAGGCTCAGGAGAAAATAAGGCTGAAGAAGCAGCTTCAAATGCCGTTAGTTCACCTTTGCTTGAAACTTCAATTAGAGGGGCAAAATCCGCTATTGTCAATGTTACTTGTGGTGATTCAGTTACTCTTGATGAAGCTCAAGAAGCAGTTAGATATATTACTGAAATTGCTGGAGGTGATGTTAATATCATCTTTGGAATTCAAACTAATCCAGAATTTGGTGATACTATGCTAGTATCTGTAATTGCTACTGATTTTGGCGAAGAAGCTAATTTGGCTGATCCTAATTTTACAATTCCAAGTAGAACTACCAATACTGAAAATACTATTAGACCAGTTAATACTACTCCTAATCCAAATGTTAATCCTGCTCAAGTTGATGATAAAAAGCCTGATTTTTCTGATGAGGATGATATTTTGCCAAATTTTTTCAACAATTTAAAACAGAAAAAAGAGAATCAAGACGAAGATGATAATCTTCAAATAAATTCTTCTTCTGAGAATAGTCAGGAATTAGAAAATGCATTAAATACTAATGATAACAGTCAAGATAATAGTATTTAGGAGGTAATATGGATAATATTCAACTGATAATTTTAGATGCTCAAAAAGAGATTGAGCAAGTTAGTTCAAAAGCTGTTTTAACTCAGATTAGAGCTAGATATCTAGGTAAGCAATCGCCTTTTAATTCGCTATTGTCACAATTAAAAAGCTTACCTAATCAGCAGAAAGCTGAATTTGGAAAAAAGTTAAATTTAGCTAAAGTTGAACTCAATAGAATTTTTGATGAAAAGTTCAATTTCCTCACTGATTTAGAAATTCAAAAAAAGATCGAAGAAGAAAAAATCGATATTTCTTTACCTGGATACAAACTTGAAAGAGGAAGTAAGCATCCTTGTCAATTGATAATTGATCAAATTGAAGATTTCTTCTTACAAAGAGGTTATATTGTTAAACAGGGAAGCGATGTTGAACTTGAAAAGTTTAACTTTGAATTTTTAAATATCCCTAAAGATCATCCTTCTAGAGATATGCAAGATACTTTCTATATTTCTGATGATTTGTTATTACGTTCTCAAACTTCTGGTATGCAAGCTCATACTATGCAAGAAAAAAATGGAATTGGACCAATTAAGATGATTTGTCCAGGAAAAACTTATCGTAGAGATGATGATAGAACTCATTCTCATCAATTTTCTCAATGTGAAGGTTTAGTTATTTCAGAAGATTGTAATTTAGCTTGTTTAATGGAAACTTTAACTGAATTTTTACAATTTATTTTTGGAAAAAATAGGCAAGTTAGATTTAGGCCATCTTATTTTCCATTTACAGAACCTTCTATCGAAGCTGATGTTTCTTGTTTTGAATGTAATGGTAAAGGTTGCGATTTATGTAAACATACTGGTTGGATTGAAGTTTTAGGTGCTGGAATGGTTCATCCTAACGTTTTAAGATTAAATGGATTTGATTCGAATAAATACCAGGGCTTTGCCTTTGGCGTTGGTATTGAAAGACTAGCTATGCTTAAATATGGTGTTGACGATATCAGAAAATTTTTCAATAACGACATTGCATTTTTAAAACAATTTTCAAAGGAGAACTAAACTATGTTATTTTCATATAAATTACTTACAAAATTAGTTGATCTTTCTTCGATTGATGTCGATAACTTAGTTAAAAAATTGACTTTTTCAGGATTTGAAGTTGAATCTTATCATCAACTTGCCAATGCTAGTAATCTTGTTGTCGGTAAGGTTATTCAATGTCAAAATCATCCTGAATCTGATCATTTACACATTTTAAAAGTCGATATCGGTAGTGAAGTTTTAGATATTGTTTGCGGTGCTAAAAATGTTAAAACTGGAGTCAAAGTAATTGTCGCCAAAATCGGTGCTAAATTACCTGCTATTAACGCCGAAATTAAACCGACTACTTTATTAAATTATCCTTCTAATGGAATGTGTTGCTCATTAGTTGAATTAGGTGTCGAAAAACGTTTGTTATCTGAAGAAGATTTAAATGGAATTCACATTTTAGATGACAATGTTAAAATCGGTGATGAAAACGTCTTATCATATCTTGGTTTGGATGATTATGTTTTGGATATAAACATTTTGCCAAATAGACCAGATTGTTTGTCTCATCTTGGTTTAGCTAGAGAAATTGCTAGCTTATTTGAAAGAAAGTTATATTCTATACCTAGTTTTGATTTTGAAAATAAAATTTCTTCATATCAAGTAGAATCTTTAACTTCTAAATGTCAAAAATTCAGCTTAGTTGAAATTAAAGTTTCTCATAATATCCCATCTCCTATCTCATTAGTTAGTTATTTAAGAACATGTGGAATTAGATCTATTTCATTAATAGTTGATATTGGTAATTTTTCAATGTTACTAACTGGTCAACCTCTCCATATGTACGATTTAGATAAACTTGATGGTAATAAATTAGTTGTTAGAGATGATTATGAAGGAGAATTCATCGCTTTAGATGGTAAGTCATATCATATCAAAAAGGATGATTTAATAATTTGCGATAGTAAAAAGCCATGTTGTTTAGCTGGTGTTAATGGGGCTAAGGCAGTTGAAGTAGATGCATCTACTACTCATATTGGTATTGAAGCCGCTAATTTTAATGGAGTAAATATTAGACATACTTCTAATAGGCTCGGATTAGTTTCTGATTCGTCTTTATTATTTACTAAAGGTGTTAATCCATATTTAATTGATGAAAATATGGATGTTACAATGATGCTATTTAAACAATATCTTCCTGATTTTAAATATATAGGTCGTTATGTATATTCAACTATTGAAGATTTATCAGGCTGTTTTGATTTTTCTGTTAATAAATTAAATCACCATCTCGGTTCTTCTTTTGATGTTGATAAAGTTAAAAAATCACTCGATAGTTTTAATTTAAAATACGATTTGAATCAATTAGGAGAAGGTAAGATATATAAAAATAAATATAGACTTGATTTACTAGAGCAATGCGATATCGATGAAGAGATATTTAGAACTAATTCAACTGATGCTTCATTATATAAATACGATATTAAAGCTATGCCGACTTGCTATGCTAGTTTAGATTCTAATCAAATGAAAGAGAAATTAATTAGAGAGAGTTTAGTTAATTTAGGCTTATATCAAATTATATCGTTTAGTTTAATTTCTAAAAAACAAAACGAATCTTTACGCGGTTTAGATTTAGGTGAATCATATAAGATAATTAATCCACTTACTGAAGAACATCTTTATGTACGTTCGGATTTACTTTCTTCTATGGTAGAAGTTTTAAATTACAACTTAGCTAGAAAACACGAAGATTTAGCCTTATTTGAAATCTCTTCTGTTTCTTCAACTAAAGGGGATGCAAATTACCTTTCTATTGGTTTACATGGTAAAAGACATATGCAAGATAGTTTAAATCTTCGCAGTTATGATTTTTACGATATGAAAGGTTATATTGAAAATATTATGAATATCCTTTCTCTAGATGAAAGACGCTATAAATTAGTTAGATCTTCAAATTCTATTTTCCATCCATATAAATCAGCTGATATTTATATTGGAAAAGATTTAGTTGGAAGCTTTGGGGAAGTAAATCCAAAATACTATAAAGAAGGTTATATTTTAGGAGAATTAAATTTAACTAAATTATTCGCAGTTCAAGTTTCTAAATTAAAATGCAAACCACTATCTAATTTGCAGCCAATTAGAAGAGATATCGCATTAAAGCTTCTTTCTAACGATGTTAAAAATGAACAGATTGTTTCTGAAATTAAACGTTTAGGTGGTAAATATGTTCAAAGTGTTGAAATATTTGATGTCTTTACTAAAGATAATGAAACTTCTTACGCTTATGCAATTTATCTATTAAAAGAAGATAAATCTTTCTTAGATAGTGAGATTGCTCAAATAATGAACAATATTATTACCGGATTACAAAATAAATTGAAAGTGGAGTTAAAAAGCTAATGAAATATATTAAACCGAGTTTTATTGAAATTAAAAATGATAACTTTTATGAAAAAGTTGGTCTAGTTGCCCATAATTGTTATCAAGTTGAAAATAACGCTAACGCTGAATTATTTGTTACTAAGTTAATTGGCTTTGGTCATTTAGCTATGATTGAACATTATAATTACGCATATAAAATCGATAGTAATTTGTATCAAGAAGTAATTCAACTTAACAATAGATTTATTATCGCTTGTAAAGATAGTTTAGGAAACTGTTATATTTCTTTTTCCTTACGTCCTTTGCTTGAAAATAGTTCTAATTCAACTATCGTGAAATTAATTAATATTCTTCCTAGTGATGTTAAAAAACTTTTCAATGCAGAAAAAGATGATGTTTCGGCCAGTTTATTATCTGATGACGATTTAAAAAAGTTAGAATATCCTATTTATGCTAAATTGAAATTTGTTACATTAAGAATAGTAACTGATAGAGGAGTTACTCATGAACTAGTTAGACATAGAATCGCATCTTACGCTCAAGAATCAACTAGATATTGTAACTATTCTAAAAACAAATTTGGTAACGAGCTTACTTATATTGAACCATTAGATTATCAAGAACATCGTTTAGATTATGATAAAACTTTTAAATTTATTGAAGATGAATATATGAATATGACCAATAATCTACATATGACACCTGAAATGGCTCGTTCTATTTTGCCAAATAAAATTAAAGCGACTATTATGATTACTGCTAATATTGAAGAATATGAAAAAATCTTCGAATTAAGATGTGCTAAAAGAGCTCATCCAGATATGCAAGAAATTATGAATCCTATTAAGGATTACTTTATAAAAGAAGGCTATATAAATGGATAAATTTAAAAACAATTTATACTTAAAAGATTCTGATCTTGATTTTGCTAGTAAACAAGAACTTGTACTTGAAGTTAATTTTACTAAGGAAGAGCTTTCTATAGTTGGTAATATTGTTTCAGCTAGTCCATTTACTTTTAAATTGAAAACTTATCCAAACGATGCTAATTATGTTTGTAATATCGTTTTAGATGGAATTATTGAATTATGCGATGAACTTACTAACAAAGTTAAAAAGTTTCCTATTAATATCAATGACTATTTAATTGCTAGTAAAGAAGATGGAGATGATGTTGATATTTTAGCTGAAAAATCAGGTTATGATTTCCATGGTGCAATTTTAGCTTTGTTTTATCAAAGTGTACCGAAAAAATTTGTTCAAAATTATAAAAACATCCATATTGATGGTGTTGAAATTGTTTCTGAGGATGAATATTATTCAAAGAAACAGAAAGATAAAAAAGCAGATAGTCCATTTGCTAAACTTGATGAACTAGATCTTGATTAATAAAATTCCTGTTTGATAGCAGGAATTTTTTAGTGATTCAAATTGGAAATATATCGTATTTTTTGATCTGTTTTTTAATAAGAAGTGGATAATTAATTATTTAGCGAACGTGTTTTTTATTTATATTTGGAGAACATGTAATTTTTTAATTTTTGAATGCAATGTTAAAAATCAAAAAAAATGCTTTTTTACTTGATTAAAATGGCGTTAAGTGGTAAATTATGGTTAGAAGTGGAGGAAAGTGGAATGTTTGTTGGCGAATATAGACATAGCTTAGATGACAAATCACGCATTGTTCTACCTAGTAAATTCCGCTCTCAGCTATCTTCTACAATCTATGTAAGCTTAGATTTTGATAACTGTTTATCTTTATATTCAGAAGAGGAATTTCAAAAGAAAGCTGAAACTATCAATCAACTTGATGAATTTGATACATCAGCCAGAGCCTTAAAAAGAATCTTTTTTACAAATTCTTACGATACTAATATCGATAAACAGGGTAGAGTTAGTTTATCAAAATCGCTTCAAGAAAAAGTTGGGATTATTAAAAATATCGTTATAGTAGGTGCCTTTAATCACATTCAAATCTTTTCAGAAGAAGAATATAACAAACGCTATATTCTTGAAGAAAAAGAATATGAACAACTAGCAAGTAAATTTGCTAGAAAAAAGGATAACTAAAATGGAATATAACTTTCATTTACCTGTACTATGTCAGAAGACGATTGAATTATTAGATATTCATAGTGATGCTATATGTATCGATATGACATTAGGACGTGGAGGTCATTCTTCAAAAATTCTTGAAAAGATTCCAAATGGATTCTTATACGCCTGTGATAAAGACTTACAAGCTATTGAATATTCCCAAAACTACTTAAGTAAGATTGCTTCTAATTTCAAATTATATCATCTTCCGTTTTCTAAAATGATTTCACAATTAAAAGAAGAGGGAATTAAAGGTGCAGATGTTATCTTATTTGATATAGGGGTTTCATCTCCTCAATTTGATGATCCTAGTCGCGGATTTTCTTATCGATACGATGCTAAGTTAGATATGAGGATGAATTTGGAACAACAACTTACTGCAAGAGATGTTGTTAATAATTATTCTGAAGAACAATTAAGGCATATTATTGCTTACTATGGTGAAGATCCATTTGCAGGAAAAATTGCTCATCAAATAGTTCTTGAAAGAACCAAAAAGCCGATTGAAACTACCTTTGAGTTAGTTGATATTATTAAAAAAAGCTTACCTAGTTTCGTACTTATTAAAAAAGGCCATCCGGCTAAACAAACTTTCCAGGCTATACGCTATGAAGTAAATTCAGAGAAACAAGAGCTTGAAGAAGGATTGAAAAAAGCAGTTGAATTTCTCAATCTAGGTGGAAGATGTGGAATAATCACATTTAATTCATTGGAAGATAAGATAGTAAAAGATCTATTTAAATCATATACTTCTTATCCATCAATAAATAGAAATCTTCCCCCGTTATTAAATCAAGAAAAGTTAAAATACGCTTTAGTTAACCGCAAACCAATCGTTGCGAGTCAAGAGGAACTTAAGCAAAATCCAAGAAGTGAACCTGCAAAACTAAGATTAATAGAAAGGATAGGTGAATAAAATGTTCAAAATGAAAGATAAATTAAAGAAAAATCACTATAAAGGCTTTGATAAAAAGGCTAGAGTTTTTCTTATTGCCTGTCTATCTATTACTTGTGTTAGTACAGCAGTTTTAGTCCCTTTAACTACTTCTATTCAAGCTAAAAATGTCAATTTAACTAATTCTCCTATTAGACAAGTTGAAAAAATAGAACATAAATACGTTCTTCAAAACATCGATTAATATAAATATTATTCCTATAATGTATATATACCTCCTTTCTTAAAAGGCACTAGAAATATGACTAGTGTCTTTTTTAAATATATAAACTTTGGAGATAAACTTATCTAATTATCAAAATAAAATGTCTTTAATTAGTCGTATTTAGATATAATTAAAATATGAAAATAAGAATAAAAGTTATTAGAATTTCTGTTTATCAAGACTTGATTGATAGATATGAAATTTATCAAAAAAATCCTTGTTGTATGAAACTGAACGATGAATTTATTATTGATAAGTTAGTAAGGCCTGATAATTTTTGTGAAGTTGCTTTTGAAATATTGTATCCATTTTTAAAAAATCTATTTGAACATGGTGAAGAAATATTTCCAAATTGGATGAAAAATAAAAATTCATATATGATTTCGTGTAACGATGGATTTAGACCTGTAAGTTTTTTACTAGAAGTTATCGATGAAAAAAACAGCTAGAATTTCTAGCTGTTAATTTCTACTAATTTTCTTTGACGTTATATCGTCTTGGATTAGTTTAACAAAGTCATTTAAACTTATATTAATTTGATTACTTGATCCAAATACACGATAAGTTACAGAATTAGTTTCAACTTCTTTATCGCCGATTACTAAGCTATAAGGAACTTTTTTAGAAATAGCGAGCTGAAGTTTTTTACCTAATTTTTCATTTGAATCATCCACTTCAGCCCTAATGTTATTTTCTTTCAACAACTTACAAACTTTCGAAGCATAATCAAGGTGTAAATCGTTTCTAACTGGGAGGATTTTCACTTGCAAAGGAGCTAACCAAGTAGGGAAATTGCCTTTAAAATGTTCAATTAAAATGCCAGTAAATCTTTCAAGAGAACCAAAGATAGCTCTATGAATCATTAATGGAGTTTGTTTTTCACCTTTTTCATCGATGTAAGTACAATCAAATCTACCAGGTAACTGCATATCTAATTGAATAGTGCCACATTGCCAAATTCTTCCAAGTGAATCAAGGAGTTTAAAATCGAGTTTTGGTCCGTAGAAAGCCCCATCTCCTGGATTAATTTTATAATCGACATTGGCAATTTCTAAGCATTTTTTCAAAGTATCTTCAGCTTTATTCCAGGTTTCAATTTTACCAATATATCCAGTTTCAGGACGAGTTGATAATTCGATATGATAGGAAAGCCCGAAGACAGAATATATTTCATCATATAATTTAAGTAAGTGAGTAATTTCCGATTCAATTTGATCTTCTCTTATAAAAGTATGAGCATCATCTTGGGTAAAACATCTTACTCTAAATAAGCCATTTAAAGCTCCGCTAGCTTCATGACGGTGAACTAAACCTAATTCTCCAACACGGATAGGAAGTTCCTTATAAGAATGTTGGTGATTTTTATATACCAAAATAGCACCTGGACAGTTCATAGGTTTAATAGCGAATTCACGTTCATCGATCATAGTGATGTACATATTTTCTTTATAGTGGTCCCAGTGACCAGAAGTTTCCCAAAGTTCTTTAGATAAGATAATAGGGGATTGAATTATTTGATAGTTGTTAGCGTAGTGAATTTTATTCCAAAAATCGATAAGTTGATTTTTTAATATCATTCCGTTAGGTAACCAGAAAGGAAAACCAGGTCCATAATCAGAAATCATAAATAAATCCAAATCTTTACCTATCTTTTTATGGTCAGATTGTTTTCTTTCTTCTAAGATTTTTAAATGTTCCTCTAAATCAGCATTATTAAAGAAACAAGTACCATAAATTCTAGTTAACTGTTCGTTATTTTTATCACCTTTAAAATATGCGCCAGCTAATGACATTAATTTAAAGGCTTTACAATAAGAAGTATTTGGAACATGAGGGCCTTTACATAAATCAGTAAAATCACCATCAGTATAGATAGTAAGATCGCCTTCAAGTTCTAAAGCGTGAATAAGTTTTAATTTTTGATCTTTAAATATTTCTTTAGCTTCTTCCTTAGTGATATCTCTTCTTTCAAATGGTAAACTTTGAGAAACGATTTTAGCCATTTCTTTTTCAATAGCAGGGAAATCATTATCTGAAATAGGTTTAGTAAAATGTATATCGTAATAGAAGCCTTCATCAATACTTGGGCCGAAACCAAATTCGGCATCTGGATAAAGATGTTTAATAGCAGTAGCTAAAATATGAGCACAAGAATGGTTTAATACATCTAAAGCCTCTTTATCTTTTTTAGTGATGATTTTAATTTCACCATCAGAATTGATTTTTTCTCTATAATCGATAAGTTCACCATTATAGATAATTCCTAGGCATTCTTTTCCTAAAGATTTAGAGATACTTTCAGCAATTTGCTTACCAGTTAAGTCGTTTTCAAATTCTCTTATAGAACCATCGGGCAATTTTAATTTCATATTATATTTCCTCCTTAAATAAAAAAAGTGGTCGATTAGGGTGAATAATATTATCCACGGTACCACCTAAATTTTCTAACATGATATTTAGAACACTCTTAAAAGTTTAACTTGAACTTATAAAGACTTATTACTAAGTAGGCTCCCAAAGTGGTATCTAAGTTGGTTTTGTCTTACTTTCACCTTATCAAGACTCTCTTTTAGAAATAATTTAACTTAGACGTGTCTTTGATCAACACCGCTATTATTATGTTACTTATATTTAATATTGTCAAATGTTTTGAATAGAAAAATGCGAAATTTTTTATAGAAAAAATAGGAGGTTAGCCCTCCTATTTAATTAGATAAAACTAAGCTAGCACCGGAAATTAAACCAGTATCTTGATCAAACTTTGCTTCGCAAATATTGATAGATTTAGTAGGAAAAGGAGCGATAAATGCATTGGCGACAGAGATCAAATCATCTAAGAAGAACTCTTTTGATTGCATAACTCCTCCAGAAAGAACTATAGCATCTAAATTGTAATCTAGTTGAAGATTAGCAAGAAAACTACCAGTTAACTTAAGCCATTCTTCGTAGACTTTTCTAGCATTGATGTTTTTTTCATAAACTAGTTTAAATAATTCAGCAGCTGAATCGACTTTTAAACCATTTATATTTGATAACAACATTAAGCCATTACCAGAAATCAGTTGTTCTAATTCATAATATCTATTTTTATAATAGATATAGTTATGGCCAACTTCAAAAGGTAAGTCTATTAACTTTTTATTTATAACTAAACCAAGACCTATACCGGAAGAAATAGTAACAAAGACAATATTGTTATATTTTTGACCAGCACCATATTTTGCTTCCATTAGTGCAGATGCGTTTGCATCATTTGCTAAAACTATATTTTTAATCTTAGGGAAATCATTTTGAAAAAGATTAACTAAGTTAAAATTACCGATATTAAGATTAGGTGAAAGCTTGACAGTGCCATTTTCACAAAATCCAGCGCAAGAAATACCAATAGAACTAACCCCATCAGCGAGATTAGTCGATAAAAGTTCTACAATTATCGATTTAATCTGCTGATATAAGTTAGAAGTGTTATCGTGAGTTGAACGCTCGCGAATTGCTTTTAAAATATTTAAATTATCATCAACAATTCCAGCTCTTAGGTTAGTACCGCCTAAATCAATCGCGATTACTTTTGACATAATGAATAATTTTTATTTAATTTCGACAATTTGGAAGCTAGTTAAATCGCTAGATTCACATCCGTGAGCGACTAAAATTTTACCATCGGTATATCCGAGTTGTTTAGCATAATCGATAGCAGCTTGTTTTCTATCTTTACATGAAGCAGGTAAGCTAGCAATCTTAGAATAAACAGCATAGCCTAAGCAAGCATAACAAGCAGCTTGTCTAGTAGGAGCAACAGCTAAAACAGGGCAGCAAGGTAAGAATTTGGAAATATGACGTGCACCTATACCATTAGAAGTAAAATCGACAATCAATCTAGCATTTAACATGCTAGCAGTATTAACTAAAGAGTAAGCAATAGCATCTTCGTTAGAATGGTCATTGTATTTATATCCTTCTTCAGCGAAAGCTTTATAATCGACAATTTGTTCCATTCTTTCAGAAATCTTAGCTTCCATAGTACATGATTCAACAGGGTATTCACCATTGGCAGATTCAGCAGATAACATAACAGCATCGCTACCTTGTAAAACAGCATTAGCGACATCACTAACTTCAGCTCTAGTAGGATTAGGGTTGTGTTTCATTGAATCTAACATTTGAGTAGCGGTGATAACTGGCTTACCTAAATGTCTAGATTTTTCGAGCATTTCTCTTTGAACGACAGGAACATCCCAAGCAGGAATTTCAACACCCATATCGCCTCTAGCAACCATTAAACCATCAGAATATTGAATGACTTCATCGAGTTTTTCAATAGCCTCAGTATTTTCAACTTTAGAAATGATTTGGATGTGTTCGCCACCGTGTTCTTTTAATAAAGCGCGGATATCTTCAATATCTTTCTTGTTACGGATAAATGAAGCGGAAATATAATCGACGTGAGCAACTTCACATCCCCAAACTAAGTCAGCTTTATCCTTTTCAGAGATATAAGGCATATTTAAATGGGTATCAGGGCAATTAACGCCTCTTTCATCTTTAATAGAATGAGTATTTAAACATTCAGTAATTAAGCAATGTTCTTTTTCATCTTTGTCGATAACTTTGAAAGTGACGTTACCATCGTCAAGACGAATTTCATCACCAACTTTACAATCGGCAAATAAAGCCTTGTAAGTAACGGAAAATTGAGTTCTATTTCCTAAAACTTCATGGTCAGAATAAATTTTAACTTTATCACCTTTTTGATATTTGCAAGAACCGCCTTCGAAATTGTGAGTACGAATTTCAGGGCCTTTGGTATCAAGCATGATAGGGATAACGATATCTCTTTCTTTTTCAATTTTTCTTAAAGTATCGATTTTAGCGCCGTGTTCTTCAAATGAACCATGAGAGAAATTAAGTCTCATAACATTCATACCAGCATCGATCATCTTGTTTAAAATTGGTTCAGGTGAGCTGGCAGGGCCAATAGTACAAACGACTTTTGTTTTTTTGTTGATTTTCATCATAAAATAGTTTTACCTCTCTTTTCTTAAATAGCAGTATTAACCGATGTTAGAAGCAACTTTAACTAATTCGAGAGTAGACTTTCTCGGTAGCTTCAATGCATCATAAATATTGTAATATTTTAGTTTATTTTCTACAATACCCGCACAGACACATGAGATATTATTATCAATTAATTCTATGGCGTAATTACCTAATTTTGAGGCTAGGACCCTATCTAGTGGACTAGGTGTGCCACCTCTTTGCATATGTCCGAGTTTTTCAGCACGGGCTTCAAAGCCAGTTTTAGCTTCGATTTCATTGGCGAGTTCTTCAATATTTGTAACTTTTTCGGAAATTACGACAATTGCGTGTTGTTTACCAGATCTTCTTTGTTCTTTTAAAAAGTTGATGACATCTTCTCTAGTAATTTTTGTCTCGTTAGTAATTACTAATTCAGCACCGCATGCTAATCCAGCATAAGCGGCTAAATCACCACAGCGATTTCCCATAACTTCGACGATAGAGCATCTTTGATGGGAGGAAGAAGTATCTCTTAATTTATCGACACAATCGACAACGGTATTTAATGCAGTATCAAATCCGATAGTATAGTCAGTTGATGCGATATCGTTATCGATAGTTCCAGGTAAGCCGACTGTTTTAATTCCTAATTTAGATAAAGCGGCTAGTCCCATATATGTACCATCTCCACCAATACCAATTAAAGAATCTATATTGTGCTTTTTCAAAATTTCACACGCGCGTTGTTGTAGTTCAATTTTCGAAAATTCAGGAAGTCTAGCTGTCCCTAAAATTGTTCCACCTCTATTGATGATTTCAGAAACAGAGTTCCTAACTAAGGGCTGAATTTGGTCATCAATTAATCCTTTATAGCCATTGTAGATGCCAAACATTTCATCGCCGTTATTTAAGCCGGCTCTTACACAGGCTCTAATCGCAGCATTCATTCCTGGAGCATCACCACCTGAAGTAAATATCCCAATTCTTTTTTTCATATGTAATTAGTTATCTCCTTAATACATTTATATTTTAGCAAGAAAATACATTTATTGAATAAATAATTAGCATATTAACTAATTTTAAAACAGAAAATTAAAAAAGAGGGAAAACAAAACTAGAATTCAAATAAAGAACAAAAAATGATAAGATTAATAAGATATGAAAAACAACTTATGCTTAGATGATCAATCTACGATAATTATTAAATCATTTGTCAGTTTATCTAGCGATGATGAAGCTATTTTAACTAAATGTTATCTACCTATAATAGGTATGGAAGCATATAGCTTATATCACATTTTCCTTTTTAATAAAAACGATGATGGTTATATGACTTTTGAAAGGCTATATAATATTACCAATTTATCTAAAAAAGATATTTTAAAACTTTCTAACTATATTCACAATTTAGAAGCGGTCGGTTTATTAGCTACTTATTTTAAAGAAATTCAAACGAAATATTCTACGAAGCCATCATATATTTTTAAATTATTTAGGCCGTTAAACGGTACAAATTTTTTTAAAAATATCCTTTTACAACAAGCTTTAATTAGTAAAATTGGTCCACGTCAAGTTAGAGGAATTATTCAATCACTAAAAATCAATGAAGATATTCCAAATAGCTATAGTGATATTTCAGCAAAATTTAATGATGTTTTTGATATAGATGATTTAAATTATAAAGATTATGAAGAATTTTCAAATAATTTAGAAAAGCTAAAAGGAGATGATGTATCTCAAGTTGAAGTAAATTTTGATAAAGATAACTTCTTAAAAATATTAAGTGAAAATCAAATTAATTTAGCCTATATTGAGCCGTATTTAGATGAAATTGTTAGATTATCGTGTCTATTTGGTGTATCTAGTAAAAGTGCTGCCAATCAAATAATTAATAAATCGTTAGATTCATACAACAATTTTCATTTGGACAATTTTGAAAATTTTGCCAAAAATTATCTTCATTATCATCTTGAAAGAGAAGAAAGTGAAAATAAATCTAATTTAATTGGTTCTTCAGAAATCGCTAATAGAATAAAAATGATGGTTAGCTATTCGCCAAAAATGTATTTGCAAATGCTAATAGATAACGAATTGCCAAATTCGTATATTAATTTATTGGATGAACTTTCTAAAAAGTATAAAGTTCCAAATGAGATTATTAATGCTAGTTTAGATTACACTATGCAAAGATGTCATAATACTATTCCAAATGACTATGTTATTAAAGTTTGTTTAACTTTGCTAAAAGAGAAGATATATATCGCTAGCGATGCAGTAAGTTACCTATATCAATCTAATTCGAATTATATTACAAATAAAAGAAAAAAAGAGACTAAAATCGATAGTGCTGTTAATAAAATTTCTTTAGATAATGATAATCAAGTTGATAATAAGAGTGAAACATCGGATACTCCAAAAGAAAGTGAAATCGATTTTAACAAATTATTAGGAGGTTTAATTTAAGATGGAACAAATTAAAATTAAAAATTCTAATCTCCATGTTGATAAAAAAGTTCATGTCGATTTAGTAAATGAAACTTTAAATATTATTTCAAAAGATAGTGAATTGACTTCGTATTTATCTAAATTAACTGCTGATCCTGAAGTTATAAAAAGATCTTGGTTAGAAATAAGAAGGTATATTGAAAGCAATAAGCTGTGTAAAAATTGTCAAGGTTATTATAATTGTTTAAAAAAAGAAGCTAGTGACAGGGGAATAGTTAGTTATTTAACTTACAATAAAAACATCGATAAACTAGAAGAACATCTTTGTGAATGCAAGTATCTTTTACAATTGAAGAAGGTTTTTAAGCAATTTGATTATTCTGATTTTGAATTATCTAATCTATATTTAGATTTTGTCAATAATTTAAAGCAAATTAGTCAAGCTAGTTCGAATATCGAAAATTCCTTTGCCTCCACTATTAAAATTTTAATTGCACTTTCCGATAAGTTTTCTTTAGATACATCTAATCTAGGGGCTTATATAGTTTCTGACAATTTAAATTCCAGTTTTGCTGTTAAGTTTTTATGTATGTATATGGCTATATATAAAAAATTGAGCTGTTCAATTATCGATGCAAATATAATTTTTAACGATATTAATTCATATGATAACAATCTTAAATTGGAAGCGAGAGCTAACTTAGAAAAAGCTGAATCAAGCCAAGTTTTAGGAATAGTTAATCTTGGATTAGAAGCTAAAAGTAAATCATTATTTGAAAGTATTATCTTACCTTTAATTATAAAAAGAAATTCAAAAGGAAAAATTACATATATTTCTTCTTATTATCCTATGGAAGAATATATTTCTAATTTTTATACATATAAATCAAATTCAGTTAAATCGAATATCGCCTTGTTTAAAAAATCTTTAAAAGAGTTTTTAATTAACGATGTAAGTTTGTTTTAATTTATAATTTTTGACATTGTTTTTCCTATTTTATATTGAATAGGAATTATGATTTTACAATCTAAACAAAATAATTGTGGTGAGACATGTTCAAGACATCTAATTAAAAGGTATTATCGTTCAAATAATATTGCGTTTTTGAAGTTGAAAAATGAATGTAAAAATTTTTTGGAAATAAAATTAACATTGAAAGAATTTGGAATTTATTTAGATGGTTATCAACTTGATAAAATCAATAATATTGAAAGTAAATCTCTTTTAAAAAATTCTATTTGTCAAATAAGGTGTCATGATACTTTACACTTTGTCATTATTATTAGAAAAGTATTAAATTTACTCGTTGTTTACTTTCCTGAAAAAGGATATAGAATAATAAAAATTAAAAAATTTGATCAAATATTCAATAATAAAATATTGATAATTAAAAAGATAGAAAAGAAAAAAGTTAAAAAGTTATATTTTTTTAAATTCAAATATTTAGCAAGTTTAACTTTATTAAGTTGTTTAGAAACTATCGGGATTATCGTTTTTCTTGAGATGAATAAGATAGCACTTGTTTCTATGTTTTCTATAGCGATATTACCATTCATATTCATTTTATATATGTGTCATCAAGTATGTAATTTAAGCATTTTAAAGCAGTTTGATTACACGTTTGGACATTTTTATTTAGAAAGAAATCCCAGTTTAGTAAATCTAGAAAAAATCAATAAGTTTAAAAATGATATTTTACTTAGTTACAATAATAAAATAAGCTTTGTAATGCTGATTTTCCTGTTTTCATACTATTTATTTAGAATAAGTTATCAAAGTGGAATTTATTATTTAATTTGCATTTTAGCTGGTTTATGTATTGAATTTATGTTCAAGAATAAATTTAAGAAAGTATCAATTAAAGCTATTTGTTTTGAAAATGATGTATTTCTAAATGGGAAGTTTGATAATAAAAAATACAATAAGTTAATTGATTTTACTTCTAGGCAAATAAGTTTTATATATTTAAAAAACATATTAATTTTTTTAATAGTTTTATCGTTTGTAATATTTATTAGTATATCTTCAGGCTATTTTGATCTTTATGAAATAATCTGCCAAGTTTTAATAGTATATTTTATGGTCAATCAGCTAACTAAATCTTTCAACTTTTCTTCTTTGACATATTTTTATTCGCTTTTAGACTTAGATAAGTCAATTTATGAATGTCAAAATATATATAAATGAAATATATTCATATTACTAATTTTATTTCACATGATATAATTTATTAGCAAGGAAGAATTATGAATCAATATTACTTTGAAGATAAAACTAACAAAAATAATTTAGAATTAGAAAAGATGACAAATTCACTGCTGTCTTATTTGATTGAGCAAATGAAAATTGAAAAAGATGTAATTTTATCATGTACTATTTGCGATGACACTTCTATTCAAAAAATTAATTGTCAATATAGAAATATCGATAAGCCAACTGATGTTATTTCTTTTGCATACAATGACTATAACGAAGGTGATGATGAACCTTTTATCGATTTAGGCGAAATTGTCATTTCTTTAGATACTGCTAATAAACAAGCTATATATTATAATCATCCTCTTGAAAGGGAAATTGCATTTTTGTTTATTCACGGCTTTTTACATTTAAATGGTTATGATCATATTCAAAAAGATGAAGCTGATATTATGTTTAATTTGCAAAATGAACTTTTAAATAATTTTAATTACGAATATAAGGAGCTAAATGTAAATGAAATTTGATTTGAATAAAAAGGAAAATATCGATTTATTATACAATCACGCATTGAATGCTTATAAAAATTCATATTCACCATATTCTAATTTTAAAGTTGGTGCCTGTGTTTTAACTGATGATGGTAAGTTTATCTATGGAACTAATATTGAAAATGCCTCGTTTGGTTTAACTAATTGTGCTGAAAGAAGCGCGTTATTTAATACTTATTCATTAGGATATAAAAAAGAGAACATTTTATGTCTTGCTATTGTGGGAAATTCTAAAAATAACGAAGTAATTTCACCATGTGGAGCATGTCGTCAAGTTATTAGTGAACTTATGGATAAATTAACTCCTATCGTTTTATTTAATATTGATAAAACATATAAAATCACCAATATAAGTGAACTTTTACCACTGTCGTTTTCTAATGAGGATATGGAATAATGAAAGTCGGATTTTGCTGTTTATATGGGCTTGCTAACGCAGGTAAGTCAACATTGTTAAATTCAATTTTAGGCGTTAAAGTTAATGCTGTTAGCGATACTAAACAAACAACTAGAGAAAATATCCAGGGAATTTATAATGATGATGATTCTCAAATAATTTTTATTGATACCCCTGGTTTACATTCTCCACATAAAAGATTAGGTCAGCTTTTATTAAAAGATGCAAATTATGCGAAAGATAATGTCGATGTTGTAGTTTATGTTGTCGATTCTACTAGCAAAGTTAACGAAGTTTTATGTTCAAAACTTGAAAATTTAGATATTCCTTTAATAGTAGCTTTTAACAAAATTGATATCTGCGGTTTTGAAAGGGGACAATTCCACCTCGATGGATATAAAAAGCTTCTTCCTAAAGCGGAATTTGTTGAAATGTCCGCCTTGAAAAAAATCGGGATTGATACTTTGATAGAAAAAGTTAAATCCCACTTGCAAGAAGGAATACCCTTATTTCCAAAAGATCAATTAATCGATCATCCTACTTATTTTGTTTGGGCTGAAATGATTAGAGAAAAATGTTTAAATTATCTTACTCAAGAAGTCCCACACGCAATTCACGTTCAGATTATCGATAGTAAATCAAGTGAAGATAGTCTAACTATCTATGCTGATATCATTGTTGAAAAACGTTCTGAAAAAGCTATTGTCATCGGTAAAAAAGGACAAATGATATCAAAAATTAGACGCCATGCTGAAAGATCAATTTCAATATTTATGGGCTGTAAAGTAAATTTAGAACTCTATGTTAAAGTAGTTGAAGATTGGCGCGATAACATTTCTAGATTAAAAGAATACGGATATCAAAAATAATATGACTAATAACGTAACTAATATAATTGAAGGTTTTATTTTATCTGCAAATAAATATTCTGAAAAAGACGCAATCGTCGAACTATATACTAAAGATGGAATTATAAATTTTAAAGCGAGTGGCGGATTTAATATTACATCAAAAAATCACCAAGCGTGTTTAATTTCAAATTTCGTTCAAGTTGATCTTTCTAAAAGGGGTGAAAACTATTTTTTGGCTGGGATTAAAACTATTACAGATAATACTAATTTGTATTCAGATATGAAAAAATCACTCGCGATTCAAGTTTTAATTGAAGCGAGCAAGTCCATCTTGCAAAATGGTGATATCCCTCCTTATGAATATTTTAAAAATTCCATTTTAGCTATTAAGAACGATTTCGACATCTTTACTGTCATTTTTATTAATTTATGTCAATTAGCTAAAGCTAGTGGGGTAGGATTAAATTATTCTAGTTGTGTAAATTGCGATGCGAAGAAAAATCTCGTAGCTTTTGATTTTCAAGAAGGTGGATTTATTTGTAAAAATTGCGCTAGTGAGCTTATGATTTCTCATAATGATATCACTTATATGAAAGTTATTCGCTATGGCTTTCTTGTTAAACCAGATCAAATAGAAAGAGTTAGTTTACCTCAAATGGAAACTAAGAAAGCTATAAGTGATATTCTCACTTATTTTAACGATGTTTTAGGAGTCAATATTAAATCGTATAAATACTTGATTTCATAGTTTATCATTTATAAATATTTATATATTTAGTAAAATATTTAATTGGAATTATATATTAGAAAGGAAAAATTATGCCTGAATCAAAATATAAATTTGAAACAATTACTAATCATTTAATCACTTCTGGATTTATGTATCCATCTTCTCAAATTTACGGTGGAATTTCTAACACTTGGGATTATGGTCCATTAGGTGCGAATATGAAAACTCACTTGAAAGAAGTATGGAGAAGACATTTCGTTTTAGAAAAGATGAATATCTTTTTAATCGATCCAGCGATTATTATGAATCCTAAAACATGGGAAGCTACAGGTCATGTCGCTAATTTTTCCGATCCTTTGATTGATTGCAAATATTGCCATACTAGATATAGAGCTGACGATTTAATTAAAAAGCAACATCCTGAACTCGATGTTGATAATATGACAAAAGACGAAATGAATAAATTGGTCGAAGAAGAAAAGCTTTCTTGTCCTAATTGCGGTAAATCTACTTTTACTCCAATTAGACAGTTCCAATTGATGTTTAAAACTTCAATTGGTGTTACTGAAGATAAAGCTTCTTTAGTTTATCTTCGTCCTGAAACTGCTCAAGGTATCTTTGTAAACTTTAAAAATGTTCAACGTACTCAGCGCGCTAAATTACCTTTTGGTATCTGCGATATAGGTAAGGCTTTTAGAAATGAAATTACTCCAGGTAATTTTACTTTTAGAACTAGGGAATTTGAACAGATGGAAATTGAATTTTTTACTAAACCTGATCAAGATTTAGAATATTTCAATTACTGGAAAAAAGAATGTTTGGATTTTGTTGAACGTATCGGTTTAAGAAAAGATTATTTAAGATATAGAGACCATGAACCTAACGAGTTAGCTTTCTATTCTAAAGCGACAACCGATATCGAATATTATTTCCCAAGCTTGGGTTGGGGAGAATTAATGGGAATCGCATCAAGAACTAATTACGACCTTTCTAGACATATGGAATATTCTAAAGAGGATTTAACTTATCTTGACCCTGAAACTAATCAAAGATATATCCCTCATGTTATTGAACCATCTTTCGGTTTAGATAGATTACTTTTAGCTTTACTTTGCGATAGTTATGACGAAGAAAATCTCGGCAATGATACTAGAATAGTCATGCATTTAAATAAGCATCTTGCTCCATATCAAATTGCTATTTTCCCACTTTCTAATAAGCTTGCTAATCAAGCTCAAGAAGAAGTTTATAAACTTTTATGTAAAAATTTTGAATTGATATTTGATACAACTGGTTCAATTGGAAAACGCTATCGTAGACAAGACGCTATCGGAACTCCATATTGTATAACTTACGATTTTGATTCAGTTAACGATAATTCAGTTACTATTCGTGAAAGAGATAGTATGCAGCAAACTAGAGTGAAAATTTCTGAATTAAAAGACTATCTAACTAAATTATTTGAAGAATAATAATGAACGATAATTACATTGAAATAGTTAATCATCTTCGCGAGCAAATCGATATTGTGCAAGTTATTTCGAATTATGTTCATCTTGAACATAAAGGTAATAACTTTGTTGGATTATGTCCATTTCACCAAGATAAAAATCCATCGATGTATGTATCTCCTACAAAAAAGATATATAAATGTTTTTCGTGTGGTAATTCAGGAGATGTTTTTACCTTTATTAAAAAAATCGAAAACATTTCTTATTCTGAGGCAGTAAAAAAAGCTTGTGAGCTTTCTCATATTGACCCACCTACTTTTTTTTCAAAGCCAAAAAAGATCAATCCAAATCAAAATCTTTATGATGCGATAAATAAACTTAGCGAGTTCTATTCATACATGTTAAAAACTAAGTTGGGATTAGAAGCTAAAAATTACCTTAATGAACGCGGTCTAGATGATAAAATAATCGAATATTTTAAAATTGGTTACGCTCCAAAAGATCAGACTTTATCAATTAAATATCTCCGTCAAAACGAAAAAATTGATGTGAATATTCTCGATAAAATAGGAGTTACTTCTTATTCAAGTGGCGATATTTTAGATAGGTATTATAATAGAATAGTTTTTCCTATTTCAGATATTAATTCTAATTTAGTTGGGTTTTCTGCTAGAAGATTTCTTCCAAATCAAGAAAACGAAGCCAAATATATCAATACTAGCGAAACTGACATCTTTAAAAAAGGAAATTTACTATATAATTTAAACAATTCATTACCTGAAATAAAAAAGAGCAAAGTTGTATATGTCTTAGAAGGTTTTATGGATGTAATTGCTTTATATAGAGCAGGAATATATAACGCTGTTGCTATAATGGGAACAAACATTTCTGAAAATCATTTGAATTTGTTTAAAAAATTAGGCTGTGAAGTTAGGTTGTTACTTGATAGTGATGAACCTGGTCAAATTGGAATTGAAAAATCGATTTTTAGCTTAGCTAATTACAATATACCTACTAGTGTAGTTAGGCCATTTTCTCTCGCTAAGGATTCAGATGAATTACTAAATAAATATGGTTCTAAAGTACTTATTGACGCTTTAAATGATCTAATTTCTCCAATTAACTTCCTTTTGGAAAGAAATGGCAAGCTGAATTTATTAGTATCAAGTAAGCAAAAAGAAGATTTCTTAAATTTAATTAAACCTATTTATAAGTGCTCTGATTCGTTAACTAAAGCCAATGATCTAAGTTTAATTTCTACTAACTTGCATATTGAAAAAGATGCTATTAGTGATATTTTAACTTCATCTAATTCTGGATTTAATTCTGTAACTAATATTAAAGCTACTAATCTAAATAACAAGAAATCCGAATTGATTCCTAATGAATATTTCTCACTAAATGGTGAGGTATGTATTAATTTAGCAAGTTATCTTGAAAAAAAATATGTCAAACAATATCCTTCAAAAATTAAATTTAAGTTTTTAAAAGCTCTAATTTTTAATGAGGCTCAACTTATTGCAAGAATTTTTAAAATTCGAGAGTGTTATGATTATTTTATTTCAAGTAAAAATAGCTACAGTTATTTTTACATATCCGAACTTTCAACTTTAATGTTATATATTGGTGAAATATATCAGCAGGATTCAAATTTAAAAAATATAGATGATTCTAGTTTTGCAAATTTACAAACTAGATTAAATTTAAGTATGGAAGAAGCGATAAATTTAAATGATAGTCAACAAATAGGTGAATATACTAATTTAATTAATATTTTAAATTGCTTGTATTATTCTAAAAGCAATTTTGATCGATGCGATTTTGATAATTTTGCTAGGTTAATTAAAAATCACATCGTGAATTTAAATAAGTTTGATATTGTTAATAAAAGACAATAATATTCCTTATAGGGCTTGACTCACTTGCTAAAATTATATAGGTAGGGAATTTATCGTAAATTAAGATTTTTTAATAAATGTTTTAATTTTGAATTTTCTAATAGAAAGAGGAAAATAATGCCTAGAAAGAAACAAAAACTCGATACTGAACAAGAAATTGAACAAAATTTTGAAGAAACTAATTCTGAAAATGAGACTGATGAATTTGAAACATATTTTGCTTTGATTAAAACCGCTATAAATAAAGCGTGTAAAAAAGGTAAGATCACTCAGGAAAAAGTTTCTGAAATTATCGCTAAGTTTCAAATTAAAAACGATGATATGACTGATAAGCTTATGGAAGCTAGCCAAGAATATCTAGTTGAAAATGATTTACTCGAACAAGAAGATACTGATTTAGAAAATGACTATTCTGATTTTAATGATGATTTTGGTGATGATGAAATTATCGACGATGATATTGAAGCTGAAATTCAAGTTTCTACATTAAGTTATACAGATTTTAAAAATAACGATCCTGTTAAACAATATTTACGTGAAACAGGTAAATATCCTGTTTTGAAAAATAAGGAACAAGAAGTTGAATTAGCTAAAAAATATCAAAATTCATTAAAAGCAGACGCTAGCGAAGAAGAAATTCAAGAAGGCATCGATGCCAAAAACACTTTAATTAACTGTAACTTAAAATTAGTTATTTCTATTGCTAAGCATTATGTTAACCGCGGAATGCATTTTTTAGATCTTATTCAAGAAGGTAATAAAGGCTTAATTAAAGCTGTTGAAAAATTTGAATATAACAAAGGTTTTAAATTTTCTACATATGCAACATGGTGGATTAGACAAGCTATTACTAGAGCTTTAGCTGACCAAGCTAGAACTATTAGAATTCCTGTTCATATGGTTGAGACCATCAACAAGATTACTAGAATATCTCGTCGCTTAACTCAAAATTTAAATAGAGAACCAACAGCTGAAGAAATTTCTCGTGAAATTTTTGTCACATCTTTTGCACCTGATAAATTAAAAGATAATAAGGATAGCAAAGAGCTTAAAGAAAGAGAAATTAAGTATAACTTACTTAAAGCTAAATTAAATCACGAACCAACTATCGATGAAATTATTGAAGAATTTGGCAAAATTGAATTAGCTCCTGATAAAATAAGAGAAATTCAATTGATAGCTATGGATCCTCTTTCATTGGAAAAACCTGTCGGTGAAGAAGAAGATTCCCATGTTGGTGACTTTATTGAAGATAAAGATAATATTTCTCCTACTAAGTATGCTAACGATTCACTTTTAAAAGATAGACTAAACGAAGTTTTACAAGAACTTACTGATAGAGAAGAAAAAGTTATTAGATTAAGATATGGTCTTGATGATGGTAGAAATCACACTTTAGAAGAAGTTGGTAAAGAATTTGGTGTTACTAGAGAAAGAATTAGACAAATTGAAGCTAAAGCTATCAAAAAGTTACGCCATCCTTCTAGATCTAAGCTTTTAAAAGATTATCTTGATGATATCGAATAAATATATGTTAAATTCTAAAGAAGAATTAAAAAAAGCTGAGGCTGAACTTTTAAAAAAAGTAGATAGCAAGAATTCTATAAATCAGACTAGCTATGATGATATAGTTTCTAAATATCTTCTTAGTGAAGAAGATACTATTTTACTTGATAAATTTGTTAGTGAAAATAACATTGATATCATCGATGATTTAGATGATTCAACTATCTCTAATTTAGGTGAAGATACATCCTCACTTTCTATTTGGTCGCTATATAAAAAAGATATCAACAAATATCACATTCTATCTAAACAAGAGGAAGCTGAATTAGGTAAAGAAATTAAACTTGGTTCACAAGAAGCTTTAGATATGTTAGTTAATTCTAATCTTAGATTAGTAATCGCTATCGCTAGCAAGTTTTCAACTTTTATAAAAAACAATCCTAATATATCTTTTGAAGATTTAATTTCTTTTGGCAATCAAGGCCTAATTAAAGCCGCTAAAGATTTTGATTATACTTTGGGTAATAAGTTTTCAACTTTTGCCTCATATTGGATTAGACAAGCGATTCAAAGAGGAATTTATTCTCAAGCTCATCAAATTAAAATTCCTTCTAATATAGGTGAACTTCATTCTAAAATTGTTAAAACTATTTCTAGTTTAACTAATTCTTTAAAAAGGGAACCTACTTATCAAGAAATTGCTGATAAGATGGGCAATATTTCTCCTGAAAAAGTCGAATCTATCTTATCTAATTGGAACAACGTTGTCTCTTTAGAAGATGAAAGAAATTCTAGCGATAAACCTTTAATTGATTATTTGATTTACGATAATCAAGATGACGATATAGAATCAAATTTAAATCAATTAAATATCGGTTTAAACAGTTTAAAAGATAGAGAAAAAGATATGATTAATAAATACTATGGAATTAATGGTCATCAAAAAATGACTTTAGAAGAAATAGGCAATCAATATGGTATTTCTAAAGAGAGAGTAAGGCAACTAATTTCTCGCGCTTTAGTTAAAATGCGCGATCAAATTAACAAATCTAAATAATAAAATGTCAAATTTTAAACTTTCCAATAGACTTTTAAAAATTGCTAGTAAAGTCGATTACAATATATCTAACTTTCTCGATATAGGTTCTGACCATGGCTATTTAGTTGTTTACCTTGCAAAAAATAACTATCCTGGTCGCCTTTATGCTTCTGAAAATAAATTAGGACCTTTTAATAATCTAAAAAATAACATTGTTAACTTTGGGTTTCAAAATAAGATTTTTCCATTACTTGGTAATGGCTTAGATGTATATTTAGAAGATATTAAACAAGTTTGTATTTCTGGAATGGGTGGAAATTCTATAATTGAAATACTTTCAAATGGCTTTAAAAAAGGAATTAAATTAGATTGTTTAATTTTAGAACCTCAAAATGAATACTATAAATTAAGAAAGTTTCTCAATTATAATTTTTATTCATGTATCGATGAAGAATATATTTTAGAAGAGAAAAAATATTATCCAATTATGGTATATAAGTTAGATAAAAAGATAAATCTAACTGAAATAGAGTTGCATTATGGTAAACTTGCCTTAAAAAATAAAGATCCTATTTTATTTGAATATTTAAAAAATAGGAAATTCGATATTGAACAAATTATTGGTAGACTTAGTGAAAATAACATGAATTATACAAATCTATGTGATGAATTAGAAAGGGTTAAAAAGGCGATTGATTATGAAAAATTTAATTGATTATTTAGAAAGTTTGTATCCTTACTATTTACAGGAAAGTTACGATTTTTGCGGTTATCAAATTGGAAAAATTAAAACTAATATCAAAAAAGTTTTAATATGTTTAGATTATGAAAAAGAAGTTGAAGAATTCGCTAATGAGTTTGAACCAGATTTGATTCTTACTCATCATCCTTTCTTTTTTGGAAATAAAGATGAAATTGTTTTAAATGATCCTATAAAAAGAGAGTTAGCATATAACATAGTTAAAAATTTAAACTGCGCTATTTATTCTTTTCATACTTGTTTTGATAATTCTGATAAAGGAATGAATGACTTATTAGCTCAAAAATTGGAATTAAATAGTAGGTATATTCATCCATTTTGTCAAGGAATGCATATTGGCTATTTAGCTAAACCACTAGAATTTTCTGAATTTGCTAAATATGTTAAAAAGAAATTAGATGTTAGCTATCTTCTTGCTGTTAAAGGACATAATAGACCAATTTCTAAAGTTGGTATTATTGGTGGTGGCGGAGCAAGTTTATATAAGTTTGCTGCTATGGAAAATCTAGATTGCTATATTTCAGGTGATTTTTCTCATCATCTAAGAAGGGAAATATATTATAGCAATTTAGACTATTTTGATATCCCTCATGAAGTCGAAAGAATATTTATCTACCATATGAAAAAGGTGATTAATGAATTTGATTCAAATATTGAAATTATGCTTGTAGATAATCAAAAAGAAGCAAAAGTGTATTAATATTAACTAAAAATTAACTAAATTTCTACTACCAATGTACTAAGCGTGTTTTTTAAGTAATTTATTATCTGATTAAACTCTAAATTAGGAAATGATGTCGCTGACATTAAAAAAATATCATTAGCATTTTTAAGTTGGTCAATAATACTATCTACATCTTCTTTAGATTGATAATAGTAGACTTTGTTGTTAATAAATTTATTTTTAACTAAATTGAAAAATTCAGTCCCATTTGAAGATGTTAATGAACCAAATACGATAAAAACATCGTTTTTAACTGGCTTAACTGAGAGTGCTTTTTCCCATCTAGTTAAACATGATGGACAGATGCTTTCTTTATAAACGATATTTAAATTGAACTTATTTAGATGTTTTAGAAAGTTATCGTAATCGACTTTTGATAATGTCGATTGGCAAATAACTGCTAATTTTGAATTGCTTAAATATGATAAATCTATATCATCATATCCTTTGCAATCTATAAAAATTAAATTCGGATATCTTGAAAGAAAGCCTTTAGTCTCGTCGTGATTTTTCTTGCCAAAGAAAATGATTTTTATTCCGTCATTAATTAATTTCTCAATTTTTTTATTAGTTTTAACTAAAATTGGACATGTGCAGTCTAAAAAATCTAAATTATTTGTTTTGACATAGTTAAATTCATCTTGAATTATTCCATGAGCTGAATAAATTAAAACATCATTACTATCATATTTTTTATCAATTGAAAAAATCTCAGCATCTAATTGTTGAATCAGTTGATTAGATGTTAATTTATCGTGAACTAATTGTTTAAATAAGACTAGTTTTTTATTAGGTTTTTTTTGATGATAATCAGTAAGAGTTTGAATTGATTTTTTAACTCCGTAACAATATCCATAAGGTTGAATAATTTTTATCATATTATTTAGTTTAAATTAAATGTCTAAATATAACAAGAAGTAACTAGTTATGGTATACTTACTAAGTATAGGAGCTAAAAATATGGATTTAGAAAAATATATTGGAGTCACACCTGATTTTCCTAAAAAGGGAATTTCTTTTAAAGATATTTCGCCTTTACTCGCTGATAATCATGCTTTTAATTACGTTGTTAAAAAAATCAGCGATATAGTTAGCCAAAATAAGCCTGATTTAATTATCGGTCCTGAATCAAGAGGTTTTGTTATTGGTTCACCTGTAGCATTTAATCTTGGAATCGGTTTTGTTATGGCTAGAAAAAAGGGAAAATTACCTGGTGATGTAATTTCTAAAACCTATACTTTGGAATATAATACTGCGACAATTGAATTGCCTAAATTTTCAATTAAAAAGGGAACTAGAGTCTGTTTAATTGACGATTTACTTGCGACTGGAGGCACTTTAAAAGCCTGTAAGGAACTAGTTGAGCAAGAAGGTGGAATTGTTACTAGTATTGTTACTTTAATTGAACTTAAGGATTTAGATGGAGCAAAATTATTAGATTGTCCTAACTATACTTCACTTTTAAAACTTTAATAATATGATTGTTGAAAATAAGATTGTAACCTTTGAAGAGCTAGAAGCGACTTATTCAAAATATATCAGTGTCCCTAGCGATCTTGAAAATATCAAAAAAGCTTATGAGTTTGCTAACAAAAAACATATGGGTCAATTTAGAAAATCAGGTGATCCATATATTTCACATGCTTTAGCAGTCGCTTTGATTTTGGCTCAAATGCAAACTGCTCCTACAACTTTAATGGCTGGATTACTTCACGATACTATTGAAGATACTGATACTACTAAAGAAGAGATTGAAGCAAATTTTGGTCAAGAGGTCGCTTTTTTAGTCGAAGGGTTAACTAAAATTACTAGGTTATCTGATTTTCACAAAACAGACTTTTTAGCCGAAGATCATCGAAAGATATTCATCGCTATGGCTCAAGATATCAGGGTAATTGTTATTAAATTAGCTGATAGATTGCACAATATGCGCACTTTGCAGTTTCAACCTGAAGAAAAACAAAAGCGCATATCCAAAGAAACTATGGATGTTTATGTTCCTATTGCACATAGACTCGGTTTAAATACGATTCTTTCTGAAATGCAGGATTTATCTTTATATTATCTTGATAAAGAAGGTTATCAAAAAATAGAAGCTTTATTAAATGAATCGACAAAGGCTTTAAATTCCTCTTTAAATAAGATTAAAGATAAGATAACTAAGTTGCTCGCGACTACTAAAATACCTTTTGAAATTTCATCTCGCGTTAAATCTATCTATTCGATTTATAAAAAGATGTATATAAAAAATAAAAAGTTTGAAGATATATACGATATCTTAGCTTTAAGAATAATTACTCAATCTGAAACTAACTGCTATGAAATTTTAGGTTATATCCATTCAGCTTTTTTACCTGTTCCGGGGCGATTTAAAGACTATATCGCTATGCCTAAACCAAATATGTATCAATCTTTACACACTACTATTCTTTCAGGTGATGGTCATGTTTTTGAAATTCAAATCCGCACTAAAGAAATGGATGAGACGGCTGAAGAAGGGGTTGCTGCTCACTGGAGATATAAAGAAGGAACTAAATACGATCCTAAAAAAGAACAAAGGGATATCGAAGATAACTTACACTGGTTTAAATACTTTGTTAACATGTCTGATGAAGAAGCTAAAAAAACTTCTGCTAGCGATTATGTAAATAGTTTACAAAAAGATATTTTCCAAGCCAATGTCTACGTGTTTACTCCAAAAGGCAAAGTTATCGATCTTCCTAAAGGTTCAACTCCAATCGATTTTGCCTATAGAATACATACTCAAATAGGGGAAAATCTCTATGGTGCTAAAGTTAATGGCAAATTAGTCCCTATTTCAACAGTATTAAAAACTGGTGATATGGTTGAAGTTGAAACAAAAGAAAACGCTTGCCCAAGTTCTTCTTGGTTAAATATGTGTGCGACTAATTTTGCTAAATCAAAAATTAAGAAATTTCTCGCTAAGCAAAACTTAGACTATGTAAAATTCGATCAAATTGAAAAAGCTAAACAATCTCTAAAAGATGCTTTAAAAGAGAGAAAATTAAATTTTTCTCAGCTTGAAAAGATGATTGATAATAAATGTTTAAACAATTTTAAATGTAATAATATTGATGAATTATATCTAAAAATATATTCTAAAAACGTCACTCCTCAAGCTCTTATTGATTATTTTAAACTTGAACCTAATGACGCTAGCGTTTCTAGGGCGATAAATAGTTCTACTAATGCAAACAAAAATAAATTTAAAGCCGTTTCTGATAATGCAATTTTACTTAGTGATGGCTCGACTAGCATGATTAAGTTAGCTAATTGTTGTACTCCTATCCCTGGCGATGAAATTGTCGGTTATATCACCAAAGGAAACGGAATTAAAGTTCATAGACAAGATTGTCCAAATATTCAAAAAGAATCTTCTCGTCAGATTGATGTTATTTGGAACCCTAACTTGTCCAAAAACGTTAAATATCCTTGCGATGTCGCAGTTGAATGTTATGATAGAAATAATTTGTTAGTAGATATTATGAATATTGCTACTTCTCAAGGAGCTTCGCTAATTAAAATTAACGCTAAGTTACGTCAATCAAATAAAACCACTTTAGTCACAATGACTTTGCAAGTTACCTCAGCAGAGCAACTTTCAAAAATCTTCGATAGTTTAAAACAGCTTAATTCTGTTTATGAAGTAAGAAGATGCATTCATTAAGGAGGAAATATGTCTGAAAGAATAAATAAACCAAGAGGGACATTAGACTACATTGATAAAGATGAAACCATCTATTCTAGTTTAGAAACTAAATTGTTTAATTTAGCTAGCTGTTACGGCGCTAAAAAAGTCATGATTCCTTGTTTTGAAGAAACTAAACTATTTGTTAGATCTGTCGGTAATTCAACTGATATTGTCAATAAAGAAATGTTTAAATTAGAAAATAAAGGCGATCATGAATATGTTTTAAGACCAGAATTTACCGCTGGTATCAATCGTTGCATAGTTGAAAATAAACTATTTGCTTCCCCTGATTTACCAATAAAACTTTCTTATTGTGGTCCAGTATTCCGTTATGAAAGACCTCAAGCCGGTCGTTTACGTGAATTCCATCAATTCGGTGTTGAATTTATCGATAATAAAATCGATTATCAAACCGCAATGGATGCTATCTGTTTACTTTATCGCAGCTTAGAATCTATTTTAGAACACGATTTAGAATTGAGAATCAACTTTTTGGGTAGCAAGATTTCTCAAGATGCATATCGACTAGCTTTAAAAGAGTATTATAAAGATAAAATTGACGATATGTGTGAGGATTGTAAAAGAAGATATCAAACTAACATATTGAGAATTCTCGATTGTAAAATTAGTAGCGATATTCAAATTAACAAACAGGCTCCATTATTGACAAACTATTTAACTAGCCAAGATAGAGAAGTCTTTGACCAAATAATTTTCGGATTAGAAAAATTAAATATCAACTATAAACTCGATCCGCGTTTAGTTAGAGGACTTGATTATTATACTGGTATCGTTTTTGAGGTATATGATCCTTCTAATCTAGAATTAGGCGCTATTGGTGCTGGTGGTCAATATGGCAATTTGATGTCTGAAATAGGTGGACCAAATATGGAAGGTATCGGCTTTTCTATCGGTATGGAAAGAATAATTCTCGCTTTAAGTGCCCTTCAAAAAGAAAATATTTATGAAAGTAACACTCCTGAATTAGATTATTTTATTATTGACTTAAGAAAAGAAAAGGATTTGCTTCCATTAGAAATTAGCGATATATTGCGTTCTATAGGCTGTAAGATAGCTTCTTCATCATATTCAAAGGCTTTAAATGGCTCGTTGAAAATGGCTGATAGGTTACATGCAAAAACTTGCTTGATTTTTGATGATTATAATCCAAATCATGTTATTGTTAAAAATATGAAAACTAGACAACAAGATATTATTCCTATTGAGTCTAGTAACAATCTTGTTAAATACTTATTAGAAAGTGAGAAAGAAAATGCTTAGAAATAAAAAGTGCGGTGAACTTAGAAAAGAGAATATTGGCCAAGAAGTTATTTTGACTGGTTGGGTAAGTAAAATTAGAAATTTCGGTTCTTTAGTATTTGTCGATTTAAGAGATAGATATGGTCTAGTTCAGTTGAAACTATCGACTTCTGATTACAAGAATTATAATCTTAAAAATGAAGATTGTATCCAAGTAACTGGCAATGTCGTTTTAAGAAGTGATATCAATAAAAACATTCCTACTGGGGAAATTGAAGTTGAAGTTACAAAAATTGTTATTTTTGCTCATTCTAATTTAACTCCATTTATCATCGCGGATAAAACTGACGCTTTGGAAGATACTAGATTAAAAACTCGTTATTTGGATTTGAGAAGACCTATTTTACAACACAATTTAATTCTTAGACATAAAATTTTAAAAGCGAGTAGAGATTTTTTAGAAAACGAAGATTTTTTAGAAATCGAAACACCTACTTTAGTAAAATCCACCCCTGAAGGAGCTAGAGATTATCTTGTTCCATCAAGAATTAAGCCTGGTCAATTTTACGCCTTGCCCCAATCTCCTCAAATATATAAACAACTTTTGATGATTTCTGGTATGGATAGATATTATCAAATTGCTAGATGTTACAGAGATGAAGATCTCCGTGCCGATAGACAACCTGAATTTACTCAAGTTGATGTTGAAATGTCATTTGTTGAAAGAGAAGATGTATTAAATGTTATTGAAAATCTCGTTAAATACATTTGGAAACAAACTATCAATTACGATTTAAAAGACTTTGTTAGGATACCTTATTTAGAAGCGATTGATAAATACGGTTCAGATAAGCCTGATTTAAGATATGATATGCAACTAGTTAACCTGACTTCTATTCTTTCTAATGGCAGTTTTGAGGCTTTTAAAAACAAAGTTATCAAAGGAATAGTAATTAAAAATTACGCTTCTAAAATAACTAGAAAACTAATGGATAAAGATAATGAACTTGTAAAAAAATATAAATTACACGGCGTATCTTTCTTTAAATATGAAAATAAGGAATTAACTTCTTCTCTTAATAAATTTTATTCCAAGGAAGTTTTAGATCAACTTGTTAGTTACTTAAATTTAGAAGATAATGATTTATTAATTGTCGCGGCTAATGAATCTAATCATGTTGTTTCAGTTGGTTTAGGGGCTTTAAGATGTCAATATGCCAAAGTCTTGAATCTAACTGATCCTAATGTTTTTGCTCCTTGTTTTGTTATCGATTGGCCGTTATTTGAAAAAAGTGAGGATCATTACGAATCTTTATCAAATCCATTTACTAGACCTAGAGATGAAGATTTAAAATATCTTGATAGCGATCCATGCAAAGTACTTTCTTATGCTTATGATACTGTAATTAACGGTATGGAACTTTCTAGTGGGGCATTAAGAATTTACGATGGTTCAATGCAGCAAAAAATCTTTGAGTTATTAGGATTAACTAATGACGATATTAAAAATAGATTCGGCTTTTTTGTCGATGCTTTTAATTATGGAACCCCTCCTCATGGTGGTTTTGCTTTAGGCGTTGAAAGAATGGCGATGTTATTATGTAAAACCGATAATGTTAGAGATGTCGTCGCCTTTCCTAAAAACTTACAAGCTAGTGATCCAATGGCTGAATGTCCATCAAAAGTTCCTAATGAGAATTTAGATATTTTAGGTATTCAAATTAAGGAGAGTGAATAGATGAAGTTTAGTCAATTTAACCTTGATAGAAAACTAGTAAATTACCTTTCAAATCTAGGCTATAATAACCTTTCTAAAATTCAAGAAATTTCACTAAGTACCGTTTTATCAAATACCTCGTGTTTAATTAAGGCCCCGACTGGTTCAGGTAAAACACTATGTTATCTTATACCTATTTTAAATGATTTAGATCTTAACAAATTAACTCAATGTGTAATTATTGTGCCAACAAGTTTACTCGCTGAGCAGCTAAATAACATTTTAAAAGATTTTAAAGGGTACAAAGAGTTCAAAGTTGATGTTTTAATCGATGGCTCCAGTTTAAAATCTTCTTTTGATTCTCAAATTGTTATAGCAACTCCTAGTCAGTTTTTATTTAACTATTCAAAATTAAATTTGAAAGATTTAACTAGATTAGTAATTGATGAAGGAGATATGATAATTTTCGATGGTTTTGAAAATCAATTAGCTGAAATATTATCACTCCAATTAAAAGGCAGTAAGTTTTTCTTTACTGCTAGTGTCGATGAACATCTAAACACTTTTGTAAGAAAATATATTTCTGCTAGTAAGATTATTTCATTAGATGAAAAAAGCATCACTTCAAATAATGTTACCCATTATTTTGTCGATATTAAATACAGAAATAAAATCGAAGCTTTAATTTTATTTATCAAATTGCTAAACCCATATAAATGTTTAGTTTTCGTTTCTAAAAAAGATGAGTTAAAAGCAGTAGATGATGCTTTAAATAGGGCTAAAATAGAGCATTTAAGCCTATATGGAGAACTTCCAAAAAGAGAACAAGCGAGAATTTTGAAAGAATTTAGCAATTCAAAATATCACATTTTACTAGGAACTGATTTAATCGCTAGAGGTTTTGATGTAAATGATATCAGCGATGTCATTTCTATCGATTTACCTTACGATTTAACTTATTATTTCCACCGCGCTGGTAGAACAGCTCGTTTTGATAAAAAGGGCAATTCATATGTCTTTTATAACGATGATAATATTTCCAAAGCGAGAGAATTAAATTCTAAAGGCTTGAATTTTCACTTTTTAACTTTAAAAGAAGATCAAATAAAAAAAGAAAGAGAACTTTCTGATAAAGCCTATAGGCCAAAGATTAACAATATGCTTTTAGAAGCTGAAATTAAAAAGAACATTTCAAAAGTTAGATCTAATAAGGTAAAACCTGGCTATAAGAAAAAGATAAAAAGAGTGATCGAAAGAACAAAAGCTAAACACAAACAAGATATTATTAAGAAAAATCTCGAGAAGAGAAATCAGATGGAAGGAACTAATTTTACATATTTTAACGAAAGTAGTTATTCTAAATCTAAAAAGAAACAATCTAAGAAAAATTAGGCTAACAAAGCCTAATTTTTAAATTTTATCTATTTCTTTAATTAAATATTCTATCGCTTGATCTTCACTTAAATGCAAATCCAATCTTTTGCCTTTTTTAAAAATCGTGAAGAAGTTTTGTCCACCAGCAATTCCTATATCAGCATCTTTAGCTTCACCTGGTCCATTAACTATACATCCCATAATAGCGACTTTTATATCTTTATTTACGTATTTTAAATGCTCGTTAACTTTATTATAGACCTTAAATAAATCAACCTGAGTTCTACCACATGTTGGACATGATACTAAAATAGGGACATCTTTTTTAAGATTTAATCCTTTTAATAAGGCTTTACAAGCGACGACTTCATCTTGAGGTGGTTCAGTTAAAGAAATTCTAATAGTATCGCCTATACCTTGATTTAATAAAGGAACTAAGCCAATTGAAGATCTTATAGCCCCGATATAATTAGCACCTGATTCAGTAACTCCGATATGAAGAGGGTAATTAAAATGTTTATCCGCTAACTTATATGCTTTATATGTAATTTCTGGGTCAGAAGATTTTAAAGAAAGGACTAAATTGCTAAAATCGTGTTTTTCAAAAAAATCTACGTAGTTTTTTAATGCCAAAAACATATTTTTAGGTGTAGACTTTTTATATTGATTAGGTAATGATCCAGAATTAACTCCTATTCTTAAAGGGATATTGTGATATTTTAACGCCTCGATAATTTTTAAAAGAGCATCGGGATTAGAAATATTACCTGGATTTAATCTAATTCCACTTATTCCAGCTTCAATAGCTTGTAAAGCTAAAAAAGGCGAAAAATGAATATCGGCGATAATTGGAGTAGAGCAGCGAGAAGTAATAACTTTTAACGCTTCAATATCTTGTTTATCTAATACGGAAAGTCGCATCAGATCGTTACCTAGATTTTTACAATCTTCAATTAAATCGATAATTTGATCGATATTGCTAGTTTTTATATTAGCCATAGTTTGAATTAAAATTGGATTATTTCCGCCAATAAGCTTATTACCAACTTTAATTTCTTTTTTAACATGTCTTTTTATCATTTTTAATTTGACCTTTTTAATATATTTAAATATTAGCACAAAAATATAAAGTATGAGGGGAATTATACAAAAAACAGAATATTAGTTTAATATTAGTATTAATTTAGTAAATAAATAGTTGTTTTGCAATATTTTTTAATCTTGTTAAACTTTCTTATAAAAAATATAATAATTTGTGAAGGCTTATAACTTAAATATTTCTATTATATATATCTAGAAATATAAAATAGACATATGATAAAATAAAAAAGTTGCAACGAAAGGAGTTAATTATGGCTGAAGCAAGAACTGAAATCACATTAAAATGCACTGTCTGTGGTGAAGAAAACTATATTTCAAGTAAAAATAAAAAGAATCATCCTGATAGAATCGAACTTAACAAATATTGTCCTAGATGTAAAAAGTCTACTCTTCATAAAGAAAAAAGATAATAGTAGGGAGTTTCTAACATGGCTGATATTATTATTTGTAACGATCTTGGCCCAGGTAAGATGTTTACCCGCGATGGTCAAATCTACACTGTCTTAGATATCGAACATAACAAAACCGCTATGAGACAAATGGTCGTTAAAGTTAAAGTTAAAAATTTAAGAACTGGTACTATTAACGATATGACTTTCACTGGTGGTGATAAAGTTCAAACTATCTTCTTAGAAAAAAAGAAGATGAACTATCTTTATAACGATGGAACTTTCGATGTCTTTATGGATAATAAAACTTACGAACAAGTTTCTATCCCTCATGATCGTCTTAAATGGGAAATGCAATTCATTAAAGATAATTCTGAAGTTACTATCACTTTCTATAACGATGAAATATTAGGAATTGAACTTCCTTCTAAAGTCGCTTTACAAGTTACTCATACTGACGATGCTGTTAAAGGCGATACTATTAACAATCCTAGAAAAGATGCAACTTTAGAAACTGGCTTAGTTATCAAAGTACCAATGTTTATTAAAAACGGGGAAATGGTCTATGTCACCACTAAAGATGCTCAATATGATTCTAGAGTAAATAACTAAATCGAATAAGTAGGTAATTACCTACTTATTTTTTTGTAATTAAAGGGCTTTTATGATATATTAAATAAGGTTTGTTAAAGGAGATATATATTATGATGTCACTTCAAATATGGCTATTTGTTCTAATTGTAATCCTATGTCTAATTTTAGGCTTAGTAGGCGGTTATTTTGGCGCTAGATATGTCTTTAAACGCGAGTTAAAGAAGAATCCACCAATTAACGAAAAGATGATTAGAGCAATGTTTAAGGCTATGGGTAGACCTGCTTCTGAAAAGCAAATTAAGCAAGTTATGGCCTCAATGGAAAATGCCAACAAACAAAAATAACTACTAAGATTGTCTTAGTAGTTTTTAATTTTTAATTAGACTCTTTTTTGAAGTGAGTTTCAGGCTCAGTGTTATTAGCTAATCGCTTAATATTAGCCTTATGGAAAATAATAACTAAGAAAGTATAAATTGCTATGGCTATTGTTTGATAGTAACTAGCATCGATTCTTAGTGAACTGTTAAAGTAAAAAATGCTAGATATATTAGGATAGAAATTAAAGCATATAGCAAGTGCAATCGAACAAATTAACACGCTACTAACGCCAATTAAGCTAGCTAAGGAAACGCGTTTTTTAATTAAAAGTACCATTAGGAATATACTTACTCCAATAATGGTTAAAATATAGTTAGTCGCTATACAAAATCCGCCATAACAAGCTACGCATTTTCCACCTTTAAAATGTTCAAAAATCGGATAATGATGTCCGATAGCTACACATATACCAGCAAAATAATAAAATAACGAAGTATGAATAGATGGGCTAACTGTTAAAACAAAGTCTTTAAGTGGGGTAGCTTCGATAATAAAAAACCAGCCCCAAGTTGCGATTATTGTTTTTAAAACATCGCAGATGATAGTTGCATAAGCGGCTTTTTTACCAGCGGCACGGCCGACATTAGTTCCTCCTGCATTACCAGAACCAACTTTATATATATCGATATGATATATGTATTTAGTGATTAATACCGCAGAAGAAATAGAACCTATTAGGTAAGAAGAGATTCCACAAGCTAGAAAAAGTAAGATATAGTATAAAATATTCATAATCACCCTTATAATTTCAATCAATTTATGATAATAAATTAACACTTAAATATAAAGTGTTTTTTTGTTAAAATACTATTTGGTCAAATATTTTGTTATAACGATAGAAAGAAATAAGGTAAATGGAGAAAAAACTCAATTCATATACAGCTGATAATTTAACTTCACTTTCAGAAATGGAAGCAGTAAGAAAAAGACCAGGAATGTATATTGGTGCTACTGATATAACTGGTTTGCATCATTTAGTCTGGGAAATTGTCGATAATGCCGTCGATGAAGCTAAAGAAGGCTATGGAAAAAGAATAGAAGTGACTATTCATCTTGATAATTCTATTTCTGTTGAAGACCAAGGTAGAGGTGTACCTTGCGATATTAACCATAAAGAAAACATATCTGGTTTTGATATGGTGTATTTAAAATTGCATTCTGGCGGTAAATTCGATGAATCTAACTATCGTTCTGCTGGTGGTCTTCATGGTGTTGGTGGGGCAGTTGTTAACGCGCTTTCTGATTGGATGGAAATTCATTCCTATCGCGATGGGTATGATAATTACATCAAATATTACAACGGCAAAAATATCGATAAAGGGGAAAAACTCGCTACTAAAATTAAAAAGACACCTCTTGATAAATTATCTAAACGCGGAACTTTAGTTACTTTTCATCCTGACCCAAGTATATTTGCAGATACTAATTTTGATTATTCTAAAATTTCAACAAGTTTAGATGATAGAGCCGGTTTAAATAAAGGCGTTTTATTCATTTTAAAAGATGAAAGAACTTCTAGACACGAAGAATTTATCTATAAAGATGGCTTAAAAGAATACTTTGTTAAGCATAGTTATGGTAAATCTCCTTTAGGTGAACCAATATATATAAAAGGCGAATATAAAGTTGATGATAACGAATCTATCCATGTAGAATTTATTGGCCAATATTATCAAGATTTACAAATGGAAAATATCTCTTCATTTACTAACGGGGTAAGAACTTCTGAAGGTGGTAGCCATGTCTCTGGTTTAAAAAAAGCCTTAACTAACGTTTTTAATAAATATGCAAATTTACATAAACTTTTAAAAGGAAAAGATCAAACATTAGAAGGTAGCGATATTAGAACTGGGTTAAGTTGTATTTTAGCTGTCGATGTTCCTGAAAAATTAATTATCTTTGAAGGTCAAACTAAAACTAAATTGGGAACAAAAGAAGCATTAAACGCTGTCGATGAAGTTATTGAAAATAATTTATATTACTATTTAGAAGAACATTCTAAAGATACTTCTGCTATCTTTGAAAAAATTCTTTCTTCTTTACAAGAAAGATTGGAAGCAAATAAAGCAAAAGAAAACGTTAGAAAGTTATCCAAACAAGATAAGGTTAAACTTTCTAATCTCTCTGGTAAATTAACACCTGCTTCTTCCAAAAATTACGCTTTGAATGAGCTATTTATTGTCGAAGGTGATTCTGCTGGTGGTTCAGCTAAAAAATGCCGCGATTGGCAACATCAAGCTATTTTACCTTTAAGAGGTAAACCTAAAAACGTCGTCGGTGAATCCTTAGCTGATGTTTATGACAATAAAGAATTAAATACTATTATTTATACTATTGGAGCTGGGTGTGATAAAGAATTCAAATTGAAAGATATGCATTATGGAAAAATCATTATCATGACTGATGCTGATGATGATGGTTGCCATATTCAAAATTTATTGATTTCATTTTTCTATGAACATATGCGCCCACTAGTTGAAAATGGCCATTTGTATATCGCTTGTCCACCTTTATATAGATTAGCGACTAAAAATGAAGAAATATATTGCTGGAGCGATGAAGAGCTCGCTCAAGCAAGACAGAAAATCGGTAAAGGCTATATTTTATCTAGATATAAAGGTCTAGGTGAAATGAACGCCGATCAACTTGGTCAAACTACCATGTCAGTTAATTCGCGCCGTTTGATTCAAGTAGTTATCGACGATATTGAAGAATGCGGTGATAAAGTTAAACTGTTTATGGATAAAAACTTTGCCGATAAAAGAAGGGAATGGATTGATAACAATATCGATTTTTCATTCAAGCAAGATTATTTTGAGGAGATAAAATCTAATGAAAGCAAATAAAAAAACAAACATCCTATCAAATCAAATAATCGAACAGCAAGCTATGTCATTAGTAATGGCTAACGATTTTAATAGATATGCTAAAGCTGTTTTAACTGATAGAGCTATTCCTGATGTTAGAGACGGAATGAAACCTGTTCAAAGAAGAATTATTTACGGTATGTATAAACAGGGAATATTTTCTGATAAACAGACTAAAAAGTCCGCTACTATCGTCGGTTTTGTTATGGGTCATTATCATCCTCATGGCGATAGCTCAATTTATGATGCCTTAGTTAGATTATCTCAAGATTGGAAGATGGAACAACCGTTAGTTATCATGCAAGGTAACAATGGTTCAATCGATAACGATGCTCCAGCGGCAAGTAGATATACTGAAGCTAAACTTGCTAAAATTGCTGATTTACTAGTTAAAGATCTCGATAAAGATACTGTCGATATGCAACTTAACTTCTCTGATGAAGAATTTGAACCGACAATTTTGCCAGCTTATTATCCTAATTTATTAGTTAATGGTGCTCAAGGTATCGCAGTTGGTACTATCACTAGTATTCCTACTCATAACTTAACTGAAGTAATCGATGCAACAATCTATGCTATCGAACATAAAAATGCCACTGTTAATGATTTGAGAAAATTCATTCTCGGACCTGATTTTCCTACCGGTGGATATATAAATCAAAAAGAGGCGTTAAATAAGCTATATGAAACTGGTTCTGCTTCTTTTTATATTTATGCTGATAGCTATATCGATAGTAAAACTAATCAAATTATTATTACTAGTATTCCTTATGGAGTAGTAAAATCTGATTTTGTCAGCAATCTTGATAACGCTAGAATCAATTCTAATATTGCTAATATTGAAGAAATTAGAGATGAATCTGCCGAAAACATCCGTATTGTTATCGATGTTAAAAAAGGACAAGATTGTGAACCAATTCTTTCTTTCTACAAGAAAAAAGGACTATTAAGAACTACATTTTCTGCCAATATGCTAGCTATCGATAAAGGTCATCCTAGAGTTTTAAATCTCTACGATATGATAAATGCCTTTATTAATCATCAAATTGATGTAGTTACTAGACGCACTAAATTCGATTTAAACAAATCTAAAAAGAGACTTAATATTTTAAACGGATTAATTAGATGTATCGATATAATCGATGAAGTTATTGCCGTTATTAAAAAGAGTAAGGGTAAAGCTGAATCTAAAGCTAATATCATGTCTAAGTTTGGCTTTGATGATGAACAAGCCGAAGCTATCGTCATGTTAAATTTGTATAAGATTAACAATCTTGATGCTCAAGCATTTATCGATGAGAAAAACGAACTTACTAAACTTATCGCTGATTTGGAGAAGATTTTAAACGATAGAAGTTATCTTTTGAAAAATATCGTCAGCTCTTTAAAAACAATTAAAAAAGAATATCCATCTTTAAGAAAGACTCAAATTAAAGATGAAATGGAAGAAATTGATGAAGTCGATGTAACTAAGCTTATCGCTAAAGAAGATGTCTATGTTGTTTTAACTAAATCTGGATATATAAAAAGAACCAACTTACGTTCATACCAGGCGAGTTTAGATGATGATCCATTAAATAATTTACCTAAATTAAAACCTTCAGATGGAACTATTTTAAATTTAAAATGTTCGACTCACGATGGCTTGATTGCCTTTTTAGCTAGTGGAAATTATATTTACATTCCTATCTATCAAATCCCTGAAGCCAAATGGAAAGAAGAAGGTAAGCATCTTTCTTCATTTATTAAAAACATGACTAGTAAAGATAAAGTCATTTCTGCTTTTATAATATCTAATTTTGAAATTGATGCTAATTTTGTCCTTTTGACAAAATTTGGCAAAATTAAAAGAACTCCAATTAAGGATTTCGAACAGAAAAAGCTCACTCCAAAGCCATTTAAAGCTATGAGTTTAATTGGTGATGATAGTTTAATTAAAGTCGATGTCTTATCAAACGATTCTGATATTTTAATTTTCCAATCCAATGGTTTTGTTAATAGATATAACGAAAATGAAATACCTATCTATTCGACAAAATCTTCCGGTATTAAAGGTGTTAATCTCACTCAAAAAGATTCTTTCTGCACTGGTTTAATTTGCTTAGAACCTATAAAAAGCAGCAAAGATAACGAACATAAAGAACAAAGTTTAATTTTAATTGGTGATGAACGAGTCATTAAGTTTAGCAAGACTAGCTTTGTTAAGTTAACTAAGCGTCTAGGTGAAAAAACTCAGCTTGTTAAAACCTTTAATTCTTCTAAAGCTAGTATTATCGATGTTGTTAAAACCGATTTAAAACCAGATTTAGATGAAAATTTATTTATCTATTCTGCTAATGAAAATTACTTAGTTAAATTCAATCAAATTCCAAAGGCCAGTTTAGGCGATGGTTTTAAATACAAAGCTAATGAATTTGAGCAAATCAAAGAAAAAATTATCGGCGTCCATATCAATTCTTCGATTATCGATTCTTCTAACTTGATTATCGTTAAACCTACAATAAAAAAAGATGTTAAAGAAAGTAAACAAGAAACTCAACAAGTTACTTTATTTGATATGTTTGAAGAAGAGTTTAAAGACAAATAATTTTAGCTGTAGTATAATTTAAGAAGATGATTAAGAGTTTTGTTTGCGACTATAATATTTCATCAATCTATAATATCGATATAGATTTCTTCGTAAATAAAAAAATCAAAGTCATCTTTATCGATCTTGATAACACTCTTGTTAATTATAAAGATGTTGAACCTTTAAAAAGGACCTATGATTTTTTCGATAAGCTTTATAAAAAGGGAATATTAGCTATTCTTGTAACTAATAACCCCCAAAAAAGAGTGGAGAGATTTGCCAAAAAACTCAGAGTTGACTATTTGAGTTTTACTTGTAAGCCACTGTCGTTTCGCTTAGCTAATTACATCAAAAAAAAGCACATTGATGTTTCTACTAGCATGTATATTGGCGATCAGCTACTTAACGATATCTTTATGGCAAGAAGGTGCAAATTAACTACCATTTTAGTCGAACCTTTGACTAATCAAGATCACATATCAATCCGATTTTTTAGGAAGATTGAAAGCTATTTTAGAAACAAATTTCGTTTAGAAAACCGCCTTGGTATTTCTTTAGATGGAAAGGAGCAATAACATGTTTTTTAAAAAGAACAACAACTCTAAAGCTACTATCACTTCTCAAATCCGCATTTTAAGATGCTCTTCATGTGGAGCTATTCTTCAAGACGAAGATAAAAGCGACGTCGGATATATTTCTAGTAAGAGAATTGAAAATCACCTTGAAGAAGGTCTATGTGATAGATGCTACAATTTAAGGCATTATAACGCTTCTAACAATCAGTTTGATGCTGACTATCAGAAGATATTAACTAATGCTCTAAAGACTAATTCTCTAATTGTTTTTGTTATTGATCTTTTCTCATTTGAGCCGTCTTTAATTCCAAATATTTCTTCTTATCTAGGGGATAATTTAATTGTCATATTAAATAAGAGAGATATTCTTCCAAAGACTCAAACTGATGAAGAAATTATCGATCATGCTAGAAAAAGACTCAATGCTGAAAATATTCATCCAAAAGAAATTTTGATTTTCTCAAGTTATACTAAATTAAACATCGAAAAATTATTTGCGATGATGAATCAATATAGAAATGGCAAAGACGTCTACTTTGTCGGCGCTTATTTAGTTGGTAAATCTTCTATCGTCACTGAAATGTTACGTCAATATGACAACAATACAACTAGAATGATTACTACTAAACAGGTTCCTGGAACAGTATTAGATGTTATGGAAATTCCTCTTGATGAAACTTCTTCTATGTATGATACTCCAGGTATATATAATCCTAATTCCGCTATTAATCAATTAGAAAGAGAAACTTACAAATATATTGTCCCTAGAGAAGAAATTCAACCTAGAAAGATTGAACTAGATAAAAATCAATTCTTAATTTTAGGTGGAGTCGCTTGTTTAGGTAATTTAACTGATTCTAAAACTGAATTTACCTTAATGGCGTCTAATATGCTAGAAGTAACTAAATCTAAAAAAGATAAACTTGAAAAGACTTTCGAAATGCTAATTTCTTCTAAGCAAATTAGACCTATCTCAAGTCAAATTAAAAGTATTGATGATTTAGAAAGAAAAGAGATTCAAGTCCCACCTAAAGGGCATATGACTTTGATTGTTTTTGGACTATACAATGTTAGATTTGAAGCAAACAATCAAAAATTAGTAGTTTACGTTCCTAAAAACGTTTCTGTTAGATTGATTATCGATTAATATGACTGATTCGTTTCTTTTAATTGGTAATTTTAATCCGATTAATTTAAATTGCTTAAAGATATTTTTAAATTTATCAAAAATAGCTAAGACATATCTTTTCATCGATACTTCATTATCTAATTATCGACAAATTGAGACATATATTAATCTAATTAAAACAGATTCAACATATTCAAATTTAGAATTTATAGAAGGTAAGAAAGATGATCTTTTATCATTTGATGGCAAGATTATTCTTCTTGAAAAAGATGAAACTAACTATAGCGGAATTAATTATCTTCCTTGTAAATACGATTGTAACGAATTTAAATTGTCAAATGATTGCCTAGAAGTAAATTTCCCATATTTTGATTCAAATCAAATTTTAACAGGGAAGAATTTATACACTCATATTGAAGTTATTAACTATATAGTTAGTTATAGATTGTACTTTGCTAAAACTCTATCTAGTAAACTATCTAAAATGCGCTATATCCACTGTTTTAATATCGCTAACCTCGCTTATAAAATTGCTAAATTGAACAATTTAGATCCAATTAAAGCTTATATGTGCGGATTATATCACGACTTTACAAGATCAAGTTGTGAATTTATTAAATATAGACCTTTAATCGATGCCAAATATTCTAAATACTACAAAGGCTATTTACCTAGTGAGATGTATCATCAATTTACTGCTGAATTTGCTTTAAAAGAGTATTTCGATGTTTCTGATGAAGAAATTTATCTTGCAATTAGATATCATACTTCAGGAAATCAAAATATGAGTAAATACGCCAAATTAATATACGCTTTAGATAAAATAGAGCCTACTAGAAGCTATGATTCATCTATGATGTATGTAAATTTAGTCAACGATTTAGAAAGTGGCTTTAAAGGCGTTTTAAAGGCTAATAAAGAATATCTTGATCAACATAATATCGACCAGGATAACTATTTTACTAATCTATGCTATAAACAATATTTATCTAATTAGGAGGGAATATGTATCAAATTAAAAAATTTGCCAAAAAGCTAGCATATCATCTAGACTTTCACAAAGGGGAAAACATAGTTATTAAAGATTTAAAAAATAGTAATCCGCTATTTTCATATTTAATTATTGTCTCATGTGATAACTCGAGAAAATTAAATGGCTTAAAAGAACAAGTTTTAGCCTTAGTTGACAATTCTCAAGCTAAAATTAACCATATTGAAGATAAATCCAACGATTGGGTAGTTATTGATTTATATGATATTGTCATTCATCTAATGTCTACTCAAGCTAGAGAAAAATACAATCTAGATAAGATTTATGAGGCTTATCCTGATGTTTCATTTCTAGATTATAAGCCTGGTAAAAATGAATTTTTTATAATTAATAAATAGGTGGGAATATGAACTTTGCTGTTATTTGTCCTATGCAAGAAGAGCTAGATAGTTTGTTAACTAAAATCGATAGCTATAGTAAAAAAACATACGGATTGATTTCCGGATACGAATTTGAAACAAAAAAAGGGCATTGTTTTGCGTTTATCGGTAAGATTGGCAAAGCTAATATCGGCTTTGATATTGGGAATTTAATCAATAATTACAAGTTTGATAAATTGATATTAATAGGTGTTAGCGGCTCATTAAAAGAAGAGATTGTTCCTTTAAATGTCATAATTGCTAGTAAGGTATGTTATTATGATGCTGATGCTACTTCTACTGGTTCTGGAGAATATAAATTAGGTCAAATTCCTGGTTCTAGTCTTTATTTTGAGGCAGATAAGGAACTTTTAGAAGATGTTAATAAGTTAAATACTACTTTAACTATTCATAGAGGTTTGATAATTTCTGGAGATAGCTTTGCTACTAAGAAAAATATGACTGATGAGCTTTTAAAACATTTTGACAATCCTTTAGGTGTTGATATGGAATCTGCTAGTGTAGGTCAAATAGCTAGTAGGTTAAATATTCCGTTTTTTATAATTAGAGGCGTTAGCGATAATATTATGAATGATAACAAGCTCCAAGAAAAAATATATGAAGAATATTTACCATTATCTGCTAAACGAGCTAGTTCTATCTTACTTCATCTTTTAAACGAAGATTATATATCATAAGAGTGATACGAATATCTTTCTTTGAATTTCATATAATTGATGCTTCTAAGAGATTTTAGAAGCATTTTTTACTAATAAATAGGGAAATAAATAAAAATAAAGCATTTAGGACATAGCTGCTAAATAGAAATATATATAAATATATAGAGTACTTATTAGAAATATATCTAATTAAAGACAAATTGGTGTTTAGACTCTAATATTCTTTTGATCTAAATCGTATTAGCTTTTTAAAAGTCAATATTAAATAATAAGGCAAAAATGAATCAAAAGATCATCATAGAAGTTTAAAATAAGTTCATAAATTAAACATATAAAGACTTTAAGATAAGATTAATATTTTATCTTAATTTCTCGTATTCATTAAATTCGTGTTATATAAAGATTAATAAAAACAATTCATTATCATTTAAAAATGATTATTATGCATCATCTAAATAAACACATTACAAAGATTTATCTACACATTAATTAATTTAAATAGGTTAAATATAACAATAATTGAATAAAAGTATATAAAAATAGAAAAAGATGGTTGTTTTTCAAACATTCATTAACTTCGTATAATCTCTATTATGTTAACCAATTAATATAAAAAGCGTTAATATAGGCGTTTTATTTTAAAATAACATTATGATATTTTAACTTATTCACATACTATAAACCCGCATAATGATAAGTTATCCACACTATTTATCTACTGAATAACTACTAACAAATTACTAACACACTCTTTTATTGGTTTATATTAATATAAAAATATCACTTCCCTATATATCTAATAAAATTATTTTTCCATTATATAAATTAGAAGTGACATGTCTTATATGTTGTTATTCCAAATCGCCTATCTATAGATTTTTTAGCTAATCTCATTAAAAAATCAATTATTAATATTAATACTATAGCAAGTAAGGTTAAACTAAATAACCTTACCATATCAACATCAAGATACGCTTGATTAATTAATCTACCTAAACCGATATAACGAGTAGATGACATAAATACTTCCCCCATTATCTCTGCTTTTAACGCTAATGGTATACCTTGAGCTAAACCGATAGTTAAATACGGTAAGGATAATGGGCAAACTACTTTAAATAGGTTCTTTAATTTATATCTACCTTCTAATCTAATAGTTGATTCATATGTTTGGATGATTGTTTTACTACCTAAATAGACGCCTTTATATATAATTGGAAAAATTAAAAAGCTCACTAATAGGTAATTAGTTATATCGGTAAAAATGATTAAAATAAATATTATTGATGCACTTGGTAAGGAACTAATCAAATATACTACTGGGCTTAAGATTTCTCCAAGTTGATGATAAAAAGCAGATAATACACCAAGCACATACGCTAATATAACAACAATTAATAAGCATATTACTACCCTATAAGTAGTATATCCTAATGCTAACATCGCATTTTTTTCTATTAATAAAAGACAACTTGATTTTATTACTTCTCCAATAGGAGGAATAATATTGTTAGGTGAATATAAATAGCCTAAATGCCAACCTAGAAATATCAACATTATTCCAATTAATAGATAAATAAGCTTACTTATGCTCTTTTTAGTTATTTTCATATACAACTTATTATACTTTTTTAATGAAAAAAAATCACTTAGATAGCTAACTACCTAAGTGATTAATATTCTTTTATTATTTAATCTACAATCTTTCTAAATAATATTTAGAAAATACAGAATCATCTAAGCTAGGAAAATTAGCTAAACTAGCTCCATTTAGAAAACCATTAACGTCAAAAGCTTCATAATTAAAGCCAAACGGATTAGCTTGCTTACTAGCTGAAGTTGTTGGATTATTAGCCTTTTTAATCATATCTAGATTAATTCCAAAAAAATTAGAATCAATTATTTCGTTACTGACTAATTGATTTAATTTATTAAAAGTTAATTCTCCATTATTAGTAGCCAAATCCAAATTTGTACTATTAATCGAATCTAAAATATAGTTAATAACTTCTTTCTTACTAGTATCGTTTTCTAATCTTTCTGAGATAAATAAGCCTGCTTGAACAAATCCAGTATAGCCTTTTTGTGAATTAAGACCTAGATTTTTAGAATAATTATACCAATCTAAAGTTAAATTAGATTTAACAGTAACGTTATTAGCTTGTGAAACAACAGAAGTCACTTGCGGTTCAGCTAATAATACATAATCTACTTTATTTGAGCCATCTAAACCACTTTTTAAAATACTAGCAGCCGTAGCTACATCGCTTACTATACTATCGACATCCTCTTTTAAATTATAAACTTTTTTAGCTAATTCTGTAAAAATCGAACCTTGTCCAAATGAAACGATATAATCATCATCAGAAATAGTATCATTACTAGGCTTATTGCCTGTTGACATAACAAAACAATTACCAGCAGTTATTATACTTGCTAACTTATACTTTTTATTTTGTTTAGCAATAAAATTAGCGCCTTTTAAAGCATCGAAAATGATAATATCATATTCATTTGAACTAAATGCAGCAACAACGTTATTTGGAGCAGCAATATCGATATTGTTAGGATTATTAACTAACAAATCTGTATATGCTAATCCAGGTGCCCCATTAGGAGCTACCATTTTAAAATCGATATTTGTACTTTCTAATGAAGATGAATTAAATGATGAATTCTCTGTTTTCGAATCACAGCTAACTAAGCTAGAAAGTAAAATTATGCTTAATGCAAAAGAAACTTTTTTATTCATATTTACCTTCCCATATATTTAGTTAAATAACTCATCGATTGGTTTACCAATAAGCTTATCCATAGCTGGAAGATTGAAATTATATGTAATACTAGCTCCCATATCAGCAAAAGAAAGTCTTTGAGCTATCTTTCTACCATCAACGATCTTTTTTGAATACATCAATAAAGGAACTCTTTCTCTAGTATGATCAGTCCCTTTCCAAGTAGGATCATTTCCATGGTCAGCACTAATCATTAATAAATCATCTTCTTTTAAACTAGCTAGCAATTCTTTTAAATAAGTATCAAATTCTTCAATATGTTTACCATAACCAATAGGATTACGTCTATGACCATATTCTGAATCAAATTCGACCAAATTAATAAAACACAGTCCTGTAAAATCTTCTTGTTTAGCTATCTTAGTAGTAATTTCCATACCATCGATATCTGAAACAGTATGAACTGATTTACTTACCCCTTGATTATCGAAGATATTGGCGATTTTACCGATACAATAAGTCATATAATTAGCCTGATAAAGCTGATCTAAGTAAGTTAAATAAGGAGGTTTTAAAGCGTAATCGCATCTATCAGATGTCCTTTTAAAGTTACTTGGATTATCTCCAATAAATGGACGAGCAATTATTCTACCTAATTTATATTCTTCTCTATTACAAATTTCCCTTGCTATTTCACAATCTTTATAAAGCTCACTAAGAGGGATAATAGAAGTATTAGCAGCTATTTGAAGAACAGAATCAGAAGAAGTATAAACTATTAATGAACCTTCTTTCATCGCCTGAGGACCAAGCTGTTTAATTATTTCAGTACCACTAGCAGCACAATTACCTATTATTTTTCTACCAAATTTTGCTTCCAATTCATCGATAAGTTTTTTAGGAAAACCAGTATCAGTAAATGTCTTAAATGGCTTTTGAGTAAATATACCCATCATTTCCCAATGACCAGTCATAGTATCTTTACCTTTACTAGCTTCTAAACAAGTAGTAACTAGGCTATTTTTATGTTCGAGTTTACTAGTTCCAGGAATATCTTCTAAATCAGCTAAGCCAAGACTATTTAAATTAGGTATATTTAACTTTCCCATTTTTTGAGCGATATGAAGATAAGTATTAGCTCCTTTATCATCATATTCTTCTTGATGAGGATCGTAACCTATACCTAAAGAATCACAAATTAATAGAAAGATTCTTTTATACTTTTTATAAGTAAGTTCCATATTAAATAAGTACTCCTTTCTTATTAAATTATAGCATCTATATATTTACTTATCTTATTACATGCTTAATTAGACATATACTTATCATAAGCAGAAATAATTCTTTTAGAAGAAACGTGGGTATAAATTTGCGTAGTTTCAATTTTACTATGCCCTAACATCTGCTGGACTTGCTTTAAATTAGCGCCATTTTCAAGTAGATGAGTGGCAAATGAATGCCTTAGACTATGCGGCGAAATTTCTTCTTGAATTCCAGCTTTGATAGCATATTTTTTAATTTGTTTCCAAAAATACTGCCTTGAAAGGCTACTTCCATCTCTATTTAAAAATAAAGCTTTTGACTTAGTGTGAGCATTTTTTCTTACTTTGTTGTAATAAAGAATAATATATGACATAGCAAATTCACCAATAGGAACTATCCTTTGCTTATTACCTTTTCCACTTACTTTTAAATAACCATGTTCAAAATTAATATCGCCTTTTTCTAAATTTACTAATTCAGATACTCTTAATCCAGAAGCGTATATTGTTTCTAACATCGCTTTATCTCTTAATCCAAATTTAGTTTCAATATTTGGAGCATCTAATAGCATTTCCACTTCATCGTAAGAAAGTACATTTGGTAATCTCCTTTCTAATTTTGGCAAATAAAAGCCATTTAATGAAACAGAAATCAACTTTTGCTTATTTAAATAGATATAAAAACTTCTAATTGTTGTCAGTCTTCTAACAATAGTTGAAGTAGATTTTAAATTGTTATATAAATACGAAATAAATCTATTTAAATCATCGAGGTCAAGTAAATCTAACTCTTTGTTATCAGTAAATTGTGAAAATTGTTTAAGGTCTTCACTATAAGTCTCAATTGTAGATTTTAAATCCCCTTTTTCGACACTTAAATACGATAAAAATTCATCTACTAAATCATCTATTCTCATTTTTATTGTCCTTTTTAAGCGAGTGTAATGTTTTTAAATTATCGAGATTATAATCCTTTTCAAGATTGTTTATTAATTTTTTAATTTTGTTAGTTGAAGGAATGTTTTGATCAAACAAATCGATAGTATCTTCTTTTTTGTTATCAATAACATCTATACCAAAGCCGATTAAGCGAATTTCTTCCCCTTTATAAAAATTATCAAAAACATCGTTAGCGTGAACTATTAAATTTTCTAAATTGTTAGTAGGTTGAATAGATTGCCTTTTTGAATGAGTATTAAATTGGCTGTCTCTAAGAGTAATAGTAACTAATTTAGCTAATTTATTATAATAGGTCAAATCACCATAAACTGAGCTAACCAAGTCTTTTAAAACATCTTTTAAGTAAAGCGGATCATCGATGTTATCTGCTAAAGTAATCATGTTAGAAATAGATTTAGGGTTGAAAGAAGAAGTATTTATAGTATCATCACCTTGTCCATTAGCCCACTTTTTAAACATAGAATACGATGAACCTAAAATCTCTTTAACCTCTTTAGTATCATTTAAAGCTAAATCTTGAATTGTATTTACACCAACTTGTTTTAACTTCGGAGCGCTTTTTTTACCAATACCATACATTTTAAAAATATCTAATGGCCAAAAAAGCTTTTTATAATCGTCTTCCAAAACAATAGTTAAGCCCATAGGTTTATTGTAATCAGAAGCCATTTTAGCTAAAAATCTATTATAAGAATAACCTATTGAGCATTTTAAATGTAAATTGTTATAAATATCCATTTGCAAATTTCTCAAATATCTATAAGCATCTTCTTTATTAAAAAAGCCAGTCATATCAATATAAGCTTCATCAATTGAAGCGACTTCAATTAACGGATAGCTTTTTTTTAAAAAGTTCATAAAACTTTTAGAAACATCTGAATACAATTTATAATTGCCTTCAACAATTACTAAATTAGGACATAGACTTTTAGCTTGATAGATAGACATAGCCGAATTAACTCCATACTTCCTAGCGATATAATTGCTAGTTGCTACGACTCCTCTTTTACCATTATGTCCTATTGCAACAGGGAGATTTTTTAATTTTGGATTTTTATTTTCTTCACATTGTGCAAAAAAAGCATTTAAATCTATATGAACAATATTTTTCATCATTTCCGTCTGTTTATGTCTTTTTAGTATATATTTAGTATATATTTAGTTGTTTCACGTTAGTTTTTATACTTACTTTTGTATTTTTGAGCCTCATTATAAAGTTCATTAGATGCCTGTAAAGAGGCTGGTGACAATTTATTATTTGAAATAATAAGCGCCATTTGCTCGATTAACTGTTCTTTAGAAATAGCTTGAATATGCGAACTGGTAATTCCCTGCTCTTCTTTCTTATAGACAATAAAACCTTGATCGGCAAAAGAAAGAACTTGAACTAAATGAGTGATTACGATAATTGAAGAAGATTTTGATATTTCAAACATCTTCTTTGCAGCTTTAAAAGCAATTTCACCTGAAATGCCAGTATCGATTTCATCAAATATTAAAGTATCGTTTACCTTAGCTTTGTTAAACACGACTTTTAAAGCAAGATTCAAACGTGAATTTTCTCCACCTGAAACTGCGTTTTTAAGCTCTAAAAACTTCCCACCTTTATTTAAAGCCACCTTATAAGCAACTTTATCTTGACCCAAATTTGAAAAATCAACCTTTCCAAATTCGATTTTAAAGCCATCTTTTAATAAGCCGAGATCATCAAGCTGGCTATTTACTTCTTTTTCAAGTTCTCTAGCAGCTTGTTGTCTTAATTTAGTTAATTTCTCTGCTTGCAAAGTCAAATTGGAAATTAAATTATTTAGTTCTTCTTCTTTTTGCTTTAAAATTGTGTCGTAGTTTTCTATTTGCTCTAATTTAGCTTTAAAATTATTTAATGCGGACAAAATCTCATTAGTAGATTTACCATACTTTCTTGTTAAAGTAGTCAATTCAAATAAACGAGAATTGATCCTATCTAAATTCTCAATAGAAAAATCAAGCTTATCATGCTCGTTAAAAAGCTCATCAAGGCTATTTTCAAGAGATAGGATGTCTTGGTATGCTTGATTAGCTTGTAAGGCTAATTGGCTGTTTTTTAGCCTTTCAATGTGATTTAAAAGACTATCGAGAACATCTTTAATAGAAAATTGTGAATTATAGCAAAATTTATTAAACTCATCAAAGTCATTTTCAAGCGTTTCATATTTACTTAAATTCTCTTTTTGATAATTCAAATCTTCAATTTCATTTTCTTTAAGATGATATGATTCAATTTCTTTAACTTGAAACTGATAATAATCTAACATATTCATCTCATTAGTCTTTTTGAATTCATCTATTTCTTTTAATTTAGACTGATAGCTAAAATAAGCTTTCTGATAGTTTTCTTTTTGAACTTTTAAGTTTTCATCTATGCTAAATTCATCAATGAGATTTAATTGAGTGACAGGATTAAATAAAAATGAAGCATCACCTTGAGAAAAAATATCTATAACATTTTCCATTAACTTTTTTAATATGTTTATAGAAACAATTTCCCCATTTATTCTTACCTGTGATTGTTTAGATGGAGTTAATATACGCGTGACTATTAATCTATTATCTTCTAGATAATCATTTAAGTAAATATGTTGGTTGATAAATTCCTCATCAAAAAGAAAACTAGCTTCAACAACGGCTTTTTTAGATTCATCTTTAACTTTACTAAACTCTGCTCTTTTACCTATTAAAAGCTCTAATGCTTCAATAATAATCGTTTTACCAGCACCAGTTTGACCAACAATGACATTCATGCCATTAACAAAATCGACATTGAGATGTTCAATAATAGCAAAGTTTTCAATTCTTAAATGTTCTAACATATTTTCTCACCTACTAAATTATATCTTATTAAGTCTAGTAAATTATAAATTAACATTATTTATTATTTGTCAGCTTGTTATACACGCTTAAATAATCTAATTTATTATCTTCAAGTTGCTCTTGCTTACTCATAAATTCGATATGTTTAGTATCTAAAGTATAACAGCTAACTTTCTTATAAAAGCCGATAGAATTCAAAATTCCTAGCATATAAGATTTAAAATGATATGAACTAGTATCAAAAAGAATGACTTCTTCATGTCTATTGATAAAACTATCTAGCTGATGTGGAAATGGTTTAATTTGTTTTAAATAAATAATATCGATTTCTTCATTTTCTAGCCTTTCTATCAGCTTTTTAGCTTCTAAAGAAAGACAAATTAGGCAACGCGTAGCCTTTTTATCGATAAGTTGATAAGCTACGATATCTTTTAATGAATAATTTGAAGATGTCAAATCTTTTTCAATTCTAACAAAGAATGGACAATTAGAATCGAATTTATAATTAACAATACTTGAATATATCTCATCTGAATTACTCGGCTGATAGATTTTCGAATTAGGTAAGCTTACTTCCATGCCCAAATCTTCTAAACCCATATGACTAGAACCATCTTCACCAACTAATCCAGATCTATCGACAACAATAAGACAGCTTAATCTCATATATGAAAGCTCAGAAACAAGAATATCGTAGCCACGTTGTAAAAAACAAGAATAGATATCGAGTATTGGATGATACCCTTTTAATGCAAATCCAGCTAGCATAGCTAAAGTGTGTTCTTCAACTATCCCTGGATCAAAGCAACGTTCAGGAAACTGTTTAAAACATTCTTCTAAGCAGCTACCAATAACCATGGCTGGACAAATTAAAACAGCTTTAGAATCATTTTTTAAAATTTCTAAAATTGAGTTTCCAGCTATTTTAGAAAGACTAACTTGGTTAGCAACGTGTAATTTTGGCTTACTTAAGCCATGATAATAACCAAACTTATCATTTTCCGCCTCAGGATAACCTTTGCCTTTAATAGTTCTAACATGTAAAATAGTAGACTTAGATATTATCTTAGCTTTGGTAAAAAATTTATCCAATTTTTTAAAATCGTGACCAGAAATTGGTCCTAAATATGTAAAACCATATTGTTCAAAAATATTTGTACCTAAAAACAGCTGTTTAAAATGCTGTTTTATATTTTGCGTAAACTTATAAAACCAGCTTAAATATTTCCTATCAAATATCTTTTTAAACAATTCAGCATTATTTTGATAAAAAAACGAAACACGAAATTTCTCTAAAATATGACTAATTGCCCCTTTAGGAGAGGAAATAGACATATTGTTATCATTTAAAACGACAATTATTTTTCCATATTGAGAATCGCAAGCGGTATTTAACGCTTCAAATGAGATGCCGTTAGCTATTGAAGAATCTCCTATAACAATAACTGTTTGAGAAGTATTATTCTTAGAAAGCTTTTTAGCAGTCGCTAAACCTAAGCCAATTGATATAGCTGTTCCAGAATGACCAGCAGAGGTTTTATCATATTTTGATTCATCGATATTTGTAAATCCGTTTACCCCACCTTTAAGCCTAAGTAAAGCCAGATTTCTATTTGTAAGAATTTTATATGTATAACATTGATGAGAAACATCAAAAATAATATCGTCAATTTCAGGATCAAAAACATCAAAAAGAGAGATAGTTAATTCAACTACTCCTAAATTCGATGAAAGATGACCCCCATTATTTAAAACATCTTTAATAATAATCTCTCTAACTTTTTCAGCTAATTTTTCTTTTTCTTTAATAGAAAGATGTTTAATATCGTGGTAGTCAATATTATTTAAGACGATATTTTCCATATGTTTGCTACTAAATAACAACTAATTTTCTACTATTGTATCACTAACTTCGCTTTTTAGCTGTTCTAGCTCCTTATATAACTCAGAAATTAATTTTTTACCTTCTTTATAAAGATTTGAAGTTTCCTTTAATGAAAGGCTATCTTGATTTGATAATTTATTGATAATTTCTTCTAGCTTAGCTTGCTTTTCTTCAAATGTCATTTATTTCCCTCCTTATTAATTATACTAGCTTTTACAAGACCATCTTTAAAACCAATTTCAACTTCATCTAAAATGTTTAATTGTTTAATTGAAGTAATATATTTGCCTTCTTTTTTAACTAAGGCCAATCCATTATCTAATTTAGCAAATGGATTTATCAATTCTAATTTATATTCATAATCTTTAATTTTTAATAACACTTTGTTTATTTGATTATTAAATCCACTTTTTAAATCAGTTTTCTGGTTTAATAAAGCTCTATCTAAAGCATTTAACTTATTTAGATAGCTTTGTTTTAACATAATTGATTTATTCATCAAAGTACTAGATATACTATTTATTTTCTCATTAAGTTGATATTTCTCTAAATTATCAGATAGTCTATCTAATAAATATGTCTTATTGTTTAATATATTTGAAACGGCTTTATTAAAGCTATTTTTAGCATCATCTAGTTCATCGTAAACATCATCTAAATCTTTTAAGCAGCATTCAGCTGCCGCAGTAGGAGTAATTTTATGAATATCGGCTACCAAATCTGATAAAGACGTATCAATTTCATGACCTATGCCTGTAATGATAACTTTTGACATATTAGCTAGTCTACGTACAACTTTTTCATCATTAAAACAGCTTAAATCGTTTTTATCTCCTCCTCCACGACCAAAAATAATTACATCGCAATCAGATTTATCTGCTTTATCTAAAGCTCTAATTAAACTTTCAGGCGCTTGATTACCTTGAACTATAGCATCAAAAAGAACAGTAGACACAGGAAACTTTTTCTTCAATGTCTTTAAAATATCTTGATAAGCAGCGCCAGATTTTGATGTAACGATACCTATTTTTGAAATATGAGGTGGCAAGCTTTTCTTTCTTTTTGAATCAAATAAACCTTCTTTAGCTAGCTGTTGTTTAAGCTTTTCTAATTGAACAAGTTGCTCACCATAGCCAAATTGTTCTAAACTTCTAGCATTTAATGATAGACTACCAAAAGGCGGATAATAGTTAATATCCCCTTTTACTATAACATCGTCACCTATTTTATAATCTGAAGTTATATATCTTTCATAACCTGCAAAAATATTAACCTTAATAGCTGCTTTAATTTGCTTAGTCTGACTATTATATTCAGTTAAAGTTAAATACGTATTGCCGTTTTTAGTTGATTTAGAAGTAATTTCGCCTCGGATAGAAATATTTTGAAAAAGTTCACTTGAAAGTACTTGTTTTAAAATGTTTGATATCTCGCTAACAGAAAATATTCTCTTTTTGAATTCACTGTAATTTGGTAACATATCAATTTTCTAATATTTTATCTAAAACTGCATTTATATATTTGTAATCTTTACTAGAAAGATATTTTTTAGCATATGTTATTGCAAAATCTATTAAAACAGCTTTTGGAGTTAACTTTAGAATATATCCTTCACTGACAATTTCTAAAAATAGAGCTTGAGCTAAATCGTTTAATCTATTAAACTCCCATTTTACTAATTTAGATTGAACTAAATTTACTATCTGGTCGTAGTTTTTATATACGCCAAGATAAATCTGTTTACAAAATAAAGAAATATCTTCAAGATTGTCAACATAAAATACGCTAGTTAATGTCTGATTAATATCGTAATCTATATTTGCTTTCTGACGAATTAAATTATCATATATAGCAGTGATAATATTTTCTCTTTCTTGACATCTAGATAACATATTTCCCTTCCTTTCAAAGATCGTAAAATGACTCGCTTTATAATTAAAATAAAACTAATTGAATTAGTCAACAAGAATATGAACTTCCAATCTACAAAGTTCATAATAAGCCTCTAAATCTTCTTTTATATAATCAGCAATTTGTTTTTTTACCATTTGATAAACTTCATTTGAAGTATCTGAATTTACTTTTAGAAGATGAAGATAGATACTAACTATATCGTTTTTGTAACGAATGGTAGGCTCTTTTTTAGATAATTTAAAAACGCCATTTAAAATACTAGATTGGATTTCTTGAATAGAATAAATAACCATATTGGCAATTCCTTTAAGCGAAATTCCAACTTTATTATTTTTTAAATTAGAAATATTAACGTAAGTAAGCATATCCCCTCCTAATAGATTTATACCTGTTTAATTGATAGACCTATCCTATGTCTAGATTTATCAATTGATATTACTTTAACTTTAACGATATCACCTATTTGAATAACGTCATTTATGTTTTTAATATATTGATTGCTAATTTCAGAAATGTGAACTAAACCATCTTCGTGAAGTCCAATATCGACAAAACAACCAAAATCAGAAACATTTCTAATAGTCCCTTCTAATATCATTCCAATTTTTAAATCGTCAATAGAAGTTATATTAGAATCTAAATTAGCTACTTTAAGCTCTTGGCGAGGGTCTAAAGCTGGTTTGATTAATTCAGTTACTATCTCTTTAATAGCTAAATAAGTACAATTCAATTTTTTAGATAAATTTGTTATTTCATCATCAGTTAACTTAGAACAAATTTCTTTAGCTTTACTTAAACTATCAATTTGATATAACTTAAAAAAGTCTTTTGTTAGCTTATAAGATTCAGGATGGATGCTAGTGGCATCTAAAAATTCTTTTCCATCTTTAATACGCAAAAACCCAGCGGCATTTGAAAAGACTTTAGGTCCAAATTTATTAACTTTTAACAAGTCATCTCTCGAATTAAATCTGCCGTTTTCTTTTCTATAATTAACGATGTTTTTTGCCAAACTAGGTCCAATTCCAGAAATATAAGATAAAATTGATTCACTGGCGTAATTTAAATCGACACCGACTTTATTAACGCAATCTTCAACTACCCCATGAAGAGCTAACTTCAATTTAGTCTGATTAATATCATGCTGATATTGACCAACTCCAATCGATTCAGGAGCAATCTTAACTAGTTCAGAAAGTGGATCTATCAATCTTCTTGCAATACTTACTGCACTTCTTAAAGCAACATCGAAGTTTGGAAATTCTTCTATGGCTAATTTACTTGCTGAATAAATAGAAGCACCAGCTTCAGAAACAATAACTAGTTTAGTTGTTGGAATATCTTTTATAACTAATTTTAAAAACTTTTCCGATTCTCTTGAAGCTGTTCCATTTCCCAAAGCGATAAATTTTACTTTATATTTATTTATTAAGCTAGCTAAACGAGTTTTTTCATCTAAAATCACTTTTTCATCTTTGCTAATTGTAACAAAAGTTTTAGTAGTATATAAAACGTTAGACAATTCATCGACAATAGCAATTTTACATCCATTAGCATAACCTGGATCAAACCCCATTACCGTACATGATTTTAATGGCGCCTGCATTAATAAACGCTCCAAATTAATTTTAAAAGTCTGAATAGAATTATCTTCAGCGTATTCAAACATCATAGAATATATATCGTTATCTATTGATGGTTTAATTAATCTTTTATAACTATCAGTTATTATTTGATTAAATTCTTCTTTATATGGCGTATTTAAAGGAATTTCATAATTAGAAATATATTCGATAGCTAAACTATCATCAATAATTATTTCCTTATGAAGTTGATTTTGATTTTCGCCGCGCCATATCGCAAGAATTTGATGTGGTTTAACATATTTAATAAGTTTAGAAAAATTTTCGTAGTTATCATAAAGATCAGTTGTCTTCTTTTTAGAAAGACTAACTTGAAGATTTCCCTGTTTCTTAATGAGATTTTTTAAATATGTACGATATTTTTCCTTATCAGAAATTTCCTCAGCAATAATATCAAAAGCGCCTTGGATAGCCATTTTTAAATCACTAACCCCTTTATCAGGATCGATATATTTCTTTGCTTCAGTTTCTAAATTGCCACTAAAGTCATTTTTTAAATAATTAGCTAAACCTAATAAGCCTTTTTTAATAGCAATTTGACCTCTTGTTTGCTTTTTAGGCTTATAAGGTCTATATATATCTTCCAATTCGGTTAAAGTTAAACAGCAATCTATTTGAGTTGAAAGTTCAGGTGTTAATTTCCCTAGCTTTGAAATAGTATCAATTACAGTTTTTTTTCTATCCTCAAGTTTTCTTAAATAAGTTAAACGATTATCTAATTCTCTAATCTTGCTATCTTCTAAAGAATCAGTTAACTCTTTTCTATATCTAGCAATAAAAGGTATACTAGCGCCTTGATCTAACAAATTAACAGTATTAACTACCTGCTTATTAGTAAGATTAAGTTCACTTTCAAGCTGTTTAATAATATCCATATTTATTTCTTTCTAATACTTAAATATTTTATCAATTCTTTCTTCTTAATTCAAAAATGTGAAAATAGATTGAAACGTAAAAATGGAAAATTAAACTTCGCATTTACTAATTAACAACTATTTTAATACTAATTATTTACTTTTTTATATTTATGCATACTATTTATAAGTTTTTAACAAAATAAATAAGAGGTAAATTTACCTCTTATCTATTTAACAACGATGTTAATTATCTTATCGACAACAAAGATAACTTTAACTATTGTCTTATCAATTAAGTATTTATTAACCTCTTTCATTTCAGAAATTTGTTTAATTAATTCATCTTGGTTGTTATAACCTTTATCTAATGATATTTCCCCTCTACGTTTGCCATTAATAGAAATCGCTATAGTAACTTTTTGTTTAGTTGCTAACTTTTCATCGTATTTTGGCCAGCTGACAAAATCAATAAAGCCTTCATAACCTAAAATCTGATAACATTCTTGAGCGAGATGAGGAGCAACTGGTTCAAGTAATTGAGTTAGGACTTTCATATGTTGCTTATATAATGATTTAGCTTGATACATATTATTAACTAAAATCATAATAGCGCTAATTGCAGTATTGAAGGCTAAATTGTCGTAATCTAATGTAACCTTTTTAATAGTTTGATGCACGATTTCATCTAAGCTATGATCGTTAGTTTCACTAATTAAAGATGAATAATTAACATCAGTAAACAATCTATATACTCTATTTAAAAATCTATTAGCCCCATTTAATCCATTATCTGACCATGGTAACGATTGATCTAAAGGCCCTTTAAATAACTCATATAATCTAAATGAATCAGCACCATAATTATTAACACAATCATTTGGATTAATAACATTCCCTCTTGATTTTGACATTTTTTGACCATCAGGGCCTAATATCATTCCAGGATGGCGAAGTTTTTTAAATGGTTCAGGAGTTTTCACAATACCTAAATCGTATAAAAACTTATGCCAAAATCTAGCATATAACAAATGCAAAACTGCATGTTCGGCTCCACCGATATAAACATCGACTGGAAGCCAGTGCTCAATCAATTTAGGATCTGCTAGGCAAGTTTCATTATTAGGATCTAAATATCTAATAAAATACCAAGATGAACCAGCCCATTGTGGCATGATATTAGTTTCTCTAACTCCTTTTTTACCATCAATTGTAACATTCACCCAATCTTTAGCCTTGCTTAAAGGAGGTTTACCATCACCACTTGGGGCATAATTATCAAGCTCAGGTAATTCTAAAGGTAATTCATTATAAGGAACTTCTTTTAAACTACCATCTTCCATATGGATAATTGGAATAGGTTCACCCCAATATCTCTGTCTAGAAAACAGCCAATCTCTAAGTTTATAATGAACGACTTTTTTACCTTTATTAAGTTCAATTAATTTATCGGTAATAACTTTTTTTGCCTCTTGAATATTTAAACCATCAGCAAAACTAGAATTGATGTGCTTAGCATCATCAACCATAGCGCAAGTAGAAACATCTCCTTCTAAAACTTGAATCATCTCGATGTTATTTTTCTTTGCAAACTCATAATCGCGCTGATCGTGACATGGAACAGCCATAACTGCCCCACTTCCATAACTAGCTAAGACATAATCACCTATATAAATAGGAAGTTTTTTGTTGTTAATAGGGTTTATAGCATAGCTTCCTAAAAAGACTCCTGTTTTTTCTTTACTGGCATTAGTTCTTTCAATTTCTGATTTTGATTTAACCTGTTCAAGATATTTTTCAACTTGTTCTTTTTGTGAAGAAGTAGTCAATTTACTAACAAGAGAATGTTCAGGAGCTAAGACGACATATGTACATCCAAATAAAGTATCGACTCTAGTAGTGTAAACGACAAAACTATCATTAGAATCTAAAACATCAAATTGAATTTCAACCCCTTCAGATTTACCGATCCAATTTGTCTGCATAGTAATTGTTGAATTTGGCCAATCTAAATCATTTAATCCATCTAATAACTTTTGTGCATATTCAGTTATTCTTAAAACCCACTGTTTCATATCGATAGTAATTACTGGGAATCCTCCTCTTTCAGATTTTCCATCAATTACTTCTTCATTAGCTAAGACTGTTCCTAATTCTGGGCAATAATTAACAGGTCTATAATCTTCATATGCTAAATTGTGTTCATATAACTTTTCAAATATCCACTGTGTCCACTTGTAATATTTCGGATTAGAAGTTTCTAATGTCTTTGACCAGTCGACAGATAATCCACACATATCCATTTGCTTTTTAAAATTTTCGATATTTTTTTCAGTAAATGGACCTGGATGAGTGTTGTTTTTTATAGCAAATTGTTCAGCCGGTAATCCAAACGAATCAAAACCCATAGGGTGAAAAACATTATACCCTTGCATACGTTTAAATCTTGCTAAAGCATCAGTTGCAGAATATCCTTCCATGTGTCCGACATGTAAACCTTGAGCAGATGGATAAGGAAACATATCCATAATGTAAAATTTTGGCTTTGAAAAATCATAGAGATTAGTTTTATATAAATCAGCATCTTTCCATTTTTTCTGCCATTTAGATTCTATAGTTTTAAAATCGTAACCCATTATTAAATTCCCTTCTAATAATCCTTATTATTATATAGATTTGAAATAATTTTAGTCAATTTGAAAAAGTATTGACATTTATTTCAAATAACATTATTATTAACAATGCATGTGTAGCTTGTAAGTATGACTTTGCCCGATGAATTAACTGTAAAGTAACCTAAGCTAAAATGGTGAACTTAGTCCATCCGGAAGTTAGAACTTGCACCTATTCTAGCACAATAAAGAAAGGATTAAAAAAACATGTCTCGTTATACTGGACCAACATGGAAAGTTTCTAGAAGACTCGGCTATTCAATTTTAGAAACTGGAAAAGAACTTCAAAAAAGACCTTATGCCCCTGGTCAACACGGCAAAACTAACAAGGTCAAGCTCTCTGAATACGGAAAGCAATTAGCCGAAAAGCAAAAATTACGTAACACTTATGGTGTTTCTGAAAGACAATTCCAAAGAATCTTCAGAATCGCTAAAGCTGATAAAACAGCTGTTACTGGTGTCGCTTTCATGAGATTACTTGAAACTAGATTGGATAACTTAGTCTATAGATTAGGCTTTGCTTCTACTAGAAGACAAGCTAGACAATTAGTAAGTCACGGTCATATCTTAGTCAATGATAAAAAAGTTGATATACCTTCTTATTTTGTCAAAATTGGCGATAAGATTTCTTTAACTGATAAAGCTAAGAAATTCTTAATTGTCACTAATTCATTAGCTAATGTTAAATCTACTGTCAGCTATGTTAGCTTAGACAAAGATAAGTTTGAAGGTAGCTTAACTAGATTACCTGAACGTAGCGAAATGAGCAAAGATATCAATGAAGCTCAAATCGTTGAATACTACAACAGAAAGTTATAATCCACTAATAAAACAGGTCACAGACCTGTTTTTTATTTTATATTTTTATTTTTATACAACCTATCCTCTAAAAGTTCATATTCGGCTTTAGATATTTTCTTTTCTTTATATAATCGTAAATTCTCTTCATGTTGTAATTTAATTAATTGAACTTGTTGAGTGCTTAAATTTTCAACATATGGTTTAGTAATATCACCTGTATTAGTAGAATATAGCCTTTTAATTCTTCCTTGAGGAGATTTACTTTTTTGACTATCGATAGCAGATTTAGGAATCATAGAGGTAAAAGTAATATTTTTTTGTTCCCAATTCGCAAGAGCCATCTTTTTTAATTCATCTTCAGACAAAACTTCATTAGCAAGTTTAATATCCGACTTACAAATATGGTAATAAATCAATTTTCTTGCGTCTTGTTGACTAACTGGATACCACGAATATTTCTTAATTTTCTTTTTTAAAATCCAGTTATCAGCATTATAAGCGTAAAAAATATGAATTATAATCACTAAAATGATTCCAAGATAGGTAGAAAGCTGATTCCAACCTGCCCTAAAAAAATCCAATGACTTAGTTAGTATATCAATTAATGTAGAATTCCAAGCTTGATTACTTATTAAATCAGATAATTCTTTTATACCAGGTATTGGTAACAATAAATAGTAAACTAAAAGCAGTATAAAGCCACTTATTTTCAATCTAAACAAAAGATAAAAAGGGCCAAAACACAAATAGTAATAACTAAATCCGACTCTCTTTTGGAATTTATTAGAAGCTATATCGGATAAATTTACATAGCCAATCATAACTTCCCTAATTTGACCAAGTATTTATATGCACCTAAAATAGCTTGTTTATCTGAAGGATAAGTTACCATTTCAATCGCTTTATTAACATCGACAAACATAGCCTGTATTACTTCTTCTTTTTGAACTTTAATTTCGCCAGATTTATAAAAAGCTACAAAAAACGAAACGTGCTTATAAACATCCTTACTAGGTGAATAAGCCGTTTTGTATTCGTAATTAGTATCTACATCAACATCGATGTTAGTTTCTTCTTTAATCTCTCTCAAGCAAGTCATTGTAGGTGTTTCATTGGCTTCAACATGTCCTTTAGGGATAGAAGTATGCCCTAATACCATCTTCTCTATTAAAACTTTATCACCTTTAAAAACTACGGCTCCATATGATTGTTCAATTTTCATAACTCATTCCTCAAAAATATTTTAAATAAGTAAATTTGTTTTGTAAATAACATATGCATCTATAGGATTGATTATATTAATATTTAACTAACAAATTATTTTCAATTAACAAATTCATTTACTATTCAAAATCCTATCATATTAATAATGTTTATCTGTTGATTTAATATCTACTTATTATCTGTGTAATTTTTAGGATAAGTTATCAAATTTTCAGTACTGAAAATGTTTTTCAAGCATAATACCATTGTAATCACTTTGCTAATAAATTAATGTTATTTCAAATTTATATTACATAAAAGTAATAAAATCTAATAAGAGGTAGCATCATGTATATATGTTATTTTGCTAGAACTGAAAATAAAGATGAATTTAAAGCAGTTAAAGAAAATGAAAACAACCCTTTTAGAATACTACCTAAACCAAATTGTAAACCTGAATGAATAAGAGACTATCTTAGGTTTACTTTAGAAGCCTCTTTTAATCAAAAGAAATTATATTACGCTTTAGGCATATCTAATGAACCACCTAACTATGAAATATTAGATATTTTGTATGATAAAGAAAAATTAACTGATGAACTAATAAAAATGTATAAAAAGCTAGATTGTTATCAAAAACAAACTGAAGAACAAAGAAAAGAAACTATCGAATATATTAAAAAAGATCCATTTGTTAAACAAAATGGTGTATTACTGTAAATTAAAATCTTTTAAAGATGTTAAAAGTTCATCAATTACTTGTGTAAAACTTAAATGCAGTTTATGTTTATAAAACGGAACTTACTATTTCAATTATCTAAAGTTAATCAAGACTCACAAGTTTTAAATGGTTCTTGATAAATTTAATCAATTATGTTTTAATAATTAAGCACTGCGGTTATGGCGGAATTGGTAGACGCGTACGTTTGAGGGGCGTATGGTATTACCGTGAGGATTCGACTTCCTCTAACCGCACCAGTAAAAAAAGCCTTTACAAAGGCCTTTTTTTATGATTTAAAAGAAATAGTTTTGACTAAATAAATATATATTAATAATACAATTTTTAAACTATTAAATTAACTTTATGCATGTAGTTAATTTAATTTTAGTTAAATTTAGTTTTTAAAATTTTAATAGCTTTTGATATTGTTTCAATTTCTTCAGATGTATATTGCACAACTTCGTATGTAGTTTTTTTGAATGTATAAAGATCAATATCCAAAAAATCACAAAGCTTTAAAAAATCATCAGCCGATAATCTAGTTTTATAATGTTCGATATCAGAATAAGTACTAACAGATAGATTAATTACTTTAGCACATTCTTTTAGTGTAATTCCCTTTTTGATTCTTATTTTTCTAATTACATCAATAGCTTTATTTGTTTCCATGATTCGATTTTAAAGCTTTATTTAACTTTAATATTTAAAATTTTAAAAGTGATATCTTTAAACGCATTATATTCATCATCAGATAAAACAACAATTCTTTTACCATTATCAAAAAATACTTTTGGATCAACTTTCAATATTTCGCATATTTTTAAAAATACATCTATTGTAAGTTTTTGAATACCATTTTCGATTCTAGAATAGTTTGCTTGCGTCATATTCAATTGTTCAGCCATGTATTTTGTAGTTATATCTAAATCTTCACGCAAGTCTTTAATACGCTGATTAATACTTTTCATAGCTTTATTTTACGAAAAACGCATTATTTTTATTGATTTTTAATGACTTACGTATTACAATTTATATAGATATACGTTTTACGTATTAAGGAGTTAAACATGAAACAGAAAAAACTAATAGTAGCGTTACTCGCACTAACAAATCTAATGGGAACAGGATCTGGAGTTAATCCTTCCCTAACTACTTACACTAACTCTAATCAACTAGCAAAGGTTCAATTTAAAGAGCCTAACAGAAAAGCACCAACAAGCTTTAATCTTGATAGATTCAAGATGTATGGTGATTATCTAACTTCAGAAGATGGCTTAGTAACAACACCTGATGATGACGACTATTACTATACTTTAAATTGTAGCAATAGAAAATTAGTTAATTCTAAAGACGGATGGATGTATTTAAGAATAAGTACTTCTGCTAATGCATGGTCAGTTAATCCAAAATTAAAATCTAAAGAAACTTTTGAAGGCATAGGTGGTGATTTGCCAATATCTTCTGATACACAACAAAATATAACAACTGCCTATAATAGTGATTATTATTATTTCATTAATTATAGAGATGTTACTTTAGATGATCCTAATGAAACTACAATTAATGCGGGTGATCTAATTACTAACGAAAACTATTTTGCTCTTGATTGGAATGGCGATTTTAATAATGATGGTTGTAATTTTGGTCAACATTATATTAATGAAATTATTCTAGCTGTTAATACTCGCTATGTTGAAAGTTTAAAGTTTGATTATGACAACGTTGACGGATTAGCTAAAGGTGATTTTCACGTCAGCCAATTAGTCAACCTTGATAAAGAATACGAAGGCATTCTTTTAGATGGACAAACCAAAACAATAACAGTTAATAGATCAGCTAACTACACAGAAGAAGAATTAGTTAGCATGATTTCAGCTAAAGACTTATTTGGTGTTGATTGTGATGTTGAAGTTGAAGAATCCGATTATCAAGTCGGTCAAATCGGTACTTATACTATCAAATTACAAGCTACCGATTCTTATGGTCAAACAGCTCATGCAACTTTAAAAGTTGTTGTTATCGATAAAACCCCACCTGTTATCTTAAAGAAACAAGACTTAGAAGTTGAATACGGAACTACAGTTACTGAAGATCAAATCAAAGCTTGTTTTACTGCTTCTGATGATAGTGGTATTGAACCTACTTTAACTATTGTTGATAAAGGTGGATATGATTTTAATTCCCCTGCCCCAGCTGTTGTTAAAGACTACACTATCAAAGTTAGAGCTACTGATGATGCTGGTAATACAGCTGATGCAACTATGACATTAAAAATAGTTGATAGAACTGGACCTACAATCACTAAAAAAGATGGTACTACTACTGATGTTGTTAAATACGGATATTCAGAAAGTTACTTACTTAATGAATCTACTTTACTAAATTTATATCAAGCTACCGATGTTGTTGATAGTGAATGTGATGTTTATATCAAATCAGGTAAGATTGATTCTTCTATAGGTCAACATCAAAT
>CASEGJ010000002.1 GCA_949287425.1 uncultured Caryophanales bacterium
CCAAGACTTTTTACACTTTCTGGTATAACAAGTTTTTTGATAAATAAATTATCAGCAAAAACTTTATCGCCAATTTCTATCACATCAATATCATTTACTCTTGAAGGAATTACTACTTCATTATTAATTTCACTGATTCCTTCAACACTAGTTAAAACTCCTTCTTCATTAACGTTAAAGCTTATTGATGCAGGAATATTTTCTTCCCACTTAGCATATAAAGTTTGATCTTTTTTTACTTCAAAAGGAAAAGTAACCTTGTTTATGAAGCTTTCTTCTAAATACCAACCAAGGAAAGTGTAACCATCTCTTGTTGGGAGAGGCTCTTTTTCAATTTTATTAGTTTTTAAATCAGTGACTCCTGTCCCACCATTTAATTCAAAGTGAACATTATAAGTATTTTCTTCCCACTTAGCATATAAAGTTTGATCTTTTGTGACTTCAAAAGGAAAAGTAACCTTGTTTATGAAACTTTCTTCTAAATACCAACCAAGGAAAGTGTAGCCATCTCTTGTTGTATATGGTTCACTTTCAATAATTGAGGTAACAACATCTTCAACTTTTGAACCGCCATTGCTATCAAAAGAAACTTTAAATTCTTTTGGCTCTTCATTGACAAGTTCATAATAAGCATAAACATTAACATCGCTTTTTAAAGCGGTATTTTGATAAAAATCTGCAGTTAGCTCATCTTCAAAACTTTTATCATCAAAATACCAACCCTTAAAACTATAGTTTTCTTTTTGTGGAGCATTAGGTAAAGTTAAAATTTCATTTCCACTGGTATCGATTGTTGAAAAAATTTCATTATCAACATAAAAAGAAATGGTATATTTTTCAACGACAGATTCACTTTTCTTTTCATAAAAAGCATAGCAATCAAGGTCTTCTAAAAGAGGTTTATTTAAGAAATAATCTCTTGTCAATTCTTCACTCCAAATATTCTTATCTAAAAACCAACCCTTAAAATCATAATTTTCTTTATTTTGTGCTGAAGGTAGATCGATTGTCTCATATCCTTTAGTTTCAATTTTTTCAACCAAAGTTGATTCATCATAAAAAGAAATAGTATGTAATTCTCCATCTATTTCATTTGTCCCACAAGAAGATAAAAATGTAATAGGTAAGCCGAGTAATAAAATACTTTTAAGTATAATTGAAATTTTCTTTTTCATAAATAATATCCTTGTTTTGCCTGCTTTATATTATAAAATATTAGGATTTATTTCAAGTTAAATAAAACTTCAAAACATTATGGAATAAGTTCCAATTAATGTTTTTCGCAAATTTTAAAATTATTCGTATTTTTTAATAGCCTTGGAGAATTAACGTTCCTGCTATAGAAGTGTTCAATTTTTCGCTACAAAACTCGTTCAACTCTTTTACGTAGATTTTCATCAAACGCATTGACTCTTTCTTATTGACTGAAAGTTGAAGATAATCTTCTACTTTCTTCTTGTAATTTTCTAAACTCATTTGTTCTTTCATATCCACCATTATTATAATGATTTTTGTTTTTTCGCAACTTCTCTGTCATGATCTAATATAAACTTAATTTGAGAATGACTAGTCGCAATTGACACCGTTACATCAAATTTATAAATTCTTATAAATAACTATAAAAATTATATTGATTTCTTGTTTCAACCTTACTGGTTGCTAAATCGTTTACATTTAAATCATTTTCCAGAGCCGTTAAGTCCGCAAGCGTAAATTCGGCAGTAACTCTACCTATTTTTTCAATTAAATAATTATATAAGTTAGTTGCGGCGTTAAAATCACGGTCAATTGATACTTCGCAATACTCACAATTAAATTCTCGATTACTTAATTTTATTCGCGAATTATAAGTGAAACAACCTGCAAATTTATCTTTATCATCTGAGCCTAAAATTTATTGACGAAAAGACCAAATATCTTCTTCATATTCAATTGTAGATTCGATTAATTTAATACTTTACATAACAGTCACTACCTATTACTCTCTAACTCCTATGTTATTTCATTATTTCTCAATATCCAAATCTATTGTTTCCAACTCTTATTAAATATCCTTTTTTAACCAAAGAATTAGTTATTCTTTGAACTGTCCTAATGTTTTTATTAATAACAGTTGCAATATCTTCTCTTGTAATTTTAGGATTTGTTTTGATCAAATTTAACGTTTTAATTTCAGAATCATTTAATTCAGTAAGAGTGACATCTAGAGAGACACTATTTGATGTCGCTCTGTAAAAAATAAATGTAAAACCATATCCGCTTTTCTCATATAACCATTTTACTCCGACTTCACTGCACATTTTATTCATCCTTTGAAATCCAGTTCCGCTTTTTTCAACATCCTTACACCTTGAGAATTTGGTTCCATAAAATTAATCACTTCCCGTCTTCTCTGCTAATTTTTTTAAATATTCTGCACTATAGACATTGGTTGCTACATTTCTCAATATTTCATTGAAATTAATCCAATTCTCTCGTGATTCCCCATAATCATGATATTCAATTTGATCGTAATAATAGAATTGGGTTCCGCTTCTTACTACTATGCCACCGATAACCTTTGGAGAATATCCACGATTCTGATTGATATTAATTAAATATCTATGTAATGCTTCAGCTTTAACCTTGGTATCTTCGACACGCTGACCTATCCCTTTTGAACTGAACCCCATTTAGTTCATAGGTCGTATCGTTATGTTTGGCCTTGGCTTTATTACGTAAAATCAAATTATCTCTATGCAAACAGCCACATGATTGAGTATTCCCCATGTATAAAAGGCACTTTCAGATACAACTTTGCAATTTCCACATTTACAAAGACATAACCATGCTTTTCTTCTGCCAGTTTTAGTAATTATGATTCTTGGTTCAACAGCGGTCAGTCTTCCAAAGGTCATCCCTGGATGAATATCACTTATTTTCATTTAATATTTAATAAAATTAGAATTAATTATCATTACAAATATCATTACAAAATCCAATTACATTATATTAATTAACAATTTCCCATTTACTTATAAAAAGCAATTTTATTGTATAATTTAAATAGCAAGTAATACCGGAGCAATAATAGAATATGAAAAAAGAAAAAGTTAAAAAAATAAAAAACTCAAAGGAAAAAGAACCTTTTTTTGAATTAGACACTTGTATTCCTAAAAAAGGTGGTTGGAAATATTTCCTTTTTAACTTTTTAAAATCGCTAAGCATCTTACTTATAATTTTTGGAATTGTGCTTTTAGCAATCTATTTTGTTTTAAAGACATTTAAAAATACATTAAAAATGACTGAAGTTCCAAGCTTGCTTTTAATCTTAGGTATTGTTTTAACTATCCTAGGTATCGTTAGTCTAATTACCTCTTTAATTTTACTTAACTTTTATAAATCTAGTGTTAAAAAAGCATACAAAAACTTTTTTGAAGAACATAAGCAAGCGACATCTTTCCAAAATGACTATCAATCTTTTTATAATATTGAAAACAATTTAATTAAAATTTATCAAAATTTCGATCTAGTTATTGAAATTAACCCTAAGGCAATTTCTAAAATAGAAAAAGGTGTTGATTTAAGTAAATTTAAAGAATATAAAAGTGAAATTGTCAAAAGAAAAATTGGTAAATTCCCCACTCTTTTAGGTTTTATAATTCACTATAACGAAAATAAAACTTTTACTATTGCAATTAATTTATCTTTAACTAACTATTCGTTAGAAACTACTTATAATAAAAAAATTATTAGTCAAAATTACAATTTTGCTATTGCTAGCTTTGATAAATTAGAACGAGATATTAATCTATTAACTAAGCATTCTTCTAATAAAGAAGAGCAAAAATTAGAAACTAAAGAAAATAATAACCTAACTGAAACAAATAAAAATTCTATAGAATCTATCGATAAAAAACAAAAACAAGTAATAATTACTAACTCTCAAGAAAATAGAAATGATGAGCTAATAAAAAAGAAAGAACAAATAAAAATAACAAAAATAGTTAAAAATCCTAATAAGGATAATCCCAATATAGAAAAAGAAACAGTTTCTAATAAAATAGATATTGACAATCAACAAATCAACAAAAAGTGATATGATAATCATATTCTAGAAAGAAGCAAACATTAATATGAAAGAGGATCAACCTAAACAACCTATTTTTTACCAAAAAGAACTTATTTACTATAGCATTGTTATTGTAGCTATATCTTTATTAGCATTAGGTTTTTCATATTTATTTCACATAAGTGAAACAATTCTTGATATTGGAAACTATCACATTTATAAAGATGTTATTTTACCTAGTATATTACTTGGAATTATCGTTAATATCTCCTTATTTGTCATAGCGTATTTTTCTAATATTACACCTGATATTAAAACTCTTAATAAAGCCAAAAACATCATTCCATTAATTTTATTAGCTATTCTAGGGGTTATAGCATATCTAGCTATAGTAGTTGTTTTTTCTTGCCCAAAACCTTTCTTTAATTTAGATTTTCACTTTGCTAATTGGATAGCTGCTTTTGTAGAATTAATTTATTTCTATCTAATAATCAAACTATATATGTTTAATTACATAGAATCAAAATCTATTTTCTTTGAAATTGTCAGATTTGCTCTTGTCGGTGTTATTGCTTCACTATTTGATTTTGCTACTTGCTATATTTTCCAATATTTGATTTTAAAAAGTTTAAATGATGTTTGGATAACAGTAATTTCAGTTACTATGGGATTTTTAGTAGGAGTAGTTGTAAATTATCTATGCTCAATATATATGGTCTTTAAAGCGACAACCTCAAAAGATAAATCTCGCACTAATTTAGGAAGGTTTTTGTTTTTTGTTCTAGCAGCTGTCGGTTTATTTATTGGAATAGGCTTACAATATCTTTTCTACGATTTCTTAAAATTAGATTACATTGTTACATTTATCATTAGAACTTTAATTGTTTTAATTTGGAACTACCTTTCAAGAAAATATCTAATCTTTAGATAGCTATAAAAATTTAGCTGTTGCACGTTTAGCATAAGTTTAAAATACAATTTACGTTTGTAAAACGGAACTTACTATTTCAATCATCTTTTTAAAAAAAGGCGGAAAATTTTTAAAATCCCTCTTGCAATTTACCTAGATATATATTAATATTATACACGCAGCCACGATGTTGCACATTGCAGGATTAGTTCAATGGTAGAACGCAACCTTGCCAAGGTTGACACGCGGGTTCGATTCCCGTATCTTGCTCCACTTAGAAATATCAACTGAGAGATTAATTTCTCTCAGTTTTTTATTTCATTTTGCAAAAACTACTGGTAAATCTCAACTATTTTACTCTAGTTCAGACATACCAGTATACAACTGATAATAACGTCCTTTTTGATTTAACAAATCATCATGGTCTCCCCTTTCAATTATTTTTCCATGCTCTAATACAATGATTGCATTGGCATTTCTAACAGTTGAAAGACGATGAGCAATAACAAAAACAGTCCTATTTTCCATTAGCTTATCCATACCTTGTTGAATGAGCTTTTCAGTATAAGTATCAACACTAGCTGTAGCTTCATCTAAAATTAAAACTTTTGGATTAGAAATTGCAGCTCTAGCAATGGCGATTAATTGCCTTTGCCCTTGTGATAAATTAGAGCCATCGCTAGTTAGAATAGTGTTATATCCATTAGGTAATCTTCTAATAAATGAATCAGCGTTTGCCAATTTAGCAGCCGCTACCACTTCTTGATGACTGGCATTTAATTTACCAAATTTAATATTTTCTTCAATACTTCCTGTAAAAAGATGAGTGTCTTGTAAAACCATACCTAAGGTCTTTCTTAAATCATCTTTTTTAATATCCTTAATATCAATTCCATCGTAAGTTATTTTTCCACTATCGACATCGTAAAATCTACTTATTAAATTAGTAATAGTTGTTTTACCTGCTCCAGTTGAACCGACAAAAGCAATCTTTTGACCTGGTTTAGCATATAAAGAAATATCATTTAAAACTAAATTCTTACCATCATAAGAAAAGCAAACGTTTTCAAATCTGACATCTCCTTTAATTTCTACACCATCTTTTTGATTAGGAAAGTGCCAATAAAACTTTCTATTTAACTTATTATCATCAACTTCATCAACTTGAATTGTCCCTTCATCAATTTCAGCTTTTTTACCTATTAAAGCGAAAATTCTCTCACATGATGCTAGTGAATTTAAAATGATATTTGATTGTTGAGTAAATCTATTTATCGGCATAGATGATTGTCTAACAAAAACTAAATATGGAGATAAAACAGAAATATCAATAGTTTTATTTAAGACAAATATTCCGCCTAATATAGTAACTAAAGCGTAATTAAAATATGATATTGCCATAACTATTGGAACCATAGAATTAGCAAAAAACAAGGCTCTTTTAGAAGAAATAGCCAGTTTATCATTTAAGTCTCCAAATTCTTTTAAAGTTTCTTCTTCGTGATTAAAAACTTTAATGACTTTTATTCCTCTAATAGCTTCTTCACTAAAACCAGACAATTTACCTAGGTAATTTTGCTGTTGTAAAAAATATTTTTTAGACTTTTTACCTGCAAAGACTAAATAAATTGCCATAATTAAATAAAAAACTAAAACTATTAAAGTCAATTGATAAGTAAGTAAAAACATACATATTAAAGTACCAACTAACTGGACAAAGTTATCTATAATAGCAGCGAAAGCATTATTTAGCGCTTCAGAAACCGTTTCAATATCATTAGTAAAACACGACATTATATTTCCATATTCAGTCGTATCAAAATATTTAACTGGCAATTTATCAACTTTAGTAAATAGATCGTTTCTCATATCTTTAACAACTTTTTGAGAAACAATTACCATCATTTGAGTATAAGAAAAAGTTGAAATCGACCCGATTAGATAATTTATCGCTATCAAAACTATCAATCTAATCATTCCTTTTTGATCGTCAGCTTGAACATAAGAAATTAACCACTTAATTGAAAATGTACCTATTAAATTAGCAACACCAGCAACAACGACTAAAAAAGAAATTAAAATCAAAAAATATTTATAATGTCCTAAATAAAAAAGCAGTTCTTTAAATGTCTTTTTAATATCAGTAGGTCTATTATATGCAGCAACTCTAGCCATTATCTTTATCCCCCTTAGTCTGTAAATTGTAATAATCTTGATAGATAGAATTGGATTTTAACAATTCACTAGGAGTATTAAATCCTGAAACTTTTCCATTATCTAAAACCAAAACCTTGTTTGCTTTAGATAAAGTTAAAATTCTTTGAGAAATTATTATTATAGTCATATTCTTAATAGAAGCTAGATTATTCATTAACTTTCTTTCAGTAGCAGTATCTAATGCACTAGTAGCATCATCTAAAATTAAAACTTTCGGATGTTTTAATAAAGCCCTAGCTATACATATTCTTTGCTTTTGACCTCCTGAAACATTAGCGCCATTTACTCCCATTTCAGAATTTAAACCATTAGGAAGTCGATCGATAAATTCATCGACACAAGCTAGTTTAATAGCCCAGTCAATTTCTTTTTCATCGGCATTTAAATTTCCCCATTTTAAATTATCTACTAAACTACCTGAAAAAAGTGAATTCTTTTGTAAAACTATTCCTATATCTTCTCTTAAATTTTCTAGATTGTATTTTTTAACATCTTCATTATCAATTAAAACTTGCCCTTTATCGACATCGTATAATCGCAAAATAAGTTCAACTAAACTTGATTTACCTGAACCAGTTGAGCCAACTATCCCTAAAATATCGCCAGCTTCAATTTTAAAAGATATATTTTCTAAAACATAATTTTCGGCATCTTTAAAATATTTAAATGAAACATCTTTAAATTCTATATCGCCTTTTTTAACAATAGAAGTGGCATCTTCTCCATTAACAATACTAGGTTCTTCATTTAAAACTTGACTAACTCTATAACAAGAAGCTAATGATCTTGCTATAGATATGCAAATATTAGCAACCATAATAATAGAGTTAAACGTCTGCATAACATATGAGAAAACACCTGTTAAACTACCTTCTAAAATCCTACCTTGTAAAAGTAAATTGCCACCGACAACCATAATAACTATAGTTCCGATATATAAACACAATTGAGAAAGTGGATTTAAAAGATTAACTATTCTAAAAGTTTTATTGACAATTCTAGTGTAGTTTTCATTTACTTTAGCAAATCTTTCTTCTTCGTAAGGTTGTCTAACAAACGCCTTAATTATTCTAATAGCAATTAAAGATTCTTGAATAACTAAATTTAAACTGTCCAAAGCTTTTTGTAAGCCGACAAATAAAGGAGAAACAGCCTTTAAAATAAAAAACATTATCAAAGCTAATATTGGAGTTATAACAATAAAAACAATAGCGAGTTCCCAATTTATCGAAAAAGATAAAACAATACCTAAAATAAGCATAATAGGCGAACGACACATCGGTCTAATAACGCTAGTTAGTGTATTTTGCATCAAAGCTGAATCATTAATTACTCTTGTAACTAAAGATGAAGTTTCAAATTTATCGATATTAGAAAAAGAATAAGCTTCGATTTTCTTAAATTGAGCTAAACGTATTTCTCTTCCAAAATTACTAGCAGCTAATGAAGAATAACGTGCATAAAGTAAACCTGTAACTAAGGAAATTAGTGCGCATCCAACAATAGCTATTCCTAAGATATAAATTAAATTTATATTATTTTTCTTTACACCTTCATCAATTAATAACGACATTAAATAAGGGATAAAAAGCTCAAAAGAAGTCTCTATTCCTACTAAGATAATAGCGATAATCAAAAACTTTTTATGTTTAAAAGCGTAACTAAAAACCTTTTTAAAAGCGTCCATGATAAATGTAAAACTTATAAATTATTCAACATCGTGACCGGTAATATTTCTATAACTTCTAATTAAATAATCTTTAAAATTAGCCTTTTCTTCTTCAGTAAAATTAGCAAGCATCTTTTCTTCTAAGGTAGCGGTATATTCTATCCATTGTTTATAAGCTTGCTCACCTTTACTAGTAATAGAAATCCATCTAGCTCTTCTATCGTTTTTAACTTTTTCAGAAGAAATTAGATTAGCCTTTTCCATCCTATCGATAATTAAAGAGGCGGTAGCGGCTTCAATATCGCAATTTTTAGCGATATCTTTTTGAAGAGATTTTGGATGAGTTAACAAATATCTTAGTACCTTAGGTTGACCTGTAGATAAACCAACTACAGATTTTTCTCTATTAGCTGAATTCCACACTTGATGAGTTCTATATAACAAAGTGTGAATAGGTAAGTCATTGATATCTGGCATAATTATTGCTCCTTTATACTTATAAATTAATTTTAGCATTGTTTAATATTAGTTTGTATGCTAATTTTTAATAATTTAAAAAATGTGGAAGTTTTTTACTTCCACATCAATTTTATTCTTCTTCATCTTGAGAAGGTAAGCTCAAACTTGCCAATTTATTTCTAACTTTAGTCTCAATGCTACTTTTAACATCTAAATTAGAATCTAGATAAGACTTAACTCCTTCAACCCCTTGGCCGATATTACTTCCATCAATTGAAAACCACGAACCAGATTTATGAATGAAATCATAAGTGATAGCTAAAGAAATAATTTCATCATCAATAGATATTCCTTTTCCAAACATCATAGTAGTTTCTACACTCTTAAATGGAGGGGCTACTTTGTTCTTTACTACTTTAATCTTAACTTGATTACCAATTATTTCACTTCCTTTTTTAATGGCTTCTCCTCTTCTAATATCTAATCTAACACTAGCATAGAATTTTAAAGCTCTACCTCCTGAAGTAGTTTCTGGATTACCATACATAACTCCCATTTTTTCTCTTAATTGGTTAATAAAAATTACTGTACATAGTGATTTAGATAATTGACCAGCTAATTTTCTAAGAGCTTTAGACATCAATCTAGCTTGTAAACCGATAGAATTATCTACCATATTTCCTTCTAATTCAGCTTTAGGAACTAAAGCGGAAACAGAATCGACAACAATAAGATCAAAAACGCCTGATTCAGCTAATTTATCGACAATTTCTAAAGCCTGTTCACCATAATCAGGTTGAGATAAAATCAAATTATCGATATCGACACCTAAAGCTTGAGAATAGACTGGGTCAATAGCGTGTTCAGCATCGATATATGCTGCTCTACCACCTAATTTTTGAACTTCAGCAATGGCTTGTAAGGCTAGAGTTGTTTTACCAGAAGATTCAGGACCATAAATTTCAATTATTCTTCCTTTAGGATAACCACCTATACCTAAAGCGTTATCTAAAAGTAAAGAACCGGAAGGAATAACTCCTTCTGAACATTTAGGCCTATCGCCTAAACGCATTACCGCTCCTTTACCATATAGTTTTTCAATTTCTTTTAGAGTTTGTTCCAACGCTTTATCATTTACGTTTTCTTTGCTCATAGTTAATTTCCTTTCATAATAATATATACTAAATCATTCAATTTTTTATAATTCTATTTAATATCTTCAATTAAACTTGAAATTGTTTCAACTGCAAATTCTATGCATTTTTCTCTAATTTTATTACGATCACCTTCAAAGATGTTTGAATAGACAAAACAAGTACCTTTATAACAAATGCCAATATAAACTAACCCGACCGGTTTATCTTCTAAAGATGTTGGACCAGCATTTCCAGTAAAAGAAACACAAATATCACTACCAAAATAATTTTGACCATGCTCAGCCATTTCAGTAGCAGTTAATGAAGAAACCGCTCCATATGAAAGTAAAGTTTTTTTACTAACTCCTAACTTTTCTTTTATTTCGTTTTGATAGGTAACCATGCCACCTTTAAAATAATTGCTAGCTCCAGAAAATGAAGTGATATAACTTGCAAATAAACCACCTGTTAAAGATTCAACACAAGAAATAGTTAAATGTTTTTCCTGCAAAATACGCCCTAATTTATTTTCACTATCCATCTTACTTTTTCCCTACTTCCATAAAGATATATTTTCTGCCACGATATAGATAAATAAATCCAGAAATCCAAGATAAAATCAATGGAATACTAGCTAAAATATATGTCGCTATATATGTGTTTTCTCCTAATAAATAATTAAATGGAAAGCCATTTAAAAATAAAAATGGAATACATACCATCTGAGCGACAGTCTTTAATTTTCCATAAATATTAGCAGCTATAACTTCACCTTTAGAAGCTGCTAAAAATCTTATACCATCAACAGCTAAATCTCTAATTATCATTAAAACAACAATAATAGCAGGAACATACTGGCTTTTAAATACCGCTAATATGATTAAAGAAGAATTAACAAGAGCTTTATCAGCTAATGGATCGATAAATTTTCCAAAATTGGTAACAAAATTGAATCTCCTAGCAATTTGACCATCTAACATATCTGAAAAAGAACCGATAATAAATAAAAGACATAAAGTCAAATCTAACCAATTAAAATTGACATTAGGTAAATTTTTCAAATTAGAAAAAGGTATTGTAACTAAAACTATTAAAACAATAGTTACCACAAATCTAAAAATCGAAAGTATATTTGGAATATTACGAGCCATTATATTTCCTTTCTAAGGCCGACCCTATAAGCCATGTTTTGTCGAGAGTGATAATTTATCTAAGCGTCGCTTACCTTTATCAGTTGAATTCCCTTTAAAGATTTCCCTTACCAAAATTTAGGTTTCTCGCTTGTGGGGCTTTCCGCGTTTCACTTTAGAATTTCTTCTAAATTCGTCACTGTGGAGCGTTATAGGATTAGTTCGTGAAAGAAAACTTTTTTAGAACATCTCCCGCCGTTAGGTTTTACCTACCTAAGGTTATTTTTTCCCTTAGCGCAATCACTACTATCATCTCAGAATAGTGCGAGCATGGACTTTCCTCTAACTTATAAAATAAGCCAGCAATCACTTAGATCGGCCAAAAATAATTATAACAAAATTTTTTAAATTGTATTAGGATCTACACCTAATTTATATAAAGCAGCTTCTAAATTAGAAATTCTTTTTAAAAGATCGAGATTATTTAAAGAGGCATTTTCATTATCAGAAATATTTTTGAGCTTTTCTGACATCATCGCTAAATCAGCTTCAACTTTTGAAAGTTTTTTATTTAAAATTTCATTTAATTTAGTCAATTCATCGATTTTGCTTTCGCTAGTTTCAACATAGCTTTCCATCATTTCATAATCAGAAATTACAGTATCTAAAAAAGCATCTACCTGCATAGCGTTATACCCAGGCTTACTGCCTTCAAATTGCTTGTGTAAAATTCTATTAGAATCTAATTTTAAATTTAATGCCATATTAACCTCCATGAATATGATTATATATCTATTTACCTTTAAATTTATAAAAAAAATTACATTCCAAAAAACGCTTTATCTACCGCTTGTAAAAACTTCAATCTCGGCAAATATGATTCTTCTATTAAAAAGCCGTTTTCTTTAATATAACTATAAGGTAAACTAGCCCTTAATTTCGATACTAAAAAAGGCTCTATGTCACTATATTTAAGAAGATAAGTCTCATTATAAGCTTTCATCCTAATTATAAAAAATGCCAAACCACCTAATTTAGTCACCTTTGAAAGATGTTCAATTTGTTGGCTGCGGATATTGTGAAAAGAAAAAGATGTTTTGTTAATTGTTTCTTTCGCTTCAAAATCCATATATTTACCTTTATATACTCCATTGTAATCCGTTGTTGATTTACTTGAAAAATAAGCTTCAGTTATCTTAGATTTATTTATTTTATCCATCTTTACAACTTTAATTGGAGTTGGTCTTTTATATATTAAGCATACATTCAAATTGTTGTAATATTCACATGAATTTGAAATATCTTCTTCTAATCCCATACCTCTATTAGAGGCGTTATCTTTCAGATTATAATGCTTTTTTTCCTTGATAGAAGTATCTAAATTCAATTTGTCTTTAGAATATATTTTTCCGTTTGGATATCTCATGCGAAATATATCTCCAAAGCCAAATCTAAATCGCTAGCTTTTATATCTTTACCATCTATTAAATCACAAACTAATTTTCTTATTGGGCTAGGAACTAAAGATGAGGTTTTTAATAAATTCTTATATGCACCTATTAATATTTCTTTACGAGATACTAAAACTTGATAAATATGATATAAATCAAGAGAATCGACTAAAGGATCATGAGCTTGCCCGCTAGGTTCAAGTTTTAAAAAATCTCTAAGGTGAATTAAAGAAATAAATTCATTTTTCTTCCCGCGGAGAAATCTAGAAATGAAAGTTCCAATATCGATTGTATTTCTTGAAAGATAATTGACAAAATCAGTTTGGAATTTACTCGGATTAGCTAATTTAGAAAAAGATGTTAAAAGCATCTTTTTATCTTGATTACCATAAGTTAAAACTTTTAATTTAGGAGAGCGATTTGCTAAAAACAAATTTAAGTCAGTTAAAGCTGTTGAAAAGTCAACGCCTTCTTTTTCAAGTAAACTATCGCTAATTCCAGTCATTGTTGAAACTAATGGCCCAACTCTATCGTTAGCTTTGACATAGCATTTAAAACTTGAGGGTTCACCAGTAGGAATATAATTTTCATCACAATCAACTAAAACAGCTCCAACGGCAATAACTTCATGACTATATTGAGTCCCTTCAAAATCTAGAAACAACAAGTGCCTAGCATCTTCTAATAACTTTTTTAATAATTCCATATAATTAAACCTTACTACAAGTTAATTATACAAAATAAAATAAAGTGATAACTAGCTGTTATCACTTTATATCGCTAATAAATAAATTAAATTTTTCCAATATTATAAATTACATTAACTGTCTTAGAATAATTGACTTCTTTTTTAGAAAAATCAACAGGATCATATAAAGAATCTTCATTGCAGAAACTAAGATTACTATCAGCAAAGCTTCTTGAATAAGCTAAAACCTTTTTTGCTGAAGGTGATGATTTATCATCGTCGATAGATTCAATATCGACTATTTTACTTTTTGAAACTTTCGCCAATAATTTAGCTTTAACTAAACACTTTTGATAAGCTTTTTTAATAAGCTCACTTTCTAAAGAATCAGGTATACTTGCATATAATTTAAAAGTTAACGCTTTTTCAATAGAAATATTGCTGATTTCTTTAATGAATTTATCTATCTTATCGTTATCGATATTAAATTCTACTTCGTAACTAGCGATAAATTTATATCCGAGAAAATTCTTTTTATTCATTCTATTATCATATTCGTATTCTTGAGAAATATTATAATCATTAAGAGATGATTTAACACCAATTTCCTCAACCAACTTACTTAAATAATCAATAGACTTCAAAAGGTTTTCCCTAGCTATAGAATAAGATAAATCTAAGCTAGTTAAATCAATTTTAATCGCTAATTTATCGACTTTTAAACTTTGGCTTGCAGTTTCTGAAACAATTAATTTACCCATATATATTCCTCCATCGACTTTATTATATAAACAAATAGAAGAATAATTGCACAAATATATTTAACTGTCCAATAATTTACACAGTTTTATAAAAACTTCAATGTAACATAACATAGATAAAAACACTTAAAATAAAACAATATCAAAAATAGACGTTTAGCTAATTTAGTATTTGAATCTAATTTTAATTTTAATTTGTTTTGCTTAATAAAATATCGATATTTAATTAAATAAGATTTAGCGATTTTGTATTTGATGTTTTGAGAAATAGCAGCTTGTAAAAAGACATAAGTTAAACTAGCTATCCTGCTAAGGATACTAGTTTCAAATTCTCTATTAGATAAAAGTTGTCTCTTAATTGCAATTTTAGCTAATTCTATTAACTTTTCAATTAATTTTTCATCTCGAGAATATATCTCATCTATCGATGTAGCAGATCTACTTAATGAATTTAAATTATATCTATATGTATAATAACCAGTTTCAACATATTTATAAGAAGGATTAGATAAAAAAACTTTAATCATAAAGCAGATATCTTCTCCACTTTTTAAATGAGTATCAAATTCAATTTTGCTTTCTATAAGAAAACTTCTTTTATATAGATATCTCCATAAGTATCCATACCAACCTTCAATTCCGTTAAATGAAGATATTCCTTTATATGTTGAAAAAAATAAACCTAACATAATTTGATGAATGGTATGTTTATAAACTCGAGTTGCTTTTGTTCCATCTTGATTTTCAAATTGATAAGGAAAAATAACAATATCTGTATTTGAAATAGAAGAATATATAACATTTAAAAAATCTGAATTAATATCATCATCACTATCGATAAAACATATATATTTTCCATTCGAAAGTTTAATTCCAGACATTCTAGCTTGTGAAGGGCCCTGATTTTCCTGATAAAAATATTTGATAGGAAGATGTTTATTTACCATTTCCTGATAAATATTAAAACAAACTTTATTAGTTGAACCATCATCAACTAATATAATTTCATATGTATTAATTCTCCCCCCACTTGCTAAATTAGACTTATGGAACTTATCTAACAATCTTTTTAAATCGCTATATGAAGAATTAAAACAAGGAATTATAAAAGAAACTAAAATATCCAAAGAATTATTATCTGTCATTTATAAAAATATATTAAGAATAATTAACCTTTTAATCCACGGGCTTGTCTATCCATATCTTCTACAACAATATCGTAGATTTCACCTAAACTAGCGCAATATTTTAAAACATCCCAAGGTTCATTAGTGTGGAAGTGAATCTTAATTAAAGTATCATCTCCAACCGCTAATAAACAATCGCCTTTAAAATGAGTGGCAATGTAATTATCAATTTCATCTTCGTTGAGATTTTCTCCTTCAATTAATAGTTGAGTATCATATCTATATTCAATCATTTTTTTCTTCCTTTCTAAATTTATTATAATTGCAAACTAACTAAAAAGAAACAATCACACCACCTTCTAAAGCATAAAAGGCACATAAACCTCTATGATAGAAAAGTTTAACTTCTTTAAAATTATATGTTTCTTCAATAAGCTGTTTTACTTTTGGACCAATTTCATCTCCTTCTAAACATGTAACAATACAAGTCTTAGAGGAAATATCTTTTCCTACCATCAAGTTAGCAATTTCACTAACCAAAGCTTTAATAGCAGCATTAATGGTTCTAACTTTCTTGTCGATCTTAATTTCACCATCATCGGCGATACATAGTGGCTTAATTGATAAACTCGAAGCGACAAAAGCTACTATTTTTGACATACGGCCATTTTTAACCAACATATCAAAACTATCTAGAATAAATAATAAATTCAATTGTTTATTATATTCATCAATCTGTTCACAAATTTCATCATAACTTAAACCCTGTTTTATCAATTGATATGTTTTATCGACTAATAAAATCAAATTCCCGGAAGTAGCTTTAGAATCGACAACGTGGATTTTAGAATCCTTTTTATCCATCCCGCCGACAAAAGCTGAATTAAAACAACCCGATAATTTTCTTGAAATAGTAAAACAAAACACATATTCAGCTTCAGAATAAGATTCAGCAAATAAACTAGGAGCTGGGCAAGAAGAAGTAGGTTTACTTTTAGCTTTATGCAAACTAGTTAAAAGTTGTTTAACGTCTAAATTCTCATCATCGATATAATCTATACCATCGACCCTTAAAGTTAATGGTACAACTTGAAAACCTACTTGTTCATCTTTAATATAGGAATTAGTTAAATTAGAAGAAGAATCAACCACAATTTTAAATTTCATATTATTAGCCTCCATATTTAGCAACAATATCCTTTTTATTTTTAAATATTGCTTAAAAAAAGTAAATATTATTAAGTATACTTTTAACTCTCTGAATAATTTATATAAAAATAGCAACTCTACTATGAGTAGAATAGCTCTATTTTCCTTGACTATTAGGCACTTTTTTCAATAATATAATTAAGTATGGAAAAAATTTACGATATAAAAACAACAATCGCTAAAAACATTATTAAATATAGAAAAGCTAACAATTTAACTCAGCAACAACTCGCTGAAAAGTTAAATTATTCAGATAAAGCCATTTCAAAATGGGAAAGAGGTGAAGGAATACCTGATATCAATGTTTTAAATCAAATGGCTCAGATTTTTAATATTCCTATCGAAGAACTCCTTCATCAAGAAACCACTATTGAAAAAGTTCAAACATTTACCAAAAATAGATATGTTATAGTTTTGCTTTCAATCTTATTAACTTGGTTAGTGGCGATGATTTGCTGCGTAATTGTTGAAATGATTAAGCCTAATACATATCCATCATATCTTGCATTTATTATCGCTATTCCCGTTTCTTTTATTCTCTGTATTATTTTTAATAACATCTGGGGATCAAGAATATATAACATGATATTTGTTTCCGGTCTTAACTGGGGAGCTTGTGTAAGTTTAGTTATTGGTTTAACACCTATATTTGATAAAATTTGGTATCTGTATTTTATTTCAGCCGCTTTTGAAATAATTGTGTTAGTTTGGTATCTTCTAGATACTAAAAAAGCACCTTCTAATAAAAACAAGAAAAATAACTAGCTATCTTTTTTCCTATCTTTACAAAACTGAAACGGACATTCTTCGCATTTGCGCTTACTACTAGCTAAGCAGATATTTCTTCCAAAAAGAATCATTTGACGATGAAAGTTTATATAGTTATCACCTTTATAATATTTTTCTAACGTCTTTTGAATTTGAGTTGGATTTAATTTATCAGATACGATATTTAATCTTTTGCATATTCTAGAAATATGAGTATCAACTGGGATATATTTAGCATTATCAATCTCTGCTAAAAACACAGAAGCTGTTTTATGGCCAACTCCAGGTAATTCTTCTAATAATTTTATATCGTGTGGAATTTTACTTTCATATTTAGTAGAGATAATTTTTGCTAATTCAATTATATTTTTAGCTTTGCTTGGACCAAGACCAACAAGTTTAATAATAGATAAAACTTCTTCATATTTCCCGTTAGCTAGAGATAAAACACTGGGATATTTTTGAAACAAATGCGGAGTAACTTGATTGACAACTTTATCTTGAGATTGCGCTGATAAAATAACAGCTACTAAAAATTCAAATTCGTTATTAGAATTTAAAAAGACCTTTGTTTGAGGATATAACTTATTTAAATATGTAGTAAGTAGATTTATTTTCTCTTGTTTAGTCATCTTCTTCTATCCAACGTTTAGAAAGAATATCTCTTTCTTTTTGAGTCATTCTATTCCAAGAAGTTCCCTGGTCTGAATATCCTTTTTCTTGAACATCACTAGCTTTTTGAAGGTTAAATAAAACCTTATCGATACTAGCGATAGATATACTACTGCCTTTCGCTTTTAACTTACTTATAGCCTCATTAATTAAATTAGTGGATACCCCATTTTGAATCCATAAACTAATTCTATCTAATTCTTTAGGAGAAAGACTTCTACCTATCAGTTTTTCAAATAATACATATAAATTATTAATAGTTTGATTTTCTTGCGTATTAGAAATTTGTTCTTGTTCAATAAGAATATCTTTTTTCATATCTTTAAGAATTTTGTCATACAAAAGATGAAGGCTAGTAACGACATTGTTAGAAGAATTAGTTTCATATGATACGAATTTTTTATCAACTAAACCTACTAATAAAGCGTCTATTTCCTCTTTTGAAATATTCATATATGGAATTAGATCATCAGCAGTTACTAAGGCTTCGACATTTTGTAAAAAATCATCTAAACACAGCAATAAAACTAATTCTACTTCACTGAGTTTATAATATTTATAATGTCTAATTAGAAAGCGTCTATAATCGATATCTTTATAAGTTAATTCCATAAACTATTCTCCTTTTAATATATTCTTAGATATTAGTAAATTTAAAATATCTAATTTATCATTTTCATTTTTTATCTTGTTTAGTTCTAAATTAATCTTTTCTATTCTAACATTTTTTAATAAGGCGATATTTTCAAAAATATACGTTTTTAACTTATCTTCTATAGAAAAATTTAGTTCCTTTTCAAATCTTAGACACCTAAGTATTCTTAATGGATCTTCTTTGATTCTTAAAGGAATATCTCCTATCATTGAAATCCTTTTTTTAGAAAGGTCTTCTAAGCCTAATTGAGGATCGATAACATTGAAATTCTTATCCATATATATCGCGTTCATTTTAAAATCACGCCGACATGAATCTAATTTTAAATCTTTAATAAATCTAACTTCAGGATGACGGTAATCTAAATAAGCGATATCTTGCCTAAAACTAGTCAAAGTTATTTTATATGATTTATATTTTACATTGATAGTTCCATATTTAATAAATCTAGTATCAGAAGCAATATGACTAGCTATGTCATTTGGAAATATATCGCTAGCAAAATCAAAATCATCAAACTTTCTATTTAAAAGAAAATCCCTAGTTGAACCACCGATAAGATATATGTTTCCTAACCTTCCTAAATAAGTATCTAAATATTGAAATATCTCGTGAATTACTTCTTTCATAAGATATATTTTAACATAAAACAGCAATCCTTAATTATTTCCATAAGCAAAGCAAGCGACAAAAAAAGAAGAAGATTTTTCACCTTCTTCTTAAATGATTAACTTAATTGAATTAAATGCTATCTTTTAAGTGTTTAGCGGCCTTAAAAGCAACTTGAGTAGTTTCAGGAATAGAAATTTTTTCGTGAGTTACAGGATTAACGCCATTTCTAGCAGATCTAATTTTCTTAACGAAAGTACCAAAGTTAGCGATTTTAACTTCTTCACCTTTAGCTAAGCTTTCAGCAATGCTAGCGAAAACTTCTCTAACGATTAAATCAGATTCTGATTTAGTTAATGAGTGTTTATCTGCAATAATAGCAGAAATATCAGTAATGTTCATATAAGCCTCCTATTTTTGCTTGCTAACATATATTAATAGAAAAACATTTTTTTGTCAAAGATAAATTAAAATTCCGATTTTAAAGGTCTATTCATAACTTCATCAATCATAGCTGATGGCTTTTGATTTTGATACAAAACCTTATAAACAGATTCAATAACAGGTAATTCAATCCCGTTCTTTTTAGCAATGTCAACAATAATTTGACTGGTTTTAATTCCTTCTACTGTCATTTTATTTTCTTTTAAAAACTGTTCAGCTGAATCGTTTTTACCTATAACTAATCCAGCTTGATAATTTCTAGAATGATATGAAGTGCAAGTAACCATCAAATCTCCAATTCCAGTTAAACCTAAAAAGGTAGTTAATTTGCCACCTACTTTTAACCCTAATCTAACTATTTCAGCTAGACCTCTTGTAATTAAAGCCGCTTTAGAATTATCTCCATAACCAAGTCCAGCTAACATACCACTTGCTAAAGCGATAACATTTTTACTAGCAGCAGCATATTCAGCACCGATTTCATCTTGATTAGTATAAACGCGAAAATAACTATTAGAAAATAAATTTTGAATAAGTTGACCTGTAGAAAGATCTAAACAAGTGGAGGTTAAACAAGTTAACTTACGTAAAATTACTTCTTCAGCATGGGAAGGTCCTATTAAAGAAACGATAGGATAACGTTTAGATTCATCGATAAGTTCTCTAATTGTTTCTGAAAGTCTTTTTTCAGTAGTTGGATCAAAACCTTTACCGACAGAAACTATATAGAGCTTTTTTTCTAATTCTAAATTAATTTGACTTAAAACTTCTCTATAAGCCTTAGTTGGAACAGCGATAATTAAAATATCAACCTCATTTAAATAAGGTAAATAGGATTTAACGCCGATAATTTTATCGTTAATTAAAGTTTCATTTCCAAAATAGGTGGAATTAGTGTGCTTTAGATTAATTTCGTCAACTACTTCAGGAATGTTTCCATATAGATAAACTTGTTGATTGTTATCTGCTAAAACATTAGCTAAAGCTGTCCCCCAGCTACCAGCGCCATAAACTAAAATTTTCATTGTAATTTATTAACTCCTCCATCTTTCTTTCGACAAATTATTTTTATTGGAGTACCCACTAAATTCATAGTAGATCTAATTGTATTTTCTAAATATCTCTGATAAGAAAAATGCATGAATTTCGGATTATTAACAAATAAAACAAATGTCGGTGGACAATTAGATGTTTGAGAAATATAGTTAATTTTAATTCTACCTCCATTAAAATCAGGAGCTTGATTAGCCAATTGAGCATCTAAAATAACCTGATTTAAAATAGAAGTCTGCACTCTTTTATTGTAATTTAGATAGCATAGATCTATAGCATCAAATAGCTTATCTAAATTTAATCCAGTCTTAGCTGAAGTAAAAACTATAGGGGCGTAATCTAAGAATTTATAATACGATTTTAATTCTAATGAAAATTTATACTGAGCCTTCGATTCATGAGAATGTAAATCCCATTTATTAACGACAAAAACAACCGGTTTATAAGCATCAATTGCCGCTTCAACTACATGTCTATCTTGATCAGTAATTCCTTCAAAGGCATCGATAACTAACAAAACCACTTCAGCTCTAGTAACTGCATCAATAGCTCTAATAGCAGCGTATTTATCTACAGCTTCATATATTTTCCCACGTCTTTTTAATCCAGCCGTATCGATACAGACATACTTTTTGCCATTTCTTTCAAAAGGAGTATCAATTGAATCTCTTGTCGTACCAGAAATATTAGATACGATAACTCTTTTTTCACCTAAAATAGCGTTAGTTAATGAAGATTTTCCTACGTTAGGTCTACCTATCAAAGTAAAAGTAATATCACCATCGATATTAGGTAAATCTTTATTAGGTAAATAAGAGACTATTTTATCTAAAAGATCACCTACCCCAATTCCATGACTTGCAGAAACAATTATAGGTTCACCAAAACCTAAAGCGTAAAAATCGTAACTTACATCTTTCATTTCAATGTTATCGATTTTGTTACACACTAAAATTATAGGTTTATTTTGATCAATTTTATATAGTTCTCTAGCGACATATTCATCATCGCTAGTTAAACCTAATCTACCATCGACAACAAAAACAATAACATCAGCTTCATCGAAGGCCAATTGAACTTGAGCTTTAATTTCTTTTTGAAAAGGAGCATCTTTTAATTCTAATCCACCTGTATCAATCAAAATAAAATCCCTGGTTAACCATTCACATTTAGCATATAATCTATCTCTAGTAATACCATGCTCATCGCTAACTATAGATTTTCTCTGTTGAATCATACGATTAAACAAAGTGGATTTTCCAACCGAAGGAGCACCAACTAAAGCGACTTTACCTAACAATTTCATCTATCTAGCTCCTTTAATTTTCTATCGATAATTTCTGAACATTTAGAAATAACTTCTTCAATTGTCAAATTAGAAGTATCGATTATAATCGCATCATCAGCCGGTTTTGAAGGATCAAATTCACGGTGAGAATCAATATAATCTCTCATCTTAATATTTTCCAAAACAGCATCGTAATTTGAATTAATACCCGAGTTAATATTTTGCTTATGTCTTCTTTTAGCTCTAGTTTCAGCTGAAGCAATTTGATATATTTTTACTTCAGCATTAGGAAAGACAAAACTACCTATATCTCTACCATCCATAATTATTGAAGAATGTTTACCTATTTCTCTTTGTTTATCTATAAGATTTAATCTGACTTGTTTATATGAGGAAATATAGCTGACATTGTTAGAAACATCATTTTCTCTAATCTTTTTAGAAACATCTTTTCCATTTAATAAAATGTTTCCTTTAGAATCAAAATCTATATCGATATTAGCTAAAACATTACAAACAGCAGTTTCATTTTTAGGATCGATATTATTTTCAAGACAATATAAAGTAACAGCGCGGTACATAGCACCTGAATCAATATGGACTAGATTGTATTTTTCAGCTAGCATTTTAGCTATTGTTGATTTACCAGAACCAGATGGTCCATCTAATGCGATAACTAGATGCATATTTACCTCCTTTACTTATTTACTTAATTAATAAACAGCACAAGATAACGATTATTGCGATTATTAGAATGCTAATTCCAATAGCCAAACCAACAATCCATTTCAATTTCAAATTTGATTTTGGTTTAAAATTTTTAAAAGATTTATCGATATCCTTTTTTTCTAAAGCGATAGTATAATCATCATTTTGCTTTATTAAATCTTCAATAGAAATAGATAATGTATTCTTTTTAATATGCTCTGTCTTTAACTCATCATTTGACATAGCTTCTTCATGAATGATAGGCATTATTGGTTTTTTAGAATTAAGACCATATTTGCTATCGCGATCAGGATCATCAAAAGAAAGAGTATCCATCTTGCTGATCTTATCTCTTAAATCAGCATATAAAGCAACACGAGTAACTTTTTTATTATTTTCTTCCATTATTTATTTCCTTAACTTATATATATTAACATATATATAAATGAAATTACAAAAACGATAATTTGTCTAAACTCTTGCATTACATGTTAAAAATTACTTATAATTTATTTCACGGGGGCATGGCGGAATGGTAGACGCGATGGACTCAAAATCCATTGGTAGCGATATCGTAAGGGTTCAAGTCCCTTTGCCCCCACCATATTAGAACGACATGTCTGATACAAACTTAGAACTTCTAAGGGTGTGCAGACTTTTCTTTTATCTCTCCAAGATCTTAATGTATAGCGATTAATCCCTAATGCTCTTGCAGTCTTAGATAATTGTCCATCATAGGTATCTAATAAATTTAATGCTTTTTCAATTTCTTCTATTCTGTGCATACTTGTCCTTTCTATTTAGTCCAAGTTTTTGTCTGCACTCCCATTTGGCAGTTTTTATAATGCCACTAACATGCGAGAATAGTTTAATTTTTGCGAGAATAGAATTTGCTTAAAAACTATAAAATGTTGATTGAATTAACGGTTTACTGAGCAAAATCTGTATGTGTAACATAAATAGAAGAAATGTTTCACATGCTAAACCCCTCGATTTCGATAGGTTTAAATTGCTTGTATGGTAGGGAACAATATGATATTATTTTATTGCAAAAGTTCCCTACTAGGAGGTTTCACTAAATGAACAGTTTTGAAGAAATACAAAAATTATTAGTTCAAAAAGCAGATTTGCAAGCTCGCTATAATCTTTTGCCATATGATGGAACTCCTGAAGTTAAAGAAAAAAATAATCAAAAATATATTTATATAAGGAAAAGAGTAAACGGAAGAGTCACCTCAACATATGTTGGACCTTTCGATGACGTCTTGCTCACTTCTTTGTTAAAAAGCACCAAAGAAGCTAGAGAGATTAGAAAGCAAATAAGAAAATTAGATAAAGAGCTAGCTTTACTTGGATATATAGACAATGAATTAAACCCAAGAGTTCAATTAAATTTAGATTTTGCTAGGTCAAATATGAAACAAATTATTTATGATCAAGCTATTCTAGAGGGTATTGCAACAACCTTTCCTGATACTGAAACCATTATTGAAAACGGAAAAATACATAATGTTGATGCTGAAGGTGTTCAAAAAATATTAAATTTAAAACATTCATGGGAATTCATTCTAGATAAAAATGTTATTCAATCTAAATGCGATTATTATCTGTGTTCCTATATTGCAAGATTAGTTAATGAAGGATTCTATCAAGATGGTGGACGTATTAGAGGAGTACCAGTAACAATTGGTGGTTCATCATATATTCCGCCTCTTCCAATGGAATTTGCTGTTAAAGAACAAATTGAAAATATTGTAAATTCATCTTTATGTGATGAGGATAAAGCAATTGAGCTATGCTTATACGTCATGAAGACTCAAATTTATAATGATGGAAATAAAAGAACAGCGGTTATCTTTGCTAATTTTTATTTAATTTCAAGAGGCAAAGGCTTATTAATTATTCCTTTCGATAAAGTACCTCAGTTTAAAAAAGAACTTGTTGGATATTATGAAAGCACTGATATAGATCGAGTTAAAATGTTCCTGAGAAGGTGTATTGTTTCATTTTAAAAAGCCAAACAATGTCTAGCAAATTTAAACGTGTCGAATTCGATGCGGTTACAATAACCCTTTAATGTATTAGTGCATATAATATACATTGTGTATTAACGGCAAATTGCACACAACTTAGTTAAATAGGATTGATACAAAATATCAGTCCTTTTTCTTATTTCAACACTTTTTCCTTTTTGTGTTGTTCATAGTGTATACTCAAATTGATAGATTGTTTGTGTCAGCTCAAGGAGGAAAAAGAAATGAATACTGATAAAACATACGCAGAAAAAGTGGCAGCGGAATATGCTCCAAAAGAAACTAGCAAAGTTGTGGCCCTCAAGAAATTAGATAGAAAAGCCAAAATGGGCGCCAATATCTTTGGCTACACATTCGGGATTATAATGACTTTATTACTTGGTGTCGGTATGTGTTTCTCTTTAAAAGTTATCGGTAGTGGTGAATTATGGCAAGATATCTTAGGATATGTCGTCGGGGGTATTGGAATTATAGGTGTATCAATTAACTATTTCATCTATAAGAAGATTCTTGCTAAAGGGAAACAAAAATACGGGAATGATATTATTGCTTTAGCAAATGAAATCGTAGAAGCATAAAACAATAGTGATGAATAAAAACGAATCAAAATATTTCAATACTGCTTTATTGATGGACGAAGCCCTTCTTCAACTTTTAGAGACGAAGGATTTTGCCTTTATATTCGTTAAAGAAATCTGTCAAAGAGCTGGTGTTAATAGATCAACGTTTTATCTTCATTATGAAAACACTAATGAGTTATTAGAAGAAACCATTGAACTATTAAACGAAAGATTTGTTACTTCTTTTCCAAAAGAACTAATAATCAACACAAAAAGAAGAATATTAACTTCTCCAGATTTTTTAACTCCTTATCTTAACTTTGTTAAAGAAAACAAAAGAGCATATAAATTGATACATCAAAAGCCAAAACTATTTTCTGCTGATAAAGCATTTAAAAAAATGTATAAAGATATATTTGACCCAGCATTAGATACTTTTAATGTTGATGAAAAAGAAAAGAAATATGTTTTCGAATTTTACACGAAAGGATCATTGGCAATCATTCAAAAATGGGTCGAAGAAGACTGCAAAGACGATATTGATTTTATTGTTAATTTAATCGCTAAACACACATTTGCAAATGAAAAAGATTATCAATAGAATTAGAGATTTTTATAGTAGAGGTGATATAGCGTTTTATATATCGATGCTTGGGCCTTTTATTATGGGTACAATTCACCTTGTTTTTGTCATTATTAAATTTGATTGGATTTTGATTAATTACTGTATCTTTTCTTATCTCATGCTTCTATTTAAAGTGTGGCAGTGGGCAATAGAAAAATATCACATAAAACCAAGTCATTATCTTGCTGGTGTTATTTCGCTATCAATAGTTCTTGCTCCCATGATGGCGGCATTCATCTTAACAATCTTATATAAGGACTCTCCTCACTATTTTATTGATTGGTTCATTTACGCTTATGCTTTATATGGCACGCTTAAAATGATTTTTGCCATCAAAAGCCTAGTGAAGAAAGATAAAACCGATAGGCAATATGTCTTGTCATTTCTTGGTCTAATTGGAGCACTATACACAATACAAATGATGGAATTTAGTTTAATCAAAATCTTCTCTGAAAGTGGAAATGATGACTCTATGTATTTAATGCAATTATTTACTCAAGGCGCTATTTTCTTGTTCTCACTTTTTGTTATTGGATTATTCATTTATAATGCAATTACTTTAAACAAAAACAAAGATTGCTGTGGTGTAGCGTAAATTTGGAATTGGTGTGTTGTATCATTTCTGTACATTTAGGCCATCGATTTTTGTTTCATTTAGTGATAATCTCGCCAATCCAATTGAAATACCAATTATTTATGTTGATGCCGACAAAACAGCATGGGACGAAAAAATATTAAAAGAACATAAAGAGCAACTTGCTGAAATAGTAAATATAAACGTTGTATCAGGCGATTCTTTAATAAATATTTTGTATAACCCATTAAATGATAAATATTCTTACAGCGTTGTAACACTTTATTATGCTTTTACGAAGCAAGGGGAAAGGATAAAACCTATCAAACTATGGGTAGTTTTAAGTCTGAAAAAGATAAGTTTTTTTATTCCTATTATTAATTTAGGATATGCCTCATATGCAATAGTTTTAAAACAATATGATAGCGATAATAAAGTCATATATGAATCTGAAAAAATGGAATTTACTTTAAAACGTCAGTCAACAACTATTTATAGCGGAAGACCAACTGTGCATATTGTTTAAATGAAATAGCACATTATTACGTCTTAAAAGTTGCCGTTGTTGCCGTTGTAAGGGTGTGCAATGTATCAAAAGCGTAGTATGCAGGCATCTTATAACTAACGTTTTGATACAATTAATGAACTGAACCCCATTTAGTTCACCATTATCAGATTAGACACCTCTTAAGTTAAAATATACTTAGGAGGTTTTTTATTATGAAAAAGACTAAACCCAAGAGATTTACTGACGAATTTAAAGCAAAAGTAATTAATGAATATCTTGAAGGGAAAGGAGGAAGAAGAGCCCTTGCTAAGAAATATGGATTAATACCATCTACTATTAAATATTGGCTAGATACAAGAGATAAGAATGGAAAATTAAAAGAAGACAAAAGAAAAAATAATATTTATCAATTCCCATCGAAAAGAATATAAACTTTCTAATCTATGTGCCGCCCTTTCTATTTCAAAAAGAACTTACTATAAATATCGAGATAGAGAAGAGAAAGATTATCGAGATTATATTCTTATTAAACAGGTATTTGATAGTTCAAAAGGGACATATGGCTATCGTAGGATCGAAGAAGGCTTAATGATTGAATATGGTGTAAAGTTCAATCATAAAAAAATTGCAAGAATAATGCGAAAATATGGTCTTAAACCTGAATATATAAAACGAATTAGAAATTCTGGTGGTTATAAGAAAATACAAGAAAATGTTAGACCAAACTTAGTTAAAAGGAATTTTAATACTGAAAAGAAAAATCAGATATGGTGTACGGACGTTACCTACCTAACGTTTGGTAATAAACGAGCCTATTTATCAACCATTATTGATTTATATGATAGAAGAGTTGTTGCATATAAAATTTCCAGATTTAATAATTTGCAATTCGTTATAGAAACTTTAAATGAAGCTATTCAAAAAGAAGTAAACATTAAAGGCTTAATTCTCCATAGTGATCAAGGTAGTCAATATACTTCTAATCAATATAAAGAAATATGTTTAGCAAATGGGATACAAATATCAATGAGTAGAAAAGGAACCCCAATAGATGATTCTCCTATGGAAAGTTGGCACGGTATTCTTAAAAAAGAAACACTATATAACAATCAAATCAAATCATTAGACGAGTATATTCATCTTGTAGAAGATTGGATTATTTTTTATAACACAAAAAGATTAAAAAATAGGAAGCCTAAGCCTCCTATTAATTAAACTGATACATTTCATGTGAACTAAATGGGGTTCAGTTCATAAAGGGTGTCAAAATTAACGATAATTGCTCGAGGAATCGGGCTTTTTTTGTTTTTTAGGCATTTTGCTAGTAGATAATTTTATATTCGAACTGATGAATTTTTAAAATTTGATTCTACTAGAAAAATGAAGGCCTACTAGATAAATGTTTCTCTACTAGAAAAACGAAAACCTACTAGAGAAATGATACCCCTGTCAATCACGGATTAATTAAATGTACAAAATTGGCCGTGATTGACAGTAACAATTACTTTAAATTCGATTAAAAAAGTTGGTGATAAAATTGGTAATAACATTGGTGATAAACCTGTCAATACAAGAAAGCATGGATTAAATTTGACTATAGAAAGAATACTTTCTGAAATGAGACATAATCCTAGCATTACCAAGTCTGAACTGGTCGTTTTAATTGAAATCAGTGATACAGCAATCGATAACAACATTAGATATTTAAGAAATAACGGATATATAAAGCGTATTGGTGAAAATAAAAATGGTTATTGGGAGGTTATTAAACAATAATGTCCAAAATGATTGCATATTGTTGTATAGATTGCAGCAAATGCGATGCTTATATCGCTATAATTACGAATGATAGTGAGCTACATGTATAAAAGTGCACTTAAAAGGCTATGAATTAGGTAGTTTAGAATTATCTTATGCTCCCCCATTTGCTTCTGCAAAAGATCCTATTAATATGATAGATTATATGTTTGAAAATTTAAAAAATAATCTTGTTAAGCAATTTTATGTTGAAGAATTAGATAAAATAATTTCAAGTGAAAATAGTTTGTTAATTGATGTTAGAACTAAAGAAGAATATGATGCAGATCATATTAATGGAAG
>CASEGJ010000003.1 GCA_949287425.1 uncultured Caryophanales bacterium
GATCGTCTTTAAAATGAGATAAGCAAATTCAACTTCTATGCTCAATTTATGTTAAATATCTGCTAATTTTTGCTGATTTTGGTGCAAAAAAAAGGTTTGAATAGCCGTTTTTAGCGTATCAAACCTATGCTTTCAATATGGTGGATCTGACGAGGATCGAACTCGCTACCTTTTCGTTGCGAACGAAACGCTCTCCCAAATGAGCTACAGACCCAGCGTTAAAATTATATCATAATTAATTATATTGACATCAATTTTAAAACTAACCATAATAATAAAGAATTCAAAGGAGATTTTTATGGCTGCTAAAATTAAAAACCCTAAAAACTTATGGCTGTTTTGTCGAGTTGTTGAAGCTCTTATTCTAATAGTTGCTGGTTTATTAGCTATTATTTATTATTCTAATTCTACATTACAAAAAGTTATCTTCTATTTAATTGGAGCCTTTTTATGTGTTGATGCTCTAATTAGAGTTGCGAGATTTGTTATTGACCCAAGTAAAATTTCTGTTCGTGGTAAAGGTCTACTTGTCTCAGCTATCGAAATTGCTTTAGGCTTAATTTTCTTTATTAAACCGGAATTTTTACCTAGTCTAATTAAAGAATTAATACCTTTATTTATCGGAGTTTTATTATTTGCTATCGCTGCAATTTGTATTATGGAAGGATTAATTAGAATTATTTCTAAATCTAAAAAAGTTTGGATATGGATAGTGGAATTTATTGTCGCTGCTGTTTTTATCGCTTTTGGTGTAATGCTAATTTATTATCAATATAACGATCCTTCAACAAGTATAGTTAACATTATGTTTATTGTCCTTGGAGTTATATTTATCATTTGGGGATTGCTAGTATTAATTAATGGATTTAAACCTCTTGATAAAACTTTTGATAAAATAGCTGATACTAATTCAAACAAGCCTAGAAATTAATCGTTTTTAAAAGCTTAGAATCTTATGTGAAACTAAGCTTTTTTCTTGGTCTAATTTTGATTGTGTTTTATTGCGCTTCTTACAAATTCAGTAAATAATGGCGAGGATTTTAATGGTCGAGACTTAAATTCAGGATGGAACTGACTTGCGACAAAGAAAGGATGGTCTTTTAATTCGATTATTTCTGTTAAATTTGTCTGAGGGTTTTTACCTGAAACGACAAAGTTTCCATCGTCAAATTTATCGATATAAGCAGGATTAACTTCGTATCTATGTCTATGTCTTTCTTTTATAATATCTTGCTTATATGCCTCATAAGCTTTACTAGGTTGAATTAATTCACATTCATATTCACCTAATCTCATAGTTCCACCTAATTGAATACCTTGATATTGATCAGGTAAATAATCGACAACTGGATATTCACAAGTAGGATCAAATTCGGTTGAATTTGCCCCTTTTAGTTTTAATGCGTCATTTGCATATTCAATGACTGCTAATTGTAAACCTAGACAAATACCTAAAAAAGGAACTTTGTTTTCTCTAGCGTATTTAATTGCAACTTTCATTCCATCAGTTCCTCTTTCACCAAAGCCACCAGGAACTAATATACCTTGATCGTTTTTAAATGTTTCTTTGACGTTATTTTCATTTACACTTGAAGAATCTACCCAGTGAACATTGACTTTTTTATTTAAAAAATAACCTGCATATTTCAAAGATTCATAAACGGAAATATACGCATCGTGAAGTTCGACATATTTTCCAACTAAAGCGATGTTGACACTTTCTTTTAAAGCTTTAATTCTTTCAACTAAATCTTCCCAATCAGAAAGATCAGCTTTAACTGCGCCTAATCTAAAATGTTCTAAAACAAGATCGTCTAAACCTTGCTTATGCAAAGCTAAAGCAACTTCATAAATAACTTTAACATCTTGAGCAACTAAAACATTGCGCTTTGGAACATTGCAAAATAAGGATATCTTTTCTCTTGTTTTATCATCGATAGGAACTTCAGATCTTAAAATTATAATATCCGGTTGAATCCCTTGAGAAGATAATTCCTTAACTGAATGCTGAGTAGGCTTAGTTTTAGTTTCCATAGAAGTTTTTAAATATGGAACTAATGTATTGTGAATATATAAGGTATTATCGTAACCTAAATCCGAACGTGCTTGTCTAATTGCTTCAATAAACGGCAAAGATTCAATATCGCCGACTGTTCCGCCAATTTCGGTAATAACAATATCAGCTTTAGAAACATTAGCGGCATCTATTAATCTCTGTTTAATTTCGTTAGTAACATGAGGGATAACTTGTACTGTCGCTCCTAAATATTCCCCTTTTCTTTCTTTATCTAAAATAGATTGATAAATCTTACCAGCTGTAACAGAAGATTCTTTAGTTAAAGAAAGATCAGTAAACCTTTCATAATGACCTAAATCGAGATCGGTTTCCGCCCCATCATTAGTAACAAAAACTTCACCATGTTGATAAGGAGACATAGTCCCTGGGTCGACATTTAAATACGGATCAAATTTTTGCATAAAAACTTTCAATCCTCTTTTTCTTAACATCATACCTAGTGATGAAGCTGAAATTCCTTTACCTAATGAAGAAACAACGCCACCAGTAACAAAAATAAACTTTGTATTCATAAATAAAAAATCTCCTTAACAAGTAGTTCTTAAATAGATACTAAATTTGGGGTGCCTTATTTATTCTAACATATGATATTAGACTAAAAAAGATGAAACTAACTTATTTTCTTCTAATAAGAAAAGCAATTATTTATAATAATACCAAAGGAGATTAAATATGCTTTACGATTTTATTTACGATAATCCTACAAAAATCTATTTTGGAAAAAACTCTTTAGATAACTTATATGGTGAATTAATTAAATATGGCAAAAATGTTTTATTAGCATATGGAGGCGGCTCTATTAAAAGATATGGGCTTTATGACAAAATAAAAGACATTTTAAATAAAGCCAATAAAAACGTTTTTGAACTTTCTAATATTTTACCTAATCCCAGCTATTCAAAATTATTAGAAGGTGTAGAAATTGTTAGAAAAAATAACATTGATTTTATTTTAGCTGTTGGTGGAGGATCAGTTATCGATTGCGTAAAAGGTATCTCCGCTGGAAGTTATCATAAAGGAGATATCTGGCAAGATTTATATATAAATCAAAAGCCAGTTACTAGTAAAGTCATTCCAATCGGAACCATTTTAACTATGGCTGGAACTGGTTCTGAAGCTAATGGAGGATCAGTAATTACTAACGATGATGTTCATATCAAAAAAGGTAGAGTTTACCCTAGCTTACTATATCCGAAATTTTCAATTTTAAATCCTGAACTTACTTATACAGTTCCAACTTTACAAGTTATATCTGGTATTTTCGATACTATTTCTCATTTGTTAGAACAATATTTTTCAGGTGATGATGATAATACTTCAGATTATTTAATTGAAGCCTTGTTAAGATCTGAAATTCACTCTTCATATCTCGCTTTAAAAGATATGAAAGATTACATAGCTCGTTCTAATCTTATGTGGAATGCTACATTGGCTTTAAATACATTAGTCGGCTGTGCTAAATCTCAAGATTGGCAAGTTCATTCTATCGAACATCAACTTTCCGCTTACACTAATTGTTCACACGGTTTAGGTTTAGCAGCTGTTTCTATTCCTTATTATAAACACATATATAAATATGGTCTTGATAAATTTGTTAAATTCGCTATAAATGTATTTAATATCAATCCTTCTAACAAAGATAAACAAGAAATAGCTTTAGAAGGTATTTCAAAACTAAAAGATTATATTAAAGATATCGGTTGTCCTCTTTCAATTAAAGAACTAGGCGCTAAAGAAGAACAATTACAAGCAATTGCAGATTCTACTGACTTAGGCGGTGGTTATAAAGATTTAACTAGCCAGGAAGTTTTAATGATATTAGAAGAATCGTACAATTATACAGAATAGTTATTTTTGATAATTTTTCTTAATAAATCTTTCACCTTTTATCAAAGCTTCTTGTTCCTGTTTAGAGATAGAATTAGTTTCTATCTCTTTTAAACGTTTCAAATCTGATTTAGATAACTTTATTTTTGAAAATAAATCCGGCCTTAATTTTTTAGTTAATTTTAATCCTTCTCTTCTATGATAAATTTCAATTGCCTTGTGATTTCCAGAAAACAAAATATCTGGAACTTTGTCTCCTTCATAATCAAAAGGAAAGGTATATTGGGGATATTCTAATAAATTATCGTTAAAAGATTCTTCTTTTATTGATTCACTAGAAATTGCTCCTTCTAAAAGGCGACAAACTGCATCTGAAATAGCTAAAGCTCCTATTTCACCGCCTGTAGTAATATAATCTCCTATTGAAATCAATTCATCGACATATTTGTTAAATCTATAATCGACACCTTCATAATGCCCACATATAAAAATCAATTCTTCTTTTTTAGATAACTCTATAGCTTTTTGTTGATTAAAAGTTTTTCCTAATGGCGAAAGTAAAATAGAATGGGATTTACTATTAGAATTTGATTTTAAACAATCAACAAGAGGTTGAAGTTTCATCACTAAACCTGCTCCACCTCCAATAGGAGTATCATCAACTCGATGATGAGGATCTTTTGTATAATCTCTAATGTTAACAATATTAAAAGAAACAACTTGTTTTGAAATTGCTCTAGCGATAATTGAATTGTTCAAAAAAGAATCAAAATATGCAGGAAACAATGTTAAAATCGTGATTTTAAGCATTATAATAACAATCCTCTCCTTGTTTTGTTAAATATATCTTTTTAGCTTCAACATCAATTAAAGAATAAAATACCTTTTCAATTAAAGGAATATATTTAGAATTAACAATTATATATTTATTGACGCCAAAATTTTGATAACTTTCAACTTTACCGACAACTTCCAAAGAAGGTAAAACGACATCAAAACCGATCAAATCATCTAAATATACGATAGATTCATCGTTTAACTTATCAGCATAAATATCTTTTTTAACTAAATTTTCTACTTGAGAAATATGATTGTATCCCTCTAAAAGTAAATTAGCCTTATTATCTTTAATATCAGATAACCTCTTAACTTTATATTCTTGATTATCTATGATAATTTTTGCGCCTTTTTTAAACCTTAAATCAATGTGATCAGTCAATAAAAATATCGTTAATTCTCCGCTTAAACCATGAGTTTTAATGATATGAGCAATTTTTTTAATCTCTTCCATACCTTATTATTGTATCATCTATGTCAAGTAAAAAAGCTATTAAGATTCAACTTAATAGCCATATTGTTAATTGTTAGCTTCGTCAGCTGTTTCTTCTAACGCTTCAAACTTGATATGAACTCTTTTTCTTTCATCTCTAGCTCTAACGTTAACAATAGTTCTAACGGCATCAGCGACTGAACCATGTCTTCCAATCAATTTACCTAGCATCTTATTAGGACAAGCAACCAAGAAGTGAAGATCTTTACTATTAGTGGCTTCTTGATCGGTTTCAATCTGTCTAATCAGCAAAGCGTCAGGATTATCAACTAACGATTCTATGCAGGCTTTAATAATTTTATGATAATCGTATGCCATAATTAATTAGCTTTCTTTTTAGCTTTTAAAGATTGTTTAGTTTCTAAATATTTAGCATAGATTCCTTTAGAAACTAATAAGGCTTTAATTGTATCAGAAGGCATAGCACCTTTTAATAACCAATCGATAGCTTTTTCTTCATCGATAACAGCGGTAGAAAAATCCAATTTTGGATTGTAATGACCGATTTGTTCGATACAAGCACCATCTCTAGCGGATCTTGAATCAGTAACGACAATTCTATATGTTGGTTCAAAATGTCTACCGATTCTTGATAATCTAATTTTAACCATATTTATTCTCCTTTTTATTCAACAAAATAGATTTTAATAGTTTTAAACATATATGTCAAGTAATTTTACTTAACAGTATATGAGATCAATTTTATTCTACAAAAGGATATTGTGCTATAATTTATACAGTATTTTTTAAGGAGGAAAATAGTCTATGTTAAATAAAGACGTTGCAAAAGAAGTCTTAAACATCGCTTTATCGACAGGCGGAGACTTTGCCGAGATTTATATCCAAGAAAAATTTTCCCACAATATATCTATTTCTCATAAAAGAATAGATGCGTGTAATTCTAGTTTAACTTATGGTGCTAGCATTAGAATTATGCTCAAAAACAAATGCGTTTTTGGCTATACATCCGGACTAAATAAAAAAGACCTTATTGATTTAGCAAAAAATCTTTCAAAATCATTTGACGGCAATCAAATTGTCCATATCGATGAATTTAATCCTGTTCTTGTTGGAAAAAAACACCAACCTAAAAAAGAACATTCAAGTCTAACTAATCAAGAAAAAATCGATTATTTGAAACAGGGTGAAAAAGCTATGTACGAAGTTTCAGATAAGATTATTAACGCTACTTTAAACTTAATTGAATGGGATGAAAAAATTGAAATCTTCAACTCAAATAAAAAACATATTAAAGATAGAAGAGTTAGAACTAGATTAGCCATCCAAGCTACCGCTAGTGAAAATAACGAATTCCAAACATCTTTCGATGGACCTGGAGGCTCAGAAGGTTTAGAACTACTAGATAGAATTAACGTTGTTGAAGTTTCAACAAATCTAGCTAAAAAAGCTTTAGCGCTATTAAAAGCTCCTGAATGTCCTTCCGGAAAAACAACAGTTATTATCGGCAATCAATTTGGTGGAGTTTTATTCCATGAAGCCTGTGGTCATCCTTTAGAAGGCGTGGCAATTTCTCATAAAACATCCGTATTTTCAGATAAATTAGGTCAACAGATTGCTTCTAGCTGTGTAAGTGCTGTTGATGATGGTACTATCGATCATGGTTGGGGCTCATTTAACTATGATGACGAAGGAGAACCTTCAACTAAAAACTATTTAATTAAAGATGGTATTTTAACTAATTTCATGATGGATAATTTTGAAGGAAGAAGAATGAATAAACCTTCCACTGGAAGTTGTAGAAGACAATCGTATAAATATTTACCTACAACAAGAATGACAAACACTTATATTGATAATGGCCCTTATTCTGTTGAAGAAATTATCAAAGCTACAAAAAGCGGATTATATTGCGTTTCATTTAATGGTGGTTCTGTCGATCCTTCAACTGATAAATTTAACTTTACCGCTAGTGAAGCTTATATTATTAAAGATGGAAAAATAGATCACCTTGTAAAAGACGCTTCTTTAGTAGGTTATGGTTATGAAGTTTTAAAAAATATCGATATGGTTGGAAACGATTTAGGGCGTGGACAAGGTATGTGTGGAGCTTCATCTGGATCTATTCCTACTGATGTTGGTCAACCAACTATCCGCGTTCAAAATATCACTGTCGGTGGTAGAGGAGGCAAATTTTAATTATGAACTTCAATAAATTATTTACATTAGCTAAACAAAAAAATATCGAACCTTTAGAAATATCTTCTTTTAATTCTTCAAAAGTTTCTGTTAGCTACTATCAAGACCAATTAGAAAATCTTACTCAAGCTCACGATAGTGGCATCTATCTTAGAGGTATTTACGAAGGTAAATTAGGTTGCTTTTCTTCGGATAATACCGATAATAAAATCGCTGATAAACTTATTGAACAAGTTTTGGAAAACGCTAAATTTGGAATTAATGGAAACCCTGATTTCTTTTTAAAGCCTGGCTTAAAATATAAAAGAGTTCACACTTACTTTAAAAGTATTGAAAATGTAGAAGTAACAACATTGAAAGATTTAGCTGTTAAATTATATACAAAAATTAAATCATTAGATAATAGAGTTGAAATTGTCAACACTGATATTAGCTATGTCAGTTCAACTAATAAATTTGAAAATTCTAACAAACTTAAACTTTCTTCAAAATCAAATTTAATCATGCTAACCTGCTCTATCCAAGCTAGACAAAATAAACAAGTTCAATCTGGATTTGACTTACAAATTATTACTGATTTAGATAAGTTTAATCTCGATCAATTTGCCGAAAAAATTGTCAAAGATACAGTTAGTCAATTTGATGGAATAGAAGTTGATTCCAATAAATATAACGTAATCTTAAATCAAAACTGCTCTGCTATTTTAATTAGCAATCTCATTCAGCAACTATCTGCTTATGATGTTAAAAATCACCTTAGTTTATTTGAAGGTAAGCTTTCTCAAAAAGTCCTCTCAAATAAATTGACTATCTTAGATGAAGCTCATGGAAATAGCTATAATGATTCTAGCTACGATGCTGAAGGTTATCCTACTCAAAATACTACCCTTATTAAAAACGGCATCTTACAAAGCTATATATACGATTTAGAAACCGCTAAATTCTTCAATACAACTTCAACAGGTAATGGAGTACGTTCAGGAGCTAAAATAATCCCTGGTCTTCATTTTATTCACGTTAAACAAGGTAGATTATCTTTCGATGAACTAGTTAAAAAAGTAAATAATGGTATTTATGTAACTAGTTTAGAAGGTGTAGGAACCGGTTTAAATGGTTTATCAGGTGATTATTCTTTACAAGCTAGCGGATATCTAATTAAAGATGGTAAAATCGATAAACCAATTTCATTAATGACCATCGCTGGTAATTTACTAAAAGATTTAAATAAAATTGGTGGATTAGCTAACGATAGCAAAATAACTTACTACGATGTTAAAACACCTTCAATCTATTTAAAAAACATTTCTATTTCAGGAAAATAGTAAATTTACAATACTTTCAATCGATTCTTTCAATGTAAGAATCGATTTTTTTATTTATAAAATAAACAAATAGCGTTATTTTTGTTAAAAAACTTATAAAAAACACTATGATATTACATATATTTTATAAAATCTCAAAATTGTCTATTGTAAATATTAAGCGCTTTCCATATACTTTATATTAGGAAGTATCATTGTCTCCTATTCTATTTCTCTTTAAAATTGAATTAAACATATTAGTATAATATCTTAAAGTGTTACCTACTAAAAGCGCTTTAATTATCTAGCGCAGCTCAATATAAAATGAGTGATAGAATAAGATAAGCTCTTCCATTCACTTTATAGTCTTAGTTATGAAAGGAATTAATTATGAAAAAAGTTCACGCTGTATTGACAATCTACGATTATTTATTAAACAAAAAATCGTTCAAGACTAGAGACATCGAACAATTAACCGGTTGCTCTAATAGAACTTGTGTTCGTTATATCAAAGATATAAGAACTTATTTAGAACAATCTGGTCAAAACGTTGCTTTAGTTTATTCTAAACAATTAAAGTCTTTCGTCTTAGCTGAAAAAGAATAATCTTTATTAGTTTGCTTTTATAACTATCTTTAAGTAAATATCTATTTGATAATAAATCAACAACTAGGGATAAATAAGACCTATAAGCCTAAAATTAACAAAAAATAGATGGTTTTGTTTTATTTACCCCTTTTTTCATGCCTTCAAAATAAATTTTTTAACAAATTAGCACTCTTGTATTGACATTGCTAATTTTTAAGATAGAATATGTATTGTAAGCAAAAAAAGGAGTTTAAAAATATGATTAAACCATTGCAAGATTATGTTGTATTAGTACAAGAAAAAGCTGAAAAGAAAGCTGGCAGTATCATTCTTACTACCGAAAAAGAAAAATCAAATGTCGGAACCATTAAAGCTATCGGTCCAGGCAAGTTAGATGAACACGGAAATCTAATCAAAATTGATCTTTCTATCGGTCAAAAAGTTCTTTACAAACAATATTCTACAACTGAATATAAACAAGATGATACTACTTACTTACTTATTAAAGCTGAAGATATCATCGCTATAGTTGAATAAAATTAACGGAGGAAATTATTATGGCAAAAGAAATAAAATTTGGGAAAAATGCTAGAGATTTAATGCTTCAAGGTGTTGATACTTTAGCTGAAACTGTTAAATTGACATTAGGTCCTAAAGGAAGAAATGTCGTTTTAGATAAAGGTTATGGCTCACCTTTAATCACTAACGATGGTGTTTCTATCGCTAGAGAAATTGAACTCAAAGATAAATTTGAAAATATGGGTGCTAAATTAGTTTATGAAGTTGCTAATAAAACTAATGACACCGCTGGAGATGGAACAACTACCGCTACTGTTTTAGCTCAAAGTATCATTCACAAAGGTATTGAATATGTCGAAAAAGGCGCTAACCCAGTTTTTGTTAGACAAGGTATTGAAAAAGCCGGTAAAGCTAGCGCTGAAGAATTATTAAAAATTTCAAAACCTATTAACACTAATGAAGATATTGAATCAGTCGCTACTATTTCTGCAGGTGATCCTGAAATTGGCAAAATTATTGCTGAAGCCATGGAAAAAGTTGGTAAAACTGGCGTTATTACTGTCGACGAATCAAAAACCAGTGAAACTAACTTAGCTGTAGTTAAAGGTCTTCAATACGATAAAGGCTATATGTCACCATATATGGTGTCTGATAGAGAAAAAATGATTTGTGAACTTGAAGATAGCTATATCTTAGTTACCGATCAAAAAGTTAACAATATTCAAGACATTTTACCTGTCTTACAAGCTGTTAGTGACGCTCATAAACCTCTATTAATCATCGCTGATGATGTCGATAACGATGTCATGTCCACTTTAATTGTCAATAAGATTAGAGGAACATTAAATGTCGTTTGTACTAAAGCCCCTGAATTTGGTGATAATCAAAAGAACATTCTTGAAGATATCGCTATTATGACTGGCGCGAAATTCTATTCTAAAGACTTAGCTATGGAAATTAAAGACGCCACTGTTGAAGATTTAGGTAGTGCTAAAAAGATTAATATTACCAAAGATTCTACAACCATTATCGATGGTGCTGGCGATAAAAAAGCCCTTGAAGATCGTATCAGTGAATTAACTAACCAAGAAGCTAATACTACTTCTGATTATGACAAGAAAAAGTTTGCTTCTAGAATTGCCAAACTTTCTAATGGTGTTGCTATTATCAAAGTTGGCGCTGTTACTGAATCTGAATTAAAAGACAAAAAATTGAGAATTGAAGATGCTCTTAATGCTACTAAAGCTGCTGTTAGCGAAGGTATTGTCATCGGTGGTGGTGCTGCATTAATTCACGTTTATAAAGTTCTAAAGAACAGCTTAACTGACAAAAATAGCGATGTGCAAAAAGGTATTAACGCTGTCTTAGAATCTTTACAAGCACCTTTACATCAAATCGCTACTAATGCTGGTTATGAAGCTAACGATATTGTTGAAAAACAAAAACACGAAAAAGATAATATCGGATTTAATGCTATTAATGGCACTTGGGTTGATATGTATAAACAAGGTATTGTCGATCCTACCAAAGTTACTAGATCCGCTATTTTAAACGCTTCAAGCATTTCTGCTTTATTTGTCACAACTGAAGCTGCTGTTAGCGAAATTAAAGAAGATAAACCTCTTCCTAACACTAATGGCGGAGATATGTATTAATTCGATAATTAATTTTATCCAAGCAAAAAGACTAGTTAAATTTTACAAGCTAGTCTTTTTTTTAGATTTTTTATTTTTCCTGTTCAAATTCAGAAATCATATCAACTCTAATTTGATGTCTGCCTTCTAAAAATGGAGTATTTAAAAAGATTTTTGCACATTCTAATGCTTCATCTTTATCGATATATTTAGCGCCGAAAGCCATCATATTTGCATTGTTATGTTCTCTAGTTAATCTAGCTGTGTCTTTGTTATATATTAATCCACAACGAATAGATTTAACCTTGTTAGCACAAATACATACTCCTTCTCCAGTAGTGCATATCACTATTCCATAATCAGCCTGATGTAGCTGAACTTTCTTAGCAACTTTAAAAGCAAATTCAGGATAATTACATGAAGCTTCAGAATAAGTTCCACAATCAATCAAATTATAGCCTTCTTTAATTAAATTATTAATTAAATAAGTTTTTAATTGAAATCCGCCGTGATCACTTCCAATTGCAATATTTAATTGTTTTTCCATTTTTATTCTCCTTTATATACTTTTAATATTTCATCAAAACTAAGTTCTCCTAATCTAATTAATTTAATTTGATTTGGATTAGTAAAATCAACTATTGTCGATGGTTTACTTGGAATGTAAGCGTCGTCAATTATATATTCAATTTGTCCTTTAAATTGATTATATACTTCTTCAGGTTTTAATAAAGGTGGCATTGAAGAAAGATTAGCTGAAGGAACTAATAATGGTTTACCAACTCTAGAAATAAAATCTTGCAACTTAGAATTAGATGATATTCTTATACCTATTGAAGGACTATTTAAGCTAACTTGATAAGGCAAATTCGCTTTAGGTTTTAATAACAAAGTTAATGGACCAGGTACAAATTGAGAAATAACCCTTTGAATTTTATCATCAATATAAGCAAATTTATTAAAATCAAAATCTTTTCCACCCATTAAAGTAAACGGTTTATTAGGTGGCCTTTTTTTTATTTCAACTAGTTTTAAAAAAGCTCGATAATTATCATAAACACATCCTAAGCCATAAACTGTTTCAGTTGGAAAAGCGATTACTTGTCCATCTTGTAAAGCTTTAACCCCTAAAGAAGAAGAAAATTTAATAAATTTAGTTGAACATTCCATACGTAAAAATTATATCACTAACATTTTAAATCGAATGTAAAATTCAAAGTAGCTTTTAAAATAAACTTAATACAAATTATGCTAAAATAATTAATTAGAAAAGATACTATTATTTCTAAATTATGTCAAAAGTTAAATTTAATGAAATTGTTTCATCTTTAAAAAGCGAATGTGAATCCTGTCCCTTTTTAAAAATGAATTTTTCTAACATCAATCAAATAGATATAATTACTAATTCACAAGGTCTATTTTTAGAAAATTTATTTAAAAACACCTCTTTTTCGTTTGTTAATTTTTTTGATACAAATACTAGTTTAAATGATGATGTAATTAAGTTTAATCAAATTGAAATTCAAAAGAAAGCTAAATATAACATCAACGAAATTGAAGAATTATTAAAAACTCAACCTTTAAAATATAACGAATTAACAACCACTCTACTTAGCAATCAACAAAGCAAACAATTAACCTCTTTATTAAATCAAGATGATGTTTTTCTTACTTTTTTAAACCTTTATTATCAAAAAAAGGATTCTAAAACAATATATTCAACACCTTTGTTATTTTTTAAGGTCAAATTATTTTTCAAAGATAATTCGATAAACTTATCTTTAGACTATAATACCTATCTATTTAACAGCTTAATTATCAATCAATTAAAACGCGATTATAACATCGATTTAACATATTCAAAATACACTTTTAATTTAGAAGAATATATTTTAGAAACGCAAAAGAAAATCAGCAATTTTCATTTTGGAATCGATTGTGTTTTTTCTTTAATTAAATTTGATGTTTTTAAATATTTAAAACTCGATACCGTTTTAGAATATTTCGATTCCAACTATCATACTAGCAATGATGTTTTTTTACATTTAAATAATGAATTTACCCCTACAAATCTCACTTATAATTCAAAATCAACTCAACTTGATTTTGTTCAACAAGCCATCAATCAATTGCAAAACCATTCAATAATTCAAGTTGATAAATTAAACAAATTTTCCACTCGTTTTATAAAAGAAACAATTAATGAACACATATTTAAGAAACAAAACGTTCTTTTTATAACACCTTCCAAAAATAAAGAAGATGAGCTAAGGAAAATGCTTATTCAAAATTATTATGATGGCTTTTTCTTGCCGGTTCACGTTTATGATCCAAATTTTTCTATCTTTTCTTTAATTAAAAATAGCAAAAATAAAACCAATTATATTCTCGATTCAAATTTAATCTACCAAAAACAAGAAGTTTCCGAACTAAACGATGAATTTCAGCATCTTTCCTCTGAATTATGTCAAATAGGAACATCATTACAAGAAGACGATTTTGAAATTTTCACACATTATTATTCAAACGCATGTCTAGCTAATCAAATTTTTGAATTTAGAACAGATCAAGAATATTCATTTAATAATTATTTGACAGATTTAGATTTTTTAAAATTTTTAAGCGAAAATAAATACTATGATACACATGGCATTTTAAATAATAAATATCATTTAATTTCCAATTTACTTAACGATTATGAATATGATGATTTTATTAAATTTATTAAACAAACCCTGCAAGAATTTAACATTTTTTATCAGCTTTTAGATCAATCACATATAAAAGAGTCAAATTTTTCTAATTTTACATTTATAAATCAAGTTCTAAAAATCATTAAAGAAATAAATATATTTACCGATTTTAATTTTTTTAATCTCGATTATTTTAATTTCGATTTTTCAAAACAAAATTTAGATTATTCTAACCAATTAAAAGATTGTTATAGAACTCATGCTTCAATTCATTTAACTTTAGATATGGTGTGTAATCAAGATGTTTGGAAATTAAATTTTCAAGATGTTTTGAACTCTTTAAAAGATAAAAAGGCAGAGAAAGAAACGCGTAAGATGTTTAGAAACATCATCAAAATATCCCCATTTAGCAAAACGTATAAATCCGTTTTAATCTTGCTTGATAAATATATCAAAAACGAGGAATTAACTAACCAATTAAAAGAAAAGCTTTATCCTTATTTTAAAGATGAATGTTTAAGTTTAGATGGCTTATTAAACTTAGATAAAATTGCAAAATATATAGATAGTTATAAACAATTTCAAGCCAATCACCCTGATTACGATTTTCACAGTGATTTTACAAAACAAGTTTTTACTAACAAATCTTATTTTGAAGAAATTAAACTCGGTATTGAGAATTTACAAAAACAATTTCAAAAGATTCAAGAAAATTTAAACAAACTATTAATTATCTTACCTAATGATAGTTTTAACTATTTAAATTCCTCTTTTGAAGAAATAAACAAACACTTAAATAATTATCTAACTGGAACCAAAGAAGAATTTATAACAGCCTTAACCTTTAATAAGCTCTACAATAAAACATCGTATTTTATTAAACAAGCGATTCAACAATCTCCTGCTGAAAATTTAAATAATTTTTCTATAAACTTTCAAACCTCTATCAATCAATATGTACTATTGGATAACTTCAATCGTATCGGTGGAATTAAAACTCTAGAAACAGCCAATTCTATTTTAAATGAATTTTATACTAAAAATAATTCTGTAATTGAAAACTTAGATTTAGATTTGATTAATTTCTTTAATAAAGCTAAAGATCAATTGATTAACTTACCTTCTTTTAATCAGACTTTAAGCCAACTAAAACGCGAATATCAAAATGGTCAAATTTATTCCTTGTTTAGAAGTATAGATGTATCTGGGTATTTGCTTTATCACCTTAATCCTATTGAAATCATCAATATTTATTCTGCGATTTATTTAAAAAACTATAAATTTAATTTAGCTATTGTTGATTTAGAACAAATCTCATTAGAAGATTTGCTGTTCTCATTTTTATTAGCAGACAAAGTTATTCTAATTGGAAATTTAACTCATCAAATAGAAAATTGTATTCCACATTTTCAAGCGAGTTTATCAACCGATTTATCTATATATACATACTCTTTACCAAAAGAAGTGTTAAATAGAATTATTAATTGTTTTAATAGACATAACATCAAATTAGAATTAAATAAAAAGATAGACGATTTTACTATCGGTTATTATTTTGAAGTTAACAACAATAAATTCGCTTTAAAAGTAGAAACATCTAAAGATATCTTAACTTTTAAAAATTGTAATTTAATTCCATCGTTTTTATATAATAATTATCAAATTAAAACAAAATATTTATATTTAATCCCATTTATCATTTATGAAGATTTATCTGTTCTTTTACTATATAACGAGATTGATTTTAATAAAAATCAAGAACTCGTTGAAAAGAAAAAATACGATTCATTAACATATGAACAAAAAAGAAGAGTTGATTACTTTTCAATGTTAGATAAAATCTCTCAATCTTTTAAAGAATATTCACCTAATCAAGAAGAAAAGATAACAAAAATAACCCCTTTAAGAAGATCCAATTTAAAATTAAGAGCTGTTGAAACAATTTCTTATTTAGAAATCGCTGGTGGTATCTTAACCTTCCTTTCTAAATTTTCATATTTAAATAAACAAACTTTATTAAAAAGAATAGCGTTAGTAATTGGAACAACAGAAAAAGATATAAATTATAATATTCTATTTAACAAAGCATGTTCTTTTTTAGAAGAAGAAAATTTAATTGAAGCAAAAGAAAACCGCTTATATTTAAAGCGGCAATCTAATATATAAATTAATTTTAATACTTATTTTTTACGTCTATTTTCAATATAGTCTAAATATTCTCTAGGATCTGCTTTATATTTTTTAATAATGCACATTATTAAATCTAAAATATTCCACAATTCACCAATAGCGCACATGTTAGAAATTAATTTTATTAAAAACAATTTCCATCCTGCAGATTTCATTACATAAAATTTATCAACACCTAACCAACCAAAGAACAATATTATTAGAAATAACCATATATCAAATTTTTCTTCTTCCATATTAAACTCCTAACTTACTCAATTAATTATAAAGATGTTAAGCATTTTATTCAACATTTATTAGTTTCATCAAATCCGTTATTTGTTTTATACTTTATAAGTATATAAAGGAATAAATTATGAATAATAAAACTTTAATTCAAAAAGACAATGATATTTCTCATATTATAGTTAAAAAATATCGCTTTAAACTTTGGAACCCGTTTATTAAAGCAATTAAACAATATCAATTAATTCAACCAAACGATAGAATTTGTGTATGTATTTCCGGAGGAAAAGATTCTATGCTTATGGCAAAGCTTTTTTCAATACTTCATAAATACACTGAAATTCCATTTGATGTTGAATATTTGGTAATGAATCCTGGTTATAATCCAAAAAATCTAGACTTAATTAAGTATAATTTAAATAAACTTGAAATCCCCGCTAAAATTGTAGAAACAAACATCTTTGCTGTCGCTAATATGCAAACTCAATCACCTTGTTATTTATGTGCCAAGATGAGAAGAGGAGCGCTATATCGAATCGCTAAAGACGAACTTAATTGTAACAAAATTGCACTTGGTCATCATTATGATGATGTAATTGAAACGACATTAATGAACATGTTAAATGCAGGAAGTTTTCAAACTATGCTACCTAAATTACATTCAGAGAATTATCCTGGTATGGAATTAATTAGACCATTATATTTACTTCGAGAAAAAGATATTATTCAATTTAAAAATTATTGTGAACTTGAATTTTTACAATGCGCCTGCAAATTTACCGAACAATCAACATATACTCCTGAAATTGTTGCTTCAATGCGCAAAAAGACAAAGGAGCTAATTAAAGAGCTTATGAAAAACTACTCTCCCACAGTAGATAAATGTATTTTTAGAGCTGCATGCAACGTAAATATGGATCTTGTTTTAGGATATAAAAAACATGGTAAAATGCATACTTTTCTTGATGAATACAACGGACAAGAAGGCGAGTAGTTATATAACAACTTGTTATAAATAACAAAAGTTGTTAATATGAAAAAACACGTATAGATAGGTGCTTTTTCATACTTTTTGCTTTATAAACCCCCTTTTTACTTTTATGTTGATTTTTTTTAAATTAATAATTATACTATTAGCGTTAATAAGGCTAAGCCTAGTAACTAATTTGTTCATTTTTAGAGAGTGTTGATTGGTGAAAATACACATTGATTAATTAGTGAATTCCAGCTTGTTTATATTCCTTATTTACAAACTAATAAGATAGATTTCAAACATCTATGAAATTGGGTGGCACCACGATAAATTCGTCCCATGTAACTGTGGGATTTTTTTATTCCAAAGAAAGGAGAACGATATGTTAGATATAAAATTTATTAGAGAACATTTAGAAGAGGTTATTGAAAGACTTAACACTAGAAATGGCGATTATTCTTATTTAAGAGAAATTCCTAATTTAGACGCTAAAAGAAAAGAGCTCATTCAAAAAAGCGATGGTTTAAAAGCTGAAAGAAATGAAAAATCTAAACTTGTTGGCCAATATAAACGTGAAGGTAAAGACGCAAGTCAAATCATGCAAGCTATTACTAATTCCAAAGAGGAAATTGCTAAACTAGATAAAGAATTAGCAGAAATTGATGAAAAGATTAAACAAATACTATTAGCTACTCCTAATTTGCCAGATAAATCATTACCTATTGGGAAAGACGATACTTTTAATGAAGTGGTTTTTAAATGGGGTGAACCTAGACAATTTGATTTTCCAATTCTCTCACATTGGGATTTAGGAGCTAAAAAAGGATATTTTGATCCTGAAAGAGCCGCTAAAGTAGCCGGTCCAAGATTCACTTTCTATAAAGGTCCTTTTGCTAAACTAGAAAGAGCGGTCGCTAATTTCATGTTAGATACACATACTAAAAACGGATATACTGAAATTCTTCCTCCTTATTTAGTAAATACAGCTTCTTTTACAGGCACTGGTCAATTACCAAAATTTGCCAATCAAGCTTATCATGTCGATAATCAAACTGAAGGTGACTTCTGGATGATTCCAACCGCTGAAGTTCCTGTTACTAACTATTTTAGAGAAGAAATTCTCGATGGAGATATCCTCCCTGTTAGATTTACAGCCTATTCTTCATGTTTTAGAGCTGAAGCTGGTGCGGCTGGAAGAGATACTCACGGATTAATTAGACAACATCAATTTCAAAAAGTTGAACTTGTAACATTTTGTAAACCTGAAGATTCTTTCAAAGAGCTTGAACATTTAACTAATGAAGCTGAAACAATTCTTCAACTATTAAAACTTCCTTATAGAAAAGTAGTATTATCTACTGGCGATGTCGGATTTAATGCTGCAAAATGTTATGATTTAGAAGTTTGGCTACCTTCTTATAACGCCTATAAAGAAATCTCATCTTGTTCAAATGATACAGACTATCAAGCTAGAAGAATGTCAATTAGATTCAAAAGAAGTAAAACTTCTCCAACTGAACTTGTTCATACTTTAAATGGATCAGGTCTAGCCGTTGGAAGAACTGTAGCCGCTATTATTGAAAACTATCAAAATGCTGATGGTAGTATTACAATTCCTGATGTTTTAGTCCCATATATGGGTTGTAAAGTTATAGAATAATTGAAAAGCTGCTTGATTTAAATCAGGCAGCTTATTTTTCATCATGGCTCAATTTTATATACTCTTCAATTTCAACTATTATATTTTTCATGTGTCTTTGTAACATTTGCTGTCTTTTTTTGTTTTCACTATTAGAAACCATCTTTCTAATTTGGCTTCTTCCAATTAAGTAATCCAAACTAACATCGAACAAATCAGCAATTTTACATAATTTATCAACACTAGGTATACATACCCCATTTTCCCAGTTAGAATATGTTGAAACTTTGACCCCTAAATTAAAAGCGACTTCTTTTTGACAAAGATTTTTTTCTTCTCTTAAATCACACAATATCTTTGAAAAAGCTGTTTTCATATAAATTATTAAACAACAAAACATAACAACTTTTCGTTATTTAACAATTTAATTGTAAAATTAGCGTTTTATTACAACTACGTTGTATTTTTTATAATTCTGAATCATCATTTTTAAGAATTGTTTTATACATGTTAGGTCTTCTATCTCTATAGATTCCCCAATTTCTTCTATATTCAGCAATTTTATCTAAATCAAAAGAATGTATTAAGATTTCTTCTTTATCTTTTGAAGCTTGTTCAACAACATTTCCTGCTTCATCTGCTATAAAAGAATTTCCGAAAAAAGTCATTGATGAATTAATATCATCTTCTTTGCCGATTCTATTAGAAGCAACAACAGGCATAATATTTAATGCTGCTTGCCCAACCATAGCATTTTGCCAGTGCTTTGAAGTGTCAATCGGTAAAATTGGTTCACTTCCAATAGCGGTTGGAAACATCAAATATTCCGCCCCTTTTAACGCTAATGATCTCCCGACTTCTAAAAACCACTGATCCCAGCAAATAGCAATGCCTAAATTACCATATTTAGTTTTAAAAACTTTAAAACCAGTATCTCCTGGCGTAAAATAAAACTTTTCTTCATAGCATTGTCCAGTTGGAATATGAGTTTTTCTATATAGACCTAAATCAGTACCATCAGCATCAATTACAGCAATTGAATTAAAGTAACAATTACCTGATTTTTCAAAAAATGAAATAGGTAAAACAACATTATATTTTTTCGCAATTTGCTTAAAATGAGCTAAAGTCTTACTATTTTTATATTCTTCTGCATAATCAAAACGAGAATAATCTTCAATTTGACAAAAATATTTTCTTTCAAATAATTCTTGTAACAAAATAACATTAGCTCCTTGTTTACTAGCTTGAGCAATTAATTTATCTGCCTTAGCTATATTTTCTTCATAATTAGAACTACATTGCATTTGCGTTGCGGCTAAATTTACTATTCTTGACATTTTTATCTCCTTTATATTTTATATTTTTTAGAATATGGTATTTGCTTAGTAATACAGTGGATATTTCCTCCACCTAACAAAATTTCTTTTGAATATATTTGAATAATCTCTTTTTTTCCTTTATAAAAATCATTCAATATAGAATAAGCAATTCTATCTTCTTCAACGTTAAATTTTGGAAGAATAATAAACTTATCAGACATATAGAAATTTACATAACTTCCTGCTAATCTTCTTCCTTGTTTTCTATCAATAGACAAAGAATTTTTAATTAGGCCATCTTCTTCTGTTTTAGATAAATACATATTTGATGGAACAGGAACTTTAATAACTTTATACCCGTAATCAATCAATTCTTTTTCATCGAGTAAAGACCTTTCATATTGAGGGTCATTTTTATCTAAACACGTTGATAATAAAATCGTGCTTTCGTCTAAAAAACAAGCGATATTATCAACATGTCCACTAGTTTCATCGTTATATATACCATAAGTTAAATAATCTACTTGATTAACGTTTAATGCTTTTTTTAATCTTTCAGTTATTTGATTTTGATTTAACATAGGATTTCTTCCTAAAGATAACAAACACTCTTTAGTAGTAAGTAATTTACCTTTTCCGTTTGAATGAATAGATCCACCTTCTAAAATAAAATCTTTATAAGCAATCCGAGGAATATTTAATTCTTTTAATAATTTTTGTCCAATTGAATTATCTTCTTGATAATTAGAATACAACCCATTGTAACTTCCACCCCAAGCGTTAAAGCCAAAATCAACACCAAGTAAATTATCTTCGTCATCTTTTAAAAAGACAGGTAAATTATCTCGAGCCCAAGCGTCGTTATATTCAATGTTTTTTAAAATAACATTATTTAATTGTTTGAGTTTTTCTAAATATTGTTTATTTACTTTTTTAGAATAAATTACCAGTACTTTTTCATGTTTAGAGATCGCCTTTATTACATTAAAATATTCTTCTAAAGCAGGAAGAGAATGCTCTCTCCATGTATCTTCTCTAAAAGGAAGTAAAATACATGTTAAAAGGTGTTTTTCTCCTTCAAAAGGAAAATAATATCTTGAAATATCCATTTTATTTAGTTAATTCTACAGCAATTTGAGCCGCTAATTTTGCGTTATTTTTAATTAATTCAATATTGGCATTTAAAGATTCGCCTTTAGTTAATTCTACAATTTTAGCTAATAAAAATGGCGTGATATCTTTACCTAGAATATTTTCTTCTTCAGCTTGTTTTATAGCTTTAGAAATATAATGTTCCATTAAATCTACATCGAGAGAATATTTTTCAGGAATAGGATTAACAATTAAACTCGCTTGATTTAATTTCAAAGCGTCGTTTGCTTTAATAATATTGGCGATTTGCTCAGGATTTTGACAAGTTTGCTGTAATTTAAATTTAGAAGTTCTCGAATAAAATAAAGGCAATCTATCAACTTGATATCCTATAATAGGAACTCCTTTAGTTTCTAAGTATTCTAAAGTTAATGGAATATCTAAAATTGCTTTAGGCCCAGCACAAACCACGTTGACATTTGATTTTGAAAATTCATCTAAATCAGCAGAGATATCAAAAGTTTTATTTCCATTACGATGAACTCCACCAATTCCACCAGTAGCAAAAATTTTAATGTTAGCTAATTTCGCTAGTATCATAGTTGCAGCAACCGTTGTAGCTCCAGATAATTTATTAGCTAAACAATAACCTAAATCTCTTCTAGAAACTTTCATAATTTGGTGCTGATTTTTACCAAAGGATTCAATTTCATCAGGAGTCATACCTATTTTAATTTTGCCATTTAAAATTCCAATAGTTACTGGTATACCTCCTTGCAATCTAACTTCATGTTCAACCGCTAATGCTGTTTCAACATTTTGAGGATAAGGCATACCATGAGAAATAATTGTAGTTTCTAAAGCGACAGCTGGTTTATTTTCAAAAGATGGAATGTTTTTTAATTGTTCTTGTATTTGTTGAAATAAATCCATATTCTATTCTCCTTCTAATTAACAATTTTTAAGTATTCTAGCATAATAACAACATTCATTACATCTAATTGATTATCACGATTAACTTCTAAATAAAAATAATTTGTCCATTTGGTATCATCAACATAAACTTTACCAACTTCTTTTTTGTTTTCATCCAAAATAACATAATTCTGAGTAAATAAATTACCATCATATGAATAGTTTTTATAATTCAAATTAAATGATGCCTTACATAAACAAATACCTTTTCTAACAATTTTTCCTAAATTATTAGAATGAGAATCACTAACATCAATATATGGATAAATAGAAAGTTTATGTACTTTATAATTACAAATTAAATTTTTAGATTTATCTAATAATTGTAAACTTTTAACTAACCCACTTTTATTTAAAATATAAAAATCTGCTTTTAGAGTTTCTAAATTAATAATTTCTGTTATTGAATTTATTAAAAATTCATTTGATATTTTATATTTCAATTTGATCATATTTCTAAATCCAAACAATTAAATTAATAAATACACTTTTAATATTATAATATTTTTAAATTTACATCTATTATATTTTGTTAGCTTATCTACTTAATGATTTATTTCTTGTTATAAAACCAAAGTTATTACACATACACTTATAATTTTACTTTATTCAAACTTAGAAAATTATAAAGACAAAATAAAAATTCCAAGAACCCTTGGAATCTTTATAGAGGGAAGGAAATCTCATTTCGTGATACTTTCAATAGCCTTTGCTCTCTTCTTCTTTAGTGACTTTCTTCCGCATTTAACGTTTCAAATTTCGAATTTTTTTCATTATTTTCATAACTACTTTCATTACCTACACTGGTAATTACTTTTCCGTTCTACTTAACACAACCTTTGTTAAATTAGTCTTCTTTCTACTTTTTTCTTTCTACTTTCAGAAAAGTTTTATTTTTTTCCTTTTTGATATCATCTCCTACTTGTAGATTTCAACTATGCGGCTGTCTTTACTTTTTCAGGCTTTGAGTTCAGAAGTGGAACTTATTGTTCTTTATTTTTCCTTCCCTCATCTATATTCTACCTGAGATTTAAATAAAGTCAAGGGTAAAATCGCAAAAAATTTAAAATAGTTGAATTTTAAGCGGTTACTTAGTTTACTAACTTGTTTTAATTAACACGTTTACGTTGCGTATTTTTATTGTTTTTAACCCTATAATTTATTTTTGTTATAATTATTTATATGAAAGTTGATAAAACTAAGCTAAAATCTTCTATCATTAAATTAACTATCTCAGCAGTTATAATTGCCGGAATTTGTGTCGGTGTATATTTTTTATATAAGCATTTTGGCTTAAATAATATAAGTGCTGATCAAATTAAAAAAATTGTTCAAGATAGTGGAGCTTACGGAGCTATTATTTTTATTTTGATTTCTTTCTTGCAAGTTACTTTTATTCCTATTCCTTCAACTGTAACTATTGTTGCTGGTTCATATTTATTTGGCGCCATGAATTCGTTTTGGCTTTCATATATTGGTATTTTACTTGGCTCATTTCTCGCTTTCTTTTTAGGTAGATTAATTGGGAAGCCTTTTGTTTACTGGGTGGTGGGTAGTAAAGATACTGTTGAAAAATATCTTATAAAATTAAAAGGTAAAGAAAAAATCTTACTGTTTTTTATGTTTCTATTTCCTTTCTTTCCTGATGATGCACTATGTGCTATAGCTGGGATAACTAATTTATCTTGGATAGCATTTATATTAATGCAATTACTTACTAGAGCTATAGCTATTTTTGGCAATATATTATTTTTATCTGGAGAATTTATTCCTTTTGATGAGCCTTGGGGAATAAGCTTAATTGTAATCCTATCTATCCTAGGTGTTGTTGGATTTATTATTTGTATGAAATATTCAGAACAAATTCAAAACTATATAATCAAAATAATAGACAAGATATTTTTAAAGATGAAAAACAAATCGTCTAAAAATGTAAATTCTAATACTTCTATATATCAAAATAAAGAAACCGATAATCAAAATATAACTATAGAAAATTCTATTAAAGATACATCAAGTCCAAAAGAACAAAACAAAAAAGAATAAGTTTTATTTACAAAATAAGCTTTCTAAACGCGTTTTTATTAATAAACAAAAACTGGCTAGTCATTTTTTGTTGACTTTTATTTTTAAAATATCTATACTAAAAACAAGTTAAATATTTAACGCACGCAAAACTATATCTTAAAGAAAGGACAAAATTATGAAAAAAATTTATTTGCCTTTTGCTATTTTAACTTTAGCACTAGTTTCTTGTTCAACAACCACTAGTCAAATTAGCTCTTCTATTGAGACTTCTTCTAGTCCGACTAGCACGCCTGTTTCTAGCACCAATTCAGAATCTCCTATTGTAAGTTCTGAACCTAATCTTGATTCAACTGCTTCAAATCCTACTTCATCAGATATTTCTTCTGAATCAACTTCTAGTTCTCCTACTTCTTCTATCGATTCACCTTTAACTTGGGATGATGAAACTGACACTTTTATTAGAAGATGTTTAGATGGTCAAACTTTACCTGCTTTTGATATTGGACTAGATTTATCATTATTAGGTGGCCAAAGCCAATTAATTATAACTACTACTCAAGAAGGTAATTATGATGATGTTGTTTTACCTATTTTAGATACATTACAAGAAGCAGGCTTTGTCGATAATACCGATAATTATGTCGGCCTTGCAGAAGGAGAACACATCTTAAAAGGTCGAGTTAACGATGTAAATATTCAAATTGATCTTGCTTTAGCCGGTAATGTTTTAACTCAAGCAAACAATTATACTCCTACTAGTTATTCAACTACGACTGGCTATTTATATTTATTTGCTAATTCTCAAGTGGTTATCACTAGCTTCCCTGAAGATGATTTAAAACTATATTCTCAATATTATTTAGGCTTAACTAATATTATGTTAGCTCCTGATTCCACCAATATAACTGAATACGAAATTCAGTTGTATCAAGGAATATTATCTAACTATGCATTAGGATTAATTTGCTATACATCTTTAGATACAACCCCTGAAGATGAAGCATTAAATTATATGAATCTTTTAATTGATAATAGTTATAATTACGATTCTGAATCAGGCATATTTATCACGCCTACTTCAGATGGAATAATATATATTATTGCTGATACTAATTCATTTACAATCTGTTTAGAAGCTATTCCTTCTAATATTTAATTTAAGCTAGTAATACTTCCTTTTCATAATAAGTTAAAAGGCAGTAAACCTGATTTGCTGCCTTTTATTCTTGATAGTATTGCTTAGCTAATTCCACCCACTTTTTATGATCTAAATCAGTAATTTGCCTAACTACTTTACACGGATTTCCACACGCTACAACATTAGAAGGTATATCTTTAGTTACTACACTTCCAGAACCAATAACGACATTATCACCAATAGTAACTCCTGGATTAATAGTAACACTTCCTCCTATCCAAACATCGTTACCTATATTGATAGGATATCCATATTCCAAATTAGAGTTTCTTACCTGTTTATCTATAGGATGACCAGCTGTATATAAACTAACTCTAGGAGCCATAAAGCAATTGTTTCCAATATTAATTTGATTAACATCTAGCATAATGCAATCAAAATTCGCGTAGAAATTATCACCGACAGAAATATTAGAACCATAATCACAATGAAACGGCTTTTCAAGATGGAAATTTTTTCCAACATGTTTAAAAAGCTTGCTTGCAATTTGATTTCTTTTTTCCACTTCTCCATATTTTGTAGAATTTAATTCGTCTAACAATCTATTTCTTCTTGCTCTATCTTCTGTTAAAGAGCCATCTTTATAAGCTGAATACAATTTGCCAGCAAGCATCTTTTCTTTTTCAGTCATATCATCAACCTTTTTAAAAGGGCTATTGCTAGCCCTTAAAATTATTTTGCTTTTCCTTGGTTAGCAACTGCTTGTTGTTTAGCAGCAACACTAGCAGCATCACCTAAATATCCTTTAGAGACAACGTGTAAGTTTTCATCTAAATGATAAACTAAAGGTACACCAGTAGGGATATTTAATCCAGCGATATCTTCATCAGAGATATTATCTAAATATTTAACTAAAGCTCTTAATGAATTACCGTGTGCAGTAACTAGTACTTTCTTATCTTCTTTTAATAAAGGCACAATGTGTTCTTCATAATAAGGGACAACTCTAGCAATGGTATCTTTTAAAGATTCACATAAAGGTAATTTGGATTTATCAACGTTAGCATAAGCTTTTTGTAAAGCTGGATTTCTTGAATCTGTAGCTTCTAATTCAGGAGGTCTAACATCGAAAGATCTTCTCCATAATTTAACTTGACCTTCTCCGTATTTTTCAGCGGTTTCAGCTTTATTTAATCCTTGTAAAGCTCCGTAATGTCTTTCGTTTAATTCCCAAGCTTTAATAACAGGTAAATAGCATTCATCCATGCTATCTAAAGCGTAATTTAATGTATGAATAGCTCTTTTTAAATAAGAAGTAAAACAAACATCGAAAGTGTAACCTTCTTTAGCTAATAAAGCTCCAGCCTCTTTAGCTTCTTTAACACCTTGTTCAGATAAATCAACATCAGTCCAACCGGTGAAAAGATTGAGTTTGTTCCATTCAGATTCGCCATGTCTTAATAAGACTAAAATTTTTTCGCTCATTTGACTTTTCCTTTCTTTTTTCTTACCACATCACTTTAGCACATTTTTTTGTTTTTTAATAGTCAAAAATCTTTTAAACAAAAGCATTTAAATTAAAAAATAAACAAAGTGTTAAATCTCAATAAACTTCGATAGAGAAAAACGTCAAAATTCTAGAAGCGTTATGTATTGAAGAGTATCTACCAAAACTTAAGAATATTCTATCTAAGAAATGATAGTCAGCTACTTGTTTATCATTAACTTCACTTTTTAAATTTTCTTGATTAGTATAGTCATAATATAAATAATCAAGACTAGCTTCCTTAATAGAAATAAAATTATCTGGGTATGAATAATCTAAATCACATAGAGAATAATTTCTTTCTTTAAGATAAGTTCCATCTTCGTTTCCAATATCAAAAAGCGATTGAATATCTAAACTATTTTCAACTTTATCACTTTGATAGTAAGTTAAATCAGCTTTATTTATAATATCGCCTATATGAATGTTAAAAATAGAACTATCTTTATTGCAAGTTAAAATCTTTAATAGTTTACTATCTTTAAAAACAATTTTTTTGGATTTATCTTTAGAAGTAAAAATTACATAATTGGAAACTTCGCTTTTAATATAATTAGTATCTTTTTGAATTTTATTAAAGGCTTCATCATCTAAAAAAGAATAATCAATTCCAGTGCTAGTTTCTAAAATATAGTTTAGTTCATCTTTTACTTTTTGTTCGTTATTACAAGAAGATAAAGTTAAACTAGTTAATAATATTAAAAAATAGCTTAATATCTTTTTCATAATACCCCCTTAAAAGAAAATTCAAAATTAAACAAAGTTTGATATGGACTTTCTTTATTATATGAATAGGCTAAAGTTAATTTATCATCATAAATAAATTCTCTATAAGAATAAGTGATGTTTTCATATGTAAAATCTACATAATTTACTGGATTTTCTACTTCTTTATATCCTTTTAAATTCAATAATTCTGATAAAGAGTCATACTGATTTTTAACTAGTGGATTGTCTTTTGATAAAATTGTATTACTACCTATAAAAAAACCATAAATTGATGATAAGATATTCGTATATATAATATCATCTGTATTTGTGTATTGATTTTGAGAAGTGGTTTCAACCTTTCTTAAAATATTTTCTCTATCTATATAAATCTTATGCTTATTATGAACATCTGCATAAATAGTATATGACTCGTTTTGCTCTTCTAAATTATATTGAAGTTCTAAATATTTACTGTTAGCTCTTCTTCCTACTAACATGCCTAAATTAGTGATTTCTTTAGTAAGATTAATAACTTCATCAAGAATATTTGTTTTACTAATTGAAGACTGACAAGAAGTTAATAATATAAAAGGTAAACATAGTAATATTACTTTCTTTTTCATATTGATTCTCCTATTCATATTGAATAAAAAAAGCATAGAGTTTTACATTTGTTATACTAGAACTAAGCGTACCAAAAATAGTTTTACCAGCGCATTGATAAAAAGCCCAATTTGCTTGAGATTTATTGCCATTATTATCAATTTCAGTTCTAGAGCCAATTAAATAGATATCATCGAAAAAAGTACCAGATAAGATATAATCTTTAGAATATTTTGAATTAAAATCTAAATTCAAATATTCATAAAATTCAGTAAAATTACCTGTTCCAATTTGCCATCCTAAAATTGAAGATTTTGTATCGTATGTTAAAAACCTATATAAGGTGTTACTATTATCAAAATAATAGTAGTTTAAATCATCATTAGATCTAAAAACTTTATAGCTATTCCAATCTTCTAAAACGTAATTATCATCTTGAGAAAGCTTATCAAAAGCTTTGTTATCTCCTATTTTATATTCTTGATTAACTATATGATTATCTTGAAGATTTCTTAATTCATTATAAGAAAGTAATTGACACGAACTAAGAAAAATCAAAGAAAACAATGTAATTAAAATAAATGTTTTTTTCATAACCGTCTTTTTCAATACCTTTCTTACTTTTAACGAATTACAAATATATATATATATTTAATATACTTACACTTTTATTATAAATCGTTTTTTTGATGGTCAATATTTGTGTTTTTGTTAGCTAGCTAACTTGTTTTAGTCTTACTAACTTTCCAATTTATGTATTATTGAAACACATAGTAAGCTGCTATCAACAAAAATAATTAGTTTTAAAAGTACATATATTGTATACTAATAAATAGTGTTTTATATTTGGAGGAAACAAAATGGCTAATAGTTATAACAATCGCACATTTAAAATTAAAACATCATCAAATCCAAAGTTAATTTTTGCAATTATCGCTTTAATTCTCGGTTTAGCTTCTCTTTTCTTTTTATTAGCTCCTGGAATAAATTTCACTTATGCTGGCTCTAGCAAATTACATACCATTTCTTTAGGTGGGTTAGTTTGGGGATCAACTTATACTAATCTTTCTGCCGGATTAGTTGTCGCTTTCTTTTTAGGAATCGTCGCTAGTTTATTAGCTTTAGCTACTCCTGGTTTACATTTTATAGGTTATTTAGCTGGATTATTGTTTATTGCTTGTGGGGCTTTATATTTTTCAGCTATTCCTCTTTTAGCAGATGATTTAAAAATTATCGGCTATGGAAGTATAAGCTTAGGCTATGGTGTTTATACGGCTGGTATTTGTCAATTTATTGCAGCTATATTATCGTTTATAGCAGCCTATGGCGAGTAGTTGTAAATTAATTAATTTAGTTATAAAATTACTATGCTATTTATTTAAAAATACAATTAGGAGAAATTATGAGCGCAAATAATCAAAACAAACCACTTGTAAAAAAATCTAAAGATTCCAAATGGAACTTTGTAACTATTTTAGCTTGTATTAGCGGCGGTATCGGTTTACTTTCTATTTTATTTATTCTTTGTCCTGGAATAACTTATCCATATACTGGATATTATAATTCCGGTTTTAATTTAGCTAGCATGATTTTTGGTAACGGCATGTGGGCTAGTTTAAATCCTGGTTTACTAATAGGCTTTATCATTATGATTATCTCTTCATTAGTTTGTTTCTTGGCCTTTGTAAAACAACAATTCGGTTTAATTTCTTGCCTTGGATTTATAACTTCTGCTATCTTGTTTTTCTGCATTATTCCTTTATATGGAAACTATTCTGCTGGAATCGGCTCTGGTGCAATTTGTATAGCGACATTTAATTTACTATGCGCTATATTATCGTTTATCTTTGCAACATATAGATAATATAAATAAATACAATCTAAACAAATAAAAAGCTGTTAATTGCTGATATTCAAAGCATATCAAATTAACAGTTTTTATTTTTAATCAAACACTAAGCAAAGTAAGAAACTTCTCCTTCCAAGATATTTACTTGGCAACTATGTACTTTCATAAAATTGTCCATACTTGAAAAACTAACCATAAAACTTACCTGTAGCCCTTCTTTAAGATTACCGACATATTTGTCAAATCTTTCAACTAATTTGCTATTTTTATATAAAAATATAATTCTTAGTTTTAAGCCATCAATATCTACTTGTGGAACTATATTAAATTTATATCCCATATTAAAAAAATCAAACTCTGTATTTAAATTTAATTGAATATCATCTATTTTAACTGACCTTTTAAATGGAGTGTTGATGTTATTCTCACTAGATTTATTTAATTCTTTAAAAGCAGCAAACCCAATTAAAGTAAGCACTAAAATTATAATAACTGAAATACTAAATACTAAAAATACACGGGATTTTTTATCCGATGTATCTTCTTTATTTTCGCCTGTTTCTTTATTTTCTTTTTTTATCTAATTCTTCCATACTTAAATGTTATATCCTATGTAAATTATTTATCACGATAAAAAAGATGGTAAAACAAAAATAGTTAAACCTGTCCATTTTTTGTAACTATTTTTTATATAGATTTAAAATTTATTTGATTGCTATTTTTCTTAATATATGAATACTCATAGCTATTTAGCATTTCATATTGAGAGAAAATAATTAAATATGGGAAAAGATATACTGGGGCAAAAAACGTGTTGTCAATCATTCCGTGAACTAAACCAATTATAAAAAATGTTATCAAAGGTAAAATTTGTTCTTTTTTAGCAAAAGTTATACTTGAAAAAATGGTTTCATAACTAAAGAAAACAAACCACAAAATTCCAACCACACCTAAACAAGCTAATAAAGTTATAAAAGTATTATGTCCTAAAGCGAAGAATGGAGGTGTTACATTATCTAAACCAGTAACAACAAAATAATCACCTATTTGATAAAATGAAGACCAAGAAGAACCGATAATAGGAGATCTATTAAATAAATCCATACATAGTTCCCACACACCTTCTCTTCCAGATAAATTAGTTAAACTATTTAATAAATTACTAACTATTTCTTTAATTTGAGGAATACAAACTATCATAAGTAAAACTAGAGTAAATATTCCTATTAAAATAAAAGACCCGTTTTTTATCGTCTGTTTTATCTGTCGAGGCTTATAACAAACAATAAACACACTTAAAATTATAACTAATATTATTGTTAGTTCCGCTCCTCTTGATTTAGATAAAAAGATTGTTACTACACTTATTAAAGCCAAAATAATCGCGTCTATTCTTTTTTTGTTAGAATTCCATATTAACGCTAAAAACGGAATACCTACTTCTAAACCTAGAGCTGTTACATTTTTAGAATTTGACCAACCTAAAACAAAAGGATTTTCGTTTAAAGATTGACTATTTATTTTTATATAATTAACGAGAATTTCAACTAGAATAAATAAATTCCAAAAATAAAGAACCTTGCTTACATAAGAAGTGTTATCTATATTAATTGTATTTATCATAACTAAATAAACAACTACAATAAAACAGATTCCTAACGCAATTAATAAGCCTAATTTGTTATATCCTTGCCTTATAGAATAATCGTATGTGAAATAATTAATTATTGAAGAAATTAGCCCTAGTATAGAAAACAAAATTAAAGAGGCGCCAACAGCTCCAAGTCTAAATTTAATTAACTTTTGCTGTCCTATTTTTTTACCTAACATTACTATTAACCCTAACAGAATAAAACAAGCTTCAATAACTATAGTTATTGGAAATGCGTCAAAATTTAAACTAGGGAAAGAAGAATATGAGAGCATATCAAATAAAATCAATTGAACTAAAACTAATCCGTTAGAAGAAAAAACAGCACAAAAAATAGAAATTAAAGGGACAACCCAACAAAAATAAATTCTATTAGGAACTAGCCACAAAACAAAAAATATAATAGTTTGAATAAACAAACTTCCATATGACATAAGATACTTATCCAAGTTGATATTTAATATTTGTTTAAACTTATCTATCATATATTTTCCTATTCAATTAAATATGCTAAAACTGAAAGCAAATAAAAACAAGCTGTTTCAGCACGAAGTATTCTTTTTCCTAAACTTACTAACTTAAAATTATAGGTTTTAAACATTTCTACTTCCTGTAAGCTAAAACCACCTTCTGGGCCAAATAAAACAACGTAATCATTTTCATTTGAGTCGATGATTGTTATTTTATTTCCTAATATAGCTTCTTGTTCATAAGCGATATATTTATTTTGACAATTTGGATATAACTTAGCTAAATTTTCTAACGAATTTAATTCGTGCAATTTAGGGACAAAATCTCTATTAGATTGTTCGCTAGCATTTAGCAAAATAGAATTGTACCTATCAATTTTTAAATTAAATTCCTCTTTAGTAACTCTTTTTATAACTCTTGAAGAAATATAAGGGTAAATTTCTTTTACACCTAATTCTGTAGCTTTTTGTAACACCAGCTCAAAATTATCTCTTTTTAATAACGGACAAAATAAAATTATATTTTTAGTTAATTCTCTAGATAATGACGAATCTTTTTTTTCAATAATTCTAACTTCAAATGGTTTTAAATTTGAAACTTCACACAGATAGACATTTCCATCATCACAAACTTCTATTTGTTCCAAATAATTTAAACGCAAAACTTTAATATGATCTAAACTAGCTTTAGAAAACTTGACAATTTGATTATCTACTTTTCCAAAAAATCTTCTCATAACTTAAATTGTTAGATACGTATTAATTATATAATATATAGGACAATTTTTAAATTTTTATTCCGCTTTTTTAATTGTTTGTAGTTTAAATAATTAAATGCAAAATAAAATATCATTATTTCATAATATGTGTTCTTAATTACTGAAAAGAAAATCATATTAATTATTTAATCGGTCTTATTTTTCACTTAAAAAAGCCTCAATAATTAATCAATTATCAAGGCTTTATAAAATAAAATTAAATATTAATCTGTTAAACTAGAAAATAAATTAATCACTAATCCATTAAGTGAATTGTATTCTTCTTGAGTTAAAATTTTTCCTCCTAAAACTGCTTGTGTTATAGCTCCTTCTCCTTTATTGTTGTATTCGCTAAAATCAGCGTTTTGAGGTAAATTAGATGACATATCATCAAATCTAGGATTCTTATTATCTACATTATCGTTATAGGCTTTTTTAGAAATAGAAGCATCCATATTACAATTAGCATATGTTATTTTCGATAAATTACCCCAAGGTCTAGCTAAAGAAACGGTTCCTGGAGTTACACCTTGTTCACCTACAATATTACAAGATTCAAAGAAGAAACCAACTTGAGGTTTAACTGATGGCTTACTTGTGCAAATATATCCTCCATTTGTCGAACTATTTCTATTTAAACAAGTAATATCACAGCTATTTAAATAAACATTAGAATCCTCACCAAAGATAAAATCTGTCATGCCTTGTATCTTGCATTGATAATACATTTGATTTCCTAATCTAGCGTATAAAGTATCTTGGAAACCGATAAAATTACAATTGTTAAATATTGCGTCATCATCAACAACAATAGCACAAGCTTGTTTATCTGAATTGGAATCAGAATTATATTCTTCCATTGATTTATATTTTGAATTTTCAAAAGTTATACCTGAAGCAGAGAAATTAGTTGCACCTTCAACAACTGTTACACTTGATGAACCATAAGTGGATACATTGTTATTATTTGCGTCTTTATCATAAGAGGCTAAATCGTAATTGATATTTACATTATTTGGATTATCAATATTACCGACTAAACTCACATTAGGAATTTCGATGTAGAGTTTTTCTTTATATGTTCCATCTGCAATTTCAATTACTTTTTTTGTTGAATCATCTAAATTACACGCTTTCAAGAAATCATGAGCATCTTGAATCTTGTTGAAGTTAATAATTTTATCTTTGTCAATAAAACCATTTTGGCTAGAAGATGAAACTCTAACTTTATATTCTCCTTGACTATTTGGAGTTAATTTTGCTGGATCAATAACAGTTAATTTTATACTGCTAGTTTGACTTATCATACCTATCTTACCAGTTATAACAAGCTGTTTAGCCCCAGCTGAAGAAGTTTTTACTTCTGAAAAAGTCGGATTATCTAATTTCTTTTCAAAATCTCCATCTTTAGCTTTTACTATAATATTTGATGTATCAATTTGACTATTTAATATATATACTTTTGGAAAACGCAAAGCTTTTTTATTTGAAATAGTAAAATCAGAATAAACAGCTAATTCGCTAAATTGATGAATTGTTACTTCATATTGCTGAACTGAATAATCTTTATATTTAATAATTACAGGATAAGTTCCAGGTTCTGATTTAACATTAGATAAATCAATTTGATAATCTTTGCTATCGATATTTAACTTAGCACCATTATCATAATTAGCTTCAACAATTAATCCAGCTGTCGAAACTTCTTCTCCGACAAAATAATCTTTTTCAACAGTTTCAGTTTGAATAGAAAATCCAATTTCTTTTCCTAAATTGACATCTTCTTGTAAACCAGCATAACAAATATGAATGTTATCTGAACCAGTATATTTATATACGCCAGGTTCAAGATTTAAATCATATTCAAAAATACTGCTAGAACCTTGTGGATTTGCTCTTGAATCAATAACAGCATTATTTTCATCAGTTAATATAAAATCACGAGAATTACTATTAGAAGGTTGAACAGCTAAATGCAATTTTGCGTTTTTTCCAGTAACAGTAATTTGTAAATATTGATTATTACTTTGTTTAAACGATTTAATTCTTCCTCCAGTATCTATTGTTTCTCCTTTTAAATTGGTTGCTTTTCTACTTCCAGATTCAAAAGTTAAACTTCCTTTACCTGCTAAAATTTTAAAAGTTGAATTTAATTCTTGATCTTGTGTTAAATCTAAATTTGCAACATCTTTAGCGATTAATTCAGTTGTTTTTGTAACTAAATTTTCATCGATTGATGAACTTGATTCTGAAGATGATGAGTTCGACGATGTTATAGAGGTTGGACTTGAAGAAGTTGAAGAAATTGAACTAGATGAAATATTGCTAGTTTCACTATTACAAGCGACCAAACTAGCTAATAACAATGTTAGCGAAAATATTTTAAGACCTTTTTTCATAATTTATCCTTTCATAAATAAAAGCTCATTAATAGGATATTATAAAAAGTAAGCCCTTTCTATACTTAGACTGCCTATTTGTGCTATAAACACATCTTAATTATTAGAATAAACTAAATAATAAGTAACTCTATCAAATGTCTTATCATCCTTACAGTTAAATATCAATCTATCGTCTTGTTCAAAAATATAATTAGGTCCTGGTGAATTGATAATATTTCCATCTTTTTTATTAATTGCAACAATAGTAGCTTCTGTATAATTATAAAAATTGGTTTCTTGAATTGATTTACCGATTATCCATGAATTTGTAGGAATATTAATTTCCGCCAAATTCAGTTTTTCTTTTGATTGATAACGAATAGATTCATAAAAATCTTTTAACTTATTTTCTATTTCTAAATCTATTTGAGCTTTTTTCTTAAACAAATCTTCTATTTGGTTATATTTTAAACTAGCTATCGTTTCTTTTTGATTGCTAATTTCAAATTCTCTTGCGTGTAATATCGATCTAACTATAATTCCTACTCCTCGTTTAAGTTCAACGATTTTATGTTTTTCCAATATATTAATTGCTTTTCTAACTGTTTCGGGAGAAACATTATAAAAAGAAGCGAGAACTGTTCTTCCTTTTAATACAGTTCCTTCTTTATAAATGTTATTAGCTATCTTGCTTGCGATATCTGTCGCTATTTTAATATAACGTGGGGTTGAATTTTCTTCCATAATTTCTATATGTTTAGTTTATCATAAAAATATATGTTTTTTTTAAATATATATTTGTATAATTTAGAATTTTCTTGAATTAACAAATATTTACTGATATTCTATATATAGAAAGGAAACAAAAATGATTACTTGGTTTTCTAAAACAGATATAAAGGCTATTGCCACTATTTCTACAACAAATATAACTGTTAATAAAGTTGGTTCAAAATATCTTGAACAAGCTTATTTTGTTCAATTAGGTTTAGATAAACAAAACAAGCAAATTATTATTCATCCATTAACTAAACAAGAAGCAGACTTAAATTTAATCGAACAAGATAGTTTATTTAAACTATCTATTCATTCTTCTTATGCAAGAATTTCATCTACTGCTTTTATAAATTTTATTTCAGAAACTTTTTCGATAAAATATAATAAAAACGGGACTAAATATATCTGCAACTACGATTTAAACAATAAAAATTTAGTTATAGATCTTTCAAAGGAGGTCAAATAAAATGATTGAAGAATACATGGTATATATATGGTTAGGTATCTTTGTTATATCTTTAATTGTCGAAGCTTGCACTTTTGAACTAGTATCTATTTGGTTTTGTTTAGGTAGTTTAGTTGCTTTGATTTGTTCATTTATTCCTAATCTTGCTTTCTACTATGAAATAATTATTTTCTTTGCTATCTCAATAATTACTTTACTTTCATTTAGACCTTTAGCAAATAAAGCTCTAAAACGAAAAATAACGAAATCTAATATTGATGAAATTATCGGTCAAAAAGGAATAGTCACTAAAAAAATTGACGATTTAAATGGTGGAGAGGTCAAAATTAGAGATGTCATATGGACTGCTTTACCATATAAAAATGATATAATTATTTTAGAAGGTGAAAAAATAGAGGTCATTTCATTAAAAGGTAACAAACTTTATGTTAAGCCTATTGATCAAACTTCAAGAAAGGAAAATTAATTATGGGAGGAGTTATTGCTGCTGTCGTTTCAATTTCGGTTATCGCTTTACTTATCATTATCATTTTAATTTCTTCATTAAGAATAGTTAAACAAACCAAAAAATACGTTATTGAAAGATTTGGTGCTTATATTAAAACTTGGTCAGTTGGAATCCACTTTTTGATTCCTTTTGTCGATAGAGTAGCTAAGGTTGTTTCAATGAAAGAACAAATTCAAGATTTCCCACCTCAACCTGTTATTACTAAAGATAATGTCACTATTCAAATTGATACTATTGTATTTTTCTCAGTAACCGATCCTAAATTATATACTTATGGTGTTGAAAATCCAATTAACGCTATTGAATCTTTAACAGCTACTACCTTGAGAAATATAATCGGTGAACTTGAACTTGATCAAACTTTAACTTCTAGAGATATCATTAATTCTAAAATGAGAGCTATTCTTGATGAAGCTACTGATCCTTGGGGAATTAAAGTTGTTCGTGTTGAAGTTAAAAATATCATCCCTCCAAAAGATATCCGCGATGCTATGGAAAGACAAATGAGAGCTGAGCGTGATAGAAGAGAAAAGATATTGCTTGCGGAAGGTACTAAACAATCGGATATTTTAACTGCTGAAGGTAAAAAACAAGCTGCCATTTTACAAGCGGAAGCTGAAAAAGAAGCCGCCATCAAAAAAGCTGAAGGTCAAGCTGAATCAATTAAAAAAGTTAAACAAGCTGAAGCTGAAGGTTTACTTATGCTAAAACAAGCTGAAGCTAAATCTATAGAACTATTAAATCAAGCTAACCCATCTAAAGAAGTACTTACTATTCGTTCATTAGAAGCTCTAGCTAAAATAGGTGATGGCAATTCAACAAAATTAATTATCCCTGCTGACATGCAAAATATCGCTAGTTTAACTGCTAGTTTAACTGATATAGTTTCTTCAGTAAAAAAAGACAAATAATTTAAATGGTTTACTTTTAGAAGTAGACCGTTTTTAATACTTGTTGTTATTTTTTAGTTTTTTTAGGCTGGATATCAACTTTTTTTACTTTTTATTGTTATATATTTCATATATAATATTTAATGCTTAAGTATTTTTACTTAATGAATAAAGGAAGTTAATATAATATGAATACAATTAAATTTTTCTTCAAATCTTTAAAAGAAAATATTTGCATTTTGTTAGAAGAACAAAAATGGTGGTTCGCTGTCATTATTTTAATTGTCTCTTTAACAATTTCAGTTTCTACTACTCTTTCAACTGGTTATGGTCAAAATGTAAGTGGAGTTATTAACACTTCTTCTGATGCTGCTGTCGATAGAAGTTTAACTTTATTTGCTGAGTCTTTTAAAGATAATTCTATGGATATTGTCGATCACAAATTAGTTGTTAGCGGTGCTGACTTTACTAAAAATCAAGGCGTTTTAAATTCTGAATCTGCCGCTAATAATGTTATTGAACCTAATATCGATATTAAATATACAGTTAACGGTACTGAAAAATCTATTTTATACATTTATATTTTCCCTGATTTTAACGCTTATGAAAGCGAAGAAAACACCAATACTTTGACTGCTTTTATGAATAAATCCATATATAAAATGGTCGATCAAAATGGCACTCAAACTCCTAGCTGGACTCCTACTTCATTTTTAATTTTCACTCAAGGCTCTGTTCATATGGCTAGCTTTAACGCTGTTACTCAATTAAATGATGATGGTTCCACTAATGCTAGCGCTTCTGCTTTAGCTACTGCTTCTGGTATTTTTAATGGTATTGATAATACATCTATCGATAGTTTATTTGTCGATGATAACGACAATATATTAAACACACCAACTATATTGTCAAATTTTACTGATTTTTTAAACAAATGTTACGATTCTATTAAGATTCCTACTGTTTGGGCTACTACAGGAATTTACTTTGCAATTAACTTTGCTATCATCTTCCTCGCTGGTGCAATTTTCTGGATGTTAACTAGAAAGAAAGAATTGGCAGATGGATTAAAGTTCAACTTCTGGCAATCTTGCAAAGTTAGTATCTTTGAATCTACCACCCCTTCTATTATCGCGTGTTTATGCGGTTTATTTATGGGACAATACAGTTCATTTATCTTGCTAATTATTATGGCTTTTAGAATTTCATCTTCAATTAGTAAACTTACTAAACCTAGCGTTAATAACAACTCAGATACTCCTGTATATAAAGCTAGATCGTAAATTTAATCCGCTATTAATGCGGATTTTTTAAGTTTATTTTAATATTAATATTTATAATCAATTCTTGTAAATTATGATTAGACTTGAAAATATTATTAAAGATTATCAACTTGATAAAACTAACATTGTTCACGCTTTAAAAGGAATAAGTTTATCTTTTCCTGAAACTGGTTTAGTTTCCATTTTGGGTCCTTCTGGATGTGGTAAGACTACCTTATTAAATATTCTTGGTGGCTTAGATAAATATACATCTGGAGATTTAATAATCGATGGTACTTCAACCATGGACTTTAAGGACGTCGATTGGGATAATTACCGCAACAAAAAAGTTGGTATGATTTTCCAATCATACAATTTAATTCCACATATGAAAGTTATCGATAATGTCGAATTAGCCCTTTCTCTATCTGGAGTTAATAAAAACGTCAGAAAAGAATTAGCTATTGAAAGTTTGAAACAAGTAGGTTTAGAAAATGAAATAAATAAAACTCCAAACCAACTTTCTGGAGGTCAAGCTCAAAGAGTTGCTATTGCTCGAGCTTTAATTAATAACCCTTCTGTCATTTTAGCTGATGAACCTACCGGTGCATTAGATTCTAAAATTTCTTTGCAAGTTATGGAAATTTTAGAGTCTATTTCTAAAGATAAATTAATTATTATGGTAACTCATAATAGAGAGCTCGCATTTAAATATTCGACCAAAATAATTGAAATGTCTGATGGACAAATTGTCAAAGAAATTGATAATTCTCCCGATAATTTACCAAATTCCATTTCTAATAATTCCAATTTAAATCAATTAATTGACAATAAATTAAAAGAATCATCTTCATATAATAAAGGTAAAACTAGCATGTCATTTTTTACCGCTATGATGATTTCGTTAAAAAACATGTTAACTAAAAAAGGAAGAGTTATCATGACTTCTTTTGCGGGTTCTATTGGTATTATTGGCGTCGCTTTAATTCTAGCGGTTTCTAATGGCTTTTCTAATTTTATTAACAATATGCAACAAGAAACTCTCGCTTCTTATCCATTAACTATAGATTCGATTTGGTATGATACAAACGCTATATTAAATTCCAATAATGATTTAGTTGAATATCCTGATGATGAACAAGTAAACATTCAAAAAAGCGATAATTTTTATCATGTAAATAATTTAAGCGATGATTATGTTGAATATGTAAATAATCTAAATAGCGAATTAACTAGCGCAATTCAATTAAATTACGCTTTACAAACTAACATCGTTTTTGAAGATGAAAATAATCCAGGAAATTATACTTATTTAAATAACGCTTCATCTTCCAGTTCTATTTTATCAACTTCTTCTTGGAATGAATTACCTGATAATAAAGAGTTTATTCTTTCTAATTACGACTTAATTTCTGGAAAATATCCTTCTAATAGCGGTGAACTTATTTTAGTAGTCGATAGAACTAACTCTCTAAGTGAAAACACTTTACAAGCCTTAGGATACAACACTTTAAACTCCTTTATTTCTTTTAACGATATTATTAATAAAACATATAAACTAATCGATAACGATGATTTTTATCAAAAATCTGACGAAATTCAAGTTAGTGGAAAATTTTTAAAATCTAAAGAAGAATTAGCTAAAGACAATCTTACTTTCAATCAATTTTATTCTGAATTTTCAGACATGCTAATGAATCTTTATTCAGATTCTTCTAATAACTCAAATCAAAATATGCTTGATTCTTGGCAACAATTAATAGATAAATATTTTAATTCTAATAGTGAAACTAAAACTATTTCTTCTTATTTGCAGCCAAATAGCAGCGATTCAACATTGTTAAAATCTCTATATGAATCTTCTTCAAAAGAATTAAAAGTTGTCGGTATTTTACGTCCTAGAAAAGATACATCTATGTCTTTATTAAGTTCAGGATTATATTATACTTCTAGTTTAATAAATGAAAATTTACAGACTGCTGAAAATTCCAATTTAGCAAAAGATATAGAAAATCATATAGTAATTGAAAACATTTCTTCACTTTTAGGTTTAACTTCATCTTTAGATTCTTATTATATCCTTCCTCAAATATATTCTTTAATTGATTCTTCTCCTAAAGTTCAAATTGATTATCAAAATATCTTTTCATCTTTAATTTCGGATCTAAATATTTCTCAACAACAAATTCAACAGTTTCAACAAGCTATTCAAGATAATAACATCATTCAAATTCTTTCTTTGTTAAATGAAATTTATCAAGATAATCAAGATATTTTAAATTTGGATAATCCTGATATAACCACTTCAATTCAAACTCTTGTTCAAAATATCAATTCTTCGTTAAGTTCTTATGTAGATTCAAGAAAAACTTATGGTGCTGATAAATTAGTCAACTCAATTACTATTTATCCTAAATCATTTGAAGCAAAAAAAGAAATTCTCACTTATTTAGATAATTGGAATGTAGATAAACCTTCTTCTAAACAAGTTCAATATACTGATTTAGCTGGTATTGCGTTTTCTGCTATTGAAACAACTGTTAACTTAATTACTATTGTTTTAGTTTGTTTCTCTTCAATTTCTTTAATTGTCTCTTGCGTAATGATTGGAATTATCATGTATTCTTCTGTATTAGAAAGAACAAAAGAAATAGGTATTTATCGTGCAATAGGGGCTAGAAAGAAAGATATTTCACGACTATTTAAAGTTGAAGGTATTTTACTAGGTTTTGTTTCTGGGTTAATTGGAATTATAATAACTTATATTTTATGTATTCCTATCAACTTAATTATAAATTCATTAATTACCGGTGTTCAGTTAAATAACATTGCAAGTTTAGCCTGGTATTCAGCTCTGATTTTAATAGCTATCTCGATGTTATTAACATTTATTTCCGCTTTAATTCCAGCTAAATTTGCCGCTAATAAAGATCCAGTAAAAGCTTTAAGATCTTCAGATTAAAAAAACTAGCAAAATCGCTAGTTTTTTCTTTTATTCAAATAAATGAGTGAGCATTTTTGACATTACTATCATTTGATCTATATCGACATATTCGAATCTACCATGGCAATTATAATCACCCGTTCCAAGATTTGGACAAATTAATCCTTTAAAAGTTAAATTTGCTCCATCTGTTCCACCCCTAATTGGTTCTAGTTCATAAGTTAAATTTTCTTTTTCATACATTTTGTTAACTAACTCAAGAACTTCAGGATGTTGAATAACGATATCTTTCATATTTTTATATGATTTATTAATTTTAACTTCAACTATATCTTTTTTATAAAGTTCATTTATTCTTTTTCCAGCTAGATTAGCGTAATCTATCATACAATTTAATTTATTAGCGTCGTGTTCTCTAATAATATATTCTAATTTTGAAAATTCTTCATTTCCTTCAAAATTAGTTATATGATAAAAACCTTCTCTATTTTCTGTATCTTCTGGACGCATAAATCTAGGTAAACTAGTGTGAAATTCCATACCTACATTAATTGCGTTAATCATTTTATCTTTAGCAGAACCTGGATGAATTGAACGTCCTTGTATGTTAACTATCATACTTGCAGCGTTGAAATTTTCAATACTAACATAATTGATGTCTCCTCCATCAATTGTAAAACCAATTTTAGAATGCAATTTATCTACATCTATATGTTCAGCTCCTAATCCTATTTCTTCGTCTGTTGAAAAAACAACTTCAATAGGGGAATGATCTATTTTATTTTTTATAAAATATTCCAACATATCCATAATAATAGCGATTCCAGCTTTATCATCTCCACCTAACAATGTCGTTCCATCAGTAACAATTAAACTATGTCCGATTGATTTTTTTAAACTTGGAAATTCTTTGACTTCCATTATCGTATTTTCATTTAGTTTAATGTCTTTTCCATCGTAGTTTTTAATTATTCGCGGTTTAATATTTTTACCAGATGCACTTGAAGAAGTATCCATATGAGCATTTAAAAATATCGGTTCTCTTGAAATATTTCCTGGAAAATAAGTATGTACTGAACCGAATTTATTTATATAAATTTCTTCTCCACCTAGCTCTTTTAATTCTTTTTCCAACAAATCAGCTAATTTGTATTGTTCATCTGATGAAGCTTTTTCTAATGAACTTGTTTCATCGAATGAAGTGGTGTCATAACTGACATATTTTAAAAATTTTTCAACTATATTCATACACTTATCCTCTCTAATAAATAATTTTAACTATAACTAGTTCCAAATGCAAAAAATACGCTTTTTAATTATAAAAAAATAGTTACTTCTTTTTATTAAAAAAATTGGGTTTTTAGCGTTTTTTTTTAATTTATTAACTTGTTATTCATCCTAATTATTAGTATATTTAATACTTGAAGATTGATAAAATATGTTTCTAAAAATTATTCAATCTTTAAAAAGAGGAATATAGTATGGCATCAAAAGGACAAAAATTCAAAAAATACGATATTGAATTAAAGAAAAAAGTAGTAAATGAATTTTTAACCAATCATACTTCTTTATTGGAACTAGCTTACACATATAAAATTGCTTCTCAAGAATCTATTCTCCAATGGGTAAAAAAATATCAAAAGTATGGAGAAGCAGCTTTTTTAGATAAAAGAGGGGTTGCTACTTCTTCTACCTCTCCTTTAAAAGGTAGACCGAAAAAATATTTCGATGACCCTGACCAAGAAAAAGAATATAAACAGCTTATCGCTAATAGAAACAAAAAAAGAGCAGCTGAAAAAAGAAGAATAAATAAAGCAAGAAAGAAAAGAGAAGCAAGAAAAGCTTTAGAAAACCAATACGAAGTTGAAATTGAATAATTTTGTTTACTAGCTGCAGTAGTCATTATTACTGCAGCTTTTTATCTATTCATTTTTTTTATTTTAATGTTAAAATATTAGAGTTATGAGATATCAATTAAATTCTATAGTTTCCACTTTAATCGACAAACCTGAAGCTAAAAAAGGCTCTATTGGCGCTATTATCGGGGTGAAAGATGATTCTTATTTAGTTGAAATTTTTGTTGGAAGCAAAATTCCACACATTCAACTTTTTTACCAAGAAAATCAAATTTATAGAATAGAAAACGAATAATATTATGAAAAAAGATTGCGCTTTAGGTATTGATTTCGGAACTCAATCAGTAAGAATTATCGTCTTTGATTCAAAAGGAAATACTCTTATAAAATATCAAGAACCTTATGAAAAACCATATTTTTCTGTTAAACATGGTTATGCTGAACAAGATCCTAACTATTATTTAGAAAAACTTTATATTTGTACAAATAAATTAGCTAAAAACAATCCTGATTTAGTAGAAAGACTTCTCGGTGGTTCTATATCTTGCTTTAGAGATTCTATAGTTGTTTTAGATAAAGATTTTAATGTTTTGCGCCCTTGTATTTTGTGGTTAGACCAAAGAATGGCTGAATGTAAATCTAAATTACCTGTTTTTACTGAATTGATAATTAGAATTTCAGGAATGTATTCTACTGCCGATTTAAATAGAAAAAAAACTCTTGCCAATTATTTAGAAGAAAGTGAACCTGAAATTTGGAAACAAGTTAGACATTATTGGAATATTTCAACTTATATAAATTATAAATTAACTGGAAATCCTATTGATTCCCCTTCTTGTTATGCTGGACATTTTCCAATTTGTGCTAAAAAGAAAAAATGGAATTCTAAATACAATTTTAGAAATTGCATCTTTAATATTCCTTTAAATTATTTACCTAAACTTATTGATCAAGGTGAACTTTTAGGTACAATTTCAGAAAGTGCTAGTAAATTATCAGGTTTACCTGTTGGATTTAAACTTTATGCTGGATCAGGAGATAAAACTTCTGAAACTTTAGGAATTGGAGCTTTTGATGAATCTATCGCTTCTATTTCTTATGGAACTGCTTGTTCAATTGAAATTTTAACTAAAAAATATCACGATTCTGAAGGTTTTTTACCAGCTTATGTTTCTCCTGTTCCTAATTTATGGACCATGGAAATTCAAATTTATCGAGGATATTGGATGCTTGAATGGTTCGCTAAAAATTTCGCTAGTGAAGAATTAAATGCTGCTAGTATAGCTAGTCAAGCTGTCGAAGAAGTTTTAAATCAAAAAATGATGGAAATTCCTCCTGGTTCAGAAGGTTTAATTTTACAACCATATTGGGGACCAGGTTTAAAACGTCCTCTTGCTAAAGGTGCTATACTTGGATTTTCAGATTACCATAGCAAATATCATGTCTATAGAGCAATTATTGAAGGTATTGCTTTTGCATTAAAAGAAGGCCTTATAAAAATGCAAAAAAGAAGACATAAAGGCAAAGTTAAAAGAATAAGAGTTTCTGGAGGTGGTTCATCTTCTTCAGCTATATGTCAAATTACTGCTGATATTTTTAATTTGCCAGTTTCTAAAATTCAAACTTCTGAAACTGCTTCTTTAGGTGCTGCTATTGTTACTTTTGTTTCTTCAAATTACTATTCTTCTTATCAAGAAGCGGTTAAAAACATGGTTCATCAATCTAAAGAATATCTTCCTAATAAAGAAAACGCCAAACTTTACGATAAAATATATAAACAGGTTTATAAAAATATCTATCCTAGGTTAAAACCGTTAAATTTATCTATTAGAGACGTTTTAAAAAAATAAGCTACAACATGCTTATTTTTTTTAGTTTTTAGCATTATTTTTTACCTTTACTTTGTGGATAGTTTTTTATTTTCCATTTATCCACAGCTTTTTTTATTTGTTAACAGCTTTTCCACAAGAAATTAACTTATTCACCATATGTGAATATTGTAATTTTCAACCTGTTAATATTTGTACTTTTTTGGCTTAGTATAAGCTTTTTATTGTTGTGAATAACTTTTATCTATCAAAAAGTTACAAACACTATTCACAAAACCTTGTCAAGAAAAAGTTATTGACAATTTATCCACAAGTAAAATATGTGAATAAGTCGTGAAACACGATAAATTAAGCGTTTTACAATCGTGTTTTTTGTGGATAACTTTCTTTTAAAAAATTTTAATTTTTTTCAATCTAAAAAATCAAAAAAAGCGTGTTATTATATCTACGTTAAGGAAAGTTACTTATGAGTGTTAAATTAGATCAATTGGATAATATTTGGAAATTAGTATTAAAGAAAATCGAAAATAAAACAGAAGATAGAACTAGTTTTAATAGTTTAATTTCGCCTTGCTATTTAGAATCGCTAACAAATAGTAAAGCTGTCTTAATTGCTCCTCACGATGTTGCTAAAAAGATTTTAAACGAAAATTTTTATCAGCTTATTTTAAATGAATTAAATGATGTTACTGAATCCAATTTTAATTTAGAAATTTTATCTAAAAATGAAATTCAGAAAAAAACTTCATATAGTTCATATAAACAAACTAACAATAATTATTTTGAAAATTGCTGTTTGCAACAAAAATATACTTTTAATAATTTTGTTGTTGGTAAATCTAATAAAGAAGCTTATGATTCCGCGACTTTCATTGCCTCTAACCAAGCAAAATTCAATCCTTTATTTATCTATTCTAAATCTGGTTTAGGTAAAACTCATTTAATGTGCGCTATCGGTAACTATGTAAAAAATAAATTTCCTGAAAAAAAAGTTTTATATATAACTTCAAATGATTTTGTCGATGAGTTTGTCAAATTTGTTAGAGGTGATTCTGATAAAGAACCATTAAAAGAATTTTTTAGAGGTATAGATTACCTTTTAATTGATGATATTCAATTTTTAGCTAACAAGACTCAAACAGAAGTTATGTTTTTTAATATCTTTAACCTCCTTGTCGATTCTAACAAACAAATTGTTATCACTTCAGATACTCCTCCTAATTTACTTTCAGGTTTAGAAGAAAGATTAGTCACTCGTTTTGCTCAAGGATTAACTGTTTCAATTGATAAACCAGAAAAAGCTACTTTAATTGAAATTCTAAAAATGAAAATTAAATCTAACGGATTTAATCCCGATATTTTTGAAGATGATGCTTTAGATTATTTAGCTAATAGTTTTTCTAACGATATAAGATCTTTAGAAGGGGCTTTAAATAGAATTTTATTTTTCAATGTAACTTCTAACAATCTTGATAACATAACTTTAGAAATAGTTAAGCAAGCTTTTAACAAAGAAAATGAACATGTTAAAAAAGGTGAAAAAATAACTGCTGAAAAAATTATTTCTGTTGTTTCACGATATTATAATCTTACAGAGACACAATTGCTATCTAACGTAAGAACTAATCAAATTTCACTTGTTAGAGCAATCGCTATGTATCTATGTCGTTCTATTTTAAATCTTTCAACAACTTCTATCGCTACTAGTTTTCATAAAAAAGACCACACAACAGTATTAGCAGCTTATAAAAAAGTGGATAACTTGTTAAAAACTGATGACGCTATGAAAAAAGCTATAAAGCAGTTAACAAACCAATTAAAAGCTTAATAATAAGGGATTTTTTTGATATAATTATATAGTAAAAACTTTGTGATTTCACAAGTTATTCACATTATTCACACAAATCACAAGCTTTATTATTAATATTATTTAGAAAGGAATAATTATTATATGAAATTAACGTTAAAAAGAGCTCCATTTGAAAAAATTTTAACTACATTAAGCGAAGTCATTCCTTCTCAAACAGCTGATGCTAATTTAAAGAATTTTTTAATCGATGTTTCTGAAGATGGTTTTAAGATTTTAGGTTCAGATGGAACTTTATCAATAGAAACTTTTATTTCAAACAAAGGTGATTCAATTATAATTAACTTAAACCCAGGTTCAGTTCAAATACCAGCTAGTTTATTTTTATCTGCTATAAAAAGATTATCTAATGAAATTGTAAGTTTAGAACTTGTCGATGAATCGTTATTATATTTAACTGATGAATTAACTCAATATCAATTAAAAGTTATACCTGCTAATGAATATCCTAATATTTCGATGGAATGTTCTTTAGATGAATCTATAACTATTAAGATGTCTGATTTTGAAAGACTATATCAAACTACTTATTTTGCTGTTGCTAATAAAGGGCCAAAAGAACTATTTTGTGGAATTAACATTTCAGCTAAAAATGATAAATTAACTTTTGTCGCTACTGATTCATATCGTCTTGCAAGAAAATATATCGATTTAGATAAGGAACATTATTTTTCTATAACAGTTCCTTCTAAAGCTTTAACTTTAGTTTCTCATATAACTTCTTATCAAGAAGTCAGTATGTATTTAGATACTAATAAAGTGTTATTTAAAGTTGGTCCTTATACTGTTTCAAGCAAACTTATTCCTGGTGAATTCCCTAATATCGATAAAATTATTCCTACCAATATCACATATAAATTAGATGTTAATTCAAAAGAATTTATTCAAGCCGTTGATAATATAACTATCGTTGGTAACTCTAGAATTCAAGTTACTTGTGGCCCTGATATAATTCAATTAGCTTCTAAAGATCAAAATGTCGGTTCTTCTATGATGCCGTTAAAAGATGCTCATTTTGAAGGTGATGATAGATTTAGCATCATTTTTAAATCTAATTTTGCAATAGACGCAATTAAAGCTTTAGATTCTGAAAGAGTCTGTTTGGAATTCGTTTCTGATTCAAGAGCGTTTTTAATTACTAGTGAAGATAAATCAATAACTCAAGTAATTACACCAATTAGAACTTTATCTGAATAAATATCAATTATGAGAAGTAAACTTAAACGGTTTGCTTCTTTTTTTTATGTGTTAGATATTAATATTTTGTGTTTAATACTTTTTAAGAAGTTAAAAAAATAGCTGTAGCTCATTATAATCAGCTTTTTTAGCTATTTTATTCTGAATAAAATTAAGTACATATCACCTCATGTTTGTTTTAACTTTTACTTATTATTGATTTTATTGTTTTTGAAGAAAGTAGATAAAAAAATAAAATATAAATTTTAAAATTAAAAGTTTTTCAAAGGTAAATGCAAAAATATCGATATTTTTTATCATGTAATCAATTTAAAGACTGTATTTTTTGTAATTAATTTTATTTTTAGATAAACCAATAGTGTAGATGTGTTTTGATAAATTTTTTCTACCTTACCTTTCTATTGTGATTGTTGTGGGTCATAATAGAAAACGTTAATAAGTTTATTTCCTTTATTATTATTTTCTAAAAGACTAGATGAAGAAAATTCAATACCTCTATCTGCTAAAAGCACCTCAAAGATTGAAGAAAAAGATTCATTTCCGAGAGTGCTTTTATTTTTGCATTTAACTATTTAATCTACATTAATATATATAGTAAATATTATATATATAATATAGTGCTTAAAAATGGTATAATATTCTTGGTATCGATTTATGGAAAAGAAAATTAAAATTCATACTCCTTATATCACTTTAGGCCAATTTTTAAAATTTACTAACATTATTTCTAATGGAGGACAGGAAAAAGTTTTTTTGTTAGAAAATGAAGTGAAAGTAAATTCTACTTTAGAATCTAGACGTGGAAGAAAATTAAAAATTGGAGATAAAGTTGAAGTTTTAGGAAATATCTTTGAAATATGCTAGTAAAAAAACTAGATCTATATCAGTTTAGAAATTATTCTGAGCTTCATATAGAATTTAAAGATAAGATTAACTTTGTTATAGGACCTAATGCGTGTGGTAAAACAAATTTAATTGAAGCTATTTATTATTTATGTTTAACAAGATCTTTTAAAAAAGCAGAAGATAAAGATTTAATTCAATTTAATAAACAAATAGCTCAAATTAGACTTCAATATCAATTGGAAGATGAAATTGTTCACGAATTAGGAGTCGATATTACCAAAAAAGGAAAGTTAGTATATTTTGATAACGAGAAGCAAAAATCAGTTGCTAAAATTGTTTCTAAATTGCTAGCTATCGCTTATTCTCCTTTCTCTGTTAACTTATTCAAGTTAGAACCATCAGAAAGAAGAAAGTTTATGGATCAATCTATCTCTCTTATTTCAAAAGATTACTTAGAACAATTATTGCAATTTAGAAAGATACTAAAACAAAGGAATATGGCTTTAGTTAATCAAGACGAGATTGTAATTGAATTGTTAACTAAAGATTTGATTGATATTTCTTACCCTATATTTATAGCTAGATATAATTTTGTAAAAAAAATATCTAAATATCTAGCTGAAATATACTATGTATTATTTGATACAAGCGAAAAATTAAATTTAAAATATTCGACTAGTTTACCTAATTATGAACAAGAAGGAGAATTTAAAAAAGCATATAAAGAAAGATTCGATACGATTAAATCAGAGGAAAGAAAAAAACAAGTAACATTGATAGGATTGCAAAAAGATGACTTAATTGCTTATTTAGATAACAAACAAGTTTATTCTTATTGTTCTCAAGGTCAAAATAGATTAGTAGTTCTCGCTTTGCATTTAAGTTTATATGAAGTTTTATATGAAAGGTATAAGACTAAGCCAATATTATTACTTGATGATGTTCTTTCTGATTTAGATGAAAAAAGAAAAGAAAGACTAATTGATTATTTATCTAAATTAGGACAAGTATTTATTACTACTAGTGAAGAAATTAAAAATAAAGAAAAATACAATGTTATAAACGTTAAAGATATATCTAAAGGAGGAGTAAATTAATGTTAGAAGAAAAACAAATTGAAACCGAAGAAAAAGTTAACGATGATGAAGAAGTAAAATTTGAAAAAATCGATGAAGAAACTGAACGTGAACAAGAAAGAGGTAAAAAAGATTATTCAGGTAAAGATATTCAAGTTTTAAAAGGTCTTGAACCGGTTAGAGAAAGACCTGGCATGTATATAGGTACAACATCTTCTAGAGGTTTACACCATTTAATTAGAGAAATTGTCGATAATGCTGTAGATGAAGCTTTAGCTGGATATTGTCATAATATTTTTGTTAGCTTAGAAAAAGATGGTTCAGTCACTGTTTCTGACGATGGTAGAGGTATACCTGTTGATGTGGTTTCCGATACAGGATTATCTGGTGTTGAAACAGTTTATACAGTTTTACACGCTGGTGGTAAATTTGAAGGAAGTGAAGGTTATAAAGTTTCAGGTGGTCTTCATGGTGTTGGCGCTAGTGTAGTAAATGCATTATCTACTCAAGTTAACGTTAAAGTTTTTAAAAATGGTCAAATTTATGAAATTCAATTTTTAAATGGAGGACACACTCAAGAACCTGGACTTCATGTTGTAGGAAATTGTGATCCTAGTAAAACAGGAACAACAGTTAACTTTACCCCAGATCCAAGCATATTTAAAGAAACAGTTACTTTCAATTATTTAGAAGTAAAAGAATATTTAAGACAAACGGCTTATTTAAATAAAGGGTTAAGTTTAACTTTGACTGATAATAGAGAAGAAGAAATTAAACAAGAAAATTTCTGTTATCAAGGTGGGATTTCTGAATACGTAGCTTATTTAAATATAGGTAGAACTCCTGTTTTTGATAATATTTTATATTTCGACGGAAAATCTGAAAGTGTTTTTGTTGAAGCGGCATTTCAGCCTACAAAAGCTTCTTCTAGTATTGTAAGAAGTTTTTGTAATAACATTATGACAGCTGGTGGAGGAACTCATGAAGAAGGTTTTAGATTAGCTATAGTTCGTGAATTAAACCGCTATTTTAAATTTAAAGGTTGGAGAAAAGAAAACGAAGATAATTTCACCGCTGATGATATTTATGAAGGTTTAACATGCACAATTTCAGTTAAACACCCTGATCCTCAATATGAAGGACAAGTTAAAGATAAATTAGGAAATGCTGAAGTTAGAAAGATAACTTCTTCTATCGTTGGAAATCAACTTAGAGATTTTTTGGAACAAAATCCTAAATTAGGAAGATTGTATTATGAAAGAGTTTTAACTGCTTGCAAAGGTAGATTAGCAGCTGAAAGAGCTAGAAATCAAGTAATTGGTAAATCTGGAGTTGGAGGTAATTTACCTGATAAATTAGCAGATTGTGTTTCTAAAAATCCAGAAGAAAGAGAATTGTTTATCGTTGAAGGTAATTCCGCTGGAGGTTCAGCTAAAAATGGTAGAGATGCTTTTACCCAAGCAATATTACCTTTAAGAGGTAAGATTTTAAATATTGAAAAAGCCGCTGATACAAGAATTGAAAAGAATGCGGAAATTGAAAATATGATAAACGCAATCGGCGCTGGATTTGGCTCTCAATTTGATATTACTAAAGCTAAATATCACAAAGTTATTATTATGACTGATGCTGATGTTGATGGTTCTCATATTCGTATTTTACTTCTAACTTTCTTCTATAGATTTATGAAGCCTCTTATTGAAAATGGATATGTTTATATCGCTCAGCCACCTTTATATAAATTGACATATCAAGGACATGATTATTATTGTTTTAAAGAAGAAGAATTGCCTATTTTGAAATCTAAGCTACCTCAAAACGCGAGATTTTCTTTACAAAGATATAAAGGTTTAGGTGAAATGGATCCTTCTCAATTAGCGGAAACAACAATGGACAAAGATAAAAGATTAATGTGGAAAGTTACAATTCAAGATGCTGAAGAAGCCGAATTAGCTTTAACTGATTTAATGGGTGATAATGTTCAACCAAGAAAAGAATTTATTACCGCAAACGCTAAATTTGTTAAAAATCTCGATATTTAATTAAGGAGTTAACAAAATGGAAAATGAAGAAAAGAAATTAAATCAAGATGAATTAGAAGAAAATTCTAATGAAAATAACGAAAATCAAAATTTAGTAGAAGAATCTGAAGAAGAAGCTAAATTAGAAAAAGGCGAAGGTATTCAAGGAATAAGTGAAGGTATTAAAGGCGGAATTGAAGATGTAGAAATGGGGCCTTTAGTAAAAGAATCTTTCCTTGATTATGCGATGTCAGTTATTGTAGCAAGAGCTTTGCCTGATGCTAGAGATGGTTTTAAACCTGTTCAAAGAAGAATAATTTATGGTATGAATGTTTCTGGATTTACTCCAGATAAACCATTTAAAAAATCAGCGAGAATTACCGGTGATATTATGGGTAAATATCATCCTCATGGCAACTCAGCTATCTATTTAGCTATGGCTAGATTAGCTCAAGATTTCGCAACTAGATACCCTTTAGTTGAAGGTCATGGTAACTATGGTTCTCAAGATGGAGATGAACCAGCTGCTGAAAGATATACAGAAGCAAGATTATCTAAACTCGCTTTAGAAGTTGTTAAAGATATTAACAAAGATACAGTTAATTTTATTGATACATATGATGGTGAAGGTAAAGAACCAGAGGTTTTGCCTTCCAAAATTCCAAATTTAATTATCAATGGTTCAATGGGTATTGCTGTTGGTATGGCAACTAACATTCCTCCTCACAATTTGTATGAGACTTTAACAGCTATTCAGGAATTAATTAAAAATCCTGATTTAACTCCAAGTGATTTAATGCAATATATAAAAGGGCCTGATTTTCCTGGTGGAGGACTTATTTTAGGTCGTTCTGGTATTAAAAAGTATTTTGAAACCGGAACAGGAAGCGTTGTCGTTAGAGGAAAATATGAAATAGTAGAGAAAAACGATAGAGCGTCAATAATCTTTACTGAAATTCCTTATATGGTAAATAAAAAGGATCTTAGAAAGAAAATTATTGAACTTTGTGATAATAAAGTTATTGAAGGAATTGCGGCTGTTTCTGATTTTTCATCTCACGCAGTAGGAACTAGATTCCAAATTGATTTAAAAAAGAATGTCAATGTTGAAATCGTTTTAAATCATTTATTTAAATATACAGCTTTACAATCTAATTTCCCTGTTAATATGTTAGCTCTTGATGAAGGTGTTCCTAAGATTTTAAATATGAAGCAAGCTTTAGAAATATTTATTAAATTCCAAGAACACATCGTTGAAAGAAGAACGAGATTCGATTTGAAAAAACATCAAGATAGATTACATATTTTAGAAGGTTTAGTAATCGCTCATTCTAACATTCAAAAAGTCATTGAGTTAATTACTAATGTTGAAACTCAAGAAGCTGCTAGTTTAGCTTTACAAGAGAGTTTTGGATTAGATGAAATTCAAACTAAAGCAATTTTAGATATGCCTTTAAGAAGATTGCCCCATCTTGAAATTAGCAAGATTGAAGATGAAATTAACAATTTGAGACAAGCTATAGATAGATGTAATAAGATTTTAGGTAACTTTGAAGAATTAAAACAAGTTGTTTTAAATGAATTAGAAGAAACTAAGAACAAATTTAAAGATGATAGAAGAACTGAAATTGGAGAAGGAAATTACTCAACTGAAGATGAAGATTTAATTGAAGATGAAGAAATTTTAATTATTTTAACTGCTTCAGGCTATATTAAAAGAATTTCCCCAGATACTTTTAGAACTCAAAATAGAGGTGGAGTTGGCGTAATTGGAATGACAACTAAAGAAGATGATATCGTTAAATCTTTGGTACATTCTCGCACTAAGACTGATGTTTTATTCTTTACTAATTTAGGTAAAGTTTATCGTTTAAGAGGATATCAAATTCCTTTTGGGTCAAGAACTAGTAAAGGTCTACCTATTGTAAACGTTATTAAATTAGAAGAAAATGAAAAAGTTTTAACAATAATTTCTTGTTCAACTTACGATGATAATCATTATTTGTTCTTCGCTACGAAAAACGGAACAGTTAAAAAGACCCCTACTTCACAGTTTGAAAACATCAATTCCAATGGTAAAATCGCGATAAATTTAGCTGAAGGAGATAGCTTAGTTGATGTTAAATGTACCGATGGAAATGCATTTATTTCTTTAGCTTCTTCTAAAGGTAAAGTTTGTAGCTTTAAAGAAAGCGATGTTAGAGCGATGGGAAGAACAGCTACCGGTGTTAAGGGAATGAATGTCGATGGTGGATATGTTATAGGTGTTTGTACTTCTCAAGAAGGAGGAAATCAAATTTTCACCATTTCTGAAAATGGATATGGGAAAAGATCTGATTTTACTGACTTTAGAATAACATCTAGAGGTTCAAAAGGTGTTTATGCTATTAAAGTAAGTGAAAAGGCCGGAGATTTAGTAGATATTAAAGCAGTTAAAGAATCTGATGAAATCACAATTATCACTGATGCTGGAACAGTTTTAAAAACTAGATTATCCGATATTCACGAAGCTGGTAGACAAACTATAGGCGTTAAAGTAATTACTTTAAAACCAGGAGAAAGGATAACTTCTTTAGCAGTAAGTCCAACTAGTGAAGATTATGAATCTGATGAAGATAATAAATCTGTTCAGAATAATTCAGATCAATTAGAAAATTATATTGATGCAGAAGTTAATCAAGATAAAAGACAAGAAGAAACTTTAGAAGATCAAGAACAAGAAAAGGAATAAGATTATGAGTAATAATTCAATTAAAATCTTACTTTGCTTAAATGGAGAGAAAGATTCTAATAAATTTGTTGTAGATAGAAATGGTCTATTACTTTCACGCAGCTTACAATCTCAACAAATTGAATATACTTATGATTACAAACAAAATTACGATATTGTTCATGTTCTTTCTTTAAATCAATTAAAAACATATTATTCATTAGTTAAAGAAGAAAAAAGAAAACCTGTTGTTTTGACTTTGTTTAACGATATTAACGATTTTAAAATAACTGAATTTGAAGAAGATGGTACTTTCAAATTAAACACAAACAAGCTTTACAAAGATATTGAAGGAATATCGTATTTAATTGTTAGCTGGCCTTGCCAAGAATTGATAATGAGACATTTTGATTATCTAGGAAAAATCAAAACAATTTATTTAGGATCTAAAGATTATACTAAAACATCGTATTTGGATATTGAAAAAAATGCTTTTAGAAAATTTTATCAACTTCCTGAAGATAGAAAAATAATTTTCACATATGGCGAATATGATTATTCGAAAGGAATAGACATTTTGGAAGCTGTTAGCAGAATGTTACCAGAATACGAATTCTTCTTTTTTGGCGGTAAATCTGGCATATTATCTAATTCTCAACATTATGAAAGAGTTAACGATATTAAAAACTTGCATTATGAAGATCACATTCATCGTGAACTTTATCATTCTTTGCTCATGAACGCTAGTTGCTTATTTTTACCATACAAATTTCATTCTGATACAGCTATGGTTTTAGAAGCGATGAAGCAAGGTGTTCCTGTTGTTGCTAATAAATCGCCATTTATGTACGATTTGTTAATTAAAGATAAAACGGCATTAATTGGCGAAAAAATTGAAGATTTTTTCAAATATATCAAAGATGTTTCAAAAAAGAATTACGCTAAACAAGCAAGAGAATTTGTTTTACCATATACAGTTGAAAGTTATGGAAAAAGTTTAAAACAACTTTATTTAAAAATACTTAACAGGGTGAATGAATAATTTCGCCTTGTTTTTAATTTAAAACTACTATTTAAAGTCATATAATAATAAAAAAAGGATAAATTTATGATTAGATTAGTTACAGTTACACCAAATTCAGTTAGCTTAGAATTAGTTAATAACGATTGTTATTATACTAATGAATATGAGGTATATTTAAATGATAAAAAAATATTAAGTTCTAATTTAAATGTTTTTTCTATTTACGATTTAACACCAAATACAGTTTACAAAGTTAAAGTTATTCAAAATAAAAAAGAAAGTGATATTGAATTTAAAACTTTAGATAAAAAAGAAGTGTTATTTAAAGCAAGTAATTACGATTCTAACAAAGATTATACTGAAGAACTTCAAAATTATATAGATGAGTTAAAAGAAGATGAATATTTAAAAATAGACGGGATTTACCATGTAATTTGCTTGTTTTTAAAAAGTAACACTTATATTTATTTACCAAAAGGCAGCAAATTGATTGGTGAAGTTGATAGAACTAAATATCCAATTTTACCTAAAGATGTTTTACTAAACGGATATCCAATTGGTACTTGGGAAGGAAATGCTAGAACTTCTTTTGCAAGTTTAATAACTGGATTAGGTGCTAAAAACTGCATGATTTACGGCGAAGGAATTATTGATTGTAACGCGTCTAATTCTGATTGGTGGGTAGATTTTCACACGATTAGAATTGCCTGTAGACCTAAAGGAATATTCTTACATACATGTGAAAATGTTACTTTACAAGGAATTACATGCTGTAATACCCCTTCCTGGAATCAACATTGTTTTTTCTGTAAAGATATAAATTACATCGATACATTTTTCCAAAATCCACCTTTAATGCCTACAACAGATGGTATTGATCCTGAATCTTCTGATGGGGTTAATATTATCGGAGTTAAATTTTCTGTTGGTGATGATTGTATTGCTATTAAATCTGGTAGATATGCTTTTGCTAAAAAGTACCATACACCAGCTAGCAATATTGTTATTAGAAATTGTTTGATGAATGAAGGCCATGGTGGAGTAACTTTAGGAAGTGAAAATTCAGGCGGAATTAATAATGTCGTTGTTACTAACTGCTATTTTAAATCCACTGATAGAGGTTTAAGAATTAAATCTCAAAGAGGTAGAGGTAATTTAGCGATTATTAAAGATATTACTTTTGATAATATCATTATGGATAATGTAAGAGCCTGTTTTGTTATTAACGCTTATTATATGTCTGGAAGTGATGTTTTAGATTGGCGTTATGACGAAAAATATGTTGAGCCAAGTGAATTAACTCCAAAACTAGGAAAGTTTACTTTTAAAAATATCGTTTGTAAAGATACTCATTTTGGTGTCGGATATTTTTTAGGGTTACCTGAATCTAAAATTGAAGAAATAGAACTAGATAACATTTCTATTTCTTATGCGAAAGACGCTTTAAAAGGTGAAATGGCTATGACGCATAGACATGAACAACATAGCAAGATTGGTTTTTATGTTGAAAATGTCGATAAGTTAACTTTAAAAGATATCAAATTTGAAAACCAGCCTAGTCAAATGTATATTGCTAAAAATTGCAACATTATTGAAAAATAGCATTGGAAAATAAAACGAGGTAATTATTAAATTTTGTTTCACGTGAAACAAGACAATTAGACGTATTTTCATGTAAAAAAGAGGATAGAATATATATTTTATAATTGACTTAATTAATTATATTTATATATAATCATTTTGCGTGAAAATTTATTTCACATGGAGGATTTCAATATATGAAAAGAACTTATCAACCTAGTAAGCGTAAACGCCAAATGGTCAATGGTTTTAGAGCAAGAATGTCTACTCCAAGTGGCCGTAAAGTAATTGCTAGACGTCGTCATAAGGGTAGAGCTAAATTATCTGCCTAATTAAGATTGACACAATTTATACCACTAGATGTTTTCTAGTGGTATTTTTTAAAAAAGGAGCCCTATTATGAAGAAAAAAAACAGGCTCAAAACTAATTTAGAGTTTACTTCTACTATCAATTCTAACAAATTAAAAAAATCTCCTAGTTATGTTGTTTTTGCTAAAAAGAACGACTTAGGTTATCTTAGAGTTGGAATATCGACATCTAAAAAACTAGGAAAAGCTGTTGTAAGAGTTAAAATACGAAGACAAATAAGAGCTTTTATAGCTTCTTATAACAGATACGAATTACCTTATGATGTTGTTGTTATTGTAAAGAATGGATATTTAAAACAAACTAACAAGCAAAATAAAGAAGAGTTGATAGAGATGATTAATAAACTAATTTCAAATAAAGGAGGAGACAAGTGAAAAAATTCTTTAAGCATTCTCTAGTTGCCTTAGGAGCCTTATTGTTTTTATTTATTATCACTGGTTGTACTAAATCGTTTTGTAATATTAACGATAGTGCGGTCTTATATGGTAGCTATGAAGCTAAAAACCACGAAACAATTATTGAAACTGCAAAGAATAACAATTCTGTAATTCCAGAAGATGATTATTGGACTTTTATCGATAGTAAAGTCGATGAAGTTTACAATCAAGTTATCAATAAGCAAAATACTGAAAGTTATACTTACATTCCGCAAAGTTATATCGATTCTCATTTGCAATATTTAGAAGCTTCTAATTCAAATCAAGACACTTCTAATTTAGTTAATGTTCCTACAATTAAATACATTATTAAGTTTACTGGTAATGATGCTAATGGAAATCAAGCTTTATGGGCTAACTTTGATTCTTGGACTGAAGAATATACTTCTTTAAATCCTTTAAAAGCTCCAACGCTTAATTTTATGAATTCTTATAAAAATCAAATTCAAACAGGTGTTGGTAATACAGTTACTTGTTTAACTCCTAATTCAGGATATTTCGGCATTAATAGAGATACTTATGTTCAAGGAAAGACCTGGGGAGAAGCTTTTAGTGAATATGGTTTCTTAGAAGGTTTATTAGTTTATCCTATCGGATGGTTAATTTATACATTTACCACTTTCTTTGGAACTAATGGTGCCGGTCAAATTTTATCTATTTTCTTAGTTACATTAATTGTAAGATTAATAATCGTCTTACTTTCTATTGGTTCATATTCAACTCAAACTAAAATGGCTGAATTGCAACCTAAATTGCAAATGTTACAAGCAAAATATCCTAACAATCAAACTGATCAATATCAAAAGCAACAATTTGCTGCTGAGCAGATGAAACTATATAAGCAAAATAAAGTTCATCCATTTAGATCTATATTGATTTTAATTGTTCAGTTCCCTCTATTTATCTGTGTTTGGGGTGCTTTGCAAGGATCGGCAATTTTAACAACTGGTCAAGTTTTTAATTTACAATTATCTACTCCAATGCAAACAGCTATGTTTGCTGGAACAAGTGAAACTCCATTTGCTATCGTTTTATTTGTTATCTTAGCTTGTGTTCAATTTATCGCTTACTTATTACCTAACTGGATGCAAAGTTATAGAAGAAGTAAGATTGTCGGTGATAAAACAGTTCAAGTTGAACAAAATAACACAACTATGACTATGATGAAATGGATGCCTTGGATTATGTGGGTTGTTATTGTCTTTATGTCGTTACAATTACCTGCTGCTATGTGCGTATATTGGTTAGTCGGTGCTTGGATTTCAATTTTACAGACTATTATTACCGAAATTGTTATGGCCTTTAAACGCGGTAGTAAAGGTAAGAAAAATAAAAAAGATAAATTTACTTCTTATAAAAAGGTAGATAAGAAGCATATGAAAATAAGATAGGAGGATTAAAATGAAAGAATACGAAGGTAAAAATCTCGATGAAGTATTAGCTAAAGCGAGTGAAGAGTTAAATCTTCCTATAGAAAAGTTAAATTATAAAGTTTTATCCGAAGTCAAAACTCTATTCAAGAAATATTGCAAGATTTCTGTATTAACTATAGATGATGCTCCTGATTATGCATGTCAATATCTTGAAAATATTCTTAGCGCTTTAGAGTTAAATGCTGAAGTTTCTTCAATAGTTAAAGAAGGTATTATTCATGTAAATATGATTTCTGAAAATGATGCTTCTAAAATTATCGGTCGTGGTGGAGAAACTTTACAAGCTTTAAATGAATTAGTAAGAACAGCTGTTTATAATAAATTTGATCAACATATTTCACTGATTGTTAATATCAATAATTACAAAGATCAAAAATATGATAAATTGACTAAACTTGCTAAAAGATTAGCTTATTCAGTTAAAAAAACTAAAATGACTATTGAATTAGATCCCATGCCATCTGATGAAAGAAGAATAATTCACAATGCTTTAGCTAATGATGAACGCATTCAAACAATATCAGTTGGAGCCGGTAAATCTAGACATATTACAATTCAATATGTAAATATTCAATCTAAAGAAGATAAACCAAAGACTGAAGAAGGTAAAACTGATACTAATCAAGATAAAGAATAAAACCATAAAAGGCATTGAACACTTAATATTAAGAAAATCAATGTCTTTTTTATTTATGTCAAAATAATAAGTATTAATTATAGTGACAAAAATTGTATAATAAATATTGGAAGGTAATAAATATAATTTAAAACATAAGTTTAACGTTGCTGAAATGTCAAAGAACAAAGATGTTTTAGATTATTATAGCTTCGATTTTGATAAGGAGACTTACGGAATTAGAATTACAGTTACAACAAACCAGGTTAATTATGAAAAGAATAAAGGTAGAGTTGTTTTATCTGATTTTGTAATTAGACATTCATGAATAAAAAAGAATTTAAGAAAACTATAGAATATATAGTAAGACTTAAAAAAGTAAAACCATATATATATATAATTATTGCTGCAAATCTTTTTTGGAATACTATTGGAATAACGTTATGTTTAATTAATTATAAAATAGATTCAACAAGATCAATAGCACTATTAATTAGCTTATTTATAGTTGGTATATTTGTCTCGATTTTACCTTTAAAGCATCTTATATATTATTATCGACAAATAAGTCATTTATATAGTTATTTATCAAATGTGTATATTTTTGATTATAAGTTAAATCAACCGATAGAGACTACATATTTTACTTCTAGATATCTAATTTCTTTTGAATATGATGGTAAAAAATATGAGTTGTTAACTAGTCTTATAAACGATACATTTGATTTAGATAACAAAAAAGTAAAAGTTGGATTTATAAAAGAAACTAAAGAAGTTTTGATTTTAAGTAAAATTGATAATTAAAAAAGATAGAAAGTAATTATATAACAGAATGCTATAATTTTTTTGTGGATAAATTGTTAAAATTAATTTAAATAACCTCATCTAAAAAGGTTTTTGATTGCTTTTAACTTTATTACAATGCAGTAATTTTTTTGATGTTTTAATCTTTTAATTCGTGTTTAGTCAAATTTTCAAGATAATTATATATTATAATATGACTTAGAAAATAATATGTTTAATTTATTAAATGAGACATCTATAAAAAGGTTAGTAAGTCCTAATAAGAGAATTAGAATGAGTTTAAGTTTAATCGTTATTATTTCGATTAATCTATTGATCGATATTTTTATTATGCTAGGGATTATATCTCATTATTTTTTCTTGTTAGCTGCGATATTGTTTTTCTGTATAAATGTTGTTCTAACAATTAGATTTTGTTATATCAATTATTTTTTTAACATTTTTAAAAAGAACGTTTATCAGTTACTTGTAATTCTAGCTCATATATTATTTATAGGTTTAGATATTCTTATTGTGTTTTTTAATTTCAAAATGAAAATTATTGATGGTGCTAAATATTTTAATTTTAATTTTGGAAATTATTTCTATCAATTATTTTTACTATTTATTTTATATTATCTAATTCAATATTTTTTATATTTAAAACCAATGTATAAATTTATATATGTAAAATATAAATTAGAGGATTTTTGGTATTTAAATCACTATGAAAAGTCTAATCTTACTAATAATGATATTGAGGATTTGATTGATAATTTAAAAATATAGATTAAATTTATATTGGTAGGTAATAATTTACATGTAAAAAAACGTGCATATAACTATAATAAAATGTCTAGTTATTTCATTTTTAAATGTATAATTAATTTGTAAATAAAGATGTAAGTGTATGCAAAAGGTATAGTAAATACTAAAATGCTATGTTTAATGATCGGATTTATTGGAATTATTTCTATGTTTGTTCTTTTTTGATATGGAATTATCTATATTGATGTATATAATTTAGAATTTGAAAGAGTAACTGGATATTATTTAGATGGATATAATATGATTTTTTAGATAATAGCGTTAGTTATTATACTCCGGGAGCTTTAGTTTGTTTTATCTTTTTAATAATTGCTAGTTTTTTATACCTTGTGTTTTTTATTTCTTATATATTTAAAAAAGAGGGTGGATTTACTACTTTTTTATCGGTATTAGGAATTATTACAAGTATAATTTCTATTATTGCATTTTTAATTAACACAAATGATTTAAGTAAAAATTTCTTAACTTATGCTGAAGAAAATGGACTTAATTTTAAAGTACATAGTAATTTTGTCGCTGAATTATTTGCTGTTTTTGAATATATAGGAATTATTTATGGATTTATTATCGCTATATATGCGACTAAATTCAAAAATGCTGATTTAAGTGAATATATATCGATAACTAGATCTCGACAAATGAGTTGTAAAAAACTTTTTTCTAGATTAACTTGGATAGGATTATTTATTTATGCTGGTCCAATTTTAATTATTTTATTAATTATTGCTATAGCAATGTTATTTACAAGTCCGTCAATTGCTACATCCAATAATAATTCTAATAAAAAGCAAGAAAAAAATAGATATGAAACAATCAATGGTAAAAGATATTATATTAGCGGTGAAAAAATTTTCACTGAAGATGGGTTTTATCAAGTGGGTCGGGTTATGTCTGATGGACAATATATTATATCTGATGATGAGATAGAATATCATAATGAAGAAAAAGATAAAGATGTGTTAAAAGATAAAATTGAAGATAAAAGTAAAGAAACACCAAAATCTAACAAGCATATAATAGGTGATTAATTTATAAAATCAGTTATTAGTTAGCTAAATAAACATAATGTGTAAATAAAAGTAAAATAACATATAATATTTACGGTGATTATATGATTTTATTGGATACTATTGTTAGTGAAGCTACCCCACCTTTAAAAGGGGCTATATCGATAATTAGAATGTCAGGAAAACTATCTTTTGATATTCTTTCAAAGATGGTAGATAAAGATATAAATTCTTTAAAACCAAGATATATGTACTATGCTTCTATCTATCAAGATAAGGATGATAAATCTAGTTTGATAGATAAATCTATGTTTGTAATTTTTAAAGGTAAAAATTCTTATACTGGTGAAGATAGTGTTGAGTTTTATGTTCATGGTTCAAGAATAATTGTTTCTCAAATTGTTCAAGCTTGCTGTAAATATGGAGCTAGACAAGCTCTAGGAGGAGAATTTACTCAGAAAGCTTTTTATAATGGAAAGATGGATTTAGCTGAAGCGGAAGCAGTTAATCAATTAATTAACGCTCAAACTCTTAGAAGTAAGAATTTCGCTTTAAAGACATTAGAAGGAACGTCATCAAAATACATTCAGAAAATGAAAGAAAAAATCAATATGATTGAAGCTGAAATTGAAGTGAATATCGATTATCCTGAATATGATGATGAAGACGAATTGATTGAAAAGGTAAGTAAACTAGTTCCTGAATTAATTAATCAAGCTAAGAAGTTAGTAAAAGATTCTAAACAGACAATCTATCTTTTTAACGGAGTTAATATCGCTATTATTGGAGAACCAAATGTCGGTAAATCTACTTTATTAAATAAAATATTAGGAAAAGATAAAGCTATTGTTACTAACATTCCAGGAACTACTAGAGATGTCGTTGAAGGCGAAAAAGAAGTTGAGGGTATCTTATATCATTTTTATGATACAGCTGGAATTAGATCTGCAGATGATCAAATTGAACAAATTGGAATTGAAAAGTCATATGAGATAGCAAAGCAAGCTGATATTATTTTGGTTTTATCTGATAAAAAAGATTTCCAAAATGAAATCAAAACTTTAGGAATTTCTGAAATTATTAAAGATAAACCATCGCTTTTTATTTCAACTAAAAAAGATCTTTTTGGTGAAGATAAGCAAGCTGATATATCGATTTCTAAAGATGATGAAAATTTAGTCGATTTATTTAACTTAATTAATAAAAAACTCGATATCACTTCTAAAGAAGATGAGGGTTTTTCTTCTCAAAGAGAGATAGATATCTTGAACAAGTTTGTTGAAGAACTAGAATCTATTTTAATTGATATAAAATTAGGAATGAAAATTGATATTGTTGAAATCAAATTAGTAGAAGCTTCTAGTTTATTAGATTCGCTTCTTAGTGTAGAATCAACAATGGAAGATATCTATCAAACGATATTTAAACATTTTTGTGTAGGGAAATAATAAAATGAAATTAATTGATACTCATACTCATTTAAATGCTTCTCAGCTTTTTGAAAATAGAAAAGAGTTGATTTTAAATGCTAAAAAAGCAGGAGTCTGTAAAATAATTAATAACGGGGATACCTTTGAATCTTTTAAAAACATAAATATTCTTTCTAATGAATATCCTGATTTTTGTTATTCCGCTTTAGGTATTTTTCCAAATGAAGATTACTCTGATTTAGATGAAATTATTTCTCGATTGGAAAAAGAAATTAAAGCTAGTAAAAACGTCATCGCTATTGGTGAGATTGGTCTAGATTATCATTATTCAAATTCTTTAGAAACTAAAACAAAACAAAAGGCTTTGTTTTTAGCTCAAATCAAATTAGCAGAAAAATTAAATTTACCAATTATTGTTCATTCTCGCGATGCGGAAGCTGATACTTTTAATACTCTTATTGACTCTAAATTTAAAGGCAATATTACATTGCATTGTTATTCAGCTTCTTTTCAAATGGCGTTAAGATATTTAAGACATCATAAAAACACGTATTTTGGAATTGGAGGTGTTTTAACATTTAAAAACGCTAGAAAATTAGTAGAAGTGGTTGAAAGAGTTCCTTATGATCATTTTTTGTTAGAAACTGATGCTCCATATTTAGCTCCAACTCCATATAGAGGGAAGTTAAATCAGCCGGCATATTTAATTAAAACTTTAGAAAAGATGGCTGAATTATTAAAAATGGATATCGATCAATTAGCTGAACAAATATATAAAAAATCGTGTGAGGTGTATGATTTACCATGTTAAATTTATATGTTGTTGAAGGGCAATACGATTTAGATAAATTGAAATCTTTAGGGTGTAAATATATTTATAAAATAAATGGTTTAAATAGAATTAACCAAATAAAGATAGAATTTTTAAAACAAGTAGAAAAAGTTAGAAAGATCGTTTTAGTTTTAGATCCAGATACTCCGGGTAAATATCTTTTACAAATATTAAAAAAAGCATTAAATAAACCTTATGTAGTTGTTCTCAATCAAAAATATTCTAAAAAACACGGTAAAATAGGAGTAGCAGAAACTAAGGTAGATTATTTAAAAAGCAAGTTAGAAGCATATATAAATTACGACAAAAAGGATTTAGAACAAGAAAGCATTTCTAAACAAGAACTTGTGGATTTAAATTTAAATGAAGAGCAAAAAAGTTATCTTCATCAAAAATATCACATTAACACATTAAATTTTAATGAATTTTATTATAGTTTGTTGTTTTTAAATTTAAATAAAGAACAAATAAAAGGAGAATTAGATAATGAATTTAATAGATAGAACTATATCTTTTATGAATAAATATGGAGTTGCAGCTCAAAAGAGATTTTCCCAGAATTTTTTAGTTGATGAAAAAGCGTTGAAAACTATTATAAACACTATAGATTTTAATAATATTGATCAAGTTGTCGAGATAGGATCAGGTTTAGGTTCATTGACTTTTGAATTAGTTAAAAAAGCTAAAAAATTAACATCTATTGAATTTGATAACGATATGATTAAAGTTTTATCTAACGAATTAAAACAAGATAATTTCACTTTAATTCAAAATGATTTTTTAAAGGAAGATTTAAGCAAATATCAAGAGGGAAATCTCGCTTATATTGGTAATTTGCCTTATCAGATAACTAGAGATTTAATCAAAAAGATTTGCACTAGTTCTTATTTTTCATATTTTGGGTTTATGGTTCAAAAAGATTTAGCAGATGAACTTTTTTATAAAGTAAATAAATCTACTAATAACTTATATTCTGCTTTTTTAGCAGTGATTGGAAATTTATATAGAGCATGTGATTTATTACCCAAATCTTTTTATCCATCTCCAAAAGTCGATTCTACTTTTTTATATTTAATGCCAACAGATTTAAAATATGCTAATTTGAAGACATTTAAAGTGTTAGATGCTATGTTTAAAAACTCAAAAAAGACTCTTTTTAACAATTTAAAGCATTCTAATTTAAAAGAGGACGGACATATGTTTGAAACTTTAAATCTTTCTAAAGAGATTAGAGCACATCAATTAGATGTTAACTTAATAAAAAATATTGTAGATTATTATTTGTAATAGTTAAAGGGGAAAATATGTATAAAGTAGTTAAAGCACACGCTAAAATTAATCTCGCTATTAATGTTTTAGATAAAAGAGATGATGGATATCACAATATAGATCTTGTTTCTTTACCACTAGAACTTCACGATAATATTGAATTTGAAGCTTATCCTAAAAAATATGGAACTTATGTTACTTGTGATGATGCTAGTATAATTTGCGATGAGTCTAATTTGGTTTATAAAGCGTATAGATTGATGAAACACGAATTTGGATTTGATTCAGGAATGAGAATTAAAATTTATAAAAACATTCCTATTGAAGCAGGTTTAGGTGGTGGTTCAGCTGATGCTGGAGCTATTATTAATGGAATTTGTAATGAATATAAATTAGATGTTAGCAATCAAAAGAAAATTGATTTAGGTATTCAAATAGGCTCTGATGTTCCATATTGTATTTTTAATAAGCCTGCTAGAGTCCAATCTAGAGGGGAAAAATTAACATTTATCAACGTTAAAAAGAATTATTACGTTTTGTTAGTTCAACCTAATCAAGGATTATCGACTAAAGGTGTTTATGAAGTCTCAGATAAATTAGAAAAGAAGTTTTCTAATGTTGACGAATTGGTTAAAGGTCTTGAATTAGGTGATGATGCTTTAATTGAAAAAAATATGGTTAATGGTTTACAAAATGCCGCTATATATATCCTACCTGAAATTCAAAATATCATTGATAAATTGCACGCTTTAAACTTCAAGAAAGTTATGATGTCAGGTTCGGGTTCAAGTGTTTTTGCTTTAAGTGAAGATTTTAATAAGATTAAAAAAGCAGCTAAAGAGTTTGATGAAACTTTATTTTCTATCTGGATTACTAAAACTATTTGTCCAATTAACAAAAAATAAGACATCTATATGTTAGAAAGCGCTTACTTAAACCTAGTTAAACGTATTTTCTTTATACAAAAAATAAATAATGGTATTATATAAATGAATTTTGATGTTTTTATTTTTAATTAAAAGGAGACAAAAAACATGTTAGATAATGCCATTCTTTTTTCGTTAGAAGCTACCCCTGATTTAGCTAAAGCTATCGCTGATAGGCTTCATCTTAGATTAGGGCAACGTTCAATTAGAAGGTTTCCTTCTGGTGAAATTATTTGTGAGCCAAGCGAATCAGTAAGAGGAAAGGATGTTTATATCATTCAATCTACTTGCCCGCCAGTTAACGAAAATTTAATGGAATTGTTGATTTTTGTCGACGCTTGTAAAAGAGCTTCTGCTGAACATATAAACGTTATTATCCCTTATTTTGGTTATGCTAGACAAGATAGAAAAGCTAAACCTAGACAACCAATTACAGCAAGTTTAGTCGCTAACTTATTAGATACTGCCGGTGTTAATAGAGTAATGACAGTCAATCTTCACGCCTCTCAAATTCAAGGCTTTTTTAGATGCTTAGTTGATGATTTAACCGCTGTTAATCTACTTGGTTATTATATAATGTCAACTCAAAAAGATCTTTCTAATATTACTGTTGTTTCTCCTGATCATGGTGGAGTTGAAAGAGCGAGAAATATCGCTGAATTATTTAATGCTCCTATTGCTATTATCGATAAAAGAAGAAACAACAATCTCGAACCTGAAGTAATGACAATTATCGGTGAAGTTAAAGGTAGAGATTGCGTTATGATTGACGATATGATTGATACAGCTAAATCCGCTTGTAATGGAGCTAGAGCATTAAAAGCTGCTGGTGCTAAATCAGTAAGAATTGCTGCGGTTCACGGTGTATTTTCTGATCCAGCATATGAATTATTATCTCAACATGTTTTTGATGAGATTGTCGTTACTGATTCAATTCCTCTTTCTGAAAAGATGGCTAGCGTTGAAGGAATTAAAGTTATTTCTTTAGCTCCTATGATCGCTTCAGTTATTCAAAGAATTACTTCTCATATTCCTTTAACAACTGTTTATGATGCCTATGCTAATTCAGAAATTAAAAACGTTGAAATAGTTACTACTTCTCATACTCAAAAGAAATAGAAGGTATATTATGGAAGAAATAAATCATACAATTGAAGGTAAGATTGAATTTCTACATATTCCTAGTGAACATTTTTTGTTAAATAAAAATAGATTAATTAGAGTTTTTATTCCAAAAATATATTTTCGTCGTAGTAAAAAACCATATAAGGTAATATATATGTTTGATGGACAAAATCTTTTTGATGAAGCGACAGCTTATTTTCATAAAGAATGGCAAATAGATGAAACTGTTTCTTATTATGAAGAAATAGGAATTAGACCATGTATAGTTGTTGGAATAGATTATTCTAACGATAGATTAAGTGAGCTTTTACCTAGATTTTCCAATATAGCGATAGCTGATTTAGCTTATAAAGGGGATAATACATTAAATTATTTAGTAAAAAAGGTAATTCCTGTAATTGAAAAAAGATATAACGTTTCTAAAAAAAGGGAAGATAGATATCTAATCGGTTCTTCTATGGGTGGATTAATGGCTTTACAAGGTGGAATTTTATATCCGGATGTTTTTAAAAATATCGGCGCATTTTCTCCAGCCTTTCCTATTTTTAGATATGGTTTATATGAACAACCTCCCGCAAAAGATTGTTTAAATAACGATGATGCTTTTAAATATGTTCTTGATAAATATACCCAAAAAGATATGATAGATAGATTTAAAATCGCTATGTGTGCTGGTGGAAAAGGCATTGAAAAAAGATATTATCGCTATGTTAATATCTTTAAAAAAGAGATGTTAAATTTTAAATGGAATCCATCTAATCTTTTTATTCAAGTTAACAAAAAATATTCTCACGATGAATATCAGTGGGCTGAATTTTTTAAAAAAGCTTATCTTTTCTTTTTAAAATAAAAAAAGCCAGCAATCTTGCTAGCGAATTTATATAAACTAATCTAATCCTCAAATTGGTGGATTAGACAGGACTCGAACCTGTAACGACCCGCTTATGAGACGGGGACTCTAACCATTGAGCTACTAATCCGAATGGTAGCTGCGGGGAGGATCGAACTCTCGACATATCGGGTATGAACCGACTGCTCTACCAACTGAGCTACGCAGCCATAAATTGTTATATGTATTAAATATCGGATTGCCTTTTAAAAAAAAGCTGGTGGAGCTGACGAGGATCGAACTCGCTACCTCTTCCATGCCATGGAAGCGCTCTCCCAGGTGAGCTACAGCCCCAGCATTAATTAAAATACTAAAAATCATTGTAACTGTCAAGGGGTTTTATTTAAAACTGGAAATTAATTGGCAAATAAACAAATAATTATTTAATAGGTATCCTCTAATTAATTTATTTTAAATTCATCTGCTATTTTGCCTTTAATTAGGAATTTATATATACCTGTAAACATAGTTGCTATCGATAAAAACCAAGCCATAGAATCCGCAAAACATAGTCCAATATAAGAGGTATCGGAAATAGGATTGTTTGGATTAATTAGACTAGGTAAAAATTCGCATAATAAACATCTACCTATTAATTCAGCAATTCCTGAAAGAAGAGGATAGTAAGATTTACCTAAACCTTGCAAGATGTTTCTAATTACAAAAAGCATGGCGAGTAAAAAATACATGCTTGAATCAATAATCATATACATAGAGCCATAAAATTCTACTCTAGAATTAATTTTATCTTTTGAAAGGAAGAAATGAATATAAGCTCCATTAATTGAAGTTAGATTACCAATTAAAGCTAATACTATATAAAGAACAAGAGCTATTTCAAAGGCAGCTTTAATACCTTGTTTTAATCTTTTTATATCTTTTGAACCATAATTTTGACCAGTATAGGAAACCATAGCGGTTCCTAACGCTGAAAGTGGACACATTAAAAAGTCATTAAATTTAACAGCGGCTCCATATCCATTAGTAGCATTTTGACCACCGTTAACATCGAATTTAACAACAGCTTTTTGTAAGATAATTAATCCGATAGCTAAGATAGAAAATTGCAATGCTAAAGGTAAACCAAGTTTCAGGTGAGTGATAACATCTTGTTTGTTTAATTTAAAATCAGATAATTTTATTCTTAAAAATTTATATCTGATAAAAGTATAAATAAAACAAGAAATAGCAGCTATAAATTGAGCGATAACAGTTGCAATCGCCGCTCCTTCTACTCCAGTTTGAAAAACTAATATAAATAAAAAATCCAAACCGATATTTAAAATAGTTGAAGCTATTAAAAATAACAAAGGAGTTAAAGAATCACCTATACTTCTTAAAATAGAAACAATTAAATTATAAAAAACTTGAGCTATTAATCCGATATAAATAATTATTATGTAACTATAGGCATATTTATAGATGGGGTTTTGTTGATCGATGCCGATAAAATTTAAAAGTAAAGGTGTTAATAAGCAAGCTAAGATAGTTAAAATTATTGAAATGATAAAAGAGAGAACAATTTGAGTGGAAAACGATTTTCTTACACCTTCTAAATTATTTGCCCCCATTTTATTAGAGCTAGCAACTGAAAAGCCTGCAGTACAGCCAAACGCAAATTGGAGAACTATAAAAATTAAAGAATAGGTTACGTTTACACCAGCAACTTCACTTGAAGAAAGAGTGTTTCCAACAATAGCAGCATCAGAAATAGTATAGATTTGTTGAAAAATTAGAGAAATAAATATCGGTAAAGTAAATATTGAGATTACTTTGATAGGTTTACCTTTAGTTAGATCGATAGGTTTAAATAGGTTAATAATAGAATTTTTAAGTTTAGTAAGCATAATAAATGTATCAATAAAAGTACGACATTTATTTTACTCTTCTTTAAAATAAGTGAACATAATATTTTGTAAACAAAATAAACAATTTACATTTTAATTAAAATTTAAATACTTTTTAAAGAAGATAGTCTATTAAAAGTTATTTTATAATATCTTTCATCTTTTTCAATTCCTATAATTTGTCTATTTAGTTTTTTTGCGACATAACAAGTTGTTCCAATTCTTCTTGCTAAAAGAGAAATTGAGATAAAGGTTACCGAAATTGGAAGAGAGAAGATTTTTAATTTTATCAATCCTAATTATTCAGCAAATGAATATTCTGACTTTATGGAGAAAACAGGCCTTTTCGATTTGATTTAAAATCACCTTATAAATAACCTTGTCGATTACGTTATGGGCGTGGAAGTAGGGATGGACACGAATGCTAGGAAAAATAGAACAGGCGATGTAATGGGAAATATTGTTGAATCCTATTTGGTTAAAGCTGGATTTAAAAAAGATGAGACTTATTTCAAGGAAATGTATAAAAGTGAAATTGAGCAAAAATTTGGATTAGATCTTTCTAGAATTAGCAATAACGGTAAGACTGAGAAACGCTTTGATTTCGTATTTGTTAAAGGAAAACACGTTTATGCTTGCGAGTGTAATTTCTACGGCGGCGGTGGTTCCAAACTGAATGAAACCGCAAGAAGTTATAAGACTTTGGCACTAGAGGCTAAAGATATTTCTAATTTTACATTTGTTTGGTTTACAGATGGAACGGGGGTGGAATTCAGCAAGACATAATCTAGAAGAAACTTTTGATGTTTTAGAAACAATATATAATTTAAAAGATTTAGATAATGGAGCATTAAATCATTTATAAAAAAATTAAAGCAAGTGATAAGGATAAAAAGTGGCAAAAATTGATTAAAACTCGTAAAAAGTGGTAATTTCTAAAACACGAAACATATAAAAAAGTGGTAATTTTAGTGAAAAAATTATAAAAAGTGGCAATTTGACATATAATTTAGATTTTAATTTTATAATTATATATAGAAGGGAAATGTAATAAAGTATTATGTTAGATGCAATTAAAAATAGAAGAAGTGTAAGAGTGTTTAATTCTAAAAAGGTTGAAGAAGAAAAAATAAATGAACTTTTAAAAGCTGGGATGCAAGCACCTAGTGCTAAAAATCAACAAGCGTGGAAATTTATAGTAATAACCTCAAAAGATATTATTGTAGAAATTGCTAATATGTCTAAATATTCTAAACCTTGTTTAACTGCTAGTTTAGTTATTATTCCTTGTATAGATAAAAATAAAATCACAACTCCTAATTACGTTGAACAAGATTTAGCTTTAGCTAGTGAAAATATTATGTTAGAAGCTGTTAATCAAGGTTTATCTAGCGTTATATTAGGGACTTATCCAGATAAAGATAGAGTTAACTTTTTAATTAAATTGTTAAAATTAGACTCTAATTTAGTTCCATTTTCTACTATATGTTTAGGGTATAGTTTAAATGATGATGATAATCATTATATAGATAGATTTAATAAAGATAATATTATTAGAATAGATTAATCGCTAGGATATTCTTTATTATTCAAAACAGAGTTTATTAAAGTTGTCATAATATTGATAGCTTTAGACTCTCCAGCTGTTGTCCCTTCGTTATAAATAATAGTATCAGCGTAAAATTGAGTTGGTTTTACAAATTCATCATACATAGGTTTAACAGTATCAAAATACTGATTGATAATATAATCGTAAGATCTATTTGTTCTTTCAGAATGATCTCTAATTAATCTACGTAAGAACCTTCTTTCTGGAGAAGCTCCAATAAATATTTTTAAATCTGCAATTTTTCTTAAAGTGGGATTTTCTAATGCCATAATCCCTTCAAAGATAATAACTCTTTTTGGGGTAATTTCTTCTATTTTATCTGAACGGGTTTGATTATTAAAATCATAGACGGGCTTTTTAATAGTTTCGCCTTTTTTTAATGCTGAAATTTGTAAGAGAATTAAAGGCCAATCGAAGGCATTAGGATGATCGAAGTTTTGCTTTTTTCTTTCTTCTAAAGGTAAATGAGAAAGATCTTTATAATAATCATCAAAAGAAATTAAAGTGATATTTTCATTTCCTAATCTTTCTATCGCTTTTTTGGTTATAAATGTTTTTCCAGAAGATGATCCTCCGCCGACAAGAATTATTTTAGCCATAATTATTCTCCTTTTCCCATTATTTATTATAAGGAACAACGCTATTTATTTTAAGCAAAACAAAAAAATAATCGTATTTTTTGTTTTAAATTAGTATTCTAATTTTAAAAAGATATCTCAATTATTAAAAAATAAAAAAAATTGTTGTATTTTAAAAAATTAAACTTTAAAATTAAATTAATGTTTTGAAAGAAAAACTGAAAAGAAAGGATTTTGCTTATGAAAAAGAAGTTGTGTCTTCTAGTTCTTAGCGTTTCTAGCTTAGCTATTATTCCTAGTTTATTGGTACCTATTACACCAAGTGTTGTAGATGGTGATCCAATAGTTAAAAAGGAAGCTAGTGTTAGTCACACTATTACTAATTCTTTACCAAATCAAATTACTTTATTAGACGCTCCAACTAGTGCTGTAAGTGGAGAAGTTGTCGAATTAAAAGTTGAATTTGATGCTGACAAAGTTGAGTTACGTTCTTTGCTAGTTAATGGTAATAAGGCTGCTAAAGTAGATGATAAAAATTACTATTTTATTATGCCTGATGCTGATGTAACTATTACTTGTGATGCCACTATTAAAGGTGAATTTACAATTACTAACGCTTCTGAAGATGATGGAATTATCTTACAAGGCTTAGCAGAAGGGAAATTAAATGCAGGAGATCAAGTTAAATTTTCTGTTTTGACTAAAGAAGGATCTGCAAATAACTTTACCGGTGATTTAAGTATTTATTATGTTGATGTAAATTCAACTAAACAGGAAGTTAATTTTACTGTTGATGAAAATATATATACGTTTACAATGCCGGCTGCTAATGTTGTAATTGAAGCGGAAGTTGAAGCTAGATTATTTAGAGTTAAGGAGTTAGTAGCAGATTTACCTAACGATCCAACAGGATGGGATTTTATAAATTATATTTATGAAACTAAAGTGGGTGAAGATACTAGAACTTCTATTAACACTAAACAAGCTGCTTACGCCGGGTCTACAATTACTGTTGAATTTGCTGATAACAATATAAGTTATGTCGCTACTGGTGTAACTATTGTTGAAACAGGTGAACATATTCCTCTTACTGCAGGAAGCGATGAATTGACATTTGTAATGCCAACTCACGATGTAAGTTTAAAACCTACTTTTGCTGAAAATTATGTTCCATTCACATTAACTGATTCTGAACATTTTACTTTAGAAGCTTATACCAAAAATGAAGAAGGCGAATATGAATTACTAGATGAACATACCGCTATTCCTGGAACTATGGTTTATTTCAAGGTTGAAGGAAATGATCCAGATTATAAAGTGGATTATTTAGCTGGTAGCTATACATCAACTTGGGGAAGCTCTTCTTCTATTAGTAAGAACGCCTTTGAGTTACAAGATGATGGTTATTACGCTTTTGAAATGTTAAATGAAGATGATATAGAAATCTCTCCAGTTGAAATTGCTGCCCAGACTTTAATTTTAAATAACTCGGAGCATTTAACTTTGTCTGCATTTACAAAGAATGAAGATGGAAGTTATTCTCCTGTTACTAAATTCTTCGCTGGCGACACCTTATATTTCAAAGTAGATGGAGCTAATGAAGATTATACTATTCATTCAGTTAGAGTAGCTTATGTTACTGAAGCTGGAACTAAATATGAATATACTGCCGAATTACAAGATGATGGATATTATATGTATAAAACGGGTGAAAACACTAAAAATTACAATATTACAGTTGTAGAATTAAGTGCCAATTTACTTGAAGGTTATCCGTTCTTAGGAACATATAAAATAACTAATGTTTATGGATCTAGTTCTGTGAAATTAGATGGTACACCTTCTAACACTATTGAAATTAGCCAAGATGGTAGTATTAATTTAGATGATGATGAACAGGTTGTAACTTCAGTTGATGGTGAAAAAGAAGATACTACAGGTGTAATAAATATTACAGAAGAAAACGTTGTAGCTTATGGTCCAAACGTTGTATTTACATCTTATCATTTCGATAAATTAACAAATAATGATAATTACTTCGGTGTAAAAATTAGAAATCCTGAAGCCACTTATACAACTTCATCAGTTTCTTTAGATTTATCTGGAATTAAGCACCAAGTTTTCCAAGCTTATGAAACTATCGATGGAGTTACATCTACTGTTTGTACTGCTTATTATGAATATAATAATAGCGCTCAAACAGGAACATATGCTTTAGAAAATGTAGAGCTTAAAAACGCTAGTGGTGAAGTAACTAGATTCCCAAGTGTTAATGATGATGAATTAGTTGGAGATAACTTTTTAGATGTTTATGTTGATGGCGTTAAAAAAGGAACAATCCAAATTACTTTTAAAGCATCATCGTGGGGTTCTCCTACAGTAAGTGCTACTTGGAAAGATGTTACTGCTTAATAGCTATAGAAAGGAATTAAATTTATGAAAAAAGGAAAATATTTAAGTTTATTATTAGTTGCTATAGCTAGTGCTAGTTTAGTTGGTTGTAACACAACTACTAATGATAGTTCTTCCTCTGCACCAACTTCTACATCTAGTGAACCTGTTTCTTCAAGTTCTTCTACTTCTCAAGAAGAAGTTTCAAGTTCAACTTCAAGTGAAGAAGAAACTTCTACGAGTTCAATTCCAGTTGTTGTTACTCATACAATTACTGTAAATGCTCCTGATGGGGTTGTTGCAAATGTTAAGCAAGAAGCTAGCAAAGATGAAACGGTTTTAGTTAGTTTAACTTATGATGAAACTAAACTTGTTATTGATAGTGTCAAAGCTAATAATGTTGAATGTGGTTTAACTGATGCCAAAACATATTACTTTGTTATGCCTAATGAGGATGTAAATATTGTAATTACAGCTCATGCAAAAGATAACGTTGTAACTCACAATTTAGCAATGGCAACTGAAGGGGTTAGTTTAATAGGAGTTCAATCTAGCTATAAAGTAGGTGATAAAGTTAGCTTTAAATTAGCGGCTCAACCAGGTTATGTTATTAATGGTGGAGTTGAAGTAGTTCCTAGTGATAGTACAAATACTCAAGAAATCACACTAACTACTTCTACATTATCAGGTGAAACTATCTATGAATTTACTATGCCTGATTTTGATGTTAATGTTAAATGTGATGCAGTATTAGGCGTCTATTCAATCACTTGCGATGATGAGTTAATCGATCGTATTTATGAGATAGTTGATGATGAAGAAGTTTCTATTAAAAATGCTGGTGTAGCGACCTATAAATCTACAATTAAAGTTACACTTGAAAGTAATGACTATAAAAAAGCGACAGGTGTTAGAATTGTTGAAACTGGTCAAGAAATTATGCTCTTAGAAGGTGAAGATAGTATAACTTTCACTATGCCACATAGAAACATTACATTAGAAGCTATTTCTGTTGATTATTTAAGAACTGTTGTAGTAAATAGTTCTGAACATATTACTTTAACTACATACAAGAAGTTAGAAACAGGTGAAATGGTTCCATCTACTTCGTTCTTATATGATGAAGATGTCTATGTTAAAGCTGATCCTGTTTCTGATGAATGGACCATTAGCGAATTAATGTATACATATGGTGATTCTTCATATAATGATACTGAATTAGATGAAGGTGATTTAGAAGATGGCTATTATGTATTTAGTATGCCTAGAGCTGATACAGTTACTATCTCTGTTACTGAAAAGAATATCGCTATGTTCTTGGATGCTCCATTTATTGGTACTTATTTAGGCTTAAATGTTTTTGGTTCATCTTCGACACCAACTAAAGTAATGACATCATTTAGTGCAAGTTATGGTGTTAGAGTAACTAAAGAAGGTCTTTTATATAAGGGATCTAGTAGTTATCCTACTGAATATGAAATTACTACTTTTGCTGATGGAGTTGCTCAATTAGCAAATGGTGGAGTCTTTGCTTATTCTGATAAGATTATTTTCTCTCAATATTCATTTAATAGTTTAACTGCTAACGATAATATTGTGGCCGTTAAGAAGTTAAATGAAGATGATTCAGATGATTTATATAAAGTTGAAGCTGTTGATTTTGATAATAGAAAATATCAAGCTATTCAATTCTATAGAGACGACCAACCTTATGCTGCGGCATTTATAGATATAGCTAATGGCAAATATTATCTTGACGTTACTTTTGAATTACAAGATGGCGCAACTTCTATTACCAGTTTAACTGGTGATCAAAACTACAACGTTTTAGTTGGTGAAAAAGCAATTTATAACGTTGGTGTTGTCGATGGTGAAATGAAAACAATCGATGCAGTAAAAGGAACTTATACTAATACAGATACTGATAGTGAATTAACTACTTTAGTATTAGATGGGGTTGGAAAAGCGACTTTAGGTGATAAAACTGGATTAAGTTATTCTGTTACTGAAGATGGTAAGATTAAAATTACTGAAGACGTGACAGTTTATACAATTACTTTAGATGACACAACCTTTACTATTGAAAGTGTTGAAACTGTTGAAAATAACGTTATTGGTAAGACTTTCTCTGGTGAATATGTAGGTAGTACAGATGATACATATACTTTATCTATCGAATTTGTCGATGCGACAAAATGTTATGTTTTGTCTAAAGGTGGTTCAATAGATTATATCGGTGGATCAGCTGCTAGAGATAATTTAGAAAATCAAACTTATACCATTTCTGCTAATGCTGAAGGTCAAACAGTTATTACTGCTACAACTTGGAATTTCTCCAATGAAGTTACATTAGTAATGGTTCTTAGTGAAGATGGAAACACATTAACAGTTACTAATGATGCGACTAACGTATATACTACAGCAGGTACAGTTCTTACTATAGAAGTAGAAGAATAACAATCAATTAGTATATCTATTATGAGGTTACTATTAATTTAGTAGCCTCATTTTTAATTAGAAAAAACAAATTTTTTATTGATTAAACTTAACTAGGTAAGTAAAATATCTTTCGAGGGAGTAGGATACTACACTTAGTGGTAATTCAACATACTGGGAATCCCCTGGATTATCTTAATTTCCGAGACTCATATAAAGGAGATTTTATATGGATTGGATTAATGTATGTTTAACTAGTGTATCTATGTCTATCGATGCTATGACTATCTCAGCTGTTGATGGTCTTCAAGAAAGGGAAATGAAGTTACAAAAGACTTTATTTATCGCTTTTATATTTGGCTTATTTCAATTTATTATGCCTGTTATAGGTTATTTTGTCGGTTATTCATTTAAAGAAGAGCTTGAAAGATATATTCCTTGGATTGCTTTTTCTATTTTAACTTTATTAGGAATTAAATCTTTAATTGATTGGTATCTTGATTTCAGAAAAAAAGATCAAGAAAAATTAGAGGGTAAGACATTTGGGCTTTTAGAAATATTAATTCAAGGGATTGCTACATCAATTGATGCTTTATGTATTGGTTTTGTTTATTTAAATTTAGGAATAGGAGATGCTTTATTAGTTTTTGGCATAATTGGTATTACTACTTTTGTTTTATCTAGTTTAACTGGTGTATTTGCTAATAAATTAGCATCTAAATTGGAAAGATGGGCTTCTTTAATTGCTGGGTTAGTTTTTATTAGTATAGGATTAAAAATTTTACTTGAGGGAATTTTATAAAAATAGATTTGAAATTAGATATTTTATATTGGTAGGCTTAATTTCTTATGTAAAGTAAACCTCATATTTTACAAATGTTGCGTAAATTTAAAATAGTGTATAAATATACACTAGAGGTGATATTATGCTAAGAAAAATCCAAATTAAAAACCCTATTAGAAATTAATCTAGTAGGGTTTTAATGTTGATTTTATTTATTTAGTTTATTAATTTACACTTCTAATAGCATCAACTGGTTTTTTCTTTGCGATTAAATAGACAGGTAAGAAGGAAGATACAAAGGCAACTAAGATTGATAAGCCTAGCAATAATCCAATTTGTCTAATTCCAAAGGCGAAGAAATTACCCATGCTACCTATGGCGTTAACTAGTTCTTTATTGATAAAGTAAGTTCCAACAATAGTAGCTGCAAGAGCTAAAACAAAGTTAATAATAGCGATTATAAACGCTTCAGAGAAGAAGATTTTAAATACGTCGCTAGCTTTAGCACCAACAGCTCTTAAGATACCGATTTCTTGTTTCTTATTAGTAATAGAAATAGAGATGAAGTTCATTAATAATAAAGCAGCAAAGACAGCAAATCCTAAACCGACATAGAATAAGATATCAGTTAACATACTAATCATAGAATTAAACATTTCAATTGAATCTGAGACGCTATTATTTAAATAGTAACGAGTATCACCAGTTTCTTTATATGTTTCTTCAACTAATTTTCTTAAGCTATCTTGATTACCTAAAGTGTCTACTAATACGATGTTATAACCATCTGAAATATATTTAGTAAAGGAATTAAATAGATTATCATTAACAATTACGCAATTTGATTTATCATAGTCTTCTTTATCATCAGTTTCATAAGTACCTACAATTTTATAAGAAGAGAATTCTTCTAAATATCCATTATCTTCATCGATATTGTAATTATATAAATTGATTCTACCTTTGATGGTTATTTCACTAAGATACTTTTTACTAATTTCATTTTGTTTAGCTTTTAAGATTGTATTAGTATCTATTCCAGTGAAAGGATCATCTAAATAGACATATTCTTGATAAGCTTTATAGACAAAATCATCTATTAAATCGATAGTTTCTTGTGAATATTTGCCAGATTGATTATCAAATATTTCTCCATATATTTCATAATTTGTTCCTATTAATAATTGAGCATAGGCATACGCTTTAGCTTCTTTTGATAAATTAGTAGGTTTAGTCCAAATATTTTGGTTAGTATTTTCATCCCAACTAGTAGCAGAAGAGAAATATTCATAAGCAAATCTTTCAAAGTCTTCTGAAGTAGGTAAGTTATTTAACGCCCATTCATAGAAGATATATAAAGGACGATTTTGGAAAACATCATAGTAAAGTGATCTGAAATCAGAATATTGATTTTGAGTAGATGTAATAGTAATTTCAAAATTATTGCTACCATCTTCATCTTCATAAAAATTATATTCAGGAGAATAGTAGTTATAGTAACTATCTTCTTCTTGAAGGGTGATATTGTCAAAATTGATGAAATTTTCATATAAATTAGAGTTAATAATAATTTCATCGTTAGCTAATGAAGATTTATCTTCATCGAAGAAAGTTATATTTAATCCATTTTTACTAGCATTATCAATAGTAGTCATTGAGCTAGCGGATATATAGTTAGTTTCATCTTCATTAGTGAATTCTAATTGATAATTAGTACCATCTTTAAGGTTATTAGTAGAAATAAAATCAGCACTGCTACTAATTAAATTATCCATGTAGTTTTTACTTGTATAAAGTAAGTTAGGGAAATTATAAATTACTTCGCTAGTTAATCTGTTATAGAGATTTTTAATAGTAGTATCGTTATATGTTTGAGAATAATTGGCGTTTTTAAGACTATCAAATTCAGACATATCTAAATTAGTATTAACAATACCGCTAATTTCTAGAGAAATATTTTGATAGTTTCTAGTTCTAATATTTATTTTTTTGCCAATTAAATTTTCCGGAGTGATATTATTAGCTTCAATTTCAATATTATCATTGCTGTCATTATAGTCTCTATATTGATATCCGTAATTCTTAAATAAGTAATAGATATAATCTCCAATAGCGACTTGATTATCGTTACTAGGTAAATTGCCAGCTAACATATTAAAGTTAAGTTGACTTAATTCTTCATTAGAAAGGTAAGTTTCTCCAAAATAACCATCAGCAAATAAAGAGTTATTTGCTGGATTAAGGAGATGTTCACTTAAAGAAATCAATTGATTATATTTAGCGTTAATTCCTTTAGCTTTTACTCCATAGTTAGTTTCAATAGTACTAATTTCTTCATCGGTAAATTGATTAAAAGTATCTGTATTCCAATATGAAGAAGTAGAATAAGTGACTTTTCTTTCTTTTGTTAGTTGATAAGAAGTGTTATCTAACTTACTTAATCCATCTAAAACCGTATCGGTAGCTGAATAAGTTGACATAGTATCAACTAAACCAAACATACCAAAAGCACAAAATGAAAGTAAGATAGTTAAAAACAATCTAAATGGTTTAGTTTTTAAAGCGGAAGCTCCAATTTTAAAGGCGTTTTTAATTGGAAGAGAAGATTTAATAGGTTTGAATTCTGATTTATCAGAATACTTAATTTTGCTTTCATCAGTATCTTTAAAAGCTTCGCGATTTAAATTATCATCTAATCTAGCGACCTTTTTAAATTCCTTATTAGTTTGATTATCAATAGAAATAAAAGCCGAACTAGATTGTAAAGCGGAATTGATTGTTTCAATATCTTCTTTAGTTAAAACATGACCTTGTTCTAAAGCGAATAACTTGTTATCGATATTAAATAAACCAGATTTAGTTTTACTTGCCCCTTCTTTGTGTTTTTCAATATCGGAAATAACTTTACCATCTTTAAGTTCGATAACTCTATCTCCGTAATATTCAGCAAATTCACGATCGTGACTAACTACGATAACTAGTTTATTTTCAGCTAATTTTTTCAAAGTATCAAAAACTTGAATACCAGTTTTAGAATCTAAAGCCCCAGTAGGCTCATCAGCTAAGATGATTTCAGGATTTTTAATTAAAGCACGCGCGATAGCGACTCTTTGTTTTTGACCGCCAGAAAGTTCATTAGGCTTTCTTTTAGCATAGTTAGCTAAATCGACTTCTTCTAAGATTTTATTAACGTCATTTTGTTTAGCTTTTCTACCTTGAAGTTGAATAGCTAAAGCGATATTTTCTCCAACGGTAAATTCATTGAGAATGTTATATTCTTGGAAAATAAAACCTAGATAAGTGTTTCTATAGCTATCAAAGTCAGATTGAGAAAAGTGAGCACTACTTTTTCCTTTAATGACAATTTCGCCAGAATCAACTTTATCAAGACCACCAAGAACATTTAATAAAGTGGATTTACCAGAACCGGATTTACCTAAAATAAAGACTAGACCTTTTTCAGGGAATTTGATAGAAACTCCATCTAAAGCATTAACTACAGGTCCTTTTTTAGGTTTGTATTTTTTAGTAATATTAATTACTTCTAACATAGTTGACCTCCAATATTTAAAGTATATCAAAAAAATCAAAAAATTTTGGTAAAAAATACTGATATTAAGCGAAATTTTGAAAAAAGATGCTTTAAAATGGAGTTGTAAAATAAAAAAATATAATTTTAATTTAGACTAGATATTTATTTTTAATAAAATCAAATGATTAAAAATAAAGTTAAGACAAAAGAAAATAAATATAAATAGAGTTAGTCAATTTACTAACTCTATTTTAAGAAGGAGGATAATATATTACGAATTGGGATAAATGTGTTCGTAATTAATTAAGCAGCATCAGCTGGGGCAAAAGTGCCGAAGTAATAGTAAGTCCAACCAGCAGCTTTTGATGAAGAGTCTTCAATACATGTTAATGTATATGTACCAGCAGCTAAATCACTAATAGTAAGGACTTCAGGGTCATTGAATTGGCCGGCTTCTTCTATAGAAGGATTTGAATGCCATGTTTGAATAGCTGCACCAGTAGAATCAGCTAAAGTTAAAGTAACGACTTTTGATGAAGAGGTGTTACGGCATAATGAAGTAAATGTTGAATTATCATAGAAGGTTGTAAATGTTAATACTTTAACATTTTTAACTCTACCATTTGAATTAACTGTAGTTCCATCAGCTAAAGTAACATCTTTACCTTGATCATCATATTCAGCATCTTTAGAGATAGTTAAGTTTTTCAAAGTGAAGTCAGCAGGAAGTTTAATTTTGCCAGCACCATTATCAGCCCAACCAGCTTCAGGAACGTTGAATTCGCTAGCTAAAACTTCAATAGACTTATTATCTTCTTCTTCAACAGAGGAATCTCCACCAGTTGTACTTTCTTCACTAGAAACAGTGCCTTCTGTAGATTCACTGGAAATAGGAGTTTCTTCAGATGAGCTAGGTTTAGTTTCTACTTGAGTGGTTGAATTTGTAGGTTTAGCTGAACTTGAACTAGATGTAGTTTCAGTTTCAGGTGAACAAGCGACAATACCGGCCATTAGGATAGCAATTGGTAGTATTTTTAATAATTTTTTCATTGAGAATATAATATCCTTTCTTTAGGGGATGTAAACCCTTACATACTACAAATATTAAGTCAAATTAATTTCAATTACAAGTAAAAATTGTCTTTTATGTGCTTAAAGCACAAAATATCGACTATTTTTTATGTAACCGATTACAATTTTGATATTATTAAAGAGTATATCATTTAAAAGGAGATGGCATTTAATGAAATTAGCAAAAATAATACCATTAGTTATCTTGATAGGTGGATTATGTTCATGTTCTCCATCTGATGGTCCAACTAGCTCGTCAGTAGCTACTTCTATCAGTCAAGATCCTAATTTGAAATCTGAAATTTACGTTAGTCCAAATGGCTTAGCGACTAATCAAGGGACAAAAGAAAGCCCGTTAGATATAATTAACGCTTTTAAAAATTTAAAACAGGGTGGAAAAATCATTCTGCTTGAAGGAACATATTCACTAAGTTCTACTGTTCAAGTCACTCGTGATGATGAACGTCTTAAAGGTTGTTTAGCTACTTCAGAAGAAGAAATGAAATTAGTTGAACCTGAAAAAGATAGCCAAGGCAACTATGTCGATGTTACTTTAGATTTTTCTAGAATGGCTTGGGCTTCTACTAATAGAGGAGTTTCTTTAGATTCTGATTACTGGCATATTAAAGGATTTAAGGTTGTTGGTGCTGGTGATAATGGTGTTTATATAGGTGGTAATTATAATATCGTTGAAGATATTGAAGCTTATGATAATAGAGATACTGGCATTCAATTAGGTAGATCAGCTTCTAATATGAATGATATTTCTGAATGGCCTTCATATAATACAATTTTAAATTGTACTTCTCATGATAATCACGATCCTACCGGGGAAGATTCTGATGGCTTTGCTTGTAAACTTACTACTGGTGTAGGTAATGTTTTTGATGGTTGTATCGCTTATAACAATGTCGATGATGGCTGGGATTTATATACTAAAGGAGATTCTGGTCCTATCGGTTCAGTTTTAATTAAAGATTGTATCGCTTTTAATAACGGAATTACTTCTTATGGAGTTGGAACTTCTAATTCAGATGGTAACGGATTTAAATTAGGTGGAGAAACTATCGCTGTTCAACATAAGATTATTAATAGTATCGCTTTTAATAATATGGCTAGCGGATTTACTGATAACTCTAATCCAGGAACTTTATATTTTGAAAATTGCACCGCCTTTAATAATGGAACTAGAGATTCAGATGGATTGAATTTCTCAACTTGTAGAGATACTGCAACAACTATTAACTTTTATAAAAACTGTTTATCTTATTCAACTGGTGATGTAACTAATCCAATTACTGGTCAAGTTCATATTGCTAATTCTAAAGATGAATATAAAGGTACAGTTTCTCATTCGGCTTTCTATAATTCCTTATCTAATTTATATATAGGTGAAATTCAAGAAGCCGATTATTCAGTTTCTAATTTAAGAGGGGAAAATATGGAAGTTAGTAATCCGTTTGTCTCAGTTGATGTTTTACAGATTCAATCTTTAAAAGATCAACCTATAGATGAATCAAAAAGAGTTGATGTTCACCATGAATTTAGAAATTCTGATGGCAGTATCAATATCGGTGATTTCTTAAAAGTTAAATCGGATTCGCCATTTTACACTTTAGGGGAAAATAATTCTCCTTTAGGCGCTAATCTTTCTAAATAGGAGGCTATAGAAATGAAAAAATTATTAACAATATTATCTTTAGCTGCTTTATTAACTGGTATAGGTTCAACTTCATTACCTCAACAAGTAAAGTTAGAAACAATTAGATATGCTGATGATACTCCTATTGAAGTAACTAAAGCACTAGAACAGGTTGAATTAAATATCGATACTACTCAAATAGTAACTGATATTCGTTTACCTAAATCTTCTTTATATGGTTCAACAGTTTCTTGGACATCTTCTAATAGTGAAATCATTACTATCGAAGAAACTATAAATGATAAAGGCGCTGTCGCTGATATTATCGGTAGAGTTCATCCTTCTAAAATTTCAAATCAAAATGTTACTTTAACAGCTACTTTAACTTATATTGATGGAGATAAATCATATCAAGGTAGTAAAACTTTTGAAGTTACAGTTTTAAAAGAAAGAGAACAACAGGAAGTTGAAGAGCAAGAATTAGCTTATTATGATGATTTTACTTCATATCAATCTAATATCGATATCGGTAATTATTTTAAATGGACTTGTTCAGCTGATTTAGGTCAAGCTTTAATTAGAGATGGAGTAACTTCTAATATTAATAATGGATTAACTAATGGTAAACTTCTTGAAATTAATTCTACACGTCAATCTAGCAATATTACATATACAACTAGTTTAAATGCAAACGCTAATAACGTTTCTGGAACTGATAAAAAAGTTGTAGCTTTTGAATTTTCCAGCATGTATGAAGGTCAAACAAACGGAATTAGTATCGCTTTATTAACAGGTAATAAAGTTGCTGGTCCAGCTATTAACATCGATGAAACCGGTTATGAAGCTAGCTTTGCAACAACTAGAAAGCTCGATATTTCTAACAAAGAAGGTATATGGCAAAGAATCAGATTAGAAGTCAATTTAGAAAATTCTAGAGTTACTTTATATTATTTTGATTATGATACCAATCAATTTGTCAATCTTTCTTCAAGTGTATCTAGCTATGATGAATCTATCGGTGGTGAAAGAGGAAAATCATTAACCAATAAATCTATTACCGGATTAAGAATTACATTAAATAAGGGTAATTCTAATGGTAAAGTTTATTTAGGCGATTTCAAATTTGACGATGCTAGTATTTTAAAATTAGATAACAACTATCAAAATCCAAATAGAGATATCGGCATCGGTTTAATTAAAGATTACCCTGAAGAAATTATGGTTTATGAAGATGAATTCGATTCTATTCAAATTCCAACCTTCACTGTTGAAAACAGATTTAAAGAAGGAACAGTATTAACAGTTAATCAAGATTATATAGTTAGCGATTATTTAGATAGTGAAAGAATTAAAATTAACGATACTATCGAATTAGTTAATAGAACATATGTTATTACTTTAAAAGAAACTAATGAAGAAAAAACAGTTGTTCAAGAAATTTATATCAATCAAAATGATAGTAATCCTAGTATTGTAGATTTTAGAGCTTCTTATTTAAAAGCTAGTGAAACTGATCCAACTAAAGGTTTAATTACTATTTCAGGTAACGCTTATAGAAATAACGTTAGATTATCTTATCTCGTTTTAGAAAAAGGTTCACCTAGTCCAAGTAAAGAAGAAGTTTTATCTCCTTCAAGTAGTTTAACTGGTTATGTAGAAGCTAAAACCGATTTAGAAATTACTACTGGTTCTAATTTTAGCTTTGATACATCATATTTTGATATTTCTAAAGAATACGATGTCTATGCAGTTTTAGAAGATGAAACTAACAAAGCAAGTGAAGTCTATTCTTCTAAATCAATTTCTACAGTTGTCAATATTTCCACACCTCAAGATCTTTTTGAAATGTCAACTAACGATGCGACTAAATCATCGACATTTAGAGTTATTAACGATATTGATTGTTCTGATTATAAATGGGAATTTGAACAAGCTAACACCGTTACTTTCTCAGGTATTTTAGACGGTCAAGGTTATACAATTAAAAATTTCAACATTGATACAGCTGACGCTAAAGTAGGTTTATTCTCCGAATTTAAAGGTACAATTAAAAACCTCAATTTCGAATCTCCTTCTATAGCTGGTTCTTCTGATAGTGCAGTAATTGCTGGTCAAATGATGGGAGGAACTATTGAAAATGTCAATATTTATAATCCATATATCACCATGTCAAATATCGCTGAATCTTCTGAAGGTTATTATGCTAGTTTAGTAGGTAGATTCCGTTCAGAAGGCAATAGATCTACTATTAAAAACATCAATATAATAGGCGCTAGTATTGAAGCTAATAAATATATCGGTTTACTTACTGGTGGTGTAGGTGGTTCTCAACAAGATGTTCAAGTTAAAATGGAAAATATCTTCGCTTCAGGAAGTGTTAATACTGATGGGGCAGCCGTTGGATTAATTGGTAGAAATAGAGGTAAAACTACTATTGATAATGCCGTTGTCTTTTTAACAATCGCCAACGCTAAAAAAGAAGTCGGAGCTTTTGCTGGACATAACAAAGAAGGTGGCTCATTAACAGTTAATAACGCCGTTTCTGATTTGAAAGTTAGAATGATGACTCAACCGACATATTTTAACAACTTTATTGGAAGTCACGACGCTAACACTTCTTCTTATTCAGGAAATAACGTTAAATATCTATATGAAGATTATTCAGATTTAGCGGAAAGTTTAGTTCCAACTCCTACTGCAATTTCTTATGGTACTCAATTATATGATTACGATATCAATTCTAAAGATTGGTGGGAAGAAAATACCTTCTTAAGAGATTTTAATATCGATACTAACTGGGCTTTTTCAAATGAAACTAATTTACCTATAGTTTCAACTAGAAGCCAAGATGAAATTTCAATTTCTAAAGAAGAATTTATAAATTTAGTAAATAAACTTAGCGAAGATCCATCAACTAATAGACATGCTATTTATAAAGCTAATAACGCATATAACTATCTATCTAGCAATGATAAACAAGATAATCAAGTAATTGCAAGTAAAACTAAATTAGATCAAGCTATTAGTGATTTTAATGAATTTATTGAAGATTTAAATCAAACTAACAGTGATGTTGATGACATCATTTTAGCTGGTTTAGGTAAATAGGAGGTCAATATGAAAATAAATAAATTGTGCATTTTACCACTAGCTTGTTTAAGTTTAATTAGCTGTTCTAAAAACGGTGTTGATTTAGAACTTGCTAATAAATTAGCTAGTCAAGAATCAACTTCAGTTAGAATTACTTGTATAGTTACTAATTCAAAAGGAAAGACATTAAATAATCTTTTCCGCTTATATACATATGATGCGACTAATAAAATCGAACATATGACAGGGAATTCTACAATATATTCTAATTTAGAAGAAGATGAACCATTAGCAAGTCAAACTAAAAGAGAAGAATATTATAAAACTCAGGCTAGAACATATACTTTAGGTGTTGATGGTAAATATACTATCACTAACCAAGAAAACATTATTGCACCATTTAAAATAGGTTACGATTTTACTAAATGCAGTGAATTAAAATTAGAGGGTGAAGATTTAACTGGTAAGGTTAGTAAAGATAACATCGCTAGCTTTATCAAAAGTGAAGTTGACGCTAATGAAATTAATTTAAAAGGAAGTTATGAAGATAATTATTTAACAGAATTAGATTTAGATTATGTCACATCTTCTAATTTAACTGTCAGTTATAATTTCCAATACGGTAATTCAAATCAAACCCTCATATTACCTACAAATTAATCTAAGCTATTAAATATCAAATATAGATCCTCTAATTAAAACAGTTAGAGGATTTTAATTTTTAAAATTGGCGCTAATTTTTATAGTATAATTTTATTGCTTAAGGAGGTTATATAAAAATGAAAAAATTTAATAAAATAGCGTTTTTAACCTTGTTAGCTACTGGATTAGTTTCTTGTAATCCAAGTCAACCTACTTCAAGTAGCAGTTCTTCTTTATCGAGTGTTTCAAGTTCAAACTCAACTAACTTGTCTAATAGTAGTTCAGTTTCAACAAAAACTTGGAATCAAATTGACTTATACGGGCACGATTTACCTAATTATGAATTTAATCAAACTAAAGCTTGGAGTATTATAACTAATCAAAGTGAAAGTGAAGATATGACTCCAAATACAACAAGAAGTCTCACTTTAGAAGGGGAATTTTATTTAGAAGACCTTCTTAAATACGAACAAGTTTTATTTCAAGAAGGTTATGTAGATATAACTGAATATTATACTAGTGATCCAGATTACGGAGGGCATAAAGTTTATAATTGCTTTTTTGAAGATGGAATAACTTATATGTTAGATATCTATTTAGGTGATGAATTAGGTTCACCTATTTTAGAATCTAACGTTAAAGGTGAAAGAATCTATATGGAAATTTACGCTGAACAAGGTAGTTTATTATATCCAAGTGCTAAGATAGATAAAATTTTAGAAAAGTTAGATTTAGCTGATATCGAATTCGTTTTACCAGATAACGTTAAATATTATATGTATACTTTACTTAGCGAAGTAGTAGATGGAAAAATAGTTCCTAGTAAATTGCTACTATCAATTTATTGTGATGATGCAATTAACAATATGGCTGATTATATGATTAAACTAGTTAATGCTAATTATGATATGGCAAACAATATGACATTTGTTTCTCCAGATAAGTCTTATAAAATTCAAATTAGCCTTTCGGAAATTAAATCCAACAATATTGAATTGTACAATTTAGAATTATATAAATAAATTAAGAATTTGAATGTTTGCTTTATTGACATAATTAGTCTTAAATTAAATAAACTTAAACCTAATTTTAAGTTTAAATGCTATAATAAACCATAGGTTAAATTATGAAAAAATTATCTTATTTATCTAAATCTTTACTTCTTTATCTAGCTATTTGTGGAGTCTTGCTTATCTTAAGTTTAATCGGCTTATTTTTTAATAACTATTATCTAGTTACTTGTTTTGCTATTGGCTCAGTTTGCGGATTTATCAATTTATTTTTATTAATTAAATCTTCTGAAGGAATTGATCCAGACGCTAAAAAATCTCAAATGGTTATGTTAGTAGGTGGGAATTTTGTTAGATTTATCGTCATGTTTTTAGCTGTTGGTTTATCAGCTTTAGTAATTTATTTAACTAATGTTGAAAAAGAAAAGTTAGATTATTTAAATATTATCGCTTCAGGTGTACCTTTTATCGTCAATATTTTTGTCGCTAGTTTAGTTCATATTGAATCTAGTCAAGATGAAATTAAAAATGAAGATAATACTTCTTCTCCAAGTGAAAGTGAAATATCTTCTCAAGATAAGAAAGATGAATAAACATGGATTTTTCAAGTGTATTAAGATGGGATGATACCACTTATTCAGGTGAATTAATCGTCTCTTTCATCGCTATGGGGGTCGTAGCTATTTTAGCTGTTGTCATTTATTTTGTCTTTAGAAAATTAGATCCAACAAAACCTACTAAAAATGGTTTTGTAGTATTAGTTTCTTCACTTGTTGAGACACTAGATAATTTTACTATCGATGTCATGGGTAAAAAGTGGTTGCCTTTTGCTGGATATATAATGGGGTTAGCTTTATATATACTTACTTCGTTTTTTATTTCAATAAGCGGATTACCTAACCCATTTACTAATTTAGCTTGTCCACTTTCTATCGGTTTAATGACGTTTTTAATGATTCATATTACAGCCGCTAAAGCTAATAAATGGGGATATTTTAAAAGGTATACAGATCCTATCTGTGTGTTTTTACCGATCAATTTACTTTCGATGTGGGCGCCTTTATTATCTTTAACACTTCGTTTATTTGGTAATGCTTTAGCCGGATATTGTTTAATGAGTATTGTCTATTATTATTTAGAAGAACTTTCTAATTTGATTTTTTCTTCTTTTGTACCTGGTGGTTGGGCTTCGATTTTCATCGCTCCGATAATAACACCTTGGTTACATTTATATTTCGATGTGTTTTCTGGTTTAATTCAAACTTTAGTCTTTTCTATTTTAACTATGATTTGGGTTTCTCAAGAAGATCCTGATGAAGAAGTTGAAAGTGAAATTAGTTTGAAACAAGTTGCTTAATGAAAGGAGGTGAAAACTATGGACATGGAAGGAATGAAATATCTAGGTGCTGCTATTGCTGTTATGACTGGTTTTGGTTCTGGTATTGGTGAAGGTATGATTTGTTCTCACGCTATTGATGGTATGGCTAGAAATCCTCAGATGTTTTCCAAATTGCGTACTTCAATGATTTTAGGTTGTGCGCTAGATGAGACAACTGGTATTTATGGTTTAGTTGTCGCTATTATGTGTTTAGTTATGTAGTTGAAAGGAGATATGGCTATGAATTTCGCTTTGTTTCTTACTGGGCCTTCAATTTCTATTGAAGATAAATTGATTCCTAATTTATACGCATTTATCACTCAGTTTTTAGCTTTTATTATTTTGGTAATAATAGTTATACGTTTTGCGTATAAACCTGTTCATAATTACATAACTAAGCGCAGGGAATTTATCAATTCTAATTTAGAAGAAGCACAAAGGAAAAATTCCGAAGCTGATTCTTTAAATAAGTTAGCTCAAGAAAATATCAATAACGCAAAGCAAGAAGCTAGTAGCATTCTCCTTCAAGTAAAAAAACAAGCTCAAGAAGATAAAAAGATGTATTCTAAACAGTTAGCTGAAGAAATCTCTTTAAAAAGAAAACAGGCTCAAAAAGAACTTGAAAATGAAAAACAACAAGCTATTAAAGAAGCTAAGGCTCAAATTGTCGATTTAGCTATTCAAGCCTCTTCTACTTTATTAAATAAGGAAGTTGATAGTAAAGATAATAGAAAACTCATCGATGAATTTATCGATGATATCTCTTCTAAGGAAGAATAGATATGGAAGCTATTTCAACTAGATATGCTAAAGCTTTACTTTCTTTAGCTCAAGAAAACAATCAAATTCAAGAATATCTTAAACAAGTTAAACGACTTTATGAGATTTTATTATCTAATAGAGAATTTAATTCTTTACTAGACTCGGCTTTTATTTCTAAAGAAGAAAAATTAGAAATGATAGATAGAGTTTTAAAAGATGAAGATTTAACTTACTTGACAAATTTTGTTAAAGTCATTGTTACTAACAATCGTTCATACAAGCTTATTTATTGTTTAAAAGAATTTATAAAATTAGCAAATGAAGATTTAAATATTCTGTTAGGTACTATCTATTCTTCAAAAGAATTAACTGAAAAAGAGAAGTTAGATATTCAGTTAGCTTTTGAAAAAAAACTTGGGCAAAAAGTCGAATTTACTATTAAACAAGACCCTTCTTTATTAGGAGGAATCAAGGTTTTGATCGATGGTAAAATCTATGATGGTAGTTTACAAAATAAATTAGCCATGCTCAAAAAAGAACTGATTAATGGAGGAAATTAAAATGGCGATGAAAGTAGATGATATATCAGCTTTAATAAAAGAGCAGATAAAAAATTATTCTAAAAAAGTCGAAGCTGACGATATTGGTAAAGTAATTACAATAGGTGATGGAATCGCTAATATTTACGGTTTAAAAAACGCCATGTTAGGTGAACTTTTAGAATTTCCTCACGAAGTTTATGGTATGGTAATGAACCTCAATGAAGATTCAGTTGGCGCAGTTATTTTTAGCGATGATGAACTTATTGAAGAAGGAGATCTCGTTAAAAGAACCAATAGAGTTATTCAGGTTCCAGTTGGAGATAATTTATTAGGAAGGGTAGTTAATTCTTTAGGTCAACCTATCGATGGGTTAGGTCAAATTAAATATGAAAAGACTCGCCCTATTGAAAGAATCGCCCCAGGAGTTATGAAAAGACAATCAGTTAACACTCCTTTGGAAACTGGAATTAGAGCTATAGATGCTATGATTCCAATTGGACGTGGTCAAAGAGAATTAATTATCGGAGATAGACAAACAGGAAAAACCGCAATTGCCATAGATACTATCATCAATCAAAAAGGTAAGAATTGTTTATGCGTATATGTCGCTATTGGTCAAAAGACTTCTAGTGTTGTTAGAGTGGTCGAAAGATTAAAAGAATACGGAGCTTTAGAATATACCTGTATAGTTGCAGCTAATGCTAGTGAATTAGATTCTTTAAAATATATAGCTCCTTATGCTGGAATTGCAATTGCTGAAGAATGGATGGAACAAGGTAAAGATGTTTTAATTGTCTATGACGATTTATCTAAACACGCTGTCGCATATAGAACCTTATCTTTACTTTTAAAAAGAGCTCCAGGAAGAGAAGCTTACCCAGGTGATATTTTCTATGTCCATTCTAGATTATTAGAACGTTCCTGTAGATTAAATAAAGAAAATGGAGGAGGATCAATAACAGCTTTACCTATTGTAGAAACTCAAGCTGGAGATATTTCAGCTTATATTCCTACAAATATAATTTCAATTACCGATGGTCAAATCTTCCTTGTTAACGATTTGTTTAATATCGGTCAAAGACCTGCTATTGATTCTGGTTTATCTGTTTCAAGAGTCGGATCTTCTGCGCAATATAAATGTATGAAGCAAGTATCTAGTTCATTAAAAATTGAACTTGCTAATTTCCATGAACTTCAATCTTTCTCTCAGTTTGGTTCAGATTTAGATGCTGCAACTAAAAAGATATTAACTCATGGTAAAGCTTTAATGGAATTATTGAAACAACCTCAATATCAAGTGGCATCTTTTACTAGACAAGTTGTTGAATTATTTGCAGCTAAACAAGGTTATATAGATGATATTTCTTTAGATAAGATACATGACTTTTTAGAGCAGTTATATCTATTTATCGATAAAAATCACCATCAAATTATTAAAGAAATCGAAACCAAGAAAGAACTTTCTAACAAGTTAATCGATTTGTTAGATTCTAAAATTAAAGAATTTCATCTTGCTTATAAATAGGGGTTATAATGGCAGAAAACTTAATTAAAATTAGAAGGAGAATCGCTTCGATTAACTCTACTAAAAAAATAACAAACGCCATGGAGTTAGTCTCATCAGCTAAGTTAAGAAAGAAGAAAAGGCTGTTTGATAATGTCAGTGAATATTCTTCCTTAGTTGAACAAATAGTTTTCGATTGTCTAAATAATCTAGAATTAAAAAAAGAAGATGAAGTATATAAATTGATAAATTTAAATTCAGAAGTAAAAAGCAAACTTTACGTAGTTGTTACATCTAATTTAGGCTTATGTGGTGGATATAATTTTAATGTTATAAAGCATCTTAATTCTTTATTAGATGAAAATGATGAGGTTATTTTGTTAGGCTCAAAAGGTTTAAGTAAGATAGATTCAAATAAGAATATTAAAATAGATACATCTAATTTAGATATGTTATCTTCTATTGAATTTAGCAAAATTAACAAGCTAATAACTAGTTTAAAAACTAGCTATATCAATAAGAAATATAACAGCATTTATTTAATTTACACCAGTTATAAAAACGCCTTAACTTTTATTCCGACTACCTTTCAAATATTTCCATATGTTTCTAATCAAGGAGAATTAAATACTATAGGTTATTCTCCGATATATTGTCCTTCTAGACAAGATGTAGTTAACTTATTGATTCCTAAATATTTAAATTCAGTAGTTTATAAAAAAGTAATTGAAAGTTCTTTAGCTGAAGAAGCTAGTAGAAGAATAGCGATGGAAAACGCTACAGATAACGCAGACGATTTAAATAAGCAACTGCAGTTAGTTTATAACAAAGCTAGACAAGCTGCTATTACAAGTGAAATTAACGATATAATGGTCGGTAGATTAAATGAAACAGACGATTAGAAAGGAGAGAATAAAAATGGAACAAAACGAAGGTTATATTGTCCAAGCTGTTGGGCCTATCATCGATGTTAGATTCAAAGATGGTCATCTTCCCAAAATATATACTGCATTAGATATACCTTTAGAAAAAGGACATCTAGTTGTAGAAGTTTTACAACATATTGGAGACGATGTTGTCCGTTGTGTCGCTATGGGAGCAACTGATGGTTTAAAAAGAAACATGTTAGTTATCGATACTAGTAAGCCTATTAGTATTCCTGTAGGTGAAAAAACACTAGGAAGAATGTTTAATGTACTAGGTGAACCAATCGATGAAAAAGAAGATGATTTTGCTTCTTGTAAACATATGCCAATTCATAAAGACTCTCCATCTTTTTCTAATCAGGCCACTTCCCAAGAGATTTTAGAAACTGGCATTAAAGTTATCGATTTACTTTGTCCTTATGTTAAAGGTGGTAAAATCGGTTTATTTGGAGGTGCTGGAGTTGGTAAAACAGTTTTAATTCAAGAATTGATTCACAATATTGCTACTGAGCATAATGGCATATCTGTTTTTGCTGGAGTTGGTGAACGCTCTCGTGAAGGTAACGATTTATATCATGAAATGAAACAATCTGGTGTTTTATCTAAAACGGCTTTAGTTTTTGGTCAAATGAATGAACCACCAGGGGCGAGAATGAGAGTTGGTTTAACTGGATTAACCATGGCTGAATATTTTAGAGATGAAGCCCATCAAGATGTTTTGTTATTTATCGATAATATTTTTAGATTTACTCAAGCTGGTAGTGAAGTTTCTGCCTTATTAGGTAGAATGCCTTCAGCCGTTGGTTATCAACCTACTTTAGCTACTGAAATGGGTCAACTTCAAGAAAGAATCACTTCGACTAAAGATGGATCAATAACTTCTATTCAAGCGGTTTATGTTCCTGCTGATGATATGACTGACCCTGCTCCTGCTACAACTTTTGCTCACTTAGATGCTAAAACAGTTCTCGATAGAAATTTAGCGGCTTTAGGAATTTATCCAGCTGTTGATCCACTTGAATCTGCTTCAAATATACTTGATCCAAATGTCATTGGTTCAACTCATTATCGAGTTGCTAGACAAGTTCAAGAGACTTTACAAAGATATAAAGATCTCCAAGATATCATCGCCATTTTAGGTATGGATGAACTTTCTGATGAAGATAAATTGATAGTTAATAGAGCTAGAAGGTTAAGAAACTTTTTATCTCAATCATTTTCAGTCGCCAGTCAATTTTCAGGTAATAAAGGTCAATATGTCAAATTAGAAGATACTATTAGATCATTTGACGAAATATTATCTGGTAAATACGATTCATATCCAGAAGCCGCTTTCTTATATTGTGGTTCAATTGAAGATGTTATTGAAAAAGGAAAGACATTAAAATAATGGCTGATAATAAATTTAAATTAGTTATCGTTAGTCAAGATGGCAAAAAGATAGAAGATGAAGCTGAACTAGTTAATTTAGTATTAACTGATGGGGCGATTGGAATTATGAAAGGTCATCTTCCTTTAGTTGGTGTAATAGAAATTTCCCAATTGAATTATATTAAAAACGGCAAAGCTAATATCTTTGCTATTTCAGGTGGGATTTTAGATGTTAAATTAGATGAAGTTTTAATATTGGCTGATGCGTTTGAAAGCCAAGATGAAATCGATGTTAATAGAGCCAATTTAGCTAAACAAAGAGCGCAAGAAAAATTGGATTCTAAAAGTAAAGATATCGACTTACAAAGGGCAGAATTAGCTTTGAAAAGAGCTTTAAATAGATTGTTAGTTGCAGAAAAAAAGTAAAAATCTAAATTTAATTTTTTAAACAGCTGATAGGAACTACATATATTCCATCATTGCGCTTATAAGCGTAGTTTCCTACCCCTATTAAAACCATTAAAAATGATAGTTTGTTCATTTTATCTATATCTAATTTACTTTCCATTAATTTGAGATTATTAGCACCTTCTTCAATAAGCTTATCTCCATCGAGTTTAATTTCAATTAAACCATATTTGCCATTTTTTAAATGAATTACTGCATCGCACTCTAATCCAGATTTGTCTCTATAATGATATACTTCGCCATTTAAAGCATCAGCGAAAATTCTAAGGTCTCTAACGCAAAGAGTTTCAAAAAGAAAACTAAAAGTATTTAAATCGTTAATTAGATCGTTTGGTCCAATTCCTAGTGCTGCAGTAGCTATTGATGGGTCAACATAATATCTAGTAGAAGAAGAACGAATAGCGGTTTTAGAACGAAGGTTTGGATTCCAAGCTGGCATTTCTTCAATGACAAATATTTTTCTTAACGCATCTAAATAATTAGAAATAGTATCTTCACTTATGAGATGTTCATCATTTCCGGAAACATCTTTAGCAAGTAGAGTATTAGAGATTTGATTACCTTGATTTCTTGCATAGGCTTTCATAAGTCTATGTATTTTTTCAGTACTTTTTTGAATGTTATCTATTCTATTAATATCAAAGCGAACAACTGCATCATAATAATCTTTAGCTTGCTCTAATGCGATTTCATCTTTCATGTCAATCGCTTGAGGCCACCCACCTCTACAAATAAGAAAAGCTAGTCGTTCTAAAGTTAGATTAGAATTACCATCTATTTTATCTTTTCCATTAAAAAGATCGGCTAAACTTATTTCACCAGATGAATCGTTAGATTCATATAAACTCATTGTTCTCATAGTAAGATAGGCGAATCTACCTATACCAGAGTGAGTAATTTCTTTGCTAGAAGTAAAAACTGAAGAGCTGGTAAGAATAAATTGACCTAGTTCATGACGATGATCAACCTCAAAACGAATTGCGTCCCAAAGCTTTGGTGCAAGTTGCCATTCGTCTATTAATCTAGGAGTTGGCCCTTGTAACAAGCGCTTAGGATTTAATTCAGACATGATTATATTTTGTCGCCTATTTTCAGGTTCATCCATATATAGTATGTTTGAGGCGTGTTGTTCAGCTGTGGTTGTTTTACCACACCATTTAGGTCCTTCAATTAAGACGGCTCCTTTTCCTTCGAGCTTTCTAATTAAAATATCGTCAGCTATTCTTTTTTTATAGGACTTCATTTAGGTGACTACTTTTCTATTTTGGCTTATTTATATTTGTATTATACGCTATATTTTGATTACTAATAACTAAAACCCGGCGTTTGGCTAAATTTCATTCCGGCAGTTGGTGTTTATGCTGACAATTATTGATTTAATTGTCGAATGTAAAGTTAAATGGTAGTTATCTAACTTTTTTAATTTAAATTCTAAGTTGAGCCTAAAAAACTAAACTTAAACAATATTTACATTAAATTTAAAATAATTTGATTGGTTTTACTAATAGATGCTAAAATTAACTTAAAGGAGGAAACAAATAATGAAAATTAAGTATAAGTTTCTATTGATATTACCTGTGATGTTTTTAGTAGGTTGTAGTTCAACTCCTGGTGAAGATAGTGGTTCTTCTAGTCAATTAAATTCTTCCGAAAGTATTTCTACAAGTTCAACATCTACTAGTCAAAAAGATTATGAAGTTAAATTATCAGATGGTGATATTTCTGTTATTTCTTATCCTGATGAAATAGTTTTAGGGGCGAGTAATAGTTATACAATTAACCTTGGCTTTTCTAGACAAATAATAAATTCTAAAGCTGAATTTGAAATTTCTGATACTTCTATCTTACCTAGTTCTGCATTAAGTTATCATACTAATGGTGATGGTAGTTTTCACACAAGTGCATATATTTCAATTGACGCAAGTGAATTAACTAAAGAAGGAACTAGTTATCTTGAAATAGAAATTTCCTCTCCTAATGCTTCTAGTCAAGGTGGATTAGTTTGTGTTGAGTTAAATTTTGTTGAGACTCCAAATGTTACTTATTATACAGAGACGGTTATTTTTGAAGCGACTTCTAGTTTTTCAAAAATTAAATTAGAAGAAGGAGAAAAGTTATTAGCTCAATTTAGCGATAACGATCATGTTGTTGGAGTTAATAATCCTAATAGAGAAGATGAAGAAAACAAAACTTATTCATGGTTTACTAGAGATATTTCTAGTTTATTAAATGGTGAAGATGAAGTTTCTGTTACATTTAAATATGCTGTTAATCATAATATTCAATTAAGAGTATATATTGCAGATGCTGATGGAAAATTAGTCAATTGGTACACAATTAATGATTCTTTAGGTCAAGGCTCTTCTACTACTGGATTTAATCAATATGATAGCGATACTGCTAAATTGACATTTATCAGTGATAATTCTAGTTTGAGTCTAACTATCACTGATAAAACCTATAGTTAATTTCTTGTTAATTATTAAATGTTTAAAGGCTATTAAAGTTTTAATGAGATTTTAATGGCCTTTTTGATTAGGTTTAATTTATATAAACTTGTTCGTTCAGTTTGAACTAACAAGTTAAATATGTGTTTAATAATTTGTCGTTTGAACATTTTACTTAGAAAATATCAATCAATTTAGATAGTTGATTAGCTTTTTAAAAGATTGAAGTTTAACATTTATAATGTAAAAATTAAGTATAAGTATATAGAAATGATGAAGTATTAAGTATAAAAACATAAAGGAGATTAAAAACAATGTTAAAGATTAAAAAATTAGAATTGGATAAAGATTTTATTCAAGTAAGAGAATTGTTTAAAAATACATTTAGTAAAGAACCTTGGTACGATGATTGGTCTAATCAAAATCAGCTAAATTTATATATTAAAGATATTATGGGTTCATTTAATTCTTTAAATTTTGGCTTATATTTAGGTGAAGAATTAATTGGTTTAGCTTTAGGCAAGATAGCCCATTTTTATTCGGGTAATCAATTTAGAGTAGATGAGATTTGTATTAAATACGAATATCAAAAATTCGGTTATGGTTCTTTGTTTATGTCGATGCTTGAAAAAGAATGTAAGAAGGCCGAAATTAAATATATTATCTTAACCACTAAAAGAAATTATCCAGCGTATAATTTTTATCTTAAAAATGGTTTTGTCGAAGTAAAAAACGATGTTAATTTAGCTAAAGAAATAGATTTAAAGTAATTATGCTAGTGGATATTGAAAAAGAGGTGTTTAAAAATTCAAAAGTTAAATTCGATAAATTAGAAGAATTTGGATTTAAAAAAGATGGTAAAAACTATAACTATGTTAAAAATATAGGTGATTTTAACATTCAAATTAAAATTGATAATCAAGGTAAAATAACTGGGAAAATATACGATTTATTAACTAACGAAGAATATGTTAATTTTAGAAATGATGTCGTTCAAGGTGAATTTAACAATAAAATTAAACAGATTTATATCGATTTGTTATCTAATATAAAACAAGTTTGTTTTATTCAGGAAAATTATTCATCTAATCAAGCAAATAGAATTTCCAATTATATTTTACAAAAATACAGTATTTTACCGGAATTTTTATGGGAAGATTATCCAAATTATGGAGTGTATAGAAATAAAGTTAATAAGAAGTGGTTTGCTATTATAATTAACATTAATAGAAACAAGTTAGATAAATCTATAAAGTTAGAAGACGAAGTTGAAATTATAAATTTAAAAATTAATAAAGATGAATTAGAAACACTATTAAATAAGAAAGGTTATTATAAAGCCTATCATATGAATAAATCATCTTGGATATCTATTATATTAGATGATACTTTAAAAGATAGTGAAATTTGGTTTCTTATCGATAAATCTTATCAAATTATTGCTAAAGCTACACTAAAATAGCTGCGCTTGGTTCAATAAAAATATCTAAATAGTTATTAATGTTATCATAGCTAGCTTTAATAGCTAATCCATTATTGTTAATATAATATTTGCTATTTGAATTATAGCCCCAATTAGAATCACTAGCTAATAAATTGTTGTAATTTTCAGCAGCTTTTGTATCGCTAGTAGGGATATAGATATCTAGCATATACGAACTATATTCACCATAGTTAATAGCGGCAATATAGAAGTTGCTGTTAGTTGTTAGTTTCTGACTTGGAATTGGGATATTTAAGTTATTTTCATTTATATCTATTTGAAAAATTATATTAATTAGATTAGCTAATTCGGCGTTAGTAAAAAAGCCATTACATAAATATACTCCATTATCTTCAAAATAATTTGATTCGATAAAAATAGTAAAACTATTTTCATCTTTAGTTAAGAAAATAATATTGGTTTTATCTTGGCTTAAATAGCAATCGTAATAGGAATCGTAAATATAGTTGTTATTTGTTAAAACATCTATGTAATTATTTAAATCAGTTTGAACTGAGCTAGTATAGCAAGTTAACCCAACTGAATATATCCCAAAACTACCATAAAAAAGCCCAATTTCATATTCACTTATATTGTTGTTAGATCCAATTTGAGGAATGTTAATTTGTCGTCCTAAATTGCTAGCAATATAATATGAAAGTTGTTCACTTGGAAAGCTAGTTAATGCTTCTTGAGCCAATATATTAATATAAAGATAACCTTCATCAATAGCTAATTGTTCTGGTAGATAATTATTAGAATCAATTAAACTAGTTGAAAGAGCTATTTCCATTTCTAATTTAACATCGTTAATAGTGGTTTTTAATAAATATAAACCCTCAGGGACATCGCTATAATTAGAAGTGACATCTTCATAGTTATTTTCTAAAAATATATCTAAGCAAGGATCTAAAAGTTCTTGTTTACTACCTTTAGTAGTTGAACCTAAAATAAATAAATTAGTTTCTTCATCACCAACAGCGTTAAATTCTATCCCTAAATCTAGATAAGGAATCTCTTGATTTAAAAGACAAACTTTCATAAGTGATAAAGTTTCTTCATCCCAGGATTTTAAATCTTGATTAGAAGAAGTTGGTTGCTGAGTTGAAGATGAAGTTGAAGAAGCCTGAGAATTTGAAGAAGTAGATGAATTTGAAGCTGTCGAATTACAACTAACTAAACCTAAACTTAAAACTAACAATGGTAAAATAGCTTTTTTCATATTGATCGATCCTTTCTAAAATTACTCGCTTTAATTACTTCAATTATAAAGAAAAAATAAGTTGATAACAATTAAAAAACGACATCGATAGATAAATCTACCGATGCCATTTGATTAATAGATAATTAATTATGTAAGTTTAATTATAAGCTGAACATAGGACCAGAATGTTCAAGTAGATAATCTTTAACATCTTCAGCTTCTAGCATGATTTCAACATCTGAACACTTATTTGTTTCATCATAGTAGAAGAGTTTTGAATCAGTATCAAAGTGAGCATAGTCTAAGCTATTACCTTCAGCATCTTCAGTCTTGCCATTAAATGGATAAGTATGCCAAGTATCATCTTTAACTGCAACAGTTCTAGCGTTAACATCATAATGATTAGCCGAATAATATTCATTACCAGTTTCAAATCTATCTTGGACAATTTTATCAGCGTCTAAAGGTCCACAATGATAGAAGATATCATTATAAGATTTAATAGCACCATGATTAGGTTCAGTTGAATAATCAACACAGAAAGGTTGGACGCAGTTTTCAAAGAAGTTATTTTCAGAGAAGCCATAACCATCATTTCTAAAGTCTAAGACACGTAAACCACTTAAATAGTAGTTATTGTACATATGAACGTTAGCTCTTCTACCTAAAGGAGTACGTTGGCTATCAGCATAACCTTGATATAAGTTATGATGGTAAGTAATATTAGCGCTGTAATTAGAATTACCACCGCCGATTAAACCAGTCTTATGGCAATCAATGAATTTATTATAAGCAGAAGTATAATAGGAAATACCTTTAATATCGTTAGAACCATCGCCTTCGTGCTTATCTTGTTCAGCGGTTAAATCCCAGTTATTTTTACCTTGTAAGAAGGTGGTATGGTGTAAGAAGAATCTTGAGGAAATATTGACGTCTTGACCTTCACCTTTTTGATCGTTGTTTTCAAAAGCACAGGCATCTTCAGGGTAATTTTGGAATGTTAAATTAGCAACTTCAATACTTGATGATTTTTGGAAGGTTAAACCCCATTGATTGATAATTGCATCATCAAAGACACCTTCAACAGTGATGTTTTTAGCATCGTTAACATATAACATGTTCATACCAGAGTCACAGTTATCGTATCTTCCAGATGATCTAATATTTACTAATTCTTTTTCTCTTTCACCAAATAATTCATCAATTTGTTCAGCGGTTAAATTAACAGAAACAGAAGAAGATAATCCTAAGAAATCTTCATATGTATCTTCTAATTCATTTGTATAAACAGAAGGTTCATCTAAGAAGTTTTCGTGAACTTCACCATAACCATTATCAGAAGAACCACCAGTTTCAGACCAATAAACGATAGGGAAACTTTTAGGTTTAAATTGGTTAGCATTAATTTGACCTTTAATACGAACAACTAATGGGGTAGTAATATCTTTAGCGTGAGCCATGATATCACCTAAACCTTTATAAGTTTTATCTCCATTAACTAATTCGACTGTGTTTTTAGTTTCTTCAGTAACATAAACGACTTTGGTGTTTTCTTTTAATGTACCATCAAGATTATAAGCACCTATACCTTCAGTGGCGTTAAAGAAACCATAACCAGAACGATCGGTATCACCAACTTTAACATCTCTAATAACAACAGCTTGATCTTCTTGACCATCAGGGACAACTTTAACTTGATATGTACCTTCTTTTAAGCCTAAAATAGCAGCTCTAGAATTGTTAATTTCAACAAGTTCATCATCGATTTTAGTAAAGGTTTTACCATTATCAGATGAATAAGAAACTTCAATTCTAGCGATATTTTTAGAAACGACAGTAGTTAATTCAATTCTATTTTCTAAACCGTTAGCATAGACTTCAACGACCTTATTAGTAGATAAAACGCCATTAGCTAAATCTTCTAACCATTCTTCTTCACTCTTGTTATATTCAGGATGGTTTTCTTTATAAAGTTCATAAGCAGATTTACCAGCTTCACCAGTTGCTCCTGTAGCACCAGTCTCGCCTTTATCACCTTTAGGTCCAGTCTCTCCAGTATCACCCTTATCGCCTTTAGGACCGGCCTCACCTTGAATACCAGCTTCTCCAGCAGGACCTTGAGGACCAACTTGAGCACATGATGAAATTAAAAGTGAAAAAGTAGCAAAAGGTAATAATAACAATTTTTTAAAACGCATAAATAATTTCTCCTTGTCTATATTTTTTGTTTTTATTAGTTTTATAAATTGAAAATGGGTAATTAAATTAGAATTGATTTACTAAGTCATTGGTTTTCTCCTTTCATTTAAACTTCCACGCAAAATAAAATCGTTAAGAAATTTCTTAACGAATAAAAAGCAAGATGATATTAATAAATGTTTATAACTAAATAAAACTGAAGAATTTAGCTGACTGGGGGGGGGAGTCATATTTTTACTTTCAAAAGCAAAAATATGAAAATAATTTAATTTGATATTATCTAATTGATTAGAATAAAAGTTTAGTAAGCGAGCTAACTTTCTCATATCACCCGAATTATAAATAAGAGCATTTTATAAATCAAGTAAGCGGTTTCATTTTTGTGTTATAAGCATAAGTCACTTTTAAAAGCATATTATTTATAAGCATATAAATAATATAAATTTACAAAATGCAGTTTTATTAATGGCTTAAATAAGGTTTAATACACTTGATTTTATGTTGCTAAAATATAGATGTGAATACTAGTTAGATAAGCTAGTTTTAAATGAATTGTTTTAAATTAAACTTGAATGAATATGTTTTAATATGCTTACTTTATAAAAAGGGTAAAATTACCCAAAAATTAAAGTTGATAATGGCTTTAGCAATTAAATTTCCAAAACACTTAAATTTAGTTGAGAAAATTGGAATTTGAACATAAAAATGGACGCTTATATATAATTTTCAATTTATCAAATTAATCAAATTTTTAATTGTGCTAAAATTAGTTTAGCGGGGAACTTAATATGGAAAATACAGATAAAATTAAATTGGAAGATGTTTTATATTACAGGTCTTGGAAAAAGTGGTTAGATATACTTTGGATGATTAATGCTATTTTAATAATTCTTATTCTTATTTTTCTAATTGTTTGGATAATGTTTATTAGTTCTAATAATTGGGAAGTAGGAGCTTGGTTTATGGTGGTGTTTTTTGTGTTTGTTTATTGTGAAATCGCCGGAGTAGTACTTTTATGTTCATTTTATTTTGATTCAAATACTAAAAATATAAAAGAAGCCACAAAACAAACAGGTTTTATACAAGATGTGATTTTATCTGAAATTATTATACCTACGTTAGATAATCAAGTTAGCGTTGAATTAGTTAATATGTTTCGGTTTTTTAGAAAAAGCAGAAATGAGCAATCATATATACTTGGGAAAACTATGATAGATGATAAAGAAGAGAGCTTATCAATATATTGTTTAGGGACTTCTGTTAGAAATTATAAAGCGTTAAATATCAATGGAAAATATAGATGCTTTATCTATAAAGTAAATTATACTGGTAAGTATATTGGTATATTATTAAATAAATAAAACATATATAGCAAAGACAAATACTTTTAAAATCGTGCTTATTTTCTTAGAATATTAGTTGATAGGAATTTATTATGCTTAGATTATTTACTAAAGAAGATTATGGATTTGCAAGCAAGTTACTACCTAGATTAACTCATAAATATTTTGATATTTATTTAAATAGTCAAACGGGATTTATTATTGAAGATAATAACTTAGAAAGTGTTGGAATTTTACTTTATTCTTTTTTATGGGAGAAATTACCTTTTGTTCAACATTTAATAATTTTAGAAAGTAAAAGAAATCAAGGCTATGGTAGTTTAGCTTTAACTGATTTTGAAAATATAATGAAGCAACAAGGTTATAAATTAGTTATGCTCTCCACTCAAGTTGATGAAAAGGCCCAGTTTTTATATAGAAAATTAGGTTATATCGATTGCGGATCTCTATTTTTTGAAAACACTAATTTCGATCAGCCTTGTGAATTGTTTTTAAAAAAGAAATTAGATTAATATCATGAGTAAAATAATTGGATTAGGTGAAGTCTTACTTGACTATGTTAAGCAAGGAAACAATTTAGATAAATTTGTCGGAGGAGCTATATTAAATTTTTTGGCTATGACAAGTAAATTTGCTCCTTCATATTTAATAACTTGTTTAGGTTATGATGAAGATTCTAATTTGGCATTAAAGACAATAAAAGATGAAAATATTAATTGTGATTTTGTCAAATTTAATAAAGATGTACAATTAGCTCATTCCATCGCAAGCATAGATCCAATTACTAAAGATAGAAGTTTTGAGTTTGATTTAGAAAAAGCATCTTTTTTAGATATTAATGAAGATGATATTAATCAAGATTATTTTTTAAAATGTGATTTATTTCATATAGGTAGTGTTATTTTATTAAATCAACAAACTTTTTTAGCTCAGTTAAAAGGATGCAAAATAGCTAAAGAAAACGATGTTTTAATTAGTTTTGATCCAAATTTTAGACCGGCTTTATTTAAAAAAGGTCAACAAGAAGAGTTAGTTAAACAGTTTTTAAATTACGCGAATATCGTAAAATTAGGTATAGATGAGATAAGCTTAATTAGTAAAGGTAACAATTTAGAAGCACAAGTTAAATATCTATTTGATAATTATTTGAATATTCAAGTTATTTTAATTACATTAGCTAGTAAAGGTATGTCTTTATTTTTAAAAGATGGTAGACAATTTAGTTGTAATAGTTATAAACCTGATATCATGGTAGATACTATAGGTTGTGGAGATATTAGCTATGGAACTTTTATCGGATATTTGTTTTCTAAAGGAAGATTAACTATTTGTGATATTTTAAACACAAAAGACGATGAATTTCAAAAAGCTATTGAATATGCTAGTAAAGCAGGTAGTTTACAGTGTCAGCATAAATCGGCTTTTCCTATTCCAAAACTAAAAGATATTTATAATATATAAGTAAATATGGATATTGATTTATTAATTTCTCAACTTAGTTTATTAGAAAAAGCCAAGTTAGTTGCTGGATATAAATTTATGTTAACTTATCCAGTAAAAAGGCTTAATATCCCTAGTATTGTAACTAGTGATGGTCCTAATGGGTTAAGAAAACAATCAAATAAAAAAGATAATGGAGTTAATGTTTCTGAAATAGCTACATGCTTTCCTTCATCTACTAATTTAGCTTCTAGTTGGAATATCGATTTAGCTTATTTAGAAGGACAAGCTATTGCAAAAGAATGCAAATATTACAATGTTAACATTTTACTCGCTCCTGGAGTAAATATTAAAAGAAATCCATTAAATGGTAGAAATTTTGAATATTATTCAGAAGATCCTTATATTAGTTATAAAATCGCTTCACACTTTATAAATGGCGTTCAAGGTGAAAATGTTGGAGCTTGTATTAAACATTATGCAGGGAATAATAATGAAGATCTTCGCTTTGTTGGCAATTCAATTATAGATAAAAGAAGTTTAAATGAAATATATTTAAAAGCTTTTGAAAAGGTAATTAAAGAAGTTAAACCTGCATGTATAATGTCAGCTTATAATAAGCTAAATAACGTATTTTGTTCAGAAAACAAAGAACTTTTAACGACGATATTAAAAGATAAGTGGAATTATGATGGGTTAGTAATGACTGACTGGGGCGGAATGCATAATAAGATTAATTCTTTAAAAGCTGGTTTAGATTTAGAAATGCCGGGTGATAATAAATATAACGTTAAACAAATTATAGATGCTATTAATTCTAATCAATTAGATATTAAAGATTTAGATAGAGCGGTGAGAAATGTTTTAAAGTTAATAGATAAATATTCAAAAGTTTCTAAACTAAATAGTTTAGATTTTGAAAAGCACAGTCAATTAGCACGTAAAATTGCCGAAGATTCTATTGTATTATTAAAAAACGAAAAAGACATTTTACCTCTTAATACAAATAGAAAATATTTAGTTGTTGGAGACTTATTTTCTAAAATGAGGTATCAAGGAGCTGGAAGCTCTATGATTAATCCTTATAAAATAGTTTCTCCTAAAGATGGTTTTGATAAATTAAAAATCGATTATGAATTTGAATTGGGTTATAAAGAAAATCAAATAGAAGTAGATGAATACATTTTAAATAGCGCAATTAATAAAGCTAAAGAATATGAAACTATTGTTGTTTTTATTGGATTAACTGATTATGTTGAATCTGAAGGTGGAAATAGAAGAGATTTAAAATTACCTGTTAACCAGTTAAAATTAATGGAAGAATTAATAAAACTAAACAAAAAGATAATAGTTTGTTTATTTGGTGGTAGTGTAGTTGAACTTCCGTTTTTAGATAAAATACAAGCTTTAATTAACATGCATCTTCCAGGTCAAGAAGGAGGATTAGCGTGTAGTAATGTCTTGTTTGGAAAAGTTAATCCAAGTGGAAGATTAACTGAAACCTGGATAAAAAAATATGAAGATGTTCCTTTTTACAAAGAATATAATTCTTCATTTAACGAAGTTTATAAAGAAAGTATTTTTGTAGGATATAGATATTATTTAACTTGCCAAAAGGAAGTTAATTTTCCGTTCGGTTATGGTTTATCATATACGAAATTCGAATATTCTAATCTAGAAATTAAAAAAGATAATAGCATTATAAAAATAAGTTTAAATGTTAAAAATACAGGAAATAGATATGGTGGAGAAGTCATTCAAATATATGTTAGCAATTTGATTCCTAATTTTGTTAAACCATATAGAGAACTAAAAGGTTTTGATAAAGTATATTTAAAGCCAAATGAAACAAAAAGAGTGGAAATTAATATAGATATTAACGATTTATCATATTTTAATATTAAACAAGATAGGTGGATTTTATTAGAAGGTAAATATTCAATTCATGCTTGTAAAAACGCTAATGAAACAGTTTTAAGTCAAGAGATATTTATATCTGGGGAAAAATATAATTGTCCATATTCTAAAGAAATAAACGATATATATTTAAATTTAGAATTTGACAAGGTTGATAATAGAATCTTTGAAAAGATGTCAAATTTAACAATTCCTAAATTAGAAAGCAAATTACCTTTAACTATCGAATCGCAATTTAAAGATCTTCAACTTACTAAAATAGGTAAATTAATATACAAGATATTGATGATGTATGTGAATATAGACTTAAAAAGAGCTAGTAAGTTAAAACCGGGTCCTAAAAAAGATAACAGGATTAAGGGAGCTTTATTTTTAAAAAGAATTTTTAATTCTAATTCTTTTATATGTATGTCTAATTCATCAGCTAAACAACTGACTTACAATATCGCTAATGGAATTGTTTTACTTGCTAATGGGCATGTTTTTAAAGGGATAAAAAGTATATTTACTAGAATTAAATTGCCGAAAGAAAAATAAAACGACTATTAAGATGACTTAATAGTCGTTATTGAACTTTATTTTATTTTGCAGCTTTATGTTCTTGAATTATTTTACTTGCGATAGCTTCAGGAACTTTTTCATAACTTTCAAATTGAAGATTAAAATAGCCTGTTCCTTTTGTAATGGATTTAATTTCGTTAGCGTATTCTTGAATTTCAGCTTCAGGAACTATAGCGACAACATCTAAGGAATTATCTTGGCCTTCATCAGTTGAAAGTATTCTCGCTCTTCTTTTTGTTAAATCGGATAAGACGTTACCTAGATATTCATTGGTTACGTTAACTACTAATCTATCATATGGTTCTAATAGTATTGGTTCACATTTCATATAGGCTTCTCTAAAGGCTAAAATAGCAGCGTTTTTAAATGCCATTTCGTTTGAGTCTACTGAATGTTCTTTACCATCTTTTAAATCGGCTTTGACATTGATTACTTTCGCTCCGATTAACCCACCTTCATTTAAAGCTTCTAAGAAACCTTTTTCAACGGCAGGGAAATAACCTTTTGAAACGTGTCCACCAAAAACAGAAGTGACGAATTCAGTTTTATCTGATGGTGAAAACTCCATCATAACTACACCATAATATCCACTACCGCCAGATTGTTTAATATATCTACCTTCAGCTTGAGCGGATTTAGTAATCGTTTCACGATAGGAAATTTTAACATCTTCTAATTTAAAGTTAATTTGATATTCGTTTTTAAGTTTTTCTAAGATGTAATTTAAATGAGTGGTGTTTAATCCACCGATAAGAATTTGATTTGTAGTATCTTCTTTTTTAATACCGATAGTTGGATTTTCTAACATTAGTTTTTCAACAGCAGGGAAAAGTTTATCTAAATCTTTTTTGCTATCTAAAATTACACCTTTAAAATATGTTGGAGTTGGATATTTTACTTCTTTAAACTTCAAGACTTTATCTTTGCTAGATAAACTATAAGAAAGTTTAATTCCCTCAAGTCTATTAGTTGCTCCAATATCACCGGCAGAAATTTGATCGGTAGGAGTTAATTTTTCTCCTTGAATATTAAATAAAGAAGTTATTTTATAGGTTTGATTGTTGTTAGGGCAAATTAATTCATCGCCTAATTTGATAGTACCGGATTGAACTTTAAATACGCTTACTAAGCCTTGATATGAAGAATAAGAGTTTTTAAAGATCTGTAGAGAAGTAGGTGAATTGATATCTGTTTTAACATCTACTTCATTTCCTTTATCATCAATAGCTTGAATAGGTTTTAAATCTAAAGGAGATGGCATAAAATCAACTAACATATCTAATAGTGTTTTAGTGCCGATATCTTTAATAGCTGCACCAACTAAGATTGGATATAATTCACCATCTAAAACGCCTTTTCTTAAACCAGTTTTAATTTCTTGGTTAGTTAATTGTTGACCAGAGAAGAATTTTTCTAACATAGCATCATCGCTAGTAGCGACAGCTTCACATAGTCTATTGTATAAATTGAAGATGAGTTGTCTTTTATCTTCATAGATAACATCATCAACACAATCAACACCATTATATTTACTAGCTTTTAATTCAACTACATTAACATATCCATCGAAATTTTCTTTTCTACCGATAGGATAGGAAAATGGCACGCATTTTTGAGCATCTAGTTTTTCTTCAATTTCAGTTAATAATTTGGTAAAGTCGACATTTTCTTTATCCATTTTACTAACATAGATCAACATTGGTACCCCTCTTTTCTTTAGAAGGTTAAAATTTTTAATAGTACCAATTTGAACGCCTTTAGTAGCATCTATTACTAAAATGGCTCCTTTAACTAAACGAGTAAGACCTATAGTTTCAAAGATGAAATCATCGTTACCAGGTAAATCGATAAGGTTAAGTTTATATTCATTATGATAAATAGGAATGATACTTGATGAAATGGAAGATAATTTTTTCTTTTCATCAGGTAGATAATCAGAAAGAGTATTTTTCTTTTCAATACTACCTTTTTCTTTGATTAAGCCGGATTTAAAAGCCAAGGATTCAACTAAACTTGTTTTGCCACTTCCTTGGTGACCGACAATGGCAATGTTTCTAATTTTATCAGGGGTATAGTTCATGATTTTTGCCTTTCTAACTTGTAACCGCTTACATGTATTAATATTATATCTTATTATTTAATAAATTTATAGATATATTTTTGAATGTGACTCTGGTCAGTGATCAATCACAAAAATGTGATTAGTGGGAGGCAAAATGTTAAAACGCAAAATTGATAAATACTTACTAGAATGGAAAAAACACCAAAACACAAACCGTTAGTTGTTTATGGAGCTCGTCAAATTGGAAAGACAACATCAATAAGAGAATTTGGGAAACAATATAAAAGTTTTATTGAAATTAATTTTGTTACTATGCCTCAATTCAAAAAAATTTTTCAAAATAGTTATGAAGTGAATGATATTATTAAAGAACTAAGTTTTTTAAATCCTAAATTTCAATTTATTGAAAATGATACGTTAATCTTTTTTGATGAAGTACAAGAGTTTCCAAACGCTGTCACATCTTTAAAGTTTTTTGCGTTAGATGGAAGATTTGATGTGATTTGCTCAGCCTCTTTGTTAGGAGGACATTATAATAAAATAAATAGTATTCCTGTTGGATTTAAACAAGATTATATTATGCGTTCTTTAGATTTTGAAGAATATTTATGGGCTAATGGTTATTCAGAGAAACAGATAGAAGATATTTTTAATTGCATGAAGCGTCTTGAAAAATTACCTGAAGTATATATGTTTAAATTACGCGAATTATTTAAAGATTATATTTTTGTTGGCGGAATGCCAGAAGCAGTTGATTTGTTTGTGAAATATGGCACTTTTACTAAAGTTTTTCCAATTCAACAAATGATATATCAAAATTATTATGATGATATTGGAAAATATATTGAAGGCTTAGATGTAGTAAAAGTTAAAAATGTGTACAAGCATATTTCTAGTCAATTAGCTAAAGATAATCATAAATTCCAAATCTCAAAAATGAAACATGGTGCTAGATTTAGAGAATATATTGGTGTAGAAGAATTGTTAAATGATGCAGGTATAATTAATATTGCTTATAATTTACAAACTTTAGATTTACCATTTGTTAGTTACGAAATCTCTAATTATTTTAGAATTTATTTTGCAGATCATTTTTGTTTGTTGCTTCACTAGATGAGGAAGCCAAAAAAGATTTGATTGAAAATAATAATTACGATATTTACAATGGAGCTTTATATGAAAGTTTGGTGTCTGAAGAATTGGTTAAATCAGGGTATAAATTATATTTTTATAAAAATGAATCAGGTGAAATTGAATTAGATTTTGTAATTAGAGTAAAAAACGAGATTATACCTATTGAAGTAAAAAGAAACAGAGGTAGAAGTAAATCTTTAAATGCAATTTTAAATGGTAATAATAATATTAAATATGGCATCAAATTAACTGATGGTAATATTGGTTATATAGATAACAAATTTACTTTTCCTTATTTTTTAATTTTTTTATTAAAAAGGTTTTTTAATGAAACTAACTTCGTTAAATGGTAGCATGTTTGTTGTCTAAATATGCCACTTATATACAACTTCAAAAAGTTTTAAAGTAAATCTGTAAGCTTTTAATTGTCTATGAGTAAAAAAATGTACATTAAATAGTTTATATTAATATAGGGAGTTAATTATATGGAATATTCAAAGAAAGCGTTGCCGTTTTTGATCTTACGTATTCTAACTGATTACACTGATAAAAAGCATTATATTACTCAAAAAGACATTCTATCTAAGTTGAAACAATTATATAATTTTGAAGCTGAGCGAAAATCTATCTCTTCTAATCTTAAATTTTTAATAGAAATGGGTTTTGATATTGTTGAAAATAAACCTAAAGGTGGTGTTTCTTTAATAAGTAGAAAATTTGACTTGACTCAAGTTCAATATTTGATTGATTCTGTTTTTTCTTCTAAATCAATTTCTGGGAAACACGCTAAAGAAATTGCTGAAAGTTTATCTAGTAACCTTTCTATATATGAAAGGCGTTCTTATAGTTATATTAATAAGAGTGAAGATATTAATAGAAGTAACAATAAAGAAATTTTTTATAATATCGAATTGATTCACGAAGCTATTATTGATAAAAAGCAGATATCTTTTAAATATTTAACATATACTAAAGATGGAAAAGCAATTGAAAATTACGATGGATATTTATATAGAGTTAATCCTTATTTTTTAATTAATAACTATGGAAGATATTATTTGCTATGCAGTTATAAAAAAGAATATAAATTAAGTGTATTTAGAATAGATTATATGGTAAATGTATCTAAAACAAGCGAAAAGATGACGCCTATTGAGGAGATAGATTCTAAATACAAAAACTTTTCTATTGCTAAATATTTAAATGAACACATTTATATATTTGGTGGTGAATCATGTACGGCAAGAATAGAAGTTTTAGATGAAAAAGCAGTTAAATATATAAAAGATTGGTTTTCATATGATACTAACTTTTTCACTAAAGACGGTAGAACATATACAGATGTAACATGCAATAAGAACGCTTTGATATATTGGGCATTACAATATGGAAAATATGTCAAAGTTATCTTTCCTTTAGATGTTGTTAATGTTATTAAAGAAAACATTCAATTGATGTTGAAAAATTATTCAAATTAAAAGTATGGTTGCTTACTTAGTTTTTGTTATGTAAGATTAAATAGAACTAAGGAGCAAGTTATGAAATACGATTATTTAGTTGTTGGTAGTGGTTTATTTGGTTCTATTTTTGCTTATGAGGCTAAAAAATTAGGTAAAAAGGTTCTTGTAATTGAAAAGAGGAATCATATAGGTGGAAATATATATACATACAAACAAGATAATATAGATGTTCATAAATATGGAGCTCATATTTTTCATACATCTAATAAAGAAGTTTGGACTTACATAAATCAATTTGCTGAATTTAATAGATTTACTAATTCTCCTAAAGCAGTATACAAAGGGAAATTGTATTCTTTACCTTTTAACATGAATACTTTTTATGAATTATGGGGAGAAAAAGACCCTAATAAAGTAAAGGAAATAATTTCTAAACAAATTGAAAAAGAAAATATTTCTGAACCTAAAAACTTGGAAGAACAAGCTTTAAAATTGGTTGGTAGGGATGTTTATGAAACTTTAGTTAAAGGATATACTGAAAAGCAATGGGGAGAAAAAGCTAGTAATTTACCGAGTTTTATTATTAAAAGATTACCTTTAAGATTTACATATGATAACAATTATTTCGATAGTTTATATCAAGGAATTCCAATAGATGGTTACACTTCTATAATTGAAAAAATGCTAGATGGTATAGAAGTTAGATTAAATGTCACTTTTGATAAAAAAATGTTGGATTTAGCGGATAAAATTATATATACAGGATGTATAGATGAATATTTTGATTATAAATTTGGTAATCTTAATTATCGTTCTTTGAAATTTGAAACAAGTGAATTGGATATAGAAAATTATCAAGGAAATGCTGTTATTAATTATACTGAATATGAAATCCCATACACTAGAATAATTGAACATAAGCATTTTAATAACGCTAAATCAAATAAAACTATTATTACTAAAGAATATCCTTTGACATGGAAAAAAGGTGAAGAACCTTATTATCCAATTAACGATGAAATTAACAATAATTTATATAATCAATATTTAGATTTAGCTAACAAGCAAAATAAAGTTATCTTTGGTGGAAGGTTAGGCTTATATAAATATTTTGATATGGATAAAGTAATTTATGAGGCTTTAGAATTAGTTAAAAAAGAACTTTATCATTAATTAATAAGTAAATAGTTAATTAAAACGCACTTAAATATTTAATATTAAAATTCAATTAAGCATGTTAAAATTTGAAAAAAAACGTTAATTTAACTATTGTAAACGCTTTAGATGTATTAAATGACACGTTAATTATGATAAACTTATTTTGTCTAGAAATTAGATTATGAATTTTGAATACGATTTATATAACCAAAATCTAGTTGATGGTGAAGAGATTGATACATCTAAATATGCCGATCTTTCTGATGTCACTATTACTGGAACTAGAGAAATTAGTAAAATCTTAAAAGAAAAGCATCGCGGTTTTTATCTAAATTTTTATTTATTTGTTAAAAGATGCTTTGATATTTTTGCTTCGACTATTTTAATTGTTTTGTTATCATGGCTATTAATTATTTTAGCTATCGGTGTTAAATGTTCTTCAAAAGGACCAGCTATTTATAAACATAAAAGGCTAGGTAGATATGGTAAAGTTATCTCTGTTTATAAATTTAGATCAATGATAATGGATAATAGACCTTTAGAAGAAGTTTTAACAAAACAGCAGCTTCATGAATATCAAACTGAATTTAAAATTGAAGATGATCCTAGAGTTACTAAATTTGGAAAATTTTTAAGAAAAACAAGTTTAGATGAACTTCCACAATTATTTAATGTTTTTATTGGAAATATGTCTTTTGTTGGACCACGACCTGTTGTTGATAGAGAAATTAACCTTTATTATTCTCAAACTAAAAAGATTTTATTGCAGGTTAAACCTGGAATAACTGGTTATTGGCAAGCTTATGCTAGAAATGAAGCTACTTACGCTTCTAACCAGCGTCAACAGATGGAGCTATATTATTGTACTTCACGTTCTTTTTGGTTTGATATCAAAATCCTTTTTAAAACAGTTTGGAGAGTTTTATCTAGAAAAGGTTCTAGTTAATTTATAAATAATTTTCATAAACGTTTTATTAATATTGCGCTAGTTTAAGAAATTTTGATTCTTAAATAAGAGTATTTTTCGTTTTTATGGTGGATATAGCCATTGTTAGCTAATATGGTTTTAATTAATAGATGTTATCGTTATTACATTCAAAAAACAGTTCGTTTTCTTTAATTAATTTTTGTTTTTTGATTAACTTAATTAGTAAATTTAAACCTAGTTTACCAAAGCCTTTGTGTCTACTACTTTTATCAATTAAATATCCGATATGAGACCAGGCCCATTATATAAAAAATCATTTAGATATAGTTTTAGTTTATATAAACCGACAATTTCATTACTGTTATCAAAAAGAAAATAATATATATCTGGAACATAGCCATCTTTTAAGTTAATTCCTTTTCAGCATTTAGTCTTTCTGGAATAGATTTAGATATAAATTTTTCAAAAGATATGTTTTTATATTCATTCTCAAAGCTGTTTTCAAGGGCTTTATTATTTTGAAAGAATATATATTCTTTTTTAGCATCTAGTAAGTTTAACTTTTTCAAATACATAATTCATTAATTTCAAGATAATTTAACTTATTGTACCTTTTGTTCAATTTATAATAAAACATTAATGTTTTATTTAAAATAAAAACAGCAAATTTGCACTAATATAAATGATTAGTTATTGTGCTATTTTTATGATATATTAATATTATTAATTTGCTAACTTAATATTATTTATAAGTTTATAGGCAAATTAGCTTAGAAATAACTATGAAATTTAATTATACCCCCAGTAAAACTAATTCTATTATCGAGTTTTGTAAATTGGCTTTTGTTGATTTTTATTTTGATTGTAGAGATAAATTTAATTACATTAAGAAAAATTTTGTTGAATGGGTGATTTCTACTTATGAAAAAATTATCCACTCTGATTCTTGGCAAGTGGTCGGTTTAGCTACTATAGTGGCTTTCTTTTCTTTTTGCTATGTCTTAGTTACTCAGCATTTTACTATTCCTATTAACGGGGATTTTATGCTGCAGGGTATGACTTTTATATATAACGGTTATGATGATTGGCATCATTTTTTTGAAACAGGTCAGTTTGTTCAATGGGATACTTCTGGAATGTTAGGTGTTTCTAATATTAACGCTTATTCTTTCTATTATTTATTTGATCCGTTTTTCTTAGCTTTATTAATCTTTCCACGTTCATTTTTATTACAAGGCCAAGCTATTTTAATGATGCTAAAATTGATTTTAGCCGCTTTAGCTTTCTATAAGTTTTTATGTTGTTTTCACATTACTAAAGCCACTAGAAAAATAGGGGCAATCGCTTATGCTTTTTGCGGTTGGGGCTGGTTTTATTTGTGGTTTTTCCACTTTCAAGAAGTTCTAGTTTTCTTTCCTATGATGTTATATGGAATCGAAAAGATTATAAATGATAAAGATGGAAGGTGGTTTATTTTATCTTCATTTTTAATGGGATGTACAAATTATCAGTTTTTCGCTATTTCTTTGATGTGTTGTTTTATCTACGCTTTTTTTAGATGGGTTGCTAGATTTAAACAGCAAGGAGCGAAAAAATCTTTTGAAAGTTTAGGTTTAGGTTTTATCTGTTTTGTTTTAGGGATTTTAATGACTTGTTTTATTATTATACCTAATTTTATTTCAGTTCAATCTATGCCGAGAATCGCTGAAGCTAGCTATCTTGATTCAATTAAAAATGCCACTAGTTTAACTGATAAATTAAAGCTTATTTTCTGTTGGGATGATGGATATAAATATCGACATCTATATCCTATAGCGGGTTTGATATTTATGAATTCTGGTAGTTTTTCTACTACGCTATTTTCTTTATCAGGATACGATAATACCGGAATTAACATGTATATTTACGCACCTTTAATTTTGATGTTAATTCCATCTTTATTTGATGCTATTAAAAAGAAAAACATATTGCAAATTGTCGCATTTATTTTGATGGCTATTGCCTTAGAAACACCATTTGTATATTATCTTTCTGGTTTATTTGCTAACGCTTATGCTAGATGGACTATGTTTCCAATAGCTATGATGGTTTTATTTGTCTGCTTGCATTTTGACGATTTAAAGAAGTTTCCTAAATGGTATATGATCACTTCTTTAATTGTTGTTTATGGTGTATTTATTATTTCTATTATGCAGGCTAAAAACGCCGCTTCTAATTTAAGTTATTATAATTTAAACGTTTTTAATTCGGGTTTGTATAATTATTTTATCTACGGCCAAGGTATCTATTATTTAATTGTCGGTATCTTTTTAATGGTTAGATGTAAGGCTAAGACATTTAAAAGAGAAACTTTGTTTTTGGTTGTTTGTGAAGCTATTGTTATGGGCTTTTCTTCGGTAAATAACCAAGGGTTTACTAATTATGAAAACAATTTGTTTGGTGGCCATGAAAACACTGTTCAGCAAACTGAAATCGTTGAAGAATTAAATAAATACGATTCTAGCTTTTTTAGAATTATGAATTCTCAAATGAGCCGTTCTCAGCCTAATTTAGCAATGGTGGAAGGGTATAATGGTGTTGGTTTATTCTGTTCAGTTTACAATTACGAATTAACTAAGTTTTTAAACTGGTCGAGAATTGAATATACTGGTTCTACTGGATGGACTATGGGTATTCATGAAAAGAGAATGAACCTAGATGAATTTTTAGGAGTTAAATATTATATCGTTCAAAAAGACGATAATAACGTTCCATTTATTGGAAAGATGTTTACAGATATCACTTTGGATCCATCTTGTCCAGATAGTTTAAAAAGTACTATTGAGAATAGTAATTTTAAAGTATATAAAAACAATATGTTTATCGATACAGCTTTCGCTTTCGATTCATATATTTCTTCTAGTGAAATGTCTTCAAGTTATCTTGGGGTTAATTCTAATGAATATAATTATTTAAAGCACGCAATTATCGATGAAGACTATTTAAAAGAACATCAAGATGAATTTAGTCAATTTAATTTGGGCAATTACCAAAGTATGGATAATGTTGTTAGAAACTACAATGTCTGTGTTTATTATGCTAACTGGGATAGTCAAGAAGAAGGTGGAGGATTAAGAAGTTTACACCCAGATTATTCTGATAGTTACGTCAATCAAAAAATTCAAGAATATTTAAATGGAAATAAACAGGCCTTAGATATTTTTGATAGAAAAGATAACGGACCTCTTCACTATCCAAAATACACGATTAAAAATTATGTAGATTATACTCAAAATCCTAATATTTATAGTGAAGATTCACCTGAATATAATTCTAAATATGAATATGATTTAAATAATGGTACTTACTATGGTAGAACTTCATATTATGGAACTACTCCAGCTGATTCTTATCAAACTAGTTTAACTAATTTAACTTATAATTCTAAGATTGTCGTTTCTTCTAGAGGTGGAATTAATGAGGTTTTAGCTGGTCAAAATGCCAGTAAAGAAAATCCAATGTATCTATCTATAGATTCTAAATTTGGTTATAACATCGATTTTGCCTTATTTAATTATGATAAAGAAAACAAAGAATTTTTAGATGAGGAAGTTAATCCATGGCCAACATATGGATTTAGTAAAATAACTCACGACCAGCATATGAATAATACATACGCTAAAGGTTCTGATTGGAAATACTCCCGTGGTTTTTACACTTCTAAACCTGTCAATTTAATCGTAGGAACTTTAAAAGAAACTTTGGGAAATAAAAATAATCCTGCTCAAGATACTAATGTCACTTTAGCTATCAACAATTTAGCTTATGAATATTATTCTGATTTTGAAAAAGATGTTAAACCTTTATTAAACAATCAAGTTCAAGTCACTTATCACGATGCTAACAATTACGATTTTGTATCAAATTACATTTCATCTAAAATTGTTGTATTAAATATTCCATATGATTTAGGATGGACTATTACTAGAACTTATAAAAATCAGGCAGGTCAACAAATTACTGAAAATGTCGATTATTTTAAAGGACAGGGCGGCTTTTTATCTTTTATCGGTTTACCTAATGAAGTTAGTTATCATTTAAATTACGTTACTCCAGGATATAATTTAGGTAAATATATTACCTGTGGTGGCTTTGTTGGTTTTATGGGAATTTGTTATGCCTGGTATTTTGTAAATTTAGATAAAAAGAGATTTAATTTATATTTTAAAAACACTCATCTTCATGACTTGTAGCTAATTAAAAGTTACTTAATATTTATTTATTTTGACTTTTAAATTAAAATACTAGAGGAGAATTTATATTTATGGATTACGTATTAGATAGATTACAAGTTATGGAAGATAGATTAAATCAGATTGATAGCCAATTATCAGAAATCACTGATTTTAATCAAGCTAAAAAATTAAATCAAGAAAGAGCTAACTTAGATGAACCTGTCAGCTTATTTAGAGAATATAAGAAAGCTGATAGCGATCTTCAAGAAGCAAAAATTATGGCCAGCGATAGCGATTTAGAACTTTCTGAACTAGGTAGAAATGAAGTTATTCGCTTAGAAAAATTAAAAGAAGAACTTTATGATAAGATACAAGTTTCCTTACTACCAAAAGATGCTAACGATAGCAAAAATGTCATTATGGAAATTAGAGGAGCTGTCGGTGGAGATGAAGGTAATATTTTTGCTGGAGATTTATATAGGATGTATTTAAAATATGCCGATAAAGTTGGTTGGAAAGTTAAATTACTCGATGAAACTCCAACTTCTTTAGGTGGTTTTTCTAATGTTTCTATTATGATTCAAGGAAAAGGAGTCTATTCTAGATTGAAATTTGAATCAGGCGCTCATAGAGTTCAAAGAGTACCTATAACTGAAAAATCTGGACGTTTACAAACTTCTACTGCCACAGTTTTAGTTATGCCTGAAACTAAACAGGAAGACGTTGTAATTAATCCTTCGGATTTAGAAGTCGATACTTATAGATCTCAAGGTGCTGGTGGTCAAAACGTCAATAAAACTGAATCAGCTGTTAGAATTACTCATAAACCTTCTGGAATTGTTGTTACTTGTCAAATTGAACGTTCTCAAATTCAAAATAGAGAAATCGCTATGGGAATGTTAAGAGCTAAATTAAAAGCAAAAATGGATGAAGAACAAAACGCTAAAATAGGTCAAGAAAGAAAATTAAAAGTTGGAACAGGTGAAAGATCTGAAAAAATTAGAACTTATAACTATCCTCAAAATAGATGCACAGACCATAGAATCGGCTATACAGTTAATAACCTAGATAGAATTATGGATGGGGATTTAGACGATTTATTAAATGCTTTACAAGCTGAATATCAAAAAGATTTGATTTTGCAAGCTGGAAAACAAAATAATGATTAATTCGACAAACTTATTAAATCAACTTCGTTTGTTAAATGTCAGTGAAGCTGATATTAGAGATCTTTTTACTTATAGATATAAAATTGATTATAATCAGGTATTAATTGGAAGATTATATATGTTAGATTCTAAAGCCGAAATGGATTTAGAATTGATATCAAATCAATATCCAATTAGTTATATTATTGGATTTGTTAATTTTTTCAATATGAAAATAACTGTAAATCCTAGCGTTTTAATTCCGCGTCCTGAAACTGAAGAACTAGTTTATTTAATTCAAAGAAAACAGGGAAACACTCTTGTTAATACTGCTTTAGATTTATGTACAGGTTCAGCTTGTATCGGCTTAAGTTTAAAAAAGATTTTTCCTCATGCTGAGATTTACGCTTCCGATATTTCTTTAAAAGCTATACAAGTTGCTCAACAAAACGCTGAGATAAATAAGCTCGAAATAAACTTAGTTTTATCCGATTATTTTCAGTATTTTATAAATCACAACATGAAATTTGATCTAATTGTCTCTAATCCTCCTTATATTAAAGAAGGTGAAATATTAGATAGATCTTTAGGATATGAACCTCAGATTGCTTTATATTCAGGGACAGATGGTTTAACAGCTTTTTATAATATTTTCACTTATTTAGATAAGGTGTTAAATGAACATGGTGTAGCATATTTTGAAATAGAAGCTAACAATTATGAACAGACAATCTCGTTAGCTAGAGAAATTTTAAAAGCGTATACTATTGAAACTATTAAAGATATGTCTAATAAGAATAGATTTTTAAAAGTTAGCAAGAGATATTTATAGTTAATTTTTATAGTATTTTTGATTTTGTCAGCTAAAAAAGGCTTTAACGTACAAAAATTTGTTAAATTTTATCAAATATTTTTTTATTGGAAGATTAAAAAATAAAAAATTCTAGTTTTTGCACAGATTTTTGAATTTTTATTAAATTATTTATCGGAAAAATGATGGTGTATATTGCTTTTTTTGAAAAAATGTATTTGACATGACCGGGGAGGGGAAGTATTATTAGGCTAGTTGAAAGTGTTTACTTTTAACAAATATGTATTTTATTAAATCCATTTGTGTGAAAGGTAGTTAATACAAGTACATAATTAATATATCTAGATAATGACTATATTGACATCTGAAGACTTAACGTAATTAGAATGCCAAGTTTAAAATCAGTCGTTAATCGTTTGATTTGAAATTGAAAGAAATGAAAAAGATTGTCTTAAGTTTAATTGTCCCACTATTTACTATCTCTTCTTTATCAGGAGCTGGATATGCTTTGTGGATTTTTGGTGAGTCTTTTAAAACTGAAGAAGTAAAAGGCGTTAAAGTAAATATCGCTGGTCTTGATGAAGCTAAATTAGGTGTTATTACTATTAATCCTAATTCTAGCGATAATGTTTTAATTTTTGATTCTCAAAAGATTTACTTCATGGAGGATTTCATTGTTTCATTTTCACCTAGCGATGAGACTTTATCGAGATATAGTTCTAATAAATTAAAATTCGATTGTACTATCGTTTGTTTTCAAAATATAAGTTTAGAAGAAACAAATAACAAGACTATAGGTAATTACCTTAGTGTTGGTCATAATTTTTCATCTTCAGCTATTTCAGGAACTCAGACTACTTATACTGGTTTATGGCACGAAGAAATTGAAATAGGTACAATTACTTCTTCTACTGATATAAGTTTTTCTTCTAGCGATTTTAATTTCTCATATATCGAATCTCCGTATTTTACTGAGGGAAGTTCAGATTCTACAAATATGAGCAACTACAATAATTTTAGGGAAATTATTACAAATACGCAAATTCAATTTACTTTTTCAGTATCAGTTATAAATTAATGAAGGCGGTAAGAATATGTTAGCAGGTATGTATTATGTTATCTTGGTTATATCTATAGCAGTTATTGTCTGTTTTGCGTTTGTTTATGGAATAATGTTTTCTTTGTATTATTTTTCTAGAAAGAAAGCTATTGAACATAAATTAGAAGATGATATTATTTCTAAACAATTAGATAAAGATATCGCTAAATTTGAAACTAAAAAGATCAGTAAAACTTGCCTATATCCAAAATATTATTATAAGAAAAAGAAAAATAAATCCATGTGGAATATTTTTGGCAACTGCGTTTTAGCCGTTGTTTTTGTAATCATGGTTGTCGGATTTATTTTCGCTATGATTATTAAAGGTTCTAACCAAGCTATTTCAATTCAAGGAGTAACTTATTATGTTATTGAAACTGGTTCAATGGAAGATGTTGATCCTAATAACGATTATTTAGTTAACCCTACTAGCGATAATGAATACATAAATACTAGAATCAATCAATATTCTTTAGTCGGTATTGAAGATTATACCGATGTTAGTCAGTTAGAAGTTTACGATATTGTCGCTTTTGAAATGGATGGTAAAGTTGTCGTCCATAGACTATTAGCTATTAATCTTGAAGAAGATGGAAGTTACACTTTTACTTTTAGAGGAGATGCTAATAGATATTCTTTAGCCGATGAAATCGATGTTAGCGAAGATAGAATTATTGGTGTTTATAACGGATATCAATCGTTTATATTAGGTTCTTTAATTGTCTATCTACAATCTGGTATCGGTTTAATTACTGTTTTTGCCATCATTATCGTTATGTCTATGTATTCATATTATTACGATAAATTAGAAGCTGGTAGCAAGAAACGTTACGAAGCTTTACTTGATGAAAAGTATAGATTATTAACATATTTTACTTATCAACAAAATTGCAGTGTTTCTTATTTGTATTTAGATAATGCATTTGTTTTAAATAGTGAAAATGAAGTTGAAGAAACTAAACCTAAAAAGGAAATAGTTCCTAGTGAAACTGATCAAACTCCTATTGAAGAAAATTTTGTAGAAGAAGTTGAATCTAATTCTGATTTAGTAGAAGTTAATGAACCTATTTCTGAAGAAATTCCTAATAAAGAAGTAGAAGTTGAACCAATAGTAGATATTGATATTCCTATCGGTGAAGATATTGATATTGGATTAGTTCCTCCTATTAAAGGTAGTAGATACGATTTATATCAAACTACTCATTTAGCTAAATTAGCTTTAGCTGAAGATGAAGCAAGAAGCAGATATAACGAAGTTAAAAACATTATCATGTCATATAAGAACATGACTTGTAGATTCGGTAAGAGATTTGAATCGTTTAACGTTTCTAGAGATAAGTTATTTGTTCTTTCTATTAGAAATAAGAATGTCACTTTATATTTAAATCTTGAGCCATCTAGTTTAGATTCTAAATACTTTATTGAAGATGTCTCTAATATAAGAAAGTATGCTTCTTATCCATCTAAATTGGTAATTAAATCTAATAGAGGTGTTAAATACGCTGAAGAATTAATTGAACAGGTAGCTAGTAAGTTTAGCCTTGAAAAGAAGAAGAGAAAATCGTATGTTGATTATTTAGTTATATATCCTAAACAAAGTGAAGAAGAGCTTATTCAAGCTGGAGAAATGTACAAAAGGAAATAGTGGAAAATATGAAAAAAACTAGAACAATAATAGTTAGTATAATTAGCTTAATGTTTGTTGTGTTAACTAGTATATTTGCTAGTGATGCGTATGCTATGTGGCATTTTAATCCAACAATCAATGAAGAATTTACTACTAATACTAAAATCGATACTATCAAAGAAAATTACGAGCAGGGTAATGAGCAGTTTTTAGATGAAGTATATACTTTGTATTTCTTTAGTCAACCTCAAGCTTCGATTAATATTGATGCTGCTGGCACTAATTTTGATATTAATTCTTATACTCCTATAGAAAATGAAAGTTGCGGTTATTGGGATGAGGCTAGTGGATTAACATATAGATATTCATATAAATCTATCACTGTTAAACAAGCTTTAAGTCAGGATCTTCTCGATAAGGTCGGTGAACCTTCTATAAATATTGAAGGGGTTAGTTTTACTGGTTGGACTGCTTATATTTCTACTGCTAAAGAGATTGCTAATGGAATTAATAGTAATCCTAAAACCTATCTTCAAAATAACTTTAATTTCTTAGATATTATGGTTAATCTTTATGATTACGCTCATAATATATTAATAAGTGATAATGGTGAAAATCTTAATGGTGGTGCTATTGATGATCATATAATTTATGTTTTTCCAGTTTATACAAACGGTATAGATATTAATCAAGAACAAGAAAATGGTCACGCTTCAATTAGATTAGAAAATATCGTTCAAAATACATATAAATACTTTGATTATACTAATGAAGGCGGTTATCAATATTGGAGTTTTAATAACGTCAATTTATCCAATAAAGAAATTAATTTAGATTATCACTTACAAGCTCATATTCCTATGACAAATGAATGGTTTTTTATTCCAGGAGATACTTTAAATCAAAATATCGGTTATTATAATATCTTTGTATATTTTGAATATCAAACTAGTTCATACACCAGTTTAGGTGAAGATATGTTTAATAATATTCCTGAATATATTAAAGCCGTTAATAAGTATTATTTTACTTCCTCTACTTTGGATAGAGAATTAACTAGATTAGATGGTAGTAGTCAAACTTATTATTACAATTATTTAATTGCTTTTGTTCCTATTAATGAATTTAGATTGTTAGGGGGAAGTTCAAATACTTTCGATTATTTTGATACTGATGTACCTATATTTTATCCTTTGAAATCTGTTACTTATAACGGTTCGACAATTGATAATTTATATTATGCTAGCGGAGTTTATTTTTCTGATAGAAGTGGAGATAATAAATCTCAATCGACGATTTATTTTGAAGATCAACCTTATGTAATTGAACATAAACAATCTGGTTATGGTATAGCTAACGGTAGATTTATAGATAATGCTGTTCCAGTTAGAAATGCTAAATGGTCAGAAATTGAAGATCCAAATGTTGCAAAATACGTAAGTGAAGTATGGGGCTTTGATATAACTACTACAACTGGTTCATTTAATAAAGGTACAGGTGCTTGGGACTTTATTGGTGCAGCACCTTCTAATTACAAAGATAATGAAAATTATTTTAAAAATAGATTTTTTACCTTTAGCAAAGCACCTAAATACGGATATAGCAATATTATTCTATATGTCGATACTAGTAATATAAATCAAGATGATCCTAGAGATCCTCCGTTTACAATATATATTGCTATTAGACCATCTAGCGATACTACTCCTAGCTTTGTAAAAATAATTGAAGAAGATCAATTAAATCAAGTTACTTACGATAGTGAAGGATTTATAAATCACACTAACTTCGGTTCGCATTTAAATAAAACCGGTTCACCTATGATGTCGTATTATTTTTCAACATCTAATTCTGAGTCAGATTTATATCCTAATGATCCAAGTGTATTAGCTAATTATACAGGAACAATTTCGTTAAAAGATAAATATTTTGTTAGCTATGATAGTTCTACTAATACACATGAAACAATTTCTTTAAGAGATATTATTGAAGATGATACTGGTTCATATGATTTAGTAGATGTTTCATCTAACCAAGTTGTAGTTCCTTATAACGCTAGTGATGATTTTACTTTAAGTTTATATAAATCTTACGTCCTTTATAGAAGGAAAGTAAGTTAGAAAGGGGAACAATATGAAAAATAAAGCGCTGTTAATTGTTATTCCTGCTCTAACTGTTATTTCCTTAGCTGGAAGTGGATATGCGGCTTGGTATTTTAATGAAGGTGATTCTATTTTAGCTAGTAAAACTAGTTTAAGTATCGATGTTGAATTTACTGATGCACAAGAATTAGGACAATTTATTTCTCAAGGTGATATATGTCTTTATTTAGATGAACCTAGCGAAAAAGGATATGGTGGAGAAGGTGTTGTTTTTAAAGAATTATATTCCAACAAACCATTTTCTGTAAGTTTTACTTCATCTAGTCAAGATGTTAAAGTTGATTGGACTATTAGTCAAGTTAGTCAAAATCTCGATGAATATTTAAATATCAATATTAAAGTACCATCAGGTCAATTAGATTTAAATAGTTCATTTACTTTAACTAATTTAACTAATTGCGTTGAAGTAAGTTATAAGACTGAAAATATTCCTACTAACGTAGAAGAATATAACACGTTGAAAGCGCTCTGTGATGGAGTTGACAATATATTAGAAATTAAGTTTGTCGCAAGCTTTTCAAGCAGTAATTTAGGAGGTGAGTAGGAGTAATTTAATAAAATTAAATGAAAGAGTATATCGATAGATGTTTTATTAAAAATAACGATTTGTTTTCACTAAAGATATACGATATTCATCTGCTAAAAAATAAAGAAAATGAATTGAAAGGAGAAATAAAATTTATGAAAAAAGCAATTTTAGGATTTGTCGTTCCAACATTCGCTATCGCTTCATTAGTTGGAGCAGGTTATGCTACTTGGTATTTTAATGAAGCAACTGACGGTGAAACCACAATTACACAAGATATTAGTGTTGAAGTTACTGATCCTACTAGATTAGGTCAATTTAATAAAGAAGGTTCTATTAAATTAGTTTTAGATGAACCTGCTGATAGAAATCACGGTGGATTAGGCGTTCACTTTAAAGAAGATACAACATTCAGTGTTAAATATACTTATGATCCAAGTATTACTGGAGATGTTAAGAAACCTGTAGTTACTTGGACTATTACTACTAATCCCTCTTTAACTAACCTTACTAAGTATGTTGATATTCAGATTAATAATTCTAAAGGTACTTTAGCTGATAATGGTACTGGTACTGCTGAATTTACTCTTGACACATTAAAGAGTGCTGTTAGTCTAAATTACACAACTGCCGTAACTGATGAAACTACTGGTGTAAATACTTATAGCGCTTATGAATCTATGGTTAGTGAAATTGGCACTATTACTGATGTTTTAACAATTTCATTTACTGCCGCGTTCTCAGAAGAAGCTGGTGCTTAATTTTAATATTTAATTAAAGCATAGTAATCAAAACAAATAAAACCACTAGTAAAACCTAGTGGTTTTTAAGTTGGTGTTAAATGCTTATAAATTGTTAAAAATAATAAAATTATTCGTGTTTATTTGAATTAGATAGTTCTATATCTAAAAGGATTTTAAATTGTTGAATAAGTAGATTTATATTATTTTTTAATTGCCCATTATTAATATCTTTTTTATAAGATTCAGCTATATTAATTATTGTTTGCAAAATATAGGGAATTATATATTTAAATTTAGATTTTATAATTTCAATATTAATTATATCTTTATCCATTGAATTAAAATCTTCACTTAACTTATAAAGTGTTAATATTTCTTCAGATGATAGATTTATATTTTTATATTGTTTAAGTGAAGATATATTTTGTTGCATAAATTCTAAATAGGAGATAGGCTTATCTGTTAAAAAGTAGATTAAATTGTTTTTGAGATTGGCTTTAAATTCTTTATAAGTTACTTTATATTTAACTTTAAAATGTTCATTATAAAGTTCTTTGATTTCATTATCTGGATAAGGTTGAGAATTAAAGTCTATGAAGATATCTGCAATTTGTAAATTAGTAGAAATAAAATACGCTAATTTAGAATATTTGCAATTTATAAGATCCAACGAAGCTAATTGATTGTAAATTACCATAGATTCTATGAATATGTAGAACTTATTTAACGCTTGATAAGTAAAGTTAAATTCTTGATTTATTTTAATATCTTTTAATAGATAAGATAGTTGATTTAAAAATAAAAACAGGTAATTGTCTTGATAATAAGAATATATTAAATTAGATAATGATATTATACTTTCACATTCAAGTTTAATTGTTTCATTTTTACTAGAAAAATGCTTTATAACACTGCTTTTTAAATTGGCAACTTCCAAATTATAATTAAAATTGCTTTTTATCAATAAGAAATATATTTGATTGAAAATTTGAGAAAGACACTCTTGTCTAATTTTACTTATTTCAATAATAAAACTAGTTTTAGAATGCGAATAAAGAGAAAATAATTTGTAGTAAGTTAAATAGTTATTTTGAAGGAGTTTAATTAACTTAGATATATATTTTTCTTTTTCTAATAAGCTTAATTTTTTAATTTTGTCATATTCTTTAATTAGCTTGCTATTGTCATTTTGACAAAAATTTAATAATGCTAATATTTCTATAATATTTTTAGCGTTTATATCGTTTCCAGTACTATATAAATTTTCGGTTAGTATATTTAAAGTTAAACTAATTGAATTTGAAATTATTTTGTAGATTAGTTGGTTAAGTATACTATCTGAATTACTTTCGTTTGATTTAATAATTTTGGTTTTGCATGTTTGTTCAATTTGAACTAACTTATTATAAAATTCAGTTAGTTCAGTTTCGTCTTTTGAATAGTATTCCATAATTTAATATTAGTTATTACATTAGATATTTTAACTTATTTAAAATAAAAGCGTTCATAAATATATATTTCTTATTAAACTGTTTTTTAGAATTTTCATTTAAGTATTTTAGTTTTTTAAAATTATTAGATTTAAGCTGACTATTTTACTCTAAGTTTATAAAAGCTAGTATTAGTTTTCTATACTAGATTATTGTATAATTAATAAGTAGTTATTATGGCTTATTTAGCATTATATAGAAAATATAGACCGCAGACTTTCGATGAGGTTGTCGGTCAAAAAGCAATCGTTCAAACTTTAAAAAACGCTTTAAAAGATAATAAAATTGCTCACGCTTATCTTTTTTGTGGTCCTAGAGGTACAGGTAAAACTTCTATGGCTAGGCTTTTTGCTAAGGCTTTAAATTGTCAACAAGGTTTAGGTGAACAATGTAACAAATGTGAAGATTGTCTTGAAATTACTCAAGGTAGACATCCCGATGTTTATGAAATTGATGCTGCTAGTAATTCTGGCGTTGATAATATTAGAAGACTTATTGAAGAAGTTAGTTATGCTCCAATTTTAGGTAGATATAAAGTTTATATTATTGATGAAGTTCATTCTATGTCTACTTCTGCTTTTAATGCCTTGCTAAAAACTTTAGAAGAACCACCTAAAAATGTAATATTTATTTTAGCAACTACTGAACCAAATAAAGTTTTGCCAACTATTATGTCTAGAGTTCAACGTTTTGATTTTTCTAAAGTTAGTTTTTTTGAATTAGTTGGTTTAATGGAAAGAATTTTAGATAAAGAGAATGTCAGTTATGAAAAGGAAGCTTTAGAAGTAATTGCTAGAATTTCAGATGGTGGAGTTAGAGATGCTTTGTCTAATCTTGAACAAGCCATTTCTTATTCTAAAGATAACATTTCATTAAACGATGTTTATGATTTGTTCGGGTTATTTAGAATTGATGATGAATTAAACTTAGTAAAAATGATTCATCTAAACGATGTTAAAGGTGTATTAGAATTTATTAAACAGAGATATCAAAAAGGTGGAGATATTGTTAAATTACACCTTGATTTAATTAATATTTATAAAGATTTACTAGTTTTTGGAACAACTAGAGATCCTTCTTTATTAACATATTTAAAACCGGATGAAGCGATTAATATTATTGTTACTCCCAGTGAGATTAGAAATAATTTAGACGTTTTAATAAAAGCTAATAGAGATTATAAAATGGCTATAAATAGCTATGATAATTTTGAAATGACAATATTGAATTTAACTATAGCTAATAAGCAGTTTGTTTCTAATAATTCAAATACAACTATCAATTTACAGCCTAACAATAATATTCAACCTATTAAGGATGATAAACAAGAAATTAAGAATACTACTATAGGAGAAGTTAAACCTAAAGAAGTTCAAATTTCAAGCCAAAAAGATGTTGAAAATAGAGAGATTTTAGATGAAAATACCGGCGTTAAATTAGAAGATAAAATTGAAGTTAAACCTGAAGTTCAACAAGTTAATCACACTATGATTTCTTCTTCTATGATAGGTGAAACTCATTCTATATCTCAAGAACCTTATTTGGATATTAATTCCGATTTTATTTTGAATATAATGTTACAAGGCTCTAAAGTGATGAAACAAAACATTCAATCTAATTGGAAAGAGAAGTTATCTAGTTTAGCTGTTAGTGATCCTTTAAATAGTTTAGCTAAGCAACTAGAAAGAACAGAAGTTTGTTTAGCTGCTAATAAAGTTATTGTTGTAAAATCGTTTTTTGAAGTAATTAATAGAAGTATCAATTCTAAACAAGGACAAGAACAATCGATTCAATTGCTAAAAAAACTATTTGATTTTGATGGTAGAATTATCGCTATTTCTTCAACTTCTTACATTGATAACGTCAACAGATATAAAAATTTAGTTCAAGCTAACAATTTACCTGAAGTAAAACCGATAGAATTTAATTTTATTTATCCAAGTAACAAAAAAGAAGAAACTAACGCAGAAAAGTTTTTCAATTCAATTAGAAAGGAATAAATATGGATTTTGATTTAAATAAATTGCTTCAACAAGCACAAGAAATATCTTCTAAGATGGCTGAGGACAATCAAAAGTTTGAATCACAAGAATTTAAAATCGATTGCAATGGGGCTATAAATATAACTATAAAAGGCGATTATACAATTAAAGAATTAAAAATTGACGATGATTTAATTGAAGATAAAGAATTTTTAGTTGAAACTTTAGTTTTAGCTTTTAATAAAGCTATTGAAAAAGTAAATTCTGAAAAGAAAAAAATCGAGCCTAATTTGTCGAGTTTTGGTTTATAATATGGAACATATTAAAGCAGTAACTAGTTTAATTGCATCGTATAAAAAACTTCCTGGAATTGGAAATAAAACGGCGGAGAGATTAGCTTACGCTAGTTTATCTTTCTCTCAAGAAGAATTAGATAATTTTATTTCTAGTTTAAAATATGTTAAAGAAAACGTGCATAAATGTTCAAAATGCGGGATGTATATTGATACTTTGACTTGTCCTATTTGTGATGATTCATCTAGAGATGATTCTTTATTGATGGTTGTCAATAATTCTAAAAGTGTTTTTTCTTTTGAAAAAACTAATAAATACCATGGAAAATACTTTATTTTAAAAGGTTTAATTTCTCCTATAAAAGGAATTGGAGCTGAGCAAGTCGGTATTAATGAATTAATTGATTTTTTAAAAAAAGAAGGCGTTCAAGAATTAATTATTGCTTTAGATTCTACTTTAGAAGGGGAAATAACTTCTCAATATATTTATAAATTAGTTTCTCCATTAAATATAAAGATTACAAGGTTAGCTTATGGTCTTCCTATAGGAGCTGATATTGAATATGTCGATGAAAGGACAATTGAATTATCTTTGTTAGATAGAAAAGCGATGAAGGAGGAAAACTGATGAAAGGCTTATTTATTAGTTTTGAAGGAAATGAGGGTTCAGGTAAATCTTCTGTTTTAAGTTGGATTCAAAAGAAGTTTGCTAGTGAGGGAATTGAAATCTATTTAACTAGAGAACCAGGTGGAAATAAGATTGCTGAGCAGATTAGGAACGTCATCTTAGATAAATCTAACACCAATATGGATTCTAAGACTGAAGCTTTGTTATATGCTGCAGCTAGAAGACAGCATTTAGTAGAAAATATCAATCCGTTATTAGAAGACAATAAAATTGTAATTTCTGATAGATATATTGATTCTTCTTTAGCCTATCAAGGCTTTGCTAGAGGAATAGGGATTCAAAACGTTTATGATATCAATATGTTTGCTACTAATAATGAATTGCCGGATTTAACTATTTTATTCGATATCGATCCAGATATCGGTTTAAAAAGAATAGCTGCTAATTCTAATAGGGAAGTTAATCGTCTTGATAACGAAGCTTTAGATTTTCATAGAAAAGTTCATATGGGATACATGCTTTTAGTTAAAGAATTTAAATCGAGAATAAAAGTAATTGATGCTTCTAAAAATTTTGAAGAAGTCTGTGATGAAGTATATAAAATTTTAAAGAAATTCATCGCTGAAAATTACAATCAATAGAGGGAAAAATGTTTTTTACAAAAGAGGAATTTATTAAAGATCAAAAGGTAATTGCTAAATATTTTTTAAATGTTTTAGAAACTGATAAATTACCTCAAGCTATTCTACTTTATGGAGAAGAAAACGCCCCTTTAAAAGAGGTTGGAATGTATATTAGTCAATCTATCTATTGCGAAAGTAAATCTTTAGCGTGTAATACTTGTCAATCTTGTCAGAGATTTTTAAATGGCAATCATCCAGATTTTACTTTGTTAGATGGAAAAAACGCTTTAATTAAAAAAGGCGATATTGATCAATTAGCCGCTTTTTATTCCATGTCTAATCTTGAAGATAATAAAAAGAGCACATACATCATTAATAGAATAGAGAATATAACTGAGGATGCGTTAAATGCGTTATTGAAATTTTTAGAAGAACCTAACAGCGATGTTCTAGCTATTATAACTACGACAAATAGACACAAAGTTTTGCCAACGATTCTTTCAAGATGCCAAATATTTCAAGTTCAAGCTAAAGATCCTATTTTGTTAGTTGATAATTATAAAGGTGAAATACCTTTGGATAGATATTATTATTTATCTAATCTCGCTTATTCTGATAAAGAAAAAGAAGAGATAAATAATTCGAATGAATTTGATTTTGCATATAAGAGTGTTATCAATTATTTAGAAGCTATATATAAATCAAAAGAGAATTCCAGTTTAAGTTTATTTGTAGATATTGTTGATCTGTTTAAACAAGTCTCAAAAAAAAGCGGGTTTAATAACAATAAATGTTATAATTATTTTTACAGCATGCTTTCTATCTCTTTTAAAGATGCTGTTTTAGAAAAAGATAATCCACTTAAGCAAATTACTAGTAAATTAGCTAAATATAAAACCAATCTAGCTAGAGCCATCAGTTTTCTTATGGATATGGATTTTAAATTACAAGCTAACCTTAATTTTACTTTAATTTTAGCTAAGCTTGGGAAAATAATAGAGGAGTAGCGATTTATGGAAGATAAATATTTAATGAAGATATCTATTGAAAATGAGCCGGATTGTATCGGTACATTTGTAAATGAATTAGATGTAGGTACTAAAGTAGTTGTTTTAGTAGATAACTCTTCATATTTAGGTGAAGTAAATCAAGTTAGTTTAGCTAATCAACAAGATGATTTATCTATTTATAATCAAATTTTAAGAGTAGCTAGTAAAGATGACATTGCTAGACATTTAAAAAACAAAGAAATTGATGAAAAGTTATTACCTCAAATTCAAAAAGAAGCTGATAAATTAAATTTAGATATGAAAGTTTTTAAAGTTAGCTCTTCTTTAGACAAGACAAAATGTCTAATTATGTATACTTCTGATAACAGAGTAGATTTTAGAGATTTGCTAAAGATATTAGCTAAATTGATAAAAGCTAGAATTGAAATGAGACAGGTTGGTTCTCGCGATAAAGCTAAAGTAGTCGGTGGATTAGGAATCTGTGGACTAAAATTATGCTGCTCAACATTTTTAAACGTCTTTGATGGAATTTCTATTTCCATGGCTAAAAATCAAATGTTAGCAATTAATATTCCAAAACTTTCAGGTCAATGTGGAAAGCTCATCTGCTGTTTAAAATACGAAGACGAAGCTTATAGTAAACTTCATCCATTTTTCCCAAAAATCGGAACTAAAGTTACTTATGAGGGCAAAGAAAATAGCGTAAGTGGAGTTAATATGCTTCTAAAAAACGTCACTTTATACGATGGCGAAAAATATTCTACTTTCGCTTTAGAAGATTTCAATAAAATTCAAAAGGGCATTAAGTTAGAAAGAAAAGAAGAATTTGTTTCTGAACTTTCTTTAAATTCCACTTACTCTGCTTCGTTTGGTAAAGATATTTCTTCTACAAGTGAATTGGATTTAAATAAGAAAAACAATCAAAATAGCAATAACTTTGAAAATAGAAATAACAACAAAAATAAATTCAACAACAATTCTAAATTTAATAATCATAGATATAATCAAAATAATAGATATAATAGGAAAAACAAAGGGAAATTTAACAATCAAGATAAGTAAAAATGCCAATAAATAGAATTAAACCATTTAAAGATAATTTAAAAAAAGGATTAGTATATTTAATATCAACTCCGATAGGAAACATCGATGATATTTCTAAACGAGCGATAGATACTTTAAATAGCTTAGACATCGTTTTAGCAGAAGATACTAGAAACTCTTCTATTTTATTTAAACGTATTGGAGTTAATCCTAAAAAATTAATTTCTTGCTTTTCTTATAAGGAAGAAGAACTGGCTAATAAAATATTAAACGAAGTTAAATTGAACAATTTAACTATCGGTTTAGTTTCTGATGCTGGAACACCTGGAATTTCTGATCCAGGAGCTATTTTAGTAAAAAAAGCTATTGAATTAAACATTCCTGTTTCAGCAATTTTAGGGCCATCTGCTTTTATTCAAGGATTGATTTTATCTGGATTTAATACTGCAAATTTTTCTTTTTATGGCTTTTTACCTACTAAAGAGCAAGAAAGAGAAAGAGTTTTATCAAATTTAGTTAATAAAGAAGAAACTTTGATTTTTTATGAAGCTCCTCATAGATTAATAAAAACTATTCAATCTATGCAAAAAGTTTTTAAAGACAGAAGGTGTTTAATTTGCCGTGAACTTTCTAAGATATATGAAGAATATATTAGAGGAAGTTTAGATGAGTTAGTTAACTTAGATCCATCTAGTTTAATAGGCGAATTTGTTATTGTCATTGAAGGTAATAATTCTGCTTCTAATCAATATGACGATGAAAAAATTATTCAAATGGCAAAGTTGATGTTAGATGAAGGAATTTCTAAATCAACTTGCTGTAAGATTATTGTTAATTTAACTAATTTAAAAAAGAACTATATTTACGATTTAATTAATAAGTTATAAATATGTTCTAGAATTTATAAAATATTTTTAAGGGATTAATAAAAAGATTTTGTTCATTAATTTAAGAGTTATTTAGATAAATGAATTACTATATAATTAATTTAATCTAGTAAAATCATCGTTAGATGAACTAGAAAAATTCATTACTTCTTTTAAGTATAGTTTTCTATCCATATAAATAGCGTCTTTATCATTTAAAAACCATAAGTCTACTTGATTTTTCCATTTAGGAACTCCGTATTTATAAATATTTCCCGCAAAGAAATAATCATCATAAAATACGCATATCATAAATAAGAAAATAAAAACGAAGAAGGAAATAGGGGAAATATTACTAGTATAACTATGTTGATTAGCAATTGGTTTACTATAAATTAGAGCAAATATAATTACTAAGACAATCAATATATAATATGGGCCTATATTGAAAATTAGATAATATGGCTTTTTAAATATTTTTTTCTGGTAACAATTAATTATATGAGCTGAAGAATAATTAAAAAGATAATGAACCAAGTTAAAAAGAAAATCAAATTTCCTCTTGCAGCTTGATTAACAAAATCTAGGCCAGTTAAAAGAGGACTAATTATAGTTAAAAAGCAGAGAACTTTAATTAGTCTAATAGGAGCAATTAATAAAGAATATTGCTCGCTAGTAAGTTTTCTAGAAAGGTTTGTTTCATTGATAAAGTAATTACGATTTAAGTTTCTTTTTAAATTTTTAAAAAACATCTTTATTAACTCATTTCTAAATAGAACATATTTAAATCTGGTTATATTATAATACATTTTATTGTCGCTAATAATCTTTTTTACTTGCTCTATTTAAAGAAGTATTTATATTAAGAAATATTTAAAAATAGATGTAAAATTATTATTCATGTCGAAAAATGTAAATTTTCTTAAAACATTCGTGTAATTTAGTGTTAAATTTTTATGAAATATTACACAAATTGTATTTACGTGTTATACTATAATTAATAGGAGAGTTAGAAATCGTATGTATAGAAAGATCATGGAAGCTTTAAAAGCCTGGAAAGAAAGCAAATATCGTAAGCCATTAATTTTACAAGGGGCTCGTCAAGTTGGTAAAACATATACGATTTTAGAATTCGGTCGTACTTATTATGAAAATGTAGCGTATTTTAACTTTGAAACTAACGTGAAATTAAATAAAACATTTGAAGAAAATATTAATCCTGAATATTTGATAGCTGTTTTATCTAGTATCGCTAATCAAACTATTGTAAAAGAAAAAACGCTGATAGTTTTTGATGAGGTGCAACTTTGTGAAAGAGCATTAACATCTTTAAAATATTTTTGTGAACAAGCTAATGATTATCATATTGTCGCTTTAGGAAGTTTATTAGGTGTAGCAGTTAATAGAATAAAGTTTTCTTTTCCAGTTGGTAAAGTTGATATGAAAACTATGTATCCTATGGATTTTGAGGAATTTTTATTAGCTATGGGAGAGAATTCACTTATAGAGCAAATTAGACATAGTTTTGAAACCAATTTGCCATTACCATCAGCTTTACATGATATTGCAATGTCATTTTATAAAAAATATCTTTTAGTAGGTGGAATGCCGGAAGCAGTTTTACAATTTTCTTTAACAAAAGATTATATTTTAGTTCGTAATATTCAAGAAAACATTATCGGAAGTTATCTTAATGATATGAGCAAATATAATAGTAACAATGAAATTAAGAAAACAAGACTTGTTTATGATAATATTACTGTTCAACTTTCTAAAAAGAATACTCGATTTCAATATAAATTATTAAAAAAGGGAGGTCGAGCATCTGAATTTGAAAATGCTATTGAATGGCTTCAGTTATCGGGAATAATTTCTAAAATATATAAAGTTGAGCAAATAAAAAAACCTTTAGAAAATTATCGCAATATAGATGAATTTAAAATTTACGTTTCAGATTTAGGTTTACTTTGTGCTAAAAAAGATATCGTTTTTAGCGACATTTTATATTCAGAAGAAGCAATTAATGATTTTAAAGGCGGCATGACTGAAAATTATGTTAATATTCAACTTACTATTAATGGATATAAAACATATTATTATGAATCTGTACGCGGAGCAGAAATAGATTTTATAATTCAAAAAGAAGGGCATATAATTCCTATTGAAGTAAAATCAGCTGATAATACAAAAGCTAAAAGTTTAAATGTTTATATAAACACATATAAACCTAGTTATGCTATTAAATTATCAAGTAAAAACTTCGGTTTTGAAAATAATAAAAAGATAGTGCCTTTATATGCGGCTTTTTGTATTTAATATATCTATAAATTTTATAGTTTAAGTTCTTTGATTTTGAATAGTTAATTTTAAGTGAACCTATTTTTGATTTAAGACATTTTTATTATATAAAATCAAAATAATAACCTTATTAATTTGTAAAATTCAACAAGTTGGTGTTATTAGAATTTTTATAAAATCAGACACGTCGCTTTTAAAGCGTTTTAATTTGTTTGTTTAAAATTTGTCTTGCACTTTTTGTTAATACGTGGTAACTTAAAGTTAAGTTTTACGAAAGGAAAAATTTATCATGAAAACCAATAAAGTATTTTTGTCTTTATTGTTGGTGACTAGTTTAGCTAGTATCACCAGCTGTGATGATAAAGGTAAAACGACTAGTTCAAGTTCTTCTATAAGTTCTTTAACGTCAACAGGAACTTCTTCTAGTTCACCTTTATCTTCAGAATCAACATCATCGTCTTCAAGTACTTCTTCCGTAGGTGAGGAGACTGATAAGATTGAGCTTATGATGATGGGGGATCTTTATATTAATAATATGAGATCTATTTACGCTTTAGTTGACGAGAGTTTGAAAGGTCAAGAATTAGTTTGGACCTCATCTGATACTAGTGTTATTTCTTTAACTGGAGTTGACGCTAGTTTACCTGAAGCCTATCTTTCAGCTAGAAATTATGGAACAGCTACTATTACTTGTAGCTTAGCTAATGATCCTTCTATTTATGTTACTAAGGTTGTCGAAGTTAAAGAAGGGGAAGTAATGCCAGTAGATTTATATAAAAAGGTTACTGGTTCAGTTAAATTTACCTCCACTCAAGAAATGCTTAGTTTTGATGCAAATTACAATTCTAGTGTTGAAGAATCTTATACTGTAACAACAATCTTTGAAGAAAATAAGCCAACTCCAGATAGACTTACCGAAATTGAAATTAGCGATGCGTATGAACTTGTTGCTAAAAATAACAAGACACAAGAAGAGGAAGTTTATCGTTATGTTCGTTCTTCTAATGATAAAGTAGCGACCGAAATTATTACTAAAGATAATACGATTGGCTATGATGTCGTTTTAAATGAGGATGATCAAGTTTTAAGTTGGGATAGTTCTTTCTATGTCAATATGTTTAATTATCCTTACGGAGTTACTAATGAGGATTTTATTAGTGTAGATGGTGGTAAAACATATCATTTTATCGGTGGATATTTAAATGCCTCTTATATTTGTGCTTCATTGTTTTTAATGGATATGGCTCCTGATGATATGTATTTTACTATTTCAGATGATAATATGAGTTTTAGTATCGATATTGATCCATATAATAGTGAGGCCGATGCTCAAGTTAAATATGGTCAAAAGATAGTTTCTGCTATTTCTGAAGTTGGAACAGCTAAAATTCAGCATCTTCAAGTTTTTGAATATGAAGCTTATCACGATGCAATCGATGAAGCTATAACTAAAATGGCTGGACTTAAAAATTATAAAGTCGGTTACAATGTAGATTTTGATGGAACTGATGATGATAGATATTATGAATTTATTTACACTGAAGATACTATCGATCAAAAGATAATGACAAGCGATAAAAAAGGAGTAATTTCTCATACAGGTATCCATAAAGTTGCTGATGATCAATATTATGAATATATAGTTAATAATGATGGAACTATTTCTATTGAAGAAATTCATAATTCCTATTGGGAAACTGATAAAATAAAACGTTATCCGACTTTCGATTTCGCTAGTGAAATTTTTGCAGATAAAGATAGTAACAATAGATATATTTCTCGCTGTAGTGAATCTAATTATATTAGATATATGGCTTATTTACCTGGAACGTTTGATTATGTTGAACTAGAAGATAATGGCTATATTACTCTTGATGATAATGGCTATATTGCTTCTGCATTTGCTAATGGGACATTTTATGATGAAGATGTTTCTATTTCAATGGAGTTTTCTGAATTTAATCTCGCTGATCCAGAATTAGATTTTTCTAATGCTGGTCAAACAATTCCTACTTCTTGGGAAGAAGATAATCCATCTTTGTTTGAAGAATTAACTAATTGGACAGTTGGTGATATTCCTTTAGTAGAACAATTACCATATTTATATTCTTCAGCAGGTTATGATGATTATTGTGGTTGGTTACGTGGAGATGATGGTATGACACCAAAATGCGTATATTTTTTAACCGGTGATTTTGAAACTGCTGATGGAGAAGATGATGTTGAAGCCATTAATAAATTTATAGCTGATTATAAAGCCTTATTATTAGAAAATGATTTCAGTTTAACTGATATGATAGATCCTGATAATGATGATGCAGCATTTTATACTAATGGAACATTGAATATTTCTATAGCTAGAGAAATGAATTGGTCAGGTGAAATTGGATTAGGTTCAGTTAAGCTTAATATAACTGCCTGTGATGGCAATGAAATTGTCGATAATAGTGAGTGGTAAATTAAAGGGCTGTATAGATTAAAAGTCTACAGCTCTTTAGTTTTAATAAAATAAATTTATTGAAACACGGAAAAATCGCTCTACATTTATAATTTATTCATTTAAAATTATTGAAGTTTTCATCTATAATTATTAATGTATGAAAGAAAAAACAAACGAAGAAATTGAATTTGAAAAAGGTGCTGAAGAATATATTAAAAAGCAAACTTCAACCTCGACTAAAATCTCCTTTGATTCAGATGAGACTATTGAATTTCAAATAGTTAATAAGTTTTTCTTATCGAAATTTAAATCGAAAAGAAAAATGCTTAAAGAATATGAGAGGTTATTAAAAAGGAAGAATGTTAAAAGGTTTGAACCTAGTGTTGAAGAAGGTTTAACTTCTGAACAAGTTCAACTGAGAATTGATGAAGGTTTTGCCAATAAAACCCCAAATAAATATACTAAATCTATCTGGGCTATTATCGCTTCTAATTTATTCACATATTTTAATATTTTAATGATTATAATTGCGGTTATTTTAATTGCCGCTCAAGCACCTATTTCTAACCTTTTCTTTTTAATGATTGTCGTCTTAAATTTAGCTGTAGGTGTCGTTCAAGAAATTAAATCCAAACTAACAATAGATAAGCTTAGATTAATTACTAATCCTAAAGTTAAAGTAATTAGAGATTCTAAACAAGTTGAAATTAATCAAAATCAAGTTGTTTTAGATGATATTATGCTTTTAAAAACCGGGGATCAAGTTTGCGTTGATGCTACTATTTTACAAGGTGAAATGGAAGTAGATGAATCGGCTTTAACTGGTGAATCTTTACCAATTAAAAAGAAAATAAACGATTATTTGTTATCTGGCTCATATGTCATTTCTGGAAATTGTATTTGCAAAGTTGATAAAACTGGCTTAGATACATTTTCAGCTGATTTAGCTAAAAACGCTAAAACTTATAAGAAAAACACTTCTGAATTAAGAAGATCAATTAACGCTTTTATCACTGTTATTTCTCTTTTATTGATTCCTATAAGTATTTTGATGGCAGTTACTAACTATCTAGGGTTAGGTAATAATGCATCTATAAATTATAATTTCTTTAGAGAAGTCGCTTTAACTACTGGTGCTAGTGTTATTGGAATGATTCCATCAGGTCTAGTTTTGTTAGTTTCAGCCGCTTTATGTGTTGGGGTTGTTAAATTAGCGAGAAAACAGACTGCTGTTCAAGATCTATATTCAATTGAAAGATTAGCTAGAGTAAGTTGCCTTTGCTTAGATAAAACAGGCACTTTAACTGATGGAACTATGAATGTTTGTAAAGTTATAAATTTATCTAGCAAATATACTATTGAAGATATTTTGCCTTCTTATTTAAAACAAATTAACGATGATAATATGACTTCTAAGGCGATGAAAAATCATTTTGGATTTGATGATAAATATATAGCTAGTAAAATTCTCGCATTTTCTTCTATTAGAAAATATTCCGCTTTAACTTTTGAAAATGGAAATAGCTTTGCCTTAGGAGCTGCTGAATATGTTTGTAAAGATATTCCTAATGAGGTTAATAAATTAATTGATGAACAAGCTAAAATAGGTCATAGAGTTTTAATGTTAGTTAATTTTGAACAGTTAACTGATTCAGGAATTCAAGGTAAAGTTGATATAGTCGGCTTAATTTGTTTAGAAGATCACATTCGTGAGTCAGCATATTCAACTATTGAATGGTTTAAACAAAACAACGTTAAAGTTAGAATTATTTCAGGTGATAACCCTTCAACAGTTAGCAATATTGCAAGTAAATGTGGGGTAGAGAATGCTGAAAATTATATTTCATTAGAAGGAAAATCTATTGATGAAGTTAAAAAGATAGCTACTCAATATACTGTTTTTGGTAGAGTGACTCCTGATCAAAAAGAAGCTATTGTTCGTTCTTTAAAAGAAAATGGCGAAGTAGTTGCGATGACTGGTGATGGTGTTAATGATATTTTAGCAATGAAAGCTTCTGATTGTTCAATAGCTATGAATAATGGCAGCGATGCCACTAAAGCTATCGCTCATTTAGTATTGCTAGATTCTAATTTCTCTAATTTACCTCAAGTTGTTAAAGAAGGTAGAAGAGTTATTAATAACGTTCAATTATCTGCTTCTCTCTTTTTAATTAAAACTATATGCGTAATGTTGCTAAATGTTTCTGTCATTGTCTTAGGTTTAATATTAAATAGCATATCTAATCTATCTTTTGTTTATCCATTTACACCTTCTATGATGCTGATATTAGAAATATTAATTATAGGTATGCCGTCATTTTGCTTAGCTTTGCAACCTAATGATAGACTTGTTCATGGTAAGTTTTTTACTAATGTTTTAAAACAAGCTATTCCAGGTGGAGTGACTATGTTTATAGTTATATTTATTTCTATGCTATTGAAAGAGTTTGTGCCAGGATTAAAAGATCACGATTCAGCAGTTGAAGTTTTACTTTTAAATACAGTTGGTCTAATTAATTTAATTTTATTATGTTATCCATTTAATTTATATAGAGGAATATTAGCAGCTGTTAGTTTGATATTATCTGTAGTTTTCCTTTTCTGTTTACCTAAAAATTTAATTGGAGTAGATATGATCAAAGAGCTTAGTTTAAATGAATTATACGTATATATCAGTTTAGCTATCTTTAGCATCATATGTATGTTAGCAGTCAGATATTTCTTTAAGATAAAAGAAAAGAAAGCTTTAAATAAAAAAGATAATAAATAATTATTAGTTCATTTATAATTGTTAATTTTTAATCCACTAAAAAAATTTTTAAAAAGTTTTAGTGGATTTTTGATTGTGTAATTTTGGATGATACGTATGTAATTTTGATAAAATTATTGACTTTTATGGTGGGGTAGAATGTTAGTAGATTTTATTAATTGAGGAACAAAAAATGAAATTAGCTGCGTTTATATTATGTTTATTAAGTACTATTGTAATGGGATGGATGCTTATCCCACTTTGTTGGTGTATTCCAATGACAGTAAGTGTATATAAAGCTTATAAATGTGAGAAAACTTTAGGAACTGGATTTAAAATTTGTACTTTGCTTTTGGTAAATTTAATAGGTGGTATTTTATTGTTTTGTGATAATGACTAGAATAAATTTATAATGTTATTTACTTAGAGTTCTTAGTTAGTTTCTGGCTTAAATATTTGATTTTATTAAGGTATTGACGTTTATTTATCATCATTTAAAAAGCCTGTATACTTTTAAATTAGGTTATACAGGCTTTTATCTTTTATAAACTCAATTGTTTAGTAAAATCGACTAAGTCGCTGATATTAGAGATTAATTGATAGTTATCGTTAGTGGAAGGAATTACTACTAAGCTTGGAGCAGAGACGATTCCGAATTTTTCAACCAAATCAGGATGTTCACTAGCATCAATCAATTCATATTTGACACCATTATCTTCTAATAGCTTTCTAATCATTTTGCAATTAGGGCAATTAGGAGTTGTAAATAATAAGTATCTATAACTAATTTGAGAATCTAATTTAACTTCATTATGAGAAGAAGCTTCATTAGTAGCTGATTCACAATTACAAGTTTCATCTATAACAGAATCGAGAGTTTGTTGATCAGGTTTATAGACTTTTCTTTCTTTAAATTCTTGGCTCTTACCAGCATTCCAGTTTTGAACAGGGCGGTAATATCCAGTAATTCTAGAATAGACTTCGGTAGGTTTATGACAGATTGGGCATTCGTATTTTTCTCCGGAAATATAACCGTGATCTTTACATACTGAATAAGTTGGAGAAATTGTATAGTAAGGAAGTTTATAATTACTAGCAATCTTTCTAACTAAATTCATAGCCGCTTTCCAAGAAGGTAATTTTTCACCTAAGAATGTGTGGAAGACTGTTCCTGAAGTATATAAGACTTGTAATCTATCTTGAATATCTAAAGCAGAGAAGACATCATCAGTATATGAAACTGGTAAGTTAGATGAATTAGTATAGTAAGGATCTTTCTTAGTTCCTGAAGTGATGATATCAGGATATTTTTCAAGATCGTGTTTAGCTAATCTATAAGCTGTCGATTCAGCAGGAGTAGCTTCTAAGTTATATAAATCACCATATTCTTGTTGATAGTTAACTAATCTATCTCTCATGTGATTTAAAACTTCAACAGAGAAGTCTTGAGCCTTTTTATCAGTTAAATCGGCTTTGATCCAGTTGGCATTTAAGCAAGTTTCATTCATACCGACTAAACCGATAGTAGAGAAGTGATTGTTGAAAGTTCCAAGATAGTGTTTAGTATATGGATATAAGCCAGCATCTAACAATCTAGTAATAACTGATCTTTTGATTTTTAAAGATCTAGCCGCAACATCCATAACGTGATCTAATCTTTCATAGAATGATTTTTCATCGCTAGAAAGATAAGCGATTCTAGGTAAGTTAATAGTAACAACACCGACTGAACCAGTAGATTCACCTGAGCCAAAATAACCACCGGTTTTCTTTCTTAATTCTCTTAAGTCTAATCTTAAACGGCAGCACATCGATCTAATATCAGATGGTTTCATATCTGAATTTACATAGTTAGAGAAATAAGGGGTGCCGTATTTAGAAGTCATTTCAAATAAGAGTTTGTTATTTTCAGTTTCGGACCAATCAAATTCTCTAGTAATTGAATAAGTAGGAATAGGATATTGGAAGCCTCTACCATTAGCATCACCTTCAATCATGGTTTCGATGAAGGCTTTGTTAATCATATCCATTTCTTTTTTACAATCTTTATATTTGAAGTTAGTGTATTTACCACCGACAATACAATATTGATCAGCTAAATCATCAGGTACAGTCCAATCTAAAGTGATATTAGAAAATGGAGCTTGAGTACCCCAACGGCAAGGAATATTAACACCAAAGACAAACGATTCGATGCATTTTTTAACTTCTCTATAAGAAAGGTTATCAACTTTAACAAAAGGAGCTAAATATGTATCGAAAGAAGAGAAAGCTTGAGCGCCTGCCCATTCATTTTGCATGATACCTAAGAAGTTAACCATTTGGTTACATAAAACAGAAAGGTGTTTAGCAGGAGCTGAGGTAATTTTACCAGGAACACCACCTAAACCTTCTAAAAGGAGTTGTTTTAAAGACCAGCCGGCACAATATCCAGATAACATGGAAAGGTCATGTAAGTGGAAATCAGCGTTTCTATGCATAGAAGCGATTTCGTCATCGTAAATTTCAGATAACCAGTAATTAGCAGTAATAGCACCTGAATTAGAAAGAATCAATCCACCTATAGAATAAGTAACAGTGGAATTTTCTTTAACACGCCAGTCTAAATTTTTAACATATCCATCGACTAATTTTTTATAATCGAGGACGGTGTTTTTCATGTTTCTAAGCTTTTCGTGGTTTTTTCTATATAAGATATAGTGTTTAGCGACATCGGCAAAACCAGTTTTTGATAAAACTGTTTCAACAGCATCTTGAATATCTTCAATGGCGATGATGTTGTCTTTGATTTTTGGCTCGAATTCTGATGTAACTTGTAAAGCGATTAATCTAATTTGAGAATCGTTATATTGTTTGTTGCAGGATTTAAAAGCGTTAGTTATCGCTTTAACGATTCTATCGATATCGAAATCGACAATGTTACCTTCTCTTTTTCTAACTTGATACATGTTAATTCCTTCCTTTCTATATTAATTACAGATCTTCACCTCTAATTAAGGCATTGATACCTAGTTCACATAGTTTTTGTTTGAATAGGTGCAATGTTTTATCGTCAATAGGGTGTAAACCTTTTTGAATTACATTACTACTATCGACAAAGTTTTGTAGGTAGTATTTGTTAGCGCCTTTAATTAAACTGGCGATTTTAATCATATCTTCTAAGGTGTGAAACTCTTGAACTAAGGTTGTTCTAAATTCGTAATCGATAGGATCAGTTAGTAGATATGATATTGTTTCAATTAAGTTATCGGTTTTAAAGCATTTTATTCCGTTGGTAAGAGGATATTTTTCTAAAGAGTTTTTGATATCGATAGCGACATAATCAACTAGCTTATTTTCGACAAGCTCTTTTAGAATCTTAGGGTGATTGCCGTTTGTGTCTAATTTTACTAAGTATCCCATATCTTTAATACTTTTTATAAATGGGATTAAGTCAGTTTGTAAGCAAGGCTCACCTCCTGAAATAGTAACTCCATCTAACTTTCCTATTCTTGATTTAAGAAAATCTAAGATTTGTTCTATAGGAATTATAGGATCGTATTTACTAGGAATTACTAGTCCAGAATTTTGACAAAAAGGGCACAAAAAATCACATCCACGTGTGAATAAAGTGCAACTTACTACCCCTGGATAATCTAATAAGGATAGTTTTTGAAGACCGCAAATATTCATCTTGTTTTAACTTAATTTTTTACTCGCTTATTAAAAGCGTATGCATATAATAATTTAGAAAAAAACTGCTGTCAATAGATAAAATTGCACTTTCATAAACGCAGCATTTAATAAAAATTAGTTCTAATTTCAGTTAGTAGTTTTTTAGTAAAAATGTTTGATTACAAGCGTTTTTTGCTTGAATAGTTATAAATAAAATTTAAAGGCTTGATATAGCTAAAATAGTCAAAAATTATTTATTTTAATTGATAATTATTAAAAACGGTTAGTAGTTTTTTAGTTGTTTAAAATTTTAGTAGATGGTGTCAAAAAAATCATTAAAAATTTTTAAAATGAAAGTTTACAAGATACTTACATTTTGATTTTAAAACATGTGAAACTACATACAAGAAACAATTTGTTGCTTTATATAAATAAAGGAAAATATATCTTGTTTTTGTAAAGATTGATATTTAAAAATGCGTTATTGTTAAACCTATTACTCAGCTCCAGGCGTATATTTTTGTGGTTTTTTATTGACACAAAGCCGTTTTATTAATATAATTTTTTTCGCACGGATAAAAAACCAAGGGGTAAAATATTCCCGGTAAAGTGTAAAACAAATAAGAAAGGGGTAAAACTATGCCAACTATTAATCAATTAGTTCGTAATAGTAGAGTTAAAGCTGTTGAAAAGAGTAAAGCTCCGGCCTTAGGGAAAAGATGGGATTCTTTAAATAAAAAGGAACATTCTCAAAATGCTCCTCAAAAAAGAGGCGTCTGCACCCGTGTCGGTACTATGACTCCTAAAAAACCTAACTCTGCTTTAAGAAAGTACGCTAGAGTTAGACTCACTAACGGATATGAAGTTACTGCTTATATCGGTGGTGAAGGTCACAACTTACAAGAACACAAGACTGTTCTAATTAGAGGCGGAAGAGTTAAAGACTTACCTGGTGTTAGATATCATATCATCAGAGGTGGTCTTGAATGCTTCGGTGTCGAAAACAGAAAACAAGGACGTTCCTTATATGGAACTAAAAGAGACGGTCAAGTCTCTAAGAAATAATAGAAAGGAAGGAGAATTAATATGCCACGTAAGAATGGAAAACTTGAAAAAAGAGATGTTCTACCTGATCCAATCTATAACTCTAAGCTCGTCACTAGACTTATAAATAAAATCATGTATGATGGTAAAAAAGGTACCGCTCAAAAGATTCTCTATGGTGCTTTTAATAAAGTTGAAGCTAAAACTGGTAAACCAGCTATGGAAGTCTTCGAAGTCGCTATCGGCAATATCATGCCTGAACTTGAATTAAAGGCTAGAAGAGTCGGTGCTTCTAACTATCAAGTCCCTGTCGAAGTCTCTGCTGAAAGAAAAGTTACTTTAGGCTTAAGATGGTTAGTTTCTTATGCTAGATTGAGAAAAGGCGAAAAGACCATGGTCGATAAGTTAGCTGCTGAAATTTTAGATGCCGCTAATGGAACTGGTGCCGCTGTTAAGAAAAGAGAAGATACTCATAAGATGGCTGAAGCTAATAAAGCTTACGCTCACTATAGATTCTAATTTAAAAGGAAAATTAAATTATGGCTACTCAAAAAGAATATCCTTTAGAAAAAGTTAGAAATATTGGTATCATGGCTCATATTGATGCCGGTAAAACTACTACTACCGAAAGAATACTTTTCTTTACTGGTAAGACTCATAAAATAGGTGAAGTTCATGAAGGTGGAGCTACTATGGACTTTATGAAACAAGAGCAAGAAAGAGGAATTACTATTCAATCTGCTGCTACCACTTGTTTCTGGAAAGGCTATAGAATCAATATTATTGATACTCCAGGACACGTTGACTTTACCGCTGAGGTCGAAAGATCTTTAAGAGTTTTAGATGCCGCTGTTACTGTATTAGATGGTAAAAACGGTGTTGAACCTCAAACTGAAACTGTTTGGAGACAAGCTTCCAAATATAAAATTCCTAGAATCGTTTTTGTCAATAAGTTAGATGCTACTGGTGCTGACTTTGAAATGTCTTATAAGTCTATCAAAGAAAAATTAGGTGCTGAATATCTTGTTATTGAATATCCTATCGGCTTATCTAGTGAATTTAAAGGTATTATTGACCTTATCAAAATGAAGGCCTATATGTATGATAAAAAGACAGTTGCTGAATTGCCTTCTGAAGTAGAAATTCCTGCTGATTATTTAGATAAGGCTACTAGCTTACATCAAGAGATGTTAGAAAAGTTAGCTAACTTCGATGATGATTTAATGGGTAAAGTTCTTGAAGGAATTGAACCTAGCGTTGAAGAAATAATGTCTGTTATGAGAAAAGCTACTATCTCTGGCGATATTTTCCCAGTTTTATGTGGCTCTGCTTATAAAAATAAAGGTGTTAGATTAGTTTTGGATAAAGTTACTGAATTACTTCCTTCACCTTTAGATACTCCACCTGCTGTTGGTAAAGCTCCTGATGGTAGTGAAGTCGTCTGTCATTCTGATGATAAAGAACCTTTGGCTGCTTTAGCTTTCAAAATTACTACCGATCCATTTATTGGAAGATTAACTTTCGTAAGAATTTATTCTGGTGTTATGAAAGCTGGAACTTACGTTCAAAACTCTTCTAAAAACGTTCAAGAAAGACTTTCTAGATTAGTCTTAATGCACGCTAATCATAGAGAAGACGTTGAAGAATTATCCGCTGGTGAAATCGGTGCTGTCGTCGGTTTAAAGAACACTTCTACTGGTGATACTTTATGTGATCCTGCTAGAATGGTTAAGCTTGAAAGTATCGTTTTCTCCGATCCAGTTATTTCTGAAGCTATTGAACCTGCTAGTAAGGCCGATCAAGATAAGATGACCGCTGCTTTATTAAAATTAGTTGAAGAAGATCCTACTTTCCATTTCTATACCAATGCTGAAACTGGTCAATCATTGATTGCTGGTGTCGGTGAATTGCAATTAGATGTCAATGTCACTAGATTAAAAGAAGACTTTAAAGTTAACGTTAAAGTTGGTAAACCTCAAGTCGCCTATAGAGAAACAATTAAGAAGATGGGTGAATGTCAAGGTAAATATGTCAAACAATCTGGTGGTCATGGTCAATATGGTGATGTTTGGATTAGATTTGAACCTAACCCAGGTAAAGGCTATGAATTCGTCGATGCTATTACTGGTGGTGCTGTTCCAAAAGAATACATTAAACCTACTAACGATGGTTTAGTTGAAGCCATGCAAAGAGGTTTAATTGCCGGTTATCCTGTAATCGATGTTAAAGCCACATTGTTTGATGGTTCATATCACGATGTCGACTCTTCTGAAGCTGCTTATAAAATCGCTGCTGGTTTAGCTTTAAAAGTCGCTGCTAGCAAGTGTGATCCAGTTTTATTAGAGCCTATCGTCAAAGCTGAAATTACTACCCCTAACGATTATCTTGGTTCTGTTTTAGGTGATATTTCTGCTAGAAGAGGTCAAACTGAAGGTATGGAATCTCATGGTAACGCTCAAGTTATTACTGCTATGATTCCTTTAGCTAACATGTTTGGCTATATCTCTGATTTAAGAGCTATGACTCAAGGTAGAGGAATTTATATGATGACTTTCGATCATTATTCCGAAGTTCCTAAGTCTGTCGCTCAAGATATTATTAAAGCTAGATCTGAATAAAGGCAAATTTGTCTTTATTCTAGCTTATGTAAGTTGTTGAAACAAAAAAGTTTATATGCTATATTAAAATAGAAATTTAATGGAGGATTTCAAAAAATGGCAAAACAAAAATTCGATAGAAGTAAAGTCCACGTTAACATTGGTACTATCGGTCACGTTGACCATGGTAAGACCACTTTAACCGCGGCCATCACTAGAGCCTTAGCCCAAACTGGCGGTGCTGTAGAGATGAAATATGATCAAATTGATGCTGCCCCTGAAGAAAAAGCTAGAGGTATCACAATCAATACTGCTCATATTGAATATTCAACTGAAAAGAGACACTATGCTCACGTCGACTGCCCAGGACACGCTGACTATGTTAAGAACATGATTACCGGTGCTGCCCAAATGGATGGTGCTATCTTAGTCGTCGCTGCTACTGATGGTGTTATGCCTCAAACTAGAGAACACGTCTTACTTGCTAGACAAGTCGGTGTTCCTTACATCGTTGTTTGGATCAACAAAACCGATATGGTCGATGATCCTGAAATCATTGAATTAGTCGAAATGGATGTTAGAGACTTACTTAACAAATACGGCTATCCTGGTGATGAAACTCCTATCATCTGTGGTTCCGCTAAGAAAGCTCTCGATGGCGATCCTACTGAATTAGCCAACGTCTTAAAATTAATGGCTGCTTGTGATAGCTATATCCCTGATCCTGTTAGAGATGATAAGAAACCTTTCTTATTAGCTGTTGAAGACGTCTTAACCATTACCGGTCGTGGTACCGTTGTTACTGGTAGAGTTGAAAGAGGTACTTGTAAAGTTAACGATACCGTTGAAATCGTTGGTATCCGTCCTACTAAATCAGCTGTTGTTACTGGTCTTGAAATGTTCAGAAAGACTCTTGACTATGCTGAAGCTGGCGATAATGTCGGTGTCTTATTAAGAGGTATCGATAGAGACGAAGTCGTTAGAGGCCAAGTCTTAGTTGCTCCTGGTAGTGTTACTCCTCATACTTCCTTTGAAGCTAAGGTTTATATCTTAACTAAGGAAGAAGGTGGTAGACATACTGGCTTTGTTAACAACTACAGACCTCAATTCTACTTCAGAACTACTGATATTACCGGTGTCATTCACTTAACTGGTGATACTAAAATGGTCATGCCTGGTGATAACGTCGATTTAGAAATCGAATTAATTCACCCTGTCGCTATTGAAGAAGGTACCAAGTTCTCCATCCGTGAAGGTGGTCATACTGTTGGTGCTGGTACTGTTACTAAGATCATCAAGTAATTGTACTTTCTTAAAACTAATTAAAGCTGCTAGACTTAAGTTTAGTAGCTTTTTTGCTATTTTTAAATGAATATAAAAAGATAATTCTATTATCTAATTAAAAAATGCAACATTAATATGTTGCACTTATTTTTAATTTAACTTTATATTGATTTTAATTTAGATAAGAAGATAGATAGTTAAAGTGTATTGGATAGCTGCAAAGACAAAGGTTAAAAAGGTAAAAATGATAAATAATTTTCTTCTAGATCTATTATGGCGTCTAAGAGCATATATTTCTTCGTTTGTATCTGAATTTGACGGCTCAGATGAAACAAAATAACGTAAATTATCATACCATCCCTTCATTAAGAATATAAATGATAGAATTATTAATATACAAAAAAATATAACTATTAATGAATTAGGGAAATTAACAAAATATTTCATCCAACTTTCAATAAATTTTTCTGAAGAGGTTATATTATCAGTTAGATTTTTCTAGTAAAAACAAATAACAAATTTGTGACTACTTAATTTGAAATTATTATGTTTCTGCGTCTTAATTTTATTTTTTATACAGCTTTTTTGTAAGTGTGGTTCTAGATATAACTAATAGATATCTTAATTAGTCTTTCAATTAAAAAAGAAAGTTAAATAGTTTATAATATCTATAAGGAGTTGACGATATGGAAGAAATTTATTACACCCTAAAAGATGGTAGTTTAATGCCAAGAATTGGAATAGGCAGTTGGCATATAGGTGAAAATGTCAAATTTTATGAACAAGAAAAAGAAGCTTTGAAAACCGCTTTAGATTTAGGTGTTAGATTAATTGATACGGCAGAATATTATTCTGATGGGAAGGCTGAAAGTTTAATTGGTAATGTTATTAAAGATTACAATCGTTCAGATTTATTTATCGTTTCTAAAGTTTTGCCTCAAAACGCTGGATATGAAAACTTTTTTAAATCTTTAGAATCTAGTTTAAATAGGCTTTCTACTTCTTATCTAGATTTATATTTGTTGCACTGGAAGGGAAGTATACCTTTACATGAGACAATTAGATGTTTTAAAAAAGCTCAAGATATGGGTTTAATTAGAAATTGGGGCGTTTCTAATTTTGATACTAGCGATATGGAAAAATTATATAAAATTGATGGAGGGAAACAATGTAGTGTCAATCAATGTTTGTATAATTTAGCTTCTAGAGGTATTGAATATGATTTGTTACCTAATTTAATTCAAAACCATATTGGCTTTATGGCTTATTGTCCTTTAGGTGATGGTGGTAAATTAACAGAAAAGTTAATTAATGATGAAATCGTTTGTTCGATTGCTAAAAAATATAATATCTCGCCATATTCTGTTTTATTATCGTTTACTTTGAGAAATCCTAATGTCATTTCAATTTTTAAATCTAGTTCTAAACAGCACATGATTGAAAATTTGAAAGGATTACAAATAAATATTTCAGAAGAAGATTTTAAGCTTTTAGATGAAAGATATCCTTCTCCTAAGAAAAGAACATATTTGGATGTGAAATAGTTATGTATAAGATATATAATATTGGAATTTTAGGCTATGGTCATATTGGAAGAGGCGTTAATAAAATTATTAACGAGCTTTCTTTACGCCAACCTTTACAAGTAAAAAAGATATTTGATATTCCTTCTAAAAGTAAGGAAATAGGCGAGAAATTCGTTTCTTCTATCGATGATATTATCGATGATAACAGCATAGATATTGTCGTCGAAGCTTTAGGGGGAGATACTTTTCCTTTTGAATGTATCAAGCAAGCTTTAAAAGCTAAAAAGCATGTTGTTACTTCTAATAAAGAAGTCGTCGCTCACCATTTAAAAGAACTTTTAACTTTAGCTCATGAAAATGGAGTTTATTTTCAATTTGAGGCTAGTGTATGTTCTGGTATACCTTTACTTAGACCTTTAATTGAATTGACTAAAGTTGATGAGATTTTAGCTTGTCAAGGAATTTTATCTTCTACTACTAACTTTATTTTAACTAGGATGCAAGATGATAAAATCTCTTTAAAAGAATCGATTAAGCTTGCTCAAAGTTACAATATCACTGAAAAAGATTACCAAAGAGATATGCTAGGAGAAGATATGGTTGATAAAATATCTATTATTTCTAGCTTAGCTTATTTAACTCCTATTAATCCTGATGATGTTTATCGTCACGGTATTGAAACTATTAGCGATGAAATAATTCAAGATATAAATTCGCGTGGATTGTATCTTAAATTTATCGCTATATCTAAAAAAGTGAACGATAAGATTGAAATCGGTGTTGCGCCTGTTTTAGTTCCTAGTAGCCATCATTTAGTTTCTATTAAAGATATTTATAATGAAGTGAGAATGGATTTAAAAAATTCAGATAGAATTCATTTTTCTGGTATGGGTGGAGGTGAATTACCAGCTAGTAGCGCAATCGCCAGCGATATAGTTAGAATTATTGAAAATTCAGCTTATATTAACAATGTTGATTTACATCATTATGAACTTATACCATTTGAAGTTAACGATTCTTCCTATTATATATTTGATGAAGGTAAAGGAAAGATAGTTAAATCTAAACAAGATGTTTTAAAAATTAAGCCTTATTTTTATTCTAGAATTCTTAATTAAATCCAAAAAAGCAATCCCTAATATAATTTAATATATGCAATCAATTTATATAGGGATTTTTTAATGCGAACATATTAAAAATATGGTTAAATCTTGAATAATTTTTAAATTAAAAAAGAATTAATAAATATAAATGTAAGCCCTTGCATTTAACTGGGAGGGTGGTATATTTAATGCTAGGAGGCTATTTTATGAAGAAACTAAAAGTTCTTTCAACAAGTTTAACAAGTGTTCTATGCTTACTAGCATTAGCGTCTTGTCAACCAGCTTCTGGACCAGCTGGAGAAGTAGGTCCACAAGGTCCAACAGGTGAAACTGGACCACAAGGTGAAAAAGGGGAATCAGCTTATGAGCTGTATATTAAAAATCACCCTGAATACACTGGAACTGAAGAAGAGTGGTTAGAAGATTTAGCTAATGGCAATCTAGTTGTCGATGATGTAAAAGAAGAACCAGAAGGGCAATTCCCAGTTACTTTAAGTGAAGATGGTGGATATTTTGTCTATGGTTTTGAAGGCTTTGAAAAAACTGTTCAAATTAGTGAAAGAGCAATTTTTGTCGATGGAAGCTTATTAGATAGTGAAATTGAAGGAATGCCAAATGTTTACAATGACTTTAATGAAGCTATTTATGCAGCAAGTGATGGAATTGAAGAAGATCCAACTACAATTTATTTAGCACCGTGGGTTTATTGGACACACGATCCTAATTCTAAAGAGACGAAAGATCCTTTTGGAATTACTGTCGATATTGATAATCTCCATCTAGTTGGTTTAACTAACGATCCTGAAAATGTAGTTATCGCCGGTAACTATGGTCATAATGAAGGTTATGATGGCGGTAACTGGACTATGTTTAATATTACTGGTGATGGTTTAACATTAGAAAACATCAGATTTGGTGGTTATTGTAATATCGATTTAGAATATCCTTTAAATCCAGATTTAAATGTTCCAAAAAGAACAGATAATATTACTCAATGTCAAATTGGTACTTATAATGGCGATAAATTATATGCTGAAAACTGCGATTTTATCTCTAGATTAAATATGATGCCATTTAATAATAGTCAAAGAGCTTTCTATGTAAATTGCCATTTTGAATCGACAGACGATTCTTTAAATGGTTCTTCTAAGGCTGTTTATTTAGGTTGTGATTTTGATTTCTACGCTTCTAAACCTTGGGGTGGATCTAGTGGGGTTACTTTATTAGATTGCGATATGAATATCAAACATATGAATACTGTTCCTAATCAACCTATCAATCAATATTTATCAAAAGGTCAAGGTCCTTATACTTTAGTTGATTGCCGTTTCCATCATGATTACGATGTTCCTGTTTATGTTGGATTTAACGATGTTTTAAGAGATAACTTTAGAAGTTATTATTCAAACGTCACTTTAAATGGTGAACAAATAACTATGGATAATGGTGGCTTAGATCCTCAAGCTGGTGTTGATATTACTGGTACAGGTACTTTAAAAGCTTATAAACTTTATAAAGAAAATGGAGAAGTTATATATAACGTTTATAACTTACTTAGAGGAACTGATGAATGGGATCCATTAAAGCAAAAAGATGAGGTTACAGCTTTAAATGGTCAAGATAGAGCGACTAAGATTTCAGCTTATGTTAATACTAGCGGTAAACCTACTTCTGCTTCTATTGAAAAAGGTCAAGAAGGTGTAACTTTAGCTTTTGATATCACTGGTCCTCAAAATAGCGATTATAGTAATGTTAAAGCTACTTGGAGTGTTTATGATGATAAAAATTTAACTGCTGAAGAAAAGAAAGCTGTTAAATTAACTCCTTCTGAAGATGGTAAAACATGCTTAGTTGAATCAGTTAGTGAACTTCACAAGATTGTCGATTTAGTTGTTGAAGTTAAAACTAACACTGGTTTAGTCGGCGCTGTTAGCTTAGAAGTTAAACCAGAAATTCAACCTGCTCCTGAATTTAGCAAGCAACCTAGTATTGTTTTAAATAACGATGGAACTGCTAAATTAGATTATGAACTTAATTTAGATGGATATGAAGATGCTTCATCTATTAAATGGTATGTTGTTGATGATGCAAGTGGAACAAATAAGATTTGTGTTCAAGATGACCATGGTATTACTATTGGAAAGACACTTAAATTAACTAAAGCTTATGTTGGCAAATATTTAATTTCTGAAATTACACCTAAACACAATCTTTCAGTAAGTGGAGATGTTAAACAAGTTGTTTCTACTAGTGTAGTTGCTGATACTGGTATTGTTACTTCTAATGAATTAGATGTCGATATCGATTTATTCCCAACTCAAGCTCAAACCGAAATCATACCTGGATTCTTCACATTAGATGGTTATAAACCATACGATACAACTTTACCTACAAGTGAAGATCCTTCTAATGGTTATTGGAATTCAAATAAGGCCGTTAACAGCGATGATTTATGGGCTTATGGAACTGGTAATAAAAATGGTTTCTTAGATTATACTGGTTTATATCAAAAAGATTATGGCGCTAGAATGTTATATACTCCTTTAAATGGAACTTATAACGATATGGATGTTACAGTTACATTAGCTCCAGGTAAAACTGCCGGACAAGGTTTTGGTTCAGATCGTAATTATATGGATATCATGCTTAAATACGATACAACTACTTTAACTGGATATGGTGTTAGAATTCACCGTGTTTCTGGAAATAGCTGCGCTGTTACATTAATGAAATACGAAAATGGCGTTAGTACTATCTTAACTGGATTAAAAGACCATGTAACTTCTGCATATTTAACTGAATGTACAGTTAGAGTTTGGACTGAAACAGTCGATAGTAAAACTACATTACACGCCACTTTAAATACTACTGCACCAGAGCCATCTAACAATCAATATGAACATTCTGTAGATGTATCTTGCGATATTACTACTAATACATTTGGTGGATTTGGTATTCAACATGCTTCTTCTGCTGGTGATAATGCGACTTATATTCTCAGTATAAATTCTAAATGGGGAAATTAATTAAGATAAATTAGTTAATTAAATAAAATAAGGGGTATATTCTTAAGAAATTAAGTTTATACCTCTTTTAAAATGAAAAAATAAGAAAATTTAAAAAGGCTATTTAGAAATTTCAAACTAAATAGCCGATAAATTAATTAGATAATACTTAATTTACTTATTTCTTAATATTGAAGAAAGCATCTTTTCCAAGATAGATGGCTGTATCACCAAGTTCTTCTTCAATTCTCATAAGTTGATTGTATTTAGCAACTCTATCAGTTCTGCATAAAGAACCAGTTTTGATTTGGCCAGCGTTTAAAGCAACGACTAAATCAGAAATAGTTGTATCCTCAGATTCACCAGATCTATGAGAGACAACGCAGGTATAGTTATGTTGAGTAGCGATTCTAACAGCGTCTAAAGTTTCAGTTAAAGTACCGATTTGATTAACTTTAATTAAGACAGAGTTAGCAGCACCGACTTCAATACCTTTTGCGACGTATTTAGGGTTAGTAACAAATAAATCGTCACCGACAAGTTGAATCTTATGACCTAATCTCTTAGTTAATTCAATCCAACCATCCCAGTCATTTTCAGCAAGACCATCTTCTAAGGAAACTAAAGGATATTTTTCAACGAAAGATTCATACATTTGAATCATTTCTTCAGTAGTCTTATTTCCTTGTTTGGATCTTGTTAATTCATAAAGACCAGTTTCAGGATTGTAGAATTCACTAGAAGCAGTATCCATAGCTAAAGCGATGTCAACACCAGGTTTATAGCCGGCTTTTTCAATAGCTTCAACTAATAGTTTTAAAGGTTCTTCGTTATCTTTTAAACCCTCAGGAGCAAAACCACCTTCATCACCGACAGAAGTGATATCTCCTCTAGCTTTTAAGATAGATTTTAAAGCGTGGAAAGTTTCAGCACCCATTCTAACAGCTTCATGAACGTTTTTAGCACCGATAGGCATAATCATGTATTCTTGGAAATCAACACAAGAATCAGCGTGTTTACCACCATTTAAAACGTTCATCATAGGAACAGGGATAACTTTAGCATTAGGTCCACCAAGATAACGATATAAAGGCATACCATAGTAGTTGCTAGCAGCTCTAGCACAAGCTAAGGAAACACCTAAAATAGCGTTAGCGCCTAATTTAGATTTAGTTGGAGTTCCATCTAATTCGATCATTTTAGTATCGATTTCAACTTGTTGATCGACACTCATACCCAAAATGGCTGGGGCAATAACTTCATTGACATTTTTAACAGCAGTTAAAACACCTTTGCCGTTATATCTTTTTTTGTCTCCATCACGAAGTTCTAAAGCTTCTCTTTCACCAGTAGAGGCACCAGAAGGAACGATAGCTCTTCCGAAAGCACCTGAAACAGTTTCAACTTCAACTTCGATAGTTGGATTGCCACGAGAATCTAAGACTTCTCTGGCATGAATTCTAGAAATGTTTGGCATTAATATTATTCTCCTTTGAAATATACACATATATTATATATTAAATAAATTAAATATATGTAAAATTTTTATATGCGAAAAATTTTTAAATAATAATTAAAAGAGAATAATAATTAGATAATTTCAATAGAGAAAGCCTTTAATACACGTAGATTTCCTTTAGTAATTAATGTTAAGAAAATCTTACCATTATATGTATAATTTGCGTTAGCATTCTTATTAGAAGTATTTGTATCAGTTAAATTAGAAATAATGGTTTCAGATAAATTGTAATAATCATTATAGATGTTATATAAATTTGCTTCTTCCAAATTGATTAGATTATAACTATTAGAAAAAATATCCGAATATCCTCTTTTACCTAAATATGAATTATTAAAGTTAACTATTCCTGCAAAATCAGCAGTAAAATTAAGTCTTCCTTCAACTATATAATCATTTGGGGCATAATCTGTGATAGTATTGTCTCCAATATGAACATTATAAAGTCCATGGTTAGGATTAAGAGTTAAAAATTTAATTAGTCTATTATTTTCAAAGACGTATCTATTAGTCATATCATTTGAAATAAATATCTCGTATTTATTTACATTTATTTTATAGTAATTAGTATCTTTTAAGATATTTTCATAGGAATTATGGTCACTAAATTTATATTCTAATCCTGGAGTTACAGTTTCAAGGTATTTTAATTCTTGATAGGAACTATTACATGAAGTTAATGGAAATAAAGTTAATAAAATCAGGCTAAATTTTAATATTTTTTTCATAGTTGGTCCTCCATAGAGAATTCGAAGTTAAACATCGTTTGAAACGGACTATCTTTTTGATAAGAATAGGCTAAAGTTAGTTTCTCATATTTAAAAACTCTATATGAATAAGTTATATTTTCATAAGTAAAATCGGTGTAATTAGTTAGGCTATTTGATTCTGTATAACCTCTATCAATTAATAAATTTGGTAGAGAAGAATATTTAGAAGCAATCAAAGGATTTTCATTAGATAAAATAGTATTAGCTCCGCAAAAGAAACCATAGATATTAGGGGTAGATGAGAAAGTTATATTTTCATTTTTAATTTGATTTGTCGTTTCTATTTTATAGACAATATCGTTAGAATTTACATATATTTTATGATTATAAGTATAATTTTCACTATATATTGCATATCCATCAATGATATTAACAAAATCATATTGTAATTCTAAATATTTAGTATTAACTCTTTTTCCAACAATCATACCTAGATTATATATGCCTTTAGAAAGATTGATAGCTTCATTAGTTAAGCTAGTTTCAATTTTGTTAGGTTGACAAGAAGTTAGACTTAATAAAGGTAAGCATAGTAAAATCAATATTTTTTTCATATTACCTCCTTTATTTATATTGGATAAAAAATCCATAAAGTATATCTACATCAAGAATTCCAAAGATTAATTTATTTTTATAAAAGTAATTACACCAATAAGCGCCATTTGTGATTAGTGAATTTGATATAGGTAAAAATAAATCATCAATTGCTGGATCAGTAATTGAAAGATTTTCACTATAATTCTTCTTCTTTTTCGTATCGTTCATGTTGTTGTAAAATTGATCTTGATTAGCTCCGCCGATTTGATAATCTAAAATAGAAGATTTAGGATCGTAAGTTAAAAATCTATATAACTGATTTTCACTAGTGAAATAATAGTAATTTAAGTCGTCTTTAGATCTAAATAACTTATAAGAAACATAATCTTCTAATTCATAATTAGTATCTTTGGATATTTTATCAAAAGCTTCTTCATCTCCTATTTTATATTCTTGATTAGTTACATTATCTTGAATATAGTTAAACTCATCTTTATAGTCGATAATATTGCAGGAAGTTAATAAAAATAAAGATGATAAAAACAAACATATAATTAATTTGATTTTATATTTCATAAATTGTCCTTATTCGTTTCTAAGTAGTTTATTAATTCATTATATATGTCTCCAGCTATTGTTTTCATATAATTATTCATTTCAGATTTGCTTAATAATGTGAAACTGCCATAATTATCCATGTTATTATATTCATCCGCTGGAATAAAATTAGAAATTAAATTATTTTTTAATATAACAGGATTTCTATTAAAATAAGAGTCTTGATGGCATCTAAACGGAATAATATTTAGATAGTAATTATTACCATATTGAAGTTTTGATGAATCAAAGAAATTATCTATAGCTATGGTGGCGTTGTTACGTATACAAATTATATCGCCAGGCTTTCTATCCTTAATATCGTTTTCAATTCTTAAAAAAGTATCTTCAAATTCGTCGATTTTTTTTGCGGTAGCAACAGAGTTAAATCCATCAATTAAATCAGCTAGTGTACTTATTCCAGATGTTAGTGACATTAGATAATTGACAGGTGATGGTAATGTTATAGTACTACTAACAATTTCTTCCACTATGGCAATGACAAATTTTACTACATCACCTATTATTTTTGAAAGTGATGTTGAGAATTGGTTAGCTTGAATATAATCAACAGCCGCAGCATACATTATATATAGTTCATCTAAAATTTCTTCATCCCAAATATAAAATATTTGTGCAGCACTATTGTATGATGTGGTATATGAACGAGGAGGATATGTTTCATATACATCTGTTCCGTCAATTGTTTGTTTATATATTATGTCTCCTTCTTGATTTACTGTTTTACCTCCAGGCAAATAGTCTGCTGTCCACATTGCACCAACATAATTTTGTTTAATAGTATCATTTATAACCAATGTATCTTTTAATTCATCTGTTTCAATATCGTTAGAACCAAAATTTAATTGATATCCGCCATAATCATTATTTGTTGTTCCTTTTAATTCAATATAATATGCTCCTGGTTTAAGCTCTAATAAATAGTTAACACTTGTTCCATTTGCAGGAATTGAACATATAGCTTCTTCAACTTCATTATAAACAGTACAAGTTAAATTCGCTCCCCTTGGATCTAATCTTAAATTTAAATAAAACCATTGAAGAGCAACACAGTAATAATAATCGCGATCATAAATTATTTTATATGGATCCCTTTGTGTTTGAGGAGCACTTACACTACCATTTATTTGAGCACTAGTAGTATTAATTTCCATAGCATCATTAAATGAACTATTTTTACCATTACTATTAATAACAGAATAGGAAATATTATCAAAATCAATTCCTTTAACGGAAGTGTTTCTAACTTGAATATCATAATCTGGATTTACAATTTCACTTTGATTTAAATTATATCTATTTAAATCAATATATAAAGTTTGCTCTCTAGGAGCATGACTTTCTTCTTTAGGCGAGGTTAGTCCTGTTAGTGACATTCCAGCTGCTAATAACAAGTTGAGTAACATATAATTTTGTCCTTTCCTAAACTATAAGATAAATATAGTTTAAACTTCAACTATCTAACTTTATTATATCGCAGCCATAAAAATAGTCAACATCAATTTGACGCCGACTATTTTGTGTAGATTAAATAACTAAAATTTTCTCAAAGGGAATAGAAAACAAATTTATCTTAAAATTTCGATTGAAAAACTATCAAATGTATCACATCCAGGATTGATTGATGGGGTAATAAATATTTTATTATCATATGTATAATATCCATCTTTATAATAGTTCATATCGTTATCCATATAATCTAGATTGTAATAGCTAGCATAAACATATGATAAGTTAGCTTCTTTTATATTAACTAAATTTAAATTGGTTAAAAGAATCCACTCATACCCTCTATTTTTTAAAAAATTATAGTAAAAATCACCATATTTAATACTATCTTCAATTTTAAAGCTATTTGGAGCTAGGTTGTTTCTAATAGTATCTCCAATATGAATATTAAACATTCCATGCTTAGGATTTAAGCTAATAAACTTAACTAGCTTATTGTTAGTAAAGACATATTTAACCATATTATCAGTGGAAGTAAATATATCGTAGTTACTTATAGTTTCTTTAGTATAGTTAGTATCTTTAGATATATTTTCATAGGCAGAATCATCGCTAAATTTATAATCTAGACCTTGAGTAGTATTTTCTATATATTTAAGTTCTGAATTGGCATTTTTACATGAAACTAGTGGGCATAAGGTTAATAAAACTAAAATTGTTTTAATTGTTTTTTTCATAAATTACCCTCCAAAGAGAATTCAAAATTAAACATCTTTTGATACGGACTATCTTTTTTATAAGAATAAGCTAAAGTAAGTCTATCGTATTTAAATACTCTATAAGAATAAATGATGTTTTCATAGGTAAAATCAAAGTAATTTTCTGGATTAGTGTTTTCTATATAACCTCTAGCAATTAATAAATCAGCTAAAGAATAATAATCAGAATGTACTAGTGGATTATCTTGAGAAAGAATAGTATTAGCTCCACAATAAAAGCCATAGATATTAGAAGTTGAATCAAAAGTAACATGATATCTATCTTTAGTTTGCTCGGTAGTTTCTATTTTATAGACAATATCGTTGTTATCTACATATATTTTGTGGTTGTAAGAGTAGTTTTCTTTATAGATTTTGTTAGTATCTGTTTCACTCTCTAAACTATATTCTAACTTTAGATATTCAGTATTAACTCTTCTTCCTACTATCATTCCTAGATTTAATATTCCTTTAGAAAGATTGATAGTTTCATTAGTTAAGCTAGTTTCAATTTTCTTTTGACAGGAAGTTAGACTTAATAAAGGTAAACATAGTAAAACTAACAACTTTTTCATGCTTTTTCTCCTTTATTTATACTGTATGAAGAATCCGTAAAATACATTATTAGTATCGAGAATTCCAAAAATTAAATTACCTTTATAAAAATAGTTATTCCACCAATTAACATCAATTATTTTTGAGTTTGTCATAGGTAAAAACAAATCATCTTCAGTTGGATGACCAGCAGCAATTTCAGAATCATAGTTGGCTTTTTTGTTATCTAGATTTATGTTTGCATAAAATTTTTCTTTATTATTAGTACCGATTTGATAATCTAAAATTGAAGATTTAGGATCGTAAGTTAAAAATCTATATAACTTATTTTCGTTATTAAAATAATAGTAATTTAAATCGTCTTTAGATCTAAATAACTTATAAGAAACATAGTCTTCTAATTCATAATTAGAATCGTTTGATATCTTATTAAAAGCCTCTTTATCTCCTATTTTATATTCTTGATTAGTTACATTATCTTGAATATAGTTAAACTCATCTTTATAGTCGATAATATTGCAGGAAGTTAATAAAAATAAAGATGATAAACATAAACTTATAATTAATTTAAATTTAGGTTTCATAATTAAGTCCTTTTATATTAATAATAGTTTAAAATTTAATTACTGCTATCTTTATTATATCTGTGATTAAAAAAATAGTCAACATCAATTTGACGCTGACTATTTTGAGTTTTGATTTTTATCGTTTTGTTCTTCAAAATTATTTATATTTTTACCAGGTGTATTTTTTCTATATTCTACTTTTGTATTTGTTTGAATAGATGAAGGTATATCCATTTTATTTTCAATAGATTTTATTTGGGTGTTTTCTTTCAAATTTAAATTCTTTTTCTTTTTTGGAAGACCGAGTAAAATCCTTGAAGAAAACATGATGTTTAAGCTCATAAAGATAATAGAATAAACACATAAAGTTAACACCATAAAAGCTGGTGAAACTACATTGCCAAAGAAGTCTAAATTAAAAGAGAAATTAGATTGTAAATCGCTGATAATTGTATTAGCTTGTTCAAATTGAGCATAGCTAGTTTTAACTAGTTCAGATAATTGATAAACTGGATAATTCATAAAGTAATTTCTAAATAGACCAGCTGAATAAGTTCCAGGGAAAAACATTGTGACAAACGAAATGGATTTTGGAAGCATGCTAGTAGGAAGATAGGCTCCAATTAAAAATCCAATAGCGGCTGAAGCGATAGCGGTTATAGATGAAAGTATACTTTCACTTGAAATTAATGAACAAATAAAAAACATAATTAGCGCTGAACATATTGAAGAAAGAATAATAATACCAATTAAGGCAAAAAAGTCACTTCCTCTCATTAAAAACGCACCGTAAGTTAATAAATAACAAACACAACCGATAAAGACGATTATATTTACTAGACAAGTGACAATTAAATTAAATAAGAAATATGAAAGCATAATTGAGCGTGAAGTTATTGGTGAAGATATAAAATCTTTACTTACTCCAGTTTCTTTATCTCGAACTTGAATATAACAAGTATTTAATGAAACGGTAATACAAGAAGTAGCTAAAACACCAGAAATCATCCAAGCATCGACAATACCATATACTTTTTTAATATCGTTATTTTCTTTTAAAGCACTAAGAAGTTCTTTATCAATTGCCACTTCTATTTGGGAAAGTTCCATCGGTCTTAAAAACAAAGCGTAAACAGCTAAAATAATTACAGGAACTAACAAGGTAAACAAAACGTTAACTTTGTTTTTAAGAAAGATTTTTAAATGTCTTTTGGTTAGAGCCCATAAGACAAAAATTTCATTTTTAATATTTGTTTTCATCTTATTCCTCCAATATTTTATTAATTCCAGTGACATTTAAAAAGACATCGTCCATGGAGCCTTTTTCAACTTCAAAATCTTTCAGGATTTCACTGTGATTTTGAATAAAAGCAATAGCGTCACTTGAATTTTTAACAGTTACTTTATAATACTTGTTATCATTGTTATAACTGAACTTTCTTTTTTCTTTAATAAGGATATCTTCGATTTTGCTGTCTTTTTTGGAATAAATAAAGACATAATCGCCAGAGAATCTATTTTTTAAATCTGTTGGAGTTCCAGAAGCTATTATTTCGCCTTTGTTCATTATAACTACATAAGTAGCTTTTTCAGCTTCTTCCATATAATGAGTGGTTAAAAAGACAGTCATTCCTGTTTTTTGTCTTAGTTCATTAATTAAATTCCAAACCGCTATTCTTGTTTGAGGATCTAAACCAGTTGTCGGTTCATCTAAGATAAGTAAACTAGGATCGTGAATCATAGCTCTAGCGATGTCTATTCTTCTTTTTTGACCGCCAGATAATTTACCGACAGGTCTATCTAAGAAGGATTCTAAATCTAACATTTTTGATAATTTTTCAATTTTATCTTTTAATTCTTGGCCTTTGATTCCATAAAAGCCAGCTCTAACTATTAGATTTTCTCTCCCAGTTAAAACGTTATCTAAAATAGAATTTTGAAAAACAATTCCAATTTTTGATTTAATTTGAACATTGTCTTTATCTATATCTAATCCATCGAGGCTAATTTTCCCACTATCTTTATCAAGAATAGAACAAATTATATTGATAGTAGTTGATTTACCAGCGCCATTTAATCCTAAAAAAGCAAAAAGAGAACCTCTTTTAACAGAAAATGAGATATTGTTAACTGCAGTTAACTTTCCATAAGTTTTAACTAAATTGTCAACAGTTAAGATATATTCTGATTGGGAATCAAATTCTTTTTTCTTTTTGGTAAAAATATTCATTTTCATAGCCATTATTATAATACAATAAATTTGTCTTCTTTTTCTTAAAATTGATTTATATATTTTTTATTATGTTATAAAGTTAGAATTACTTTTTAAAAGCTTCCATAGTAAATATTATGCTAAAAGCTTAAAATGCACTTAAAATTAGATGTGTTAAACTTTTTAAGATATTAATTGATTGTTAAAATTAAAACTACGACATAAAAACATCGCTTACTTTAGTAATTATTTATATTTTCATATATAATAATAAATGGTTTTGAAAACAATATAGAAATAAGGAGAAAAAGTGAAAATATGGAAGAAAAATTAACTGATCAAGAACTTGCAAGAAGAAATAAGCTTCCAAAATATCAAGAATTAGGTGTCAATCCTTTTGGTAAGCGTTTTGATAGAAATTCAAACACTAAACTTATTAAGGAAAAATACGAAACTATAAAAAGAGAAAATGAAGGTAAAACGATTGAAGAACTTCACGTAATTTTAGATAGCCTTTCTGAAAGTTATATTATCGCAGGAAGAATTATGCTTCTTAGAAAAATGGGTAAAGCTTCATTTTTTAACATTTCTGATAGATATGGAAATATCCAGTGTTATATTTCTTTAAATAATGTCGGTGAAGAAAATTATAAGATTTTTAAACTCTCTGATTTAGGTGATATTGTTGGTGTTGAAGGTAGTTTAATGGTTACTCAAACAGGGGAATTAACTTTAAAAGTGAGTAAGTTTACTCATCTTTCTAAAGCTTTAAAACCATTGCCTGAAAAATTCCACGGTTTAACTGATGTCGAAGAAAGATATAGAAGAAGATATCTAGATTTAATTATGAATCCAGAATCTAAGAGAATAGCTTTTTTAAGATCTAAAATTATTAGAGAAATTCAAGCTTTTTTAGATAATCAGGATTTTGTCGAAGTTGAAACTAGTATGCTTCAGCCGATTTTAGGTGGGGCTTCTGCTAGACCATTTATCACTCATTATAACGCTTTAAATAAGGACTTTTACTTAAGAATCGCCACTGAATTAGCTTTGAAAAAGCTCATTGTCGGTGGTATGGAAAGAGTTTATGAAATAGGACGTCAATTTAGAAATGAAGGAATTGATACTACCCATTCTCCAGAATTTACTTCTATTGAAATTTATCAAGCGTATGGTGATCTTTCTAGCATGATTCAATTAGCCGAGGATTTAGTTAGAGACTTAGCTATTAAATGTGTTGGTACTACTAAGTTAAAATGGATGGGTTATGATATTGATGTCGGCCCTGAATTTAAAAAGGCCAGTATGACCGATTTAATCAAAGAAAAGATTGGAATTGATTTTAAACAAGTAAAATCTGATCAAGAAGCATTTGAGCTTGCTAAAAAATATGAAATTCCTGTTGAAAAGCACTTTAGATTTGGCCATGTTGTCAATGCTTTCTTTGAAAAATATGTCGAAGAGAGTTTGATTCAACCTACTATTGTTTATGGTCATCCTCTTGATATTACTCCTTTAGCGAGAAAAGATGATCAAGATCCTAGATTTACTCAAAGATTTGAACTTTATATTGCTACTAAGGAATTCTGTAACGCTTATACTGAGTTAAATGATCCAATAGATCAAAAGCAGAGGTTTATTGAGCAAATGAAAGAAAAAGAACTCGGTAATGCTGAAGCTAATGAAATTGATTATAATTTCTTAGACGCTTTAGAATATGGTTTACCTCCTACTGGTGGAATTGGTTTTGGTATCGATAGACTTGTTATGTTTTTAGCAGGTGTCGATTCTATTAGAGAAGTTATTTTATTCCCAACTATGAAAGATAGAGGGGATAAAAAAGAATCAGAAACTTCTAATAAAGAAAAAGATAATTAAATTGCTTATTTGCCTTAGCTAAATTTAGTTAAGGCATTTAGTTTGTTTATAAATGAAATGTCAAAATAAATTAGATGATTTTAAAGGGGGGATATGGAAGCTAAATATTTAATTGACAACAAAACTTTTGAAATTCAATTAGTTGATAATTCTGAGATAGCGGCATATATTTCTGGAATTTTTAATAAAGATGGTGTATTAGAAATAGAACATACCTCTACTAATCCGATCTATCGTGGACAAGGATTAGCTAAGCAGCTTGTTGAACTAACTATTAAATACGCTAAAGAAAATAAGATAAAAATAATTCCAGTATGTTCATATGTCGTATCGTATTTTCAAAAAAATTCCAATGAGGTTAAAGATATCATACAAAATTTATATTAAAAGAATTTTATATTTTAAATTAACAGCTATGTATTATCTTGTTAAAATATATTTGATAACAAGGAGTTAAGTTTATGTCTAGTAATTTAATAAGTGCTGATAAATTTCAATTTGATGACTTAAAACGATATATTTTGGATTTTTGTAAATCTAAAAATAGTCAAACTAATTATGATCCTAGTGTAGTAAAAACTTATTTTGACGATAGACAAGTTGAATGTACGATTACTGAAATTTCTAAATTGATAGAGCAAAAGCGTTGGTTAAAACAAGTGGAGCAAGAATATAGTAGCCTTAAAAATGAATTTTGTCACAATCAAAATCGAGAGAGAAATTTAGATCCGGTCTTTATATATTTCTATGTTATTTTTACATATTATCGCAGACAGAAAAACTTTACTAAAATGGAAGAGTTTTATAAAGAAGGATTAATGGAATTTAAAGATTATCCTATTTATAACCATATTGATTTATTGTGCAAAGCTAATTTACCTATTAATTTTGATAAATTGGAGGATTTAATTAGACAATCTATTAAAAATCAAAATAAATATCCACAATTAAAACAACAAGAAGGTGTTATTCATCATTATTGTGAAATGGTAGCTATTTATTATGAAAGAAACCTCGATTTAAAACATAATGACGAGGCTAAAAAGCAAATTAAAGACGCTTTAGAAAAAGTGGATAATTTAATTAAAGAAAACGAAAACAAAAACAAGGGAAATCAAGTTCAATTAAATCCTACAATTAATTCTATCAGTGAATACATCGAATATTTTAGTAAACAAGATTTAAAAAATTATGATAAATATTATGTTACTAAAGGTAGATTATTAGCTTTAAATCAGCAATATAGTCAAGCTTTAGTTTCTATCAATAAAGGTATTAGTTTAGTTTACGATTCTGATAATCCTAACAAATCTACCATTGATTCATATAAATTAATTGCTAATAATATTTCTTTAATTAAAGCTTATGATACTTCTTTAGAAAATTATGAATCGCTAAGGTCAATTAAAACTGATAACTTTAAAGTTATTTCATTAATGACTGCGGTATTGAGCTTTGTTTTAGGTAGTGTGCAAATTTTTGCAACGGTTAAGTCTCCTGTTGAAATAGTTACTTATTTAGTGGCGTTTTTAGGCTTAATTTTAATTTTATTAGGTATTTGTTTGTTAGGCGTTAGCCTTGTAATGAAAGATTGTTCAAAAAAAGAGAAAAAGTTTATTGCTGGTTTAATTGTTTTAGGTGTGATATTGTTAATATGTATATTAATTCCGCAATTTGTCGAATATTTTAAATTGAAAAATGAATCTGTATAAAAGGTTAAAAGAAAATAAATTATCTGCTTGTAATTTAATATATAAAACTAGAAAATCTCATTATTATAATGAGGATAGGTTTTTTATTGGTAAAGATTACATTTTGGTTTTAGATGGAGCTACTGGGTTACTTCCAAGTAAGCTATATCCGACTTCTGGTGCTAATTTTGCAAGTTATATAAAATCTCATCTTCCTAAAAATTATATTTTGTTAGATGAAAAATTAGAAAATATCAGTAAGGAATTTTATTTGAAATATTTTAATGGTGTTGATGATATGGCAATTCTACCAAGTGCAGGAATGGTAATTGCTAATTTAAATCAAGATAAAGTTAATTTAGCATATATTGGTGATTGTGAAATAGCTGTTGAATATAAAGATGATAGCTTTCAGTTATTTATGCAAAAAGAACTTAGTCAATTAGATAAAAAAGCTATTAATTTAATGGAAGAATATTCTAAAAACAACAATGTTAGTTTGTTTCAAGCAAGAAAAGATAAAAACGATATACTTATTCAAAACAGGCGTTTAGCGAATAAGGAAAATGGATATAATGTATATTCGTGTTCTAGTTTAGGTAAATTTAATTTTTCTAAAACGAGTTTAGATATTTCTAATATTAAAGCTATATATCTATATACTGATGGTTTTGCTTCTTTATGGGATACTTTTAAAATTTATCCAAGTTATGTTCAATGTTTAAAAACTATCATCAATCAAGAAAGCTTGGATTTATTGTTTAATAAAATAGAACAAATCTCTTATCAAGATACAAAGTTAAATAAATATCCTAGATTTAAAGTTATAGACGATATAACTTTTGTAAAAATCAATTTGAAATAAATATATTAAATTTTATTTCTAATAAGATTTTTGATGCTGTCTCTATCTTTACTTAGTTGATCTTTTAATTCATCTAATGAATTGAATTTTTGTTCTTCTCTAATTTTATTAATAAAGAACACTTCTACATATTTACTATAGATATCCTGATTGAAATCAAATATATTAGTTTCAACTAAAGGGGCATTTAATTCATCAATTGTCGGGTGAGTTCCTATATTGCTCATACTTGAATAAAGTTTATTATCTATTTTAATTAAACTAGCGTAGACTCCGTTTTTTGGAATTGGATAATTGAAAGAAAGTTTAAGATTTGCTGTGGGAAAGTTAATCTTTCTTCCGTTAGCCAATCCGTGAATTACTTTTCCTTTAATTGAATAATATCTACCTAGTTGAGAGTTAGCTTGGTCAATTTGCCCAGATAAAATTAAGCTAATAATATTTGAAGATGAAATTTTTTGATTGTTGAAATTGATAAAATCTATCACTTTAGTGTTGAAATGTTTTTCTAAAGTAAGATAGTTACCTTCGCCTTTATAGCCAAAAGTAAAATCTTGGCCAATAAATACTTTGTTTATATTTAAATCTTCCAAATAATCTTTAATAAAATTTTCTTTAGTAATACTTATAGTTTTATTGTTAAATTCTAAAATAAAAACATTTTTAATTCCGAGGTTTTTAAATATATTTAACTTATCTTTTAAGCTAGTTAATTGATAAGAATCTTTCTTTTTATGAATGAGTTTTTTAACATTTCCATCAAAAGTAAAAACTGATGTATTTGGATTATCTAGTATAGCTTGTTTTATTAAAAATTGATGCCCGAGATGAATACCATCAAAAAGGCCCAAACAGAGATTAGTTTTTATATTAGATTTATAGTTAAATCCGTTTTTATATTTATATACATTCATATTTAAAACATTCTATATGGTTTATAAATCAGTTCGTTTTCTTCATCTTGTTTATATATGGCGATAATTTTAGATTGATAAACCATAGCTAGTAATTTATTTGAACTTTTTATTCTAGTAGGATGGCCATTTAAAATGTATTTGGCCTTTTTATCATCTAAATAATATTTTGGATAAGATGATAAAACTTCTTCAATTGAAATTAGATCTTTATTAGTAATATCTTCAATATATTTTGCTTTATCTAAATTAAATTGACCAATCTTAGTTCTTTTTAAACTGATTAAATGTCCGTATTCGTTTAATTTATTAGCAATATCTTCACCTAAGCTTCTTATATATGTACCTTTACTTACTTCTACTTCAAAAGTAATTGTGTCGTTTTCATATGAAATTAATTTATATGAATAAATGTTAATTTCTCTTTCTTTTCTTTCAATATCGATGTTTTTTCTAGCTAACTTATATAAAGGAATACCATCGATTTTAATAGCTGAATACATAGGTGGAAGTTGCTTAGATTTTCCTAAAAAAGACGATAAAACACTATCTATTTCTTCTAAAGAATGATAGAAAGGTTGTTTAGTAGCAATTATTTCGCCAGTTAAATCCAAGCTAGAAGTTTTATTTCCTAATTTTAAACTAGCAATATATGTTTTATTTAGATTTTCTAAAAGAGGGAAAAGCTTGTTTCCTTTATTAATTCCACATATTATTAATCCGCTTGCAAAAGGGTCTAAAGTACCTAAATGTCCTACTTTTTTTGTGTTAAAAATCTTTTTTAAAGGCGTTTCGGCATAAGTGGTTGATTTGCCTTCTTTTTTGTTTAAAAGAATTAATCCGTTTTCCATAGCGATATTATTTTAGAATATTTGTCTTCTTTTTTAAATAAAATGGTTTATAATTATAGCGTTTATGAGATATTTTGCTTCTTATACTGAGATTTTTAACAATAACGATTCAACTAAAAGAGAAATTATAAGACTACAAGCTTATAATTTGGCGATTTCTTTTTTGACTAGAAAACAGGTAAAAGGAAATTATATAGTCGATGAAATAAACGAATTGAAAAAATATTTTGAATCGGATGAATTTTGTAAGATATATTTTCTTTCCCCATATATTTTAAAAGAAGCTAACTTAGTAAAAGATATTATGAATTTAGTTGTTTCTAGCGGAGAATCTAATACTTTTCACAAACTTTTTACTACAATTAAAAAAGAAGTTAAAACTATATCTGAATCTTCCAATTTTACTTTTAAAAAATACATCAAAGTTGAAACTGCTGATGAATATCTTCAAGTGTATCTTTCTTCTAAACAGCACTATGAAGAAGTTATTGATTTAGAAGATAAGCAGGAAATTAAAATTTTAAATAAAAATTTAGAAGATGGATTAGCTCAAAATAACGAGGAGCTTTCAATTTTATATATAAAATTAAAGTCAAAAGAAGTTAAGTCTACTTTAGATTTGGAAAAGTTGATTCAAATCGGGTTAAATTTATCAAAGAAATTTCCTACTAATCCAGAAATTGATTATGTTCTTTCATATTTATATTCGAATATCTACTATACTAAAAAAGATAAATTTACTCAGATTTTTAATTATTTGTTAAAAGCGAGCAATTACAATTATTCACCCGCTTTATTTATGGTTGGTTTTTTATATTTTACTGGTCAAGGTATTCAAAAAAACGAAGAAGAAGCTTTAAAATACTGGTCAAAGGCAGCAAGTTTAAATAATTTAGATGCGATTAGTGGGCTAGGAATATATTATTTGTCACATGGAGATAAATTAAAAGCCAAGCAATATTTACAAAAATCAGCTAACAGTGGAGATTATAAAGCCATTTTACTTTTAGATACTGATTTTGATAGAAAATAATTAGCAAAGCTAAATTTATTCACTATACAATTTACAATTATAAGGATTTCTATATATTTACTTAAAATTTTAAATAGTATATGATAGGTAAGATTGGTATTTATTTTTACTGCTGATTTTTATGAAAACTGAAATAAAAAATCTTAAGACTGCTAAATTAAATAAAAGAAAGTATAAGCCTAATCCGGCTTTAGTTATCGCTGCTTCTTTCTTAGCTGTCATTTTAATAGGTAGTATCTTCTTGTATCTACCGATATCTTTAAATGAAGGTCAACCTCAAGTTAGTTACATTGACGCTTTATTTACTTCGACCTCATGTACTTGTGTTACAGGTTTAGTTTCTGTTAAGCAAGGGGTAGGAAGTTTATATAACGTATTTGGAAGAACTATTATGGGTCTATTAATTCAAATCGGTGGATTAGGCGTAACTACTTTTGGGGTTATTATTTATATTTTGATTAATCAAAAACTTGGTTTAAATAATCAAACTCTAGTTAAAGAAAACTGGAACTTAGGTAATTTTAGATCTATTAGAAAGATTTTTTTACAAGTTATATTAGTTTCTTTATCGTTTGAATTTGTCGGCGCTATATTAACTTTCTTTGATTTTTATTTTGTGCATAATTATCCAGTTAACGATGCTATCGGATATGCTATTTTCCATTCTGTTTCTGCTTTTAATAATGCGGGATTCGATGTTTTTCCTAATAATACTGGTTCTTTAATTATGTATGAAAATGATCTTTATTTAAATTTGTTAACTTGTTGTTTGATCTTTTTTGGCGGAATTGGTTATTTTGTAATTATTGATATTTTTCACCATCGTTTTCACTTTAAAAAGTTTTCTTTACAAGGAAAGGTCGCTATAACTTATTCTTTATTTTTGGTTTTTTCTGGAGCTTTAGCTATTTATTTAGGTGAATTAAATAATGCTGATGATATAACTCAATTAACTAACAACGGTGTAACTTTCCAAGGGGCGTTATTTATGTCAGTATCTTCTCGTACGGCTGGATTTACTATGTATGATCTTTCTAAATATAGAGATATTACTATTTTAATGATGATTCTTTTGATGTTTATAGGTGCTTCTCCTGGTTCAGCTGGGGGCGGAATTAAAACCACAACTTTTGCTTTATTAATTGCATATATTAGAGGAATTGTCACCAATAGAAAACCTTATTTATTTAAAAGATCTATCAATGAAAATCTAATTAAAAAAGCTCTGTTAATTATTTTGCTAGGTTTAATGTTTTTCACTTTAGGTTTAATAATTGTGTCTGGATTTGAAGGTAATGCTAATTATGTGTTAAATGGTGAAAAATACAAAGATTACGTTGAAGGCGCAATTAGATTTTCTACTATCGATTACGCTTTTGAATGTATGTCAGCATTTGGAACAGTTGGATTATCAACTGGTTTAACTCCTTATTATTCAATAGGTAGTAAACTAGTATTAATCGTGTTGATGTTTGTAGGAAGAATAGGGCCTTTATCTATTCCTACTTTATTTAAATCTCAAGCTAATGAAAAATGGCAATATGCTGAAGGGGATATCTCTGTCGGCTAGAAAGGAAATTTGTTATGGGAAAAAGATCATCAAAAAATGAAACTATCGGAATTATTGGCTTAGGTAAATTCGGCATGTGTTTAGCTAATGAACTAGTTCATTTTGGAAAAGAAATTATCTGCATTGATAAAGATGAATTAAAGGTTCAAAATGCTTTGGATTTTTGTCAGTATGCTTTTGTTAGTGAAGATCTTTCAACTAAGACTTTAGAAGAAACTGGCTTTAAAGAATGCGATACTATTGTCGTTTGTATTGGCGAACATATGGATACTGCTATTTTTGCTACTTTAAATGCTTTGAATTTAGGGGTTAAGAAAGTAATAGCAATGTCAAATACTGAAGAGATGGGTCTAGTTTTAGAAAAACTCGGAGCCGAAGTTATTTATCCATATAAAGATTCCGCAGATAGATTAGCTAAAAGGATATTATCTAACAATGTCATGGACTTTATTTCATTAAATGATGAAATTGAAATATCAGAAGTTAAAATTCCTAAAGAATATATCGGTAAAGCGATTATCGATACAGATATTAGAAAAAAGTACGGACTAAATATCATCGCTATTGAGCAGGGCGATAAGATTGAAACTAGAATTGATCCTCAATACGTTTTAAAAGAAACTGATATGTTAGTCGTTTTAGGAGAAAAGACTTTTTTGAGAAAGTTTGAATCTAAAAGATAGTTGATAAACATCTATCAAGATGGTAAGATATTTAAGCGACTTAGTCTTGGATATGATTGACCTCTAAAAATTATTTCTAGGTCTAAGCTAAGCAAAGATACATTATGGAGGTATAAAAAAGATGTTATCTAAAGAAAGAAAAGCTGAATTAACTAAGAAATTTGGCGCCAATGAAAAAGATACTGGCAATGTTAAAGTTCAAGTTGCTATCTTAACTGATGAAATTAATTTATTAACTGAACACTTAAAAGTTAATAAGCACGATTATTCTTCTAAAAGAGCTTTGTTTGTTAAAGTTGGTCAAAGAAGTGGTTTATTAGGTTATTTAAATAACAAGAATCACGATGAATATCTCGCTTTAATTAAGGCCTTAGGTATTAGAAAATAGTAAATTGATATCAATATATAGCTGCTAGTAATGGCAGCTATTTTGTTTGCTAAAAAGCTATAATTGATAAGATGGTTGATGTATATTATTTAGCTACCAATAATTGACAATATATGTTTTTGTTTGTTATATTGAATTATAAGGAGTCAAGTTATGAAAAAAAAGAACATTATGTTATTGGCTTTATTTTTCATTATACCTAATGTAAATGTTAATAAAGCTAATATGGAAAAGTTAACTATTTATCATTGTGGACCAGAAGATGTTTTTGTTCCTAATCAAAACAATAATGAAAATAATAATTATGAGATGTTAGATTATCTAAATAATAACGGAACAAATTTAGAAATTAATCCAAGTATTAATTTTGGCACTTTAGAATCATCATATTATCTTCAAAAAGATTTTATTTATTACTATTTTTATAACCAAGGTAAAAACATTATTGAAAATCAATTAGGTAATTGTGGTTTAACAGCGATATCAATGCTTTTAAGCTATTATGATATTTATTGGAATGATGATATTATTCCAAATCAATACAACATAGGAACGAATTTATCCAGTAGTGATGATATGATTACTTCATATGATTCACCTGGTATTACCGATGATATTAAATTTGAAAATAATGGGGAAAGTTTTAGCGAAAGCATCAAGAGTTTTATTAATATTGCGATTTTAAATAAAGATACATCATTTATGGGACTATTATTAGATTACGCGGTAAATCAAGGTTATTTTACAAAAGATGATATTGAGTCGTTAGGGGTTAATTATTTAATGATGATGAGTCTTTTAGATAAATATTTGATGAGTAATCCAATTTTATTAGAACATGCTAAATTAAAATCTCTACATGTTGGTGTTGATGATACAGAATATAGAAGATTTTATTTGATGGGAACTATTAAAAATTTATTAATAGAAGGACATCCACTTATAGTTGGTGGAAATGGCGTTGATTCTTCCGGTATAAAATATGGTCATGTTTGTATAGCATATGATTATGATCAAAAAAATGATATTATTTATGGAAATATGGGTTGGGGTAAAGGAACAGTCACAATAGATGGAGTTTCTTATCCTAGTACTAGAGTTAATTTAAATGCTTATTTTAATAACGGGATTGAAGATTATTATTACTATGAATTTGACGATAATTTAACGCATAAGCATTCTAATAAATATTACATATTATCTACGAATGAATATGTTTGTTCATGTCAATTAAATTCTCACACACATAGTTATGCATATTTATTTTCTACATTTACTTACCATAAAAAGAAATGTATTTGTATGGAAGATTATGAATTAGAAAAACATAACTATTCTATAAAAGGCGAGTTTTTAGTTTGTTCAAATTGTGGAGCTTCTAAACCATATATTCATTTAGAAATTTAATCTAGAAAGGAATTATAGTTATGAAAAAGTTTACTTTAGTGGCTTTAGTTATGTTAACTTTAGGCTTAACTGGTTGTAATAATAATCAAGTTAGTAATAGTAATGATCATAAAGTTACTTTAACTACTTGTTTTATGAAATTAGATTATCAAAACGATAAATTTATTGAACCTATTTATCCATACATGATTAATTATGTCTTTGAAAATGGACATAAGATAACTAGAAAAGAAATTGAAGATATAAAAGATACAACATTATCTACTACTCCTATAGAACTATATAATTCATCAGGCTCTATTAATGGTTATTTATCTTATTTTGGTTTATATTACGATATTGAAAGAACTAGATCTTTTGATTTTGGAATTGAATTAATAGAAGATACTACTGTTTATTATTCTATAATCGGATAGGAGAATGATTATTATGAAAAAACAAATTATATTATTAGCTAGTTTGTTAGAAATATTTAGTTTAAATAGTTGTAATCAAACGTCTAATAGTTTTATTTTAACAGCCAAGTTTGTTTCAAAAAGCAATCAGATAGTGGTAAATAGCAGTGAATTTACTATTGATTTTGAATTTGAAAGTGGGCATACATTAACTCTTATTGATTTACAAGATATGTCTAAAAATCTATATGAAAATACGCCTAGATCATACTATTCAGACTCGGATTTATCTTTTAACTATTACATTAAGATTTATGGCCCTTGTTATGATGAAAAATTAAATAATAGAATTAAAATAGGGGATAAAATAACTGAAAATAAAACGGTTTATTATTCTTTATCATTAAATGAAATAAATATAAAATAGCCTAGTTTTTATAGGAATTTCTAGCTGAAATTTCGTTAATAATTCTTTTTAGAGCCAATTCATTTTGCTTTTGTTCTATATTAGTTTTAGATAACTTTAGTTTTTCTTCCATCTGAGATTTTAATTTATTTATTTTATCTATATCTATCTTGTTAACTGGTGTACAGCTATTTAATATCAAAATAGCTGTATTTTCTTTATTGTTAAAATATAAAGCTCCACCTCCACAAGCAAAATGTTTAATTTCATTTTTAAATTTAACTTCAAAAGCTGAAATAGCTATGTTAGCTAGATATTCTTCATGGTTAGATAAGATACAGATTTCCCCATTGTCAGTTTGAATTTTTAATTGGCTTACATCATTAATATATTCACGTTTATTAGGGGTAACTATCTTAATTTTAAACGTGTTTTTCATCGTTATTTAAACCCTTGGCTTTTTGAATTGCTTCATCAAAGTTACCGACATAGAGAAAACTAGCTTCTGGTAAATTATCTCCTTCACCATTTAACAATCTTTCAAATGAGGAAATAGTATCGTTAATATTAACGTATTTTCCTTTTATACCGATAAATTGTTCACCAACAAAGAATGGTTGAGATAAGAAATTTCTAATTCTTCTAGCTCTATTAACTATCAATTTATCTTCATCAGAAAGTTCATCCATACCTAAAATGGCGATGATATCTTGGAGATCTTTATATCTTTGTAAAATGGATTGAATTTGTCTAGCAATGTAATAGTGCTTTTTACCTACGATATTAGGATCGAGAATATTGGATGAAGATTCTAGTGGGTCAACAGCAGGGTAAATTCCATTTGCGGCAGTTGATCTACTTAAAACTACTTTTCCATCTAGGTGAGCAAAAATTGTAGCAGGAGCAGGGTCAGTTAAATCGTCAGCCGGGACATAAACAGCTTGAATAGAAGTAATTGATCCATCTCTAGTAGAAGCGATTCTTTCTTCTAGTTCACCAATTTCAGTAGCTAAAGTAGGTTGATAACCAACGGCTGAAGGCATTCTACCTAGTAAGGCAGAAACTTCACTACCAGCTTGAGTAAATCTAAAGATATTATCGATAAATAACAAAACATCTTGATGGGCTTCATCTCTAAACCATTCAGCCATTGTTAATGCCGATAATGGAGCTTTCATTCTTACACCAGGAGATTCGTTCATTTGACCAAAAACAAGGGCAGTATTTTTTAAAACACCACTTTCTTTCATTTCATTATAAAGGTCGTTACCTTCACGAGAGCGTTCACCAACTCCAGCAAAAATTGAAGTTCCGTTATGCTGAGTGGCGATATTGTGAATCAATTCTTGAATTAAAGTTGTTTTACCTACTCCAGCTCCTCCAAACAAGCCGATTTTACCACCTTTAGGAAATGGGCAAAGTAAATCTAAAACCTTGATACCTGTTTCAAAAACTTCTATGGAAGTAGGTTGTTTATCAAAGCTAGGAGGCAAATTATAAATCGAGTTAGTTTCTTGAGGTTTAAATTCTCCTTGTCTATCTATAGGTTGACCTAAGACGTTAAACATTCTTCCAAGGATGTTATTTCCAACAGGAACTTGGATAGGCTTATGAGTGTTTTTTACAATGAGATTTTTACATATACCTTCAGTTGGACCTAATGCAATGCATCTAACTGTATCGTTTCCGACGTCTTGACTAACTTCTAATGTCAAAGTTGATTTTTTATCCATATGTTCAATTTCAACTTCTAAAGCTGTCCTCATTGATGGAATTAAACCTTCGTCAAATCTAACATCTATTACTGGACCGATAGCTTGAATAACATATCCATAATCCGCTTCTTTTTTATTTGGATTGAATTTATATTGTTTAATCATATTACCTCCTTATATGTAAGAATTTTTCTTTGAACTAGAAATAACTTCGGTAATTTCTTGAGTTATTTTAGCTTGACGGGCTTTGTTGTAATTTAGATTTAATTCATAGAGCAGTTTATTAGCAGAAGTGGTTGAATTTTCCATAGAGTTTTTTCTGTTGGTCTGCTCAGATAAACTAGCTTGGAGTAAATCGTTATAAATAATTGCATCAAGATAATGTGGGATAATTAAATCGGCTTCGTTAGCTGGACTAATTTCAAAGTTAGGCTGAGTTTCTATTTTGTCATCTAGATTTATTTCTAAAGGGAGAAGCTTTTCAACTACGCATTTAGTTGTCATTGAATTGATGTATTTTGTATAGACTATAAATATATTGGCGTAGTTTTCTTTTCTATATATCGCATCTAATTCATGTCTAAATTTATTGACGTTATCAAAACTTAGATTATCTAAAAGTTCAATGTATTCTGAATAAGATTTATTAAATCTATCTTTTAAGTGTTTGTAGGATTTTTCCCCGATAAAAATAGCATCTATATCAGTTTTATTTTCTATTTGAGAAATTAGAGTTTTTTCTATTTCGTGGATGTAGCTTCCACATAGACCCAAATTGGAACTTACTATTATATATAGATTTTTATTTGAAGAGTTTTTCTTTAGACATGTCGGTAAGTTATTCTCATCAAAAGAAGCGTATTTTAAACATAGTTTCATAGCTAAAGACATAGAATTTAGATATTCTAAATTGCTATCAAAAAGATTTTTGATTTTGCTATAACGCGAGCTAGAAATTAATTTCATAGCGTTAGTAATCTTTTTGATTGATTTAACCGCGTTGATTCTAAGTTTAATCGCTAGTAAGTTATCGTTCATATTTAAAACTGATTGATGTTAGTAATTTTATTTAAACCGGCTTTGATAGTGGAAATTATATTTTCAATTTGATTTTTATCTTGATTAGAAATTTCCATATTTTCTTCAATATTTTTATAAATATATGGATATGTTGCTGAAATAGTTGAGGAAAGCAATTTTAAAACGCTGTGAACTTTATTAACTGGAACTTCATCAAGGAGGCCTTGTTGAACTATATAGATATCAACTACTTCTTGGGCTAAAGAAAGAGGCATATATTGCTTTTGTTTTAAAACTTCTAACAAGATAGCTCCATGAGATAAAATCTGTTGAGTTGATTTATCTAAATCAGAACCAAACCTAGAAAAGTCTAACATTTCATTATAGTTAGCTAGAGCCATTCTTAGATTTTTGCTAACTTGTTTCATTATTTTAGTTTGAGCTGAAGATCCGACTCTTGAAACAGATAAACCAGAATCGATAGCGGGTCTTTGACCTGAATTAAACATATCGGAATTTAAAAATAGTTGACCATCAGTAATTGAAATTATATTTGTAGGAATATAAGCTGAAATATCTCCAGCTTGAGTTTCTACAATAGGTAAAGCTGTTATTGATCCTCCTCCATTTTCTTTATTTAATCTACAGGAACGTTCTAATAATCTAGAATGAATATAAAAGATATCACCTGGATAAGCTTCTCTACCAGGAGATCTTCTAAGTAATAAAAGCATAGTTCTATAAGCGACAGCGTGTTTAGATAAATCGTCATAGACAATTAAAACATCTTTACCTTGATGCATCCAATATTCGCCTATTGAAGTAGCTGCATATGGGGCAATATAGACCATAGGGGAAGGTTCAGCAGCAGAAGCGTTAACTATAACTGTGTATTTTAAAGCGTCGTATTTTTTCAATTTATCGACAATTTGAGCTATAGAAGAATTTTTTTGACCGATAGAACAGTAAATACAAATAACATTCTTACCTTTTTGATTGATGATAGTATCTATGGCAATTGCGGTTTTTCCTGTTTGTCTATCTCCGATAATTAATTCTCTTTGACCTTTACCGATAGGTATCATTGAATCGATAGCTTTGATTCCGGTTTGAAGCGGTTGATCGACTTTTTGTCTATCCATAATTTGAGGAGCAGGCATTTCTACTGGACGAAACTTTTTTTCTTGAATTGGACCAAGTCCATCGATAGGTTGCCCTAATGCATTAACTACTCTACTTAGTAAACTATCTCCAACAGGAACTGAAACGACTTTATGGGTACGTTTGCAAATATCACCTTCTTTAATTGAAATGTTTTCTCCAAATAAAGCGACACCTATTGAATCTTCTTCAATATTCATAACCATGCCGTAACTATCGTTATTAAAAGAAATTAATTCTCCATTCATTGCTCCTTCTAGACCGTATATTGTTGCGATACAATCTCCGATAGAAACGACTTGACCAACTTCAAAAGTATCGATTTTATTGGTGTATTTGTCGATTTCATCTTTGATAATTTGTGAAAGAGTATTTAGATTTTGTTCTTCTGACATAATTACTCCTTTTTGTTTAAAAGCTTATTGTAAGTTTCATCTAATTTTGAATTGATACTATATTCATATAAGCTACCATCGATAATAATTTTGATACCAGCTATTAGAGATTTATCTATTATCTGTTTAAAAACGATGTTTTTATTTAGCTTTTTAGCAAAGATATCTTGTAAGGTAGCGAGTTGTTTATTTTGTAATTTAAATGGAGTATATAGGTTTCCTCTTGCGACGTTAAATTCATTATTTACTAATTTAATATAGTTATCTAAGATATCTTTAAAAGAGGAAATTAATCTTTTTTCAATGATTAAATTGATAAAAAGAACAATTTTAGCAGAAAACAGATTGCTAAAAAGATTAGAGATAACTTTTTCTTGATCTTTAAAATCGTTAAATGGGGAAAGTAGAAAGTTTCTTAATGCATCATCTTTTTCAATTATCCAATTAAAAAATCTCAGTTGTTCTTGATATTTAATTAGATTGTTACTTTCTTTAGCGGCTAAAAAGAAACCTTCAGAAATTTTACTAATATAAGATGAATCTACCATTTTATTTGTCCTTTGTGTTGTCTTTTGATAGTTCATATATAAATTGTTCGACAAACTTATCGTTATCTTCTTGTTTTATTTCTCTTTGAAGGATGTTTTTAGAAGTAGAGATGGCGGTTTGAAGTATTTCTTGTTGAGCTTGTTTAAGCATCTTCTGATGAGCTTGTTGAATATCTTTATGTGCTTGAATTTTTTCCTGTTCGATTTGTTTTGCTAGTTCTTGTTCAATTTGACTAGTTTTATTTTCAGCAGTAATTTGAGCCTGTTGAATTATTTCAGCGGCTTTTTGCTCACTAGAAAGAATTAAAGAATTAGCTTTTTCTACTTTTTGTTGAGCTTCTTGATTCTTTATTTCAGCTTGCTTAATATTGTTTTCAATATATTCTGATCTTTGATTTAATTTCTTTTTTATTGGTTTATAAGCGAATTTGATAAATATTAAAGCAGTTAAAATAAAAACCGCCAACTGAGCCAATGTTACATAGATATTAGGTAACATGTTGTTAATAGTTGTTTCAATCCTATCTGAAAGTTCCTGGTTGTCGCAAGAAGTTAACATAAATAGGGAAATAGCAACTACAAAGATAAAGCTGAAATATCTTTTTAGTTTGGACATAGCTTTAGCCTTGAACGACAAAGGCCATTAAGATTGCGACAACTAGAATGTAAATAGCGACTGATTCAATTAGACCAACACCGATAATCATAGTTGATCTAACACTAGTAGCTGAACTTGGATTTCTTCCTATAGCTTCCATAGCTTTACTAACTGACATACCTTCACCTATAGCAGCTAGTCCCATACCGATACACGCAATTCCTAATCCAATAAAATTCATCTTTTTTCCTCCTATATAAATTTATTTAAATTAAACGTCTAGTTTAAGTTAAAATCATTGAGCTTTTTCTTTTCTAGCTAATCTTTTTTGCTTTTTTTCTAATTTGAGAGCTTTCTTTTCCTTTTTTTCTTCTAAAAGTTCTGCTTTAGTAGCATATTCACCTGAAATATTAATCATAGTTAACATGCCAAAAACCATAAGCTGAATAAAGCCATCAAACATATCGAAATAAAGGTGAGCTATTGGGGCAATTATAGGACTAATAAATAATCCATACCAAGAATTAGGTATGGATGAACCAATTCCGACATATATTAAAGTAATTACGCAATATCCAGCTAAAGCATTACCAAATAAACGCAAAGTTAATGAAAGTAACGAAGACCACATTGTTACTAAATTAATAGGGGCAAAAACGACAAACGGTTCAGTGAACCTTTTAAAATACGACCATTTTTTACATCTTATAGAGGTATAGTGAGTTAAGCAGAAAGTAATTAAGGCTATTGATAGTGGCATAGCCATATTAGTAAATGGGTTAGGTAAAGCTTCAAAAGCCCAGCTAGAGTTAATTTGAAAGAAATTAGGTATACCTATCATCCCGATAAAAAAGCCTAAAAAGATATAACCACATACTACTAATAGATAGCCACCAAATCCTTCAAAGGCATCGCCCATTAAGCTAGTAACTTGTCTATCGGCAAAATCGATAGCAATTTCTACTAAATGTAAAAAACCTTTAGGTCTTTCTAAAGGGTTGTACTTTTTTAACTTAATATTAATGACTAAAGTAATTATTAAGATGATAACAAGTGCCAATAAACTAGTGATAAATTCTGGAGGGAGATTATCATAAGATAACGGCTCGATAATTTTATTAAAATCCATAGATGTATTAATACGATAATTAGGACAATTTAGCGTTAGTAAACTATCATAATTATTCTAGTTTTATTTTTTAAAATATCAAGTTAAAGTAAGCGCTTTCTTAGTGAACTAACTGTTTTATTCACTTTTTAAGGGAGATTTTAAAAAACAATAAATAAAATATATTAAATAGGACACTTAAAGACTTTTTTAGGTAAAATAAATAAAAAAATTTAAAAATTATGGTCTAAATATTGCTTTTTTTACTTGAAATGAAAAAAGTTTGAGCGTATGATTTTCTTAATCTTGTTTATGAAAGGAAAACTTATATGAAATCAAAAAATGTAGGCTTATTGGTTCTATTAACTTTAGGCTTAGGACTTGTTTCTTGTAATACTACAACTCAAACAAGCTCAAGCTCGAATTCTAGTTTAAATAGTTCTCATATTAGTTCTACTTCTGAAAGTTCTGAATCTTCTGAATCAGTTAACTCTTCTCCGATTAGTTCTTCTAGCTCAACTAATTCAAGCTCTAGTTCAAGTTCAAGTTCGAGTTCTGTTGTTGAAGAAAAGAAAGAATACGCCTTAAGTATTGTTGTTCCTCATTTTACTTATAAGGTTTATTTAGCTGGTTCAAGTTCAACTGCTTATGCTCCTATTAAGGATACTTTGATTGATGATGCTTCTAAAATTGAAGAAGGAACTAAATTAATTATTGAACTTATACCTGAATCTAATGAAGTAGGGGAATATTTTTTAGAATTTCCAGAAGTTGATGATGGTGTAGCTTATTTAACATTGGATGGTTCTGTCGGTGTTCAATTTAATGTTGAACAAAATTTAGCGTGTTTAGAAATGCCATCAAGAAACACTACTTTGGATTTTACTAGTTATGTTAAAGATCCTATTGCTGCTCATAAACTTACTATTAATACAGGTAATCATCTATTAGTTAAAGCTTATATTAGAGAATCTTCTACTTATTCTGAACCTGCTTTAGGTAGAGAATTATCTTTAGATGCTATTCCTGAAAAGACTAGTATTGTTTTAGTTTTTTCTGATAATCCTGAAGATGAAGGTAACTATGTTTTAAGGGCTAGTGATGATATTACTATTAATGGAATTAATTTATATTTAAGTGCTGATAAGACCATGTTATCTACTTCTAGCAATTTCTTAACTGAAGATTTAACTTTAGATTTAACTAAGTATGTCGGTAAAGAATCTTTGTTTATTGGTACATTTTCTGTTTATGATGCCAATCAGCAAAAATATGTTGATTTAGTTGTTAAGTCTGATGGTACAGCCACTTACAATAATGAAAGTCGTACATATACTATCGCTACTGATACTGATGATTTAGCAATTATTAGATTAGCTTACTCATCTTCTACAGCTGTTGGAAATGCTAGCTTCTATTTTACCTCTACTGGTGTTGTTGCTGGATTCTTACAATATGATGAATATTCAGCTTGTTTAAAATTAGGTAATACTCAACTTAAATCAGTTGAATATATAGCCAGTGATGAATCTTCTGCTGAATCTTTACTTTTAAAATACACGACTTCTAACGATGAAACTAAGAATTTCTTCTTACATAATGACGAAATTATTTTAGATGTCAATTTAAGATCTACTACCGTTAAAGATGAAGATGGCGATGATATTACTATCTATTCTATTTCTAAAAAAGATGGCGGTTTAATCGATGGTTATGAAGTTATTTATGGTAGACCATTAACTAGTAATGGTTATTCATTTAATGAGGCTGAAGAAGCAGCTGGTGAATACGTTCTTGATGGTGATACTTCTGGTGAAAAAGTTGTTTTAGATGGTTCTATTTATCAAGGTGGTATCGCTTCTTATAATGGTAAAAACGCTTATTATTCATACGATTATGCTTCAGGTCCAGTTAAGAATTTAACTATCTATTGGGAAGATGGAGTGAAGTATTATGAACTTGATTTAGAAAATAAGACAATTACTACCATCCATTATATTGATTACGATCCATTTACTGAAGGAGCTGCTAGCTTTGTAGAATCTACTAGTGGTATTCAACTTACATTTAACAATGGTTCTGTAACTGTTAGTGATCCTAATAATGCCTTTAAAGAGACATTTGGTTCTACACCTGAATCTTTAACCGCTAAATATACTGTTAGTAAAAGTGTTATTTCCTTTACTTTAAAATGCGAAATTAATTCTTGGTATGAGGTTACAACTGAAAATATTGAATTTAAGCTCGCTTTAGATGCTGAGGAAGAAGAAAGTGGATTTATTACTTTAACTTTAACTGATGAAGTTGGTTATGATGATTGGTATTCTGGAAGTGAATATACCTTATTAGAAAAAGGTGTCACTTTTACAAAAGTTACTAAATAATGTAAAATATAACATATATTTTGAAATGGAGGATAAATATAGATAATGAAAAAAGCTTTATTGTTAACTGGGCTATTAAGTTTAGTTATGTTAGTTGGATGTAATCCAAATCAACCTACTAGCTCAGCAGATAGTTCAACTGGAACTTCTGATTCAGTTTCTAGTAGTTCTACTTCAGAAGTAGAAGATTCATTAGATTTTCCAGAAGATGTCAGTTTGCCTGATGGCCAAGAAGAAATAACTAGAGGAGAATGTGGTGGAGCTATAATTGATATGTCAATTGGGGCTCATTTAGTTGTTGGAAAGACTTACACATTTACATTTTCACCTTCAGTTAGCTATCCAATGGAAGGCGATATCTTGAATTTTAGTTTTTCTAACGAAGGTATTTTTGAAGTTAATCACGTTTCAGGTGATTCATATTCTATCGTTGCTAAAAAGGCTGGTGGTGCAATTATGACTGGTGCTGATGAAGGTGGCTTTGAATTTATTCGTATGGCTGTTAATGCCCGTAATGAAGTTCCAGTTGAAGACGCTATTGAATATATGTGCTTAGCTGATAGATGGGAATCTCAGTTATATCAAACTACTTATGATAATTACGTTTTATATTTTAAGCCTGATTTAACTGGTGTTTTCTTAGCTACTGAAAGTGGTGGTATGTATGATCCTATCGATTTAACATTAACTTATGAAAACAAAGTTGAATATGCTGATTCTAACGAATATATTTTTGCAGTTGAAGCTTCTTTAAATGGTGGAGCTAGCCCAATTAATGTTAACAGAATCGCTATTTCTACTGTCTGTGATATAATTCACGTTTCTGAAGCACAAGGTGTTATTGATTTCTTTAGACCTGTGTTTGAATAATTAAAGGCTTAAATTAAAAAAATAAATAAGGAGAAATATTATGAAATGCAAAAAAAGTTTGTTGTTATTATCCGTTTTGTTTACTGCTAGTTTAGTTGCTTGTAATCCAAGTACTCCTACTAGTTCATCTTCAGCTGGAACAGAGACTTCTTCAGATTCTTCTACTCCTGTTACTTCTGATTCAACAGGTGGAACTGGAGATTCTTCCACTTCTTCTAATCCTGATGTTGAACAAGGTTATGTCGTTAGAGTTACTTCTCCTACTGGTGTAACTTTAACTGCTGATAAAGATAGAGCTGAAGCTGGTGAAACTGTTACTATTACTGTTTCTAATTTAGCTAGTGGATTTAATTTAGTCGCTGTTACTTATAATGGAAATAACGCTACTAAAGTTAACGATACAACTTATACCTTTGTTATGCCTAGCCAATCAGTAATTGTTACCGCAAGATTATCTGTTGAAGGTGATATTACTATTCAAGGTGATTTTACTGCCGCTTTTGAAGATTTAGGTAATGGTTTATACGCCGCTAGAAATGTTACTGCTCAAGGTAGTGGTAATTTCTCAGTAGTTATTAAAGGTAAAGATAGTTCTGCTACTACTACTTTATATCAATATGATATCGATAGAACTAAATGCTTTGGTAATTTAGATATTGCTAGAGGTGATTATACTGGTAATATCAGTGATGGTGGAACTTATGATTTCTACTATGATTCAAATTCTAGTAGACCTTTATATATTCAAAGAACTAAAGTAAATATATTACCAACTAGCGTAGATAGCTTATATAACTTATTCTATGGTAGAGTTCAATCTTCCGCTGGTAACTTTGCTCCTAATTTAAGCAATGTCGAATATTCAAATAGTGAAGATAATATTAAAGCTACATATAAATTATCTGCTGATGGTAAAAAATCTTTAACAACAGTTACTGAAACTTCCGGCAAACCTGTCGGTGAAATTTATAAAGAATACGATGAAGCTAATCAATTATTTAAATGGGTTGATACTACCTTTAGTTTTGAAGGTCAAGATGGTCAATCTGGTAAATATAAAATTGCTACAAGCAACACTTTAACCGGTTCTGAAATTGATGACCAAGAATGGAATTCTGATAGTCAATTTATCCATCCTATGGTTGCTCCATTTGAAGTTAAAAATAACGGATATGATATGTATAATGTCGAATTCGACTTTATGGATGCTTATAGAGTCGGTATGACTGTTGAAGATTATGTTAAATCCGCTAATATCGAAGTTACTTCAGAAGAAACTAACGATGGCTTTAAAGCTAAAATTGTTTCTAGCAAGACTTACGATTCAACCGGTGCTACTGATTCTGGTATTAAAAAAGTTAAAGAACATACTGAATACAGAGTTGAATTTGAATTTGCTAGTAATGGTGCTATTAAATCCATCAATTATTTAAGCAAAGTTTACGATGATACTAAATATGATTTTACTAGCGATAAATTTATTTCTGGTACCGCTGATGAAAACTTTGAAAATAGTGGAACTATCGGAAAAGAATTAAAAGTCACTTATACTTACGATGCTAGTAAGAACACTACTGGTTTTGATAAAGTTGATGGAAATGATATCTCTACTTATTTTATTAGTGAAATTACTTCCGCCACTTTAAATAATCCTGAAGCTGAAGGAGAAGATAACACTAACAGTGTTAACTGTGGAGATTCTTTAACTGAATCTGAATACTTAAGCTTTACTTATGCTCCTAGCACTGCTTTAGATAAATGGCAATATGATGTTGTTAGCTTTACTAAAACTAGTGATGTTGATGCTATTAGATGGAATGATAGCTACAATAGATTTGAAGCTATCAATGAAGGTACAGCTAAAGTTAAAATTTCAAATCTTTCTGACCAAAAAGCTGCTTTAGAAATCGAAGTTAAAGTTGTTTATAACATTTTTGTTAGAAGCTTCTATATTCAAAGATACGCTTATGAAAATGAATATTTGGATGTCGATAGCTCTACTGCTGCTACTATCTATTCTGGCGGTAAATTTAAATTTGGTTTACATGCTTCTGGTGATTTACCTATTGGTGAAGTTGCTTTACCACCTGATATTAAAGTTACTTATAAAAACGACAATCACGGTTTAGAAAGCTATATTGATATCGTCGATAGAAGTATTACTTTCGATGCTAGTAAAGTTAGTATCACTAGCGAAGTTACTGTTGATTTCACTATTTCTACTGAACACACAAGCCTTGAACATGGTACTGCTTCTTCAGGTTCTACTGATTTCAGTGTCACTATTAAACCTGGACAAGGTGCTACTATCGATGCTTTAAAAGGCACTTGGACTAATACTTCTAAAGCCGCCACTATTAATATAGTTGAAGAAGAAATTACTATTGATGGAGTTCAACGTAATCAAGGTACTATTACTGTAAATGGTCAAACCTATAAATTTGCTTTCACAGTTGATCAAATTACTGGTAGCTTCTCATATTCAAGAATCATTGACGATGAAAGTAATCCTAATGATAATTACACATTATTATTAACTTATTCAACTGAAGATGGTTTAGGTGTCTATTTAGCTAGCTCTAGCTGGTCTGGTCAAGATGAAGTATCTACTGGTTATATCTTAGGTGGTGAAACTGGTGATGAAGACTTCTCAAACTATGAATATGATTATTTCACTAAATAATAAAAGATGAATATGAAAATATCTAAAGTCTTATTAGTTTCGTTGTTGTCATTAGGAGTCTTGGTTGGTTGTAATCAAACCACCCAAGATTCTTCTTCTAATAGTTCTTCTAGTAGTATTAGCAGTGTAAGTGTTAATTCTATTGGGCAATTAAATACTATTAAAGATGCTCTTGATTATATAAGTGACCCTAATTCTTCTTATGAAGTTAGAGTTGATAGAGCTAGTCAAATTGCAAATTACAGATGGATTTTTACTCCTATTTATTCTTATATCGCTTATAATTCTGGTACAGATTATACTTACGCTGGATTTATTACTACTCCTCAAGGTATAGCTAGTTATTCTCTTGAAAGAAGTGATACAAGCGATGATGTTATAACTACAGGTGAAGCAATTTTAGATGCTAACGGAAATACAGTTACATCTTTGTATGACAATTCGACAGTTACATCATTAGTTAATTTAGATTATTCAAGTTTAGATACTAGTTCAACAAGTTTAAAAACTTCTAGACGTGTATTTTGTGAAAGCATATTAAAATTAGCTAACTTACCTTCTTCTACTTATCTTAATTTAGTAGATGGAATTACTTTAACTGTAGCTAACAATAAATTAACTGCTAGTTTTGTAGCTAAAATTGATGGTAAAGAAGTCCAATATACTTATACTTTTTCTAATTTTGGAAAAGCAAAAGTCGATTCATTAGAAGAATTTTATTATAATGGCGGATCTAGTTTTGTTCCAGATGCCACTTTAAAAGGTGTAAGAGATTTATTTAATCAGGATAATTATCTTAGAACTGAAATGTTAGATGATAATAATTTTGCAGTTAGAGAATATTTCACTAAGCAATATTATTTCAATGAAGTTTCTGATTCTTATTTAGCTAGCTATCCTGAATTAGCTGCTTATGCCAATAGAGGATACGTTTATTTATCTAATCCAGATGAAGGGATTATTCTTCCTGGTTATACTGAAGAATTGATTTACGACGATGTTTATCTTTTCTATTCTACTAACAATACTATTTCACTAGTTACTAGAAATAATCCTAATGAACCTGGTCATGCTCAAGGTGGTTTCTTGCTTAAGCAAGATGATATTTCCGAAGTTATGAACTATCCTAAGAACTTGCTTTTGTTTTCAAATATGCAAAAGTTAGTTTATGAAGATGGCGTATATAAAACTGATGATTATAATATCGGTTTAGATTTTATCAACAATTTTGGAATTACTGTCCCTGATGGTATGACTATGGGTTGGACTACCTTAGATATGAAAATTACAGGTGATGTTACTAGCTTAGATTGCAAAGTTGAATTCATCTTAAATGTTTTCAATGCTACAACTAATGAAATGTTAACTCCTTATACTTTTTCATTCTCTAACTTTGGTACAACTAGTTATAAACCTATCGATAAATTTATTACCGATAACGGGTTTGAATTAAATTTATAAAAGTTATGAACCGCTAGGAAGTTTTATCTTAGCGGTTTTCAACTGGTAAAAAATGGTTGCTGTTAGATAATTAGCTATTAAGTTATCTATCTTGTATAAACATCAATTTTATGTTAATATTTTACATGCTGTTAAAAAGCGAAAGTTTTTTAATTTGCAAATGCACACATCACGGATTGGTTTGGCTAGTCCTTTTATCGGTAGCAATTTAAACTCGTTTTGCCCAAGGGTGGCGTATTCAACTTAACATTAATTTCAAAGTTTAAATTCGGTAATTGGGCCAGACTTTAGAACTGATGGAGGTTTAACAAATGGAGGTTTCACAATGAGTGAAGAAAAAGAATTAAAGGTTGAAGAACAAGAAAGTTCTTCAGAAACTAACGAAGTTTCAACAAATGAAGAAAGTTCAGAAATGGCTAGTGTCATCCATGATCCTAACGCCCCTGTTGTTACTGTTAAAGAATTATTAGCAGTCGGCGCTCATTTCGGTCATATGACTAGAAGATGGTCACCTAAATTTAAAAATTACATCTATTCAACAAGATCTGGTATTCATATTATCGATCTTGATAAGACCGCTAGCTATATTAATGAAGATTATAAACTTTTAAAAGATATCGTTGAAAAAGGCGGTAAAGTTTTGTTTGTCGGTACCAAAAAATCAGCTTCTGATGCTGTTTTAGAAGAAGCCATTAGATCTGGTTCATTCTATGTTAATCACAGATGGTTAGGTGGTACTTTAACTAACTTTAAGACCCTTTCTAACAGAATTAAATTATTGAAACAATTAGAACAATATGAAATTGATGGTGTCTATGATACCATGCCTAAAAAGGAAGCTATTCAACAAAAGAAATTACAAGCTAAGTTAGCTAGTAACTTAGAAGGTATTAAAGAGATGAGAAAGCTTCCTGATGCTATGATTGTTGTCGATCCTAAACAAGAACATAACGCTGTTGCTGAAGCTAGAGTTTTAAATATTCCAGTCTTTGCATTAATTAATACTAATACTGATCCTGATGGAATCAATTATGTTATCCCTTGTAACGATGATTCTTCTAAGACTGTCAAATTAATTTTAGGCTTATTAGCTGATGCTATTGTTGAAGGTAAAGGTGGAGATGTCGCTTATGCTTATGTTAAACAAGAAGGAGATAGTGTCAACTTTGCTGAATCATTAAAAGGCGTTGATAAGATGGAAGAATATAAGTTAATCAAAGCCAGAGTTAAAGAAGATCAATACGCTTTAAGAAAAGCTAAAAAGCCTTTAGCTAAAGGTATGAGATTACGCAAAAAATCTTCTTTCAAAGCTGCCAAGAAAAACTTTAAGAAAAAACCTACCGAACAAAAAGCTAATGCTCAAGTAGCTACTAATACTACTGAAGCTAAACCTGCTGAAGTTAATGCTACTCCAGCTGTTACTAATGAGAAAGGAACTAACTAATGTCTGAAATTCTTGAATTGATGAAAGTTTTGCGTGAAAGAACCGGTGCCGGTTTAATGGATTGTAAACACGCATTATTAGCTAGCAATAACGATATCGATGCTGCTATTACTTATTTAAGAGAAAAAGGCCTTGCTAAACAAGCTAAAAAGGCTTCTAGAATTGCTGCTGAAGGTTTAACTACAGTTTTAGTTGAAAATAATAAAGCTGTCGTTTTGGAAATTAACTGCGAAACCGATTTCGTCGCTAAATCCGATCCTTTTGTCGATTTAGTTAAAGTTACTGCTAAAGCTGCTTTAGATAATAATCCAAGTGATGTTGAAGCTTTACAAGCTTGTAAAACTAACAATGGTCAAACTGTCGCTGAACAATTTAACGATGCTGGTATCAAATTAGGCGAAAAGTTATCTTTAAGAAGATTTGTTATTGTCGATAAAAATGACGATGAATTATTCGGCAGTTACATCCACATGGGTGGAGTTGTCTCAGTTTTAGTTAAAGTTAAAGGTGGAGATCAAGAATTAGCTGATAATTTAGCTATGAGCATCGCTTCAACTAATCCAACTTATTTAACTATTGATGCTGTTTCTCAAGAAGAAATCGCTAAAGAAAAAGAAATTCAAGTTGAAAAAGCTAAAGAGGATGCTTCCTTTGCTAAAAAACCTGCCAATATTCAAGAAAAGATTCTTGAAGGTAGAATCAATAAGCATTTTGAAGAACAAGTTCTCACTTATCAAGAATATATTTTAGATTCTACTAAGACTGTCGGTGAAATTTTAAAAGCTAATAAAGTCACTCCTATTTCTTTCGTCTTATATAAAGTCGGTGAAGGTATCGAAAAGAAGAAAGAAGACTTTGCTGCTGAAGTTGCTAAAGAACTTCAATAAATCATTTTGTGTCTATTTAGGTCGCTATATATGCGGCCTTTTATTGTGCTTAAAAATACTTTGGAGGAAATATGAAAGTCAAAATTTACCCTATTTTATCTAGTTTACATACAGATTTTGTCTCAAAAACAACTGCAGATTTACTTAATGAATTAAAAGATGAAAATATTGAAATAGAATTAGTTAAAGATATTCCTAGTCTATATTTAGATGCTAACTTATCGTTAATTTTAGTCCAATCTGGTGGTAGTGAAAATCTGTTTTTGGAAAATTTTTCTAAATTTAAAGCCCCGTATTATTTTTTGACATATGGTTCAAACAATTCTTTAGCTGCTTCTTTAGAAATATTAGCTTTTTTGAAAAAATACAATTTAGATGGTGAGATATTACATGGGAATAGTTCTTATTTAAAATCTAGAATTAATGAATTAGTTAATAAAGAAAATTACACTGTTAAATCTAATAATAGATTAGGTGTAATTGGTTTACCTTCAGATTGGTTAATTTCATCTAATGTTGACTATAAGCTAGTTCAAGAAAAGTTCGATATATCTTTAATCGATATTTCTATTGCAGAAGTTGAAGAAGAGTATTTTAAAATAGGTGACGATTTTAAAATAGAAGAAAAATTTAAATCTAGCTTTGATAATATCGAATTAAGAAAAGCATATAGATTTTATCTAGCGTTATCTAATATTATTTCTAAATATAAGTTATACGGATTTACTATTAGATGTTTTGATTTGTTAAATAAATTAAAAACTACGGCCTGTTTAGGTTTAAGTTTATTTAATTCAAAGAAAATTGTCGCTACATGTGAAGGAGATATACCTAGTTTAATTTCAATGTATATCGCTAGAAAATTGTTAAATTTAGAAAGTTTTCAAGCTAATCCAAGTCAGATTGATTTGTCAAATAATCAAATTTTACTCGCGCATTGTACTTTGCCTTTAAATATGTGTAAGACATATAAATTTGATACTCATTTTGAATCTCAAATTGGCTTAGGCATTCACGGGGAATTAGATTTAGATGATGTTACAATTTTTAGAATAAATTCCAATCTTTCTAAATATTTTGTAACTGAAGGTAAGATTGTTAAAAACCTTTATAAATCTAATTTATGCCGAACTCAAATTTTAGTTGATGCTACTAATTTAAATAAGTTACTAACTTATCCACTTGGCAACCATTTAATAGTTATTTATAAAAAGCACAAAGATGAATTGGAAAAATATTTTGCTAGCAAAAATATGACAGCAGTTATTTAACTTAACAAATCAGTTGTATATTTATATTTTCTTATAAATAATATAAAATATACAAGACAAGGAGAAATCTTATGAAATATAAAAGAGTCTTAATTAAGCTTTCAGGAGAAGCTTTGAAAGATGTAAAAGACGATCAGATTCTCGATAGTAAATTGTTAAATACTATCTCTTTGGCTATAAAAGAAATTTCTGATTTGGGTGTTCAAGTTTGTATTGTTTGTGGAGCTGGTAATATCTGGAGAGGAAGATTAGCTGATAAAATCGGTATCGAACATGCTACTGCTGATTATATGGGGATGTTAGGAACTATTATTAACGCTTTAGCTATTGGAAGTTCTTTAGAAAAAGTCGGCTTACAAACTAGAGTTATGTCTTCTTTAGAAATAGTTAGAGTAGCTGAACCTTACATTCAAAAAAGAGCGATTAGACATCTTGAAAAAGGAAGAGTGGTAATTTTCGCTGGTGGAATTGGTAATCCTTATTTTACCACCGATACCACTGCGGCATTAAGAGCTAAAGAAGTTCATTGTGATGCTATCTTAATGGCCAAAAATGGTGTTGAAGGTGTCTATGATTCTGATCCTAGAACTAATAAAAACGCTAAATTAATCAAAGATATTTCCTATGATGAAGTTTTAAAAAGAAATTTACAAGTAATTGATTCAACTGCTACTTCCTTACTTAGAGATTCTAACATTGTTACTAGAGTCTTCGATATGGGAGATAAGGAAAACTTTGTTAAAATATGTAAAGATGAACCAATAGGAACTACAATTAAATAGAAAGGATAGATAAAATGGAAGAGATTGTTAAACAATGTGACCAAGCTATGGTCAAAGTTATTGAAAATTTGAAAAATGGATTAAAAACAATTCGTTCTGGAGTTGTTTCAGCTTCAGTTTTAGATAAGATTTATATTGATTATTATGGAGAAAAGACTCAGTTAAAAGTCGTAGCTGGAATTTCTGCTCCTCTACCTACTCAATTAGTAATTAAACCTTATGATCCAAGTTGCGTTAAAGCTATTGTCGCTAGTATCGGTTCATCTGATTTAGGAATTAATCCAGTAGTTAACGCTCCTAATATCATTTTAAATTTCCCACCTTTAACTGGTGAAAGAAGAAAAGGATTTGTTAAACAAGCTAAAAGTTTAACTGATCAAGCTAAAGTCGGAATTAGATCTGTTAGAACTGATTATATGAATAAGATTAAAAAAGATGCTAGTTTATCAAAAGATATGGTCTTTAATTTACAAGACGATATTCAAAAAGTTACAGATAAATACAATAAAAACATCGACGAAATCTTTGCTAGCAAAGAAAAAGAATTAATGACTTTATAATTTACATGAAAAAAGATTCTTTTCAATTAACTAAAAAATTAGATCACATCGCTTTTATAATGGATGGGAATGGTCGCTGGGCTAAGAAAAGAGGGTTAAGTAGATCTTCTGGACATAAAGCAGGTGTCAATCGTATCTCAGAAATTATTGATCAGTGTTTTTTTACCTACAATATTAAAACAGTTTCTTTATATTGTTTTTCTACTGAAAATTGGAATAGACCTGAAAAAGAGATATCTTATTTATTTAGTCTTTTGAAAAAGTTTTTTGAAAATAATCTTGAAGATTTTAAATCTAAACAGGTTAGAATTGCTGTTTCAGGTGATTTATTAGATAGTAGAATTCCTCAAGATATTTTAGATGTTATATATAAATGCATAGAAGAAACTAAGTCATATAGTTTACATACTTTTAATGTTTTGTTTAATTATGGTGGAAGAAGAGAATTAGTTTTCGCTTGTAAAAACATAGTTAAAAATGTTCAAAGTGGTGTACTTGATTTAAATGATATCGATGAAGCAGTTTTGCAAGATAGCCTTTATCAAAAAGATATTGGAGATGTCGATTTATTAATTAGAACTTCTGGAGAGGAGAGAATTTCTAATTGTTTATTATATGAATTAGCTTATGCTGAATTTATTTTTACTCAGACTTATTGGCCTGATTTTAACAAGAAAAAACTTAAAGAATGCTTGGAAATTTATCAAAATAGAAACAGGAGATTTGGAGGCTTAAAAAATGAATAAGTTAACTTCATTTAGCAAGCATTCTATGCTTACTAGGATTATTACTGCACTTGTTTTAGTTTGTATCTGTGTACCTTGTTTGTTTTTAGGCGGTTGGTTTTTCCTTGTTTTAGTCGGTATTTTAACTGTTGTATCTATCTATGAAATCGTTCATGCTGCTAAAATTGGCAATTATACAATTTTAATATATTTAATTTGTCTAGCCATCGCTTTTTTAATTGCTTTTTGCGATTTCCTTTTTGATGCTAATACCATACATAATGTAATTAACTACAATGAATTTTATTTAAGAAGGTTAATTTTACCTATTCCAATAGTTATTTTAGGTATTGTGGCTATATTTATTTTGCCACTATGTATTCAAAAGTTTTCTATCCCACAAGCTTGTTATGTTTTTGCTTTTTCTTTGTATTTAGGACTAGCTTTCCAAGGAATTTTATATTTGAGATATTTGCCAAATGGATATGAATTTTACAATCACGATGTTATAAAATCTTCGCTTTTATTAGTCTATATTGTTTGTGGTTCTGTTTTTAATGATGTCGGGGCTTATTTTGTTGGTGTTTTATTTGGAAAACATCCGATGTGCGAAAGACTATCTCCAAAAAAGACATGGGAAGGATTTATTGGAGGAGTTAGTTTCTCTATGTTAACTAGTTTAACTTTAGCGGGTATTTTACATTCGTGTAACCTTGCTATTTTACCTGGAGTTTTAGATTTTAATTTTTATTCAGGTTCTTTTATTGTTTTAATAAGTATCGTTGTTCCTATAGCTTCTGTTATAGGTGATTTGTTATTTTCGGCTGTTAAAAGATATTATGGCATTAAAGATTTTTCCAACATTTTACCTGGGCATGGTGGTTTTTTAGATAGGCTTGATTCACTATCATTTACTTGTTTAGTTGTATCTTGTATTATTTTTATCATTGTTAAAGGATTAGGAATTTAATGATAGAAGATATTGTTGTTTTAGGTGGGACTGGTTCGATAGGTTTACAAACTATCGATGTCTGCTGTTATGAAAAAAGATTTCACATTGTCGGAATTAGTTTAAAATCTAACATCGATATTTTGATTGATAATTTATCTAAATTACCTTTTTTAAAAGATGTTAGTATTGTCGATGAAATTAAAGCAGAGCAGTTTAAAAAAAATTATCCTCAATATCGAGTTTTTACAGGTAAAAATGCCGATATCGAATTAATTAAAAACACCTCTGCTATGAAAGTTGTTAATTCTATTGTTGGCTTTGAAGGTTTATTACCTTCTCTAGAGTGTTTAAAATTAAATAAGACTTTATGTTTAGCTAATAAAGAAAGTTTAGTTATCGGTGGGGAATTAATCAAAAGAGAATTGGAAAAAGGCTTTGGAAAATTATACGCTATTGATTCTGAACACGTCGCTTTAGCTAAATTGCTTAATAACGTCGATGTTTCTAAAGTTAAAAAGATGATTATTACCGCTTCAGGTGGTTCGTTAAGAGATGTTGATTATGAGAAATTGAAAGATGTCAGTATTGAACAAGTTTTAAATCATCCAACTTGGAAGATGGGGAAAAGAATTACTATTGATTCTACTACTATGGTTAATAAAGGTTTTGAATTTATCGAAGCTAGTTATTTGTTTTCTTGGGATATAAATAATATAGATGTTTTAATTAACGATGAATCCATAGTTCATTCGGCTTTAGAATTTATCGATAATTCTTATTTATTTGAAGTAGGCCCTTCAGATATGAAAATACCGATTTCTTATGCTTTAAATGAATATCAAAGAGTTGAAGCTAATTATAAATCTATCGATTTTGATAGGAAAACCTCTATTAATTTTAGAAAGTTTGATTTTAGACGTTATCCTTTATTTGAGTTGGTTTTATCTACTTTTAAATTGGGTGGAACATCTATGACGTTTTTTAATAGAGTTGATGAACTAGCTATTTCGTATTTTTTAAAAGGGAAATTAAGTTTTCAACAGATGATTGAATTTATTATAGATACTGTTAAAAACGATATGATATTAATTTCTAATCCTAATATCGAAGATATTGTAAAGGTTGATAAATTAGCTAGTGAATTGGTTTGTAAAAAAATGAATTAACCAATATAATATTAAACATTAGGAGTAATTTATGCAGTTTTGGACTTTTATCTTAGATTTAGTTGTCTTTTTACTATCTTTATCAGTCTTAGTTTGTTTACATGAATTAGGTCATTTTAGCATGGCTAAGTTATTTAAAGTATATTGTTATGAGTTTTCAATAGGAATGGGACCAGCTATCTATCAGAGAAAACCTAAAAAAGAAAAAAATCAAGAAACGATTTTTTCAGTTAGATGTTTACCTGTCGGTGGATATGTTTCAATGGCTGGTGAAGATGCAGAAGAAGCAGAAGGTGTTGATCCTAATTTAGTTGTTCCAAAAGATAGAACTTTAGAAGGAAAATCGCGCTGGAAACAAGTTATTATAATGTCAGCTGGGGTATTAGTTAATTTTATTCTCGGTTATATTTTATTAGTTATATCTTTTTCCTGTTGTACTCAGCAAGTTCAAAGAACTGATTGGACTAAAATTTCTGTTCAAGAAAATTCTATTTTAGCTAACGATCAAGAATCTATTGCTAGTAATGTCAAATTAAATAGTGTAGATTTACATATAGATGATTTATATCCTGATGCTGTAGAAAATGACGATCCGATTATTTATTTAGAAAACGGCGATCAAATAACTTACTTAGAAATTATCTATCAACATAGAGACGCTAATAATAACGTCATTGAAACTTATGGTCAAAGTTATTCAAATATTTCTAATTACCTAGATTATTCAGCTAGTGGAGAAACTCAAAATCAATCTTTATCATACCTACTTTCTAATAAGTTTTATAATGATTCAAAAGAAGTGGATTTTAATAGTCAAATTAGACCTAACGATGCTAGAATTATCATTATTGGTTTTAATAAATCCGATGATTTAAACGATAGAAGTGTTACTTATTCAACTTGTATAACTAGTAAAGCTAACGAAGAAGGTGTTTTTTCTACTATTGGTTTATCTCCAGCTTATTATCAATTTAAATATTCGTTTGGTGAATCATTTAAAATAGCTTGGGATCAATGGTGCTATGATTGTTCGGCCTTGTTTGTTAGTGTTGGTATGTTATTTGATCCAGCTAACTGGTCACAAGTCGGAGGAATTATTTCTATTTTTAAAGTTTCAAGTCAGGCTGTTAGTTTAGGTATGGGTTCATTTTTGAATCTTTGGGCTTTAATTTCAGTTAACTTAGCAGTTATGAATCTATTGCCTTTCCCAGCTTTAGATGGTTGGCAGATATTAATTACCATTTTAGAAGGTATATATTTTAACTGTCGAAATTTAGTTTTAAAAATTAAATATAAATATTCAAAAGTTTCTAGTGAAGAACTAGAAAAGATTAAATTGCAAGATGAATCTAGATCTTTAAAAAACAATAAAACTTACAAGAAAATTAAAAATATCATGTCTTTAATAGGTATGGGATTGCTTATTGTGCTTATGGTTGTTTTAATTGTTAAAGACATTGTAGCTCCTGCTATTTAATATTTAAAAAGCAATAATTTATCACTAGTAAAAAATTATAAAAATCAAGTCTTGATATATATAAATCTTCTAGTAAGATATTATTTAGGTGAAAGATATTTATGGATAGAAAATTTGAAAGATACTTAGATATAATCGGCGTTTCTAACAAGACTAAACAAGCCTTAGCAGAAGGCTTTTTTCAAGATTTTGGTTTAACTGACGCTCAGGTTGTCTTTAAAGCGAAAATAGCTTTGCCACATTTAGTTAGCTATGAAGCTTTAAATGAATTATATGAAGATATCGATAAGTTTAAAGATTTGCCTAACGGCTTTTTTTCTGAATTGTCATTTAAATTTATATATCCTATAACTACTGAAGAATTAAAAGCTTTTATTGAATCTTATATTCAATTTTATAAATATCAAGAACTTGCTAATTTTAGAATCAATCTAGTAAATAAGGAAATTGTCTTTGAATATAAAATGGCTATTTCAGCTAATAGTCTACTTAATAAAGCTCAAAAATTAGTCAATATGTTTCAATTTTTAGGCTTACCTTATAAAGTTAGCTTAGGTTTAGTCGATACTAATTTAAATCAAACAGATATAAATCAAGATAACGATATTGATGTTTTATTTAAAAAGGAAACTAAGCAACAAACTAAAATAGAACAAATTAGGAAACAAGAATATGAAAAGCAGCAAGAATTAGATAGAACTTACGTTCCTTGTAAAATTAAAGATGCTGTTACTTGTTCGCTAAAAAGAGTTGAAGTTTGTGGAGATATATATAATTTAGAAATTAGAGAAATTAAAGATCACACTAAAAAGCTTGCGATTATTTACTATACAGATAACACTTATGGAGTAGTATCTAATCTTTTTGAATCTAAAAAATACGACGCTAATTTTATCGATCAACTATCAGTTGGAAAAAGAATAAAAGTTAAAGGTAGTCCTACTTATGATGATTATTCTAAACAGGTCGTAATTAAAATTGATAGCATTTCAATAATTGATAATTTACCATTAAGAATGGATAATTACGAAGGTAAAAAAAGAATAGAACTTCATCTTCATTCTCAAATGTCGACTATGGATGGGGTTGGTTCTATTCAAGATTATATTGATACCGCTACTAGATTTAATATGCCTGCTATTGGATTAACTGATCATGGTGGGGTTCAATCTTTTCCTAAGTTACAAGATCTTTCTAAAGGCAAAATTAAGCCTTTATATGGATGTGAATTATATGTTGTTGATTCAGATTTAAACATTTCTATTAATCCGCAAGATAGATTAATTCGAAGTGAAGAATATGTTATTTTCGATTTAGAAACGACAGGATTATCATCTAGATACGATAGGATAATTGAATTTGGCGCTATCAAAGTTAGAAATGGCACTATTGTCGATGAAGTGGACTTTTTTATTAATCCTGATATGAAATTACCAGAAGTTACTGTCAATTTAACTCATATTAGCGATGACATGGTTCAAGCTGGTAAATCGATTAAACAAGCTTTAAAAGATATCGTTAGTTTTATTGGTGATGCTTGTTTAGTAGCTCATAATGCCGTGTTTGATTTTGGCTTTTTAAATGAAGCGTTAAAAAATAACAATCAACCAATTTTAACTAATCCCGTAATTGATACTTTGCCATTATCGAGATTTTTATTTCAAGATTTAAAATCTCACACTTTAGGTAGAATTTGTAAGAAACTGAAGGTAATTTACGATGAAGATAGCGCTCATAGAGCTGTTTATGATGCTAAAGTTTTAAAAGAATGCTGGGATGCTATGGAAAATATTTTGTTAAATATGAATCAAAATATTAAGCATAGCGATTTAAATAATCTGTTTAGTTTTATTAAAGATTCTAAGCAGAGAGATGAAATTGAAAAGAACATAATTTTAACTTATCCAAGACCATATCATGTTGTAGCATATGCTAAATCAAGTAAAGGTTTAAAAGATCTTTTTGAAATTATTTCTCAAGCTCACATCAATTATTTTAACGAAGTACCTAGAGTACCTAAAAAGATATTAACTATGTATCGTCAAGATCTTTTACTAGGTTCAGCTTGTTGTAATGGTGAAGTTTTTCAAACAGCTATGAATCGTTCTAAAGAAAAGTTAGAAGAAGTTATGCAATATTATGATTACATCGAAGTTCAACCTTTGGCTAATTATTCGTTTTTAGTTGATTCAGGTAAATTAAGTAAACAAGCTGTGCAAAAACTCGTTCTCGATATTATTGAATCAGCTAGAAATATCAATAAAATAGTAGTGGCTACTAGCGATTGTCATTACGTTGATCCTGAAGATAAGATTTTTAGAGATGTATATATTTTTGCTAAAGGTTTAAATAAAACTAGACATCCTTTAAATCCGTGGGAAAGAGATAAGAGTAAATTTTATGAAAATCCTGACCAGCATTTTAGATCAACTGAAGAAATGCTAGAAGAATTTAGCTTTTTAAATGATGAAAATCTAATTAAAGAGATAGTAATTGACAATACATATAAAATAGCTGATCAAATTAGTGAAGATATCCATCCTATTCATTCTGGTCTATCTGCTCCAACGATTGATAATTGCGATGTCATGTTAAAAGAATTAGTTTATAAGACTGCTAAGGAAATGTATGGCGATCCCCTTCCTACTATTGTCGCTTCTAGATTAGAAGCTGAAATGTCAGGTATTTCAGCTAATCACTATGAAGTTATTTATTGGATAGCTTCTAAGTTAGTTAGACAAGCTAATCAAGATGGTTATATTGTTGGTTCACGTGGTTCTGTTGGATCTTCTTTAGTGGCTACTATGGCTAAAATTACTGAAGTTAATCCTCTTCAACCGCATTATCGTTGTCCAAAATGCAAGCATTCTGAATGGATTGAACCTAATGAAAAAATTAGATCTGGTTTTGATTTAGATGAAAAAGATTGCCCGATATGTGGAACGAGGATGATTCACGATGGTCAAAATATTCCTTTTGCTACTTTTATTGGTTTCCACGCAGAAAAAACACCAGATATCGATTTGAATTTCCCGCCTGATTATCAAGGCCACGCTCATGAGTTAACTAAGACTTTATTGACTAAAGAATCGGGAAATGCTGTTTATAAAGCTGGTACAGTTGGAGCTGTTAAAGCTGAAATTGCTTATGGTTATGCTAAAGGTTATTATGAGAATTTAGAAATGCATCCAGAAATGCATATCGATGCTAATAGTATTTCTCGTGCGGAAATATTAAGACTTGCTAATGGTTGTATTGGAGTAAAAAGAACAACAGGTCAACATCCTGGAGGTATTATTGTTATTCCAAGAGGAATGGATGTAACTGATTTTACGCCTATTCAATATCCTGCTGATGATTCTCAAGCTGCTTGGCAAACTTCACATTTCGACTTTAATAGTATGCACGATACTATTTTAAAGTTAGATTTATTAGGTCATGTTGATCCTAAAGCACTTTTAATGATGTCTAAACTTTCTAATAAAAATCTCTATGAGATTCCTTTTAATGATGCTGAAGTTATGTCGTTATTTAATAGTGTCGAAGCTTTAAAATTGAAAGACAACTATTTGAATTTAAAAGTCGGTACTTTAGGTTTACCTGAGTTTGGAACTGATTTTTCTATGAATATGTTATTAGAAACTAAGCCAAAATGCTTTGCAGATATAGTTATTATTTCTGGTTTAGCTCATGGTACTAACGTTTATGCTGGTAACCAACAGGAATTAATTAGAAATGGCACTACTAATTTACAAGGCTTAATTGGATGTAGAGATGATATCATGATGAATTTGCATAATTATTATGATATTCCTTATGAAGATTCTTTCCAAATAATGGAAATTGTTAGACATGGTAGATTTAATCCTAATTACAAAAAATCATACGATAAATATGTTAAATATACTAATATGATGCAAGAACATAAAGTTCCTGATTATTTTATCGATGCTTGTAATAAGATAGCTTATTTATTCCCAAAAGGGCATGCTGTCGCTTATTGTATGATGGCTTTTAGAGTCGGCTGGTTTAAAGTCCATGATCCGTTAAGTTTTTATGCGACATATTTTTCAGTTAGAGCTGATCATTTTGATTTAGATAGTATGATTAAAGGAGAGCAAGCTGTTATTAATAAGTTAAAAGAACTAGATCAAATTAAGCAAAAAAACAAAACGCTCTCTGTAACTGAAGAAGATTTAGAATTAGTTTTGCATGTCGCTTTAGAAATGCTTGAAAGAGGATATAAATTTGCTAATTTATCAATTTATGAATCTGATTCTATCAATTTTAAAATAGATAGAGAACATAATTGCCTAATCCCACCTTTTGTCGCCTTATCTGGAGTAGGAGCTTCAGTTGCTGAATCAGTAATAGAAGCTAGAAAAGATGGTCCATTTATTTCTATTGAAGATTTTGTTAAAAGGACGCGTTTACCTGCACAAAAAATTGAGATATTAAAACAAATGGGGTGCTTTGAAGGTTTACCTGAATCAAATCAAATCTCGCTGTTTGATTTTGATTAGATAAGATATAATTTAAGTGTATGGATATAGTTAGTTTAATATTGTTGATAGTCGGATTAATTATAGGGCTTATATTGCTTATAGTTTTTTTATATTATCTTTTAGGAAATGTTTATTCAGGGTTAATTAAAAGGAAGAAAAGAGTTGAACATTCATATTTAGAATTATGTAAATCTGCTGAAAAGCTTTTTGAATTCATTCCTTCAATTATTCAAAATGTCGATTTAAATGAAGAAGAAATTCAAATGTTACAAGAAATTTATAAAGGTTTTAAAATAAAACCTATAGAGAGATATTCGCCTAGTGAATTATGTTTAATGAACGGGAATTATATGTATATTTTCAATAAACTTTTGAAGAAATTTCCAAATGATGATACTTTAAATTTTATTCAAGAATCACGCCGATTAATGAAATTTTCTATCCCTTTATACAATTCAAATGTCAAAGATTTCAATTCGTTTAAGCATATGTTAATTAACAATTTTATCGCTAAAGCTTTGCATTTAGAAGATGCGGAAGAATTTGTTAATCCTAAAGTTCATGGAGATACTACTATAATTTTTGAAATTGACAAATGATATTTGTTTTGAAAATCATCTTTTACAATTAAAATTTATTAGATTATCGGTGTATTTTGCAAAAAACAAATTAAAATCATTGTGTTTTCAGCATAAATTTCAATGTATTCATAAAATAATATTTTACTTTTGCTTAAAAATGACTTGTAGAATAACGTTAAATTGAAAAAGCTGCTATTTATAGGCGTTTTTTAATATTTTTTATATCTTTATTTGATTAATAAAAACATTAAAATTTATCAAAAAAGAATTATTTTTATCATGTTTTTGCTCAAAACCCCTAGAAAAATGGGACTTTTTTGTATTTACAAAACATTTGTAAAGATTTATATTAATTATAAGACATATGGTTTTTTCAATATGTTAAGGAAAGGAAAAAGTTTATGAAGAAAAAGCTTATTATTACGTCGGTTGTTTCCTATGTATTATTAGCTGTTGGTATCATCATGTTTGTTTTACTTGGCTTGCATGATACATTAGCTAATACTCCTATCAAAGTTGGGCCAAACACAATGTTAAATTCATTCAATTTCCCATACTTATTGATGTTGTTAGTTACTGGTGGAATGTTTGATTACGCTTCTGTTGTCGCTACCTTTGGTTGGATTGTTTTAGTCGTTTGTGTTTTAGCTGTCCTTTTATTAATCATTTTAAAGAAAGGATATAATAGAAGAGCCTGGTTAGTTGAATATATTCAAATTGCCGTTGGTGCTTATGTTGTATTATCTAACATTTTTGTTTTCTACTATATCAATTTAAATACTTTCTTAAAAGACGGTTTAAATTCTGATAGTGCCTTATTTATCATTTGGATAATTTGTATTCTAGCTTACGGCATCGTTCAAGTTATCAATTACTTCTTATTAGTATTCGGCTATAGAAAAGAAGCTGATAAGGTTGAAGAAACTCCTGCCCCTGTTATCGATTCAAGCGTTGTTAATCAACCTGTTGAAGAAGAAGTTAAAGAAGAAGTAGTTGAAGAAAAAGTAGAAGAAACTCCTGAAGCTGAGAAAGTCGAAGAAGTTGAAGAAGCTCCTGAAGAAAAAGTAGAAGAAACTCCTGAAGCTGAGAAAGTTGAAGAAGCTGAAGAAGCTCCTGAAGAAAAAGTAGAAGAAACTCCTGAAGCTGAGAAAGTTGAAGAAGTTGAAGAAGCTGAAGAAGAAACTGAAGCTGAGGAAGAAAAAGATGATACTATTGCAGTTGTCGCTCCTACTAGTAGTGATGCTAGTAAGAGAGTAAAAATCACTTTCGAAGAAAGATTAGCTAAAGCGGATCCTAGCTTAATTGATAAATATCATGAGATTAGAGATGAAATTATGTCTTATGGTATAAAATCTAGAGTCTCTTCTACTGGCGATACATTTAGATTACACACTGTAAAATATATGAAGATTGTTGTTGCTGGTAAGAAATTGAAGCTTTACATGAAGCTTAATCCTAGAGATTATGATGGAACCACAATTCCTCATGGTGATGCTTCTAATAAATCTTTATATGTCGATATTCCTATGGTCTTTAAAGTTAGCTCTGATTTATCAGTTAAACGTGCCAAGGGTTTAATTGCTGATATGATGGAAAAAGCTAATATTGCTAAGAAAAAGCCTAGAAAGAAAAAAGAAGATAAATAAAAATCTTAAACATTGAAAAACCATATCAAATAAGGGGCTATCAATTTCGATAGTCTCTTTTATTTTCTCAGTGTTTTAAAAAAGTTTGTCAAAAGCTCTTTAGTTTCTTTATTTTCAATATAGTGAATTTCTAAATTGTCTATGCTAGGTTGAATATTATAGTAGCTAAAAGCTCCTTTTTTATTATCTAAACAAAGGAAATATATCTTTTTTATATGAGAATTAATAATTGCGCCTAAGCACATTAAACAAGGTTCTAAACTAATATATATTTCACAGTCATTTAAATTTTTAGTGTTTAATTTCTCATATGCTTTTTTTAAGGCAATAATTTCAGCATGTTCAAAACACGAATTGTGTTTTTCTATTTGATTGTAACTTGTAGCGATTATTTTATTTTGATAGGTGATTAAACATGAGATTGGAACTTCGTTTTGAGAATATGCTAGTTTTGAAAGCTCTAGTAATTTATCTATTTTTTCTTGTTGATTCATATTAATTAAAAACCAGCGCACATGAGATCTTATCTTAAGGCTGCTAGGTTCCCCTCCTGACCTGGTTCGAAAAAAAATCATCGCACTGGCCTTATTATTATAAGTAAATCATTTTAATATTTCAATATAGGATTAAACCTGAAATAAGTTAATAATGTTATTATATTAATGATATAATTTTAATATGTCTAGTCAAATAACGTTAATAGTTTGGATAATTATCTTAATACTAATAGTGATAGGTTTTTTAACTTTGGTTTATTTTGCGCATAGAGATTATTCTAAAAGACAAATTGCATGTTTGTTCTTAGATGGTAAAAAATATAAAAAGATTGTTAGATATTATAAAATAGGTAGTCTTATTCAAACTAAAGATTTGTTTTTATTAGCTAATAAGAAGTTTTCTAAATATCAAATTAGTCAAATTGTTTCAGATGGTGAAATTAAAGGTAATATAGGTAGTTTTATTGTTCCTAATAACGATGTGACTATCTATTTTGAACCAGCTGTTACAGTTAAAAAGGAAGGTTTTGATTTACCTAAATATGAAATTGAAGTTTCTGCTTCAATTAAGGAATTAGAAAGTAAAAATGTCAAGCAAGTTAATTTAATTGATATTGAAGATTTAAAAAGGCATATTACTATTTCAAATTCTAAAATAGATTCACATCCTATTTTAAATTCATATTTAGTTAGACAAATTAATCAAAATGAAACTAATTTAGTTTTAAAAGCTGGGGAAGTTATTTACGGAATTGTCTTTTATAAAGATGAGGTATTAAAAATATATTTAAGATTAAATAATTTCTATGTAAAAAGCAATTTATCTAATTTAATTTCTTTAACTTATCATTTTGACGATATATATTCTTTTATTTTAACTAACGAAAATATATCTATTGAGGAATTTTACAAGATAATCGATGTTTCTTATTCATATATAATTGCCAATAGTTATAATAAAACAAAGCAAGATGAATATATTTTAACTATTTCTAATGCTGAACTAGATAAATATAATTCTAATTTACTCTCCATAGATTATCGTTTAGCTAAAAATCTCGATCCATTATTTGATGAAGCTATTAAATCAGCTGAACTTTATTTAGAAAACGAAAGAAAAATATTAGATATGTTTGATAAATTAGATACTTCTTCTAGTTTAAATCAAAAAGAGAAAGTAATTAAAGAATTAGAAAATATTCAAGATGGTCCATTAGAAGATAAGTATTATTTTAAGCCTTATAAATATACTTTAAAATCTAAATTAGCTAGTAATATGCAGGAATTATACGAAGAATTTGATGATGTTAATAAACTAGAACCATCTTTATTAAAATTAGATAAATTGATAGAATTTGTTTCTTCTAAAAAAGATATTTATATGTTGGATATTGTATATTCAAAAGATAAAGTAAATCCACAGGCTATTTTTTCATATAAAGATTATCCTTTCTTGCTTATCAATTATAAACAAGATAGTCAAATTTACAGATTAAATATAAAATTAGATTACAGTTATGTTCACACTAATTTAATTAAAAAGCACACAAATATTTTAAAATTAGCTAATAAGCAAAACGATTGGTATTGTATATATCTAGATGATAGTTTTACTTCATATAGCGAAGTTTATCAGTTAATTTTAGATGCATATAATTATATTAAATCTATATATTATGAGGAAAAAAATGGATAAAACTCAAATAAAACAGTTAAAGCGTGAAAAAATAAATTCTCGAATTTGGGAATTGGATTTTTTGCGTGGATTATGTGTTTTATTGATGTTTGTCGATCATTTTGCTTATGATATGACTATTTTGTTTCCTGATGTTTTCCCTAATTATATTAATACGCCATTAGCAATAATGCCTGAAATTGGTGATTGGTATTACGCTTCTAATTTAAGGTTAGTTGTTAGAACTATTGTTTTGTTGCTGTTTTTTATTATTAGCGGGATTTGCACGCATTTTTCTCGCTCTAATATTAAAAGGGGAAGTATATTGATTGAACTTGGCTTAGCCATTGGTATCCTTTCTATCTTTGCTTCTAATTTATTGATTAATGTTGAGCCATTTAACGAATTAAATGTCGGTGGAGTGTTTTTCGTTTTTAATGTTTTTATTGTTTATGGTCTATCTTTATTTTTATATGGGGTATTTGATCTAATTAGAAAGAAATTTAATTTAAAAGATAAATATTATAAATATGTGGTTTTGATCTTGGCATTATTTGGAATTTTTATTTGCGTATATGTTTATTATTTAGCTAGTATCGAAACCAATAAAGATATTTCTAGTTTTCCTAAATTTATTGAAGTTTGCTGGGATAATTTTGTTAATCCTAAAGTTACTAATTTTTCTAATCAGCCTTTTTATAAATTCTTTTTTGGCTTATATGCTCCAGCTGGGCATATGGATTATTGGCCGATTATCCCTTGGGTTGGTTTAATTTTCCTAGGGGGTTTTTTAGGAATGACTATTTATAAAAATAGAAAGTCTCTTATAATCAAAAAAGGGAACTTATTTACTAGAACAATTTCGCGTCCAATTTTATTTTTAGGTAGATATGCTGCGATATTTTATATTATCCAGCAGGTATTTTTAATTATAATTTCTGGACTAATTTATATAATTTTTTGCTATGCTTAATATATGGTTATGAAATTAGATATCAATTCGAGTATTTATAAAATTTATCTTCAACAAGCTAGTAGTTATCCTAACAACAATTCTTTGTATTTTATGGGGAAGTATTTTTCCTATAGACACGTTTTAAAGCGTATCAATCAAGTCGCTTATTCTTTAAAAAAAATCGGCGTTACTAAAGATAGTGTTGTAACTATCTGTTTACCTAATATTCCAGAAGCTATCTATTCTTTATACGGGGTTAATCAGCTAGGATGTAAAGCTAATTTAGTTCATCCTCTTATGAAAAAAGACATGCTTTATGAAAATATGAAAAAGGTTAATTCTAAAGTGTTGATTTGTCTTGATATAAACTATTTGAATTTTAAAGATTTTGAAAGTGATGGAATTCAAATAATTTTAGCTCAGCCGACTGATGAATTGAATTTTATCAAAAAGTTAGCATACAAATATGTAAATAGAGATAAATTAAAAAAATCTAACAAGACTATTTTATTTTCATCTTTTTATAAAAATCCAAGTTTAAATGATTATGATAACGATTGTGAAGAAGATAGATTTTTTCTACATTCAGGTGGAACAACTGGTGAACCAAAGACAATCGCTTTATCTAATAGGGAATTAAACGCCATCTGTGTAGATAATTACTATTTGATGGATACTGATAATTTATCTAACAAACACATGTTAGCAGTTTTACCTATTTTCCACGGCTTTGGTTTAGTTATGGGAATTCACATTGTTCAATATTCAGGGGCTTGTTCTACTTTAATGCCAAAGTTTTCGTCTTCTCAAGCATGTAAATATTTAAAAAAGGGAAAAATCAATTGTATTATTGGAATTCCTATTTTATATGAAGCGTTATTAAAAAATCCTAAATTTAAATCGGATAAGTTAAAAAACTTAATAGTTTGTTTTGTCGGTGGCGATAATGTTACAGATGATTTGTTAGATAGATTTAATTTGTGTTTACAACAAGTAGGTGCAAAGGCTAGGCTATATCAAGGTTATGGGTTAACCGAATTTGTTTCTGTAACTAATGTCAATACTAGTAAAGCTAATAAAAGAGGAAGTGTTGGTAAACCACTTACAGGTTTAAAAGAAAAAATAATCGATTCATCTACTTTAGAAGATTTAGGAACAAATAAAGAGGGTGAAATTTGTATTAGCGGATCAACTATGATGAATGGGTATAGATTTCCTGATAATTCAGATTGTTATATTTATTCTAAAGATGGGACTAAATGGATAAGAACAGGTGATTATGGTTACATTGATGAAGATGGCTTTTTGTTTTTTAAACAGAGATTAAAAAGAATAGTTATCGTTAGTGGTGTAAATGTTTTTCCTAGTGAAGTAGAAAATGTCGTTTCTAATATCGATGGTGTTTTTTTAAGTTGCGCTATAGGTAAAACGAATATTAAACACGGGCATATTTTAGATTTATATATAGTAAAAGATAGAAATTATAAAGGTGAAATTTCCATTTCTAACATCAAAGAGACAATAAAAAATAAATGCGGTGTATATGCTATGCCTGATAAGGTTATCTTTGTTAAAAAGCTACCAAAAACTCTCATTGGTAAAGTTGACGCTAATAAACTTGAACAGCTTATAAAAGATAACAAGGTCGATAGCTTAAATTCTTAAACCTTTTAATCCGTAATAAAAAATTATTTTGTTGATACCTATTCCAATAGAGATTGAAAGAATAATCATACCGAAAACTAGCGTTGAATTAGTTAATGTCGCATATAGAAAACCAGTAACAGCAAAAAAGAAAGTCGCTATCCCCCAAGTATATGAAGCGGCATTATTAGCGTTATTTTGCTTAAATTCAGTAAGTAGACAACTTATTGAAATTATTGAACAAATTAAAGGGATAAATAACAAAGTAAGCATAAGTATATCTTGAATACTCATATTTAATTGAAAATAGCCAAATAAAGCGTAATAATATGAGACTAATTCATTTGAGCCATTTTTAAAATTGCTAAAAGGAAGGCAAATAGGGAAAAAACCCACAATTAAAAACAGAAAGTAAATAATTAAATAGATAAGTCTTTCGTATTTTCCTAATTTAGTCATTTTTTATGTTTGTTAGTATGCTTTCTATAAATTTATTGAAGTCTTCTTTTTTAGTTTGATAATCAAAGCTACCTAAAAAAGAAAGTTTAGTTGGGCTAATTGTGCTATTTTTTAAGTTAGAGAGTAATTTTTGCATACAATTTCCGCTAGTAACTGCCCATGAACCGGATTCAACAAGATAGAAGTTTCTATTTTGAAGATTTAAATTAACTAGGTGGGTTAAGAAATTTTCCATTAATGGGAAGATATTAGAATTGTAAGTAGGGCTAGCTAAAATTATATGTTTAACTCTAAAAGCTTCGCTAACTAGATAGGAAACTTCATAATTAGAAATGTCAAATAAATTGCATTTAACACCTAATTTAGTAAGCTCTTGTTGAATTTTGATGCAGCAAGAAAGAGTGTTTGAATACATTGAGCCAACAAAGATGCTAACTTCAGAATCTACTTCAGGTAAATATTTAGCCCATTTTGAATATAAATCTAAATATTTATCAAAATTATCGTCTATAATTTGACCATGTAGTGGACAAATAAGTTTAATTTCTAATTTGCTAGCTAAATCGAGAACTCTATTAACATAACTCCCATATTTGCCGACGATATTTGAATAATATCTTCTCATTTCAGAATAATAGAAATCGTCTTTTTTCATTTGGGAAGAAAATAAAATTCCTCCATTTGCTCCAAAATTTCCAAAAGCATCGGCTGAAAAAAGGATCTTTTTAGTTTCATCATAGGTAAAATAGACTTCAGGCCAATGAATAAAAGCAGCATTAATAAATGAAAATGTGTGATTTTTTGTCATCAATTTTAAATTTGGAGTCAGATTGACAATTTGCTTTTTTATTTCTGGATTGTGCAAATTGTTGATAATCATATTGCTAGCTATATTAGAAGTATAGATTTTTACATCAGGATAGATTGATAAGATGTTACTAATAGCTTGAGCGTGATCTAGCTCCATATGTTGGATAATTAAAATATCCAAGTTTCTACCATTTAAAGCTTCTTTTAAATGGGAAAGGAATTTGTCGATAATTGAGTTATCGACAGTGTCAAAAAGAATTGTTTTATCTTCATCGACTAATAGATATGAATTGTATGACATTCCATTTGGAATCTCAAACATTCTTTCAAATAGATTTTCTGTGTAAGAACTATCACCTAAATAGTATAAGTCTTCAGTAATTTTAATCATTTATTCTTCTCCTTTAATAATATTGGACATATGTATTATATTAGATTCTAATGCGAAAGTTATTAGATTTGCTATAGTTTCCATTTTGTTTTCGGCTAGAGAGTCTTGACCGGATTTAAACCAATCTAAAAGTTGGTAGTTGATATAACAAGTTAACATAGTAACTAATTCTTTTAAATAATTAGGTTCTAGTGGTTTATTTAGCTGACTAGCTTTGGTTTTGATTGCGAAAGTCACTAAAGTAGACACGATTTTTGACATGTAAGTATTTACTATTTGATAGTCTAGCTTAGAAATCGCATTGAGAAAGAGATTTCTATTTTCAATAGCAAAGTGAAAAACTTTATAGATAATGTCGTTAAAGTTAGTGCTGGAACTATAAGTGTGAATTAAATTGGAAATTTTCCCTTTAAACATATATAAAGCTAAATCGTAGATATCGGAAAAATGATAATAGAAAGTCTGTCTATTTATTCCTACACTATCAGCAAGTTCTTTGATTGTTATTTTATAAATAGGATGGTCAATTAGAAGCTCAGCTAGTTTATTAGCAAGTCTATCTTTTACATTTTCAATCATAATAATTACCTCATTAATTATATTATAGCTTTTATTAATTTATATGACACTTAAAAATTTTTTTCTTATATATGTAAGCACATACATTATAAAAAGCCTATATTTAGGCATTTTTTATACGACACGTCATTGTAAATGTCATATGACAAATAAGTTTTTAGTATAGTAAAATATTTTTGTTTCGTTAAGAAGGATTTTATATATGAAAAAAAGATATATAGTGTTATATAGTATAGTCGTTTTGGGATTATGCGGCTCATCTGGATTTATATATTCTATGTTACATGGTTCAGGTGGAACTAGTTCTGCTGGTGAATATGGCGATCCTAAATTGGAAAATAAATATATTGATATCCCTAGTGAAAAAGTCGACGCTTTAATTGAAAAAGAAGATTATCAAACTATTTTATATGCTGCGAGTTCTCAGTTTAAAAATTCAAAGCACGTTTCATCTAAATCTTCTAATTTAGTTGAAGCTGATGTTATGGGAATTCCTTATAATCAAGAAGTTTCTTCAAGAAGAGTCATTAATGATAAAGACATCTTTTTTGAAACAAATACTATTTCAGCTTTTGTTAAAAAATCTGAGCAGAGATATGTTAATCCGAATTCTTATTTAGTAAGAATAGGTGAAAATCCCACTATTGATGGAGCTAATTATTCTTCAAGTCAAGTTCAAGCTTTGACTAAACAAGCCTATTATGAAAGATACGGACATGATAATAGCGATTTATTTAATTACGTAATTAACGATTATTCTTATAAAAGCGGTAAATATGTCGGTTTTGAAGATGGTTTGTACACTTTTGAATATGTTTTAGATCCTGATTATGCTACTGCTATGTATAAAAGAGAAGTGGCATATATGGGTGGGTCAAAATCTTATCCAGTTTATTCTAATGTTGGAGTTAGTATTTCTATCGATGAAAATTACGTTGTTAAAAGCATAACTACTAACGATAATTATACGATGCCAATTATGGGCGGATTAAATTGTAGCGGTACTTCTAGCGAATTTTTTACATATTCTCAAACTGAAATAGATGTTCCAGAAAAAAAGGATTTTGAACCGTATTTTGGAACTAGCGGAGAAGTAAGTGAAGAAGAAAAAACCGGTTTTGATTATCTTCAAGATGCTTTTAGTAATTTGCTTGCTAGTAATCCGATAAATTTAGATATAGATTTAAATATCGATAATCAACTTATTAAAGCCTATGCTCAAATTGATTTAGTAAATATGTCTGTTAAATTAGATATCGCTGATTTAATAGATATCTATTATCTAGATAACAATGTTTATGTTTTAACTTCTTCTTCTAGTTTTTTAGTTCCCAAAGATGAATTAGATGGTTTATTAAAAGAAGTTTTAAATATCGATAGTTTCGATGTTAATGATGTTTTGTCTAATTTATTAACTAATCCTAGTTTAGGAAGTATGTTAGAAGATATGGAAGTTAGTAAAAATGAAAATTACATTGATTTATCATTAAAATTAGGTCAAGATAATCAAATTAACATTCATTTAACTGATCCTGAACAAGTTAAATTAACTAGTATCGATGCAGATTTTAAATATCAAGATCACACTATTAATTTAATAGCTAATTTAACTTCAACTCCTCATACTTATTTACCTATTCCTAATAAAATGGAAGAAGTGAATAATTTAGCTAGTTTAGCTAATAAAGTTAAAAATTTAACAACTTCTAATTCTATTGTTGGTAAGCTTAATTTTGAAACTAGTATAAATGTCAATTCTAAAAATATACCAGTTAGTTTAACTGGGGAATATATAGTAGATATTTCAAATATAGATTCAGTTAAATATCAAATTGATTTAATTTGTAAGATTAATAACGACGTCTTAAATTTTGTTATTTTTGGTGATGATACTAGTATATATTTTTATTATAATGAACAAATTAAGTTACATGGTTCATATCAAGAAATTTACGATTTAATTAATCGCTATATCGATTTATCTAGTTTAGATATTGAACAGATTAACATTACTAATATTTTAAATCTTTTAGTGAATTTAATCGATAATTTGCATTTTTATCAAGATAGTATCCAATTAGGCTTATCTAGTTTAGCTATACCATATTTAGATGGTCAACTTTCTATTTCTTATAAAGATGATTTAACTTTGTCTTATGATAATTTAAATGTAAGTTTAATTCCTTCTGATTCTACATTAGATATTGTAAAGTTTAACGATGGGATTAATATTGATGATATAGGAGAATATATCAATCTTTTAAACGAGTATTCTAAAGGTAAAATCAGCGCTAATATCGATAATTTAGTTATCGATAATCTCGCTTTATCTGGAAATGTAAATTTGGATTTTTCTAATAAAGAAGATATTTTAGCTAGTGGCAATCTTTCTATAATTTATAAAAATCTCCAAGTTAATCTTAATTTTTATTATTTAGGGAAAAAGATTTATTTAGAATTTAACGATAATTTTAAAATATATATGTCTATTGAGGATTTAAATACTTTAATAGCTAAAATTGATCCTAATTTAGATTTAGATGATATATTTGCTAATTTACTTAATCAATTTTCTTTAGATGATATTTCAATTAAAAAGATATTGGATAGTATTTCTATTAGTTCAGATAGCATATCTTTACCTTTAGCTAGTATTAATAGCGATTTAAATTATATTGTAAGTATAAATAAAAACAATCAAATTTATCTTAAAGATAGCTTGAGAAATATTGTTACTATTAAAACTAATCCTACTTTAGATATATCTAACTTTGATAGTAGCAAATATATTAATTTTAGTAGCGTTACTAATTCTATTCTCGATTTAACTAGTTATTTAGTTAATAAAGATCTTTCCTTAGATTTTACAACTAGTTTAAAAGCTGGACTTTTACCTTTAAAAATAACTGCTAATTTAACTTATAAACAGATTGATGTTTCTAATTATGTCTTTTCACTTAGAGCTAAAATGTTAACTTTAGTTGATTTTGTTCTAGATTATGATGGTAGTTATTACTATTTGAGTTTAAATAAATCTTATTTAAAACTCACTAAACCAGCTTTATTAAATTTAATTAGTCAATTAGAAGCTGGTTTAGGTATTCAAGGTGATTTTATAAACATTTTAAAAGGTTTAATTAATTCCGGTTTAAATAGCTTATCTAATATTGGTCTAGATTCTTTATTTAACAGCAACACTATTATTGATTTAAATGAGATTTTAAGTTCTATTTCAAGTAAGAACGATAAGACCAGTTTAGAATTAGATATATCTAATTTCAATTTGCCGTTTGAAAAAATTAGCGTTGAGGTTGACAATTTAAAATCTAAGGTAAATTCTATAAGTTTATCTAATATTAAATTAAATGACGAGCTTAGTTTAACTAATACCAGCGTTTCTAATTTTGCTAGTTATTATTCAATCGATTTAGATAAATCTCTTTATAGTTTAGATCTTTCTAGTTTGGAAAATTTAACTAGCCTTCCAAGTGTAATTAACATGGTTGAAAACGGTTGTTTCAACATTAATTTTAGACAAGATTTATGCATTCAAGATTTTATAATTAAACAAGGCTCTAATTTGTATATAGATCTTTCTAATTTAGAATTATCTTCTTTAATGGGAAGTAAAATTGAAGATGTTATTTCTAAAATTAGCTTAAATGGTTTAATAAAACTTGAATATTTAGGAATAGATCTTTCTTTTAATGTTTCTATTGTTAATTCTCAAATTCAAATTAAATTAGTTAACAATGACAATTTAATTTTTGGTGGAACCTATCAAGAATTAACTTCGTTTATTAACAGCATATTAACTTTATTAAATAAGCCTACTATTGAATTTCCTAGTGAAATTCCTGAACTTGATATAGCATCTATTATTAAGTTATTACCTTATTTAAATACTTTCTCTTTAAATGATTATGTTGAATATTTCAATATTGATTCTAATTCTATTATCAATATTAAATTAAATATCGATGGTGAAAAAATTTCTATTAATATCGATACTAACAATATTAAAGTCGTAACTTCTAGCTATGGTAGTTATTATTTGGAATCTACTGCTAAAATTGAAGATTCCAGCAATTTGTTATTAGGTGAAACTAATTCACATTTTAGCGCATTAGAAGCGAATTTAGATAGTATAGAAAAATTAATTAACGAAAGAAAGTTTAATGGTACTATCAATTTAACTAATTTAGATATCAATATTGTTAATTTGTTAAATCAGTTAGGTATTCAAATTAATTTAGATGATGACGTTTCTAATCTTTTACTAGATTTAAGTTTAATTTATAACATCGATTTGGAAAATAAGTTTGACTTTGATTTTACTATTAAAATTAATTTACATACTAAAGATGGAAATATCAAAGTGTACGCTAATGATATTAGATTAGTTAAAATTGATACAGATATTTATTTTAAGCTTTCTAATATTGTTTCTAAATTGACTTATGAAGAATGGATAGATACTATAATTTATTTATCTAATTCATTAAATTTAAATCTAAATGTCAATAAGTCTGAGGTAATGGATTATTTATCCAATTTAGATTTAGGTTTAGATAACTTTATCGATTTTATTAATAACAAAGATTTAGATATAAATGTCGATTTGTCCAATTTGTTATCTAGTTTAGATATCAACTCTATAATTTCTAATTTAAGTTATGATGAACAATTAGGTGTTATTTCTACAAGTGTTAATTTAAATAAGCTAGTTAATAATCCTTACATCGGCTTTTCTTCAACTAATATCAATCTTATTTATAATTTAAATGACGATAGAATTAGCTCAACCGGTTTATTAGATTTGGTTTTTGAATATGGTAATGAAATTGAAATTAAGCCTATAAATTCTAACGAGTATGTTACTAAATCTGATTTATATTCATTTGTTGATAAAATTAAGTCAATTATTAACTTTGTTTCTAGTAAACAAATTTCAATTAATTTAGATAATTCTACTAACTTAAATAGCGTTTCTAAAGATGGTAATCTTCTTTATGATTTTAGCGGTGGAATTTATCTTGATAGAAGTGAAGGCTTAAAATTACACGCTAAAAACATTCAAGTTAATCAATATGAGGAAAATCAAGTTATTAATTCTCACAATATCGATTTGATGTTAACGCCATCTTATATTTATAACGGAAATAAATATGAAGAAAACACAATATCTGTTATTTATAATTCTTCTTTAAAAGGATATATTTCTCAAAACAATTTATTAACTAGCGCTAATTATCTATTAGATTTATTAGGCATCAATAATCCTATAGTTAGTAAATTGTTAGAATATCTCGGCTCACAAGGTAGTATAGATGCTTCGATTTTCGATCAAGTTTTTGATGAAATTAGCTTACCTAAAATCGATATTAATCTAGATACTTTAATTAATAAAGTCAAAGCTGATAGTCAAAATAATTTAAGGATTAATCTCGATGCTTCTAGTATTTATAAAGCTTTGTATGGAGATAGTTTCTTATTAGATGACAAGTCATATTTAATAGATTTAGTTTTAGAAGATGATTCTAATAGCTTAACTAAATTAACTTTACAAAATATGTATTCATCATCAAATGAAGTCTTCAACATCTCTTTGGATCTTTCTAATCAGATTGAAGAAGAGAATTTAATTGAATCTAGTCCAGATTTATCTAATTATTTCGATTTAAATAACCTACCGACTTTATTAGAAGGATTTATTAATGACGCTAATTTAAGGAATTATCATGTTAAAGGAAAGATAAACGCTAACTTTATTTCTATAGTTAATATCGATATTAATTTCGATATGTATGTTACTTTAGATACTTATAATAGACCTTCATTTGCGGTTAAATTTACCGTCTCACCTAATTGGATCGCTAGTGGGTTTTTATCAGGTGGTACAACATATATGTCATATACGCCAAGCGATAATTTACTTTACTTTAATAGGAATAATTCGACATATAAAACTTATTCGTTAGATTCAAGTGATCCAACTTATGCTGGAAAAGGTGAAAATTTAGCTGATATTATTAATTTAATACTAAATTCTAAATCATTAATTGCTGGTATTGTTAATAGTAATGTTACTAATCCATCTACTAGCAATATAAATATCGCTACTATTTTAAAATCTTATTCATATTCTTTAAATGAAAATAGATTATCTAATAACATTGTTGTTGATGGTTCACAACTAATGTCATCATTAGGAGATGCTAATTTAACTATTAATATGGATAAGTTAAATCTCGTTCAAGATAAACAAGATTACTATATTACTAATTTAACATTATCAACTAAATTAGCTAGTGTTTTAAATGTTTCTGTCAATGCTGATTTTGCTGATATCGGTTCGATATTTGATAAAGTAAGTCCAGCTTCAATTAGTGTTAGTCAAGGAGATTGGTCTAATTTAATTAGCTTATTCTAGAAAAAGAAAACCTCGTGACAAATTAAAATCGCGAGGTTTTTAAAATGAAATTTAGTTTTTAAATTATTTAAAGTTATTTTCTATTAGCTAATTGGGCGTTAAGTTTATATAAACCTTCAATAGAAGAACCAAACAATTTATATTCTTCAACTAAGCTATTAGCGTTATCTTCTTCTTCGACTTGTTCTTTAACAAACCAATTTAAGAATTCTACAGTCTTATATTCTTTAACTTCTAAACTAGCTGAATAGATGTTGTTAATTAAACTAGAAACATATTCTTCGTGCTCTAAAGCTTGTTTTAAAATTTCTAAATTATCTTCTGATTTTACTTGTGGCTTATTTATGGCTTCTAAACTAACTTTTTCTCCGTTAGAAAGGACATAATCTCTCATTTTTTCAGCGTGTTCTAATTCTTCTTTTGCTTGAAGATTATAGTAATGAGCAAAGCCTTTTAATCCTTTACTAGCGAAAATATTTGCAAAATCTAAATATAGATATGCAGAATAGATTTCAGCGTTAATTTGTGAATTTAACAATTCGTGAACTTTTTTGTTTAACATTTTTTTACCTCCTAAAACAATTATACTAGAGGATATTTTTTATTACCTTAATAGTGCTTAGTAAAATTATATTCTCATTTTTAAAAATTCATAAAAGCGAGGTAAACTAAATTCAAGCATGCCATAACTTGGGGAAAATAAGATTCCTTTTTTATTAAACGATCTCTATAGACGCTAAAGGCTTTTTCGCTTATATCTGTGTTTTTTCTTATATCGATATTTTTGCTAGCATTATTAGATTGAAAAGTAGCTAAAATTTTTTGTTCGTTTTTGGATAATTTATTATATATTTTGTCATAGACATAACTTTTTAAATAATTGTCAAATTCATTTAAAGTTTCTTTTGATCTGTGTTTTTCTTGCTTTGAAAATAATAGATAGCCTAGTACTTGATAAGCATAGGCGTATCCTTTAGTGATTTTGGCGAGTTTTAAAGCTTCATTTTCATCTACTAAAAGGTATTTTTCATAATTTAGACTAATTGATGATATAGGAAGAGGAGTCAAATTGATTTTTGGACAACGATAGAAAAAAGTTAAAGATTTATTATCTTGTAATTTACTGACATTTTGATAAAGTCCAGTCATCAGTAATTTAATATCGTAATTATCAGTTAATAAAGAACTATAAAATTCAGTAAAAGTTTTCATTTCACGGCTGTTATCAATTTCATCGATATAGATAAGGACTTGTTTATTTTGCTTTTTTAAAATATCCAGCATATTTCTAATTAAGGTATAAATATTAGAAATTTCTTTATGTCCTTTTAAAGATAAACTAATTCCATGAAAGTTGAAGCTAAACTATTTTTGAAGAAAAGCCCATTTTAATTTACCTTTTTCGTATATAGAAGAAGCGATATTTTCCAATATGTTTGTTTTTGGATTACCATTTACTACAATCCAATTATCTTGTTTATCAAAATAGCTTTTAATATTTGACATTAAAACAGTTTTCACACTTCCACGCATACCGACAATTAAATACGACATTGTTGGAGAAGGATTAGAAATAAAATCGCTGATGATTTGATTTTGTTCTTTAACTCTTTCTATATAATTTATTGGTTCTTTTCCAAAAATAATAGAGAATGGATTGGCCATATTTAATTCCTCCTTAATAATATTTTAGAGGTTGTTAGAGGTTTAGTGTGATTTGACTTATCTTTAATAATTGATTTTTTAAATTTTTATGTTGAGAGAAGACAAATTCTTTTTGCCAAAGAAAAAAGTCCGATTGCTCGAACTCATATAGTTATATTTAATATGAATAGACTGGTCGGAACAGTGAGAATCGAACTCACGACCTCTTGGTCCCGAACCAAGCGCACTACCAACTGTGCTATGTCCCGGAAACCTATTTTTAACATGGTCGGAGTGATGAGATTCGAACTCATGATCTCTCGGTCCCTAACCGAGCGCACTAACCAAGCTATGCTACACCCCGCGCATTGTTTATTTTAGTATATAATAGGCTAAAAATGCAAGATTTTTTTAATCTGTACCAAATATGCGATCTCCAGCATCACCTAATCCTGGAAGGATGTAACCATGTTCATTAAGTTTTTCATCTAAGCTCGCTAAATATATATGGACATCAGGGTGATGTTTTTCAACTAGTTCAACTCCTTGAGGTGCACCAACTAGATTTATCATTATTATTTTTTTATAGCCTCTATTTTTAATGGCTTGAATAGCACTTATAGCAGAGCCACCTGTCGCTAACATAGGATCGATAATAACTACTAATGGATTATCTAATTTTGGAAGTTTTACATAATATTCATGAGGTTGTAAAGTTTTTTCATCTCTATACATACCAATATGACCGACTTTAGCTTCAGGTATCATTTCTAAAATACCATCTAACATACCTAATCCTGCTCTTAAAACCGGGACAAGTAAAACGTCTTCTTTTAATTTATATGGATTTACTATACAGTTAGTTGGAGTGGTAATAGGATTTTTACTATCTTGATATAATTCAAGATCTTTAAAAGCCTCGTATGAAACTAAACTAGCTATTTTTTTAAGATTAGTTCTAAATAGTTCATTTGATGTGTTTTTATCTCTTAAAATGTCGACTTTTGTTTTTACTAAAGGATTATTGATGACTGTTAACATAATTTATCTCCCATCTTTTAAATTATATCGTGTTTTGGTTTTGTTTAATATTTAAATTTATAAATTATTAACGTACAAAATAAAGTACTTTGTTGTATTTTAGAAGGGTAAATTACAGCTAAGTTATGGTATACTTTTTAAGGTTATTATGAAAATAGATTTTGAAAAAGAACTTAATCAACAACAATATTTAGCAGCTACTAGTAACGCTCAATATCTTAGAATAGTAGCAGGGGCTGGAACTGGTAAAACTCGCACTTTAACTTTTCGTTTGGCGCATTTAATTTTAAGAGGCGATATTGATCCTAGACAAATTGTCGCTATTACTTTTACAAATAAAGCCGCTAAGGAAATGAGAGAAAGAACAGTTAAATTAATTTCCTCTTATGATATTGAAGTTCCAGGTTTACCTTTAATTATGACTTTTCATTCTTTTTGTTTACTTTTTTTAAGAAGGGAATTAGTCAATCATTATACTGGTTTTAATCAAAATTTTACTATTGCAGATGAAGATGATCAAAAAGATTATTTTAAAAAGATTGCTGATGAGATGAAATATACTCCATCAAGTACAGAATTTAAAGAATATATTAATATGGTTCATCATGCTAAAACTGAAGGTAAAAAAGTTGAAGATTTAGTTTTAGATCTTGATAATCCTAAAAATGTGTACGTTAAAATATTTCAAAGATATCAAGAATTACTCGCTGAAGCCAATCAGCTTGATTTTGATGATATTTTGATTTTTACTAAAGAAATTCTTACTAAAGATGAAGCGTGTAGAAACTTCTATCAAAGAAGATTTAAAGTCTTTATGATAGATGAATTTCAAGATACTAATAATATTCAATACGATATAGTTAAAAAATTTATGAATGAAGAGTGTGAACTATGCGTAGTTGGTGATCCTGATCAAACTATATATACTTGGCGTGGGGCTAATAACGATTTAATTAAAAATAAACTAAAAAGGGATTTCCCAAGTTTAGAAACAGTAACATTAGATATCAACTATCGTTCAAGCCAACAGATTTTAAACATCGCTAATAAGCTTATTGCTAACAATACAGATAGAGAAGAAAAAAACCTCAAAGCTTTTAATAACCGCCAAGGTGAAGAGGTGGAAGTTATTTCCAATTTATCTCAAGATGAAGAAGCGAATTTTATCGCTAGAAAGATAAAATCTCTACATGTTCATGACGATGTTAAATATTCTGATATCGCTATTATTTATCGTTCCAATTTTCTTTCTCGTAGTTTTGAAAAAGCTTTTCCAAAATTTTCTATTCCTTATGAAATCTATGGTTCTAAAGGTTTCTATCAAAGAGAGGAAGTTAAATCTGGCTTAGCTTATTTAAGAATTTTAGTTAACGATGCAGATGAATTATCTTTGTTGCGTGTTTTTAAATATCCTAGAAGAAACATTGGTGAAAAAACATTAGATAGCTTACGTCAACAAGCTAGTTTAAAAAACAAGACATTAATTAAATATATAATGGAAGATTATGGGCAAATAGAAGCTACTAACAAGGTAAAAGAAAATTTGACTAGTTTGGCTTTAGCGTATAATGAATGTTTTAAAATTGTTAGTTTAGATGATGTTGAGCCTAAAAAAATTGTCGACAGTATAGCTGAATATTTTAAAAAGGTCGGTTTGTTTGAATATTTTGATAAAGTCGATGAAGAAAATTTATCTAAAGGTTCAACTGGCGATTCTAAAGTTGACAACTTAAAAGAATTACTAAACGCTTTAAAAGAATATTTAAATAGTTCATTCCAAGATGACAATTTAGAAACACCTTGTTCTTTAATAGGCTTTTTACTTAATGTCGCATTGTTATCTGATCAAGATCAATTAAATCAAGAAGATCACGTTTTGTTGATGACTGGTCATATTTCTAAAGGGCTAGAATTTCCTTATGTTTTTATTTCAGGTATGGTAGAAGGTTATTTTCCTTCTTCTCACGCTTTAGAAGATAGTAAACATAGAGCTATTCAAGAAGAAAGAAGACTATGTTATGTTATGATGACTAGAGCTAAAAAGAAATTGTTTTTATCGTATTTTGGCGGCCGTAATTTTAGTAACGACTTGAATTTACCTTCTTCATTTTTAAAAGAAGCTGGATTTAATTTAAAGCCTAAGATTTCTTTTTATTCAACATATAAAACAGATAGATCTATTTATAATCAAATAGATTCTCTATATTCTTCTATAAACAAAAATTTAGATAATTTCGGTTATGATCCTTATTATCAAAATAAACCTGTTAAGAAAATAAATTCTCCTTCTAGATTAGTTTCAAGTAATGTATCTAATTCTCAAGAAGTATATAATATTGGTGATAAAATCGCCCATGTTTCTTATGGTGTAGGGGAAGTTATTTCTCAAAATGAACGTTTCATCGAAGTTGATTTTAAAAATGAACATGGTGTTAAAAAACTAGCTAAGGGATTTAAAGCCTTTAAGAAAGTGAGTAAATAAGATGGAATTTGATAAGCAAAAGCAAAGAGCAGAAGAGCTTACTAATCTGTTAAACAAATACAATTACGAATATTATATTTTGAACAATTCATCTGTCAGCGATCAAGAATACGATGCTTTAATGGAAGAATTAATGAATCTTGAACAAGCTCGACCAGATTTAAAATCTCGTTTATCTCCTACTAGTAGAGTGGGTGGAGGTGTTTCTAATGGCTTTAAAAAGATAACTCATTCTCGAATGATGCTTTCTTTAGGTGATGTCTTTAATAAAGATGAACTTTATGATTTTAACGCGAGAATTTCTAAAGAGTTAAATCAAGATGAAGTTAGATATATGGCTGAAGTTAAAATCGATGGTTTAGCTATGAGTTTAGTTTACCGAAATGGTGAATTAGTTTATGGAGCTACTCGAGGGGATGGAAATGTCGGTGAAGATGTTACTAATAACTTATTAACTATCCCAAGTATACCTACTCATATCCCTGATAAAAGAGATATCGAAGTAAGAGGGGAAGTCTATATGTCTAAACCTGTTTTTGAAATGTTAAATAAACAGCGTGAAAAAGAGGGATTACCTTTATTAGCTAACTGTAGAAATGCTGCTGCTGGTTCAATTCGTCAACTCGATTCTAAAATAGCGGCTTCTAGAAAACTTTCCGCTTTCTGGTATTATTTAGTTAATGGAGAAGAATTGGGATTTAAATATCATTCTGATTGCTTAGATTATTTAAAAAAGTTAGGTTTTGTAACAAATCCTGAAAGAAAAGTCGTTAAAGGCTTAAATGGAATTATGGATTATGTCGATGAATATTTTCAAAAAAGACCTAATTTAGATTACGATATCGATGGCTTAGTTTTTAAAGTTGATAATTTAGCTAGTCAAGACGATTTAGGTTATACTATGAAAACTCCACGTTGGGCGATAGCGTATAAGTTTCCACCAACTCAAGTTGTCACTAAATTAGAAGATATAATTATCACTGTTGGAAGAACAGGTAGAGTTACTCCTAACGCTATATTATCTCCAGTTAGAGTGGCTGGTTCGTTAATTTCTCGCGCAACGTTAAATAATGAAGATTTCATAAAAAATTTAGATATTCGAATTGGTGATTATGTCTATTTACATAAGGCTGGAGATGTTATTCCTGAAGTGTGTGGAGTTGATAAATCAAGAAGAAATAAAGATTCAGTAGAATATCAATTCCCAGATGAATGTCCAATTTGCCATACTAAGTTAGTTAAATCTGAATCGGAAATTCAAGCTAGATGTCCAAATGAAAATTGTCCTTCTAGAAATATTAACAAATTGATTTATTTTGCTTCTGATTATGGAATGGATATTAAAGGTCTAGGTGATAATCTAATTGAGCAATTATTCAATGAAGGATTTTTAACTAATTTTGATGATTTTTATCACTTAAAAGATCATGAAACTGATATTATGATGCTAGATGGAGTTGGTAAAAAGACCTGTGAAGCTATTTTCTCAGCGATAGAAAGTTCTAAAAAGAATACGTTAGAAATGCTACTTGCTGGATTAGGGATTCCTCTAGTTGGCAAAAAAACCGCTCAAATTTTAGCTAAACATTATTTAAATTTAGATAGATTGATTTCTACTAGCATCGATGAATTAGCGTCTTTACAAGATATCGGTTTAAAGACCGCTAATGTTATTTACGATTATTTCCACAATACATCCAATTTAGAAATTATTGAAAAATTGCGTCAAGATGGTGTTAACTTTAATTGTTTAACAATTAACACTAATCAAAAAGATAATTTCTTTAAAGGCAAAAGATTTGTTTTAACAGGTAGTTTAGCTTCTTATTCTCGAGATGAAATTACTAAGATTTTAGAAAATTTAGGTGCTAAATCTTCTTCAAGTGTCTCTAAGCAAACTTCCTTAGTTATTGTAGGAAGTGAACCAGGAAGCAAGTTTAATAAAGCTCAACAACTTGGAATTCCAATTATGGAAGAAGAGGAGTTAATAGAAAAGTTAAATGAAATTAATAAGGAGGAAAATTAATGATAAAAATTACTAAGGAAGTAATTGAAGAATGCGCTAATAACATGATGTTTAAAATTACAGATGAAGAATTAGAAAATACCTTAGAAGAATTTGATTCTATAGTTAAACAAATGTCTTTTATTTCTTCAATTAAAGATATTGAAAAACAAGAACCTATGACATTTCCTATCAATGAAATACATTCTTATTTACGTGAAGATGTCCCTAGTGAAACTATTGATGTTGAAACTGAATTAAAAATGGTTCCTTCTAGATTAGGTAACCAAGTTAAATTACCAAAGGTGGTTGGATAATATGAATTATTTAAATTTGACGATAAAAGAAATGCACCAAGCGTTAGTTGATAAAAAAATTAGCGCTAGTCAATTAGTGGAACTCGCCATTGAAAAAGTTCAATCTAATCCATGTAACGCATATGAAGCTACTAATTTTGAACAAGCTAGAAAACAAGCTAGTTTAATTACTGAAGTTAAGCAAGATGAGCTTTTTAAAGGTATTCCATATGTTTGTAAGGATAATTTTTCTACTAAAGATATTGAAACAACCGCTTCAAGTAAAGTTTTAGAAGGTTATATTCCTACTTTTGATGCTCAAGTAGTTTCTTTATTAAATAATGCTGGCGCTATTTTAATTGCTAAAACTAGTTTAGATGAATTGGCTATGGGTGGAACTGGAACAACCTCTCATAAAGGAGTAACTACTAACCCATATGACCATACTAGAATTGCAGGAGGATCTTCATGTGGTTCTTTAGCTAGTGTCGCTAGTGGCGATGTTCCTTTTGCTTTAGGTTCAGATACAGGTGATTCAGTTAGAAAGCCAGCTTCTCATGGTGGGGTTTATGGAATGAAACCGACTTGGGGAAGAATTTCAAGATTTGGTTTATTTCCTTTTGCTCCTTCTTTAGATGCAGTTGGTTATTTTGCTAGATCTACTTACGATATTGCCGCTTTAACTAATTTGTTATCTGGATATGATAGTAAAGATATGTCATCATCAACAAAAGAAGTTGAAGATTATACATCTTATTTAACAAAAGATATCAAAGCTAAAAGGATAGGATATATTCCCGCAATTATAAAAGCTATTACTAATAATAAAATTGTTGAATCTTTTAATAAATTGATTGAAAAATTGAAACAAGAAGGTTATCAAGTTGATACATATGAATTTCCTCAAGATTTATTAGATGCTTTATATCCAACATATATGGTAATTTCCTGTTCAGAAGCTACTTCTAATGACGCTAATTTAGATGGAGTTAAGTTTGGAATAAAACCTGATGGAAGTGCTAAAACATGGGAAGAATATATGATTTCTGCTCGTACTAGAGGTTTTTCATCTTTAATTAAAAGAAGATTTATTATCGGTTCATTTTCATTACTTGCAGAAAATCAAGATGAACTATTTAGAAACGCTCAAAGAGCAAGAAGATTAATTGCTAATCAAATGAAAGATTTCTTTACTAAATTTGATTATTTGCTTTTACCTTGTGGAAGAGATGTCGCATGTAAGATTGAAGAAGCTAGCGATAAATGGTCAAGTAAACCTAATTTTGTTGATAACCATTTAGGTATTGCTAATTTAGCTGGTTTACCTTCATTAACTTTGCCGCTAGGTTATGATTCTAACCTTCCATATGGAGTTAATATTACTGCTAATCATTTCCAAGAAGGTTTAATTTTTAATTTAGGTCAACATATTGAAGATATAGTAGGACTAGCTAATTCTACTATCGAAAGTCACAAGGAGGGAATATAAATGAATTTTGAACCAACAATAGGTATTGAAATACATATCGAATTAAAGACAAAATCTAAAATGTTTTCTTCGGCTCCTTGTCAATTTGGTAAGTCTCCTAACTCTGAGACAGTTCAATATGATTTAGGCTGTCCAGGCACTATGCCTGTAGTTAATATGCAAGCGGTTAGTTATGCTATTAAATTAGCGACAGCTTTACATATGAAAATAGATACTTTAGTCCAGTTTGATAGAAAAAATTATTTTTATCCTGATTTACCTAAAGGATATCAAATTACTCAGCAAGAACATCCTATCGGTTCAGAAGGTTATATTGATATCGAAGTTAATAATCAAATAAAAAGAATTAGAATTCAAAGAGCTCATATGGAAGAAGATACTGCTAAACAACTCCATTTAGCTGATATGTCTTTAATCGATTATAATAGAGCCGGAACACCATTAGTTGAAGTAGTTACTTATCCAGATATTTCTTCAGGTGAAGAAGCTATGAAATATGTTGAAGCTATTAGAGAAATAGTTACTTATCTAGGCGTTTCTGATGGAAAAATGGAAGAAGGAAGCTTGCGTTGTGATGTTAATATTTCTCTTCGTCCATATGGTTCTAAGCAATTTGGAACTAAATGTGAAATTAAGAATTTAAATTCTATCGCTAATGTTAAATCAGCTTTGGATTATGAAATTAAAAGACAATCAGAAATTTTACTTTCTGGAGGTCAAGTTAGACAAGAAACAAGAAGATATGATGAATCTAAAAAGCAAACTTCATTAATGAGAGTTAAAACAAATGCTATAGATTATAAATATTTTAGAGAGCCAAACATTGTTCCTATTCAACTTTCAGAAGAATTTGTCAATAATTCTATAAATTCAATGCACAAATTGCCAAGTCAATATAAAAAGGAACTTTTAGAAAAAGGCTTGGATTCTAAACAGGCTGATATCTTGTTAGCTAGCAAAGAATTAGTCGACTATTTTGATGATGTATCTAGTCTAGGAGTTAAAGATATCAAAGTTTTATATAACTATTTAATGGTCGATATCTTAGCTTATTTAAATAAGCAGTTAATAGGTGAACAATCTGTTAGTACTTTGAAATTTTCTAGAGTGGATTTAAAAGATTTTATCAACTTGATTTGTGAGGGAAAAATTAACTCTAAACAAGCTAAACAAGTTTTAGAAATTATGTATAAAGAAGGCAAATCTCCTTTAGATATAGTTAAACAACTTGGACTTGAGCAGGTTAGTGATGTATCTCAAATTGAAAAGATTGTCGATGAAGTTCTAGCTAACAATCAACAATCCATTTCTGATTATAAAGCTGGTCACGATCGCGCTTTAGGCTATATTGTCGGTCAAGTTATGAAAGCTAGTAAAGGAAAAGCCAACCCTTCAATAGCTAAAGAATTGATCTTAAAAAAGCTAGGATAATGGAAAAATTAACTTATTTTGATTTAGATAAAGAATTAGAGAGTTTAAAAGATATTAGACTCTCTAATTTTAGTTCTAAAATTATACATACAAAACTCAAAATTTATGGAATTAAAACTCCAACCATTAAAAAATTAGCTAAAAAATACATTGATATAAATTTAGATAATTATGAAATTAACAAGTCATATGAACATAATTTTATCTATATTTTAATTAATTTAATAAGGCTAAAATCTTTAAGAAAACAGGTAGATTTTTTATTTAATAATTGTAGATTAATCGATAATTGGGCTATAGTAGATACTAGTTATAAATATCTAGAAATTTTAACTTACGATGATGAATTAATTTATATTGATAGATTGTTAAAATCAAACGATGAATTTTTAATTAGATATGCTTATTTAATGTTTTTTAATTATAAAAAACAAGTTGATAAATTGGATTCAATTTTATCTAGAATAAAAGATAGTGAATATTTTTATGTTTTTATGGCACAAGCTTGGTTAATTTCTGAACTGTATATTTTTCATCCAAAAGAAATTTTTGATTTTTTAAATAGCGATAAAATTTCTATAAAATTGAAAAGAAAAGCTATATCTAAAATTTGTGATTCTTATAGAGTTAGTTTGCTAGCTAAACAAAATTTACGTGAAATCCTTGATTAAAAAATAAAAGCGCTTACTTTTCAACAAAATGAGTTTTTTAAAGAGTATAATCTAGTGTTGTTAAGAATAGGAGGGCTAAAAGATGAATAAAGCGATTGATTTAGTTAATGGTAATATTAAAACAAACATCGTAAAGTTTGCTATTCCAATTGCTTTATCTGGTATTTTGCAGCTTTTATTCTCTCAGGCCGATATTATTGTTTGTCGTTATTTTGGTTCTGAATTTTCTGTCCCTGCTATTTCAGGTACTAACTCTTTTGTAAACTTCATGTTGAATTTTGTCGTTGGTTTTTCAGTAGGCGCTAACGTATGCATTTCTAATGCGGTCGGTGCTAAAGATAAAGAAAAAGGCGAAAGAGTCATTGGCACTAGCATGATTTTTGGATTAGTTAGTTCTATTTTTATTGCGATTTTAAGCATATTAATTACTAAGCCTGCATTAAAATTGTTAAATGCTGATGCGCAATATTTCGATTTATCTGTTCAATATTTACAGATTTATTTTGCCGGTGTTCCTTTTATTGTTTTATATGATTTTGCTTCAGCTTTGCTTAGAGGAATGGGAGATTCAAAAAGGCCATTTTACTTTTTAACAGCAGCTGGTGTTTTAAATGTTGGTTTAAATTTGTTGTTTGTTATTGCTTTTAACATGGATGTTGCTGGTGTTGCTTGGGCGACAACTATTTCTCAAGGTGTCGCCGCTATTTTGTGTTGTATAGTTTTAATAAAAAGTAATTTATTTGCTAATTTCCATTGGAAAAATTGTATTTTTAGAAAAGTTGAATTAGTAGAAGTTATTAAAGTTGGTGTTCCTGCTAGTATTCAATCCTCTTTCTTTTCTATTTCTAATTTGATTATTCAATCTTCAATTAATGGTTTTGGTACTGATGTTACTACCGGTTCAGGTGCAGGAGCTTCTATAGAATCTTATTTAAATACTGCTCAAAACGCTTTTGGACAAGCTTGTATTGCTTTCGTTGCCGCTAATTATGGTGCTCATAATATTAAAAATATTAAATCTTCGTTTAGATGGTGCTTAATTTACGCGGTTGGAATTTCTGCTATTTTATCTGTTGTATCTTGTTTACTACGTTATCCATTACTATCTTTATTTGCTAATACTCCAGAAAGTATGGAAGTAGGATCAATAAGAGTTTTAATTAACTGTGGTAGCTATGTTTTATATGCGTTAACTGATTGTCCACCTTATGCTGAAAGAGGTATGAAATATTCATTTATTCCTATGCTTATTTCTTTAATTGGTATTTGTGGTTCTCGTTTGTTGTTTATATTTACTTTATTCCAATTACCTCAGTTCCATACACCAATGTGGTTATTCTTAACTTATCCAATTTCGTGGGTTTTAACAGGTGTCGCTCATTTAATAGCTTGGTATATAATATCTAAAAAGACTTTTGCTAAAATTGAAGCCGATGCTAAATTAGCTGTTGAAAATAATTAAAATTAAAAAATAATTAGAAGTATTTACAAAATGGTTGCTGATTAGTAACTGAATTATTGTACAATTAGATTGCTAGTAAGTGAATGTAGGAAGCTACTAGGTTTGAACTTACTAGCATTTGTTCCTTTCTCTAGTGGCTTCCTACACTTAGAAAGGAACTTTTTATTTTGCTTTCTAATTTAAAATGTTGCCCGTATTGTGGCTCTATATCTATTAAAAAGAATGGATATTATAAAAGCATCCAAAAATATCGTTGTCAAACATATGGTTCTATTTTTAATGAACGTACTAATACTATATTTTCTAGTTCAAAATTGAATAATAAAACGATACACAACTTATTTCTTCTATTATTAGACGATTCTCGACTTAAAGTAATTCAAGACTTGTTGAATGTTTCCTCTAGAACAGCTTATTTTTGGAGAATGAAAATTTACAAATTGGCTGGCCAATTAATTTCTAAAGAAAAGTTACGATGATGTGTTTATATTGATGAATTATTAGTGCCTGTTAATAAAAAGTATATCGAGACAAAAAACAACAAATTGTTTAGAGGACAAAGTAGAAACCAAATAGTTATAGCTTGTGCGATTGATAAAGAAAATCGTAAATATGCTCAAATAGTAGGAAAAGGACATATTACATCAAAGGAATGTATTGAATCATATGGAAAAGCAATTGAAAAAGGATCTTATATTATTCACGATGGTATATTTTCTCACGATGCATTAATTCGTTATTTAGAATCACAAGACGAGGTATGGAAATCAACAAGTAAAGAATCCAAAAAGCATTTACAACCAATCAATTCTTTCAGTGCAGAAATTAAAAGATGTTTAACTGTTCATATAGGACTTAGAAGCGAAAATTTACAAGATTATTTAAATTGGATAGTTTTTCGTTCTACTTTAAATAGTCAAAATATTGAAGAAAAATTAGAAGAATTGGAAGCATTATGCTTCAAATTTCACTATACATATCGTTTAAAAGATAGATATTAAGCTGATTATTTAGCAACCATTTTGTAAACACTTCTAAAAATAATTAAAATTAAAAGAGGGTAATTAAATAAATTTTGAATTTAGTTAGCCCTCTTTTTAATTTGGTAAGTCTGAAATTTAATCATCAAACACATTTAATCCAATATGGTAATATAGTTGAACATCTTTATCTATAGTATCGTTAATTTTAATTTCATTAGTAAAATTTATATCGTAAAATATACCGGAACTAACATAGTAATAATTTGTTGACTCAGTTATATTATCTGGATGTTTTAATGGGGTTTTGTTAAATAAAATTTTACTTAAATTTACGATATCTTCACTAGTTAATATTTTAACTCTAGGTATATTTAATTCAAATGAATATGTTATAGTTCTTTCTTTAGTTTTGGTATCTATTGTAACATGATTAGCAGTTACTACAATATTGTCACAAGAAGTAAGATTTAAACAGCTTAGAAATAATATAGGAATAAATTTAATAAACTTTTTCATTTTCCACCTCCGGTGATTGAATAATATGCAGTGATATCTTTGTTTATGACATCGCCTTCTTTAACTTCTTTTATATTTGAATATGGGATATTATCTAGTGAATCTAATTTCGATTCATCTACAATATAATATGGTCCTCCAATCATAAAATATCCAGAAACATAATGATCTGGTGAAATTAAGACATATAAATCACTAGGAGTTGAATTAAACATAGTATTTTGAATTTCTAAAATTGTGTTTTTTGTAATAACATAACCTTTTTCGAATGCAAATGTTATATAAAAGAAATAATCTGAATTTACTAGGTAATTATTTCTGTTTTCATCCATTTTAGTATTTCTAAATATAGCAGTAATTTTAACTGTTTCTACTTTATCTGAACAGGCAGTTAGATTGATGCTTGATAAGAGAATTAGCGGTAATAATAAAATTTTTCTTTTCATAATTATCTATCTCCTTTATTGAGTTATTGGAATAGGGGTTTCACTTGCATCTTTTGCATATCCGCAACCTCCGCATACTGCGTATTCTTTAATTCCAACTCTTTTCGTGTGAGTAAAGAAATGACTTGCAGTTTCGATAGAAGAACATATACATTTTCTATAGTGAGTATCTAAGTCATTTAATTTATATACATAATTATGCTGGTGAGAACTTAGCATACAAGAACAAAGATATTCTTGAGTTGAAAGATCATAATAGCTGTATGAATGTTTATGAGTAAATGAAGATTCAAATTTATAGTAATAATAATCAGCAATACCGACAGTAAAAAATTCATCTAAATTTCTATGTGAGTTTACTGAACTTTTGCTCCAACCTAAATTACCATAGATAATATCATTCGCTTCATCATATTCATAAGCTATGCAAACATGACCGCCTTCATCTAGTGTTCCTCCAATAATAACAGGCTCATTTTGCTTTAAAATTTCAATAATTTCATTTCGCATTGCTGTTTTTTCTTGACTACTAGCATTTTCAGCATTAATGCCTCTTGTAATTAATTTGGCGTTAGATTTTAGAACAGAATTATTGTTTAGATAATCATTAAGAATATCGCAAACAATTTTGTAATTTATACCAATATTGTCAAGTTCAATTTTTTTACCTGTTTGTTCATCATATTCTTTATAGTGATTATGTCCATTAACTGCATAATCTAAAAGTAACCCAAATAGAGATGTGCCTTTTTTAGAAATTTGATCATTCATAAAATTCCTAATATCGGTATCTAAAGTATAATTGTTATTTCTAATAAAGATAGCATTGTTATTCACACCAGGAGAGTTATAAGAAGTTAAACAATCATTAGATGTAGAAATAGTAGTTGTAGCGTTATATTGGTTAGGAATAATATCATCATTCCAATATGCATCATAATAATTTAACAACATCGAAATTGCAGTATAACCACAATTACCAATTGAGTTTTCAATTATGTTTTTTCCTTGATTATAGAAAAAGTAATGATTGAAAGTTTCGTTTGTATAATAAGAAATATTAGGCATTATAACTAATTGAGGACCATCTTCAGGAGGTTTATGTGGATCAATTGGAGTAATAGTTAATCCATCACCAGTTGGAATAGTAATATTTGAAGAATCTTCAGTCTCGTTTTTAGTTTCTTCATTTTTAGCAAAATAAATTAGTTTGTCTATATTAGTTATGGAATTAGTATTATTTACGTTAGGTAGAATAAAAGCTAATCCTATAACTAAATAGTATCTAGCCTTTTTCATACTAGGCTCCTTTCTATTTAGATATAACAAAAGATAATATATGGCCAAATTTATGTCTTTTATTGATATATTTTATAACATGACAAAAAACGTTGTCAAATTTAATTAACATTTTTGTGTCGCCAACACAAATCGATATAATTTAAAATGTTATCTAAATAGAACCGATAAATTAGTCTTTATTACTAGATATTCTTTCTTTATTTTGTTTTTCTAAATTTAATTTATATAAGCCTATTTGATAGTCATCTTTTTTAATAAGAGGGAATTGAAATTTAAAAAAGATATATATAGACATAATGACTTGAATAGCTATAACGATTATTAAAATATAAAAAATTAGATTTGAATAAAAATTATCTTCATCGTTATTTAATTTTAAGATTTCCATTTTAAGTAGAATTATAAAAACAATTTCTATAATTATTGTTATCAAATTGGAACCTAACGATTTAATAACTCTTTTTTTAGTTTCTTTTTTATAGATATTTCCAATATCTTTAATTTCTTGTTCAGTTTTATTTTCCATTATCTATTATCTACTTTCTCTGGATTTAAATCATGCCACAACAATCTTTGTTCAGCCATTTTTTCAAACTTAGTACCTTTTTTACCATAGTTACAATATGGATCGATAGAAATTCCACCTCTAGGAGTAAATTTTCCCCAAACCTCAATATATCTAGGATCTAATAATTTAATTAGATCTTTCATGATGATATTGACGACATCTTCATGGAAATCACCGTGATTTCTAAATGAAAACATATATAGTTTTAAAGATTTTGATTCGACCATTAATTTATCGGGAATATAAGAAATATAAATGGTTGCGAAATCAGGTTGACTAGTAATAGGGCATAACGAGGTAAATTCAGGAATGTTAAATTTGACAAAATAGTCGTTTTCAACATGTTTATTATGAAATGTTTCTAATACTTCTGGAGCATAATCCATCTTGTATTTAGTTTTTTGGTTTCCTAATTGAGTTAATCCTTCTTTACTTCTATCCATATTGTTATCCTTTCTAAAATTTATTATAGCGTAAATTGATTTTTTCTATCTCATCTTTATTTTGAATTTGTTTTAAAAAGATGGCAAAATGCGAGACAAATACAATATCAAAAAGAGCTTCTATTCCACATTCTAATAATGTTGTCATACCTATACAGGTAAAAAGTTCTCCAAATGGTTTTTCACCTAATGTTAAATTTATAGGAGCAAAAGTTATTAACATAAATATTCCATTATCTATAAGTTGACCTATAATTGTAGAAACTATACATCTAATGGTAAAAGAAACTTTGCTAGTTTGATTTTTAGCTTTAGATTTCATTATATCCATGATTTTGGTATTGATATATGAACCTAGTAAAAAAGCGATAATTGAACCTACAGCCATCCTTACAGTTAGCCCACCACCATAGCCAATAACTAAGTTAATAGCGCCAACTAGATCGATATTTCCATCGAAAATAGTTTGATTAGGTGGAATAAAAGCTACTAACCAACCTATTAAAGAAAAAATGACATTGCATATTCCTAAACTGACAAAAACTTTAATAGATGTTTTTTTACCCCAGATTTCGGTAATTAAATCCATACAAGCGAAGACTAACCAAGAAATTATTGTTCCGCCAGTTGTAATTGGAAACATTGTTTTAGTTGTCCAATTCCATTCGCTTGGAATAATATTACCAACTCCAAAAGTTTTCCCAGCCCAAATGTTCATTAAGATAGTTCCACTAGCGTAAATTACTAGTAAAATTATGAAATATGTCTCTAATTTAACTTGTTTTAATTTATGCAAAAGTTTATTTTCCTTCATCGATTCTTACCTCGTATTCTATAGGGTCTTTTATTCCGTTTTTTAAGAAGGCTTTTTGTCTATCTATGCAGGTGGCGCATTTTCCACACGCTTTATTTTTTCCTTGATAACACGACCAAGTTAATTGGTAAGGTACTTTTAATTCAAGGCCTTTTTTTACTATTTGATCTTTAGTTTGTGAAACAAATGGAGCGATAACTTCAACTTGTTTACCACTACCTAGATAGATAGCTTTACTTATTGCTTGATTGAATTCTTTAGAGGTATCTGGATAGGCGGAAGATGTTTCATCTTGATGAGCTCCATAGTAGATATAACTAGCGTTATATGAAAGAGCGATTGAAGTGGCTACTGATAAAAATAAACCATTTCTATAAGGGACATAAGTAGAAAGAGGGGAAGTTGTTTTTTCTAGTTGCTGCTTATATGAACCAATGGGAATTTCTAAATTAGAATCTTTTAATAAAGAACATGAAGAACCCTCAAAAATTTCCTTCAAATCTAGGATTTTATGTTCGATATTATAATAATTAGCTATAGCTTTACTAGCTTGTAATTCTTTGTCGTGTTTTTGGCCGTAATATAAAGATAAAGCTAAAACTTCTTTATTAGTAAATCTATCAACTGCTAAAGCTAAGCAAGTAGTAGAATCAACACCTCCAGAAAATAAGACGATAGCTTTCATAATAATTAACTCCTTTTTACATAAAAACTAAGTAAAAAGAAGTCAAACCACTAAAAAGACTTCTTTCGTCCTAGTTTTGTTTAAAGACAGGATGGTTTCGAACTGTCTATGATACGCTAGATATAATAGCATTAAAGTTTTAGCTAGTAAAGATTAACTTGTTTTCTTTAAAGTGGCGATATCAGTTGATCTTTTTATATTTTCTAATCTAGTATAGTTGATATTTAAAGATTTTTCATAATTTCCTGTTAATTTAGGAATATAAAATTTATATGTCTCAAATCCTTCTGGCATATATTGAATATGTTCCCATAGATCTGGTCTATCATAAGGATATTTTGCTTGTTTAGATATATTAACAGGGCTTAATTTTAAATAATCTCTAACTTGACTTGGGTATTTTTCAATTAAATCCATAGCGGAATGAATAGCTAGGCAGGCTGATTTTGATTTAGGTGATAAAGCTAAATCGACTACGCTAAATGCTAATGGAATTTCAGCTTCAGGTAAACCTACTTCTCTTGCGACTTGACAAGCGTTATAACATCTATCGACCGCTTGAGGATTACCTAAGCCAACATCTTCATAAGCAGTTACTAATAATCTTCTAATTAAGCCTTCTAAATCTCCTGAGGCACATAGTTTTCCTAAATAATAAATAGCGGCATCAACTTGAGAACCTCTAATAGATTTTTGAAAAGCTGAAACTGTATCGTAATGTTCGTTTTCATCTTTGTCAGAAAAGTAATTAGGAGCAGCTTTTAATTTGAGAATATCTTCTTTAGTAATAGTATTTTCACTAGAAAAAGTAAGAGAACTAGCTTCTAAAATATTATAAGCGTAACGCAAATCTCCTCCAGAGAGCTTAGCGATAACTTCTAAACCATCTCGATCAAATTTTCTCGAGTTATTTAGTCCGTTTTCATCTTTAATAGCTCTATTTAAGCCTAAGATTATTTCATCTACTTTTAATGGCTTTACTTCTAAAAGGTGACATCTTGATCTAATAGCAGGATTAATAGCAAGAAGAGGATTAGCAGTAGTACAACCTATTAAATAGATAGAACCATCTTCTAATCTAGGTAAAAGTAAATCTTGTTTATCTTTATTTAAGCGGTGAATTTCATCGAGGATTAAAATATAATCTTTTTTAGTTTCAGCATCGTAAAAAGCTTTTAATAAATCAGCTTTAGAGCAAGTAGTGGCATTTAATAAAGTGTAATTTACGTTTATAGAATTGCAAAAAGCTTGAGCGATGGTGGTTTTTCCAGTTCCAGGTGGACCATATAAAATACAAGAAATTACAGTGTTTGCTTTAATTAAGTTAGTAAAAAAGCCATTATTACCTACAAGGTGATCTTGACCTATAACTTGGTCTAATTTAGATGGTCTCATTCTAAAAGCTAACGGTTTAATCATATAAAAAGTATAGCATTAATTTATAAAATTAAATAGTTGTATCAAACTAGTCAAACGAAGTTAATTTAGTTTATTAAATAGGTTAAATTAGGCTTTAATATTTTGAAATTTACCACTATAGTGATAAGATAAATTAGTATGAAATTATTTGTTCAAAGAGTGCTTTCTAGCAATGTAAAAGTATCTTCTAATTTGGTAGCTTCAATTTCTAAAGGGGAGCTAGTTTTAGTTAGTTTTACTATATCAGATACTAAACAAATTATCGATAAAATGATAGATAAACTTTTAAAAATTAGAATTTTTGAAGATGAAAATGGCTTAACCAATTTAAATATCGCTAGCGTCAATGGCGAAATTTTAGCTGTTAGCCAATTTAGTTTATATGCTAGTTTAGTTCAAGGAAACCGCCCTTCTTTTATCAACTGCTTAAATAAAGAACAAGCGGAGGAATTTTTTAATTACTTTAAAGAAAAATTATCTGAAAAATATGAAAAAGTTCAATTCGGTATCTTTCATGCTGATATGAAAGTTGAACTTATTAACGATGGGCCATTTTCTATCGAATTAGATTCAAAGGAGTTAGGTTATGAAAGATAAGATTCTCCTTGGCTTTTCTGGTGGAGTCGATTCTGCTATATCAGCTTATCTTTTAAAAAAGGACGGTTATGATGTAACTGGATGTTTTATGCGCAATTGGGATTCAATCACTAATAATGATATTTATGGTAATCCAAGCTTAACAGGTTCTAAATGTTCTCAAGAATTAGATTATGACGATGCTAAATTAGCTGCTAGTCAATTAGGTATAAATCTATTGAGAGTTGATTTTATCGAAGATTATTGGGAAAAGGTGTTTATGTATTTTTTAGATGAATACAAACAAGGAAGAACACCTAATCCAGATGTATTTTGCAATAGATATATAAAATTTGATTCTTTTAGAAAATACGCTCATGAACACGGTTTTAATCATATCGCTATGGGACATTACGCTAAAAAAATAGTGTCTAACGATGGTGAAGCTATGTTATATAAAGCGAAAGACTTAAATAAAGATCAATCGTATTTTCTTTCTGAAATTACCTATGAACAACTTAATGATACTTATTTTCCATTAGGAGATATTACTAAAATAGAAGTGAGAAAACTCGCTAGTGAACTAGGCCTATCTATCGCCAATAAGAAAGATTCAACAGGAGTTTGTTTTATTGGAGAAAGAAGATTCAAAGAGTTTTTAGCAAATTATTTACCTGCTAAAAAAGGCGATATTGTCGATATTGTTTCAAATAGAGTGATTGGAAGTCACACTGGGGTGTTGTATTATACTGTCGGTCAACATCGCGGATTAAATATCGGTGGAATAATTGGATATAAAAACGAACCTTTCTTTGTTGTTGGTAAAGATGTTTCTAGAAACATTTTATATGTCGCTCAAGAAGATAATAAATATATGTATTCATATAAATGCCGTTTAAATAGATTTAATTGGTTGTTAAATAAATTGCCAAATCAGAAGTTTAAATGCTTAGCAAAATTTAGATATAGAGGCTTGGATATGCCAGTTGAAGTAGAATATGTTAATCCAGATGAAGTCTATATTATTTATGACAAGTATAAATATATCGCTAAAGGCCAAGTCTGTGTTTTATATAACGAAGATGGAAGATGCTTAGGTGGAGGAACTATTATAGATACTTATAATCAAGATGGTTCTAAAATTGAATATTAGGAGGGAAGATGAAAGTAGGTTTAATTTCATTAGGATGCGCTAAAAACAAAATTGATTCTGAAGAGGTTCTTTCCTATTTTGTAAGAAATGGTTTTGTTATTGTAAATGATCCTAATTTAGCTGATGTTATTGTAATTAATACATGTGGGTTTATTCAAGATGCTAAACAAGAAGCTTTAGATACTATATTCGATACTTTAAAATATAAGAAAATTACCATTGTTATTGGCTGTTTAGTTGAAAGATATTACTCTGATTTAGTAAAAGAAATTCCAGAAGTCGATCTTTTTGTTAGGATTAAAGATTATCCTAAATTTGGAGAAAAACTAAATGAGGTTTTTAAAAAGAAGGGTTATATATTTGAAGGGGGACTTTCTAAATCTGAAAGAATAATTTCTACCCCTTCTTATCAAGCGTATCTACAAATTTCTGATGGGTGTACAAACGCTTGTGCTTTTTGCGCTATACCTTTAATTAGGGGAAGCTTTCACTCTTTTCCTTTTGAATTTGTCAAAGCTGAAATCGCTAAATTTGCTAGTCAAAACGTCAAGGAATTAATAATTATTTCGCAAGATACTTCTGCATATGGCAAAGATTTTAAGGATAGAAAAATTACTATCTGCGACGTTTTAAAAGAAGCTTTAAAATATCCAGAATTTAAATTTATCCGCCTTTTATATCTTTATCCAGATGAAATTACAGATGAATTTATCCAGTTATATAAAGATAATCCGCGCTTAACCCCTTATTTTGATGTTCCTATTCAACATTCTTCAGATAAGATATTAAAACTTATGAATAGAAAAGGAGATTCCAAATTGTTAAACGACCTTTTTTATAAATTAAGAGAGGTTCCAAATTCTATTATTAGAACGACATTGATAGTTGGTTTTCCTAATGAAACTGAAGAAGATATTCAGGATTTATCTGAATTTATCTCTAGACATAAGTTTGATCATTTAGGTGTGTTTACTTATTCAAAGGAAGAAGGAACAAAAGGCTATTATATGGATAATCAAGTCCCAGCTAGAATAAAAAAAGCTAGATATAACAAGATTATGAAACTTCAAGCTGGAATCTCTTTTAAATTAAATCAAGATAGAATCAATCAAGTTATAGATGTTTTAGTTACTTCCTATAATGAAAAGCAGTTTTGTTATGAAGGAATATGTTATATTTATGCTCCTGATGATATTGATGGAAAGTTATACTTATATTCTGATGAGCCTCTTGAAATAGGTCAAATAGTTAAAGCTAAAATTATTAACGCTGGCATTTATGATTTAGATGCTCAAGTAATTAAAGAATAATTAATATAGGAAAAGCTAAAGATGATTTTTGGAAAATATGTCAATGTATTTTATAAAAAATATGCTTATTTAATATTTATCGGTTTAGCTTGTTTAATTTTGGTAGATGTCATTCAAATTTTAATGCCTAATTTGATTGGAAATGTCGTTAACTTTTTTGCTGAACATAAAGATATTAATATTGCTTTTGATATTTTTTATTCTGCTCCAATAACTTCTTCAAATTCTTTTGCTTTTTTATTAACTGGTTTGCTTTTAATAGCCTTTGGTATGTTAATTGGCAGAATGGGGTGGCGTTATGCTTTGTTTAAATTAGGGGCTAGTGTAGATTTTGATTTGCGCCAAAATATGTTTTCACATGGGCTTAATCTATCAGTTTCCTATTATAAAAATAGAAAAATTGGTGCATTAATGTCTTTATATAACAACGATTTATTCGCTATTAGAAACTGTTTTATCGATGGAATTATTATGACAATTGACGGATTTATTATGGCTCCATTAGTTGTGGTTTCGATGTTTTTGAACAATTGGCTTTTAGCTTTAATTAGTTTAGTGCCTTTAATTATATTGATGGTTATTTGCTTTGTTTTAGATAAGGGTATGACATTAAGATACGAAGGTCAACTTAACGCTTTTGAAAGATTATCTGATTATACTCAGGAATCGTTTGGTGGAATTAGTATAGTTAAAGCCTTTGTTAAAGAAGCTAAATTTATGATGGATTTTGCTAAGAAAAACAAGGATAATAAACAAGCTAATATAGCTTATTTAAAATATTCGGTTGTTTTAAATGCTCTTATTGAATTTTTAATTAATTCTATATTTGTCATTATTATTTTTATCGGTGTTACTTCTGTCAATTTAAATAGCGAATATAAAGTTGGAGATTTAATTAAGTTTATCGGTTATTTATCTGCCGCTATTTGGCCATTTATGGCTATTGCTCAAGTTATTATGATTCGTTCTAGAGGAAAAGCCTCTTTAAAAATCATTACTGAATATTTAGACACAACTTCCGAATTAAAAGATAATAAACAAGCTAAGGAAATAAGTTTTAAAGGTGAAGTTGATTTTAAAAATTTCAATTTTCATTATCCTGATTCTACTGATTTAGTTTTAAAAGATATAAATATCCATATTTCAGCTGGGGAAAAAATCGGCATTGTTGGAAGAACTGGTTCGGGTAAATCAACTTTAGTTAAAGTTCTTTTAAAAATTTATAATATCGATGATGGCAAATTGTTTTTTGATAAGATTGATATTAATGACCTTTCTAGCAAAAATATTAGAGATAATATAGGTTATGTCGCACAAAACGCCTATCTTTTTTCCGATTTAATTAGAAATAACATCGCGTTTTATAACGATGATGTCGATGACGAAAAAATTATACAAGCGGCTAAGTTTGCTTGTATCGATGGTTCTATTAAAGCGTTTAAAGATGGCTATAAAACTCTTATTGGTGAAAAAGGCGCTTCTTTATCTGGCGGTCAAAAACAACGTATTGCAATTTCGCGTGCTGTAATTAAAGATCCTAGCATCCTAATTTTGGATGATTCAGTTTCCGCTGTCGATTCAGATACTGAAAAAGATATATTGGGAAACATTTCAAAAATTAGAGAAAATAAAACCACTTTTATAGTATCTTCAAGAGTTTCAGTTGTAGAAAATCTCGATGCTATTATCGTAATGGATAAAGGGAGAATAATCGGCTTTGGAAAACATGAAGATCTAATTAATAATTGTCGAGAATATGCTGAATTAGTTAAGCTTCAGCAGTTAGCTAGTGGAGGTGAATAGATGGATGAAATGTATTTAGACCAGCAATCTGATAAAGCTAGCTTAGCTAACTTAGTTATTATTAAAAGAATAATGAAATATTTAAAAGGCCATGTAAAGAAGTTTTGTTTTGCCTTATTTTTATGTTTTGTTATGGCTATTTGTTCGTGTTTGGAAGTTTTTATCAACATTGAAATAGTTAACGAGTTACAACAAGAGACAATTGATATTGCTAAAACTTATCTATTAGGAGTTGGATATGCTATTTCTTTAATATTACAAGTTGTATGTTCATTTTTTTCTAGTTTTATAATTCAAATGTTCGCAAATGATATTATTTATGATTTAAGAAACGATGTTTATAAACATATTTTGTATTTATCAATCAATCAATTGCAATCTAAACCAGTTGGTAAATGGGTTACAAGAGCCACTAACGATGTCAATACAATTATGACTTTCTTTTCTGATGTTTTATCTTCAATGATAGTGAATTGTTTATATATAGTTTTCTATTTTGTTTCCATATTTATTTTAGAATGGCATTTAGCTTTATTAGTAACAGCGTTTATGATTGTAATTTTTGTTCTTTCTGTCGTGTTTTCTTCTATTTCTAAAAAACGCAACCGTCTATATAGAATATCTATTTCACAGATGAATTCATTTCTTTCTGAAAACCTCTCTTTGATGGATACTATTCAAATCTTTAATCAAGAAGAAAGAAAATATGAAGAATTTAGCAAGATATCTAAGACTTTGAAAGAAAGGGATTTATCGAGTTTAAGAGTCTTTTGTCTATTTAGACCTATGATTTATTTTGTCTATATTATTACTATTTTATCTAGTTTTGTTTTAGGCTTTTATTTGATGCAAAACGATTTAATGGTATATACGATGGGATTAACTGGAATTTCTGCGTTGTTTGGTTTTTATCAGTTTATCGGTTATTTATTTAATCCGATTCAAAATATTGCCAATCAATTTAACACTATTCAACAAGCTTTAACAGGTGCTGAAAGAGTTTTATTAGTAATGGATATTGTTTCAGAAATTCAAAATGAAGAAGATGCAGTTAGTTTAAATAATTTAAAAGGAAAAGTTGAATTTAGACACGTTTATTTTAAATATAACGATAAGCAAGATTGGATATTAAAAGATATTTCATTTGTAATTAATCCTGGGGAAACTGTGGCTTTTGTCGGCGAAACTGGCGCTGGAAAATCTACTATTATCAATTTGATAGTAAGAAATTACGATATTCAAAAAGGTGAGATTTTAATTGATGATATTCCAATTAAAAAGATAAAGCTAGAATCACTAAGGAAGTTAATTGGTGAAATGTTACAAGATGTTTTTATTTTTTCTGGAAATATTATCGATAATATTTCTTTGGAAGATAAGCCAAACATTGAGAAAGTTAAACAGGCTTGTCAATTTGTTGGCGCAGATGAGTTTATTGAAAAACTTCCCAACAAATATTATCAAGAAGTAAAAGAAAGCGGGAATAATTTCTCATCAGGCCAAAGGCAATTAATTTCTTTTGCTAGAGTAGTTTATTCTCGCCCTAAGATGATTATTTTAGACGAAGCAACTAGTAATATTGATACTTATACTGAATCGATAATTCAAAATTCTCTCGAAAAGATTAAATCTATCGGTACTATGGTTATGATTGCACATAGGTTATCGACAATTAAAAAAGCGAGTAGAATATATGTTATAGATAAAGGAATAATAGCTGAACAAGGAAGTCATGCTAGTTTGATTAGAAAAAAAGGAATATATTATAATTTATATAAGGTGCAATCTTTAAAAGATCACTTTGAATAAATTTGTAGAAAGAAGCAAATTATGGAATTAAAAAAAGTTAAATTGTACGATACTTATCAAGGTAAAGTAGTAGAATTAAATCCGATTAAATTAGGAGAGGTAAGCATATATTATTGTGGACCAACAGTATATAATTACGTTCATATTGGCAATATGCGTCCTGTTGTTACTTTTGATTTATTAAATAGAGTTTTACAAGCCTGTAATTATAAAGTTAATATGATATCTAACTATACAGATATCGATGATAAAATAATTAAAAAAGCTCTTGAAGAAAATAAAAGTGAAAAGCAAGTCAGTGATTTTTATATTGAAAAATATGAAGAATTGCTCGATAAATTAAATATTTTACCTTTAAAATATCACCCGAGAGTTTCTAATTATATTCCTGAAATAGTCGATTTTATTAAAACCTTATTAGACAAAGGTTTCGCTTATAAAGCAGATAATGGAGATATTTATTTTGATGTTAGTAAAGATCCACATTACGGTGAACTTTCAAAAATGAAAATCGATGATTTGCAAGCGGGAAATAGAATTCAAGTAAGTGATGCTAAGAAAAATCCATATGATTTTGCCTTGTGGAAGCTTACTGATGATAAAGGTGTTAAATTTGATACGATCTTAGGTAAAGGTCGACCAGGTTGGCATACTGAATGTGTTGTTATGATTAATTCTTATTTTAAAATGCCGACGATAGATATTCACGGCGGTGGTTTTGATTTAAAATTCCCACATCATGAAAATGAATGTGCTCAAGAATATGGTTATTCTAATTCTAAATTAGCTAATTTATGGATGCATGTTGGATTTATTAATTTTGATAATCAAAAGATGTCCAAATCTTTAGGTAATGTTGTTTTAGCTAAAGACGCTATTGAAAAATATGGTGGTAACGTAATTAGGCATTTCTTTTTTACCAGTTATTATCGTTCACCAATTAACTATACTTTAGAGGCAATAGAGACTTCTAAGCAAGAAGTTGAAAAATATCAAGCTATAGTTAACAAAATAAACGGCAAAATTAAATTAAATAAAATGGAATTTAGCGGTGATTTTGATAATGATAGCTATGAAGAGTTTTTAAATTATTTAGCCGATGATTTAAATGTCGCTAACGCATTGATGGTTGTCGATAGATTAGCTAAAAAAGCTAATCAGTTATTAAGAACTAATCAAATTAATTTAACCGAAATATCATCAACTTATAATACATATATGAAAATGATGGATGTCTTAGGCTTAAAATTTGAAGTTCCAAATATTAACCAAGAAGATATTTATAATTACGAACAATATCAGCAATTTAGATTACAAAAAGACTACGCTAATTCTGATATTTATAGAATTAAATTAATTGAAAAAGGACTTATTTAATATGAATCAGGCTATTGTTGATTTATCTAGTAATGTTAGTTTTTCTGTCTATGCTATAGTTGTTATTTTAATAGCGGCTGTTTTAGGATTTATTATTGGATTAGAAAGAGAATTAAATGGTTTTCAAGCTGGATTAAGAACACATATTATTGTTTCTTTAATTGGATGTTTAGTTGGTGTTACTGGTTTTTATTTTAAAGATACAAGTGATTCGTTAGTTATTTTTGCTGCTTCGATTATCGCTTTTGGAATTTTGGCAGCTTTTTCTATAGTTCAGTTAGGTAAAGATATTAAAGGGATGACGACTTCTACAACTACATTACTAGTTGGTGTTACTGGATTATGTTGTGGATATGGTTTAATTTTAGAAGCAATAGTTGTTACTATCATCGCTTTGTTAGTATTAAGTATATTAGTAATTTTTGAAAATAAAACAACTAAAGCTGATCCATATGTGGTTTTATATATAGATCCTAATCTTTCATTAGGAGATACCATTATAAAAGTTGCATCTACTTATGGCCTAAAAGTTACCAATATTTTATCAAAAATTGTCGAGTATAAAAATGAACAATATTTGAAAGTTACAATTATGTTTGCTAAGTCACCTAAAAGTGTGGTTTCTTCGTTTGCTAAGGCTTTATCTAGTCAAATTAATATTAAAAAGATTGAAGTTAAACCATCTAAATTTTTCTCTAAATAAACTATATACTTCAATTAAATGGTAATGAATTTATCAAAAATACAAATGTATTGAACAAAAAATGGCATTATAGATAGTTGTATGATATTAATAAGTGTCTTATTATATGAAAGGAGTTAAAACGTGTCGGATTTGATATATGGTAGAAATTCCGTTCTTAATTGTATAAATGGTACTAGAAAGATTGAGAAAGTACTAATTTCTAAATCAGTTTCAGATTCCAAATTTATAACTCTATGTTCTAAAAAGGGTATCTATTATAAAATTACTACTAATGAAGAACTCAATCGTTTAACTAACAATTCTAATCATCAAGGCATTGCTTGCTTTGTAAATAGTTTTAGTTACAAAGAATTACCTTATTTGTTAAACAAAGTCAAAGATAAAACGAATTCTATTATAGTTATGTTAGATGGAATTGAAGATCCTGTTAATTTTGGTTCAATAATTAGAACGGCATCTTGTTTTAATGTCGATGGAATTATTATTGGAAAGAATAGACAGGTGCAAGTAACTCCTACTGTTTCTAAAGTAGCGACTGGAGCTGAGGAATTTATCGATATTATTAAAGTTACTAATTTAAATCGCACTATTGATGAATTAAAAAAGAATAATTATTGGATAGTTAGTAGCGATGGTTATGGCGATAAAATTTATACTGATGTTGATTATAAAGGAAAAATATGTTTAATAGTTGGTTCAGAAGGAAGAGGAATATCTAAACTTGTATTACAACATTCGGATTTTGTTTGTAAGATTCCTATTTCTGGTCCTATAACTTCTTTAAACGCATCTATTTCGTGTGCGATATTTTTAGCTCAGATTAGTAATAGCCAATCAAAGTAGTAATTTATTTTCATTAGATACTTAAAAAAGGGTGAAGTATGAATGAAAATAAAAAACAATCAAAAGCAAAAATCAATTTAGAAGAAGAAATAATTAAATATCAAAATGGTTCTAATGAATCTTTGGATTTGATATTTAATAGCTTAATGCCTGAAATTAAAAAGGTCGCTAGGATATATAAGAAAAAGTATTCATATATATGTGCAGATATTGATGAATATGAGTATTTTATATATTTAGCCACAACTAACGCTATAAAATCATTTTCTTTAAATAGAGGTGAATTTATAAAATACTGGCGCTTTTGTATTATGAATCAAAAATCTAAATTTATTAAAAAGCAATATAATTTACGCAGTAGAGATATAAATTGCATATCTATTAGTGAAGGTTTTGATGATGTGGGTAATTATGTAATAGTAAATGATAGTGGAACTAATTTGGATATGAACGCTATCAAGAAAAGAGAATATTTAAAAGACTTAAAAGAACAGGCTATTCAAATTGCAGAATCATATTCAAAACAAGATGGACTGATAATTAGTCTTTATATAGATTCTTATTCTTTTGAAGATATTTCTAAAATATTAAAAATGCCTAAAAATAGCGTTATATCAAGGTTTTATTATTTGATGAAAATAATTCGCTCTAAGTTAAAAATAGATGATTTTGTCCTATAAATCGTATATTTTTGAATATTTTTCTTCAAGATAATTTAAAAAATCATCACTAGTAAACTCTTTTGAAGTTATTTGTTTTATCCACTGTTTTGAATTGTAGATATTAGCGGTTTTAAACACGTTTTCTTTCATCCATTGTTTAATTGGTGAAAGGTCTTTAGATTGGATAATGCTAGAAATATCCAATTCAGTTTTCATTTTGTTAAAATACATAGCATTAAAAGCGTTTCCTAAAGCGTAAGTCGGAAAATATCCAAAACCAGTCGACCAGTGAATATCTTGTAAAATTCCTTCAGAATAATTAGATGGAGTAACATTGAGATATTCTTTATATTTTTGATTCCATATTTCAGGTAGTTTATTTATATCGATATTTTTATTTACTAAATCTTTTTCAATTTCGTATCTAATGATAATATGCAAAGTATAAGTTAGTTCATCAGCCTCTGTTCTAATCAGACTTGGCGAAACTTTGTTGATAGCAAGGTAGAGATCGTTACTAGAAATATCATCGAAAGTATTAGGAAAGAATTTATCTAAGGCAGGTTTAACTATATATTTAATGAATTCATAGCTTCTTGCGATTCTATTTTCGTAAAATCTTGAAACAGATTCATGCATGCCAAATGACATGTTGCCAGAGATGAAGTTTTTAAAGTCTTCTTCATCTTGATTTTGTTCAAAAATAGCGTGTCCACCTTCATGAACGATAGTATATAAATTGGAAATAAAGTTGTTTTCATCATAAGAAGTGGTGATTCTAGCATCGTGAGTATAAATTCCGCTAGTAAAAGGATGAACAGATGTAGATATTGCTCCTGAATCTAAGTCAAAACCTATGATATTTAATAAATATTTTGAAAAAGCTTCTTGTTGATAAATAGGTACTTTTCTATTTAAAAAGTCGCTGTTAATTTTCTTTTTTGAATTTTGAATTTTATGTAATAGTGGTATTATTCTATTTTTGCATTCCAAGAAGAATTTATCTAAATCTTCTTCTTTCATGCCATCTTCATAATCTGATAACAACTCCTCATAATTAGTTAATTTAGTTTGTCTAAGTTGGCAGATCTTTTTATTTATTTGAATAACTTTGTCTAAATATGGTTTAAAAATTTCATAGTTATTTTGTTTTTTACTTCTTTCATAATTTATTTGTGAATTTATAAAAGTTTGGTTGGTATATTCGTTAAATTTTTCATCGATATTTTTAATCTTTTGATATTTTTTATGTAAGATAGTCAATAAAGCTCGTTTTTTAATATCGAACTTTTCTTTTTCTAGATATAGTTTTTCAAAAGCATCTATAAATTTCTCATCGTTTTGAAGTTTAAAAATTTGATTGGAAAGATCTACAAGAAGATTACCTTCATCTTCCTTTCCGTTATTTGGACATATAGTTTCTAAATCGTAACTTATTATTTTTGACATGTGCGATAATCTATCGATTTTAGATAGTTGTTGATATAGATAGTTAAATTCTTCTTGCATAGTTTCTCCTTGATGTTTACTTGTTAATTAGTATATAAATTTTGGAACTAACAATAAAGATAGAATCTAATTTTAATGTTAATTGTTTCTACTTAAAACTTTTTAAAATCACCTATAAAAGCCAAATTAATAAATACTTGTATTTAATTTTATATTTGTTATAATTTTATAAGTTGAAAAGAGGAATTTTAATATGGAAATGACAAAAGAAAGCTTTGAAATATTAAAGCAAAGATTATCACAAGCTAGAAAAGACGATGCCGCATTAATTATTGAAATAGAAGAAGCTAGAAAACAGGGAGATCTTTCTGAAAACGCTGACTATTCTGCCGCTATGGATAAAAAGAAGAATAACGATGCTTTGATTGCTAGATTGACCGCTCAGATTAATTCAGCTGTTATTGTTGAAGATGTTCCAACTGATACTAGCAAGGTTTCAATTAATACTGTTGTTACCATTAAAGTAATGTCAGGTAAAAATGTCAATCAAGAAAGAACCTATAAGATTGGTGATTCAATTAATACTGATCCAGATAATGGAATTATTTCTGAACAGTCTCCACTTGGTAAAGCGATGAAAGGACATGGAATTGGAGATGTAGTTCTCGTTGAAACTAAGATTCCATATTCAATTAAAATCATCTCAATTAAATAGTTAATTTGTCTCCTTTCTAATTTTGATAGAGGAAATTCCTATATTCAAATGAAAGGAGATTTTTTATGTTTAAAATTATTTTATGCAGTTTAGTTGTAACTATAGTAGGAGTTTTTATTTTATCGACTATTGATCCAAATAGCGCTAATAATCCAAACAATCAAAATCAAGAATTAGAATATACTGGTGATGATGCAGTAAATGTTTCTATTGATGGTCAAATTCTCCATCCTGGTAAATATACTATGTCTCCTCAAGCCACTTTATCAGATTTAATTTCTAAAGCGGGAGGAGTATTAGAAGATCACGATCCTAAAGCCTATACTCCTAGTTTAGTAATTGGAACAAGAACGTCGTTTTATATTCCTAAAAAGTCAAAATTATCCGAAGTTTGTTATGAAGAAGAAATTCAAAAAGTTAACATTAATAAAGAAGACGCTACTACTATTGACGAAAAAACTGAACTTGGTGAAACTCAAGCTAAATCAGTAGTAACTTATAGAGAAGAAAATGGTCCTTTTGAAGCAATAGAAGATATTATGGAAGTTTCAGGAATTGGGGAAGGGACTTTTGCTAAAATTAAAGATCAAATTTGCTTGGCATGATTTTCTTAATTGCTTTTTTTAGTATAGTTAGTGGGGTAAGTTTAGCGTATAACTTTTCAATATTTATTTTACTTTTATATTTAGGTTTGATATTAATTTCAATTTATTTTTTAAAAAAGAAAACACTGGTGTTTTTGCTGGTGTTTTTTATTAGTTACGCATTTATTTTTATCGTCAAATCTTTTTTTAATTCAAAAGACATATCAAGTTTATTTTTAGTTATAAAAAGTGAAGAAAACTATATATTAGTTAGTAATATCGCTTCGATATATTATTTAAAAGCTTATCAAAATAACTATGAAATAGGAGATATTATATATATTGCTGGTCAAATAAAAGAACTTGGTTTTTCACATTTTCAAGAAGGCTTTGACTTTAAAACATATTTAAATTCGTTTTCGTGTTTTTATCAAATAGATGAAGACATTTTACAATTGAAGTTTTCTAATTTTATCAAGATTAAATCTTTTGAAGAATTTCTGTTAGAAGGATATTCATCTAGTAGTAAGCAGATGATTTCCTCATTGTTATTTAAAGAAAGCATGAAAGATTTTTCTAGTTCTTTATATGTTTCAAACATTTCTTATTTAGTTAGTGTTAGTGGAATACATATTTATTTTTTAACAAGTTTAATTTCTAAATTATTAGAAGGGAAAATAAAAGATTTTTATATTGATATTTTAATAGTTAGTTTAGAATTTATCATTCTTATTTTATCGATGTTTTCCATTTCGATTTTTAGAATCTTTTTAATGAATTTAGTAAATTTGATTTTTAAAAAGAAAGGAATATATCTAGATTATATTAAAAGATTTAGTTTAGTTGGGATAATTTGTTTACTATTTAGGCCATTATATGTAATTAATATTGGCTTTATGTATTCATTTATAATTCCATTGATTTTTTATTTTGCTAGAAGTTTATTATCTAAGCGTTCTAAATATAAGAAGGTTAAAACTAGTTTGTTGTTTTTCAGCTTAGTCTTTCCATTAAATATGTATGCAAATTACGGGTTTAATTTATTATCTTTTTTATTTAGTTTAGTTTTAGCGCCGATTTTTACTTTCTTGTTTGTTATAGATTTTTTTATAGTTTTTAAGGATATATCTAGACCTTTTTTAGAAATAGTAAATTCAGGATTTTATAATATTTTAACGTATCTAATTGAATTAAATGTTTTTATAGTTAGCGGGAAAATAAGTCAATATTTTCTATTTGTATATTATTTAATATATTTGACGATTATTTATTTGAAAAACCTCAATTTTGATAAGTTATATAAAAAGTTAGTAATTTTATCCATTTTTCTAAATTTAGTTTGTTTTTTGCCAGATATAAGAAATTACTATGAAGTACATTTTATCGATGTCGGTCAAGGAGATTCTACTTTGATTAGATATAAAAGATACAACATTTTAATTGATACTGGTGGAAGTAATTATAACGATTTAGCCAAGGAATGTTTAATACCTTACTTTAACAAGTTAAAAATATCTAAATTGGATTTAGTTTTAATAACTCACGATGATTTTGATCATATAGGAAGTTTAGATATGTTAAAACAAAACTTTCCTATCGATAGAATTGAATTAAATGGATTAAATCAACCTATATATTTTACGGATTTTAAAATAGAAGATTTAAATAAATATAAAGATTCAAATAAAGATAGTAACTATAATTCATCTGTCTTTTCTTTTTCAATTAGATTTACTTCTTTTTTAATTATGGGAGATGCTAGTAAACAGGTAGAAGAATTACTAATTGAAGATTCTCCTAAATTAAATGTAGATGTTATTAAATTAGGTCATCATGGTTCATCGACTTCTTCTTCATATAATTTTTTAGAGAGTATTAATCCAAAGTTAGCAATTATTTCATGTGGATATAACAATATCTACAATCATCCATCTAAACAGACATTGGATAGTTTAAATAAGTTAAATATCCCGTATTTTAGAACTGATTTACAAGGGAGTTTAGTTTATAAATGTTGAAATTGATTTACTAAAAATGTTGCACTTACTATTAAAGTTAACCTGCTGAAAAGAAAATCAAAAAAATACTTGCTTTTTAAAATATTGTTTGTTACGATAATTAAGCATGAATGCTCAGTTAGCTCAACGGTAGAGCTATCGGCTGTTAACCGATCGGTTGTAGGTTCGAATCCTACACTGAGCGCCATTGCACTGGCCTATTGGAGAAGTGGCTTAACTCACATGCCTTTCACGCATGCATTCATGGGTTCGAATCCCGTATAGGTCACCAAAATTGTCTATGCCCGATGTGTGATTACATCGGTTTTTTATTTGAAGGATCTAGATTTTGTTAAAAGAACAGGGTATGGAATATCTCAAATCATGATAAGTATGGGAAGAAAGTTTTCAATATTACTGATATTTTCATATTGTAACCTTATCATATGATATAGATGTAATTTCCAAACTTAATAAAAATGAGTACCAAGAATTCTATAATAAAACCCGTGAAAAAATAATCATTGAATTAATTAAAACAAACCTAAATCTTCTGTGTCTTTAGAAGATGTAAAGAGACTTACTTTATTTGAACAAGGTTTGAAATAGCATAATCAAATATAAAGTAATTACTTTTGATGCTAATTTAGTCCTTAGGAAAAATAATGGTGAAGGAATTCAAAAATTAATCGATAAACTAGTAAGAACTAGCTAGTGTATTCTTGTTTGTGGTTTGCTTGTATACACCATACTTTATTTTGAATTGGATTAGGAGACAAATTTTAAATAATATATGACTTTTGTCAAATAGAAAATTTAAATGATAAATTAGATAATTAGCTTACTATTAATAGCTAGCTAACTACCACACATAGTTAGTTTACTAATTAAAAATTAGTAAGCGATTACATTTTTAAAAAAATTTTGATTCATAAATTCACGATAAAATCGATAATATTCGTATTTTTTTGATATTTTTATCTTGTAAAAAAATATTTTTGTAGTATTATATAAACCGATAAATTACACAGCAAAAAAAGAGGGTTAAAAACTGATGAATAATTCTATTAAAAAATCCATCAAAAGAAGAGAGATGATTTTAAAAGGTGGCTTGTGGAAAACTATTGTTTATGTTTGCTTTCCATTAGCTATATATCAATTTTTTACCGCTTTTTCTACGATTATAGATCAGATGCTTTCAGCACATATTTCTACTGTTGCTTCTAATGCTGTTGCTTCTATCGCTCAATTAAAAAACACCATTTCTGCTTTTGGAGCTGGCTTAGCTGCTGGAGGAGCGGTATTAGTCGCTAGATATTATGGCGCAGGGGATGTTAAAAATGCTAGAGGAGCAAGTGGAAATTTACTTTTGCTATCAATAATTATGTCAGCGGTAATTATCGCGATATTTATTCCTATAGCTAGACCAGTTATGCAACTAGCTCAGATTTCAGAAGAATCGATAGAAATTGGATATACGTATTTTGTTTTACAACTATTTGAACTAGCCTTAGTTTCAATTAATAGCGTATTTATCGGTTTAGAAAAGGCAAAAGGGAATTCTAAACTAGTAATGATTTTAAATGTTGTCGTTTTAGTATTGAAGATTTCATTATCTTGTATATTTGTCTATGGCTTTAATGTTGGAGATTTACTTTGGGTTGAAGTTTCTTCAATTATCGCTCAATCACTTTTAACTTGTATTGGTTTAACTTTAATGTTTTATAAGAAAAATATCTTACAAATTAAATTTGAGAATTTTAAACTTAAAAAACTTTATATATTGCCAATTATGAAACTTTCAATTCCTATTTTCTTCGGTAAATTTGTAATGAATTTAGGAAAGACAATAGTTAATGGACTATGTGGCTCATATTACAATGTAGCGACAAATGGTCTAATTGTTGGAGCTTTAGGTGTTTCTAATAATATCTCTGGATTAACTACTAATATTACTTCGACATTTGAAGATGGTGAATCTTCAATTGTAAGTCAAAACATCGGAAATAGAAATTTAAAAAGAAGTTTAAGGTTTTTTGGAAGAATATTGTTAACAGCTGCTATTATTGCTTTAATTGGATACGTTCTAACTAGATTTATCATATTAGATCAATTGGTTGCGCTATTTTCTAATGACGGAGATGAAAATGGTCAAATATACATGCAATATATTAAAGAAATATATACTTATGATTCGTTATCTATTCCTGCTTTAGCTTTATGCTCGGCTGTTTTAGGTTTGCTTTATGGTTTTGGTAAGACTTTCTTAGCTAGTATTTTAAATTTTTCAAGAATAGGTATTCGTATTTTGTCTTTAGTTTGTCTTCATTATGGTTTTCCTAATTTAGCTGGAACTACTTGCGCTGGAATTTCTATGGCTATATCTAATGGTTTAATATTCTTACTTTCTTTAATATGTCTGTTGGTCTTTTACATTAATTTGAGAAAGAAAGGGTTTAATGGCATGCATCTAGGTGATCCAGAACCTGATGTAAGTGAATTGAAATTCTAATTGTTTAGTTAAAATAAAAGACTTAGAATTTGAAATCAATTCTAAGCTTTTTTATTATAAAAATGTATTTTTGTGTTTAGTTTTTAGATAGGTCAATAATTTTAGCAAAATGATTTTTATTAATCCCATTTCCTAAAATAATTTCACCTATAGATTGAGCTACAATTTCACCTGAATAAGGGTTTTTAATCGATTTAATTGAACTAGATAAGTTAGCTTTAATATCTTTTGAATATTCAAAACTAAGGTCAGTTTGGCTCATATCGCAGTTATTAACGATTAATTTATCTATATAACATAACGGTTGACTAGAAATGATTTTGCAGTTAATAAAAGCCATATTTTTAGAATGCCAAGCTAGAAAATCTCCTTTAATAGTGCAATTTTTTACTGTGATATTTTTACTATCCCAGAAAGAGTCTTTAGTATCGATATAGCAATCTTCAATTAAGCAGTTATCTACTTGTTGAAAACAGTAGTTAGCTAGTATTTTACAATTTGAAATATAGATGTTTTTCCCATGTAAAAATGGATAAGTGCCGTTAATTGTAGAATTGGTAATTTTAATGTTTTTGGCATTCCAAGCAAATTCTATAGAATCTATATCGCAGTTATCAATTTCGATATTTTTGCAAAATCTAAAAAGCTTTACTGAATGAAGCTTGGAATTAATAATTTTGGCATTAGATGTATACCAAATAGGAGAACGGCAATTAGCAGTCATTTCTATATTTTCACAATATAGCTTATTTATTCTCCAAAGTGGATATCTCAAATTGAATCTAGAGTTTTTAACAACGATATTTTTACATTCTTTTAAAGCTGATTCACCATCAGAAGGGCCATCAAAATTGCAGTTGATAATTTCTAAATTATTTTGCATATATAAGGCTCTTTCTTGATCAAATTGACAATTTTCAATTCTTTTCATTATTACCTCCTATTTGCTAAAAACTTTTTCTATTCTTTCTAAGGCTAATTTAACTTGTGATTTTGGTAACCCAAGGCACATTCTTTGATAGTAACTTCCGTTAATAGGATCATGTTCTATTCCAGATTGAAGCAAGACGTTTGCTTGTTTATAAATTTTATCTTCTATTTCTTTAGGAGTTAAATTTGTACCTTTAAAATTCAACCACAGAAAATAAGTCCCTTCAGGTTTATTTACTTTAATATAAGGCATGTTCTTTTTTATAAAATTAACTGCAAAATCGATATTGTCATCTAAATATAGTTTTAGTTGCTCTTTCCAAGAGTCAGCTTTAGTATAAGCAGAAATTAAACCAACTAAAGCGAAAGTGTTAATATCGACATCGTAGTTATTGAAAATTTCACCCTTGAGTTTAGAATCTTTAACAAGAATATTTCCACATTGTAACCCAGCTAGGTTATATGTTTTTCCAATACCAGTTAACATTATTACGTTTTCGAAATTATTGCAGGCTTTAAAAATCGGATAATGAGTGATATTTTTTCTAGTTAAATCCATGTGAATTTCATCAGAAACTAGCAGAATATTGTATTTTTGAGTTAATTTGACTAGCTTTTGTAATTCTTCTAATGAATAAACTCTTCCTGTAGGATTTTGAGGAGAACAGAGAATATATATTTTAATATTTTGAGTCTTGAAACTAGATTCGAGTTTTTCATAATCTAACAAATAGTATTCATTGTCATTTTTAAGTGGAATATTAATTGTTTTTCTTTTTAAAGAAGTTATAAGTTGTCTAAAATGCCCATAGACAGGTTCAGAAATAGCGATATTATCATCGATTTTAGAGTAGAGTTCTATAATTGCTTTTAAGGCGTTAATTACTCCGTTAGAATAAATGATTTCGTCTTCACTTAAATCTAAACTATAATTTCTTTTAAAATGTGAAATAACTGCTTGTTTATATGGTGGATAGAAAGTTGACATATATCCAAAAACGCCTAAATCAGCATAGGATTTAATATCTTGAATTATACAAGGGGCAGTTTTAAAATCCATATCGGCCATAGTCATAATAATGCTATCTTTATTAGCATAAGGATAGATAGATTGAATTCTATCGTATTTATAAGATCCAGAATTGTAACGGTTAATTAAAGTATCAAAATCGTATTTCATATATTTGTTTTATGCAATATATATTGTATCAAGAAATAGTTAACTAGCTAACAAATTTGCGTTATATATAGTTATTAATTTTATATTAAATAAGTTAATTAATATATTTAGAAAATATATTTAGTATAATAGATAAACGAGGAATAAATAATGGCAAGTGAAAATAACAATATAGTAATCAAAGGTGCAAGAGAAAATAACTTAAAAAACATCGATTTAACTATACCTAAAAATAAACTTATTGTTTTTACTGGTGTTTCTGGTTCAGGTAAATCCACTTTAGCTTTTGATACCATTTTTGCCGAAGGTCAAAGAAGATATATCGAATCTTTATCTAGCTATGCTAGGCAATTTCTCGGTTCATATGAAAAACCAGATGTCGATTCAATTGAAGGATTAACCCCAGCTATTTCTATCGATCAAAAAACTAAATCTCACAACCCTCGTTCTACTGTTGGTACTGTTACTGAAATATATGATTTTTTAAGATTGTTATATGGTAAAATCGGTCAAGCTTATTGTCCAAATCACCATATTAAAATTGAAGCTTTGTCTAATCAAGAAATAGTAAATATCATTTTGACTAATTCATACGGTAGTAAAATTACTATTTTGGCTCCTTTAGTTAGAAATGAAAAAGGAACTCATTATGAAACTATAGAGAAATTTATCAAAGCCGGATTCTCAAGAATGAGAATCGATAATAGTGAAGAGACAAGATATTCTTCCGTTCCATTTTTAAACAAGAATCAAAAGCACAATATCGATGTCGTTATCGATAGAATAATTTTGAAAGAAGATTCTAAAGATAGATTGTTAGAAGCTGTTAAAGCAGCTTTAAATGTTGCTGATGGATATGTTGAAGTCGATGTCGATGGAAAAGTAAGCCTCTATTCTGAACATCATTCTTGCCCGATATGTGGATTTTCAGTTCCTAAAATTGAACCGAGATTGTTTTCTTTTAACAATCCTCTGGGTTGTTGTCCAGATTGTAAAGGTTTAGGTCAAAAGATTTCCACTGATGTCAATTTGTTAATTCCCGATCCGAGTTTACCTATCAATAAAGGGGCAATTAAGTTTTATTCAGTCAATAAAATAGAAGCTAATATTATGGATTGGTCTGATTTAAAAGCCCTTTGTCAGAAATATTCAATTCCTATAGATGTGCCTTATAATCAACTTACTAAAAAACAGCAGGATATTATTTTAAATGGTCCAGAAGAGCCTTTTACTTATAAATATATTAACAGTTCTGGTTCGATAATTAATAAGACTGTTTCTGAAGGTGTTTTAAATAAAATTAACAGGTTATATCAAACTACAAGTTCAAGTATGATGAAGGATTATTATGAATCTTTTATGTCATCTAAAGTTTGTCCTACTTGCCATGGAGCCAGATTAAACGATCAAGTTCTTTCTATTAAAGTGGCTGATAAAAATATCTATGAATTATGTCAAATGCCATTAAATGAATTGTTAAATTGGTTTAAAAATTTGAAACTTTCATCTCGAGATGAAAAAATTTCTGAATTGGTGGTTAAAGAAATTATCAATAGATTAACCTTTTTATGCGATGTCGGATTGGAATATTTAACTTTATCAAGAGAAGCTATGACTTTATCAGGTGGGGAATCTCAAAGAATTAGATTAGCGACTCAAATAGGGTCTAAATTATCTGGTATTATCTATGTTTTAGATGAACCTAGTATCGGACTTCATCAAAGAGATAACGATAAATTAATTAAAACTATGCAAGAAATGCGAGATTTAGAAAATACTATGATAGTTGTCGAACACGATGAAGATACTATGTTAGCTGCTGATTGGATTGTCGATGTTGGAGTTGGAGCTGGTGAACATGGAGGAAATATAGTTTTTAATGGTAAACCAAGTGATTTTTTAAATTGTCAAGATTCTATAACTGCCAGCTATCTTTCTCATAGAAAGATGATTCAAGTCCCAAATTATCGTAGACAAGGCGTGCACGATTTAATTATTAAAGGAGCTAGATGCCACAATTTAAAAAATATCGATGTTACTTTTAAAACCGGCGCTTTAAATTTGGTTACCGGAGTTTCTGGTTCAGGTAAATCTTCTTTAGTAACTGAAATATTATATAAAGCTGCTTTAAAGCAATTTAATATCGGTAAATTAGAAGTTGGTGAACACGATAAAATTATCGGATTAAATTACTTTGATAAAGTAATTAATGTCTCTCAAGAGCCTATAGGTAAAACTCCTAGATCTAATCCAGCTACTTATATTAAAGTTTTTGATGATATTAGAGAATTATTTGCAATGACTAATCAAGCTAAAGCAAAAGGTTTTGATAAAGGAGCATTTTCATTTAATACTAAAGGTGGAAGATGCGAAGCCTGTCAAGGTGATGGGGTTACTAGAATTTCTATGGCTTTTTTGCCTGATGTTTATGTCACTTGTCCAGTTTGTCATGGAAAAAGATATACTGATGAAATTTTAGAAATTACATATAAAGGGAAAAACATCTACGATGTTTTAAATATGCGAGTTGAAGAAGCGATGGAATTTTTTAAAAACATTCCAACTATTTACCGCAAATTAAAAACTTTAAACGACGTCGGTCTTTCTTATATTAAATTAGGTCAACCTTCTACCACTTTATCAGGAGGGGAATCTCAAAGAGTTAAATTAGCATATGAACTTGAAAAAGTTTCTACTAGCAATACTTTATATATCTTAGATGAACCGACAACTGGATTATCTACTTATGATATTTCTAAACTTTTAAATGTTTTGAATGAATTTGTCGAATTAGGAAATACTGTTGTTGTTATTGAACATAATTTAGATTTTATTAAATGCGCCGATTGGATTAATGATTTAGGACCTGAAGGTGGTGAAAATGGTGGAGAATTAATTGTAAGTGGAACTCCTGAAGAAGTAGCTAAATGTCCAAAATCATATACGGGTCAATATTTGAAAAAATATCTGAAATAAAATAATATATAAGTTGATTTGGAGTTAATATGGCTAAACAATGTACTATCTTAGATCTAGCTAATCATTTTAATCTTAAACCTGTTTTTGCTTCGGCTAGCAGTTTATCTAAACCTATCCAAGTTATTGAAGTAGATAGACCTGGATTAGAAATGGCTGGATTTTTTGAATATCATCAAAAAAAGAGACTCGTTTTATTAGGAAGAAAAGAACTAGCTTATTTAAAGACAATGAGCTATGAAAAAGCCTATCAAACTTTTTTAACAATCTGCGATGAATTAACTCCAGGAATTGTTGTTTGTCATCAATTAGAATGTCCTGGGGTTGTTATCGCTGCCGCTATGGCAAAAAACTGTGCGGTTTTTGAAACTTCAATTGAGACTTCTGTTTTTGAAGCAGACGCTTTAAATTACCTTTCAGAAATGTTAGCTCCATGTTTATCGATTCACGCCAATTTGATGGAGATTTTTTCCGAAGGTGTTTTGATGTTAGGAGATTCTGGAATTGGAAAAAGTGAAGTTTCTCTCGATTTAATTAAAAGAGGACACTGTTTAGTTGCTGATGATAAAGTCGATATTAGAAGAGTAAGAGATAGTTTAGATGGTTCATCACCTGAAATAATTTACGGGTTGATGGAATGTCGTGGAATTGGAATTATCGATGTCGGTAGGATGTTTGGAATTAACGCTATTAAAAAAAGAGTGAAAATCAAATATTGTATAGATTTAGTTAGATTTGACCCTAAGATTGGTTTTGATAGATTAGGCAATCAAAATTCTGAAATTGAATATCTGGGTGTGAAGATTCCTTTTGTTAAATTACCAGTTTCTCCAGGGCGTTCGATTGCTGAAGTTATTGAAGTGGCTATTACTAATTTAAAATTAAAAGAAGCGGGGATTGATACAGTTAAAGAATTTGAAAAAAAACTGCGTAATTTCCAAACTAAAAAGGAGAGATAATGGATATATTAGCCTATGTTAACAAAATAAATATTTTTGGTTTAGATATTTATTTTTATGCGATTATTATTTTATGTGGAGCGTTAGTGGCTTTGTTTTTATCTGCATTTAGAGGACATGAAAAAGGTTATCCATGGGATATGTTTAATACGATTTTTTTAATCGCTTTACCTTGTGGAATTATCGGGGCGAGAATTTGGTTTGTTATTGCTGAATGGGAAAAATTCGCCTCTAATCCAATAGAAATGTTTAACTTAAGAGAAGGTGGATTAGCCATTCAAGGTGGGGCTCTTTTTGGAGCTTTAGGCGGAATAATATATGGTTTTTATCGTAGAAAAGGCGTCGATTTATTCCAGCTAGCTGATTTTGCCGTTCCTACTATTTTAGTGGCTCAAGCTATAGGTAGATGGGGGAATTTTTTCAACCAAGAAGTTTATGGATTAGCTATTGATCCATCTTCATGGTGGTTACCTTCTTTTATTATGGATAATATGTATATTTCTTTAGAATATAGAGTTCCTCTGTTTTTCTTAGAAGGGATAGTTAATTTAGCAGGGTTTATTTTAATAGGAAGATGCTTACCTACTTTAATTGGAAAATATTATCGTCATGGTGATCAAACTTTTGCTTATTTTATTTTCTACGGCATTGTTAGAGCCATTTTAGAACCATGTAGAGACGCTCAATTTAACATGGGTGGTCAAGATAATTTAAGAGCGGTATATATGGCTATCGCTTATATTGTTGTAGGAGTCGTTTTAATTGTTATCAATCATTTAGTTAGAATGTATCTAGCTAAACATCCTGATGTTTTTACTAGGAAAAAATAATTTGTATGTATAGATATAAAGGCGTAATTTTTGATTTAGATGGCACTTTAATCAATACGGATTTATATGTAGTTACTAACTACGCACATCTTTTTTATAAATATAAAATTAAAGATGTCCCTAGTTTAAAGACTATGGTTTATTTTTCTGGACCTCCTTTAACAGAAGTTTTTAGCAAATATTTTCCAAATATAGATATCGATATATTAAAAAGAGATTTTTTAGAATTCGCTTTAAAATATACCAATCCGCTTTCTAGTTTATATGAAAACGAATTAGAAGTTTTAACTAATTTAAAAAATAAAGGAATTAAATTAGGCTTAGTTACTAATAAATCTAAATCGGCAGTAGAAGATTGTTTGAAATATTTCGATTTAGCTAAATATTTCGATTCTATATTCTATTTAGAAAGAACTAGCAAAGCTAAACCAGATCCTTTACCTATACTTTCTTGTATAGATGAATTGGCTCTTTCTAAAGATGAAGTTATTTATTTAGGGGATGATAAATACGATATACAAGCTAGTAAAAACGCAGATATTAAAGTTATTCTTGCCAAGTTTGGCTTAAAAGAAGGTTTAGAAACTTACAAACCAGATTTTGTTATAAAATCATATTTAGAATTAGAAAGGATAGTTGAATATGGAAAATAAGATGTATCAAGTCGCTATTATCGGTATGGGACCAAGTGGAATTACTGCTAGCATTTATTTAAAAAGAAGTGGAATAGATATACTATGCCTTGATAAAGATGGTGTTGGCGGTGAATTAAACAAGATAGATGAAATTGAAAATTATCCTTCTTATATCGGTTCAGGTAAAGGTTTAGTTGAACTTTTTGAAAAACAGTTAGAGCATTTTGATATCCAAGTTAACAAACAACAAGTTCTTTCTATCAATCAAGAATACGATGGGACATTTTTAATTAGAACTTTAGGGGAAAATTTCAAAGCTAAAAGTTGTATTATCTGCAGTGGAATAAAACAAAGACCATTTAACGTCCCTAATTCTAATTTGTATAACAATTTGGGAATTTCTAGATGTGCAGAATGCGATGCTCCTTTTTCTAAAAATAAACCAGTTGCTGTTTTAGCTTCTACTTCTTCAGGAGCTAAAGAAGCTTTGTATTTAGCAAGTTTATGCTCTAAAGTATATTTTATTAATCCTGAAGAAAAGATTTCTGGAGATCAAAAGATAATTGATGAATTAAATTCCACCAGCAATATTGAAGTTTTTAATTCGACATCTATAGTTAGTACTTCTGGAACTAAAAAGATAGAAACTATCTCTCTTTCTAACAATCAAAGTTATGATATTAACGCTTTATTTTTGTTTATTGGAGCTAGTCCAATAACTGAATTTTTAGGTTACATGGATGTGACAAATAAATTCGGTCAAATTATTACTGATGAAAAAATGCAGACAAAAGTTCCAGGCTTATTTGCCTGTGGTGATGCGAGAATCAACTATTTAAAACAAGTAGTAACCGCTTGTTCAGATGGAGCTATTGCAGCAGTTAGCTGTAGAAATTATTTAAAAAATGGAAGCAAATAAACTGACTTTTTCTAAAAAAGTTAAAGACGAATTAGTTTCTAATATAGAAAATTATACCCTTGAAGAAAAAAAGGGTATACTTTCAGCATATATTAGAAATGTCGGTTCTATTTCTATTTTGCCAAATAAATCTTTGAGGTTAGTTTCTTCTTCGGCAAATATTTCGAAATTTATTTTCTCTTTACTTAAAGATATATATTCAGTTAATCCTAGTTTTACTTATACTAAGCAACTTAGATTAGCTAAGAATTTAATCTATCATTTAGAAGTTAACGAAAAGCTAACTTTTATATTGGAAGATTTGGAAATCTATAAGGATTTAGAAATAATAAATCCAGTTAAAATGCTAGATGAAAAGCATTTTAAAGGTTATATAATCGGCTTAGTATTAGCTAGTGGTCAAATTTCTAATCCTAAAGGTAAAACGTATTATTGCGAATTATCTTTTAATGAAGAAAGACTCGCTAAATTGATTTTAAATAAACTGAATCATTTTAAAAAACTAGACACTATGACTTTTAAAATGATTTTAAGGAGAAATAAATACGTTTTATATTTAAAAAGATCAGATCAAATTTCGATATTTTTATCTTTTATAGGGGCGATAGAAATGATGTATGAATTTGAAAATTCACGCCTTGAAAAAGACTATTTTAACAATGAAAACCGCTTGATAATTTGTGCGACTGCTAATTATAACCGCTGCTTATTAACTGGTGAAAACAATATCAAAGATATAAATTTACTTACTAAATATTATGGGAAAGATTATTTTAAAGGGAAAGTAAAATGGGTGGTCGATACTCGTTTAGCTAATCCGGATGCTTCTTATCAAGATATTTCAGATATTTTATCTAACAAGCAATGTTATATTTCTAAATCAGGGGTTGCTAGAATTTTTAAGCAACTTTCTAATTCGGCTAGTAAACTAAAAAAATAATTTGTGCGCTAAGAATAAATATTAAGCTAAATTGTTTATTTTGACATGTGTTTTTAATATTCTTATTTTGTATTCATTTTAAATGAATAAATATAAGGAATTGCATATGAAAAAAATTAAAATATTTTGTTTGTTGTTTTTAGGTCTAACTAGTCTATCTAGTTGTGAATTTTCTTTTGGAGGTTCTAGCTCATCTAATTTAGAAACTTCAAGTGAATCTAGTTATGAAACTAATATAAGTTCTAGCAATATGACTTCGAGTGAATCTAGTGCTGAACAAGTTTCTTCTAACTCATCGAATTCAGTTACTAGTTCATCTAGTCAATCTTCAAATAGTTCTTCATCTATTAAAAATGAGATTAAATTTAGCTGTGAAGGAAGCTTCAATTCCATTTTAGTAAATCAGATTCCAGATACTAATTATAAGCTTTATTATAAGTTATCTAGTGAAGATGATAGTAAATATAAGTTAGTAGACTCTCAGCTAATTAACAAAGTAGATAATGAAATTAGTGGAATTATTTTGGGTTTAAAACAAGGTAGTTACGATGTTAAATTGACTGATAGCAAGGCTAGTAAAATTGGCTATGTTAAAAATGTTCAAGTTCAAAAATACGATCAATCAGGTTATGCTAGTTTTAAAAACTCAGCTGGCGTAGGTGGATATAATCTTGATGGAACTATAAAAACTAACGCCAAAATAATCTATGTCGATGATAGCAATAAAAATAGCGTTGAATATAACGGTAAAAAAGGTCTAGCCAATATTTTAAATGACACTAAAAGAAAAGTTCCTTTAATTGTTAGAATTGTTGGTTCTATCCATACTAATCAGTTAAAGTATAAAAAGTTTGAACCTATTAAAGATGATGAAGATATTAATTCTAGTAAATATAAAGATATGTTTACTAATGAATATGAAACTACTTATACAAATTTAGATGGTTTAACTTCTACTTTAAAAGGATGTAAAGAAAATCCTAATCCTGATAACGGGATTAAATTTTCAGAAGCTGGAACTAAAAATGGGTATTATGATACTGATTCCGGATTTAACAATATGTATATTCAAAATGTTGAAAATATAACTATTGAAGGAGTAAGTAAAGATGCTACCATCCATCAATGGGGAATGACTTTTAAAAGATGTTCTTCTATTGAAGTTAGGAATTTAACTTTTTCTGATTATACTGAAGATGCCTGCGCTTTTGAAGGTGATAGTAATGATGTAAGTAAATATAAATATTTCTTTTTCCATCATAACACTATCAATATAGGTAAAAATAACTGGGATGTAACTTACGAACAAGATAAAGCTGATGGTGATGGTGGAAATGATATTAAATATATATCAAATTACACTTCAGCTTATAATCATTTTGTCAAAACACATAAAACTGGGTTAATTGGTGGAAGTGATTCTCAATTAACCGCTAATGTTACAATGCATCATAATTATTACGATCAATGTAGTTCTCGTCTTCCTCTAGGTAGACAAGCTAATATGCATATTTATAATAATTACTATTATAAATGTGGAACCTGCCAAGATATTAGAGCTAACGCGTACGTTTTATCAGAATATAATTATTTTGAAACTTGTAAAAAGCCTCAATTAACTTCTTCTTCAGCGGTTATTAAATCCTATAACGATGTTTTTAATAAATGCGATAATGAATCTAAGGCTAATATAGTTACTTCTAGAGATAAAACTGTTTCTAATAAAAACAACCCTTTAGGTGATGGAGATAAAAATTTCCAAAAGTTTGATACTAATTCAGATTATTTTTACTACGATTCTTCTAAGAAAGTCTCCGATGTTGAAATATTAACTGCTAATAAGGATGTTCCTAGTTATGTAACTAGCCATTCAGGTTCAATATTTAATATTGTTTTATAATTTAGAGTTTGAAAACTTTTAATATGAATATGTCAAAGTAAGTGATAATATTATCAATCTATTAAAGTATTTTGATTATTCTAAAGTTGATAAAGATAGTTTTGCTGAATTTATAGATTCAAAAGTTCCTTCTGAAATATCAGGTTTAGTAACTCAAGATGAATGTGAACATCTTTCAATCGAATAAGAAACTATTAGATAATTTAGAAGCTGCTATTGATGAGTTAAATCAGTGTTTAATTGAAGAAATCGATCTAGAGAATATTAATTATCGATTATCAAAGTGAAATAGTCTTTATATTTTGAAATCTTATTAATTAATTTAAGCGGTTAGACTAAGTTACACTAGTTTAACCGCTTTCATAATTTAATTTTTTTAACTTGTTTAAATTGCTTGATTTTTTTGATAAAATCAAATTCGATATAAAAATTCGATCTTTAGTTTAAAATTATTTGTTTAATTTTTGATTATTTTTAAAAGGAGAAAGCGATGAAAACAACTAACATTAAATTAGGCTTAACTTTCGATGATGTTTTATTGGTACCTCAAGAATCATCTATTTTGCCTTCTAAAGTAAGTATTAAAACTCATCTTACTAAGAACATTGTTTTAAATGTTCCTTTCTTATCAGCTGCTATGGATACAGTTACTGAATCTAAGATGGCTATTGCTATGGCTAGAGAAGGTGGACTTGGTTTTATTCATAAAAACATGTCAATTGAAAGACAATGTGAAGAAGTTGAACTTGTTAAAAGAAATGAATCTGGAATGATTTCTCATCCTATCATTTTAAAAGAAGATGATACAATTTCTCACGCGTTAGAGTTATTGAAAAAATATCGCATTTCCGGTTTACCTGTTGTCGATAAAGATTACAAGTTAGTCGGTATTATTACTAATAGAGATTTAAAGTATCTTAAAGATCTTGATTCATTAGTATGTAAGCATATGACTAAAGATAATTTAATTACTGCTCCATTAGGAACTTCTTTAGAAAAAGCCAGCGAAATTTTATGGGAACATAGAATTGAAAAGCTTCCTATTGTCGATGAAAATTTTATCTTAAAAGGTTTAATTACTTCTAAAGATATCGATAACGCTCAAAATTTTCCTAACGCATGTAAAGATAAATTAGGAAGATTAAGATGTGGAGCTGCTATTGGTGTTAATGATGAATCTATGGCTAGAGTCGATGCTTTAGTTAATGTTGGAGTTGATGTAATTAGCATTGATTCAGCTCATGGTCATTCTCATAATGTTATTGAATTAGTTAAAAAGATTAGAGCTAAATATCCTGAATTAGATCTTATCGCTGGTAATATTGTTACTAAACAAGCTGCCCAAGCTTTAATTGAAGCTGGAGTCGATGCTGTTAAAGTTGGGATTGGACCAGGTAGTATATGTACAACTAGAGTCGTTGCTGGTGTTGGTGTTCCTCAAATTAGCGCTATTGATGAAGTAGCTTCTTATTGTAAAGATAAAGGAATCTATGTTATTGCTGATGGTGGAATTAAATATTCTGGCGATATTGTTAAAGCTCTAGCTTGTGGTGCAAGTACAGTTATGTTAGGTGGACTTTTAGCAGGTTGTAGTGAATCTCCAGGTGAAGATATCATCTATCAAGGTAGAAGATATAAATCTTATGTCGGCATGGGTTCATTAGTCGCTATGAAAAGAGGATCTGCTGATAGATACTTCCAATCTAGTAAAACTGAAGCTAAAAAGCTAGTTCCAGAAGGAATTGAAGGTAGAGTTGCTTATAAAGGCGCTACTGGAGATACAATTTATCAATTAGCAGGTGGATTAAAAGCCGGTATGGGATATGTCGGTGCTGAGAATTTAGAAGAATTGTATAAGCGCGCAGTCTTTGTTCAAATTACTAACGCCGGTTTAAAAGAATCTCATCCTCACGATGTTGATATTACTGTCGAAGCTCCTAACTATACTAAATAAGGAATGTTTATGAAATATCAAGCCAATACAGTTTTAGTTTTAGATTTTGGTTCACAATATAACCAATTAATTTGTAGAAGAATTAGAGAATTAGGCGTCTATTCTGAATTGGTTAAGCATAATATTACCGCTAGTGAAATTGCATCATATCAAAATGTTAAAGCAATTGTATTTTCTGGAGGTCCTAAATCAGTTTTAGAAGAAGGCGCTTTTAAATGCGATCCAAAAATTTTCAAACTCGGTTTACCGATTTTAGGAATTTGTTATGGAATGCAATTAACCGCTCAATTAAAAGGTGGGGAAGTATCTCATTCTAATTTAAAAGAATATGGAGCGACTAATATTTTAGTTGAAGATGGTTCATATTTATTTTCTGGATTAGATAAAAATCAGTTAGTTTGGATGTCTCATTCAGATTCAGTCACTAAGTTACCTGATGGTTTTAAAGTCTATGCTAAAACCACTAATAATATAGTAGCTTGTTTAGAAAATCATCAAGAAAACATATATTTATTGCAGTTTCATCCAGAAGTTAGAAACACAGTTAACGGATATGAAATTTTAAAGAATTTCTTGTTTAAAATTGCTAAAATTGAACCTAATTGGGATGCTTCATCATTTATTAAAACTCAAATTGAAGAAATTAGAAACCAAGTTGGAAATAGACGTGTATTATGTGGAATTTCTGGTGGGGTTGATTCAGCAGTTGCCGCTAGTTTAATAAGTAAAGCTATAGGTAAAAATTTAACTTGCATGTTTATAGATCACGGCTTACTTAGAAAAAATGAAGCTAGCTTAGTCTATGATACTTTAACCAAAAATTTCGATATCGATATCCGTTTAATCGATGCTAAAGATAGATTTCTATCAAAGTTAAATGGAATTGAAGATCCTGAGCAAAAGCGAAAAATTATTGGCAAGGAATTTATCGATGTTTTTAATAATGAGGCTAGTAAAATAGGAGAATTTGATTTTTTAGCTCAAGGTACTTTATATACTGATGTTATTGAATCAGGAACTTCTACTGCTCAAACTATTAAATCTCATCACAATGTCGGCGGTTTACCTAAAGATATGAAATTTAAATTAGTCGAGCCTTTAAAATCTCTTTTTAAAGATGAAGTTAGAAAAGTTGGATTAGCTTTAGGTTTAGATGAAAATATCGTCAATAGACAACCTTTTCCTGGTCCGGGATTAGCTATTAGAATTATCGGTCAAATCGATGAAAATAGAATTAGAATCGTTCAAGATTCAGACGCTATTTTACAAGAAGAAATTAAAAAAGCTAATTTAGATAAAGATATTTGGCAATATTTTACAGTTTGTACTAACAATAAATCAGTAGGTGTTATGGGAGATGAAAGAACATATTCATATGTTGTTGCTATCCGTGCAGTTACTTCTATCGATGGTATGACTGCTGATTTTGCTAGAATCCCATACGATGTTTTAACAAAGATTTCTTCAAGAATCGTCAATGAAGTTAAAGGAGTAAATAGAGTAGTTTACGATATTACTTCTAAACCACCTTCAACTATCGAGTGGGAATAATAAAAGTTATAAGCGGGTATTTATATATACCCCTTTTTAATTTTCTAGATAATTAAAAGATTTTAAAATAATCAGTTTTTCCATGATCTTAGCTAGTTATCGTTACCATTTTTGATTTTTTTGCAATTTTGGTAACGATAACTGATACCTTTAATATTTAATATGATGTAATTTAATAGAGATATAAACAAAATGAAACTTTATAAAATAGAAAATTATTTGAAAAAGATCCGTGGGTTTTATGATACTACAGATTTAATTAAAGTGTTTACAGGAGTTCGTAGATGTGGTAAGTCATCATTAATGCTTACTATTGTTGATGAATTGATAGAAAAAGGGATTCCTAAAGATAATATTATTTATCTTGATTTAGATAGAAGAGAATATCGAGAAATTATTAGTGATAATCAACTTGATTTGCTTATTGAAGAAAAGTCTAAAGGTATCAGCGGAGTAAAATATTTATTTATTGATGAAGTTCAAAATGTTAAAAATTTTGAATTAGTTTTAAACGGATTTAGAATTGAAGATGATTATTCGATTTTTATTACAGGTTCAAATTCGTATCTTCTTAGCGGAGAGTTATCTACAAAATTAACGGAAAGATACATAGAATTTGAGATATTCACATTGAATTTTGAAGAATATCAAAGTATGAAAAATTTTATGGCAAGACTATTGATAAAAATCCTTTACAGGAATTAAATTCTTTTATTTTAGAAGGAGGGTTTCCTAGGGCAATTCAATTTGATAATTTAGAAGATAAAAGAAGTTATACCCAAGGAATTATAAAAGAAATATTTGAAAAAGATATAAGAAGACGAATAAAAATTAAGGCTAGAGATTCATTTGATATAGTTAGGAATTTTATAATTAACAATTATAGTTCATTGATAAGTATCAACGGAATAGTTAACACTCTTAAGAAATATGGAAATTCAATTAGTAAAGTTACTGTGTCTAAATATATACAAGCGCTTTTGGACGCAAAAATTTTATATGAATGTCCAAGATATGATATGAAATCTAAAAAAATGATTAAAGGTGAAAAGAAATATTATTTATCCGATTTGAGTTTTTACTACTCTTTAAATACTAATAATCTTCCTAATTATGGCTCAAATTTAGAAAATATTGTATTTATATATGCTAAAAGTCACAATTATTCAGTAAGTGTTGGTAGAATAGGAAAATTAGAATGTGGTTTTATCTTAAGAGATACTTTGCTTAATTATAGTTATGTTCAATTAGCTTATACTATTTCTTTAAGTAAAGAGGTAGAAGATAGAGAATATAAACCATTAGAACAAATTAGAGATAATTACCCAAAATATGTTGCTACTACCGATTATATTTTGCAAAATAGGAATGGAATAAAACACATCAATATAATTGAATTTATGAAAGAAAATAAGTTGTTTTAGATGCGCTTAAAATTGAATTTAATTAAAGATGATGAATAGTTAAATTCACATAAATGGTATAATTTTTAGCTTTCATTTTCAATAAAATAGTCTTGTTAGATTAAAAAACAACTCTTTAATAATCTTCAAAAGTTCAAATGTAAAAAAATAAATTTGTATAAACGCTTACATATATATTTTGAAAAATATATTTTTTATAATTTAACTAGATTTTAGTTTATGGAGGATATAAAATGACTAAACAAGACGTCTTAATGAAGGCTAAACAAAATAATGTCAACTATGTCCGTTTACAGTTCACTGATATGCTAGGAACTATTAAAGCGGTAGAAATTCCTGTTTCTAAATTGGAAGACGCTTTAGACGGAAAAATCATGTTTGATGGTTCATCTATCGAAGGTTTTGTTAGAATTAAAGAAGCTGATATGTATCTTAGACCTGATTTTGATACTTTCATGGTTCTTTCTTTTGAAGATGAAAGATTTGGTAGAGTTGCTAGATTAATCTGCGATGTTTATGGTACTAATAATAAACCATTTAAAGGAGATCCAAGATATATCTTAAAACACGTTGTTGAAAGAATGAAAAAGGATGGTTTTGGCTCTTTAAATATCGGATTTGAACCTGAATTTTTCTTGTTTAAATTAGATGAAAATGGTGAGCCTATTATGTCACATTCAGATAATGGTGGTTATTTTGATTTATCGCCTTTAGATGGAGCTGAATATATTAGAAGAGAAATTTGTCTTGAATTAGAACATCTCGGTTTTGTTATGCAGACAGCTCATCATGAAGTTGCTAATGGTCAACATGAAGTTAATTTTAGATTTGCCGATGTTGTTACTGCTTGTGATAACGTTCAAACATTTAAACAAGTTGTTAAAGTTATCGCTAGGAAAAACGGCTATGCTGCAACCTTTATGCCTAAACCATTTTCAAGTATCAATGGTTCAGGTATGCATACTAACTGTTCTTTAACTGATTTAAATGGCAATAATATTTTCTACGATCCTAATGATAAAATGGGCTTATCTTTAATTTGTAGAAAATGGATGACTGGTATTTTAAATCACGCTAGATCATTAGCGGCCTTAACTAATCCTTCTGTTAATTCTTATAAACGTTTAATTCCTGGTTATGAAGCCCCTTGCTATGCTTGTTGGTCAGATGCCAATAGATCTGCCATGATTAGAATTCCTGCTATTAGAGGAGCTGCGACAAGAACTGAGCTTAGAAATGTCGATTGTACTGCTAATCCATATTTAGCCTTAGCTTGCATTTTAGCTGCTGGTTTAGATGGTATTGAAAATGTTAAAGAAGAAGATTTAATTCCACCTGTTTACGATAATATTTTCGCTTTAACTAGAGAGCAAAGAGAAGAAAAAGGTATTCCTAATCTTCCTGAAAATTTAAAAGATGCTTTAAAAGAATATAAAGCGGATAAGTTAATTTTCGATACTTTAGGTGAACATACTTTCAATAAGTATTTAGAAGCTAAAACCTTAGAGTGGGAAGAATATAGAAAATTGATTACTTCTTGGGAAATTAAAAAGTATTTCTAATTGCCTTTATAATAATTATTTATATAAGCCTATATTTATTACCCCTAATCTAGATAAGCTAGGTAAGGGGTTTTTTTAATAGAAGTGATTAGAAAAGAAATTAAATTATCAGTAATTATATCTAACTAGGTTAATAATATACTTGGTTAACTTTTATTAATTGTCGAATTGTAATTAAAAAATTTTATTTCAAATAAACTTTTTAAAAACAGCCTAAATTTATTGTTAAATACCTAGCTATAGACTAAAATATAAATGGTTATTTTATGTATAAAGTTAGTATTGAAAACAGGAAATATTTAGGCTCAAATAGGAAAATATTACCTTATATTAAAAAGGTTGTCGAAGAAAATTGCAGTGAAATTGTATCTTTTTTTGAACCTTTTGCTGGAATTGGCATAGTTTCTAACATGTTTAATTCTGAAGGGTGTTCTATTGTTATTAACGATAATTTATTTTCAAATTACGTAATTTACAACGCTTTTTTTGGAAGTGAACATATCGATGAAGAAAAGTTAAAAAACATAGTTGAAATTTACAATAATTTAGATGGTAACAATTTGGAAGATAATTATTTTGCTATAAATTTTTCTAACACTTATTTTAATCGCATTAACTGCAGAAAAATCGATTATATTAGACAAGATATTGAAAATATGCATGATTCTAAAAGCATTAATTCACGTGAAAAATGCTATCTTTTAACTAGTTTAATATACGCTTGTGATAAGATTGCTAATATCTGTTCTCATTATGATACTTATAGAAAAGATGCTGTTTTAGATAAAAATTTGGTTTTACCTGTACTTGATCTTCCAAATAGAAAAGTCAATCTAAATAACACTATTTTAAATTTAGATGCTAATAGTATCGCTAGTAAAATCTCAGCTGATTTAGTCTATTTAGATCCACCAACTAGCCATAGGCAATATATAGATATGTATCATTTTTTGGAAAACTTGGCATGTTATAAAAAGCCTGAAGTTTTTGGTAACTCTAAAAAAATGGAAAGAGAATATTTAAAAAGTGCATATTCAACTTCACAAGCTAGAATTTATTTGAATAAATTGGTTTCAAATTTAAAAGCTAAATATATTTTATTTCATTACAGAAAACCTAAAAACAACGATAAAAGTTCAACTATTTCTTATCGTGATTTGATTGATATTTTATCTAGTAGAGGAGCTATTAAATCTTTTAAGTTACCTGTTGATAGTTCTAGTTACGATGAGATGTTAATTTTGTGTAGCATCGATCAAAAGCGCATTTTTGAAGAGAGTTTAATTCCTGAAGATTACGATATCGGTTTAGTTAAATCGCCGATTAATTACGTAAGTGGTCAATATCATCAACTCAATGAAATTTTAGATGTTTTGCCTTCCAAGATAAATTGTTTTGTCGATTTATTTGCAGGAGGATTTAATATTGGAATTAATGTCAAAGCTGAAAATATTATTTATAATGATAAGGATTTTTATCTTGTTAAACTCATTCAATTAATTAACAGATATCAATATCTCGATGTTATTTCAAAAATTGAATCTTTAATTGCCAAATATGGTTTATCTAACACGTATAAAAACGGTCATGGTTTTTATAAAGAAAAGCTTTCTAAATTTAATCAGCTTGGTTTTGAAAAGATGAGAAGCGATTTTAACAAGATGATTAATTGCGATGAAAAGTATTTCTTGCTGTTAACTTTAAGTATCTTTTCATATAACAATTTAATTAGATTTAACAAAAAAGGCGAATATAATTCCGGTGTTGGAAATAGTGATTTTAACAAGATAATAAGAAGAAACATCAAAAAGTTTTCTTTAATGTTAAAACAGAAGAATATCGTTTTCTACAACAGGGATTTTAGAGATGTTGAAATTGATAGTTTAGATTGTTTTGTCTATATTGATCCTCCGTATTATTTTACTAAGCACCAGTTAGAAAATTCGACTTTTAAAGAAGATGATGAATTGGATTTATATTCATACATGGAAAGATTAAATTTAGCTGGGATTAAATTTGCTTTTTCCAGTTGTTTAAATTACAAAGGGAAAGAAAATAGTTTGTTGAAAGCTTTTATTGATAAAAACAAACTTAATGTTCATTATTTATCTAAATCTAAAAAGAATCAAACTGATGTTATTGTTACTAATTATTAATTATCAATAGATGTTTTAAATTTGTTTTTATTTTTTTAATGCACAGGTTAGTTAGCTAGCAAATTTTGCTAGCTAACTATTTTAAAAAGCTTTACAAAGTCAGTTTCTTTTAATCTAAAGATTAAAAAGTGATTAAAGAATAAATGTAAGCGGTATCAATTTAGTTATAAAATCATATAATCTTGATATGGTTATTAAAACTTCTTATAATTAAAGAGTATTAAGGAGGACATAATAATAATGTCTATTAAAATTGGTATTAACGGTTTTGGCCGTATTGGTCGTCTCGCTTTCAGACGCTGTCAAGAAGAAGGCTTAGAAGTTGTCGCTATTAACGATTTATCTTCTCCTAAAAATTTAGCCTATCTTTTAAAATACGATAGCGCTCATCGTTCTTTCGATGTCGATGAAATTTCTGATTATGAAGAAGGCATTGTCTACAAGGGCAAAAAGATCCGTGTTTACAAAGAAAAAGATCCTAACAATATCCCTTGGAAAGATGAAAAAGTCGATATTGTATTAGAATGTACTGGTCATTTCAAGACTCAAGAAACAGCTCAAGCTCATTTAAACGCTGGTGCTAAAGGTGTTATCATTTCTGCTCCTGCTGGTGATAAAATTACTCCTACCTATTCTTATGGTGTTAACTCTGACAAATTAACCGCTGATCAAAAGATCATCTCTGGCGCTTCTTGTACTACTAACTGCTTAGCCCCTATCTGTAAAGTTTTAGAAGAAAACTTTGGCATTGTCGGTGGCTATATGTTAACTGTTCACGCTTATACTAACGATCAAGCTACTCTTGATATCGTTAAAGAAAAAGATTTCAGACGTGGTAGAGCTTCTGCTCAAAATATCATTCCTAACACCACTGGTGCTGCTAAAGCTATCGGTCTTGTCTTACCTGAATTACAAGGTAGATTACAAGGCTCTGCTGTTAGAGTTCCTGTCTTAGATGGTTCTTTAATTGATTTGCACGTCGTTTTAAAGAAGGATGTTACTAAAGAAGATATCGATGCTGCTATGAAGAAAGCCAGCGAAGGTGAATTAAAGGGTGTCTTAGGTTATACTAGTGATCCTATCGTCTCTTCTGATATCTTAGGTAATACCTTTGGTGGTATCTATGATGCTTGCAATACCAACGTCTTCAAAGATCCTGATGGTCATCAATACGTCGATGTCTTTGGTTGGTATGATAACGAATATTCTTATACCTGCCAATTAATTAGACTCTGCAAGAAATACGCTGAAGTCTTAAATAAATAAGTTATTAACTTAGTTATCTAGCGTTTAGGTAGGTAAACCTATCTAGGCGCTTTTTTCTTAGAAAGGATTTATAAATATGAAACCAACTGTTAAAAATATGAATGTCAAAGGAAAAAGAATCATCGTTAGAGTTGATTTTAATGTTCCTATGAAAGAAGATGGCTCTATTAGAGATAATAATAGAATTGTCGCTGCTTTACCTACTATTAAAGAATTAGTTAATAAAGGTGCTAGAGTTATCTTAATGTCTCATTTAGGTAAAATTGATTTTAAGAAAGCTCCTGAAGATATTGAAAAAGCTAAAAAGAAGAATAATATGGCTCCTGTCGCTAAAGAATTATCCTTTTTATTAGGTCAAGATGTCGTCTTTGTTAATGTTACTAGAGGCGAAGAATTAGAAAACGCCGTCAACAATTTAAAAGATGGACAAGTCTTATTAATGCAAAATACTAGATATGAAAAAGGCGAATCTAAAAACGATCCTGAATTAGCTAGCTATTGGGCTAAATTAGGCGATGGCTTTGTTATGGATGCTTTCGGTTCTGCTCATAGAGCTCACTGTTCTACTGTTGGAATTCCTTCCATTTTAGAAAAAGAAGGCAAACAAGTCGCCTGTGGTTATTTAGTTGAAAAAGAAGTTAACGCTTTATATAGATGTGTTGAAATTAAAGATGATGAAAGACCTTATGTCGCTATTTTAGGCGGTTCTAAAGTTTCTGATAAGATTCAAGTTATTGAAACCTTATTAAAGAAGACCGATAAGATTGTTATCGGTGGGGCTATGGCTTATACTTTCTTAAAAGCTTTAGGTCATAACATCGGTAATTCACTATGTGAAGATGATCAATTAGATTACGCTAAAAAGTGCTATGAATCTGGAAAGATTGTTTTACCTATCGATTCAGTTTGTGCCAATTCATTTGATAATCCAACTAGCATTGTTACTAGTGAAGCTGAAGATATTCCTACTGGTTATATGGGATTAGATATCGGTCCTAAATCCATCGAATTATTTAGCAAAGTTATCGCTTCAGCTAAAACCATTTTCTGGAATGGTCCTGTCGGTGTTTTTGAAAATGAAAAGTTCGCTAGTGGTACTAAAGCTATCTGTCAGGCTATCGTTGATAACAAAAACGCTTTCTCAGTTGTCGGTGGTGGTGATTCAGCAGCAGCCGCTAAACAATTTGGCTATTCTAAAGAATTTAGTCACGTTTCAACAGGCGGTGGCGCTTCATTAGAAATGATTCAATTTGATGGACATATCCCTGGAATCGATGTTATTCCTGATGTTAAATAAGTAGATAAAATGAGACAAAAATTATTAGTTGGAAACTGGAAGATGAATAACGTTTTGCTAGAAACAGAACAATTCATCTCACAGATACCTTCTTTATGTGACTCAGCTAAGAAAAAAGATATCGCTATCGGAGTAGCTCCTAGTTATCTTTCCTTGGCTTTAGTTGAAAAAAATAAAGGAGATATGCTTATTTATTCTCAAGAAGTTAGAGCTGAAGAAAAAGGTGCATATACTGGTGATATTTCTATTCCTATGGTCAAAGATTTCCACATCGATGGTTCTTTAGTTGGCCATTCTGAAAGAAGACAATATCATAACGAAACCAATTTAGAATGCAACAAGAAAATCAAAGCTTTAATCGCTAACGATCTTTCTTGTATTTATTGTGTAGGTGAAACTTTAGAAGAATTTGAAGCTAATAAAGCTAATCAAGTTATCTTAGAACAAATTAAAGATGGCTTGATGGATTTAACTAGTGTAGATATGCAAAAAGTAGTTATAGCTTATGAACCTGTTTGGTCTATTGGAACTGGAAAATCCGCTTCTAAAGAAATAGCAGAAACAATGTGTAAATATATTAGAGATTTAATTTCTGATATGTTTGGAAAAGATGTTTCTAACAATATTAAGATATTATATGGCGGTTCAGTTAAGCCAAACAATATCCACGATTATATGTTAGAAGAAGATATCGATGGTGCTTTAGTTGGTGGAGCTAGCTTAAAAGCTGATTCGTTTAGTCAACTTATTGAAAATATTTAGTTCAATAAATAGTTAGTGGTTCTAGAAATAGAACCACTTTTAAGTTGATTTAAAGTGACTTCAATATAGTTATATTGTATAAAACATTTGTTTTATACCTATATATAAATTATAGTATTATTAATCTAAGGAGGTTAGTTAGATGGAAGTCTATAATTTTAATGAAAAAGACAAAAAAGTAATTAATCCTGTCAAAGAAAAATTATCTAGTGATTCAGTAGGTATGAATCTATTTAAAGTTTATGGCTTATTTGCTTTAGGTTTATTAGTAACTGGTTTAATGACACTAGGTTTTCCTTCTTTATTGGCTTTATTTGTTGGAAGTGATAATTTAGATGCATATATTGCTTCAATTGTCGTATTTGGCGTTATCGCTTTAATTGCTTCAATTGGTCAAATGTTTGCGACATTTAGTCAAAACGCGATATTTATCGGTGTTTTATATTTTGTCTATGCCATTTGTCTAGGTGGGGTATTTTCTTCACTAACATTGATGTTTTCTTTAGCTGAGTTAGCTTCTACTTTCTTAATTACAGGTGGATTAATGCTAGCGATGGGAATTATTGGAGTAGTAAGTAAAGGGAAGATTTCAATAGTTGTAAGTTTATTTTCTGTTGCTGTTTTAGGATTAAGTATCATTTCTTTATTTAATATCTTTTTATTCCACAGTAACACTATTGCCTGGATATATACTATCGCTATATTTATCTTCTTCTTGTTATATGCTGGATTAGATATTTATAGAGTACAAAAGCTCGCTCAAAATCGCGTTTTTACTAGTTCTAATGCTTTGGCTTTATATATGGCTTACGCTTTATATACTGACTTTGTTATCATCTTCATCTATTTAATTAGAATTATGATGATATTTACCGCTAATTCTTCAAATAGATAATCTTAATTTTAAAGGCTTATTTGCAAAAGTAAGCCTTTTTGCGTCAAAAAGTAATTAAATATATAATATATTTAAAGAAAGGGAAAACTCTATGGCAAGTAACAATTTGGATAGATATATAGAATTTATGAATAATGAAGCTTATCTTGCTAATAGAGAAAAGCAGGATTTTTCTTCTATTGAAGAAGTTAAACAATTGGTTTCTTTTTTAGATGTAAATGACATTTCTTCTTTGAAAGAATATATCAATAAACATATTTCGGTTTTATTTGATTATGCTCCGCATTTAACTATGCAGGTATTTTTAACTTGCTATGCTAGTGATACTATTACGGCTTTAGAATTACCAGATAGATTAAATGAACTTCTTAGTAAAGAAAATTTACCTAATAAAGCTAAACCTATTATTAATTCTTATCTTTCTTTATTTAAAGAAAAGGAAGTTAATCCTCCTAGTGAAAATATCGCTTCAGATGAAAAAATTTTAGACGCGATTAAAGATATTTCTCCTAAGCAGATTCAAATGATAGTTATCATGATTCAAGTTAGATTAACTTTAGGAGTGGAATTAAATTATTTTATTGATTTATTATCACCTTATTTTGAAGACAAAAGCAAAGATGCTAGTTTAAAATTAACTTTGTTAGTACAACTAATCGCTTTAAGTTTAAAATATCCTGCTAGTAGACCTTTAATAGTTAACCTTGCTAAAAACAGTTATAAAATCGTTCTTGATGGACATTTAGAACTTTCTAATTTACCTTTTAATAGAGGCTTAGCATATTATTTAGATAGCGTTAAAGTTTCCTCTCAATTAAAAGAATTAATCATATCATGGGGATTGATGATTTTAGCTTTATATTATTCTTCAGATGAAATCCTTTCAACTGGTGATGATGTAAAAGCCTTTGCAACTGGTTGTATTGACATATTTAATAAAACATCTATTTATTATGCTCCAAAGATGTATTATCCGATTCAAGTTCCTGAGGAATACAAATTGACAAAAGGTTATCAAAAAGCTAGGGAGTTATTAGAAAATTTAACTAATTTAGCTCATCGTTAAAAAACAATTTCACTTATATTTGCCTCATTGTTAATAATGAGGTTTTTAATTTATATATAATCCTTTATATATACGTAAAAATGACAAATAACAAAAATTTGAAAAAAGATAAAAAAGTACTTGCAAAGGGGAAGAAAATTTAATAAGATAAACAAGCGCCTAGGTAGCTAAGTATATTAGAAGAGAAAAAGGTTCAAAAAAATAAGTAAAAAAAGTTAAAAAACTTATTGACAGAGCTAGTAGTAAATGATAGTATATTTAAGCGCCTGAAA
>CASEGJ010000004.1 GCA_949287425.1 uncultured Caryophanales bacterium
AAACGAAACTATTTTAAATGCTCTAGAAAGATCAAATTTACTAATTAGATCAAAGTGTCATTTAGGTGGATGTGGTTATTGTAGAAGCAAAATACTTAAAGGAGAAATAAAAACTACAAAACTTAATAAACAAGCGGAAATCGATAAAAAATTTAATTATTTCCATCCTTGTTGTTCTTATCCAGCATCAGATTTAGAAATTGAAGTATATAAATATTAATTTTAATAGTGTTTTGCTGAGAATTTATATTCCTCTGGCTTTTAATTTTTAAAGATTTATCTATTGTCAATCACGAGTTAATTTTGTACAAAAAAATTATTCCTTTTTCTTCATAAATAATGTTTTACTTTCTTTTAATCTATAACTTTCTCCTATTATTTTTACTGTATTACAATGATGTAATATACGATCTATTATTGCTGCAGTTATAACTGTATCTTGAAATATTTCATTCCATTCCCCAAAATTTTTGTTTGTTGTAAAAATTGTAGTATTTTTTCATATCTTCTTGCTATTAATTGAAAAAATAAATTAACGCCTTGAATGTTTGTTGGTAAATAACCAGTTTCATCAATTATTAAAACTTTATATTTTGAATATAACTTCAATTTTTCTTCAAGTTTTTTTCATAGTTTTCTTTTAATAAATTTTGTATCAATATGTGACAATTTATAAAATACGTAGAATGTTTATGTTCAATTGCTTCTATTTCTTTAATGAATATTAAACAAGATGAATATTTATATTAGTTAACAATATAAACAAAGTTAATAAAAAACTCACTATTAGCGAGTTGTCAAATTAAATTGATATTTGCTTATCTAATATCTATTTTATCTAAATCAGTTTTAACTTTACCTAAAATATGCATGCTTTCTTCAATGTCTTCGACAAATTGAATAGTGTATGATTTTCCAGCTAAAGAGAAATTAGAAGATGAACCACCTATTTTCATTACTATATTTTGAACATTAGGAAATTGTTTAGCTAAAAAAGTTGGCTTTTTAACATAGCAATCGCTAACTTCTTGAATCATTATAGATTTGTTTGAATTTGGCTTAGCAATTATTAATCTTTGATTTGTAATATAATATTTTATTTTGGTTCTAACTTTGATTGAATAGATAGCATCGATAATAGATATAACTAACATGAATCCACCTAAAGCAAAAAATAAGTATCCAATAATTAAATTATCTTGATTGTTACTTCCATTAGGTATCAGTTCTAAATAAAAGCAAATACCTAGAACAATGAAAATTAAACCAGCAAAGATAAAATACAGGATTTCAAAAAGTAAAGATTGTTTTAATGCGGAGATTGATGTTTTGATTTCGTGAAGTAATTCTTCGTTTTTATTAAGTGTAATATTTGGCATGGAGTTATTATAAAACAAAAAATATATAGATTTCAATTTATGGAGCTAAATGTTGTTATATAATTAAATTAAGAATAAACAAGGAGTAAATATATGACAAATCAAGAAGTAAAAGAACTATTTGAAAAACGTCACTCTGTAAGAGAATATTTGGACGAAAAAGTTCCTAGTAAAGATATAGGAACTATCGTTGAAGCTGGATTATTAGCTCCATGTGGCATGCACATTCACGCTTCTCATCTTTATGTTTTTAATAAAGGAGAAGTAGGTTATTCTAAACTTGTTGAAATAATGGTTAATAAATTGGGAAAAGATCCTTTTTATGGAGCTCCAACTATAATTATTGAAACTGTCGATAATTCATCTATCGCTAAAATTCAAGACGGCACTTGTGTTATTGAAAACATGCTTTTAGCAGCGAGTTTTTTAGGATATGGTTCATGTTGGATTAATGCTCCATACAAAGTTTTTGTCAATGATGATAAAAAGCTTTTAAAAGAAATAGGTATTCCTGTCGAATATGATGTAATTGCAGCTATAGTTGTAGGAAAGGCTAAAAACTAATGGAGATTGTTTCTATCGGTGGAGGAGTTTCTAGTGTAATTTTTTCATATTTAGTTAAAAAAAGACATCCAGAATATAAGGTAAGTATTTATGAATCTAGCGATAAAATTTTAAAAAGAGTTTTAGTAAGTGGAAATGGTAGATGTAACTTTTTTAACTATAATTTTGTCACCAATCAATTTTTAGAAAACACTTTTACTTCATATAAGGAATATAAAAGGTTATTTAGTGAAGTTAACGCCAGTGATTTTTTAGAATTGTTAAAAAGAGAATTTAATTTTCAATATTATGTTGATTCTTCTAATAGAATGTATCCGTTTGCAAATATTTCTTCGTCTTTAAGAAATGTTTTAATTGATAAATTAGATAAAATAGGAGTTAAAGTATATGTAAATTCTCCTGTTTCTAAAATTGATTCTAAACTAAAAAAGATATTTATAAATAACAAATCAGTTAATTACGATAAGTTGTTTATAGGTATAGGTGGAGTAAGTTATGATAGAAATTTACAAAATTACTATAATTTACTATCTAGTTTAAATCTTACTGTCGATGAATTTTATCCAAGTTTAACTCCTTTAATCGTTTCTAAAAGAATACCAAGTTGTTTAGAAGGAACCCGTTTAAAAGGAAGGTTGAGTTTAAAAAGAAATAGAACTTTAATCTATCAAGAAGATGGTGAACTTCTTTTTAAAAAAGATGGTTTATCAGGGATTTGTGTTTTTGATGCGTCTTTATTTATTCCTCAAAAATCAAAAGATAGCTATTATATAAGTTTCAATCCTTTTATTCACGATGGCATAGATATAACTTATCTTTTATATAAAAGTTTAGATGAATTAGAAGGAAGCTTGCATCCTAATTTAATTAAATATCTCAGCTTATCTAAGAAAGTTAAATATTCTAGTAAAGATATTTTAGATTTGTTGACTTTTTTAGTTAAAGATCGCTATAAGTTTAAAGATAGTCAAATTTCTAATGGTGGGATTAATTTATCAAATATTAACGACGATTTAACTCTTAAAAACGAAAAAGATATTTATCTAGGCGGAGAAATAATTAATCTTCATGCAATATGTGGAGGTTTTAATATGGGCTTAGCGTTTTTAAGTGGATTTAAAGTGGGTAATACATTATAATCTTTTTTAAGTCTATTTAAGGTTTTAGACGTAAAATAACAATAGATTATGGCACAATTCAACAAAGATTTCACAAAAGTAGATGTTAGTCTACTTCAACAATTAATCAACAAGTGTTTAGAAATATATGCTAGCATTAATGCTACTAACGTTTCTAAAATTTCTTATTATGCTCGTTCAGATATAGCGACTGGAGCGAGAATATTTTACTATTATTTAGTAAGAAATTGTCGAAACGATGAAGAAAAGCTCAACTTTTTCCAAATTATTAATCTAGATAGTATCGCTCAGCAAATCGTTAAAGTCTGTGTTTCTTCTTTAGATTTAAGAAATAAGATTATAAATAAGGGAATAAGGATGTTTTCTGAACTTTCTTATACCATTGAATCTACCTTAGTTTTTTATATTGATATAGTAAAACCATATTCAAGAACTAATTATCAAGAAACCTTGATGGCAGATTTGTTTTTAAAGTTTTTTAATCAAGCTTTAGGTTTACTAAGAATGTTGAATTTAAATCTTTCTAGTGAAGCTTATTCTAACTGGAGAACCCTTCACGAGGCTGAATGCGTTATTAAACTGTTAGTTGAAGGTGGTAAACCATTACAAGATGTATATATTAGGCATATTATTTATAACAACGCTTTTAGAAAAGGGATTCCATCTAAAGAAGAAACAGATAGAATTTTTGTTGAAATTAAATCCAACATGGCTAAACACAATTTAAAGTCTAAAGATATGAAAAAATATATTGAATACGGCTGGTTATATGCTTGTGATCAATATCATGAAGAAAATCCAGATTATAAATTGAATTTTAGAAACGGATTACAGCAGTGTGCCGGTTTATCAAAATATAATCAGTTTTATGAAATGGCTAGTGAGATGGCTCATTCTTCACCGATATTTTTCTATTCTAACGATGCTTTTTTCTCAGATTTAACTTCTGTTAATTTAACTGATATTGCCCTTAGAGGAGTTGGATATTTTGATGAATATATGAAAAGTTTAAATTTGAATTATGGTGATAAACAAGATGTTCACGATGTTTTAATTTACAATTTAAATGAACAAGCTAAAATAGAAGATGATAGTTTTTATACTAAATATAAAGACTACATAGTTGAAAGTGAAGACGATGAGATCCAAGTTAATTAAACAAAAGGCTGTCGCTATTGATGATAATGGTAAAGGAATTATCAGGTTTGATAATCAAACCATTTTTGTTAATGATTTACTTCCTGATGAAGAAGGGGAAATTAAATTAATATATAAGTTTGATAAATTAAAAGAAGCTAAACTTATTAAAAGATTGAACTCATCACCAATTAGATGTAAGCCTAAATGCGCATATTATTCAAAATGCGGTGGTTGTAATTTAATGCATATTAATTATCAAGCGCAACTAGAATATAAAAGGCAAAAAGTTCAAAATCTCTTACATAAATTCGCCCATATAGATTTTGAAGTTTCTCCTTGTCTAGGAATGGAAAAACCATTCAATTTTCGCAACAAAATTCAAGTTCCGGTTGGAAAGGATAAATCTGGCAAGATAATTACAGGTTTTTATGAAGAAAACACGCATCAAATCGTGCCTAATCTCGATTGTTTAGTTCAAGATATTAAAGCTAAACAAATAATTTTAGATTTAAAAAAATTAATGGAAAAATATCATATTGAACCATATAACGAAGATACTCAAAACGGTTTAATTAGACATGTAATTATTAAAACTAGCTATCATTATAATCAAACTATGGTAGTTTTAGTTACTAGCCAAGATGAATTTAAAGGTAGAAAAAATCTCGCTAAAGAATTAGTGAGTTTAAATAAAGATATAACTAGCGTTGTTCAAAATATCAATCCAAGAAAAACCAATGTAATATTAGGCGAAAAAGAAAGAATATTATATGGTTCAGGTAAAATAAAAGACTCTATTCTCGGATTAAATTTTCTAATATCATCTAAATCTTTTTATCAGACAAATCCAATTCAAGTGGAGGTTTTATATTCTAAAGCTATTGAATTAGCTAAATTAAAAGAAGATCAAGAAATTCTCGATGCTTATTCTGGAACAGGTACTATCGGATTATGTGCTAGTAAATATGTTAAAAAGGTAACTTTAGTTGAATTAGTAAAAGACGCCTATTTAGATGGAATAAAAAACAAAGAATTAAACGGAATTACTAACGCTGAATTTATCAATGAAGATTGCACAAAATATCTAGTTGAAAATCAAAGCGACGTTCACTTTGATGTCGTGTTTATGGATCCTCCAAGAAAAGGTTCTACTCCTGAATTTTTAAATGCGTTAAAAAATATCAAACCAAAAACTATCGTTTATATTTCTTGTAATCCAGTAACATTAGCTAGAGATTTAACTTATTTAACTGATCAATATGAATTAGAAAAAGTCATTCCAGTAGATATGTTTCCTTATACAAGCCATGTAGAGACAGTAGCATGCTTGCAATTAAAAAATATTAGTAAATAGCATTTGTAATTGTTCAGACCAACTTATCTTGAATTGCACAAAACAATTTATAAAAAAATAGAATCGCTGTCTTAGACGACAGCTTTTCTTTTTATGCCCCTGCATATAGTTTTCGCCCTTCACCATATTTTCATTGCCCACACACCTACACAAAAAAGAAAAAATATATATCTTTTAGATATATATTTAATTTCTTAGTTTTGATAGATGTTTACGATGAAGATATTAGAATTTGAATGTTGATTATAAATTGAATCTAATTCATCTTCAGATACGATCATGTAAATTACTTTTGTTGAAGTATAAATTACAAATTTAAACCGCATGCGTGGCCCCCCTTTAGATAAAAGTTGTTGTACTATACAGTAAGCCCAGACCTATTTTTGACATGCCAAAACTTTTATATACTATGTATATAACTTTTCTCAAAAACTTTTCGCCGCCGCTGTTGAACGCTGCCGCAGCAAGCTTTAAACGACCGCTGTCAGACGAAAGCTACCGACCTAAGCAAATGACTGCCGGCTCTCAAAACAGCTCCCCACGCGCCCCGTTTCACAACAGCAAAAAAGTTCGTTTTCCCCGCTCGCAAACGCTTCAAAACACGACATAATATTAATGAAGCAACTTGTGAAAAACTGAATGAATGGCTTTAGATAACGACATTATTTATAATAAAAACCTATATTTTTGAATAAAGACATGACCAATGACTACCACTTTTACTTAATACTAACAGTATTAAGTAATTATGCCTATTGATAGCCTATATCTAGGGTTGCTAGTGGTAACATGGATTTAAATATCATTTAAGAGAAATATCTAATATGATAAAATAGTAAATATGTCAGACGAGAGAAATCTATTTGGGATGCTAGACGATATTTCAGCTAATCAGGCTGAGCTTTTAAACGAGATCACCGGCGTTAAAATCCAAGTGAGTGATTCAGATGATAGAATTACTGAATTAGAAAAAGAAATACAAAATTTAAAAAGGCAATCAGCTCAACCTAAAACAGTTGCTCCCAATACCACTCAACCCAAACCAACTCAAAACGATATTCTTCAAACGTTTTTAAAGCAGTCTAAAAAGAGCTGGAGATGGTTTGGAACTAGATCAGAATTTAGTAAGTGGAAAACGCTAGCTATTATATCTTTATTAATATTATTAATAGTAGGACTCGCTACATCCATCATCTCAACAATCTGTTTTAATATGTACAGCACATTTACATTCTTTGAAAATGTATGGATGGTGTTCGGCATTATCTATCTAGTTTATGCCTGCAAAGCCCAATTAACTTATGAGGTGAATGCATTGGCCTCTAATTCATCTCATAAATATGAAACTGATAAATTAGGAATGAAATTCCCGAGAAAAGAAAAGATAATATTTAGAATCTTTAAGTGGCTCGCAATTATATCGGCACCATGCAATATCATTTGTATTTGGGACGGCTTGGGTAAAAGTAACCAAATCTTAGCAACAGTTATGGAGATAGCGTTCTTGGGTGCGATTATCTTTGCATTCTTTATGAATCTCAATCTTTATGCCCAATATTCAATCATCTGGGTTGAAGGACACAACTTAACCACGAAAGAAAAAGTGGTGCTTGTATTACCTCCTGGTGCAAAACAACTAATGCCAGAAGAAGAATTTAAAAAGAAGATGCCTTTCTTCTATGAATAGAGGAGACGTGTATGTATTTATCTCATTTAAAAATTAAGAATCATCCAATATTAAAGAACCTTGAATTAGATTTAACCAATCCTAAAACAAATGAACCATATGCAGTAGTAGCTTTTGTTGGTGAAAACGGATGTGGGAAAACAACTATATTGAATGAGATTTTTAACTATGAAAAGTCTGAATTTATCTATGATAAACAAACATCTTATACAACAGTTCCTAAGCCATTTGATGCTCTTTACCTTAGACAAGGAAGCCTTCATAGAAATGCTATGAAAGAAGTCAGAAAGTTGATTGATGGCCAAGACATGTATCCGACGAATAGTGCCACCTATACTGGTGGAGCAAACCCATTTGGTTTAAGAAGCAATAATGCAGTTAATCGTATTAATGAAGGCATTAAACTTTTAGAAAAACTTGGCGATGACGAAATCACTCAAATCTTTAAAGAAAACCACATAGATGAAGTATGGTGTAGTGGAGAAGTCACCAAAAAGATTGATGGAACAGATCACGGTTATAACATCACCAACTATTCATCGGGGCAACAAGAAATTTTATTAAAGATAAAAGATATCAGAAAAATGGCATCTGGCACCGATTGTGTTCTTTTGGATGAGACAGAAACATCACTTCATCCAAGATGGCAAAAAGAAATCGTTAATCTTATTAAATTAATGCTTACTGATGTTGATGGCAATGTTCCGCAAATCTTCTTAGCTACACACTCTGAAAAGGTGCTTGAGTCATTAATTGCTAGAGATGATGTATTAATTGTTAGATTATCCAAGGAAGACGGAGAGATTAAAACCGAAACAATTAACGAGATGGACCTACGCTTACCAACTCCAACATTCGCAGAGTTAGATTACGTAGTCTTCCATATTCCATCATTAGATTATCACGACCAATTGTTCACATATTTTGGAGCGTTTTTTGATAAAGATACCAGTACAGCTATCGATTTACAGGTTGAAAGAAAATCCGAGAAGGTATTTGGCAAAAAGAATATAGAAGAATATAAAAAAGAAAGAGTTAATACGCGATTTAATAAAGTGTATATGACCAAAATGCTCCCTACTTATATTAGAGACTTCTTCCATCACCCGAACGAAATAATTCCACCAACGGAAGAAGACTTAATAAAATCTATTGAATTAATGCGTACGCTTGTTAAATACATGCAAGAGCACAGGGCATTAAAGAAGTAGAAGAATCCGAATAGTTCCTATATAATATGTGAGCCAGTGGGTACGTCCTTTGTTTGAAAAAACGAGTGGAGGAGGTACTGCTAAATGAGCTTCAATACTGGCACATACTCTTCCACTAAATTATTGGAAGAAATCAAGGAACTCATCAAAGATGAAAACTTGACCCAAGAACAGTTTGCTGATGAAATTGGTTACAGCCGTAAGGCATTTAACAGATTCATCAATGGCAGAAATGCTAAGACTGACTTTGATCTAATAGTTCTTCTTTGTAAGAGACTTGGAATTAAGGCGATCGTCATCGAGTAACATCGGTGGGGGTTGCCCTTTTTTTATTTTGTTACCGTTTTTGGGACATTTTCGTTTGGCTGTATTTTTTGAATTTACTATATAGGAGCCATGAGGCAGAAAGCAGAAAACAAAATGAAACAAATTGAAGCAAAAGAAGTCATTAAAACATTGAATTGGATTGCTCAAGCCGATGAAGATGGCCAATCAGTCCTTGAACCAACATTAAACAAGAAAGGGATATATGAATGTGTGGTTCATCTCCCATTGATTGAAAAAACAGTGATAGGCATTGGGGATTACAAATTAGAGTCAATCGATAATGCCACAAAACAATCATCCGAATTGATTGATGAATATCTTGAAGAAAACCCTGAATACGAAGTTAAAGATGCATTTGGTGGTTCTAGATACATCCTAGAAGAAGATGATAACGGATATTTATGCATTCACTTAATGCAAGAAGGAGCTTATTGCTAATGGAAATCTCACCAGTAATCACAGTATTAGGAATTATTAACACAGTCATCAGCATAATCGTTTGTCCAATTATCGCTAGATATAAAAATAGAAGTGCAGCTGGATGGTTCTTCGGAGGTCTGTTCTTAGGCCTAATCGGATTAATCATCGTGGCTTGTCTTCCTAGAAAAGATTAACTACTAGAGCCGCGTTGTATATTCGTCCCTCCTACATTCTCCTTTCTAAAATTTTACACCCCGGCACTTCATCCTAATAGCGGCGTTAGGGTGGGGCCAAGCCAATTTACGAGATGCATCAATAGATGTGATATAATATCGGTAGATTAATAATTTATTAGAAACGAATAGATACGTTATTTGTCTCGGTACCATATCTATCGGCCCATAACTGGTTAACGAATTGTTAATCGCCAGAAAGGGACTTTTTATGTTTAAAAAGAAATTCTTGCCATCCGTCGTAGTGGCACTTGCCTCTATTGGAGCTATTACAGGTTGCTCTAATAAAGACAATCAAAGCGAACAAATATCTGTAACCGACATGCTTGGTGAAACTGTTACGATCACTAAGAACCCCAAAAAAGTAGCGTGTATTTCTAGAACCACATATGACTTAATGGTCGCGTATGGTTTAGGTGATAAGATTGATGGAGTATATGGTCCAATCTTAGAAAACAGTTGGACATCTTTAATCTATCCGGAAAGTAGCAAACATTATTCCTATGGATATGAAAACAGCTATGAATTATTTATGTCTAGGGGAGTTGATTTGGTCTTTGCTCCTGAGAAATATATCGCTGATGATTTAAAGAGCCATGGCATCCCAGCATTAAATGTATCTTTATATGGAAATCCTACATTTGATAACTACGTGACATTCTTTTCTAAATTAGTTACTCAAATATGGGATGGAGAAGAAGTTAAGTCAAAAGCAGAAGCATGGGAAAATAAAGTAACAACCGCGATAAGCGATATCAAAACTGAATTAGATAAGTACGAACTTCCAAAGCAAAAAGTATTCTATATTCGTGGTGATAAAGATAGAGGCATTGGCTATACAGATCAAAAAGGATCTTTTACCGAATATGCCTATCGCATTATGGGATTTGATTTTGTTGGCTCAACATTAACTACTAACAAGCCATCTGCAGAAGAGATTGTTAATGCAAATCCAGATATCTTTGTTGCTGGTGGCATTTATCAAAATAAACACGTTCAAGATTTAAAAACAACTGAACCCTATAAATTAATGGACGCAGTTAAAAACAATAAAATCTATACCATTCCTAATGGTTTTACAGCTTTTGAGCAATTATCTGCAATGACTCCAATATTCTTTTATGACCAAGCTAATAAAATCTATCCAGAGTATTTTGATTACGATGTTTCTAATATGATTAAAACCACTGTTAAAGAATATTTTGGAACTGATTTAACTGATGACCAAGTTTCTTATATGCAAAAAGGATTAAATCCTCAAGGTGGTTCATTAGTCTAATGGAAAAGAAACTTAATAGACGATTCTATATTTTATTAGCATCTACATTAGCGTTTCTAATTGTTATCTTTGCAGTTGCATTAATGGTCGGAAGATATCCAATTAGAATAGATGATTTCTTTAAAGCTATCTTTACTAGCGATGAATCACTTGATATGCAAAGAAGCATTATCACCAAGCTAAGACTTCCAAGAACGATAATGGCGATGATGGTAGGTATAGGGTTGTCTTTATCTGGTCTACTCTATCAAGAAACATTTAAAAACAAATTAGTGTCACCAGATTTACTTGGTGTTAGTACCGGAGCATCCGTTGGTGCGGCTCTAGCGATAGTATTAGGTTTATCTTCATTATTCATAAGTGTGTTTGCATTTATAGCAGGTGTTGTTACAGTTCTTATCACAGTTATTATTTCTAGATTGTTCAAGAATGGATCATCAATGACTCTATTACTTTCTGGAATTATCGTTGGTGGTTTTATGTCTGCAATATTATCAATGATTAAATATTTCGCAGATCCTCAAACGACATTAGCCTCTATTACATATTGGCTTATGGGCAGCTTTGAAAACGCCACTATGACTCAAGCATATATTCTTATTGGAGTAGTTGGCGTTTTCTCAATAATCCTAATTATCATTTCCTTTAGAATCTATTTAGTCGCTCTTGGAAAAACAGCTGCTCAAACTAAAGGACTTCCATATAATCGTTATCGTTATTTGATTATTGGAATAGCAACATTACTAACTGCAATATCTGTTTGTTTCTGTGGCACCATTTCATGGATTGGCCTAGTTATTCCACACATCGTTAGATTAATGGTGGGGCATAACACAAAAAGAACAATCCCACTTTGTATAACTTTTGGTGGTTCGTTCATGATTTTGACCGACATCTTATCAAGATCATTTACTGATTCAGAAATACCATTAAGCGCAGTTACTGGTTTGTTTGGAACTGTTGTGTTTGTCATCATTCTTGTTATCAGAAGGAGGGATATTTATGAGCATCAAGATTAATAATATTTCCTTCAAATATGATAAAAAAACGGCAGAACTGACATTAAATGATATTAATTTAAGTTTAAAAGAAGCCTCAATTAATGTTTTATTAGGACTTAATGGATGTGGGAAAACCACTTTATTAAAATTACTTGCCGGATTAGAAAAACCACTAAGTGGAGCCATATATTATGATGAGGAAGAATTAACAAAAATCTCCATTAAAGAAAGAAGTAAAAGATTCTCGTATGTTCCTCAGCATTCATATGTAATTGGCGATATTTTAGTAAGAGATTATTTGTTATTTGGTACCGCTAATAAATTAGCTTTTTATCAATCTCCTGGTGAAGAAGAAAAACAATTAGTTGCCTCAGTTTCTGAAAGATTAGGCATCACACATTTACTTGATAAAAATATTGGTGAAGTTAGTGGTGGAGAAAGACAAATTATATTTATTGCCTGTGCCTTAATTCAAGATACTCCAATCATTCTTTTAGATGAACCAACATCAGCATTGGATATAAAGAATCAAAATAAAGTTCTCACTGTATTAAAAGAGATATCTAAAGAAGGCAAAACCATTATTCTATCTTCACATAATCCAAATCATGCTTTGTTCTTAGATTCAAATGTAATATTGATGAATAAAGGTGTAATAGCTACAACGGGTGTTGCTAAAGATCTCATTACAGTAGAAAAACTAACTTCAATATATGGCGAACATGTCTGTTATTCAGATGAACTCGGTTATAGAGAAATATCATTTAAATAAATAGCTTGTTACTTATTTTGGGACAAATCAAAGTTGGTCATTCCTTTTAGTGTACATTGTTGTTGTCGATAAGAAATCGACAGAAAGAAGGCTCCTAAAATGGAAAATATTTAGATATGCCTGAAGACAAATCTATCAACCACATTTTTACCAAAACATCACCTGAAATGAAAAGAAGATTAGAAGCAATTCCTGTAGGAAAAAGTCTGTATGGAAACTATAGTGATGCTTGGAAAAAAGTTGATTGGAACAAGCCTTCTTGCACTGTAAAAGAAAATCACGGTGGAGTTAATATTCACCCTATATTAAATAGACCAATGACACCAAGAGAATTGGCCGCACTTCAATCTTTCCCAGATGATTTTATTTTTGAAGGTAGTAAAAAATGGCAATTGGTTCAAATTGGTAATGCTGTTCCATGTTTATTGGGTAAAGCCATTGGACTAACACTAAGAAAAATGATGGACAAAGCATATGAAGGAAAGAATTAAAATTCCCAAAGATAGAACCAAAATATGTAAATATATTATTGAAGATTTGATTGTAGTTACTTTTAATAAATATGGAAAGCATACTTTCATTGGTGAAGTGGAAGAAGTGGCTGAAAATATGCATAAATTAGAAGGTATCTGGATCTCGGTTCTTCCTATTAAAGAATTTAATAGTGATGAAACTGCTAAAAGAATGATTCGTGATCAAATTAGATGTATGGTTCCTTTAAAAGACATTAAAGATTTGCCAAATTAACTTGTTTTATGGTTCGCATTTTAAAATAGTCACTGTATAATTAAAATGGGAAGTGATATATATTATTATATATCACTTTTTTAATAAAATAAGAGCTTATTTTTTGTTTCATTCACTTAAGTCCTAAAAACATTTTTGGTTATTGATGACTTATATTCAACCTTTTCAGTTTTGGCTCTTTTTGTTAGTGATAAAGAACCAACGACCGAAGATTATAATCTTTTAGATATAGATAAGAAAATATTTGCTTACGAGAGTTTTGACAACAAAATCAAAAACTGTATTTGGGATGGCCAAGGCTTCTTAGAGAACTCTGTATTAGAAAATCCTGATATTGAAAATAGGAACGATGTGGACAATTACCAAAATAATTCAATGATGATATTGAGAAACAGGTCCTTTAAATCTTGTGTTATTAGAACTAGGTTGCAAGAGTGGTTTAGACACAAAGGCCTTGCGGGCGAAATTGAAAAAGATTGCAGAGGTATGCCAATTTATTTAAATGGGTATACAGAAGCGACTACTTATGAAGAGATAAAGATGGTGGTAACATATTCGTCTTTAAAATATATAAAATTCTTTGATAATCCAATAACCGCCATTAAAAAATGGATGAGCACTGTAAAAGATTTGTTTGGAATTGTTAAAACCGACAAACCAACTCCATATTTTGGTGGAAAATACGTCAGAACGAATTAAAGAAGAACTTAAACTTCAACAAGAAAAAGAAGCAAAAAATAACCGTAGAATTGTCATTAATAGATCTAAAAAGATCAATGAACTTTATAAAAAGATTTTCTGCTAAAAACGCAACTTTACAATCTTTGTTTGGTAGAGATTTTCAGTATCCTCCACTTATTGAATTTGAAAAGAAATATAGATGTTATATCACTAGAAGAACCAACAAAAATTCAGGTATTATTGCTGAAACCTATGGCAGATAAAATGTACTGATATAAGAACATATTGAGACATTTAAAAACACAGTAAATTTCTACTCATATAATAGAAGACGAAAAGAGGTAAAACCATGTTTGATTTAGTTAAGAAAATTGATGAAGAAAATGAAGTTATCGAAGAAGAAGATGAACCTTCCTTTGATGATGAAGAGGAATTTGAAGAAATGGTGCAAGCAGAAAAAAGAATGCGTCATTTATGCAAAAACGAATTAGATAGCAAGAAAGAATCTTCCACTTACCAATTAATCTATACTTCCAAATTAGAAGAAGGTGAACAACCTTTAGGTAGAGTTATTGGTCATCAAAATCAAAAGAAAGAACTTCTCTCAGTTATTGAATGGTTCAAACGTTCTAAAGAACTTAAAGAAAAAGGTGTATCCATTCCTAAAGGTGTCATCTTATTTTGTGAACCAGGTAATGGTAAATCCTTATTAATTAAAGAAATCATTAGATGCTGTGAAGCTCCTGTATTTGTCTTCCAAGGGGAACAAATCAATGTTGTTGAAGGTATCTGTGAGACATTCAAAAAAGCTAGAGAAGCAGGTCACGCCATCATCGTCTTTGATGAATTGGACTTACTCATTAACAAAGAAAGAAGAGTGGTGAGAGCCCTTCAAGAGAACTTAGATGGTGTTGAATCATCTGATGATATCTTAGTGCTTGCTGCAACTAACTATATGAGAGAAATTCCAGACCCATTATTGAGACATGGTCGTCTTGAAAAACTCATTAAAATCCCATATCCAACTGGTGAAGAAGCATTAGAACTTCTTAAGAAGCACTTTAAAGAATTCAATCTTGAGTTCCCTAAAGACTTCGATGATGAAGAAGTTGCCTTATCACTCAACGGTATTAGCTGTGCTGGTGTTAAAGCAGTAGTGAATGACTTAGTTCTCAGAAATGGTTTTGAGCACATCACTTCAGAAATGATTGATAAGTCTATCTACAACATCACTGATAGAGTCAAAGACACACCTGAAGAAGACAACTTAGAAGTTGCAATTCATGAAGCGGGTCATGCCGTTGTTGCTAAAGCATTCCCTCAGTTCTTCTTAATCAATAGACTCAATATCTCTGGTGCAAGTGGTCAATTCCACGCTAAAGAGGTTGAGAGAGGTTTCTGGCCTTATGAAAAAGTCATTGCCGATATCAAAATCTCGATGGCTGGTGTTCTTGCTCAGAAGATTATCTGTGGTAGAGGTTCTAGAGGTTGCGATAGCGACTTACAAAACACCCGTATTGATGCTTATAACATGCTCAATATGTGTGGTTATTCCTCTTGCTGGGAAACACTTCCTGTCCTTACACAAGGTGCTAGAACTGACACAGCCATCAAACGTAGAAAGATGGAAAAGAAGATTGAAACTCTCCTCAAGAAGTGTGAGAAAGAAACTGCAAGGTATATCAAATCTCACAAGATTCAAATCAGTGCATTAGGTAAACTTCTCTTTGAGAAGAAACATCTTAAATCCTCAGAAATCTTATCCTGTATTGGGTAAGACTTCTCTGGATGAGGAGTGACATAATGAAACGAGAAATTAAATACATTCAAATTGGATTGGAAAATGTCGAAGTCATCAATATTGATGTTAGAAACATTGAATACATGAGCATACACGGAATTGCTGATCGAGACACTATTTCTTGGTATGATAAAAAGATTGATAGGAGCAAATGTTGTCAGTCTTTGCATATTTGCATTAATAAGAAAGTTGATAAGAAATGTACAACCTATGGTGGGGCTAGCGATCTCACTGTATTTGAAAGATTGTCCAAGTTCAAAGACATTGTCGATATCACTTATTTAGATGGAAACAAGAATATACTCGAATCAATTTGTGTTCCTTGAAGAGATAAAACGACTGATAACTCTTGGTTTTCTGGTGAAACCAATTTAAACCAATCTTCAAAAATTGATAAAGATGGCAACCTTGAAATTCTCATTAAAGGAGAACATGAATGGTAAAGAAAGAATTTTCGATTAAAGATATTAGAACTTTAAAGAACTTGAATAAAGATAAGCTCGATTTTTATATTGACTATTTAAAGACCTATAAGAAAGTTGAAAGAGTTCCGCTTGAAGATGCTCCGGAAGTTGAAAGAAAGATTATCAGGTGTTTCAGTAAGAACGCTAAATGGTATTACAAATACACAGAAATTTTATTAGATATTGTCGACATCTTTAAAGATTATCCAAGCGGTCAAGAACCACAATTCAATATTGCGAATGATATTCGTAAAATTCTTGAAGATGGCAGTCATCTTGATGTGATGACGCCAAACCTTATCAACTTCTATATTAACGAAGTGATCATTCAAGATCGATTTGAGCATGGTGTAATTGTTGATAACGTTGAAAAAGGTTACTTCTTAACTTTGTTAAAACTACTCAAAAAACAATTACAACAATATTTAAAGAACACTCAATACTATGAAGATAAATATGGAGCTGAAAATCTTCTTACTTTAGACGAAGACTGCGAGAACGGTAGAAAAGCCGGCAATATGGCGGTCGCTACTAGCACAACTTGGGAAGAAGATTGGAAAGAATTTATCAAGCATGATATGCAATGGGATCCAGGGTTCTTTTATTTTCTCATTGTTCACAAATTAAAGCTCATGAGAGAGTATTTTGATCCAGATAATGGAAATACAAGTCTTTGTAGAAGAAGTGTTAAACGCAATTGCAGACAAATTGACAAGGCCTTAGAACTCGCTGCAGTTCTTAATGATGACAAATGGGTTGATGAAGCCACAAAAGACATCAAAGACGTGCGAGAAAGAATTAAAATTCACGACAAGTTATGGAAGCAAGCCACTAGAAGATTCTTTCTCTATATAGCTAACCATTATGAAGGATGGTGGGATTAATTATGAAAAATAAAGAACTTGTTTTTTAACATTAGAATACGCACTTGAACATCTTGATGAATTTCCTGAATGCAGAAAATTTTGCACATCGCCAGGCGAAATCATCATCAATGATGTATCAATCATTAATTCGCTTTGCTTATTTGAAGGTGAACCACATCGATTAATCAATAAAGCCGCAATTGAATCTGCTCTTGGCAATCAATATCAACCATATTCAAGACGAGAATTGCATTGCATGTATCCATTGCTCATTACACTGCAAGAATTGTATTAATCCTGAATTATGGTTGACAGACAATTCTAATGAGCTTTCAATAAAGCACTTGCTGAATCAAATTGAATCAAAGGAAATAACGTTTTTGGGTGGAGAACCTATCCAGCAAGAAGATATTCTTCCTTTAATAAAAGCTTTAAAAAAAGAAGAGCTGACATTGTTTTATTTATTGGATATGACGAAAATGAATTATGCGGGGATAAGAAAAAAGCAGCAGATTTATGTGATGTTGTAATTTATGGTCGTTATAAGGATGAACTTAAAGATGATTCTCTTTATTTAAGAGGTTCTTTAAATCAGGAAATTGTTTTTAATACAAAAAGATGCAATACAAATGATTTTATTAAACCAAATTCATATGAAGTAAATTTAAATGAAACCATTGAGTTGCACAGAAGAAATAGAGAGTTATTGATAAATTTGTTAGAAATTAAACATTCTTAATTTAGCCAAAATAATGTATAAAAGAAAATAGATCTCATTGTGAGGTCTGTCATTTTGAATATAGGTAATGGCTATACCGAAACTTTTTATTGGAACGCTTTTGTCGTACTAATTTGATTATGATTACTTGACTTAATCGTCCACAAATGCATATAATATGGACGAATATTAGAAAAGCTGGACGAATATGAGAACTTTCAATTATGAACAACTAACGACCATAAAATGGGATTCAGAGATTTTATCTCTCGTTGCAAAAATCCATGAATATAAAGGGAAACAAGATTTATATATTAGACAAAAACCAATTGAATTAGACAGATTAACTGAGATAGCAAAAATTCAAAGTGTTGAATCATCCAACAAGATTGAAGGCATTATTACAACTGCCGCCAGAATCAAGCAGCTTGTTCAAGAAAAAACGACACCGAGAAATAGAGACGAAAATGAAATAGTGGGTTATAGAGATGTTTTAAATACAATTCATGAAAGCTATGAATTCATTCCTGTTAAGCCTAATTATATTTTGCAATTACATAGGGACATGCTTACTAAGGCTGGCTTTACTATGTGTGGCCAATTTAAGAATGTTTCAAACTATATTCAAGAAACTTTAGATGATGGTAATACAATTGTTCGCTTTAAACCACTTGAACCTAGTGAAACTCCTTTTGCGATAGAAACAATCTGTGAAAGTTATAATCAAATAATTGCTTCTGAAAAAGTTGATTCTTTATTAATTATTCCTGTTTTTATTTTAGACTTTCTTTGCATCCATCCGTTTAATGATGGTAATGGAAGAATGAGCAGATTATTAACATTGCTCCTTCTTTACCAAAACGGCTATCATGTTGGAAAATACATTAGTATTGAAAAAGAAATCGAAAAGAATAAAGACTTATATTATGAAGCATTACAAGCATCTGATATAGATTGGCAAAAAGGAAAAAATGATCCTACACCTTTCATCCGTTACATGCTCAAAATAATTCTTGCCTGCTATGTTGAATTTGAAAATAGAGTTCAATACGTAGGAAGTGAAACAAAAAGTACAGCTTATGATATTGTAAAAGCATTTGTAGCAAACAAGATTGGTAAATTTGTAGCAAGTGAAGTTATTTCTTCATGTCCATCTGTTGGAAGAACCGCTATTTTAAATGCTATTAAAAAGCTTGTTGAAGAAGGCATTATTATTAGACAAGGTAATGCAAAGAACACTTATTATATTAAGAATCCAAACTTTTAATTTGAATAGTCCAATAAGTTCAATAATCGTCCACAATATGATTAAAATGGACGAATATTAATTGTTTAGTCAATTTTTGTTTGAAGCTTAAAACAACATAAAATGTAAATCTCGTTAGTCCGAAATCTGCATTTTTGGATGTTAATGAGGCATGTTCATTGCCACAACATTTAGGTATAACAAACATTAACCGACAGTAATAAAACAGTAACAAAAATATAATAGAATTACATGCAAAATTCCGCCACAATAACATATGTTATTACGACCCATACATGTATCAGCTAGAGATATTCTAGCGGTAATCACAGGGCATATAGAGACTGTTTGCTCCTTAGAATTAATTTAATTTTATATCTAATTATGTAATTGTTCAGACCAACTTATCTTGAATTGCACAAATCAATTTATAAAAGAATAGAACCGCTGTCTTAGATGACAGCTTTTTTATGCGTCTGCTTATAGTTTTCGCCATTCACTATATTTTCATTGCCCACACACCTACACAAAAAAGAAGAAATATATATCTTTTAGATATATATTTAATTTCTTAGTTTTGATAGATGTTTAAGATGAAGATATTAGAATTTGAATATTGATTATAAATTAAATCTAATTCATCTTCAGATACTATCATGTAAATTACTTTTGTTGAAGTATAAATTACTAATTTAAACCACATGCGAGACACTCCTTTAAATAAAAGTTGTTGTACTATACAGTACGCCCAGACCTATTTTTCATATGCCAAAACTTTTATATACTTTGTATATAACTTTTTTCAAAAACTTTTTCCGTCGCTGTTGGACGCTGCCGCAGCAAGCTTTAAATGACCGATGCCAAACGGAAGCTACCGACCTAAGCAAAATGCCTGCCGGCTCTCAAAAAGCTCCCCACGCACCCCGTTTTCAAACTGCTCAAAATTGCTGAATTGGGGGCTCGCAAACGCCTCCGACCACGACATAATATTTATGAAGCAACTTGTGCAAAACAGAATGAATGGCTTTAGATAACAACAGCATTAGAATATTCATAACTTCAAATTATTTAAAAAAGTCATAAAAACGTTATTTTTTGAAGCCTTTTTGTTTACGATAAATGTTGAAATGCTCCACAAAACCCAACATAATTGTATTTAGAAGTGCACATATGATAGTTACTATATCTATGTTGAAAGAGAAATATCATAATTATGCTAACCCTTTGGACAAAGTAAAAAGGGATGCCGATAGAGGGATTCTCTTTAGATTGACAAAAGGGATTTGCGAGACAGAAAAGAGCACGAGTCCTTGCTTGTTGGCTTCATCTATTATTTCTCCATCCTATTTGAGTTTTGACTGGGCTTTATCCTATTACGGGCTAATTCTAGAGAAGGTTGTCTCTATTACTTCTGCCACCTTAGGAAACAGGAAAAACAAGACCTTTGAGAATTATTTTGGTAGATATGAGTATATAGATATACCCGCTAAAGCTTTCCCAGAAGGATTAACGTATCTTGAAAGCGGGGAATATATAGTGAAGATTGCAACAAAGGAGAAGGCGATATGCGATTCTTTGTGCAAGTGGAGAGTTGTTAGAAGTATGAAAGAACTCAAAGAGCTTTTATTTGTAGATAAAAGAATCGACGAGGATGAATTTGCCACCTGTGATTTTAAATTGATGAAAAGACTCGCCAGTTTATATAGTAAGACTAATCTTAAATTGCTAATTAAACTCATAGGGAAGGAGTATGAAAATGAATAGCGTGATAGAGGTGATGCTAAAAAAATATAGTCCCAAGAATAATGAAGAAAGGGAAAATGCCGCAAAAGAGATCATCCAGGAAATCGCTTTGGCTGGATTATCGCGCGGTGGTTTCTTTCAGAAGGCCGCCTTCTATGGTGAGACATGTTTAAGGATTTTCTATGGGTTGAATCGTTTCAGCGAAGACCTTGATTTCGCGTTGCTAGAAAAAGAAATCTTATATTTAGTTACAATTAAATAATTTAACGTAATATTCTATAGTTTCTTTAAATGAATCTTCAAAATCAAAACTAGGTTGATATCCAAGTTCTTTTTCAATTTTGGATGTAGAAATTCCATAATAAAAGTCATGAAAAAGTCTATCTTTAGTAAATTTAATTAAGTCTTCTTTTTTGTTTAGATAAATCAATATCTTTTTAGCTAATTCAATGTTTGATAGATTGTTGTGATTTGAAATATTATATATTTCTCCGCATTTTCCTTTTTGAATAATTAAATCTATAGCTTTACAATTATCTTTAACATATAACCAATCTCTAATATTTTGACCATTACCATAAATGGGGATTTTTTTATTGTTAACTGCTAGTTTAATTGTTTTAGGTATCAATTTATCAATGTGTTGATTTTCACCGTAGTTATTTGAACTTCTTGAGATGCTAATTGGTAAATTGTACATATGAAAATAACTTAAAACTAATAGATCTGCACTAGCTTTACTAGTAGCATATATTGAAGATGGTTTTAATTTATCAGTTTCTAAAAATAAGTTATTTGAATTTAAAGATGGACCATAAACTTCATCAGTTGAAATTTGATGAAATCTTTTTATTTTGTACTTATTAGATATTTTTAAAAGATTTAAAGTACCTAAGACGTTAGTTTTAAAAAAGATATCAGGATGTTTAATTCCTTTATCAACTGAAGATTCAGCTGCAAAGTTCACGATAATATCGAAGTTATATGTTTTAAATAAATCTTTAACTAGTCTTTTTGAATTTATATTACCTAAGACAAACTTAAAGTTAGGATAATTAGTTAAATGTGAGATATATTTATAGTTACTAGCGTAAGTTAAATTATCTAAGCACACATATAGATTGTTTTTGTTTTTAATAGAATTAACTAGATAGTTACTTCCTATAAATCCAGCTCCACCTGTTATTAAATATTTCATAGTTTTATTTTAATGTTTATACTATCTTTTGTCATTAAACTTTTAAAGTCAATAAAAAACACACCTAGAATTAACTAGGTGTGTTTAGAAGTTAAATTTTAGAATTCGCAGATTTTATAAACGGCGTAATCGACTTTCTTAGCGTATTTATTTATTTCTTTTTCTGTTAAGAAACCATTAGCTCCACCTAGTGCTCCGATTTTGTAGCTAGTAAAGATACCGGCTAATTTTAAGGCTTCAAGAGGTTGTTTACCTTGTAAATAATAGTGGATAAACGAGCTAAATAAGGCGTCTCTAGAGCCGACAGTATTAACGATATTTACTAAAGTGATTGCATCGACATGATAGACGACTCTATTAATTCCATCAAGAATCATAGCTCCATCTTTACCTTCACCCATTACAATAACATCGTTATGATATCTATTGTAAACTTGAATTAAGAAATCTTCGTGATTTAAATCGACTATACCTTTTTGAGAAAGGAAAACGATATCGCCATATTCTAAAAATTGTTTGTTATATGGATCGTCAATACTTCCAAGGATATGAACGTCGGTGGCAATTTTTTTGTTTAGTTTTTTACTTACTTCTAATAAAGGTCTATTGAAATTTGAATTGCATAAGACAACTAAGTCTGATTTTTCGATGGCTTGTTTTTCTAATTCTACATCTGCTTGAAGTTCTTGGATGTTTTTTAAATCGGTGTGGGTTTGAGTTTCACCATATGAATCGACAATGACTACACAATTAGGTGTTTGTTCTAACTCTGCTTTAATACAGCTTACATCAATTTTGGCTTTTTTAGCTTCTGATAGAATTGTTTTTCCAAGAAGATCGTTTCCAACATATGAAGATAAGATGACTTTATCTCCTAAAGTGGTTAAGGCTTTTGAGATATTGAAGGCCGTTCCTGAAACTTCTGAATTTATTCCATAAAACGGATAGGCGATTGGGAAATAGTCAATTGGGAATTTTTCCACGTTTAAAATCGTCTCGAAGTTAAGTAGACCAGAAACATAAACAGTATTTTTTTTCATTATTATTGCTCTCCTATTAAATTAATTATAGCATGTTGATTTTTATAAAACTATAAAAAATGTAACCGATTACAATTTATTGATATTTAATTTATCTGAAGTCAAAATTGGCTATTATTTAACAATCTTTAAATTTATAAATTGTATAAGATAATATAGCCAGGCTATTTCAATTATTAAGGTTAAATGTGAGATAATATACTAGCTAGTAATATAGATTAAAGGAGTTAATAAGATGTATCGTAAAGCGGGAATTTTGATGCCTATATTTAGCTTACCATCTAAATATGGAATTGGTAGTTTAGGTCAAAAAGCTTTTGAATTTGTCGATTTTCTTTCTAAAAGTAAAATGTCAATTTGGCAGATATTACCTTTAAGTTTAACTAGTTTTGGTAATTCACCTTATCAATCACCCTCTTCTAGTGGGTTGAATTATTATTTTATCGATTTAGATATTCTTAATAAAAAAGGTCTATTAGAAAAAGAAGAATATGAATATATTGACTTTGGAGATGATAAAAGAGTCGATTATGGAAAGATATTTAATAATAGAGTTAAGATTTTAAAGAAAGCATTTAATAGATTTAATAAAGAAGATAAAAAGTTTCAAGAATTTATAAATACCCAGCAAAAATACAGAGATTTTGCCTTTTTTATGGTTTTAAAAGATTTGAATAATTTGCAAGCATGGTATATATGGGACGATGAATATAAACATTATTCTAAAAAATTAGAAAATAGAATAATCAAAGAACATAATGATGAATTTTTATTCTATTTATGGACTCAATATGAATTTTTAAATCAGTACGTGGATTTAAAAAGATACGCCAATAGTAAAGGTGTTTCTATTATGGGAGATATTCCTATATATGTAGCTTATGATAGTGTTGATGTTTATAAATATCCTAAAAATTTTGAATTAAACGAAAATAAAGAGCCTATTAATGTAGCTGGTTGTCCTCCTGATTGCTTTTCAGATGATGGTCAATTATGGGGAAATCCCCTTTATAATTGGACATATTTAAAAAGAAACAAATATCAATGGTGGAATCAAAGAATTTTAGATGCCTTGAATTTGTTTGATATAGTAAGAATCGATCATTTTAGAGGCTTTGCAGCCTATTATTCAATTCCTTATAAAGATACTACCGCTAAATATGGAAAGTGGGTTGATGGGCCTGGATTTAATTTTTTTAAAGATAAATTAAAAATGCCGATTGTGGCAGAGGATTTAGGTTTTATCGATGATAAATTTAGAAAGTTAATGAAACAGACTAAGTATCCAGGTATGAAAATTATTAGTTTTGGTCTTGATGATGCCAGCGATTTAAAAAATATGTGGAAACCATCTAATTTTACACGCAATTATTTTTCATATCCAGCTAGTCATGATTCACCAACTACTATGCAATATTTAGAAGAATTAGATGAAGTAAGACTAGAAAATGTTAAAAAAGTAATTGAAAGAGAATGTCGATTGTTAAAAGTGGATTTCAACAAAGAAAAAGAAATTTCTTTAGAGTATTTAGAAGATAAGATTATCGAGATTAATTTAGCTAGTAAATCAAAAGCCGCAATATGTTTAATTCAAGATCTTCTTCATATTGGAAAAGAAGGGAGATTAAATTATCCATCTAGTCTTTCTGATGATAATTGGTCGTGGAGATTAACTGATGAACAGTTTGATTTAATCAAAGCTAATTTAGAAGAAAAATTATCGTATTTAGTTGAAAAATATAATAGAAAAAGAGTATAAGTTAGTCAATAAGGAGAAAAGATAAATGGAGATTAAAAATTTAGATATTGAATTATCAAATAAAGTAAAAATACCAGCTATTGGTTTTGGCACTTGGCAAGTAAAAGATGGACAAGAAGCTTATAATAGCGTTTTATACGCTTTACAAGCAGGGTATAGACATATCGATACAGCTTATGTTTATGGAAATGAAGCTAGTGTAGGCCAAGCTATTAAAGATAGTAAACTAGATAGAAAGAACTTATTTATCACTACAAAGTTACCTTCGGATATTAAAACTTACGATGATACTTTTAAATATTTTGAAGAATCTAAAAAAGCTCTCGGTTTAGATTATATTGATTTATATTTAATTCACGCTCCTTGGCCATGGTCTAATGTCGGTCAAAATTGCGATAAAGGAAATATTGAAGCTTGGAAAGCAATGATTGAATTATATAATAGAGGGGAAATTAGAGCTATCGGTGTTTCTAATTTTAGCATTGATAATATTAAAAACATTTATGAAGCCACTAAATTTATGCCTATGGTCAATCAAATTAGATATTTTATCGGCAATACTCAACCTAAATTAAGTGAGTATTGTAAAGATAACAATATCTTAATTGAAGCGTATTCTCCATTTGCAACTGGTGAATTATTATATAATTCAAAATTGGAAGAAATTGCTAAAAAATACAACACATCTATTCCTAAGATTTGTCTGCAATTTTGCATTCAAAATGGAACCTTACCTTTACCTAAGTCAGTTCATAAAGAAAGAATATATGATAATTTAGAATTGCCATTTGAAATTAGTAAAGAAGATATGGAATATCTAAATAGCTTAGATGGCATAGCTTCTAAAAGACCATTAAGATATTAGAAATATTAGCTAGTAGTTTATCTAACTTTTCAATCGGATTTAAATCTTCAATCTCTTCATCTAAATAAGATAAATCAATCAGGTTAGTTGAAGAGATTTTTTGATTGTAATTAGTACTAATTAAACAATTGGGGAGTTTGTTTTTAATAATTTTATAAAGTCTATTGTTAATAAAAGGGACTATTAAATAAGTGTTTAGTTTATTTAGCTTTAATAAATTAGCTAGTTCAATAGCATATTTGCTTTTAATAATTGAATTGTTAGAAAGGTGAATGCTTGATATTTGCTTTTTTAAATTAAGTAACGTTGCTTTATTTAAATTTAAATATAAAAGGTGATTTTGATAGTAGTTTAGACTGAGAATGTTAGCAAAATCAACGTGATTTATCATGTGTTTTTTATTTAGATAGGAAAATAAATCTAAATATTTGTTTTTAAAAATAACTTGTAACTTACTGTTTAAAATTAAATTTCCGTTTTTATCAATTAAATCGTTAAAAGTCGAAATTCCTATATATTCTTTACTTAATTTTGGATTAATTGTTACTGAATCTTTAAAAATAGTTAAATATAGATAGCTAGTGACATCTTCTAAATATAATTGATTTAGCTTACTAGTAGAAAGATAAATAAAATTATAGCTGTTAATTAAATTTTTGATTTGATTATCTATTTTTGAAGTAAAATGATGACAAATTACTATTGTTTTCAGTGAAATTGATTGGATTTTTTTAATGAAAGATTTAAATTTTTATAAAAATCTTTATTGTTAATGTTGATGTTAAGTTTTTTAATTTTATGAAAAAAGTCATATGAAAAATTGTCAGGAGTATAATTATATGGTTCTATAATTAAATAGTTAATCTTTGTTAAACTATAAAGTTCTAAACAAATTTTATTAATTTTAGTAATTAACGATTGTTTATTATCGTATAGTTTATTAAAATCGTTGCTTTTTAATAAATTTCCTTTAATAAAATTAAAATAATCCAAGTTTTCCATATATTTAAGTATATCAAACAAGATAATAAATGTATTGTTTGATTTTATTAATGTAGAAAATATGTAGATTAAATATAATTATATTCGTCTGCTGAATTTATGTTAGTTCCATTTATAGTTAAAAAACGAAATATAAGAAAAGGAGCCATCGAATCTAACCACAGGCTCCTTAGATACATTGTTTATCCTAGAAAAGAACTTGGCAACCAAATTCTAACATCGTTATTTAGAATAATTTATTGAGATGAGATTTTAAATAGACTCAATATTACAAGTATTGAATCTAAAAATATAAATCTTACCTCATCATTATTAGTTAAATAATTTTATTAACTTAAAAGCTTAATAAAGTAGGTTATTTTATAATTTTCCATACACCGGTCTTATCAGATCCGCTACGTTCAATGTATCCTTTTTCTTGTAAGGCTTTTAAATAACGCTCAATAGTTCTTTTACTCTTTTTAATTATTAAAGAAAGCTTATCAGCAGTTAATGTTGGATTATTTAAAAGCTCAGCAAGAATCATTTTTTCTACGACATTTACACCGACATTTACACCGACATTAGTCTTATTTAAGACTTTTTTATCAAAAGGAATACTTACCAAAATATATGTACTTTGAATGTTAAACACTTCTTTTTCATAATGTTCAACGATTGTTGGTATTCCATGGCCTGTATGATCCACAATATCTAAATCAGAAAATATTTTCATTAATGCTAGATTTCTAGGTTTGCTAATTCCAGCAAAGAACTCATCAATAGATAAATTATTAGGTAAGCTACCATGCGACAAGATTTCTAATCGGTTACTAAAAAATGAAATTTGTGGTTCAGAGATGCTCCAATCATTATGAACAATGGCATTTACAACTGCTTCATTAACACTATCATAATCAAATAAATATTTGTCTTGTCTTGGTCTAATTGTGGTATCAGAAATATATATATTTTCAGATGCAATACGATTCATCATTTGTTCATAAGCAAACAATATAGATTTATTACCATAATTGCTTCTTTGAGAAAGTGAAGCTTTGTTTTCTCCTTCAAATTTAACAAAGATAAAAGAGAAACGACTATTATCAGATAATAATTCAGCCGTCATGTTATATTGACCTTTATCATTAATTAGCTTTAAATTCGTCTCAAAAGTATTATCATTTAGTTTATATTCCATGTTTGAATAATAGTTTTTGAGCGTCAAAAACGAAAGTTCACGTAAGTTAGTTGGAGAATTAACTAATAAGTCATCATTAAAGAAACGTATTTTATATCTGTTGTTAATTTGCTCTTGACTCATTTCTTTGCAAGTTGAGCCAACTATAATTGGACATCCTAAACTTGAGAATCTGTATTTTTTAATGCAATAAATAGGGGTAATACCTCGTTTTACATTGATAACAATAACAGGTAGACCCTCCATAGTTTTTATTTCACAGTTAATTAGTTCTAAAGGTGAAGGATCAATTTGGCTGCTAATAACATCTGAAATACTTCTTAAAGTCCTATCAATTTCATTAGCGCCTATTACTTCACCACGATCATTAATACCAATAAAGATTTGTCCTCCATTAGTATTAAGAAATGCGACCAACTCTTTAACTAATTGGTCTGTGAATTTAACTTTAAATTCAATTTTATTTGATTCATATAAATCCATAATTTCTCACCAATGAAACATCAACATTTAAGCGACAAAATTTCAATATACACCGACATTTACACCGACATAGACAACTAAATTTTTAAGATACAATATAAATGAGAACACTCAAATAGATCTAAATTTTAAAAATCTGTTATATAAAATCAAATTTCATTTACTAGCGAAACGTCAAAAATTAAAAAAGCTCGATTTCTCGAGCGGTTTTAGACATAAACTGGCGGAGTAGAAGAGATTCGAACTCTTGCAGGGATGTGATCCCTCTGCCGGTTTTCAAGACCGGTCCCTTCAGCCAACTTGGGTACTACTCCATAGATTTAATTAAAGAAAAAGGAGATAACTTATCTCCCACCTTTTATAATGGTGGGCGCTATAGGGATCGAACCTATGACCTTCTGTACGTCAAACAGATGCTCTCCCAGCTGAGCTAAACGCCCATCCTTTGTTTATGTTACATTGTTAAGTGTTGTTTGTCAACAAAAAAATGATGAAAGTGAAAAAAAGATTGAGTAAGATAATTGAAATACAAAAACGATTAGTTGTTAAATAATACCTGTTAGAATATTAATTGTGGTTTAAAAAATAAAAATTATGGTTGAGTTATTTTTAGTTAGGCATGGTGAAACAAGTTGGAATGATGAATGTAAATGTCAAGGTATAACTGATATTCCTCTTTCTAAAAAAGGAATTGAGCAAGCTAATCAATTAGGGGATATTTTAGTTAATAGAAATGAAAAGTTTGATGTTTTTATGTCGACTAGTTTATCTCGAGCTTATTTAACTTGTCAGATTATTAAAGAAAAGTTAAACGATAAATCTCTAATTTATATTGAAGATGGTTTTTTAGAAAGATGCTTTGGAAAATTGGAAGGGAAATCATTCGAATATGTCGCTAAAATAATAAATGAAAATAGACAAAATGAAGTTGATGGATTTGAAATAGATGAATTATTAACTAAAAGAGTTATCAAAGCTTGTTATGATATTGAAAATAGATTTGATGGGAAAAAAGTGTTGTTAGTCACTCATTCTAATACGATTAAAGCTCTAGCAATATACGCTAATAAAATGTATACTTATGGGACTTTAATTCCAAATTTAAACGTGTCTAAATTCGTTTTAAATAACAGACAAATTACAATTGATGATTTGTATTATATTAAAGGGCTAGGAAAGGATAAAACAAAAATTAAATAAATATATGGTCAATCTCTTATTGAAATTATTTGTTCCTAATTATAAAAATGTCGATGATGTTAAAGTTAGAAACAATTACGGAATTTTAGGTTCAGTTGTAGGTGTTATATCAAATGTTATTTTAGTAGTAAGTAAATTGATAGTCGGTTTGTTGTTTTTTAATCTTTCTATCATAGCGGATGCTTTAAATAACTTGTCGGATTTTTTAAATTGTCTATTGAATATTTTCGGGTTTAAAATCTCTAGTAAACCAGCCGATGAAGATCATCCTTATGGTCATGAAAGAATGGAATATATCATTTCTTTAATTGTTTCTATAGTTATTTTGTTTTTAGGTTTTAATATTATTTATCAAGCGGTTTTAAATTTAATTAATCCAATAGAAGCTTATGAAAGTTTTCCTCTTGCTTCTTTAATTGTTTTAATTGTTTCCATTTTCATTAAAATCTTTCAATCAATCGTCTATTATTCTTTAGGTAAAAAAATTAACTCGATATCTTTGAAAGCTTTAGGAGCTGATTCAAGAAATGATGTTATTTCTACAAGTGGTGTTTTAATAGGTTTACTTATTTCTTACTATACTGGCTTTACAAGAATAGATGGTATTATTTCAATTTTGGTTGGATTATTTATTATTTATTCTGGTATTGAAATTTTAAAAGATACCTCTAATCTTCTTTTAGGAGAAAAACCAGATGCTGATTTAGTTAAAAAATTTGTCGAATTAATTAAATCTGATAATAGAGTATTAGGTGTTCACGATTTAGAAATGCACATGTATGGACCGAAGATGATTTTTGCTTCTGTCCATGTTGAAGTTGATGGTTCTAAAGATATCTTTGAATCTCACGATATGATTGATAATTTAGAAAAGCTAGCTTATAGCAAGTTAAATGTTAAAACAGTTATTCATATGGATCCAATTAAAGTTAACGATCCATTAACACAAAAATGCAAAGATATCATATCTTCAGTTGTTGCTAATATTTCTAAAGATCTTTCTATACATGATTTTAGAATAGTATCAGGGCCTTCACATATCAATGCCGTCTTTGATATAGTGATTCCTAACAAGTTAAAAGATAAAGAAAAAGAAATTATCAATCAGCTTAAGCAGGAAGTTAAAAAGAAAGATCCAAATTTATATTTAGTAATGACAATAGATGAAGAATATACAATGATAATGGAGGATAACAAATAATATGAAATATTCAAATAAAGAAATTGAAGCGGGGTTTAAATCTTTTTGTGATCTAGTAAAAGCTAATCCAGATAATATTTATGAACTAACTATGCCATATGGCGATGTGATAGAAGTTGTTTTTGATATGTCTTTTGAAGATGATTCTTCTTCAACAGCAGATACTATTAATACTCAAGATGATATGGATTATTTTTATACTTTGGCTTTTGTAATTAGAAAAGTTATAGATAATATAACTAATAAATATAAAGTAGATAACGTGGTATTAATCAATTACCGCAACATGCCTAATAGCTATAAAATGCTAGATAAATAAACGTTTGTTGAATGTTTAATCAAAACAAAAAAACTAGGTGAGGGCCTAGTTTTAATATTCGTCTTCGTTTGATTGTTTTTCTTCTTTCTTGCTAACAAGATTATCGATATCTAACAATTTCAATTTCCAATCAGGATGAGCAGCATTGATTTTAGGAATGAAAGAATTTACTAACTGAACTTCTTTTTCTACTCTAGAAGTTTTTTCAAATTTGCTGGCAATTTTAGTAAAGATATCGATAGAATCTTTAGTTGATTCTAGTGAATTTTCAATTAAAGCTGAAATTAATATATCAGCTCTACTAGATGAAATTGTCAAATGATAGTCTTCAGCATTTTTGACTTTTTTATCTAAAATAGGGGAATAATCGTTAGCTTCTTTAGAACGTCCTTCCATTAAAAGAAGATAGATTTTTTGATAACCTAATTCACAATAAGTATAAGAAAGTAGGCTATTTTGATATTCGAAGGCTAAATCGATTAAACTTAAAGCTTTTTTATTGTCATTTTTATAGATGTTTTCAATTACAAGAGGAAGTAAGGTCAATGGTTTTTCTCTTGAGCTAGAATAGTCATCAAAATTAACTGTAGAAACTTCGCCATTAATTCTATCTTGTAATTTGTTATAAATGAAATTGTTATAAGCTTGAGCATCTTCCTCATTTCTTGTATTTAACATAATGAAAGTATCGTTTTTAGTGCTGTAGCTTAATGGTAAAAGTTCATAAACAGGTACAACTAAGGCAAAATAAATTCCAAATTGAATTAATAAAGCTTGTTTTTGACTAAATAAATCTGGAACATAAGAAATGCCATATAAAATAGCACCAATGATAACAAACATAATTAATCCACCAAGATTAACTAACAAAGGTCTTTTAGAAGAAGTAGCAGATTTAGGAGACATAATAATATGAGCTTCTAAAACTCTATTAACATCGAAGCCAAATTTATATTTATTAGAAGAAGTTCTAATTAAATTAAATCCTAAACATTCAATTAAACCGAGGTTATATCCCCCAATTAAACCAAAGATAATTTTTCCTAAACCATAGATAATTACACCTAAAATAAAGCTAATTATAACAAATAAAATTACATATCCAGTTGATAAAGCAGCTTTAGTTTGTTGGAAGCCATAAGCTATACCAAAGATAGTAAGACCTAAGACTACTAAGATTATCCACGATAGATCTAAATCCCAGAAAGATTTTTTGTTAGTGGCGTTGACATTTTCTCTAAGTTCTTTTGATTTTTTGTCTAGTAAAGATTCAACATCGACTTCGTTTTTATTTTGATTTTCTAAGTTATTGTTTTCCATATTTACCTCTTTAATACGATTAATTATATCATACAATGACAAGATTAAATCTTTTTTGTTAATTAGCTAACTAATTTAACTTATATATTAAGACAATCTAGTAAATTTGACTAGTTGTATTTAAAAAGCCACAATAATTTATATGCTTTATTGTGGCAAATTAGAATATTTATTAATTGATTTTTAATTCAGAGAAGAATTCTTGTTCTTGTTGTTTACTAAATCCTTCTTCTAGCATTGATTTAGCTAACGGTAAGCTATTTAAGAAAGCTTTGAATTTATCGATAGTTATTTGAGGATCATCGCTATTTATGTCAAAGATAAACTTTCCAAATTTTAAAATTTTGTCCTTTAATAGTTCTTTATTAATTTGCATAAATTCAGCAAGGAGGAATCTTAAGCCAAGACCATGAGCTAATTTAGGGTTGATTCCTGACATTTTATGTTCGACCATATGGCAAGGAAATCTAGTGAAAGCTTTATCAAAAGAAGTTATGCCGTTATGAGATAAACTCGAAGTGACCATCAGCTGTCTTCTAGCTAATAAATTTTTAGGTTCTTTAATTAAAATAGGTGCTAAATCTACGCATTCTTTAATTACACTTAAGGCAAAATAATCGCACAAATCATAGCCGTATGAAGGTGAAAAATACCTTTCAAAAGAATGAGAAATAATATCGACTAAACCTGCGAAAGTTTGATTGGTAGGAACTGATAAGGTTAAACTAGCATCTTCAATAGAAAATACCGGTCTATTAGTATCGGAATTAAATCCGCTTTTGAAATTAGTTTCATAATCAGAAATAACACATGAATTAGACATTTCTGAACCTGCGGCAGCAATTGTTAATATAGTTCCAAAAGGCAGAGCTTTTTTAGGAGTAACTAATTTTTTATTGAAATCCAATGGATCGCCATTATAGAAATAACTATTAGCTAGCGATTTAACTGTATCGATAACTGATCCTCCTCCAAAAGCTAATAGACAATCAGGTTGATATTTATGTAATTCAACTAAGGTTTCTTTTACAAAGTTAACTTCAGGATTAGGTAAAACACCACCTTTACAAGTGTATTTTATGTTCTTTTTATCAAGAGAAGTTTTTAAAATATCAAGTTGACCGGTTTTTTCTAATCTAGGACTTCCATAGATGATAAATAGTTTTTTATATCCGAGGTTAGATATAATTTCTCCAGCTTGAACTAATCCATTTTCAATTACATACATTTTAGTAGGACAATAGAAGTAAAAATCTTTAAATTCCATATATTTTGTTTATTCTCCTTTAAAAATATTGTAAACATTAAGCTAACTAGATTCAATCTAGTTAAATATACTAATGATGTAAAAATGGTAAAAAGCGTGAAATTTTTAAAATAGTTTAATTTTTACTAGTTATATGTTTGATTTTAGAGTATTTTATATGTGTATGTATTTAATGTAGTTAATTGTAATAACGGAGTAATAATATAACGATGAAAAAAGCAAAAATGATGAAAAAATACGCCAACTTGATTGCAAGTATTGGTATCAACGCCAATTCTAAGCAAGATGTTGTAATTGAAGCGTCAGTTGAAATGTACCATTTTGTCAGATATTTAACTATGGCCTTATACGCTAACAAAGCTAGAAGCGTCGAAGTTGAATATTCCGATTCTTATTTTCTCAAACAACAATTGATGCACCAATCTGTTTCTAAGCTATCTAAAATTCCTAATTGGCAAATTGAAAAGGCAAAATACAGAGTGGATAACAATTACGCAAGAATAGTATTAGTTGGTGATGATCCTGCTGTTTTTAAAGGTGTTAATCAAGATAAACTTCAAGCTTATAACAGGGCTAGAATTGAAACCTTTCAGCCGTTAAGAGTAAAATATCACACTAATCAATTAGCTTGGTGTATCGCAGCTGTTCCTACTTTAGCTTGGGCAAATAGTTTATTTCCAGAACTTTCACCTACGCAAGGCTTACTTAAATTGTGGCAATATGTCTATCAAGCTTGTAGGATTGATGAAGATTCTTCTTATGAAGAAAACTGGAGAAATCACATCGATAAATTAAAAGAACATGCAGATATTTTAAATAAATACCAGTTTAAAAAGTTGCATTATACAAATAGTTTAGGTACTGATTTATATATCGGTTTAGTAAAAAATCACATTTGGGAATCAGCTGAAGCTATTCAAGGATACAATTTAAAACCTTTTGTTCCTAATCTTCCTACTGAAGAAGTTTTTACTATGCCTAATAGAAATGATGTTAACGGAGTAGTTTATTCTAGTAAACCTCTATCTAACAACGGGGTTCTTATCGATGGTATGCGATTTGAATTTAAAGATGGTAGAGTGATTAATTATTTAGCTAAACAAGGATATGAGCAATTAAAATCGATAATTGAATATGATGAAGGCTCGCATTATTTAGGTGAAGTAGCCTTAGTTCCTTATAATTCTCCTATTTCTTTGCAAAATATTATCTATCAAGAAACGCTGTTTGATGAAAATGCTTCTTGTCATTTAGCTTTCGGTCAATCTTATCTTGAAAACATTAAAGATGGATTAAACTTAACTTTGGAAGACTTAGTTAAATTAGGTTCCAATCAATCGAAAATGCACGTTGATTTTATGATAGGCACTAAAGATCTTCATATCGATGGTATTTTAGAAGATGGAAAAGTAGTTGAAATATTTAAAGATGGAAACTTTGTGTTTTAGAAAGGTAGATTATTATGATTAAAATTGCTTTAGATATGATGGGCTCAGATTATGGAGCCACAAAATTTATCGGCGGATTAAAAAAATACATGGAAGTAGATAAATCGACTTGTTTTGTTTGCTTTGGTAAAAAAGATGAATTAAAAGAACTTGAAAATAACCCTAGAATTGAAATTGTCGATTGTTCGGAAATAGTTCCTATGGAAACTGATGTCCTTCATTTTTTAAGAATGAAAGATTCTTCTATGTATAAAGCTATTAATTCAGTAAAACAAGGAGTTTGCCAAGGTTTAGTTACTGCTGGTTCAACAGCTGGATTTTTAGCTGGTTCAACATTGATATTAAAAAACTTACCTAACGTTCCTAGAGCGGGATTTTGCTCGCCATTTCCAACTTTAGATAAAAACAAAATGACATGTATTTTAGATATTGGAGCTTCAAATACTAATTCGGGAAATGAATTAGTCGGTTTTGCTAAATTAGGCTCAATCTATTCTAAAGAAATTCTGGGAATTTCTAATCCTAGTGTCTATTTGTTATCTAATGGAACTGAAAAAGGCAAAGGATTAGAAGAAACTAAACAAGCTTACGATATTTTATTAAATGAAAAATCAATTAATTTTAAAGGTAATGTCGAAGCTAGAGATTGCTTAGATGGAACTCACGATGTTATTGTTTCCACTGGTTATCCTGGAAATATCTTTTTAAAAGCGACAGAAGGAACTGCTTTAATGATGAATAAGATGATTAAAAAGGCCTTCAAGAGAAATATTTTTACTAAAATAGGATATTTGTTAGCTAAAAAAGGCTTTGATGAAATGAAAGAAACGATGGATTATCGCCGTTCAGGAGGGGCAATTTTACTTGGAATTAATGGAGTTGCTATTAAGACACACGGCAATTCTGATGAAACTTTCTTCTTCCATTCTATTTCATTAGCTTACAAGATGATAAATAATAAAATAGTCGATAAGATTTCTGAATCTTTTAAATAAAATATGGAAAATTTAGATTTTACTGACCTTTTAAATAAGTTAAATATCGAGTGTAAAAACCCTAATTTATATAAGGCTGCTTTTACTCATGTTTCATATAAAAATGAACATAAAAATGAAGATTGTGAAGATTATGATAGATTAGAATTTATTGGAGATGGAGTTTTAGATTTAGTAGTCGCTGATTTAATCTATCATCATTTTCCAAACATGAGATCAGGTGAACTTTCTAAATGTCGTTCATCTTTAGTTATGGGAACAACTTTATCTAGTTTTGCTAGTAAACTCGGTTTTGAAAAATATGTTAGAGTTTCTAAAGGTGAACAAAAGCTAGGTAGTATTAATAAAAAAATTCTCGAAGATGTTTTTGAAGCTTTTATTGGAGCTTATTATTTAGATAATGAAAAGGATTTTAATAAAGTAAAAGATTTTGTAATCAATTTATTTAAAAAACCATTACAACATTATCAGCAGTTAGAAGAATTTGATTATAAGTCTCGTCTGCAAGAAATTATTCAAGCGGGTGGAAAAGGTAATATTAACTATGTTGTCGTTTCAGAAACTGGATCGCCTCAGGATAAAAACTTTGTTATTGAGGTTAGAGTTGATGGAATTAGTTTAGGTAAGGGCAATGGCTCATCTAAGAAAAAAGCCGAACAGATGGCAGCTAAAAATGCTTTAGAAAGGATGGTTTAATATGGGATTGTTAAATTTTTTAAAAAATAAATTCTCTAAAAAAGATAAACAGGAGACTTCTAAGCAAGAAGAAAACAAATCTGAAAGAGAAATTTCTAATTTAAATATAGAAAATTTAAAACAAGAGGATATTTCAAAGGTTCTTGAACAGAGCTTAGATAAACTTCCAAAAGAAACTAAACGAGAAATTGAAAGTGAAGATAAAGTTAATTCTAATCAGGAAATTTCTGAACAAAAATCTTCTTTAGAAGCTTTTAAAGAAGATGAACCTAGTTTAGTGACTCAAACAAGTAGAGATGAAGTAACTAGAGCTTATGTTAAGGGTTTAAAAAAATCCAACAAAGGGTTCATGTTTAAATTAAAGAAATTAACTTCTATTTTTAAACATGTCGATGAAAGTTATTTTGAAGAATTAGAGCAGATTTTAATTGAAGCTGATGTCGGAGTTGAACTTTCTTTAAATTTAGTTGATAAGACTAAAAAGTTAGCAAAAATCAATAACTTAACTAATCCAACTCAAATTAACGAGCTTTTAATTGACGAGATGTTTACTTCTTATCAGAAAGAAGAAACCAATCTTCCTAAAGATATAGAATTTCAAAAAGATAGACCTACTGTTTTATTAGTCGTTGGTGTTAATGGTGTTGGTAAAACAACTACTATTGCTAAACTCGCTAAAAGATATAAAGATCAAGGTAAAAAAGTTTTATTAGTAGCTGGGGATACTTTTAGAGCTGGGGCCGTTGAACAGTTAACTATCTGGGCCAATAGAATTGGAGTAAGCATTTTAGTAGGTAAGCAAGGTAGTGATCCATCTAGTTTATGTTATGATGGATTAACTAAAGCCAAAAACGAAAATTACGATTTAGTTATTGTTGATACAGCCGGTCGATTACAAAATAAAGCTAATTTAATGGATGAATTAGCAAAAATGAAAAGGGTAATGTCTAAAGTTATTCCTTCTACTCCTGATGAAACATTTTTGATTATCGATGCTAATACAGGTCAAAATGGGGTTGAACAAGCTAGAGTTTTTAAAGAGGTGACACCTATTTCCGGAATTGTTATTACTAAGATGGATGGAACTTCAAAAGGTGGAATTATTCTAGCTATTAGAGATAAATTAGGTATTCCAGTTAGATTTATCGGCTTAGGTGAAGGCTTAGATGATTTAAAAGAGTTCGATTTGGATTCTTATTTATATGGTTTATTAATTGGAGAAGAATTATAGATGGTAAGAAATTCTTTTACAGGATTAATTTTAGCTTTAATAACTAGTTTTTTAGTTTATTTTATCTTGGGATTTTTTACTGATAATATCTATTTAATATATTTAATTGCTGATATTTTAATGGCTTTTATCTACGCTTTATTTACTTTGCCTTACGATAAAATTCACTTTTATAGATATTATGAATTTCACTATATGTTTGCTTCAAATATGGTGTTTTTATTGATAGCGACTATCATTTTATGTTTATTTATATAGTATGAATAATTTGGACAAGAAAAATCATTACAACCGATTATTAGCGGTATATAAAAACAAGCTTACTGATTTAGAAAGACAAGATATGATAGATTATTACTATCAGGATCTTTCTTTATCTGAGATAGCTAATAACAGAAACGTTTCAAGAAACGCTGTATATTTATCGATTAAACAAGGGGAAGCTAAATTAGATGAATTAGAATCGACATTGTCTTTAGTTCAAAAACTTAATAAAATAATTGATGAATTAACTAAAGTAAGTCTAAAAGATAATATCGATCAGATAAAAAAGGATTTACAAAATATAATTGAGGAGATAGAAAATGGCATTTGAATCACTATCTGAAAAATTGCAAGCGATTGTTAAAAAGATTTCCGGCCAAGCTAAACTTAGCGAAGCTAACATGGAGGAAATGCTTAAGGAAATTAGAGTCGCTTTACTAGAAGCTGATGTTAATTATCGTGTTGTTAAAGAATTTGTTGATGATGTTAAGCAAAAAGCTTTAGGGGCTAAAGTTATTGAAAAAGTTTCCCCAGGGCAAATGATTGTTAAAATCGTTAACGATGAACTTGTCAGTTTATTAGGTGAAGGTGATGCAGAACTTCACTTTGAATTAAATAGACCTACTATTATTATGTTAGTCGGTTTACAAGGTACAGGTAAAACAACTTCCGCTGGTAAATTAGCTTATTTATTAAAAAATAAATATAAGAAAAAAGTCTTATTAGTTGCAGGTGATATTTATCGTCCAGCCGCTATTGATCAACTTGAAACCTTAGCTAAACAAATTGAAGTTGATTGCTATATCGATAGAAGTGGTACTAAACCTCCTGAAATATCTAAAGCGAGTTATTCAAAAGCTTTAAAAGAAAGATACGATGTCGTAATTATCGATACTGCTGGTCGATTACAAATCAATGAAGAATTGATGGTAGAACTTCAAGATATTCAAAAAGACGTTCCAGTTAAAGAGACTCTTTTATTAGTCGATGCTTTATCTGGTCAAGATGCTATCAATGTCGCTAACGCTTTTAATCAAAAAGTTAAACTCACCGGTTTAATTATGTCTAAGCTCGATTCTGATGCTAGAGGTGGTTCAGCTTTATCTATTAAAAAGATGACTGGAGTTCCTATTAAATTCGCTGGTGTTGGTGAAAAAGTTACTGATTTAGAAGTTTTCCATCCAGATAGAATGGCTAATAGAATTCTTGGAATGGGCGATATCGTTTCTTTTGTCGAAAAGGCTCAAGAAAGTATCGACCAAGAAAAAGCTATGAAAACAACCAAGAAAATCATGTCTGGTAACTTCGGCTTAGATGATATGTTAGCTTTAATTCACCAAATAAAAAGAATGGGTCCACTTGGTAAAATTATCAAAATGCTTCCAGGTATGCCTAAAATTAGCGATGAACAGATTTCAAAAGGTGAGTCAGCTGAAAATATGATGGAAACCATCATCAATTCTATGACAATTAACGAAAGAAAACATCCTGAGATTATTAAAGCTTCAAGAAAGACTAGAATAGCTAATGGTTCAGGAACTACTCCTCAAGATGTAAATAAAGTCCTACGCTCTTATGAACAAATGAAGTTAGCAGTTAAGAATATTTCACCATTTATGAAAAAGGCTCTTGCTAATCAAAATAAAAAATAACTTAGAAAACTACGCCTTCTCAACTTTAGTTAATGAGAAGGTTTTTAAATGTTTGTTATAACTAATTTCTAATTCTGGATGATAAATTGATAAATGATGTTTAATAGCTTTTAAATATCTAAAACACGTTCTTCTTGAAAAATTAGTGGCTGTTTCTAAATCTTTTATATTGAAAGTCTTTTTAGATAAGATGGTGTCATACATAACTAAAATAGCCGCGGCGTTATTCATATCAATATATGTTCTCCTTCTAGCATATAAATTGATAGTAATTGACACGTGTTTAATTTATAAGTGACTATTTAGACACGACCGAAAAAAGAGACACTATTTAATAAAAAAATATAAACATTTTTATATTAAAGTTATATTGTCATTTTTTAATCTTTGGATAAAACAAAAGATTTTATCAATAAAAATAGACAATTAAATTTATAATTGCCTATTTTCAAATTAATTTGAAATTTCTTTTCTTAAAAATGAAACTAATCTTTGATTTGTTGATTCCTCAAAAATATAGTGACTATTACCTTGTTCAACAACAACGCCTTGATCCATAAAAATAACTTTATTGGCGACATTTTTGGCAAATTCCATTTCATGGGTTACTACTATCATAGTCATTCCACTAGTAGCTAGTTGTTTCATTACTTGTAAAACTTCTCCAACCATTTCAGGATCTAAGGCTGAAGTTGGTTCATCAAAAAGAATAATTTCCGGATTCATACATAGACTTCTAGCGATGGCAACTCTTTGTTTTTGACCACCAGAAATTTGATTTATTTTAAAATTTAGTCTTTCTTGCATGCCAACTTGAGTTAATTTTTCAATAGCGATTTTTCTAGCTTCAAGTTTATTACGATGAAGGACTTTAACTTGTGGGAGAATACAATTATCGATAACTGAATAGTTATTAAATAGGTTAAAAGATTGAAAAACCATATTTATTTGACTTCTTAACAGATTGATATTTATTTGATTTTTCGAAATAGAATGAAGTTTTTCTATTTCGGTTTTTATTTGATTAACTTTGAAGTGAATTTTATCGTAATATTCCTTTTTAATTTTGCTTTTTTCTAACTTAGATAGATTAGTAGATTTAAGTTGAGTTTTTAATTCGTTTTTTAGCTTTTTCTTAGTTTCTTTTAGAGTAAATTTATAATCTTTAATTTGATAATAGATTGAATTATCGACTCTTTGATTTTTAAAGTAAATTTCACCATCGTTAGGTGTTTCTAATTGATTTAAGCATCTTAAAAAGGTTGATTTACCTGAACCAGAAGGGCCGATAATCGCTATGCATTCTCCTTTATTAACTTCTAAAGATATATCTTTTAATATGGATAAAGTTCCATAATCTTTTCTAAGATGATTTATTTTTAATATGGGATTATTTTCCATTATATTTTCTCCTTAGTTTAATTCTTTTAACTTTGGTTTGTAGTGAGTTAAAAAGTTGAATTTTATTTTTTCTCCATTTAATTTTTTGGCGATTAAATTAGCGATTAAAGAAGCTAGTAAAGTTAAAATTAAATAAATTACACCGATAATTACATAACCTTCAACTTTGAAATAGTTAGTGTTAGTTGCTATTGAAACTGAAGCGTATAATTCACTTAAGCCGATAACATTTAACACAGAAGAATCTTTAATGTTAACTATATATTCATTTAAGATAGTGGGAATAGAATTTTTTAAGCCTTGTGGAGCGATGATAAAGACCATAGTTTTAAAATAGGAAAGTCCACATGAACGTCCACCTTCAAGTTGACCTTTATCAACGCCATTAAATCCAGATCTTACTATTTCACACATATAGGCACCAGTATTAATAGTAATTACGATTAATCCGCATAGTAAATATCCGTTAAAAACCCAACTACCTTGAATTGATGTCCATATATTGCTGATGAAAAAGACTATCATAGCTTGAACCATCATAGGAGTTCCTCTAAAAAGATTAACGTAGATGCTAACTATACCTTTTAATATTTTCTTACTAATTTTAGAAAAATTAGATTCAGTTTCTTTTATTTCAATACATTTTACAAAGGCTAATAAGATGCCTATTAATAAACCGACAAAAGTACCGACAATCGCTAATATTAGTGTGACAGCTAAGCCATTTAGAAAGGTAATATAATATTTTTCAATTAATTGAAATAAATGTTCAAATGAAAACATAATATTAAGCTCCTACAATTGATTGAGCTACTGGTAGTTCAGCAGTCATTACATCAGCATTGCCATTTCTAATAGCTAAAGCACAGTCAGCAAAAGTTTTCATAGCTGAAAGATGAATAACATTATATTGATTAACCCAAGAATCAATAACACTATCAGTTACTGTGGAAACTTGAGAAACGAATTTAGCTCCGCTAAATTTAGATAAATCGACATTGTTAATATCTTGACCTTCTAAATAAGAGATATTATCTCTAGTTATTAAAACTAGTTCAGAACGATAATATTCATCGGTAAAATCGATAGATTCTCTTCTTTCATCAGTATCAGTCATTCCTGCTATTACTAAATCTATCGTGTTATTTTGTAAAGATGGAATTAATCCTTCCCATTCCATTTTTTGAATAACTAGATTCATGTTTAAATCGTCAGCTAAAAATTTGGCGATAGTAATATCATAGCCGGCCGCAAATTGATTAACTTGACCATTAATTGGATAGTTATAGTTGTTAGAACTAGTTTCGGTCCAGTTAAATGGGGAATAATTGCATTCTAAACCGATAGTTAAATTAGGTTTAGATTCATCGTAAGTTAAACTGACTTCTGTTTCATCAGTAACGTTATTTCCGTTTGAGCGATTTGTGGCATTTAACATCCATCTGTTTCTAGTTTCTTGATTGATTTTAGATAAAGAAGAATTGATTTTTGATTTTAATTCTTCGTTGCCTTTTTTAATTCCAATACTAACTCCTAGTTCTTTTTGGTTAGAACCTAAGATAGTTTGATCGAAATGAACGATAGTTAAATTGCTAGAAGAATTACAGCTAGAAAGTTGATAGCTAGTTAATAAAGATATACTAGCAAGAAGCAAGTGCGATTTTTTCATAAAAATATCCTTTCCTCATTGCCAGAAAAAGAAAAGGTGATAAGTTTATAACCTATCGCCTATTGGAATTTAAAACAAGTTTGTTACCAACACAACAATAGCTCTCCACTTATAATTTAAGTGACAGTTAGTTTTATCTTTTAAAACTACCCAAGATGACAAACGAGATAATTTGTCTCTTTCGGCAAGGCTTCCTTTTAGTTAACTATCAACACTTATCTCAAGCTAGGTTAACTTACTAATAAGACTTGCGCCTCTACTTTTGTGACAATGATATATGCTAATTAAATTAGCGAAATAATTTTTATCATAAAATTATAAAAATGTAAAGAGGAAATTTGTAGGTTAAACATAAAATTGTTATTAGCGGTAGGAATCATAATCTTTAAGTAGAAAAATATATAACTCATTGTAATTAAAATAAAAATAGAAAAGATATAATCCTAGCACTACACGTAAAGATATTTCTTTTAACGAAGAAAGATAGTTAATTTTACTATACAAATTAGGTCACAAAATGGAAGAAAGTTAATTTATAAGCAAAAACGGAATTATTATTTATATGAAAACTAAAAAGCAGTTTATGTTTGTAAAACGGAACTTACTATTTCGATTATCTGTTAGTAATTAGTCGTTAGACATTTTAAAAAAACTATGTATTTCCCAAACATTTTATATTAAAATATGATTATGAAAACACTTGTTAATTTACTTTTATTTTGTTCAACTATCTTACCTTTATCAAATAAACCTATCTCTAAAGCTAGTTCTAGTTTTGATGGTAGAGCTTATGATTCTTCTTTAATGATGGATTTTACTGATTCTACTCAAGAAGAAATTAACTCTTATTATACCTCTGCTTTAAATTCTAGTTTAACTGGAGATGAATTTAAAAAAGTAGTTTACGATATTATTTCAGCTGATAATTATTTTGTCGATTATGGTTCAGGTGATAAAGGTGTTAATCAGTGGTATAAAATTACTGATAGAAACTGGGAATTATCTAGAGAGATTTCTCCTGAAACTTATAAGTTTTCCGATGATAATAAAGATAATTTTTATCTGTCTTTGTTGTATTTTGAAGATAACACTTCTAAAGAAAAAGCTATTAACAATTATGTAAATGGTTTTAAAGTTGATAAATCTACAACTAAAGTAGATTTTGAAAAAGAAACTAGACCTAACAATTATATTCAAGAAGATAAAGAGCATATTTGGGATAAATCTAATGGTTTTAACGAATCTGGAGGTTCACCTACTAAAGGGGCTGGAACAGATTTACATCATTTATTAGCAGCTGATCATAACACTAATTCAGCAGGGCATAACAATTTGGATTTTGGTGAAGTTGCTGATAAATCTGCTAGTAAAGTGATTTATTGTTACTATGCTGATGGTAGCAAAGATATTTCAGGATATCGTGGTGAATCTAAATTAGGTCAAGAAGTATTTGAACCTAGCGATAAATATAAAGGCGATATCGCTAGAGCTATATTTTATATGGCGACAAGATATGGAATTGATAAAGGGAAAAACAATTCTAAAGCCGAACCTTATCTTCATTTTAGCGATGATTTAAATGAAGTTGAGGATATTTCTAATTGGACAGGTGTTTTTCACAATTTAGATACTTTATTAGAATGGAATCAAATAGATCCAGTTTCTGATTATGAAAAGCACAGAAACAATCTAATTTACAAAAATGTTCAAAGAAATAGAAATCCATTTATAGATTTTCCTTTATGGGCTAATAGGATATTTGCCCCTGATACTTTAACTGTTTCTTTTGACAATGTTAAAAGCGAATATTTTACGCATGTTGGAGATAAATTAAATCTCGATATTTATATTCCTGATGCTAGCAAATTTAATATTGAAATTGAAAATAACGACAATAATATTTCTGTAAGTGAAGATAAGTTGACATTAAGTATCAATAAAGCTAGTTCTTCTCCTATAAAAGTCAATTTAACTTACACTGATAATGGTGAAACAATTAGTAAATCTACCTCTATTAATATTAAAGATAGCTTAATAGTTAATAATATCGATTCAATTCCTAATAAACTAGAATTAAATATAAACGATACATATTCACTAGAAAATTTGAGCTTAGTAAATAACTATCATAACGAAAAGATAATTTTAAAATCTTCTGACGAAAATTTATTAAAAGTTGAAAATTTAACTTTAAAAGCAGTTGAAAGTGGTAAATTAACTCTTTCAATTTATGTTCAAACTGATTTAGGAAATAAGTTAGTTAAAGAAGTTGAAGTAGAAATTAATAGTAAAGTCGAAACATTTTTAGATTGGTTTATAAATAAGTTTAATAGTGATTCTACTTTTAAATGGATTGTTATTGGAGTGGTGTGTCTTGTTATTTTCCTTATTGTTTTAATAATAGTTTTATTAATTAGACATAAGAAAATTAAAAAAAGCACTGTTAAAAAAATAAGTAAGAAAATTAAAAAGAGTAAGAAAAAGTAAAAAGTCATTTATCTAATTGATGTTTGTTTGCTAATCATCTTTGTTGTTTTCGGCTAGTTTAAAAACTATAATTTTAATGAATTAAGGAGAAAAAACAAATGAAAAAAGAAATTACTAATAAAGATTTATTGAATTTTAAAAAGGACTTTGACGCTTCTAATTTAAATAAACTAGCTAGCAATTCTGTTATGAGAAACGGGGTTAAAAACTCCGCTTATAATTCTTATATTAAAAGGGAATTGGTAAACCAGTTTTCTATCGAAGTTAAAAACACAGGTAGTATTACAAATCAAAAACAATCAGGAAGATGTTGGATATTTGCTGGATTAAATGTTCTTAGAGGGATTGCCATGAAAAATCTCCACGTTAAAAATATCGAATTTTCTGAATCTTATTTGATGTTTTACGATAAATTAGAAAAATCTAATTATCAATTAGAAGCAGTTTTAGATAATTTAGATGAAACTGACAATTCTCGATTAATGGATCATATTGTTAGTTTAGGTGGTCAACAAGACGGAGGTTATTGGCATTATTTTGTCGCTTTAGTTAAAAAATATGGGATTTGTCCAATTCAAGCAATGCCTGAAACAATTTCCTCATCCTCATCTTCTGAAATGGATAGTATTATTTCTACTTTAATTACTAAAGATACCGCTATTTTAAGAAATAGATATCATAAAGAACTTTCTAAAGGAAGTTCAAAACAAGATGCTAAAGAAAAGGTTTCTAAATTAAAAGAAAACATGTTAGAAGAAATCTATAGAGTGTTAGCTATCTGTTTAGGAAAACCGTGTGAAGAATTTACTTTTGAATATCAAGAAGATGATCCTGTTAAAGAAGATGAACAAGAAAAGAAAGTTAAGTCTAAAAAAGAAAGCAAAGAGAAATCTCAATTTAGAAGACTTGTTACTACTCCAAAAGAATTTTACGATAAATATATTTCAGAAGAGCTTTCTAACTATGTCGTATTAGTTAATTGGCCGTTAGCTAATTATCCTATGAATCAAACATATACTAGCAAATATGTTTATAATGTCGTTGGAGATAAACAAAACATCTTTGTTAATGTTCCAATTAAAGAAATCAAATCCGCTTTAATTAAATCGTTAAAAGATAATAAAATATCTTGGTTTGCCTGTGATGTTTTAGCTTCTAGCTTGCGTCAAGATGGTTATCTTGCTACTGAAATTTTAGATTACGACAATCTTTTTTCAGTTAAATTGAATTTTGATAAAGGTGATAGAATGATGCTTAGAGATTCTTTATGTAACCACGCTATGACATTTACAGGAGTTAATCTTGATTTTAGAAATAAACCTAACAGATGGAAAGTTCAAAATTCTTGGGGAGAACTAGCTGGATTTAAAGGTTATTATGTCATGTCAGATAACTGGTTTGATGAATATGTCTATGAAGTTGTTGTTGAAAAACAATATCTTTCTGAAGAGGTTTTAAAAGCCTTAAAAACTACTCCTATTGAACTTGATCCTTGGTCACCAGTTTGTTAATTATACATTGGACAATAAAGCTACTTAGATTAATTTCTCAAGTGGCTTTTTTACAATTTTTAATTAGATTCATAGGCGTTTTCCTTGTTAAATAATATTTGTTTTTTTATACTTATATATGTAAAAAAGAAAGGATGAATTTTAATGTTAGAAAACAAAGAAGCCTGGAAAAGTTTTAAAGGCAACTTGTGGAAACAAGAAATTAATGTTAGAGACTTCATTCAAGAAAACTTCACTTCTTATAATGGTGATGAATCTTTCTTAGAAGGTCCTACAAAAGCTACTGATTTACTTTGGGGAAAACTTCAACAACTCCAAAAAGAAGAAAGAAAGAAGGGCGGAGTATTAGATATGGATACTGAAATTGTATCTTCTATTACTTCTCATGCTCCTGGTTATATTGATCCTGAATTAAAGGATTTAGAAAAAGTTGTCGGTTTACAAACTGACAAACCATTAAAGCGCGCTTTTATGCCTTTTGGTGGTATTAAAATGGCTGAAGAAGCTTGTACTACTTACAATTACACTCCAAGTCCACTTCTTCACGAAATTTTCACTAAATATCATAAGACTCATAACGATGGTGTATTTGATGTTTATACTCCTGAAATGAGAAAATGCCGTCATAACAAGATTATTACCGGTTTACCAGATACTTATGGTAGAGGAAGAATTGTCGGTGATTATCGTAGAGTCGCTTTATATGGTATCGATACTTTGATCGCTTTTAAACAAGAAGATTTAGCTAACTGCGGTGATGGAACTATGACTGATGATGTTATCCGTCTTAGAGAAGAAATCTCCATGCAGATCAAAGCTTTAAAAGAAATGAAAGTTATGGCTAGTAGCTATGGCTTTGATATTTCTAAACCTGCTACTAACGCCAAAGAAGCTGTTCAATGGTTGTATTTTGGTTATTTAGCTGCTATCAAGACTCAAAATGGTGCTGCTATGTCTGTTGGTAGAATTTCTACTTTCTTAGATATCTATATCCAAAGAGATTTAGAAGCCGGTGTTTTAACTGAACAAGAAGCTCAAGAATTAATCGATCATTTAGTCTTGAAATTTAGAATGGTTAAATTCGCTAGAATTCCTTCTTATAATCAACTTTTCTCAGGTGATCCAGTTTGGGCAACTTTGGAAGTTGCTGGTATTGCTAGCGATGGTAGAAGTATGGTTACTAAGACTGACTTCCGTTTCTTACACACTTTAGAAAACATGGGACCTGCTCCTGAACCTAACTTAACTGTTTTATGGTCAACTAAATTACCTGAAGGCTTTAAAAAGTACGCTAGCTTAATTTCAGTTAAGACTTCTTCAATTCAATATGAAAACGATGATGTCATGCGTCCTGTTTGGAGTGATGACTATTCAATTTGCTGCTGTGTTTCTGCCACTCAAACTGGTAAGGAAATGCAGTTCTTTGGAGCTAGAGCTAACTTAGCTAAATGCTTACTTTACGCTATTAATGGCGGTGTTGATGAACTTACTCATCAACAAGTTGGTCCTGCTTATCAAAAAATCACTAGCGACGTTTTAAATTACGATGAAGTTATCGTTAGCTATGATAGAATGTTAGACTGGTTAGCTGGTATCTATGTTAATACTTTAAACGCCATTCAATATATGCATGATAAATATTATTATGAAGCTGCTGAAATGGCTTTAATCGATACCGATGTTAGAAGAACTTTCGCTACTGGTATTGCTGGATTTAGCCATGTTATCGATTCTTTATCTGCTATTAAATACGCTAAAGTTAGCGTTGTTAGAGATGAACAAGGTATCGCTACTGACTTTAAGATTGAGGGTGATTTCCCTAGATATGGTAACGATGATGATAGAGCTGACCAAATTGGCGTTAATCTTTTACACACCTTCCTTAATAAGATTAAGAAACATCACACATATAGAAATAGTGAACCTACCACTTCCATTTTGACTATCACTAGTAATGTCGTTTATGGTAAAGCTACTGGTAGCTTACCTGATGGAAGAAAGAAAGGCGAACCTTTATCACCAGGTGCTAACCCAGCTTATGGTGCTGAACAATCTGGTTTGTTAGCTTCTTTGAACTCAGTCGCTAAACTTCCATATGTTTGGGCTTTAGATGGTATTTCTAACACTCAAACTATCTCTACTTCTGCTTTAGGTCATACCGATGAGGAAAGAAAGAACAATTTAGTTAACGTTTTAGATGGTTACTTTGTCCAAGGCGCTCACCATTTAAACGTCAATGTCTTTGGTACTGAAAAACTCATCGATGCTATGAATCACCCTGAAAAAGAAGAATATGCTAACTTCACCATCAGAGTTTCTGGTTATGCTGTTAAGTTTATCGATTTAACTAAAGAACAACAACTCGATGTTATCGCTAGAACTTGCCACAAGTCTTTATAAAATGAGTGAGGAAGTTTTAGGCTATTATCAATCGATAGAATCTTTCGGGCTAGTTGATGGCCCAGGCGTAAGGTCAATCTTGTTTTTACAAGGTTGTCCTTTTCGTTGTTTATATTGTCATAATCCAGATACTTGGCAATTTAATCATAGTCAACCAATTTCTCCTTCTGAAGCTTTTAAAAAGTTAGTTAGATTTAAAACTTATTGGAAAGAAGATGGGGGAATTACTATTTCCGGAGGAGAACCTTTAGCTCAAATTGATTTTTTAATAGAATTAGCTAAGATATGTAAAGAAAATAATATCAATGTAACAATTGATACTTCTGGAGCTTGTTTTAGCTTAGAAGAACCATTTATTTCTAAATTTAATACTCTATTAAAATATATAGATTTAATAATGTTAGATATTAAATGTATAGATGAAGATATTCATAAAAAGATAACTGGTCATTCAAATAAGAATGTTATAGAAATGTTTGAATATCTTTCTAAAGTCAATTTTCCTATTTGGGTTAGACATGTTTTAGTTCCTAATCTTACTGATAATGATGAATTGTTAATAAGAACTAGAGATTTTCTTAAAAAGTTAAATAATATTCAAAGGGTGGAAGTTTTACCTTATCATACTTTAGGGGTTTATAAATACGAAAAGTTAAATCTCCCTTATAAATTAAAAGATGTTAATCCACCTTCAGATGAAAGAGTTGATAACGCCAATAAGATATTAGAAGTTAATAATTATCAAGGATATTTAAAAAAATAGGTTTACATCTTAGTAAAGCCTATCATAACTCCACCGATTAAAATAATTATAGAACCAAGAATAATCAAACTAGATTGTTTCTTGGTTTTATTTTTATATTCTTTTAAGATAAATAAATTAACTAAAGAAGAAACGACAACTGCCATTTGAGTTAAGCTAAATCCAATAGCTGAACCGATACTGGCGTTAGCATATATCAATAGGATGTTTCCTATTGAAGAAAATAGACCGGGAATGATACTTTGGATTAGCTTTTTAGTAAATAGACTATCTTTTTGATAGTTAGAATCTTTTTTAGCTTTAAAGTTTTGAATTAAATAAACTATTCCTACCGCTAATATAGATCCGACAAATGTTCCAATTCCATGTGGTAAAACGACACTTGTACCTGCAATTTGATTGGTAACATATCTAGGTAAAGCAGAATAAATGGCAAATAAAATTCCCACGATAATTGCCAATATAATTCCGATTATCAATTTCTTCTTATCGTTTTTGATATCTTCTAATTTTGTTGAATTATTCTGTTTGTAGCTAGTTAAAATTGCTCCGATAATAATTATAAAAAGGGCAGGAATGCCTAGTCCAAATTGAAAATGAGTTGACCAATCGTTAAAAAGGACAATTGAAAAAATCGCATTAGCTAATAAAGTTGTGGCTGTTGTTAAACAAAATCCAATGGAAGTAGTAACTAGCTGAAAGCAAATTATTTGAAAGAATTGACCTACGCCCCAGCTAATTCCTGATAAAAAAGATAGCAAGAGTAATTTTGCTCCAACACTAGAAGTAAAATCAGCTATCGATTGGTTGTAAGTAGCAAAAAAGATGATGATAGCAAAAAGTAAGACACCGATACCATTACCTAATTGAGCAGTGATAGAATTAGCGTTAATTTTTGCTAAACTAGGAGGTTTTAATCCCCAAAATAACGCTGCAAAACACCCGTAAAAATATCCCATAATACAATTACATTTTAGTAAAACCTATCATTATTCCACCGATAAGAATAATTAAAGAGCCAATAACAATCATAGCGGATTGTTTTTGGGTTTTATTTTTATATTCTTTTAAAACAAACAATGACACTAAAGAAGAAACAATTACAGACATTTGAGTTAAAGAAAAACCAATAGCTGAACCGACATCGGCATTAGCGTAAATTAGAAGTAAGTTAGCGATAGAAGAAAGTAAACCGGGAATCAAGCTTAAAACTAACTTCATATTAAATATATTTTGAACTTTATATGAACTGTCTTTTCTATGGTGATTATATTCATTTATATAGTAGATGATAAGAACAAAAATTGAACCGGCAAAAGTACCTATTCCATGAGGTAATATTATACTTGTACCAGCGATTTGATTAGTAACATATCTAGGTAAGGCTGAATAAATAGCAAATAAAATACCGGAAATCAAAGCGAATATACTTCCAAGAATAATGGCTTTATGACTTTTAGTGTTACTTTCACTTTCATTAGTGTTATTTTGTTTATAAACAGTAAAAAAGGCTCCGATAATTATTACAAAAAGAGCAGAGATTCCTAAGCCGAGTTGAAAAGGAGTAGACCAATCGTTAAATAAAGCGACAGAAACAATCGCATTTGAAAGTAAGGTGGCCGCTGTTGAGGCACAAAACCCGATAGATGTCGACATATATTTATAACAGAAAAACTGAAAATATTGACCTAACGACCAGCTAAATCCAGATAAAAATGAAAGTAAGATTATTTTTCCACCTAGTGAAGAAGTTAAATCAGTAACAGATTGATTATATGTAGCGAAAAAGACAATGATAGCAAAAAGTAAAACGCCGATTCCTGTTCCTAGTTGAATGGTGATTGAATTTGTTTTTAGTCTTGTTATTGTCGGTGGTTTTAAACCCCAGCTTAATGCCGCTAAGCACCCGTAAAAATATCCCATGATTTCATAAATATTATATACAAATTAAAAATAAGAATTATTATTTTTTGCCATAAAATCTAGATTGTTTTTTCTCTAGCTGCATTATTGTCATATAAGTTTAATAACAAGTTATAATTTTTGACTATATTTAAAATAAAATTTATTTTTATGAAAAGTTTTAAGAAAAAATAAATATATTTAGCTATAATAATGCTAATAAAGGAGATAATTATGAAATTAACAAAAATTCTATCTTCTAGTTTACTCCTAGTTGTATTAACAGGTTGTAACCCTAGAAACTATCAAACAATCAATTCAGAAGATTATCAAACTGAAAAAGATAGTCTTATCGCTTTGATTAATTCACCTAAGACTTATGATTCTATATCCCAAGAAATGGAAGTTAGAAAAAATTTATCTTACGATTTAACTGCTAATAATCAAGGTATTGTTAACGACAATTCCACTTCTAAATTAACTCAAGAAGTCGGCTTAGATTCTAATAATTTTAGCATTTTAAATTACAAGGTTGAAAACGATGTTATTGGAGATGCTACTTTAACAATTAATTACGATGAAGAATTGATGACTTATACTGTTTTGGGTCAAGCTAATTTAAAAGATAACAATACTTCTTATAAGGTTTTTATGGATTATGAAAGTGCGTCTTCTATCCTTGGAAATATGTTGCCTCAATCACCTAGCCAAACTGATGCTTTTATTAAAAATATAATTGGAAGCGATAATATAGCTAGCATGGTTGAAAATTCATTTAAAAATAATCAAGTAAGTGAATTTGAAAAAGATGATAAAGGCGGATATAGATTTACTGTTAGTGAATCTGAAAATAGCGATGGATTAAAAACTGATGCTACTAGCAAGATTGCTTTCGATGAAAATGGCAATATAATGTCACAAGAAACCACAATTAATTACGATGGTAATGTCGAATATCAAATAACTTCTTCTACTAGTATTGATGCTAAGTTAACTGGTAGTGTTGATACTAATATTACATATGATTTTAATTCAACTATCTTCGCCATGCTTGAATATGATGAAACATATGCTACTGATACAATATCAGTTATGCAGTTTTTATCTGTTTTTGTCAATTTAATTAGTTCAATATCATATTAATAATTTATTTGAATAATCATATCAGGCTATTAAGATTTACTTAGTAGCCTTTTCAAATGGTTAAAAATGAAGATAAATTAAACTTCCACAGATAAATATTCCAAGAAGTATATATATAAATGAATATTTAGATTTATATTCTTTTAGTCCTTGAGGTAAAAGTTCTATAAATAAAACATATATTAGACTACCAGTTGAAATAGCGTATACTATTCCATTAAATATTTCATTTAAATTCAATGAAGAGACAAAATATCCTACAATTGCTAATAAATAAGCTGGTAATGAAGAAATAGTTGTCATTAATAAAGAGAATTTAAATGATTTTTGACTTTTTATAAATGAATTTGTCATTGTATAACCAATTAAAAAATTATGGATAAATAATATGCAGCTCATTATTATTCCTTCGATAGGAATATTGTTAGATGAATTAAATAAGCTTCCTAGAGCTAGTCCTTCTGGAATGTTATGGGCAAAAATAGCGATTAAGAATATAAAAGAAGCTAATAGGAGGGAGTTGTTTTGAAAAATTTCTTTTGAATGAGCGTGATCTTCACATTCTTCTTCATCAAATTTATCATGGTCATGATGATGTGAAAGTTTATGAAGTAGTTCGTGAAGGACAAAAAAGAAAAAGCCAGTTATTAAGACAGTTAGTAAAGTATAAAAACATCCTAAAGCTAAATTAGATGTAGCGTTAGAAAAATGTTCAATCGCTTCTTGAATTAATTCTAAAAAGATTAAACTGAAAATTCCTCCTATAGCGAAGTTTTGAAAAAAAGAAGATATTTCTTTGTTTTGTTTAATGAGAAATTTTGTAAATAATCCACCTAAAAAGGTAGGAATAATACTTGCTAATAAAGCAAAAGTAAACATGTAAGTCATAACAAAATAATTATAGGCTTTATTTTATAAAAATAAAGCAAAATGCATTAAAAGTCATTTGCATCTATCGGATTATCGACAGATGAGTTTGTTTTAATATATTCAGCTAGTAAGTCGTAGATAATTAAGTCTTGATTAGTTGAAGGATCGATAATATTTATCGCTCCTACAGGAGTAAACATATTAGGTGCATATCTATCAGTTACTAGATAATCTATAGTAATAATTGAGCGCTTTTTAGAAGAATCAATTTGATTAGCTTTAGGATAAGTGTAGTGGAAATTAAGTTGATAACTATCTAAAGGTCTATCTTCTAGTAACATTACTTTATTATCAAATGGAGAAACTACTTGAATATCTTCCATTGTAATTTCTCTACTTGTTGATGAAGAAGGTAAACTTCCTCTAATTCCACCGCTATTGTGAATGGCAACTAAATTATCTAAAGTGAAATTTTTGTTAGGAAAATATATTTTAGCCATTTCAAACATGGCTTTTGTAACTAGATTTGCAGTTTTTTCTTTGTTCCAATATCCTTTAACATATCCACAATATTCAATTGGGACTTTATTTTCCAATTCTTTTATTAAAGCTAATAAATAGTTGCTAGCATAACCATCGTAATTTTGATTTCTAGTAATTTGCTTATAATTAATATCAATTAAAGAACCATCTTCTTTATTAATTACCATATATGAATAACCATAAGAATCTGAACCACCTTGAACATAATTGATATTTCCAGATTTATCTAATTGAAATTGATGAGAATGACCTCCAAATATCCCGTTAAAACCTATGTTTGAATTTTGAATTGCATTAACATAAGAAGAATCTTGATCATCGTGAACTAATAAAATTACTGCATCAGCTCCGTCGTTTTTAGCTGAATTATAAGCTTCTCTAAGATGAGATAAAGAAGAAGAAATAATAAAATCATCTATCATTTCTTCTTTGATAGAAGATTCTAATTTTCCAATTGCTCCGACAAAACCAATTTTAAAATCACCAGATTCAACTATTGTATAGGCTTGTAATTCACTAGGGCGTAAGTTGTTACTTTTGTAAAATAAATTAGCGCACAAAAATGGAAAATTAGCGGCTTCAATATTTTTAACAATTTGAGAATAGCCCCAATCGAATTCATGGTTACCTAAACACATACTAGAAAGGGTAAAATTATTTAATAAATTAGTAACTGAAAGACCTTTATCATAATTAGATAAATAACTACCTTGATAGATATCACCTGTAGAAACTATTATTGAAGTTTCTTCATCGTAATATTGATCTAAACGTATAGCTCCTTGTAAACTAGCTAAGCCAGGATAAGTATCATCTTTACTTATTTTTCCATGTAAATCGTTTATTGAATAGATAGAAATTGTACCTTGTTTAGTTTGACTAGATGAAGATGAACTAGAACTATTTTCATTTGTACTAGAGCTACTAATACTTTCTTGATTAGAAGAAGTAGAGGAACTAGTTTGTTGATTAGATGACAAATGACTAAATGAAGATGAACTATTAGAAGTAAGATTGTCACAGCTAGTTATAAAACATAGGCTAATACTAGTTAATACAGTTAATAATTTAAGTTGTTTCATATTGCCAAATAATTATAGCATTATATTTAAAAATTCAAAATTTAAATTGATTCTAAAATGGTTTATTTGATTTTTAAAATAAAATAATAATTTTAATAAAAACACAGGTTACTTTTTATTCAAAAAAATAACGATTTTTATTGATAAAATTATAGAAAAATAAAAATGGAAAAAAGAATAGTTTATAAAATAACGTTAATAAAACGGTTTATATAAGCCCGTTTTGTGTTTTAATCGTTTTCAGTAATTATGTTACCAAGTCAGAATTGATAACCGCAAAATGGCCAGTAAAATGCCACAAAAAGGGTCAAAATTTATTGACATATAGGTATAAACTAAACAAATTTTCTTCATAAGATGTTCAATTGTTTAACTTGCGATTGATTCATTGCCAGATAAGTTGATAATTGAAGATTAACTTTATAGATATTGAGTTGAACATATTAAATATGAATATTTTCTTTTGGTTAAATTATGTTAGAAGAAAAATATTAACTTTAGAAAGATTTAAAGAGATAGTTGATAGATATGATGATGAAGTAGATTTTTTATTTAGCCTTTTTCAAATTAAATTTCTTCTATTTTATTTGATAATTCTTTATAATTTAGATACTTATTTGAAGGAGGTTTAATATGAAAAAGTCTCTATTAGTATTAACTGCTATTTCGTGTTTAATGTTAGCTAGCTGTGATAATCAAGTAACTAGCAGCTCTAGTATAGATAGCTCATCATCTATTTCTTCTATTAGTGAATATACTTCTAAAAGATTATCTATCGCTTCTTCAAATATGATTGATGTTGGTCAATATCAAGAATTAGATCTTTCTAGTTTGGTTGTTAACGCTTTGTATTATCAAAATGATGATATTGTTAAAACTGAAGTAGTTACTGACTACAAATTAATTAATTTACAAACTAATAAGGAAATTAAGCAAGGAGAAGTTTTTACTGTCAGTGGTATTGTTCAAGTCAGCGTTCAAAAAGAAGGTTTTACTCCGACTTCTTTATCAATTAGAGTTAATCAAGCTATCAGTATAACTCAAAGTTTAGAAGTTATTAGTTTACCTAATAAAGTTAATTATAAAATAGGCGAAGAATTTTCTAGCGACGGTTTATTAGTTAATTTAAACACCACCATTTTAGATCACGATAATAAATTAGTTACTTCTACTAAATCTATTTCGGATTACAAACTAACTATTTTAGATAAAAAAATTACTAGTTATACATATCAAGATTACGGCCAAGTTAGAGTTAAAATTACTTATCAAGGATATAATAAAACTATCACTTCAGGATTTTCTACTTATTGTTTAAAAGATGAATATGTTCCTGAAGATGTCGTAACTAAAACATTGATGGAAGAAGATGATACAAAGATGAAAGTTAGTATCTCTAATTCTTCTAATAATTTAGCTGATAACGATAAAGGGTATTTTGAACCTAGTGAAATAAATATGGACTACGATGTCCATTCTTTCGCTAAAGATTCTTTCTTACAATGGTTATACACCCCTAGTGTTGGTGATGTTCCTTTACTTGTTGTACCTGTTGTTATTCCTGGTTATGAAGATTTAGCGACTCAAGATAATTATTTAAACATCAAGAAAGCTTTCTTTGGGGCTAGTTCTGATTTACATTTTGAATCTCTGCATTCTTATTATTATAAATCTAGTTTCGGTCAGTTAGATTTTAAAGCTACTATGACTGATTATTATTATCTTTCTAGCGATTCAACTAGATTTAATACTATTGATAAGATAGAAGATGTCAATACTGAGCAAGTAGTTCCTAAATTAGCTCAAGATGCTGTAGATTGGGCGGAAAAAACCTATAATTTAAATCTCGATGATTACGATTATGATAACAATGGCACTATTGATGGTATCTGGTTAGTCTACATGCATCCAATAGAAAATAACGCTAGTATTTACTGGGCTTTTTCTGGATATATTAGAGGTCAAGGTAGTGTAGAAGAACCTATAGTCAATAACTATGGATGGATATCTTATGCGTTTATTAATGGTGAATATTCTAATCCAGATGAAGAAAATCCTGATAGAGAATGCGATGCTCATATTGTAATTCATGAAACTGGACATATGTTAGGCTTATCAGATTATTACGATACTAATCAAAGCGCTAGTTTAGAATCTCAAGATTACGATGCAGTAGGTAGTATTGATATTATGTCATCAAATATCGGCGATCAAAATCCATATTCAAAGATTTTATTAGGATGGATTAAACCATATGTCGTTTATGGAAACTGCACTATAGATTTAAAATCCCATCAATCTAAAGATCAGGTCATTTTAATTCCAAACGACACGAAAACTAAAGATAGCTATCAAAAAGATGAAGATGGCAAATATATAGTTAACATGTTTGATGAATATCTTTTAGTAGAATATTACACTCCTAAAGAAATGAATTCGTTTGATTATCCAGCTTATGGAATGAAAACAGTTCAAGATAGTGGAGGTAGAATCTATCATGTTGATAATAGATTAGCTGTTACTAATCAAAAGTATCAAGAAAGTCAACCTTCAAGTAAATATACAGCTACTATATTATCTAACCCAGATGAATGTTTAATTTCACAGCATAAAGATCTTCTTTACAGAGTAATATCAAATACTTTATATGAAACGTTCACTGATGTTACTAACAATAAGTTTGATGAAGTAAGGTGGATATCTTCTGATGGTAGAAAACTTAAAAAATTCGATAGTATAGAAGATAGGATATTTAAAAAGGGAACAAGTTTCAGTTTAGATTCTGAAATTGCTAAAGAACAATTTGTAAATCAAAACAAATTTGACAGCAATTTATCTTGTTCATATCTAATTACAATTGAAGATATCTATTCAATTAACTAAACGATTATTTCATTAATAAGGTTATTTAATTGTTAATGGTTAAGTAACCTTTTTAATTTTCCATGTAAAAAGGCCACTTAATTGATAAGCAGCCTTTTTATATATTGCTAGGAAAGATTATTCGACGATTATATTAAGATCCATAGTTCCTTTTTGGTATGTGTTAGGATCGATAGCTGGAATTGATAAAATATAAGTTCCAACTTTTGTACCTTGAATTTCAAGCAAGAAAGATTCGCTATCAATAGTTTCAATCCATGAAATTTTAGCTGACATATTTTCGTCCACTTCTACTCCATCGGTAGTAGTGATTTTACATTGTTCTTTATATGCAGAAAGATCAAAATCATAAGGTCCTGGATTGACAAATGTATTTAACCAGCAAGTTAATGATACTGGTTCATATTCTTTAACTTTAACAGTATAAGATTGAGTGACATCATTAAAGATGACATTTGTACCATCTGCATTAATTCCTGAACATAATGGTAAATTAATATCGGTTGAACTAGTTCCAGCTTTAACTTCAAACTCAAATTCACATAAGTTAGGATGAAGAACAGTACCTAGTTGAACTTTAGCGGTACCAGCTTTAATTACTCCTCCCCATTCATCAAATAAATCAGGAGTTAAATATTCAGTAACTTTGATATTACGAGTATCTAAAGCGGTTGTAGGTAAACAGATACTTGAAGGAATATTAAATGATAAATCTAAATCACCAACAGTAACATCATTTGTTTTATATTCACCAGTTGAACTTGTAGATGTAATAGTAATTTGAGTTGTATCAGTAATTTCATTAACAAAATATGGGGTAACATCAAATAAAGGATGTTCTTCATCAGTTGTTAAGTTTTCATATTTAATATTTGTATAATTTAAAGATCTACTAGCAGATACTGTAGCATCAGCTTTAGGGGCATGAGTAGTTAAATCCCAGTTAGCTTCAGTATAAGAATTATAATCGTAGAAAACAGCTGTAGGTAATAAATCGCTATTTAACGTAAATTCAAAGGAAGATTTAATCATATTGTAGCCAGTTTCATTATAAGCTTCACCTTGGACAAAATAGCCGTTATCTAGAGTAGTTACAGCATATGAAGTAATATCGGCGCTTTTTGGATTTGAAGTAGTTCCTTCAACGATTTTAACGTCATTTTTAAATGAAAAATCATAGTAACTTAAATAATTTTTAGTAAGTTTTCTTTCGATTTCTTCTTCAGCATCTTCTAAACTAATTTTAGTAACATAATCAGTTTCATCTGCTATTATTTGAACACTGGCGTTATTATTTTCTTCAATAGAATAATAATAGCCATCTAAAATAGCAAGATAAGAAGTGGAATTAACGGTTGGATTAGCGGTATTAGAAGTATCGATAGCTTTTACTTCATGACCTGTATATGTAATTTGTAATAGTGAAGTAGTTCCATTAGTAGTGCTAGACCTATTAAAACTACTAGGCGTGGAAGTTAAAGCAACATCGTTAAACCACGTTAGTATGCTTTCTTTTGTTTTGATTTCGCTAGGAATATCTGCTACAGAAGATGAAGACGATGAACTTGATGAGGATTGGCTAGATTCACTTGAAATAGGACTAGAAGAAGTTTCAGCTGCACTTGACGAACTAGAAACAGGTGGATTTGATAAGCTGCTAGATGTATTAGATGAGCTTGAAGAAGTGGTTGTAGTTTGATTGCAGCTAGTTAAAACAGCTAAAACGGCAATTAAACTAGAAAATGTAAATAGTTTTTTGTTTTTCATAATAAGTTTTCCTTTCAAAATTATTGATTAAATTTTAAGGGTTTTATACGCGATTTGTCAATGAAAAATTTACAAAACTGTCTATTTTATTTTCTTGAAAATATAGTATATTTAATGTAATATTAAAATGTTTTGAATTTAAGTTAACAATTTTAACTTAGGAGGGAAAAAATGAAATTTCAAAAAGTACTAGCGCTAAGCTTGCTTTTATTAGGAACAACAGGGTTAACTGCTTGTGATCCAAATCAACCTAGTTCTAGTTCAGTTTCTTCATCTAGTTCATCTTCTAGCTGGCAACCAGGTGAAAATGCTATTGATGGTGCTGAACAACCTTATTATAAAAGTGAAGATTTAGTTGCTGATTTAAACGATTTAGGTAAGATGCGTTTAAGCCAAGATAAGTTTGGTTTACCTCAAAAAGGCAAGGCTAATATTTTGGTTGTTCCTGTTACATTTTTAGAAGATAGTAACGACGAAAAATTCACATCTAATCAATTAACTAATTTACAAAGCGCTTATTTTGATAGTGAAGTAAGCGATAATTCCTACCCATCAGTTAAAGCGTATTACGCTGATATTTCTAATGGGGAATTAGATATAGATGGTGTAGTTAGTCCAAGTATAACTCTTCCTGATAACGCTATTTCTTATTTAGAAAGAGCGTATTTAGAAGGTGAGACTAAAATTAAAACTGAAATTCTCGAATATATTTACGATTATTTATTTGAAGAAACTCAGACTTATAATCTAGCTGATTTTGATTCTAATAAAGATGGTAAAATTGACGGTATTGTTCTAGCTTATGGTTATCCTTCTTTTAAGGATGACACTTTATATCAAGCAAGCGATTCTTCTAGTCAAGCTATCTTTGCTAATTTATTTAATTCAGACACTTATTTTAACTGTGATTTTTCTTACTATTGGAAAGAAAGCAAGGTAAATTCATTTACCTTTACTAGTGGAAAATATATAGAATCATTTTATATTAACCCTACTAGTGGAACTTATAATAAGGCTAGTAGAGATTCTCATGAATTTATTAAGCAAGTCGGTAGAATGTTAGGCTTAGAAGATTATTCTGATTTAACTGGTAACGCTAATGGAAATTACCGCGCTCCTTTAGCTGGAAGCGATATGATGGAAATAGCTGTTGGTTCTCATAATCCATTCTCATTATATTCATTAGGCTATATCCAACCTCAAAAGTTAGTTGCTAGCCAAGTTAGTTCTAGTGTTGATATCAATTTAACTGAAGATAATTCTACACTTATTTTAGAAACTAAAGACAATGGTATTTTTGGTGAATATTTAATGGTCCAACTTTATACTCCTACAGGAGTTAATAAATTAGATTCTACTTCTCCTTATTATTTAAATCATCAAACTAGCTCTCAATTAGGAATTAGAGTATATAAAGTTGATTCTAGATTAGTAAGAGGCTATGACGATTACGAATTGTATGAAGATTCAATCGATTTTGATGCTAGCTTAATTAATTCTAAAGGAGAAGAAGTCAAATATAGATATGACTATGCATTTACTAATAGTTATACTAATAAATATTCTTCTTATGGAATTGGCTTTGAATTTCCATTAGTCGAAATCTTGAAAAAAGATGAATCTAACAGACACATGTTATCTAGTTCATATACTTATTCAGATGACGATATGTTTTATCAAGGAGACGTTTTTGGTGATGATACTCCTTCTGAATTTTACAAGAATTTTAAATTCGATGGAGATGGATATAATAGAGAAGCTCTCGGATTAAAGTTCACCGTTAAAACATTAAACAAAACAAATAACAGTGCCACTATCACTGTTGAAAGGATATAAGTTATGAAAATGAAAAGAGCGTTAAAATTAAGCTTGTTAATTGTTCCTTTTGTTTTAACTAGCTGTACTAATCAATCTGATCTTTTTAAAACAAATAACAATTTAAAAGCCAATACTTCTATTTCAAGTGAAGTTAAAACTAATTTCTATAACTTTTTAACTGGAAATTACCAGTTAAATACTACCGCTGAAATTCCTTTTATGGGCGAAACTATTAAAGCTAATATAGTTGATAAAGTTTCTGAAGATCTTCATCATAGTGTTTATAGTTTAGATTTAACCGTTTCTGATCAAACATTAGAAATCGCTAGTGGGGAATTTTTCTATGCTGAAGGTAGCGATTTAAATACAGTTGAAAAATATATCGCTATTGATAACACTATTCAAGAAAGAAAAATTTTAGATAGCAATAGTAATCCAATTAGATTTGAAGGTAACTACAATTCACCTTTCTATTATTTAAACGATATAGAAATCGATAATTTAGAAAGTTATTTTGATATTTCTCAAACTAATAGTGGTTATTTATTTAAGTTAACTCAGGCTGGTTTAGATTTATTTACCACTTCATTTAATGTTTTCTTCAATCAGTTTTCATCTAAATTTATCTATAACTACGATGAAAAGACTCACACGACATCATTGAAAGATTTAGTTGTTACTACTGATAATTTAGGAAATCCAACTGAAATGGAATTTACTAGAGTTGAAGCGGATTTTTACGGAGCTACTTATGAATATTATTCTTCTAGTTTTACTAAATTAGATGAAGTTCCTAGTCTTGAACCTGTAGTTAATCCTGATTTAACTTCTAGCCAAAAAGAAAAATTTAACACTAGTTTAAATAGTTTGTATGATGAAGTTAAAAAGGGTAACTTTACTCAGACAGTTCAAGTTAAATCTCACACTTTAGATCAATCTAACAATGTCGTTAGTTATGACTATACATATAATAATTATTACGATTTAGTAGCTGATGGAGCTATTGATCATGCTAGTTTAGGTATGATGTTTTCAGATTTAGCTTTATACGATGCTACTAAAGGTGAAACATATATCGGTTTAGCTTATTCAAGTGAGCAAAGTTCATATTATGCAATAGGAGTTTCTCCTGAAGCTAACTATTCAGGAGCTTTAGATGAAAACTACTATGCTGATGTTAATGATTTATTACCATCAGTTGGTAAATTTGGTGTTGATTTATTTTCTTGTAGTGAAAATGAAGGCACATATACATATAGTTTTGATTTAGCTAATTTTAACTATAACGATTTCTATTTCTCAGTTTCAATTTTAGATAATCTATTAGGTTTAGGTGATCCAATTTCTAGATTAGGTATGATTGTTAACGATACTGTTACTTATGAATATGCCTTGCAAAATCTAGATATTGTTATTTCTTCTGATAATAAGATTACTTTTAGTCTCGATTATTTAGATAGCTATAATGAAGAAAGCAATGTTACTATTTCATTTAGCGATTTTGGTACTACCAATTTAGAAGAAGTAGAAGCTTTGCAATCTGTTTTAGAAACGTTAAATTACGTTGCAGCTGACTAGGAGGTGAACATGAAAAAGATATTATTTACTACAAGTTTAATCGGATTAATTTTTGGAGCTAGTTCGTTTGTTCAACCTAAATTAGCGGCTGAAACTAGATTAAATAAATACGATGTCTATAATTTAATTAATTCTAATTATCACGTTGAAGGAGATATGGTAGTTTCATATTCTTTCCCAAGTAATTACGCCAATAACAACTCTTCTACTAGCGTTAGCATCAATAGAGATTATGGTAAATTAATTGATAATAACGTCAGTTATAAAGCTGTTAATGAATATGCTAATAATACTAAAACGACATATTATGAATCTGATGATGGTTTGTTAGTAACTGATTATTATAGCTATGATAATAAAACATTTACTAATGAAGTTTATCCAAGCATGAATATCTTGTTTGAAGATGTATATTCAAATCCTTTTGAATATATCGATGTTGGTGATATTGGTGATGATTTATCTTTATCTAATCAAAAAGCCAGTTTTATTTTAGATACTTTCTTTTCAACATCATGCAATGTAGATTCTGCTAAATTTGTCGTTGAAAATAATTCTATAACTGGAATTGAATTTAATATCGCTACTAAAGAAGGTGGCTTTGTTACAACTTCTGGAGTTAGCAATTTTGATATTTCTTATAAAGCTAGTTTAAGTTTAGATTTTGAGGGCGTTAATTTTGTTAAATTGCAACCTTCTAATAACGATAATCCAAATTTAAGAACAGCTTTAAATAATTTAAAAGATAATTTCACTTTGATTTTATCTTCTCCAAGTATGACTAATAGTGTAGCTTATTATGTAACTAATCAAGGTATCTTATTAAAGCAAAATTACAATTACTACGGTTTGCAAGTTGGGGATATCTTTTATAAGAAAAACGGCACTAACTATGCTACATATACTTATACACCTGGTTTAGTTTCTAACTGGGTTAGAGGATCAAATGTAAGTTATGAAGCTATTTTACCTGATTTTACTAAAGTAAGTGAGAAGTTATTTAATCAAGTATCTTCTTCTAATTACGCTTTAGTTGATGGAGCTAAAACTTTCTTGCCTGATTATTTTGCTCCAGTTAGTTATTCTTTAGGTGAAGATAATGGAATTGATGGTTATATTAGATTAGTTAACAATCAAGTTGGACTAATATCAATGAGCCATAATTACAGTGGAAATATCGTTACATATAATGAAAATATCATCGACTTAGGAAGTACATCTTTTCCAAGTTATATCGATGTTTCTACAATTCAATAGGAGGGAAATATGAAAAAGAAAATTCTAAGTTTAATTAGCTTATTAGCTTTAACTAGTTTAGCTTCTTGCCAACCTAGTTCGCCTACTTCTTCATCAGAATTATCATCATCAAGTTCTGCTCCTACAAGTATTTCTCAAGATAGTCAAATTGTCCAACTTCTTTCTTCATTAAAAGGAAAATCACATACAGTTGATACTTCATATAACGTTTCTGTTATTAGAACTGATGGGGCAGTTAGCGTATCTTTTACTACTAGTTATACTATTGAATATATGTATGGGAGTGAACAAGCTTATTCAATACAAGGTCAAACTAGATATTCTGATTTAGTCGATGGCCAAGAAGCTAATTCACGTACTTCCATAGTTCCATACCAAGCTTATTTTAAAGATAGTGAAACTGGTAATGCCATTCAAGAAGAATTGACTATTCAAAATGTCGTTAATACTAGCATTGCTAGTATCTATGATGAAACTAATGGAATTTATGATCCAGTTATCTTTGATAACGAATTTAAAAATCCATGGGATTATATTAGAGTTGATGATATTTCTAAAGATAGTAATGGCTTATATCATTTAGATCCTTCAAAAGGCAAATTTATCGCAAACTGTTATCAAGTTGGAAGTTCAATTAATACTATTGAAGATGTCGTTATCAATGTTTCTTCCACTAATGAAATAACTGGTTTGAGTTTTGTTATTGATAGTTTAGAAGGAGATGGTTATTCAAGAACTAATACTTTTTCAGTAGCTTATACTGATATAGGTAATACTTCTATTAAACACGTTAAAGCTTATAATAATTCTAATCCTGAATTAGAAAGTTTATTTAACAAGTTCAAGCAAGCTAAATCATATACTTACACTAAAGAGTTTATCCCTGTTGATGGTGGAAGTACTTATTATGATCACGTAACTGGTTATTATACTCAAGATATGGTTTTCTTCCATCATTTTGATAAAGGTCATCCTGATTCAATGGGAAGAGAATATGGAGATAAAATTTACGATGGTGGTCAAGATTACGATTATAAGTTAGAAAAAGAAGACGATGGAATCTATTATGCTTATGAATATAATAAGGCAAACGATTTATCCCCTTATGCCTGGGCTAAAGTTATGATTTCATCTTCAACACAATTAACTTATGATACTTTTAGTTCAATAGGTCCTCAGTTTTATAATATCTCTCCAGCTTTATTTAACAAAAATTCTGATGGAAGCTATAGTATAGTAGATGAATTTAGCTCAACTATCGGTCAATATTTTGACAATTCATTTATGGGTGTTAATTCAGATGTTTTATCAACTGCTACTACTAAATTTAAATTGACATTAACTGATGAAGGTTTTATTGTTGATACAGGTTTTATTTATGAAAATCAGAATCAAGATCTTCAATTTGAATTAAAGGCTATTGATTCAACTCAATTACCTAGCTATATGCAAGCTGAATTAGATAATAAATAGATGTTAAATTAGAGGTTGTTGAAATTGTCAACGCCTCTTTTTAAATGCAAAAAAAGAGTTAAATAAGTCTAGTAAATACTAGTTTATAACTCTTAATAACTAAGTGATTTTTAGATTGTTTAAATAATATTAATATTTAATAAATCGAATTAAGCATATAAATTAAACGTTTAATCTAACCAAGCAAGTTCAGGTTCAACTTCCCAAAAAGTTTTACCATCCCAAATTTTAGCTTTTAAGAATTTTTCTCTTAAAGCATCTTCATTTATGGCTTCTAATTTATATTCTTTATAATCAATAAGATTTCCATGTTCATCTAAAACATTTTTATATGTTTTGTTGTTTATATTTTTTACTTTCCATTTTCTAATCCAAAGATGCATTTCATTTTTGCCGTTAAATGCTCCATCAAAAAAGTAAATGTGGTCGTTATAAAAGATAGTAGCATCTTGATTCCACCATCCAGTATCTAAAAAATTTTCAACATCACCATTGATCATATCCAATATCCTCCAATAACTCTTTATATTTTTTCTTAACTTCATCGTTAATAAATTCTGGATCTTGCCGATTCAAAATTGGTATATAATTGTGCATGTGCCAGATTTTATGTTGTCTATCACCATTGTTTAAATTAGGCTCAGGGTGATAAGCAATTTCAATAATTGGCATATGGTCTTCACCATAAACTCTCATTGCACGGAAAGAACCTTCTTTATATATTATATAAACAGCATTTGGTGAGTGAGAGTAATCAGGCATTGAATGCTTTGATCCTATACCTTCTATAACTTTCTCGCCATGAGGAAGAATACTGATTGTTTTATATTCTTCATCTGTAATTCGACTGTTTTTTGCAACAGATCCTCTTGATGCCATATTAATCAACCTCCTTTGCTATTGTTCCATTCCAATTGAATAATCTAACTTGATTTCTTTGAGATAATTGGTTTTTACCACCAAACGTTTCTTTATAAGAGATTATACAAATATCATCAGGAACACCTTCTATTTTTTGACCAACACAGATTTGTTTAGAATGAGGAAACCTCCTTCTAAGTTCATAAAGTCCTTTTAGAAATGCTTGCTTACAGGCTTTATTATTAACTCCAAGAGTAGATATAAAGAAAGTAGATCCATCTTTAAGACCAGCAAAGCAAATGTCATATGTATCTTCATCTACCCACCCAACAGTAGGGTAAACCTTTATTCCATAGCTTTGAAGAAATCTTCCAAACCAACGAGATTTACCAATCGCTTGAATTATTGACCAATTATTCATACCTGGATGCATACTAAAATCAAGAGATGCCACTCCATAATATCCAGAAACTTTTTTGATAAATTTTAATGGATGCTTATACTCTCGCTCTAATGTTTCATCATATAGAAAAGAATGAACTATCTTTCGATTTTTATCATGGTCATTCTTTGAAACATTATTTGGGTTAATTAAGAATATATTAGTTCCTATTGACGATATATTGAGTTCTTCTTTTTTTATAAAAGGTATATCAAATATATCTTTTTCCCAATTTGACGGTTCAGGATGAATTACATTAATAAATTCAGCATTATTATAAATTGGCATATATCAAAAGCCTCCTATTTTTATGACCTTTGATATATAATCTATATAGGTCCTAAGATTATATCTTAAGGTCTTAGTCAAGGTACCTACCAGTGCTTTGACTATTTTAATTGTAATTATTGTGAATTTTGTTATATCTAGTTTGTGCCGCAGCTTGTGTAACATGATATCTCCTCCTTATTCTATTTGGACTAAGATCTACACATCCTTCATATGGCATAAGTAGTTCAGATGCAAATGTGTTAGCTTGCCATTCTGGATCTTCATATGGCTTTTTTTGATTAGCATTCGCCACTCTTGAAAAGCTCATTAGATTTAAAACTCGATGAAGTATGAAATGTCCTATTTCATGAGCGATAGTAAAATTTGCTCTACAATATTTTTCAGAACACGCCTCTTCATAGATTGATTGTTTAATGTAAATTGTTCCATTAATAATATCAGTCTTTGCTTCCTCACATTTTTCAAAAATTTCATCGTTATCATCTAATATTTGATAATTAAAGTTATACTTAGCAAGTTTAAAAGTTAGAATATCTAAAGTTTTAACCATATTAAGACTTCTTTTAAAAGAAGCTCCAATAATATAAGACCTGGTAAAATTTGCGTAGTTTCTAATATTAGCAATACTTTCAGGTTTTGCTATATTACTATTCATTATTATCGCCTCCTAAAAATTTAATAATATCCTTACATTCATCAGCAGAAAGTTCATTTAACTTTCTAGAAAGTGTAAAAGCAAGTTGTCTTTGTGGGGCTATTGATGAGTTAAGAGAGATTGAAATCTTGTTTATAGAATTTATTTCAGCGTTAATAAATCTTTCTTTTTGCTTATTAGAAAGATTATATATCTCACATAGCTTATTAACAAAGTCAGTTGGAATTTCACGAGTTCCATTTTCAATCGCTGATAAATATGAAATAGATATACCTAATTTTTTAGACATTGAAGCTAAATTTTCCCCTTTGTCTATTCTTAATTTTCTTATTTCCTTGCCTAATTCAGTTATCATGTTTTCCCTCCTATGATTACATTATACACATATTTAAAAATATTTTCCACAAAATTGTGTATAAATTTTTCAAAAACTTTCGCTTTGATATCTTTTTAATCTTAATTATTATTGCTTTTTAGTTTAGAAAATGGACTATAACAAAATCTCAGATAAATTGATAATATAGGATATGGCATTAAATATATATTTGAAATGCTAGTTATTGGTCTAAATGGAAAAACAAAAACTATTGTGGTTGCATATCAAATTGATAAAGGCAGTACGGATACCTAGATTAATTACTAATTACGTAAAGTAAAGGAAAAAGAACGATGGACTTTAAAGAATATGATTTGGTTAAAACAAAAGTAGAAAAAGATGGCTACCCAGTCGGCACTAAAGGAGTAGTAGTTTCTACTTATACTGGGTTTCCAGTTTGTGAAGTTGAAATATGGAATGAAAGAAATTATCCGATAGATGTAGTTTCTTATTATTTTAACGAACTTGAACTTGTTGAAAGAGATGATGAAAGTTCAAAATAGTTTTAGTCTAAATAAACTAATTTAGGTTTAACTTTCTAGAAACACTTTTATTATAATCACTTTCTAGAAATTTATTATGGTTTACTTGCAAACATAGGATTAGTTTATTCATAAACTTGGGATTGATTTACTCACAAACATAGGATTGTTTTATTCATAAACTTGGGATTTTGTTGATTTTTAGTTCTGTTTTTTTAGAATTTGAGTATGCAAAAGAATTATATTCCAAGATTGTTTGATGATATTTTGAAGTTCTCACTAAAAAGTAAAGGAGCAGTATTAGTAGTTGGCCCGAAATGGTGCGGTAAAACGACAACTTGTAAAAAACAAGCTAAAACAATTATTGAGTTGTCGCCTTTAAACACTAGGAAGCAGCTTGTTGATTTTGCTAAAATAGCTCCTGAATTATTTTTAAATCAAGGTAAAAAGCCAATATTAATAGATGAATGGCAAATAATTTCTTTTATTTGGGATTCAATTAAAATAGAGGTAGATAAAAGTGGTGAATTTGGGCAGTATATTCTTACTGGTAGTGTAACTGATAAATTAGTTAATCGAGAATTTAAAGATAAAGATATATATGAACAGCACACTGGAAATGGTAGAATCTGTAAAAAGATGATGAGAACAATGTCATTATTCGAAAGTGGAGAAAGTAACGGCGCTGTTTCTTTATTGGATTTAAAAAATCATCAAGTTAAACCAGCTATTTGCAAAAACACGATCTATGATTATGCGTTTTTCGTTTGTCGAGGAGGTTGGCCATTAGCTATTAATCAAACTAAAGATGTAGCGTTAATTCAAGCTAAAGATTATGTTGATGTTTTATATCAAGATGATATTTTTTCGTTAAAAGATTTGAATATTAAAAGAAATAATTTAATATCTTTAAAATTATTGAAATCTTATGCTAGAAATGTTGGTACACAATGTCCAGATTCAACAATTATTAAAGATGTAAATATTGATAGCAAAACGTTTGAAAAATATTTTGAGGCATTACAGCGTCTTTTTGTTATTGATGAAGTAACAGCATGGAATCCAAATCTTCGTTCTAAAACAGCTATACGAAGTAAAAATACTAGATATTTTGTTGATCCATCTATTCCGGTCGCTATTTTAGGTCTTTCGCCAGAATCACTATTTAAAGATATGAGATTATTTGGCTTTTTGTTTGAATCGTTAGCAATTCGTGATTTAAAAGTTTATGCTAGGCTATTAACGCTAATATTTATCATTATAGAGATAGTTTAAATCGTGAAGTAGATGCTGTGATTGTTTATAATGATGGAAACTTCGGATTAATTGAAATAAAACTTGGTGATGATGAAGATATTAATCTTGCTGTGCAAAATCTTAAAAGAATAAGCGATGATATGCTTGAAAAGCCAAGTTATTTAATGGTTATAACTAAAAATTCTTATGCTTATCAAAGAGAAGATGGTGTGTATGTTGTTCCGCTTGGAAATTTAAAACCATAATCCTAACTAAACTTCTTATATAAGAAACATAAAAGAGTGTCAAATTAATGACACTCTTATTTAGATTGATTAGTTTATTAGATTAGTCAATCTTATCTAATTTACCCATCTTGAGTATGCTAGCGAATCTTCTCTTAGCGTATTTTTCACAGTTAGAGAGCAATTCTTCAGCGTGTTCAGGATTGAGTTTAGGTAATTGAGAGAATCTAGCTTGATTCATTAACCAAGTTCTAAACTTAGTCCAATCAGGTTTAGGTGAATCCATAATTAATGGATCTTTACCTTGTTCAATTAATCTAGGATCATATCTGAAGATAGGGAAGTAACCACATTCAACAGCTTGCTTTTCAGCGAGTTCAGAATAGGTTAATCCACCTTTGATGTGATGTAGTAAGCAAGGTGAATAAGCGATAATTAAGGAAGGACCATCGTAAGATTCAGCTTCTTTAATAGCTTTGATAGCTTGAGTAGGGTTAGCGCCCATAGAAATTTGAGCGACATAGACGTGTTCATAAGCCATAGCGATTAAAGCGAGGTTCTTCTTAGCTTCTTTCTTACCAGAGGAAGCGAATTCAGCAATAGCACCAGTTTGAGTAGACTTACTAGCTTGACCGCCAGTATTGGAATAGACTTCAGTATCTAAAACTAAGACGTTAACATCTCTGTTATTAGCGATAACATGGTCTAATCCACCATAGCCGATATCATAAGCCCAACCATCACCACCGACAATCCAGACAGATTTATCAAGTAAATCAGCTTTATGTTCAGTAACTAAGGCCTTGATAGCTTCGTTTTTAGAAGCGTTAATAAGTTCAATCATCTTATCTAAGATAGAACGGACGTGATTTCTATCTTTGATGTTATTGACATAATCAGTTAAGACTTCTTTTAATTCAGGTTCAACATCGTTGATGTTATCAGAAATAATCTTAGTAATTTGTTGGAGCTTGAAATCAGAAGCTACTCTCATACCATAGCCAAATTCAGCATTATCTTCAAATAGAGAGTTGGCCCAAGCGATACCATTACCATCTTTATCTTTGATGAAAGGTGAAATAGGAGTAGAACCATTGTAGATTGATGAACAGCCAGTAGCGTTAGCAATCATCATATCTTTACCAAATAATTGGGAGACTAATCTATAGTAAGGAGCTTCACCACAACCAGCACAAGCACCACAAACTTCAGTATATGGTTTCATAAAGCCAACGCCCATGACAGAAGTATCAGGGAAGATATTAGCTTTAGGTTCAACGTTCTTATATAAGTAATCAGCTTCAGCTTCATGGCTAAATTGAGATTTAGCTTCAACCATGCTTAAGGCTTTAACTTTCTTAATAGTACCATCTTCTTGTTTGACAGGTTTGCCTGGGCAAGAATAGACACAAACACCACAGCCGACACAGTTTTCAGGTGAAACTTGAATTCTGAATTTATAATCTTTAGCTTTACCAATACCAGGTAAGACGTTAGATTGTTCTTCTTCAGGTAAGCCTTTTAATTCCTCATCAGTTAATAAGAAAGCTCTAATGGTAGAATGAGGGCAGACAAAGGCACATTGGTTACATTGAATACAATATTCTTTGTTCCAGACAGGGACAACATCAGCGATAGCTCTCTTTTCTTTGAAAGAGTAGTTATTTCTAAAGGTTCCGTTTTCAAGTTCCCATTTTCTAAAGGTAGAAACAGGTAAATCATAACCACCTAAAGCGCCGACAACAGCCATGTATTTATCATAGTAATCATCACCGGTCTTAGATTCAAAGATAGCATAGTTAGGAAGTTTAGCCCATTCAGGATCGACTTTAACTTCTTCTAGACCACTAGCACCAGCATCGATAGCCTTATAGTTAGCTTGGACGATTTCATCACCTTTCTTGTAATAAGATTTATAGGCCATCTTCTTCATCCATTCTTGAGCTTCGGCATAATCCATGATGCTAGGATTAAGTTTGAAGAAAGAAGCTTGTAAAATGGTGTTAGTATGTCTACCCATATGACATTCAGCAGCTAGTTTATTAGCATCGATGATATACAATTTAGCGTGATGAATAGCTAAATCGTGTTTCATCTTATTAGGCATAGCTTTAATTAATTGTTCAGGAGTCATATCGGTATTTAATAGTAAAGTACCACCATCTTTTAAGTCTTTAGCAATATCGAACTTAAAGATATATGAATCTAATGAAACGGAGATAAAGTCAGCGTTTTGAATATAGTAAGTAGAATGAATTGGAGTTTTACCAAATCTTAAATGAGATCTAGTAGTACCACCGGATTTTCTTGAATCGTAAGCAAAGTAAGCTTGAGCATATTGACCAGTAGCATCACCGATAATCTTACAAGAAGATTTGTTAGCGGAAACTGTACCATCACTACCTAAACCGTAGAATAAGCAGGAAGTATAATCACCTTCGATAGTGAAAGAATCATCGACAGGTAAAGATAAGTGAGTGACATCATCATTGATACCGATAGTAAAGCCAGTGAAGAGTTTACCAGATTTACCAGCTAAGAAATCAAAGACAGCCTTGATGTGTTTAGGTTGAGTATCTTTACTAGAAATACCATATCTACCACCATAGACTTCGATATCGTTTCTATTAACTTGATGTAAAGCAGCGATGACATCTAGATATAAAGGTTCACCAACAGAGTTAGGTTCCTTAGTTCTATCTAAGACAGCGATTCTTTTAACGGTTGAAGGAATAACTTCAGAAAGTAATTCAGCAGAGAAAGGACGATATAAATGAACTTTAACATAACCGATTTTTTCGCCTTGTTTAGTTAATTTATCGACGACTTCTTTAGTACATTCAGCGGCAGAGCCCATTAAGATAACGATATTTTCAGCATCTTTTGCACCTTCATAAACAAAAGGAGCATAGGTTCTACCAGTTAATTCACTAGCAGCTTTGAAATATTTTTTAGCGACATCGACGATGTGTTGATTGTGTAAATTTTGAGCTTCTAAAGTTTGGAAGACGGTATCGTCATTTTCAGCTCCACCTCTAGTAACAGGATTAGTGTGAGGATTTAAAGCATTAGCTTTAAATTTTTTAACAGCATCCATGTCAAGTAATGATTTCCAACCAGCATCTTCAACAAATTCGACATTTTGAATTTCGTGAGAAGTTCTAAATCCATCGAAGAAATGCATGACAGGAGAACTAGCTTCAATAGCAATTAAGTGAGCGACAGGAGCTAAATCAGCGACTTCTTGAACAGAGCAAGAATTAATCATAGTGATACCAGTTTGTCTACAAGCGTAGATATCTTGATGATCACCAAAAATTGATAGAGCACGGCTAGCTAAAGATCTAGCAGCAACATGTAAAACAGCAGGTAATTGTTCACCAACCCATTTATAAAGGTTAGGAATCATTAGTAATAAGCCTTGAGAAGCGGTGTAAGTAGTAGATAAACAACCGGCTTGTAAAGCTCCGTGAACTGAACCGGAAGCACCAGCTTCAGATTGAAGTTCAACAACGTCGACTTTGTTACCAAAGACGTTTAATTTGCCTTGAGAAGAAAAAGCTTCGACACCTTCGGCAATAGGTGAAGAAGGAGTGATAGGGTAAATAGCGGCAACTTCAGTAAAAAGATAGCTACCTAAAGCAGCAGCAGTATTACCATCTACAGATAAAAAGTGCTTTTTAAATTCCATATTAGCCTCCACAGCAATATAAGCACTTTAATTATAAAAATTTTACTAAATAAAATCAAATACTATATTCTATTTTCCTATTAAAAGCAAGCAAAGTGATAACAAAGTGTAAAAAAATAAAATTATTATTTGTTTTAATAAATAAAAAACCCGTTTAAAAACAGGTCTTTATTAGATAAATGATAATTTTTATTTTGAAAATTGTTTTGCCAATTCAACGATATATTGTTTAACTTTAGATGAGATTTCAGGATTATTCAAAGAAAAATCTATATTTGCTTTCATATATCCAAATTTATCGCCTATATCATATCTAGTTCCTTCAAAATTATACGCGTATAATTCTTCTTCTTTCATATTCGCTTTAATAGCATCAGTTAATTGAATTTCACCATTGACACCAGGGAGAGTGTTTTCAAGGTGTTTAAAGATATTTGGAGTAAGAATATATCTCCCTAAAACAGCATAGTTAGAAGGAGCTGAATCTATATTTGGTTTTTCGACAAAATCATTTAGTTTAATTAAAGGTCCTTTATCAGATAAATTGACTGGTTTAACAATGCCATATTTATTTACTTCGTTATGAGGGACTTCTTGAACACCTAAAATAGTAGCTTTTGTTTTTTCAAAGGCAGAAATAAGTTGACTTAAGGCTGGATTTTTCCAATTGACAACTAAATCATCACCAAGTAAAACGGCAAAAGGCTCATCGCCGACAAAATCTTTAGCGCATAGTATCGCATGACCTAAGCCTTTAGGTTCTTTTTGTCTAATATAGTAGATATTAGCCATTTCAGCAATCTGGTGGACTTCGTTTGCGAGATGTTCTTTATTAGCTTGTTTAAGTCTAGTTTCTAATTCGAAATTGATATCGAAATAGTTTTCCATAGCATCTTTAGTGCCGTTAGTTATAATTAAAAAATCTTCAATGCCTGATTTAATAGCTTCTTCGACAATATAGTGAATAGTAGGAGTATCGACAATCGGTAACATTTCTTTAGGTAAGGCCTTAGTAGCAGGTAAAAATCTAGTGCCTAAGCCAGCGGCTGGGATAACTGCTTTTCTAATTTTTTTGTTCATAATAATCTCCTTAGCTGTATAAAAATTATATTCTATTGTAAGTTTCTATTCAACTTAAGTTAGCTGTTGAATAAATTTGATAAAATTGCTTTTTATTATATCAAAATCTCCATTTGGATAATAAAAATGTGAAGAATTAACAAGTTTAATTTGATTTAAATTGGATTTTTCTGCAATTAGTTTATATGTTTTAAAACTGACCATTTCATCTTTTAAAGAACAGAAAGAGATATTTTTACATGAAAAATTATTTATGTAGTTATTTCTTACTTCTTTCATCTTTTTAAAAAGCTGTAAATAAACTTTAATCCAAGGAATATATGCGAAGATATTTTTAGTTAATTTGATAGAAAGAGACTTGTTTACTATCTGCATATATGGATCGTTAATAGATTTTTTAGTTGGATAAACTTCTAAAAATAACTGCTTTAATAAAGGGTAAGAAATTCGATAATACAAAGGTATATTCATTAGGAAAAGTCCTATAATATCATTTTTATGTTTATAGTATTCTTCTAAAAGAAACAAAGTTCCCATCGAATGACCAACTAAAATTAATTTATATCCTTTTTTAAGATAGAGATTGACAATTTGACTTACTTGATTTGACCAGTCTTTTAAATTAGAATGTCCAAGCTCTTTATAAGTTAAACCGTGATTTATCAATATAGGAGCAACGATAGTAAATTTAGAAGGGACATATTTATAAAGAAAATCAAAATATTTAGCATCGGAAAGAATCCCGTGAATAAATATCACGCATACTTTTCCTTCTTCGCCTTTTTTAAAATAACTGCAACAAGTGATATTTTGATTTAGTTTCATTTTAATTTGTTTCCGCTTTTAATTCTAAAATTTCATCTCTATATGTCGCTGCTTGTTCAAAATCAAGTTCATTAGCAGCTTTTTTCATTGCTTTTTCTAATTCAGCAATTAATTTTAACTTTTCATTTCTAGTTAATTTGCCACTAGGTTTTGAAATTTTATTGCCCTTTTTAGAAATCATTCTAATAGGTGGAATTAGTGGCTTAACAATAGATTTAGGGACGATATTATGTTTAAGATTATATTCTTCTTGTATCTTTCTTCTTCTAGAAGTTTCTTCGATAGTTTCTTTCATAGATTGAGTGATATTATCGGCATAGAAAATAACTTTACCATGGTCGTTTCTAGCGGCGCGGCCAACTAATTGAATTAAAGAACGACTCGAACGTAAAAAACCTTCTTTATCAGCATCTAAAATAGCGATTAAACTAACTTCAGGAATATCAAGACCTTCGCGTAGTAGATTAATACCAATTACAACATCATATTCACCTTTTCTTAATTTGTAGATGATTTCTGTTCTTTCCATCGTTTTAATTTCGTGTTGTAAATATGCGACTTTTATACCTTTTGATTTAAAAAAGTCAGTGAGATTTTCAGCATCGTTAATCGTTAAACTGCAAACTAAAGTTCTTTCGTTTCTAAGATTGTTCTTTTTTATTTCTTCTAAAAGATCATAGATGGGATTGTTTTTATTAGAACGAACTTCGATAATTGGATCTAGAAGACCAGTAGGTCTAATAATTTGTTCTACTACTTTATTGTTAGATTGTTTTATTTCAAATTCTCCAGGAGTAGCAGAAGTGCATATCATATTTTTAACTTTTGAGAAGAATTCATCGAAATTTAAAGGTCTATTATCTAAAGCTGAAGGTAGTCTAAAACCATAATCAACTAAAACTTGTTTTCTAGCTTGATCTCCATTATACATCCCTTTAATTTGAGGTAAACTAACATGGGATTCATCAACAAAAATTATATAATCATCGCTTAAGTAATCTAACAAGCAGAAAGGAGCCTCTCCTTGTTTTCTATGTTCAATATGGCGGGAGTAATTTTCAATTCCTGGACAGATTCCAAATTCTTCTAAAGATTCTAAATCGTGTCTAGTTCTCATATCTAATCTTTCAGCTTCTAACAATTTGCCTTGGCTAGTAAAATATTCTAATCTTTGAGTCAGCTCTTCTCTAATAGATTTACAGGCATTTTTAATTCTAATATAGGAAGAAGCGTGTTCATCAGCTGGGAAAATCATAACATATTCGAGGTTTTGAACATATTCACCAGTTGTCAATTTAACTTCGATAATTTCTTCTATATTAGAATCCATATCTATATAGATTCTATATAAACTTTCTGATTGGTTAAAAGGAGCGATCTCAAGCATATCGCCTTGCTGACGAAAACAGCCAGGAGTTAAAGACATATTGTTTCTAGTATATTGAGCTTCAACTAATTCAGCTTGAGCCTTTTTAAAATCTACATATTCGCCTTTTCTAAAAGCGACAGTTAAATTAGAATATTCATCAGGGTCAGTTAATCCGAAAATGGAAGCGACAGAAGCGACGACAATAGTATCTTTTCTTGAAAGGATAGAATTAACAGCTGATGAACGCATCATTTCGATTTCTTGATTCATCACAGCTTCTTTTTCAATATAGGTATCAGATTTAGGAAGATAGGCTTCTGGACGATAAAAATCGAAGTTAGAAATAAAATATTCGACTCTATTATGTGGGAAAAGTTCTTTAAATTCTTCAAAAAGCTGCCCAGCTAATGTCTTGTTATGAACTATTACTAAAGCGGGACGTTGGCTTTTATAAATGACATTAGCCATAGTAAAAGTTTTACCAGTGCCAGTAGCACCTAATAAGACTTGGACTTTTTTATTTTGAGATAGACCATTTAGAAGTTGTTCTATCGCTTGAGGTTGATCTCCAGTCGGTTTATAGTTAGATACTAATTGAAAAGGAAAATCTTGTTTTTCAATCATACTATTTTTCGATAGAAATATCTTTTAATTTAAAACTTATTTCAAATTTAAATGAATTTTTTAAAAAAGATAGATAAATTCTCCCTTTTTCAAACTTAGAATTAATCAATGTTGAATTCTCAACTGTCTTGATAGATAAATTTGAAATATCTTCGTTAGCTAGGAATTTAAAAGTGATTTTACCATTGAAGAAAAATAGTTTTTTCCTGTTAAATTCAAGATAAAGTGCATTGTTAGCAATTTTAGCAAGTTGAACTTGAGCGTTGTAAAATTCTTCTAATTTAGTTAGATTTTCCATTTTTAGTTTCTCCTTTTTCTAGTTTATTTTCTTTTTTATTAATTTTGTTTTTGCCTTTTTCAGAATAGGAATATTCTAGATTTATTCTTGAATTTGAAATAGGCTTATTTTCTTTTTTACTATGGGAATTTTTACTAGGTGAACTTTTTCTTTTTTCTTGGTATTCGGAAATTTTCTTTTCAAAACTGATTTCTCTATTTAATCTTCGAGAAATTTTTCTAAAGCCATAGCCTGTTACTAATGAAGCGTTAGAGATAGTTAGAAAAGCGTTAGGATCAATTCTATAGACTAACTTTTGAATCTCTTCATATTCATTATAAGAGAAAACAACTTGAATCATAGTTTTTTCTTGTAAAGTATATCCGCCATAGCAGTTTAATAAAGTAGTACCGCGTTCTAAAGACTCGTTGATAGAGGAGTTTATTTCTTCCCATTTAGAAGAAACAATAAAAGCGATAAAAGTTTTAGAAGAAGCGATATATGTTTTATCCATGATAAACACACAAATAAACGAAGAAAGAATACCGATTAAAACTTCTATCCATGTATTGACAAAAAAGTTAGAAACAATAATTGTTAAATCGACAATAAAAGTAACAATAGAAGCGGAAATATGGAGCTTTTCAGATATAAATAAAGGAATACAATCAATTCCACCAGTAGATCCCCCACCAGAGAAAGTTAATCCGATAGCTAGCCCTTGTAAGCCTCCACCTATAATTCCAGCTAATAAAACTAAACTGGCGTTAATAACACCATTATTAACATAGTCAATTATAAAACCGGGCATGTTTTCATATAATGAAGAAAAGATATATAAAAAAGGTGGATAAATAACTGTTGAAATTAAAGTTTTAATAGTAAATTCAGCTCCTAGTAAAAAATAACCTAGTACAAATAAACCCCATTGAAAAATTGTTATTAGCATATTTACATCTAAATTAGTTAATTTTCCAATAATTAAGCCAAGAGAAGAAACACCTCCAGAAACAATATTAGCAGGCACTAAGAAAAAAGAAGTCGCAAAAGCTAAAATTATAGAACCTATAATGACAAGTAAATATCTATATAAGACTTTAGTGACATTTCCTTTATAAAAGTCCTTTTTAACTTCTTTAAAAGCTTTGATAAAAGAATATTTATCTTTCCATGAGTTTTCCATCTTTAAATATTTTCCTTAAATACGCATCGATAAAATTATCAATATAACCATCCATAACTTTATAGACATCTTTTTCTTCATAGTTAGTGCGGTGATCTTTTACTAATGTGTATGGGCAAAAAACATATGATCTAATTTGGCTTCCCCACTCGATATCTAATTTCTCACCATTTATTTTTCTAAGTTTTTCTTGTCTTTCAAGTTCAAGTTTTTGAAATAAACGAGATTTTAATAGATTCATTGCTAATTCTCTATTTTGAATTTGAGAGCGCTCAACTTCTGAATAAGCGACAATGCCAGTAGGAATATGAGTAATTCTAACAGCTGATTCAGTTTTGTTGACGTTTTGACCACCAGCTCCTTGAGATCTAAAAGTATCAATTTTTAAATCTTTTTCATCAATTTTTAATTCGATGTCATCGTTAAATTCAGGCATAACATTAACCGAAGCGAAAGAAGTATGACGAGAATTAGAAGCATCAAAAGGGGAGTTTCTAACCAATCTATGGACCCCTTTTTCAGATTTTAATAAGCCGTAAGCGTGTTTACCTTTAATTAATAAAGTCGCTGAAGAAATTCCGGCTTCTTCTCCAGGTAGATAGTTAATTAATTCGTATTTGAATTTGTGAATTTCACTAAATCTAACATACATTCTTAATAACATATTAGCCCAATCGTGAGCTTCAGTTCCTCCTGCACCAGGATGAAATTCTAAAATGGCGTTTGAAGAGTCATATTCGTTAGACAAATATAATTCTTGTTGGAAGCTATCTAGTTGTTTTTGAAATAAAGCTAAAAGTTCTTCAGTTTCTTTTTGAAACTCGGTGTCATTTTCTTCCTTAAGTAAAGCTAAATTTTCACCTATTTGATTGTAAAGAGTATCTAATTTTGTATATTCATCAAGCCTAGATTGCAAATTTGATAATTGTGAATTGATTTTACTGGCTTTACTTGGATTAGACCAAAAATTCGGTTCTAAAGTCTGATTTTCTAATTCTTTAATTTCTGAATTTAATTTATCCAGGTCAAACTGACCCCCTTAGATTAATTAAAGAGGCTTTTAAACTAGAATATAAAGAATTTAATTCATATAGTTCTTTCATAATTAATCTTTATTAGCTTCTTCTCCTGGAAGAACTTGACGAGGTTTAATTTCCTGATTAGGAGCAGGTTTAATAGGAGTGTTAGATGGAACTTCTTTATTTGGGGTAGGAATTGGATTAGCGCTAACTTGGCTAGAAGAAGGTTGCTGTCTAACTTGGACTCTAAACAAGGCGTTAGTAATATTTTCAGCAATCTTATCTTGCATTTTATTAAACATATCGTACCCTTCATTAGTATAAGATTGCAAAGGGTTAGTATTAGCATAAGATCTTAAGAAAATAGCTTCTCTTAATTTTGACATTTGGTCGATATGTTGTGTCCAACTTCTATCAGTCATTTGTAAAACGACTGTTTTTTCAACATAGTTAGCTAATTCATCAGACCAGCTAGCTCTTCTTTTACGATAATCGTGATTTAATAAAGTTAAAAGATAATCTTCAACTTCGTCTTTTGGTAAAGAATCGATATCTTCAGCTTTAATTCTATTTTCAGGGATATATCTAGGAACTAAAACTTTATATAATTTATTTCCATCGACAACCGTTTCTCCATCTTCTTGTTTTAAACAAGAATTGATAGAAGATTCAATGCAGCGTTTAAAATATTCTGGAATATCTTGTTCGATAGATTTTGAATATAAAATTTCATCTCTTTTAGCGTACATGATTTGTCTTTGCTTAGATAAAACATCATCATAATCAAGTAGAGATTTACGGGTATCGAAGTTTTGACCTTCAACTTTCTTTTGAGCGTTAGTGATTAAATTAGTCATGGTTTTAGATTCAAGATAATCATCACCTATACCATCAAAAGCTTTAAATAGAGCTTTGGAAGCGAATCTTTGCATTAATTCATCTTCGATAGAAACATAAAATCTCGAAAAACCAGGATCACCTTGACGTCCAGAACGACCTCTAAGTTGATTATCAATACGTCTGGCTTCATGTCTTTCAGTACCTAAAACAGCTAATCCACCTAGAGATTTAACTTCATCGGAAATCTTAATATCAGTACCACGTCCAGCCATATCAGTAGCGATAGTAATAGCTCCTTTTTCGCCGGCTTTAGCAATAATTGCAGCTTCTCTAGCGTGGTTTTTAGCATTTAATACTTCGTGAGGAAGGTTGGCTTTAGTTAATAAAGAATCGACAATTTCTGATTTTTCAACAGAAGGAGTACCTATTAAAATAGGTTGACCTTTTGAATGTCTTTCTTGAACATCTTTAACTAGAGCCATATATTTTGCTTTTTCAGAAGCGAAAACAAAATCAGGAGCATCTATTCTTTGAATAGGGCGATTGGTAGGAATAACAACAACTCTCATGTTGTAAATTTTTCTAAATTCTTCCTCTTCAGTTTTAGCAGTACCAGTCATGCCGGCTAATTTATCATATAATCTAAAGAAATTTTGATATGTGATAGTAGCCATTGTTACGGTTTCAGGTTTGATTTTAACATGCTCTTTAGCTTGTAAGGCTTGTTGTAAACCATCGGAATATTCTCTACCTTTTAAAACACGGCCAGTAAATGAATCGATAAGTAAAATCTCATCGTCAGCTACCATATATTCAACATCTTTTCTCATGATGAAATTAGCTTTTAAAGCTTGGTGAATTCTATGAACGAGATCTGAATATTGAGGATCGTACATATTAGTAACACCGAAAGCAGCTTGAACTTTATTGATACCTTCATCAGTTAAAGTGGCGATTTTCTTTTTGATATCGATAGTAAAGTCTTTATCTTTTCTAAGGGATTTTACAAATCTATCGGCAGTTTGATAAGAGTTAGCGGTAATTCCAGAGCCTCCAGAAATAATTAAAGGAGTTCTCGATTCATCGATTAAAATCGAGTCAGCTTCATCGACGATAGCGAAATTTAAACCTCTTAATACTCTTCTATCGACACTAGTAGCCATGTTATCTCTTAAATAATCAAAACCAAGTTCGGAGTTAGTGGTATAAGTAATATCGCAATTGAAAGCTTCTTGTTTAGCTTTAGTATCTTTTTCACGCAAGTTAACACCGACAGTTAAACCTAAAAATCTATAGATTTGACCCATCCATTCAGCATCTCTTTGCGCTAAGTATTCATTAACGGTAACTACGTGAACTCCTTTGCCAGTTAAGGCGTTTAAATAAACAGCCATAGTAGCGGTTAAGGTTTTACCTTCACCAGTTTTCATTTCCGCAACATCACCTTCATTTAAAACGGTAGAGCCGAAAACTTGAACTGGATAAGGGAATTGACCTATTACTCTTTTAGCTGCTTCTCTAGCAACAGCAAAAGCCTCAGGTAAAATATCATCGACAGTTAATTCAGGATTATCTTTTAATAGTTTTTTAAAATAAGGAGTTTTGGCTTGTAATTCTTCGTTAGATAAACTAGCCATTTCTTTTTCATAATCAAAGACACCGATAGCTTTCTTTTGAATTTTATTAAAAGCTGTAGCATCAATTCTAAATATCTTTTCTAATAGTCCCATAAATACCCTCTTCTAATTTTTGTATATATTTATATATACAATAGATATATTCGATATTAATTTTAGCAATTTATAAGCTTATATTCAATAAAATAAATTCGCTAGCAAACTAATTACTCACTTAGATATTGTTCGCTATATAGTTTATAAAAAAGTTCGGGTAGAGATTAATTTATTTAAAATTAAAAAGGCTATTATTTTAGAAGCGTTTTTCAATTAATAGCCTTTATTAGATATAAATATCGATATAAGTTTATTTTTTAAATAAACAACTAACTAAAGTTAAACTAGCTCCGATTATTCCACAAGCCCCTGATAAGATGCTACCAGCTCCTAAACTAGCAGAAGTAGAAACGCCTTTGATTTCTCCAGCATCAATCGATTGGTTAATTTGAGCAAAGTCATCGTTAATTGGAATAAGTAAGAAGAATAAAATACCAGCAGTTAACATAATAATTCCGCCTAAAAGGCCAGCGAATTTAGTTTTGGTTCTCAATAAGCTAATTAAAGCTCCGACAATAAGTAAGATAAATGAAACAAGAACACTAGCATACATATCAATTGAGCTTAAAGTCATTTCAATTGGGTCGCTTGAATTGTTTAAAATAGTTATTATTGCATTTACTTTAATTTCATTAGCGCCAAAAGCTAAAGCTGATAACTTAATTCCATTAATACTAACTTTAATGGTGTCATTTAAAGCGGCTCCAGATAAATTAATGCCATCTAGAAATAGACCAATTAGACCAATAATACCAATAATTGCTCCGACAATAGCGAGAATAGAACCGATTTTTGATTGCTTTCTTTTTGATTTTGCCATAATAAAATCTCCTTGTTATTAATATTTTAAGTTAGATTTTTAACTATAGCAAAGTCGATATTATATCTAGGTCAAAAAAGCGCCTATATATAGGCATTTTGATTTAAAAATTTATGCTAGCAGCATAAATGTATCGTTTTACTTTTAACTATATTTTTACTCTATTTTAACAATGTGTTGTAAAATTTAAGTGTATGTTTGAAAAGTATAAAAAACCTAAAATCGGATTAGTTTTAAATGGTGGAGGTGCAAGAGGGCCTTTTCAATTTGGAGTATATTTAGGTTTAATTAAATACGGGTTAGATAAAAATATCGTCGGGATTTCTTCAGCCTCAATAGGAGCTTTTAACATGATTTTCTTTTTGTTAAAAAAACCTGATTTGATATTGAAACTATGGAGAAAAGTCGACAATCAATTAGTTAAACAAGATAAATCTACAAATATTATTTCTCGGTTATCTTCTAGTTTAATTACTAAAAAAGAAGGGTTTTATTCTCGAGATAATTTAAAAGAAGAAATTAAAAAGAATCTCGATTTAGACATTTTATTAAAAGATAAATTCCCTTTGTATGTTTCGTTAGCTAAATGTCAGTTTAATTCTAAAGGTAAAGTTGAAAAATATCTTCCTAGCTATGTTAAATTAAACGATATGGACGCTAACTTAGCTTTAGATTATTTATTAGCTAGTTCAGCTATACCTGTGGTTTTTGATCCAGTTACTATTTTAAATGAGACTTATGTTGATCCAATGAAAGCAGATAATGAACCATATAAGCCTTTAATGGATTTGAATATGGATTATTTATGTATTTTGCCATTAAATTCTTCTCATCTTGAAAAGAGGTATCCTCGTGATTTTAAATTTTCTATCATCGATTTTTCCTGTCCGGAACTTTTTAAAATGAAAAAGATGAACATGTTGGATTTTTCAAAAGAAAACCAAGATTTTTATATTAGTTTAGGTTATCAGACTGCCGATTTACTTCTTAGTTTAATTCAGAAAGAAAACTCTCTTCATAAATTAACTAAAAAGCAACTTAACCAAAAAGAAAAAAGGTATTTTTCCCTTGAAAATTTCAATATAATAGATATAAGTTTCAAATCTATGAGTTTAGAAGAAATTGAAAAAGATATAAATAGCAAATTGAATAAGAAGGAGAAGATAAGATTATGAATCACGATGAAATTATTAATGAATTAGAAGATGTTAATTCTAAATATTACGGTGGAAGTTTAGCTTATCTTCAAATAGAAATTAATCTAGCTTTATTAAATAAACTTTTAAGTATGAAACAAAAAAAGACCGATAATTCTACTTATCAAAAAATAAAAACTATATCTAACTTAATTAAACAGCAAGCTCATTATATGATTGAAGAAGACGGCGAGATTTTTGATAAGATAAGAAAAGCTGAATCTCAAGATGAAAAAGACGAAATTATCGACAAGATATATTCACCTAGTTTGGCTTTTTTAGAAAACTTAAATACTATAGATATATATTTAAGAGGGCTGATTGATGAAACTACCTCTTCTTTAAAATACGATTATATTATGATAAAAGATTCTCTTTTAGCTTGCTATAATAATCTAGTACATATTTTAGAGTTTGAGGTTAGAAAGATGGCTAACTGCGATTTAAAGGAAGTTAGATTTGGTCAAATTCAAGCTGTAAGAAAGGAAAATTAAAATGACAAAATATCCTGAATGGTCTGATAGATCTATTATGATAGATTTAAAAAACAGATTTGTAACACTATATAAAAATGATGATGGTTCTATGTTTTATATCGAACCGCTATTTTATCAAGGTTTGCAGTTTTTTAAAGAATTTAATTCAGATAAATATGAAGATATCTTAAATGAGATGGATAGGATAGTTAGAAAAAATAGATTAGTTGTTTTTACTGGTGATGATGAAAATCCTATTACTATGATTGACGATGGTATTAAATATGTAGTTTTAACTATCCACGATATTACTGAAGGTATAAATTTAACAAATGAACCTAAAAGATACGATACAGATTACAAAGATTAATTATGAAGAAAAAATTGTTTTTAAGCCTAGCGATTTTTAGCTTAGTGTTTGTTACTAGCTGTACAATTAATCCATTTAGATTAAGTAGCGATAGCAGCTATCAAGATAACGGAACTAACACTTACAACTCTAATTTAAATCTTTCAAATTCCACTTCGGCTTTTTTAAAAGGTAAAAGTTATTATACGGATATGAAAAGAGCTAGTGAATATGCTGCTCCTAGTCTAGGCGAAGTAAAAATGCTCATTGTTCCTGTTTGTTTTTTTGATGAGACAAATTATCTTAATTATTATGGTGGAAGTCAGGCTGTTAAAGATAATTTAGAAATGACGTTTTTTAATGAAAATAATCCTTATTGGTATTCAGTAAGTGAATATTATTCTCTTTCTTCTTATGGCAATATAAATATTACTGGAACAGTTAGTGATATCTATGTTACTAAACATCCTTTTAGTTACTATAGTTCAATTAGTTCTACTTCTGAAGGTGAAGCTAGTTCAATTATTGCAAGAGAAATTTCTTCTAATGCTAGTAGTTTAGGAATTGATATATCTAATTATGATTCAGATAACGATGGTATTGTTGATTATTTTTGGATGGTAAATCTTCATCCAATTGATTCTAGCAAGTCTTTTCAATGGGCTTATACTTTTTATGATTCAGAATATTATTCTAGTCATATATATAACTATTCATGGGCTAGCTATGAATTTTTAATTAGAGAAGAAGGTTTTAACACTTACTATGATGACGCTCATACTTTTATTCATGAAACTGGTCATCAAATGGGAATAGTAGATTATTATTCTTATGATGATGTCAATTATCCGCGTTCACCTATTGGTGGAGTTGATATGATGGATTCAAATGTCGTGGATCATTCTTCACTAACAAAATACAATTTAGGATGGGTTGACCCTATTATAGGTGAAGTAGGTAAATCATATACTTTAAATAAATTTGAATTTAGTGGAGATTGTTTGATTCTCGCTTCTAATTTTAACGGAACTTGTTTTGATGAATATTTTATTTTGGAATATTATACCCCAACAGGATTAAATCAATTAGATTCACAAAGTCAGTATAAAGGTTATTATCCTCAAGGATTTACAATTAATGGATTAAAAGTAACTCACGTTGACCAGCGTTTAGGTAAAATGGAATATCAGTTACAAGGTAATGTAGCTGTTTCATATTCTTGGGATAATAAATTTTACGATTTAGTCGATGCTCATATTCCAACTGTTGGAGAACCATATTATTACGATTTTGTTTCTTCTAATACTAAAAAATATTGTTTAGGACCAACTAGATGGGCTTTATGTAATTTAGTTCAAGCTAGCGGAAAAAATAACCTTATGCAAGAATCAAATTCTATCTATAATCAATATCAACATTCAGCGCAAAATAGCGATCTTTTTACAAAAGATAGCTTAGTTTTTGGTAAGGATGTTTTAAATGGATATATTACTAACGAAGGTTGGAAAATTCCAGCTAGTATTAAAATAACTAGTCAAGATGATGATTCAATAAGTTTTACTTTAGAAGAATTAGCTTATTAATATTAATCTTGTTTTATATTAATTTTAGCTAAGCTCATTTTAGGTGTTTTTAACTGGTTAAATTTACTGTGATAAATATCAGTTTGACCTTTTATTTGTTTTAAAGTAAAACAGTTAGCTTTGGCGTTTTCAATTAATATTTTAGATGATATTGTATCTAAATTGGCTTGGTTAACTATATTTAAATCTTTAATACAAATTTCTCCACTAGCAGTGATATAAGAAAAATCGTTAGAAGAAATAGAATTAATTTTAATTGAGGTTTTAGCGGCGTTAATGCTAATTTTATTTTTTACGTCTATCTTGTTAATTTCTATTTTACCTGAGATAAGTTTAATAGAAAGATTTTCACTAACAAAATTTTCACAATTTATCGTCGATGAAACGGAATTTAATTTAAAAGTTTCAGTGCAGATGTTATCGAAATTAAACTGGCTAGAAACACTTGTAATATTGATGTTTTCAAAATGAAATTGACTAGGTATACTTAAAATTAATTTGCCTTTTTTTGCGTTATCAAAAAATTTTTCTTTAGGTGAAAAAAGGATATTTAAAGTATTATCTTCAGTATCTATACTGTAGTTTTGATAATCGATATTTTCAAAATTTAAGCTGATACTATCTTGATTAGCAATATTGTTGATAGTTAAATTATCAGCGACTAATTTAATGTTTAAATTTTTAATTTGACTAGGAAAACTTAGATTTAAACCTTTATTGATTTCTTCTAAAACTAGTTCTTTAGGAGTTTTTAGCATACTGATAATTTCCTTTTCACTAGTGCCTTCTTGAATTTCCCTATCGAATTTATTTTGATATCTTTGATATATTTCATCTTTGTTAGATAGATATGTCTTATCTAATTCTTTTTTTAATTCGTCTAAAAATTCTTGTTTGGTTTCCATATTGTCGTCCTTTAAATAGTTAATTTTTAATGATTGTATAGAAATATTTTATCACAAAGTCAAATTGCTAACACATATTTACCAAGCTTAAAGTTGACCCTTAAAGCTAAGTTATTGAATAATTAAACGTAAGGCTAATGTTAACCATAATAATTTATCCAAAAAAGATTGACAAAAACATTCTTATTTACTAATCTACATATAGAGACAGTTTGTTGCGCTTTATATTTGACTTACTTTCAAATATAAAGAAAGAGGAAATTATTATGTTATTCAAGAAAAAAGAAGTTGTGAAAATTATCTTTTTAATACCTTTTCTTTTTTCGTGTTCTCGATTTAGTAAAGGTGTTGAAATAGGATATAATTACGATACTCTTCTTGGAGCGATAATGGTAGGAATTAGGATTACTGAAATTAATCAATCCTTAGATGAAGCAATTGAAATTGAGTTAGGTTATGGTCATCCTAGTAATATGAGTGAACCATCTAGACCAGCTAATTACAATATTCCTGGTCCAATATGTATTTATATCGATAATCATTATGATAAAGATAACCACGAAGTCAATTTATTAGATTATAGGTATATTGAGTCTAGTTGGAATTATGTATCTGAAATGCCAAGTGAAGAATTTTGGAGTGATAATTATACTTTTGAAAATGATTTTTTCAAAGGTAAAACATTTAAGCATACTGAAACTTTTTATATAGATCCTTCTTATTTTATTACTGAAAAATTTGAAAACATGGGCTCATTTAGCATGACTATTTACGTATCTATGGTTTGGCAAAATGAAGAAGATAAGACTTGGAAATCATCAATGGCCTATGGTTATGTTTCTTTAGGATATAAAGTTAACGATAATATTGTCGAATTCATATAACGAAAATAAATAGCTATTTTATCTATAATTATTAGTTAAATCTATAAACACTTAGATTTTACTTTAATATACTATAATTTCCATTTTAATTAAGGTAAAAAACTTTTATTAATATATAATATATGTGGTGTTAATTATGAGATTAGATAAATTTTTAAAAGTATCAAGATTAATCAAAAGAAGAGAATTAGCTAAACAAATTATAGATATGGGATTAGTAAATCTAAATGGTAAATTAGCTAAACCATCAAGTGAAGTTAATATTTTAGATAAGATTGAAATTAAATCACCTAATGGTAAAGTTATCTTAGCGGAAGTTTTAGATATTAAACCTTATTCTAAAATTGAAGATGCAAATAAAATGTATAGATTGATTGAATTAGAGGAAAAGTAGATGACAAAAGAAAAGAAGAATAGAATTATTTCGATAATATCGCTGATTGTTTCTATTTTATGTTTAGTAATAACTGTTTTTTTAGTTGTTAGATTTATTCAAGTCAATCAAGAATTAAACGATATTAAAGATAATAAACAGGCTCAAGTAATTGAAAATAATGAATATTTTAGTAAAGTGTGTTGAAGATAATTTAAAAAGGTTAAACGTTTCCAGAGATTTATATTATGGAGTCGGTTTTTCAGCTGGACCAGATTCAACTTTTTTATTGGATTGTTTATATAAGTTAGGTTATAAAAATATCGTTGTTATTTATATTAATTATCACGATTCTAAATATGTCGACCAAGAAGAAAAGTTAGTTTATCAAACTTGCAAAAGATATAAATATAGAATATGTAAATTTGAAGAGAAAGCTAAAGAATATAAGAGCTTTGAAAAACAAGCTAGAGAAGCTAGATATGGTGGTGTCTTTAAGTTGATGTATAAGTTACTTAAGTTAGAAGGTATACTTATCGCTCATCAAGAAGATGATTTAATTTGTACATATTTAATGCAAAAAATGAAGGCTGGGCCTATTAGTTATTATGGCTTAAAAGAAATTAATTTTTTAAATGATGTAAAAATCATCCGTCCGATGTTAAATATAACCAAAAAAGATATTGTTTCATATTTAAATTATTATAAGATTCCTTATTATGATGATATTACTAATCAAAATCTTGAAAGGACGAGAAATTATATCCGTGAGACAATTTTACCTACTATTTCAAGAGAAGGCTGTTTAAAAGAGATTGATAAATTAAACCAAAAACTAGAATATAGTTTAAGCTTTTCTTTAAATGAAGTCTTTTATTATAAAGATTATTTAAATATTGAAAACAAACATTTAAAATTAGCAGCTTTATATAACTATATTAAATTACAAACTAAAATTAATGACGATAAAAAACTTTTAGCGTTTAGAAACCTAGTGTATTTTTATTTGAATAGCCAAGATACTAAAATGTATAAGTTGGATGAAGAATTTGCTCTATATAAAGATTACAAGTATTTTTATATTCAAAAGGCCGTTCCTTTTAAAGAATATCAGTATTCTCTATTAGAAAATATGTATTATAGATTTTTTGAATTTGAGTTTGATTTAACTAGGATGGATTTTCAAAATAAATCTTTTCCATTAACAGTAACAAATGTTAAGAAAGATATGGAATTTTCTACTAATTTAGTAAATAAATCAGTCTATTCTTTTTTAAAAAAGCAAAAAGTTCCATCATATTTACGTAAATTTTACCCTGCTTTTGTAAATGAATATAACCAAGTTATCTATGTTCCGTTTTATAAAGATATTATCGATAGAACTATCCCGTTTAAATTTAATATCTTTAAATTAGATAGATAGTTAGAAAGATTCATCTAACTTAATTAAAGTAACTACTAAATTGTATAAATCCAATAGATATTGACTGGATTTTATCAAAGTGATTTTAAAATAGTTAGAAAAGAAATGTACTTGAATATTTTTATTTTGCATCTTTATTATTGTTTCTTCTAATTTTAAAGATAGACCTTTTCTAGTTGAAAATTGAATTGACATTTTAATATCAAATCTATCCATTAATTCCTTAAAATCGCTAAATATTTCATTGGATGAAAGATATATTTCTACTTGCTTTTTAATAAAGAGGTTTTCTATTTCTTCACTAAATTTACCATAGACATCTATCATCTTATTTTTAAATTTAGCTAATTCTTCTAAATTAGTAATATCGTAAAGTTCACGATAAAGATTAATTCTATCGTGTTCAGAGGCATAATAGGATGGAATGTGTGCATCTAAACTAAAAGATAGTTCATAGTGTTTATATATAGGTTTACTAGCTTGTTTTTGTCCAAGAATAACAAGCTTTTTCTCCTGCATTACTTCGTTTAAAAGTTGAATATATGCATCATAACCAAGCGAGTCGATAAAACCTGCTTGTTCTTTACCTAAAATATCACCAGCTCCTCTAATATTTAAATCCTCGTTAGCGATTTTATATCCACTTCCTAATTCAGTAAAACTTTTTAAAGCTTTTAATCTTTTTCTAGCTTCATCAGTTAAAATTGAATAATCTGGATAAGTTAAATAAGCGTATGCGATTTTAGATGAACGTCCTACCCTACCTTTAATTTGATAAAGTTGAGATAAGCCAAAATTCTGGGCGTTTTCAATAATTATTGTGTTGCAGTTAGCGACATCTATACCTGTTTCAATAATGGAAGTACAAACTAGAACATCTATTTTACCACTGTAAAATTCTTCCATGGTGTTTGAAATATCTTCCCCTTCTTCTTGACCATGGACGCCTTTAATAACTTTGTCAGGAAACATTTTTTCTAACATTTGAATTGTCTTTGGCATTGAAGTAATTCTGTTATGTAAATAATAGATTTGCCCTTTTCTAGCTAATTCTCTACTAATTACTTCTTTAATTAGATTTTTATCATATTTAACGACATATGTTTTAATTGGAAGTCTATTGTTAGGTGGATTATCTAATAAAGATAATGATCTAACATTTAATAATGACATTTGTAAGGTGCGTGGAATTGGAGTTGCAGTTAAAGTTAAAACATCGATATTAGTAGTTAATTCTTTAATTTTTTCTTTATGGGTAACTCCAAAACGCTGTTCTTCATCAACAATAAGTAATCCTAAGTCGTTAAAAGTAACATCATCTCCAAGTAATCTATGAGTTCCTATGACAAAATGAATAGAACCATCTTTTAATCCACATAAAATTTCACTAAGCCTTTTAGAAGAGATATTTCTATTTAAAAGGGCGATATTTACTCCAAATCCTTCAAATCTTTTAATGGCGACTTGATAGTGTTGATTACTTAAAACAGTTGTCGGGCATAATAAAGCGGCTTGTTTATGAGAAAGAATACACTTAAAAGCGGCCTTAAAAGCCAGTTCAGTTTTACCAAAACCAACATCGCCAGTAAGTAATCTATCCATAGGATGATTAGAGCACATATCTTTTTTAATTTCAGACCAGGCTTTTTCTTGAGATGGAGTTAAATGATACATAAAAGCATCAGCAAACCTTTTTTCAAATTCATCATCTTCTTGAAATTTGAATCCAGGTAAAGAATTTCTATAAGCTGCAATTTCAATTAATTTATCTGCAAGATAAGATACTCTACCTCTAATTTTTGCTTTTCTTCTAGCCCAGCTAGCTCCACCTAAGGCATCTAATTTTGGTTTAGTTCCTTCTTTTGAAGAGTATTTTCTAATTAGATTAAATTTATTTAAAGGCACTAATAAATATTGGCCTTTTCCCGCATATTCTATATTTAGATATTCTAAACCTTGGAAGGTTTTAATTCCTAGATATCTACCTATACCTTGCTGTTCGTGAACGACATAATCTCCAATGGAAAGATCTTGATATTTAGTAATTATTTTCGCCTCTTTAAATCTTTTTAAAAAGATGGAAGAAGCATCGTTAATTCCAAATATTTCTCTACTTGAAATAACTCCTAATTTAAGCTTAGGAAGTAAAAAACCGCTGTTAAAAGATTTTCCTAAAATAACCTGATAACCTAAATTGTTATTAGAAAGGTCAATAGTTTTAGAATTGTCATTGCAAATTTGTTGAAAGGAAGTTAGCTGATCGTCTTTTAAATAGATATATGTATCATAGCCATCATCAATAACTTGGTCTATAAGTCTAGTTGATGAATTAATATTTGAAAAAGCATATGGAATAGAAGTGACATCTAGATTAGAAGATTCATCTTCAATTAAAAGAAAGTCTGGTTTTTGAAAAATGGTTTCTTCTAAAGAAAGTGAAAGACTTTCCTTTTTTAAAGAAAGGAAGTCATTTTGCATCTCAGAAATGTATTTTATAGCTTCTAAAGTATAGTTATTAGCTGTAGATTGAACATCGTTAAATCTATAAAAATATAAGGAAAAATCTTTTAAATAATCTAAGATAGTTGTTTTAGATTCTATAAAATAAGGCAGTAATCTTTCTTTAGTTTGACTAATATAACCATCTTCATTAACCTGCTCGATAAAAAAGTTAATTTTATCTTTTAATTCGTCATTTAATTTAGAAGAGGGTAATAAATTTAATTCGTCTTTTATTTTAGAAATACCTAAATCTAGCTCTTCTTTAGTAAAGATATTTTCGATAGCTGGAATAATTTTAATAGAATCTATATTTTTAAAAGATAGCTCGCTAGTAGCGTTAAATTCTCTAATATCTTCAATCTCGTCATCGAAATATTCTAATCTATAAGGGTTAGAATTATTAGAAGTGAAAATATCTACTATTTCCCCTCTAATGGAAAATTCAAATACCTCTTCTACCTTATTAACTCGAGAATAACCTAGATTAATTAGTTTATTTATCAATTGTTTAGGTGGTAAAACATCTCCCTTTTTAATTGAAATAATATTTGTTTTAAATCTAGATAAGCTAGAAATAACGTGCAATAAAGAAATGGAATTCAATATTAAAATATGCTTGGTATCATTAGAAATAACACTAGCTAAAGCGTGGATTCTTTCTTTTAAAAATTCTTTTGAAGAGTAAAGTAAATCACCGCGAAGAATTTCATCATAAGGAAAATAAAGAATGTATTTTGAATCGATAAAATTAGAAATAAAATCAGAAAGATTCTGAGCTTCATATAAACTAGGAGTAACAATAGCGATATTTTTATTTTCTTTTAAAAAACTAGCTGAAATAGCTAATCCAACACTTTCTAAAGAATTGGCTTTGAAACTTTTGTTATTTAAAATGTCATCGACATTTTGACTATCGATAATTTTTTGAATGATTGGATCCATCTTATAAAACTTTATTTGTGTTAAATTTCGACATAGCTTTAGAAAAATCAGAAGTCGCAATATAGTATTTTAAAGCTAGTAACGCCGCATCGATAGCATCATCAATTTTAGACATTTCATCTTTACTAGGAGAAGATAAAACGTAATCGACAATATTTTCTCCATAAGGTTCACCTACACCGATTCTTATTCTTTTAATATTAGAAGTATGAAGTAAATCAATGATATTTTGTAAACCTTTTTGTCCACCTGAAGAACCGTTTAATCTCATTCTAAATCTACCAGGTTCTAAAGCTAAGTCATCTAGAAGGACAACTATATCGTTAATATCAATTTTAAAATAATTGATAAATTCTAATACACATTCCCCAGAAAGATTCATATAAGTTAAAGGTTTTAATAAGTATACATCTTCATCTTGAAATTTAGTTTTAGCATAGTAACCTTTAAAACCCTCTTTAAAAGAAGTAACTTCTAAATCATCAGCTAATCTATCTAAAAACATAAAGCCCATGTTATGTCTAGTATTTTCATATTTGATACCAGGATTTCCTAAACCAACAATTAATTTCATAGTTAATACTCCATATAAAATTATACAAAGCTTATCGAGACTATGCTAATAGAAAAGAATAGACATGACAAAATTTTTAATAAAGTAATACATTAATCTTGAATTATGTTTTATAAACGTTTATACTAAAAATAGAGAAAGGTTTAAATATTTGACGGAGGCAATTATGAAACCGAAATATAAAAAAGTTATAGCTGTAGAATTAATTTGTAGTTTGTTATTCGTCTCGAAAACAACTATAAATAGTCCAATTTTAATTAATGATAATGGAATAGCGATTTATGAGGCAGAATATAATAAACTTAAAGAAATAGGAATAACTGACAGAGAAATTCAAACTTTAAAAGAAGATGAATATAAGGAATACATCCAAATGAATGTATTGAAAGTTTATAAAACATCTTCACAAACAAATGAGACCTTATACAAAAAAGCAAATTATTTAAATGACGATGGTTATTCTTATTATGATTCAAGTGATAGAAAAATAGAGACATATGTTACTTGGTATAATATTGAAAACACTTCTACTAGTTATTTTTTTGTAAAGGTTAATTTAGATTATAAGAGCGATCCTATTAATAGAAACGCAGATATATTAGGTGTTTATTTTGGGTCAGAAAATCAAATGCAATATGTTATGTATAATGGTGGTCAAAGGCCAAAGTTTTCGTCAAAATTTTTCTATACAATGGATTATTATCATGATGTTCAGCCATTTTATGGAAAGCCAGTACATGAAGAATATTATGGGCGTCAATTTGAAGAAGTATATGATAGTTACTCTAATTCTGGATACAATTATTCTATTAATCGTAGTTTTAGTGTTAGATATGTTTTACCTAGCGAATATTATGCGAAAACAGAAGCAAATCCTGAATATGCAAATCAAAAATCAGAAACAATGAAACATTATTATGATTTTTCTTTCACGATGAGTGCATATTTTGAACCGGTTTATTCTGATGCTATACGCAGTAGTTTCTCAGGATTCCATTCTCATCAAACAAGTGGTTTAGTTGTTGATTTTCCAAATATTGAGTTTTCTGTTTCTCCTCCATTTGTAACAATTGGTTCAGGAGTTTCCCCGCTTACGTATTTTAGTGAAATAAGTAGCGTTACTTTTGTTTCAGCAGTTTAAGGAAAGGAAAAAGTTATTATGAGAAAATGTCCTAATTGCAGTGCAGATATCGATGAAAAAGATACTACTTGTCCAGTTTGTGGAGCTGATTTAACTAAAAATGAAATTAACGATTTAGTATTAACTGAAAAAGAAGTTAAAAATATCAACAAAAAATACGATGTTGAAGTTGAAAATGACTTTGAATTAAAAAAGTTAGCTTATCTAGGTTTAATTGGTGGAATTATTGGCGGTATTTTAGGTTTAATTTACAGCTCAGTTTGTTTACTTTTAGATAAGAATAAAAAGTATCAACAAGAATGTTGGGTCGGTATTCTTTTTGGAATTATTTGGCTAGCTTTTTATGTCTTCTTATTAGTAATTCTTTTCTTTTACAAGTAATAAATAAATTAGATTTACGATAATTGTAATAATATATTCCATTTTCAGCGCATTAAGGCAAATAAGAAGTGAATATTTGGTATGTGAAGTGCCAAAAAACACTTTTGATTAGTCTTTTTACCTTCTACAGTATCCATTTGAGCAGGAAAAGATATATTTCTATCTCTAACGTATCTAAAGTAATCAGCTATAGTTCTGCTATGGTATATGCTTTTTTTCTTCACTCTTCTTATATTGGTACTTTTTAGGTCTTCTTTTTTTCATTTTGACCTTATTTCTCAAATCTAGATTAGAGACTTCAAACACACCTCTATCGACGTAGTTATATAGAGTCATAATAGATTGAGTGACAATACTTTTATTAGCTTCTTTAATAGAATATATTGATTGTCCTTTACGCGTGCCTTCAGATATACCGCTATTAAGATCAGCTAATTCTTCTGGTGATAGGTTAATACCATCTCTAGAGCTAGAAAGAAGGTCTTTGTATTCTCTATAGGCTTGATTAGGCCTATAGATATACATGTCTTTAATACAATGTCTTCTTTTCTCACAACCATTACAGACAAACGGAAATCTTTGTACCTTCTTACAATGGATGTTATCAACGTTGTTGAATTTACGCTTTCCAGAGTTATCTATAGATTGTCTATGATGTTTAATCTCCTTTGAGACAGTACGTGGATCTTTATAAATCTCATCAGCAATATCGATAAGTTTCATATTTTGGTCTAAACAAGAAGCAATCTTAATTCTTTGTTCTAAAGTTAGATGCTTCCAATCGTAAATGTAATTAGTGGTTTTCTTATTTGGCATAAGTCAGTGCCTCCTTTTTTCAATGACGCCAAACAAAATAAAGAAGGGTAATTTATTTTAACATGTAACCTTGTGTAAAAGTAAATTGCAGTCTTAGTACGTAAAAAACGGAAGTTATTATTATAATTATCACTAAAAAACTTAAAACTAGACTAAAACAGAATTTTCTTGTACAATATAACCAAAAGTTGGTGATAAAATGTCATATGAAGATAGAAAAAAATTATACAAAGAAATTGTTGAAGAAAGAAAAAATCCATTAATTGTTTATGTTACATCTATAAGGCCTAATTTGTCATCGCAAATGGCACCAGATGCAATACCATATATTATTGAACAAATTAATAATATTTCACAAGATGTTAAAAATATTGATTTTATGATAATTTCTAATGGTGGTGATCCAATTACTGCACAACGTATTCATTCATTATTAAGAGAAAGATTTGAAAAAATAAACATTTTAGTTCCATACGTTGCTTATAGTGCTGCAACAATTTTTACATTGGGTGCTGATAATATAATTATGGGGCAATATTCCAATCTAGGCCCAGTGGATCCACAGATAACTTCACAAAAAAAGGATGGCAATGGCGCACTTAACAATTTACAATTTGGAAGTGAAGATTTGAGATATTTTATTGAATTCGTAAAGAAAGATATTGGAATAAAAAGAGAAAAGAATAGACTCAAAGCCTGCGAAGAATTGATTTCTAATGTTGGTGGTAATATTATTGGGTTTGCTAAGAGAAGTCAACAATTATCTTTATATTTAAGCCAAAAGTTTTTATCTGAACATGGATATAGTAAAAGAAAAGTTGGTAATATTTCTAAAAGGCTAAACTCTTCCTATAACCACGCATATGCGGTAAGTAGGAAGGAAGCAATAGAAATTGGTTTAAAAGTAGAAAAACCTTCTGCAAAATTAGAAAAGTTAATGTGGCAAGTTTGGAAAAGTTTTGAAGCGGAAATGAAATGTGACGTTCCTTTTGACGCAATGGCTGAAATCATGAATAATCCAGATATTGCAAACCAAATAAATAAAATTCCTGTTATTTCGATTCCAGCAAATTTACCATCGCAATTTTATCCATCAATTGTTCAATCAATAATTCCACAATTGCAAGTTTCGACCCAAAGTTCTATTTCTATGCCTGTTCTCTTAGGATGCATTGAATCAATAGATTTAGCATATAATATTAAAACAAACTTAAGTATACTGGCTTGGAGAAATTTTGATATGAGTATTGGAATAAATCTAACAACGTCTTCTGACGGATGGAAAAAAATATAATAAGGTGAAAGTTAATATGAATTTAACAACAACAATAATTTTAAATAATAGCCCTTATCGTAGACAAACAACAAACGAAGGTGGTTTTTCTGTATCTTTTAAAGTTGACAATAAATTTAGTAAAATAGCTAGTAATATTGACAAAAATGATAAAAAAAATAATAAGGCTAGCACTGCCTCTAAATAATTGCATTAAAATATTTCGTCTTTAATACTTTAAGAAGTAAAAAAGTTATAGCTCATTATAATTGTTTTTTAGCTATTTTATTTTGAATAAAATTAGATACATATTAAACGGAACTTACTATTATAATTATCTTAAATTGGATTTAATATTATTTATTATTGATTATTTTACCTATATACTAGTTAATGTTAGAAGGTAAAAATGTTTGATATTTCTATTGATAAATCTAAGCCATCTATATTAATTTCCGCCTGTTTATTAGGTAAAAAAGTTCGTTATAATGGAAAGATTTTAGATGTTAATCCTAAAATAAAACTCCTGGAAGAAAAATTTAATATAATTTTAGTTTGTCCAGAAGTTGAAGGTGGTTTATTAATTCCGCGTTCTCCTTCAGAAATTAAAGGTGATAAAGTTATAAATAAGTTGAATCAAGATGTAACTTCTAATTTTATTAAAGGAAGTTTAATCGGTTTAGAAAAAGTCAAAAAATACAATATTAAATACGCTTTATTAAAAGAAAAATCCCCTGCATGTGGATATAGATATATTTACGATGGCTCTTTTCAAAATAAGTTAATTGAAGGTAGTGGAATTTTTACTAGGATGTTAATTGAAAATAAGGTTGAAATATACACTTTAGATACTATCGATACTTTGTTAAAATCTCTATAAATTCCTGTTTAGTTTTTGATTTTAATAACAGCGGTTTAATTTCTTTAGTTTGATCTAATCCTTTTAAATAGAAACAAGCTATACCTCTAAAAAGCATGCAGGCTTGTTGTTCACCTTTTTCTTGAATTAGCAAATTAAGATGCTCTAACATATCGTCAAATTGATCGTGTCTATTTTTACTAGTTATAGGTAAATTATCTTCTTTTTCAATTAGATTTTTAAATAGTCTAGGATATCCCATAATACTTCTTCCAAACATAAAAGCATCGGCGTTAGTTATTTTTTCCACTTCATCGATATTAGTTAAATCTATATTTCCATTAGCGACAATAGGAATGTTTACGTTTTGTTTAATTTGATTAATCATATCGTAATGGACTATTCCAGAAAAACCTTCTTTTTGTAAACGACCATGGACAGCTAACATACTTACTCCAGCTTGTTCAACTAGTTTAGCGATATCTAAATAGTTGAATTCTTTATAGCCAAGACGTATTTTACATATAACTGGACGTGATGAGATTTTTACCATTTCTCTAAGTAAGTGGTACATTTCATCTTCTCTTTGTTTAGTTAAATAAGATGAACCGGCTTTTTGTTTAATTACTTTAGGAACTGGGCAACCGAAATTGAAATCTAAAAAATCGTAGACGCAATTGCTATCGACATATTTAACCGCCTCTAAAATATGGTTAGTTTCCCCACCAAAAAGCTGTAAAGCTAACTTGTTATCTTCTTTTTTATAAGGTAACATTTCTAAAGTTTTGTTGTTTTTATAGTTGATAGCATTACAGGAAATCATTTCAGTATAAGTTAAACTTGCTCCGTATTTATAGGCGAGTTTTCTACTAGCATAGCTAGTATAACCAGCTAAAGGAGCTTGAATATATCTATTATCTAATTCAATATCTGCGATTTTAAATTTTTTCATAGCAAGTAATTTTATAATGTAACTTAATTTAAAAGCAAGTTATTAAACTAAAAGGCCGTTAAGTTTTGCTACTTAACGACCTAAGTTTATTTATTTTTTGTTGTTTTTGTCTTTTGAATCTTTTTCGTCTTGCTTTAAAGCGGATTTTAATTCATCTGAGACTTTTTTTGCTTTGCTAGTTTGCTCTTTAGTTGGTAAGTTATCTTGATATGTATAGCTTGTTAATTTATTTATAGATTGAGAAGTAACTTTAACAAAGATAACATCAACACCAGTTTCTTGTTCAATGTAATTACCGAAATCTTCAGGTGTACTAGCAAATTGAGACCAAAGTTCTTTACTAGCGATAATAGAAACAGCAGGTCTAGTTAACTTATCAGAAGGAGCTTGACCGATAGCTTGAGATTTAGTTAAGAAAGAATATGTAGATTCTTTAACTATTTTTTGAGCGCCTCTATAAGTTATGTTTCTAGCATCTTTATCATCATTAGAATTAGCTTCAGCAAATAGAATAATTAAAGCGGTAGATAAGGAAAGATCTTTTAAACCTTTTTGGAATGATAATCCTTTTTCATCAAGATGTAACTCTTGATTTGGTTTAGCAGTTTCTATTTTTTTAGTTTCTTCTAAAGAATCAGGCTTATTTTCTAAGTTAGATTTATTCTCTTCTTTATTAGTAGAAGCATCAGAATTAGAATCAGTATTTGAATTAGAATTCTCTTCTTTTACCTCTTCAATAGGCTTAGGTTCTATTTTAGGTGGAAGAGTTTTATGTTCTAATAAGTAATCGATTTGTTCTGCTGTGATAGTCTCTTTTTCCAATAAGGTTTTAGCGATTAATTCAACATCGGCTTTATATTGAAGTAGGATGTTGCGGCAGTTTTCGTGAGCTTCGTTAATTATCGTTCTAACAGCTTTATCGATTTCGAAAGCAACCTGAGTAGAATAGTTAGCTTGCTGAGAAGTATAATCTCTTCCTAAGAAGACCGAGCCGGTATTTTTTTCATATTGAATAGGACCTAGTTCAGACATACCATATTCAGTAACCATCATCCTAGCGATTCTAGTAGCTTGTTCAATATCGTTACTAGCTCCAGTAGAAATATCTCCAAAGAAGATTTCTTCAGAAGTTCTTCCTCCAAGCAAACCAGTAATTTGAGCGATAAGTTCTTCTTTAGTAAGAACGAATCTATCAGTTTCAGGAGTCATTAGAACATGACCGCCAGTTCTTCCTCTAGGAATAATAGTGATTCTTTGAACTTTTTCTGAATGCTGCAATCTAATGCCGATAACAGCATGTCCAGATTCATGGTAAGCGACTCTTTTTCTTTCAGCTTCAGACATTCCGCGATTAGTCTTAGCTGGACCAGCTATTGATCTATCGATAGCTTCATCGATATCATCCATATCGATGGCTGATTTTTTGCTTCTAACTGCTAAGATAGCAGCATCATTTAAAATGTTAGCTAAATCAGCCCCGGAAAAGCCGACAGTTCTACTAGCGATAGCAGCAAAATCTACATCTTTAGCGATGACTTTATTTCTAGCATGAACTTTTAAGATAGCTTCTCTACCATCTTTATCTGGTAAATCGACTGTGATTTGTCTATCGAAACGTCCGGCTCTTGTTAAAGCTGGATCAAGGACATCAGCTCTATTAGTAGCGGCCATAACAATAACGCCAGAATTATCTTCAAAGCCATCCATTTCAACTAAGAGTTGGTTGAGTGTTTGTTCTCTTTCATCATTACCTCCACCCATACCGGCGCCTCTTTGTCTACCGACAGCATCAATTTCATCAATAAAGATTAAACAAGGAGCGTTTTGTTTGGCGGTTTTAAACATATCTCTAACTCTACCAGCACCGACACCGACATACATTTCGACAAAATCGGAACCAGAAATAGAGTAGAAAGGAACATCAGCTTCACCAGCAACGGCTTTAGCTAAAAGGGTTTTACCAGTTCCAGGAGGGCCTACTAAAAGGAAGCCTTTAGGTAATTTAGCACCTAGTTTAGTATAGTTTTTACCATTGTGGAAATAATCGACAAGTTCGACTAATTCCGCTTTAACTTCATCGCAGCCTGCGACATCTTTAAATTTGACGTTAGTGTGAGTTTGTCTTCTGGCTCTAGATGAATTAAATGACATTTGCTGAGAATTCATTGAACCCATAGCACCAGAAATAGATCTAGATAATCTATAAGTTAAATAGATACCTAAAGCTATTACTACACCCCATAAAAGAATGGAAGGTAAGATAGATGACCAGTTAGTTTGAGTAGTATAATCGACAATAGAAAGTCTATCTCCATTATAGTAAGAAAGAGTTTGACCAGAATCAGCTGTATAAGTTCTATTAGTAATAATTAAATCAAAATTATATAAAGCCTTATTGGATTCAGGATTGTTTGTTAATGATATCGTAGCTGTAAAAGAAACAACTCTCGATCTGTTATTTTCATCATATTGTCTATAGTTACCAGCGATTTGTCTATAGTTAGCTTCACCATGGTCAGCATATGATAAGTAAGTTACTTCTTCACTAGCTAAAATTTTAGTTAATGCACCAGCATTATCAAATATCAAATTGCCATTTTGATCTTTTACTAAGTTGCCATTTTCATCTCTTCTTACTTCACCAGATAAATCAGCTTGAGTATATTTAACTCCGGAATTAGAAGTAAACCTAGTGACAAAGACACCGATAAATATAGCTATTAAAGCAAAAGCTAACAAATACCATAACCAAGGCGATTTTCTTTTATAGTTAGCGCTGTTATTTTTGTTATCAGGGGTTTGCATTGTATTCCTCCTTTAATAAATAGCTATTTATAGTTTATATCAAAAAACATTAAAATAAACTTAAAATACGCTATTTCAATTATTGATTATCAACTTTTTCAAGATCGGAGAATTTTAAATCGACAGTAGTATAACGTCCAAAGAAGTAAATGGAAACTTTGGCTTTAGAGTTAGCGACATCAACTTCAGTGATTTCACCAGTTTCTTCAGCGAAAGGTCCTTCCAAAATTTTAACAGTTTCACCGACAGTGTAATCTGATCTAATTTCAGGAGTGATTAAATTCATAGCTTTCAAAATAGGAAGCATATCTTCTCTAGGAAGTGGGAAAGGTTTAGTTCCTGAACCAGAAGAACCGACAATACCAGTTACACCAGGTGTGTTTCTAATAACATACCAAGCTTCATCAGTCATGATAGCTTCAACGAAAATATAACCTGGGTAGAGGTTTTTAATTTTAAATCTCTTTTCTCCATTTTTATCCACTTTTTGTAAACCGGTTTTTTTATCGATTTCAGGTATTTTCTTTTCAGGGACAATAATTCTAAAGATTTCGTTTTGAAGATTCATTGAAACTTTTCTCTGTTCAAGATAGTCAGCAACTATTCTTTCTCTTGAAGAATATGTATTAGCGACATACCATTGAGGAACAGTTTCTCCACTAGTAGGAACTTCAGTTTCACTATTTTCTGTCATTTTATTTTCTTCAACTTTGTCATTGAGATTTTCTTCTTTGTTTTCAGTCTCTAATTCAGGGTTATCATTTTCTGTTTCAAAAACATTTTTTTCATCGTTAATATTAAACATAATTCAATCCTCCTTTATTTAATTGAGTTTTTAAAAAGTGCAATAGCGGCTTGGACAGCACTAGCGCTAGCTGATGAAGAATCGCTAGAAGTAGAAGATTCACTAGGATTAATTTGTTCAAAGCCATGTAAGATATTAGCGGTAATCCAGTCTTCAAAATAGATTACTAGACCAGTTAATAAACCGATGATACAAACAGTTAAAACCGAAGTCCAGAGCTGTCTTTTCTTCGGCCAACGAATTCTTCTAGCTTCAAAAGCTACACCTTTAAAATACGATTTTATTTTTCTCATAATAATTACCTTGTTTCCTTATGGAGAGTGTGTTTGTTACATTTTGGACAAAATTTGTTTACTTCCATTCTCTGTTCACCTTTTTTCTTAGTGACAATGTAGTTTCTAGATAAACATTGGCTGCAAACAAGTATAACTTTTTCTCGCATTTAAAAACTTTTTCCTTTCTATTAACAATTTTTATTACTATGTAATGTCAATACAAATATTATATTCAAAATTTCAAGCATGTCAATTAGTTATTTTTACCATCTATAAGTTCGGTTAAATATTTAGTCTCAATTTCAACATCAAGACGCGGGAATAAAATTTGAGGAGGGTTATTTTTGATTCCAGATAATTTACCTATTTCTTTAATAGATGAATAAGTTTGAAGTGAACTAGGGACATTTAATTGTTCTAAGGCTAATTTAGCTTTAGTAACTAGGAAAGGTTGAAGTATGATAGAAGAGATTCTTAAAACTTCTTCTAAAGCGTACATCGATTGTTCTAATTCATCTTTTTTATTAGGATCTTTAGCTAAAATCCAAGGAGCTTGAACTTCGATAAATTTATTACCTAAATCTAGGATGGACATACAGCAACTTGCACCTTTAGTTAAATTGTATTTATCCATATTATTTTGATATTCATCTAAGAGTTTAAACATATCAGAATATAATTTATTGATGTTTTCACTATCGATAGGTTTATAGTTAGGAACGACACTATTAAAATACTTTTTGACCATATTTAAAGTTCTATTTAATAGGTTTCCATAGTTATTGACAAGATCACTATTTATTCTTTCAATAAACTGTTTTGGAGTAAAAGTACCATCCTCACCGATAACTATTTCTCTAACCATATAATAGCGTAAAGCGTCTAATGAATATCTTTCAATTAATGGTAGTGGAGAAGGGGCGTTACCTAGAGATTTAGATAATTTAACCCCACTTCTAGTAAGTAATAAACCGTGAATATAAATAGTATCAGGTAATCTTAAATTTAAAGCCATCAATAAAATAGGCCAATAAATAGAATGGAATCTATTTATTTCTCTTCCGGCAAACTGGACGATAGTAGCTTGATCTGACCAATATTTATTAAATAGAGAATCATCGTTAGAAAGATAACCTAAAGCGGAGATGTAATTTAATAAAGCGTCGATCCAAACATAGATAACTTGGTCAGGATCTTCTAAGCAAGGAATACCCCATTTAACATCTTGTCTAGTTATACAAAGATCTTCTAATCCAGGTAAAACAAAAGTGTTTAGCATTTCGTTTAATTTTCCACCTGGAACAAAATCAGGATGAGATTTATAAAATTCTAAAAGTTGAGGGACGTATTTTTTACAATTTAAGAAGTAAGCTTTTTGAGCCTCTTTATGAACTTGTCTACCACAATCAGGACAAGTGTGATTCTCTCCAACTTGACTTTCAGTCCAGAAAGATTCACAGGAAGTACAATACCAGCCCTCATAATTTCCTTGGTAAATATCACCTTGTTCAACTAATTTATGAAAAACTTTTTGAACGCATTCAACGTGTTTTGGATCGCTAGTTCTAATAAATTTATCAAAAGAAATTCCCATTTCTTTCCAGTTTTGGATGAAGTTTAAATATATTTTATCGACAAAATCTTGAGGAGACATGTTGTTAGCTTGAGCGTTTTTAGCAATTTTTTCACCGTGTTCATCTGAACCGGTTAAAAAGAAGACATCGTTTCCTTTTAATCTTTCATATCTAGCTAAGGTATCAGCAATAGTTTCACAATAAGCATGTCCGATATGAAGGTTAGCGGAAGCATAGTAGATAGGTGTAGTAATATAAAAATATTTTTTAAGCATATTTCCTCCAAAATAACACTATAATTATAAACAAAATAGGAATATAAAAAAAGGATATAAGCAAATAGCTTATACCCTAAATAGCCTTTTTAAATCTTATTTGCTTTCAGCTTTTTTGCCGCTATTAGCATACTTCTTATTGAAACGGTCAATTCTTCCATCAGAGACGATAGTTCCAGCTTTACCAGTATAGAAAGAATGGCAATTAGAACAAGATTCAACTCTAATTTCCTTTAAAACAGAACCAGTTTCGAAGGTAGTGCCACAGTTTACACATGTGACTTTGCAGCGGTGATATTCAGGGTGAATTCCTTTTTTCATGTTACTTAGTTCTCCTTCCAGCTTGGATTTTGCCAAGCAAACTTGCCTAGTAATTATAAGGCAATTCTTTTTTTTATTCAACAGCAAAGAATTGACACATAACTGAAATACTAAGTTCTGTTTTACAAATATAATTACGCTTAAATTGACATCGGTAAAATCTTGGCTTATTAATATTAGGTGGTATAATAAGATAAACGAAGGTTAAAATATGACTAAGATTAAAACTAATTTGCTGATTTTTACCTTAATATGTTTAATATTATTCGCTTATATATCTTTATTAATTCCCTTTTTACAACTATATGCTATACCAGTAGTATTTGAACCGCCTTTTTATTTGAAATTGATTGTCTATGCTGTTGTTCCTGCTATTTTAGGTCTTTTATTTGTTTTAGCAAGTATTTTTATCAATAAAAAAGCGAGTAATATTGAAAATCAAAAAGGATTTATTGTTTCTAAAATAATTGTCTTTTCTAATTTAGCTGTTATTAGTATATGCTCTATTTGTCTAACTTTCTTAGATTATTTAATATTTATTTTTACGGGTGTATCTACTTTAATACTAGCTATCTTAATTTATTTAGAAGCTAAAAAGTTATATAGCTTAAAAAAATCAATCTAAGTATTTAGCTCCTATTTTAAAACTAGGGGCTATTTTATTTGAGTAAATTACATATTCTGAATTAAATCCATCAAATGAGAGTGGTTCTAATTTAGTTATATCTATTTTGGAATCAGTTAAAATAGAATCATCTACTAAGACGTTTTTAACTTTGGCAACTAAGAATTCTTTTTCTTCGTCATAACTTTCTAATTCGCATTCAAATGAAAGAGGTAATTCGTCAATAATAGGAGCATTGACATATTTACTTTTAGAAGTGGTAAAATTAACTTTTTCTAATTTGTTTTTCACTTGATTTCCACTTACCATACCTAAATAATCAATTTCACTTACATATTGTTTAGTTCCAATAGAAACTACTAAGCTTTTAGTTTTTAAAATGTTTTTAGTGGTTTTATGCGTTTTGTCTAAGACAATAAAAATCTCATCGTAATTAGCTTGGCATCCCCAGGCCGCGACCATAGCGTTAGTAGAATTATCTTCATTGTATGTTGAAATGACAAAAACTACTTGAGGATAGATATTAGCTTTCTTTTCAAAATTTCTTTTCATAATTAACTTTCTCCTATATAAATATTTTATTCCAAATGGATTACTATATGCTAAATTAAGTCAATTTTATATGTATTGATAAGTTAAATTAAATAATTTATGATATTTGATAGCACGTATTTTTAAGTTGGAGAGGTAATATGAAACGTTCAAAATTTTTAATCACATGCTTAGGCATAATAAGTTTAATAACTTCATGTCAAGTTAATAACAATTTATCTAGTTCAAATCTATCTAGTTTAGAATCTAGTTTAACTTCTAGTTCTACTAGTTCCACTCCTGAAAGAGAAAATCCTAACGAAGGTGTTTTTCAAAAGTATTTTAATCAAGCTTACGCTTCTTCTTGTAGTTGTTTACCTTCTATAGGTAATCCTAAATTGTTAGTAGTACCTGTTGTATTTAACGATTATTCGCCGACTAGTTCTACTCCTTTATCTTCTTCAACTTTAGAAGAATTTACATCTGATTTACAAGACGCTTTCTTTGGAGAAACAGAAGATACTTATTATGAATCGGTTTCTTCATATTATTATAAATCTAGCTATGGTAAATTAGACATTCAAGGGGAAGTAAGCGATGTTTTTTATACTAATCACGATCTTTCTTATTATGTTAGTGCTAGTAATAGGAATCAAGATTCTACCTATAGTAGCGATCTTATTTATCAAGAAGTTTATCAAAAGTTATTTTTAGATGAAAATCACCCTTATGATGCTAATGATTATGATTATGATAATAATGGAGTAGTCGATGCTATTCATCTAGTTTATTATTATCCTGATTTAGCTTATACGATGTATGGAAATTCTTGGCCAGAAGAATTGTCTTATAAAGAATATTATCAAGATAGCCAGATGTTTTTATGGGCCTATGTTTATTGGATTGGCGCTAATCCATATTCTCAAATTTCTTATATTCCTGAAACAATGTCAGCGGCTTATTGTTGGTCATCTTATTTCTTTTTAAAAGAAGGTGGATATAGTAAAGTTGATGCTCATACTCAAATTCATGAAACAGGTCACCTTCTCGGGTTAGATGATTTATACGCTAATGATAATACTGGTTCACCTACTGGATTAAATATTATGATGGATAATAATATTGGCGATCAAGATCCACTAAGTAAATATAATTTAGATTGGATTAATCCATATTGTTATGATTTTAATACTAATTTTGAAGGTGAAACAGTTACGATTGAACTAAAGCCATTTGAAACAAGCGGAGATTGTATTTTAATCTCCCCTAAATTAAATGACACTTGTTTAAATGAATATATTTTAGTTGAATATTATACTCCGACTAATTTAAACAAACAGGATGCTGAAACTTTATATTACAATCAAATTCCTGGGGTAAATGCTAGTGGAATTAAAATGTATTATGTCAATCAAGGAATAGTTGAATACGCTAATAACAATATAGTTGTTCCAGATAGAAATGATAATAATAGCTATTATGTTAATGAAGATATATCAGCCAAATTATCTCAAGCTGATGAAAATAAATTTTATAACATGTTATCAAGTAACGCTTTATCAAGTTCATATAATTCAGAAAGAATAATTCGTGTTTTATCGAGTTTAGGTGAATCTAGAAGCAATCAATTTTTGCGTAACAATATTCAAACTGCCTTTGTTGAAGATGACTTATTTTTAGCAGGCGATAGCTTTAATAACGTTTTCCCTAATTTTAAATTTAACAATCAGCTTAAAGATGATCCAAAGACAATGCCATGTGATATTCAAATCGATTCTATCGATGAAAATAAAGCTGTAATTACACTGCAATTTTAAAATTATTAAATATTAGTTTAAATCGATTTATAAAATAAAAAGGCGATTGAATAAATGGTTTCAATCGTCTTTTTAACTGGGTTTTATTCTAGTTCGAAAGCGCCAGTATATAGTTGATAATAGACGCCTTTTTTATTGATAAGTTCATCGTGAGTGCCTCTTTCAATAATATGTCCATGATCTAAAACGATGATGACGTTTGAGTTTTTAACTGTCGATAATCTATGAGCGATTACAAAGACTGTTCTTCCCTCCATTAAAGCATCCATACCTTTTTGGACTAAACCTTCAGTTCTTGTATCAATTGATGAAGTAGCCTCATCAAGAATCATAACAGGTGGATTTAATAAAGCGGCTCTAGCGATTGAAAGAAGCTGTCTTTGACCTTGAGATAAAGCTTCTCCTCCTCCATAAAGCATAGTATCATATCCATTAGGTAACATTCTTATAAAGGAATCAGCATTTGCTAATTTAGCGGCGGCGATAACTTCTTCATCGCTAGCGTCTAATTTAGAATATTTGATGTTTTCTTTAACAGTTCCAGTAAATAAGTTAGTATCTTGTAAAACAATACCTAGTGAACTTCTTAAATCATCTTTTTTAATATCTTTAATATCGATTCCATCGTAAGTAATTTTACCTTTTTGAATATCGTAGAATCTGTTAATTAAGTTAGTAATAGTAGTTTTGCCAGCTCCAGTAGCTCCGACAAAAGCGACTTTTTGTCCAGGTTTAGCATATAAAGAAATATCGTGAAGAATCTCTTTATTAGGGTTATATGAGAAGAAGACGTTTTCAAATCTAATATCGCCTTTTAATGGAATATATTTAATTTGATTGTGTTTATCAGTATATTTCCAAGCCCAGTTATTGGTTTTTTCACTAGTTTCAACAAGTTTATTATCATTATCGTATTTACAGTTAACTAGTTTAACAAAACCATCGTCATCTTCAGGTTTTTCTGATAAGAATCTAAAGATTCTATCAGCACCAGCTAAAGCGTTAATAACAAATGTTAATTGTTGAGAGACTTGGCCGATAGGATTAATTAAAGCTTTAGTAAAATTAATAAAAGCGACAATAGTACCGATTTCAAACATGTTGAATTTAATAGCTAAAATACCGCCAATTAAAGCTACTAAAATATAATCAAAGTTACCTAAGTTATTAGCAGTAGGCATCAAGATGTTTGAATATTTACTAGCTTTAGTAGCTGAATAGGCTAATTCATCGTTAATTTGATTAAAACCTTCTTCAGCTTCTTTTTCGTGATTGAAGACTTTGATGACTTTTTGACCATCAGTATATTCTTCAATATAACCAGTAATTTTACCTAATAGTCTTTGTTGATTGGCAAAATATCTAGCAGATTTAGTGACTAATAATCTAGTAATTGGGAAAATTAAGGCAGTTAAGAAAATAACGACAATAGCTAAGATCCAGTTTAAGATGAACATAGCAATTATAGAAAAGATAACTGAAACGATACACGAAAGCATTTGAGGGATAGAAATAGAAAGCATTTGTCTTAAAGTGTCAGTATCATTTGTATAAAATGACATAATATCACCATGAGTTCTTGTATCGAAAAATCTCAGTGGTAATGTTTCCATATGTTCAAACATATCATCTCTAATATGCTTTAAAGTACCTTGGGAAATAATAGCGATAACTCTATTATAGATATATGAGAAGATAACAGCTATAACATACAATATTGCCATTATTAATAAAGCGAAGTTTAATTCCTTCATTTTAGTATCGATGATGCTGCTATTTTCAAGCATAGGGGTGATGTAATCATCGATTAATTTTTGGATGAATAAAGTGTTAATTGAAGAGATAACTGCAGAAATAATAATAGAGACTAAAACGACTGCAAATAGAACTTTGTAATATTTTACTACGTATCCTAGAATTCTAGAAATTACTTTAAAGGTGGATTTATTGTCGATAACTTTTTTCTTGCTAACTTGATAATTAGGCATCTTGTTTACCTCCTTTATTTGTTTGAGTATTGTAAATTTCTCGATATATAGGATTTCTTTCTAATAATTCCTTATTAGTTCCAATATCGTCGATTTTACCTTCATTTAAAACGATGATTATATCAGCATCTTCAATTGAAGAAACTCTTTGAGCGACGATGAATTTAGTAACATGAGGAATATCTTCTCTAAAAGCTTTTCTAATTAAACTATCAGTTTTAGTATCAACAGCAGAAGTAGAATCATCTAAAATTAGAATTTTAGGTGATTTTAATAATGCTCTAGCGATACATAGTCTTTGCTTTTGACCACCAGAGAAATTAGCTCCGCCTTGTTCGACATAACTATCGTACTTATATGGGAATTGTTGGATGAAAGAATCAGCTTGAGCTAATTTACAAGCGTGAATCATCTGTTCATCGCTAGCAAGTGGATTACCCCATTTTAAGTTATCTTTAATTGAACCAGAAAATAAGGTGTTTTTTTGCAAAACGACACTAACAGAATCTCTTAAAACTTGGATATCGTAGTCTCTAACATCGACGCCTCCGACTTTAACTGAACCATTAGTAACATCATAAAGTCTAGCAATTAAAGATATTAAAGAAGATTTTGAAGAACCAGTTCCACCGATAATACCGACAGTTTGTCCTGATTTAACTTTGAAGTTAATATTATCTAAAACGAGTTTTTCAGCATTGGAAGAATAGGCAAAATTGACATTTGTAAATTCAACATCGCCGTTTTTAACTTCTTTTACAGCGTTTTCTTTTGAAACGATATCTGGTTTTTCAGTAAGCATTTCATAGATTCTTTCAGCAGAAGTCTGAGCGATGATGATATTAACAAAAATCATCGAGATTAAAATCAAAGTAGAAAGAATCATCCAGGCATAGGAAATCATTGAAGAAAGTTGTCCAGTAGACATAGTTCCTTCTTTAACGATTAGATTTGCTCCGATAAATGAAAGGAGAATCATCATCATATAAATGGAAAAATTAATGACTGGATTTTCAAAAGCAACTATCTTTTCACCTGAAGACATCAATTTAAATATTTTATTTGAAATCTTTTGAAACTTAGAAACTTCGACATCTTCTTTAACGTAAGATTTTACGACTCTAATACCTTGTAAGTTTTCTTGAACAACGCTATTTAAACTATCATAAGTAGTTACGCCAGTAGCAAAATAAGGATGAGCCTTATAAGCGATAAATAATAAGAAAAAGCCGAGGAAAATAGCAACAACAAGATAACATAGACCTATTACCCAGTTATTAATAAACGAAAGAATTAAAGCTAAGATTAACATTATTGGAGCTCTAACTAAAGTTCTAATAATCATGATATAGGCGTTTTGAACGTTAACAACATCGGTAGTTAATCTAGTAACGATACTTGCCGTTGAAAATTTATCTATATTTTTAAATGAATAAGCTTGTAAGGAATGATATAAATCGTGGCGGAGATTTTTAGCTAATCCACATGAGGCTTTTGAAGCAGAAAATCCCGCAAAAATACCAGCGATAAAACAAAAAACGGTAATAAATATCAAAATTACTGAATAGATTATTAAAAGGTTGATATTTTTAGGCTTAATAGCGTTATCGATAGCTAAAGCCATAATAAAAGGAACTAAGACTTCTAAAATAACTTCAAAAAAGACGATGACAACTGTCTGAATACTTTCTTTTTTGTATTCTCTAATACTTTTAGCAATCAGTTTTACTTTTTCCATTTTCTTCCTCCTCTAATTTTTTAAGACTACTTATTAGCTTTTCTAAGTTGTTCTTTAGATTGTCAGCTTCTTTATCAGTTAGAATATCTGTTAATTTAGCCTCAAATTCCACAACTTTTTTAGCCATAAGTTCACATTCTTTTTCACCCTGTTTAGTGATGATAAGCTTTTTTAGTCTTTTATCTTCGTTAGTAGTCACCCTTTTAATTAAGTGATCTTTTTCAAGACTTTCTAATATCTGAGACATCGACGAACGTCTAGTTTCAAATTCTTTTTCTAAATCCTTTTGATAAATAGGAGAATTTTTACTTTCATAAATTCGCCTTAAAATTAACCCTTGAGTTCCTCCAAGCAGTTTGTTTTCTAAAGTGATGTTATTTAAGCAGCGATCGATAAGATTGTTAGCTTTTTTAATAAGAATTCCGATGTCGATATTAGTACACATAATTAATTGTTAGCATCCTAACAAATACTAAATAATGATAGTAGAATAAAAATTCGTTTTCAAGAGATTTTTTTCAAAAATTATCATGGAAACGATTACATTTTAAAATTGGATAATCAATTTAACTTAGTAGAATTAATAAAAGGAAAAAGGGCCATTAATTAGTAATGACCCTTAGATAGTTTAGCAACTTATACTTATTTTATAATTACTTTTCCATCTTCTGTAATTTCAATTTGATCTCCAGTTTTAACAGTGTTTAAGAATTCATCGCCTAATTTATCAATGGCAATTAATCCGACATTGTTCCAAACGTTAGATAGAATAATTCCACTAGCGGCTAGTGGATCTATTTCTTCTGAAAACAAGAAAGCTTTAGGAGCGAGATTTCTGCTAGCGACAGTTTGAATGACCATTCCGCCGGTAGTCGAACCTATTGTCGTTGGTAAACAAAGGGCTTTATTGGTAATGTTTTTCTTATAAAGTTCTGGATTATTTTGATCAGAGACTATGATTTTTTTAGAAGTAGGAAGTAAAGCGGATGTTTGGCAGCTAGCTAAAGTGTTAAAACCTTGATGAGTAACAACAGCTTCCCCTTTATATGTTCCTTTATAAATAACTCTGCCTTGGAATTCTTTCATTTTATTTGACCTCCTTGTTGCCTAAGATGATATCTAATAGTTCTTCATCTTTATAGTATCTAGCGTTAGTATATGTTCTTAATTTATTAGAGTTAGTAATAAATGGTTTAGAATGGACTAATGGATTATCTAGATACATAAGTGGGCAGATATATGAAATACTAGCACCAACATTATATAGTTTTTCATAATTAGGATCTTTTTTAAATTCTTCAATAACATATGGACTAGCAGTAAATACAGTGTGGACAGCCAGTTTGTTTTTCTTATTTGCTTTTAGACCAGCTAAAATTTTATTTGACCAATCTTGAAGTTGTTTTAAGGTACAATGAGGACAACCTATAAAAGCTTTCTTTGGTTTTAAATCTCTTCTTTTCCACATTATTGGATAAGATTTATAGACTCTTTCAAGTTCAGCATCATCAATGATGTATTCTTTATAATTTTCTTTTAGTAAGTTTTCTTTTTGTTGTTTAGCTTCAGGAGTAATATTTTCAACATGGTAAAGACCAACAGCACCATTAGAAGCAGAAGCAGCTCCCATATCTTTTAAATAAGCGATAGTGTCTTCATTAGGAAGCTCGTCAAGATATTTATCTAAGCCAACAATATAAGGGACTTCAGCAATAACTTTCATACCGATAGCTGAACCTAGAATTTGAGCTTCAGGTTTTTTACTAGTTTTAAGAATAACTTTCCAACTAGCTTTTCTTCCTTCATCAGTAATAAAACCAAAATCAGGAGTATAGCCTAAAATAGAACCAAACATATCTAAGATTCCAGAATTTCTATTGCATCTTGCTCCTAAAACTGAATTGGCATAAACGACAGCGGAAGATTCTGACCACGATATGATATCTCCCATTTTTGGAGTGTTATTTACTTCTTTTAAATAGCATGTACATGAGAAATTTTTATCAGGATCTTTTAATCCTATAGCTTGAAGCTGCTTTTCATAGTAATCTTGTTTAGAATACATAAAGACTTTAAAAACCAATTTTTCAAGTGGATTGCAGGTGACATTTTTAAAATCGATTGGGCGTGGATCCATTGTAAAACCTTCTTCAATTTTACATCCCGCTTTAATTAATTCATCCATTAATGGATAGACTGGTTTTAACATTGATAAGCCAAATGAAGTGACAAAGTGAGATTTTCTATAAGTAAGAGGGACTAATCTTTTGGCGTTAAATACATCCCCATATCTTACTAACACTTCCATCATTTTGGCTTTTGTTTCACCTAAAGAACCATTTAAGATATCTTGTTGTTCTTTAGTTAATACCATTTTTGCTTGATACATGTTTTGTTCTCCTATAATTAAATCTTCATACTAGCTTTATAAGCTGACCAAATAACGTGGCGCAAATTTCCAACTTGATCACAATCGCCAATTAATTGAACTTTTCTTGAAGCTTGTACTAGTGGATTGGATTTATATCCGATAGAACTAATTACATTATCGCAAGGAATTTCTATATCTTTTCCTTTTTCAGTTACGATAATTTTTCCATCTTGAACTTCTTTTAGACAAGATTCTAAGTGAGTTTCAACTTTATATAACTTGAAATAATCTCTTAAATATTGGCTATTAGCCATACAGACACCCACTTGTTTAATTAAATCATCTTGAGCTTCGATAATAATTGGAGTTTTACCATCTAGATGTAATTCATAAGCGATTTCACATCCAGTTAATCCACCTCCGATAACAGCGACTTTATTTCCTACTCTAGTTCCATTTAAATAATCGCAGGCTTCGATAATTTTTTCACAACCTTTAACTTTTAAAAGTTTAGGTTTTGAACCGGTAGCAATTATATATCTATCGGCTTTAATAGAGTTTAAATCTTTAACTTCAGTATTGAATTTAATAGGAATATTTAATTCTTCCATCTGTTTGATATACCAATTTAAAAGTTCGCGCAATTTACCTTTAAATCTAGCCCTACTAGCAGGAATAAATACTCCACCTAATCTATCTGATTTTTCGTATATTGTTGGATGATGTCCACGTAAAGCTAGTACTCTAGCAGCTTCCATTCCGCCAATTCCACCACCGATAATAGCAACTTGTTTAGGTTTATTTGTCTTTTTAATATAGTATTTATTTGTTTGCATAGTTTCTGCGTTAATGGCACATCTTGACATGTGTAAAGCATCAGAAAGAGGTTGAGCGTTAGGAACTCCTTTATATGTGCACATTGTAAAACAGGCATTATGACAATAGATACAAGGCTTAATATCTTCAAATCTATCTTCTTTAATTTTTCTAGCATATTCAGGATCAGCTAAAAATGGTCTAGCAGCTCCCATGGCATCGATTTTACCTTCTTGAATAGCTTTACTTGCGACAAATGGATCCATTCTACCAGCAGCAACAACAGGAATATCGACATATTGTTTAATAAATTCGACATCTTTTAAGTTGCAGTTTTCTTCCATATAGATAGGTGGATGAGACCAATACCAAGCATCGTAAGTTCCATTATCGCAATTTAACATATCGTATCCGGCATCTTGGAGATATTTAGCGGCTTTTTTAGTTTCTTCATAATCACGGCCGACTTCAACATAGTCTTCGTTTGGTAAAGCACCTTGTCTAAATCCTTTAGTTTTACTAACAACTGAATATCTTAAAGATACAGGGAAATCTTTCCCACATTTAGATTTGATGGCTTTAACAATTTCAACTGGGAAACGATAGCGATTTTCAAAAGATCCACCATATTCATCTTTTCTTTTGTTGATGTATTTTAATGTAAATTGATCTAACAAATAACCTTCATGAACAGCGTGAATTTCAACTCCATCAACCCCAGCTTGTTTTAATAAATATGAAGTTTTAGCAAAAGAATCTATAAATTTATGGATTTCTTTAATTGTCATTTCTCTAGAAGGGACTTTGTCAGACCATCTATTTGGACTAGGTGAAGAAGAGGCACAAATCTTATCAAAATTCATAATTGGTTTAGATAAGACATTTAAAACTTTGTTAGAAGCTAGAGTTTCCATTAGATGATCAATAGTAAATGAACGGCCAAATCCCGCTGTTAACTGGACAAAAAGTTTAGCTCCAGTTTTATGAATTTCCTCCATAAAGACTTTAAGCTTTTTATACATTCCTTTTTTGCGGTGTAACCATTGACCTAGCATAGGATTATAAATTGGTTGAATTCCTGGAAGAATTAATCCAACCTCGTTTTTTGCTCTTTCTAAAATGAAATTAGCTGCCTCTTTGTCAAAATGGTTAATTTCCATCCAGCCAAAAAGTGAAGTTCCACCCATTGAAGTTAAGACTATTCTGTTTTTGATTTCACAGTTACCAATCTTCCAAGGTGTGAATAGGCTTTCGAGTTTCTCGTTCATAATTTACCCCCTAAAATTGATTTTCTCTTACAAATATTATAATTTTTCTAAGAAAAATAAACAATAAGATAAAAATTCGTTACTACACTAAAAATGTCATATAATATTGTATAATTTATATATGATTAAGCTAGTTGACATTAATAAAAGTTATGGAAAAAATATCGTGTTTGAAAACGCAAAGCTAACATTACCTAGCACAGGTTTTTATTTGCTACTTGGCGAAAATGGTTCTGGAAAATCTACCTTATTTGAAATTCTAGCTAACGATGACCATAGTTATGAAGGGAAATATTTTTTTGATGATAAATTAATAACTAAAAAAGACAGCGATTTTCATTTTAGTCACGTTTCGATTGTCTATCAGGAACCTTATTTAATTTCAAAGTTAACAGTTGTTGAAAATCTCATGTTTCCTTTTGATTCAAAGGATAGAAAATATGCTGAATCTATTTTAAAAAAGGTTAATTTAGAAAGTTTAAAATACGAAAATGTCGATACTCTTTCTAGTGGAGAAAAGCAAAGATTAATGATAGCTATAGCAATTTTTGAAAATAAAGAGATTTTGCTTTTAGATGAAGCTATATCAAATCTAGATGAACAAAACGCTAAAGATATAATAGATTTAGCAATAGAACTCTCCAAAGATAGATTAGTTATTTTTTCTAGTCACGATTCTTTAAAAGAACTAGGTTATACTAATTTAAGTGTAATTTCTATTGAAAACAATGAGTTAATTTTATCAAATAATTATGTTAATAATAGAGAAAACGATAACACTAATGCCGTTACATCATCATTAAAAGGTGTATCTTTCTTGAATATTGTTAAACTAATTTTTAAAATAATTATAAAGTATTTTGCTTTTTTGGTTTTTTAGTTAGCTTAGTAATTAGCTTAACTAGTCTAGGAAGTAACTTTTGTTTAGGTCAAGCTAATATACTTGATTTATCTATTCAGCAGATATTTGATTATTATGATGTGTATAATTTTAATTTGGTTTCTGATAAAGAAAGTGATTTTTATTTTGAAAACCCCAAGGATTTGTCAAAAATAACTACTACTTTGTTTCTATCTATTTTTATCCTTTACTATTTTATTAGCAATATTATTAATATCATATAATTTCGCTATCGTCTTTAAAAATTCTAAAAGAAAATACGATAGTTATCTTCTTCTTGGTATGCCTATTAAACGTAGAAAACTAGTGGATATTATTAGCATTTCTTCCCAGATACTAGTAAGTATTTGTATTTCTATTATCATTAGCTTCTTAGTTTCTTATATTTATAATTTAAGGATATTTAATGTAGTATTCAAATCTCTTTCTAGTTTAACTGATTCTTTATATTTTAAGTTAAATGGTCCTTTGTATTATGTATCTATGAATTATTTAGTTTATATTGTATTTTTACTTGTTATCTTAGCTATTTTCGTATTGGAAGCTTCTATCAAGTTTATAAATAAATATAAGAAATCTAAATAAGATGGTATTGCTAGATATAAATATCTAATTAATGGTGTTGTTTATTCTTTATTTAAAATATAAAATAAATAAGCTGAAAGTAGGTAATTATGTCAAAAGAAAACGTCTATATAGAAATATTGCATCAAGATAAATATTCTAACGCCAGATATGGAATTTTACATACTCCTCATGGAGATTGTGAACTACCTATGTTTATGCCAGTAGGAACTCAGGCTACAGTTAAATGCCTTCCTCCTGAAATGGTTAAACAAGCTGGTAGTGGAGTTATATTAGCTAACACGTATCATTTGGCTTTGCGTCCAGGGGCTGATATAGTTTCTAAAGCTGGTGGAGTTAGTAAATTTATGAATTACAACGGACCAATGTTAACTGATTCGGGTGGCTTTCAAGTTTTTTCTTTAGGCGAATTAAGAAAAATTACTGAAGAAGGTGTTACTTTTAAAAATCCATTAAATGGAGATAAAGTATTCTTCTCTCCTGAAGTTGTTATGGATTTAGAAGAAAAAATAGGCGCTGATATCGCAATGGTTTTTGATGAATGTGTCCATTATCCAGCCACTAGAGAATACATGCTTGATTCTGTAAATAGAACTTTACGTTGGGCTAAAAGATGTAAGGATTCTCACAAAAGAAAAGATCAAGCTTTATTTGGAATTATTCAAGGTGGTGAATTTGAAGATTTAAGAAAATATTGTGCCGAAGAGTTAATTAAGTTAGATTTTGATGGTTATGCTATAGGTGGAACTAGTATTGGTGAACCTAGAGAAGTTGAATATAAAATGGTAACTTATGCTAGTAAATATATGCCACACGATAAACCTAGATATTTAATGGGGGTAGGTTCTTTAGATATGATTTTTGATGGTATTTCTAAAGGAATTGATATGTTTGATTGCGTGTTACCTACTCGAATTGCTAGACATGGTGCTTTAATGACTTCTAAAGGTAGATTAAATATTTTTAACGCTAAATATAAAGAAGACTTTACTCCAGTTGATGATGAATGCGATTGCTATTGCTGTAGAAATTATACTAGAGCCTATATTCATCATTTGATGAAAGTTAATGAAGAATTTGGCAAGACATTATGCTCTATTCATAATATTAGATTTTTAATTAAGAATATGGAATTAGCAAGACAAGCTATTAAAGAGGATAGATTTACTGAATTTGCCAAGCAAACTATGGATAAATTTGGGTCTAAGAAAGGGTTTTAAGATGGAAGAAGATATTAAAATAAAACAAGCTATAGATGAATTTGGATATAACATTTACGATTTAAATGAATATGATTATTTTCTTCCTGAAGAATTAATCGCTCAATCCCCTGCTCAAAAAAGAGATGAATCGAGATTGTTAGTTTTAAATAGAGAAGATGCTAGTTTAGAAGATAAGCATTTTTATAATATTATTGATTATTTAAAGCCAGGAGATGTTTTGGTTAGAAACAACACTAAAGTTATACCTGCTAGATTATTTGGTATAAAAAAAGAAACTAACGCTCACGTTGAAGTTTTATTACTTAATCCAGATAAAGATAGGAAAGATGTTTATCAAGCTTTAGTTGGAAATGCTAGAGTGGTTAAAAAAGGAACTAAAATTTATTTTGGCGATAACGATGAATTAATAATGACATGTTTAGAAGTTTTACAAGAAGGATTAAGAGTTTTTAAGTTAGATTACCAAGGTATTTTTTATGAAGTTTTAGATAAGTTAGGTAAAATGCCTTTACCTCCATATATTCATAAACAAGAAGGTCAAAACGATAGATATCAAACAGTTTATGCTAAGGTAGAAGGTTCTTCCGCTGCTCCTACTGCCGGTTTTCATTTTACAAATGAATTATTTGATAAAATTAAACAAAAAGGGATTGAAGTTTTAGATGTTACTTTACATGTCGGTTTAGGAACCTTTCGCCCGGTTAAAGAATCTAATGTTTTAAATCATCATATGCATTCGGAGTTTTATCATATTGATCAAGATGTTGCCGATAGATTAAATTTAGCCAAAAAAGAAGGTAGAAGAATAATTCCTATTGGAACTACTTCTATTCGTACTTTAGAAACAGTTATACATAAATATGGTGAATTTAAAGCGGATGAAGGAGATACTAGTTTATTTATTTATCCAGGATTTAAGTTTTTAGCTAGCGATGCTATCATTACTAATTTTCATTTGCCCAAATCAACTTTATTTATGTTAGTATCTGCGTTTGCAAACCGCGATGAAATTTTAAAAGCTTATAATCACGCTGTAGAAAACAAATATCATTTCTTCTCATTTGGGGATGCTATGTTTATTTATGGAAATAAAAAAGATTAATTACAATGAAATATTTAAACGTGAGATAGAACAAATTTCTAAGCTAGATAAAAAGCCGAGTTTATTTTTACATGCATGTTGTGGACCATGTTTAACTTATCCACTTTCGATATTAGTTAATTATTTTGATATAACTATCGGTTATTTTAATCCAAATATTTATCCAAAAGCTGAATATGAAAAAAGATACAGCGAATTAGAAAGGTTTGTTAAAGAATTTGCTCCTAAGGTTAAAATAATTAAACAAGAATACGACTATCAAACTTATTTAGAAGCTATTAAGGGATATGAAAAAGATAAAGAAGGTGGAAAACGATGTGAATTATGTCACGCTTTGAGGTTAGATTTATCTTATAAATATGCATATGAGCATAATTTTGATTATTTTACTTCTGTTATGACAGTCTCATGTAAAAAGCCGTCCGCCTTATTAAATCAAATATGTTTGGAATTGGAAAAAAAGTATTCAACGACTAAATATCTCCAAGCGGATTTTAAAAAGGAGAACGGACAATTAATTGGAATTAATATTGCTAAAAAGTACAATTTATATCGTCAAAATTATTGTGGATGCTCATTTTCTTTACAAGCTAGATTAGAATATGAAAAAGAAAAGTTAAATCGAAATTAAAAGGAACTTAAATGAGTTCCTTTTAAAAATTATTTAATTTTAAATCTATATATAATGATGATGTATTTGAATTTTTTTCTATAAAAACAAATATTTATTCTAAAGTTTTAATAAATTTATCGACGATTTTTTGATTGTTTTTAAGCGCGTCAATAGATTTTTCTAAATCTTCTTTTTCCTTAGAAGATAATTCTAAATCTAGGCGTTTACTAACTCCATTTTGAGTTAATAAATATGGTAAAGACATATAGACTTTATATTTGTCAGAATAGTTAGAAACCGGTAAAATATTTCCAATTTTAGAAGTTAAGGAATTGATTATTTCACTTACCGCCATAGCGATCGCGTAGTTTGTATAACCTTTAGCTCTAGTAACATAAAATCCACCTTCAATAGTATCTTTTTTAATTTTCTCTTTATTGAGTTTAATTTTATATTTTTCAAGATATTCATCTAGTGGAGTTGATTTTATATTGACAGATGAAAATAGCAAGACTTCAGAATCACCATGTTCACCTATAACATAGCCATTAACATCTTTGGTTGGAATATTTAATTCTTTTGCTAGATAATATCTAAAGCGCAAACTATCCAGATAAGTGCCACTACCAATGACGTTTTCGTTAGGAATATTTAAATAAGAATATGTAAAATAACTTAAAGCATCAACAGGATTAGAAATTAAAATGAATTTAGCTAACGGATTAAAGTTAGCTTTGATTTCTTTCAAAATAGAGCTTAATAGTTCCAAATTACCTTGTAAAAGCTGATTTCTAGAAGTTAATTCTTTTCCACCAGGTACAGAAGCAGTAATTACTATAAAATCAGCATCTTTACAGTCTTTATAAGTTCCAAAATGAATTGTGGAATTGCTGATATATTCAGCGTGAGCCATATCTAAAACTTGACCTTTTAATTTGTTTAAATTGTTATCGATTAGATAGATATCTACTTCGTTTCTAGTAAATAAAGTATAAGCTAAACTAGCTCCGACTTGTCCAGCACCAATAATTACAAGTTTTGTTCTTTTCATAAAAATTTCCTCCTAATATTATGATAATATTTTTGTGCGTAAATTTAAATTAATGCTGTAAAATAAAACTATGAAATCGGTGTTTTCTATTGTAGTTCCTATATATAATTCAGATAAATATCTTTCTAGATGCTTGGATTCAATAGTGCATCAAACATTTTCTAATCTTGAAATTATTTTGATAGACAATAATTCTATTGATAATAGTTTAAAGATTTGTCAAAAGTATCAACAACAAGATAGTAGGATTAAAATTTATCAAAATCCTATTCAAGGTGTATCATCATCTAGAAATTTAGGTATTAAATATTCTAATGGTAAATATATCTATTTCCTCGATTCAGATGATTATTTAGATTTAAATTGCTTTGAAATAATAAACAAGATTTTAGTAACAAATAATGTTGATTTAGTGTTTTTTAATTATCTAGGTTTAGTTAAAAATAAAAAAGTTAATCAGTATAATTTAAATACCGGGTTATATTTGGATATTAATGAAGTTTTAAGCACAATATTACTACCTAATCTAGGTGTGGTGTGGAATAAAGTATTTAACTTAGATATTATTAAACAAAACGATATCTATTTTGATACATCTTATTCTCTTGGTGAAGACTTATTGTTTTCTATTCAATATTGTTTAAAAATTAAATCAGCTTATTTATTAAATAAAAGCCTATATTTTTATACTATGGATAATCCTTCTTCTTTGATGCATGTAAATAAAGATTTTTCTAAAAGAAGATATGATTTATTTAAGATTTATGATAATTTATATCAAATTTTACCTAGTAAAGTTAAAGATATTGTTTTAAGTGAAAAAGTTTCAACTAGCGCGGATTTTATTGGTTCAGATGTTAAAGATAAAAAACTTTATAACTTTTATAAAATGACAATAAAGAAAAATTATAAAGTATATAAAGAGAATAAATTGAGATATTCATTATTTAAAAGGATAAAGGTTGTTTTCTCTAGATATTTTAGTTATATATATTCTCACATTTATTATTTTATTTATAGTATCCTATTTAATTAGAGGATAAATATTATAATGATATTAAGGAGTGTTAGATTGATATGAGATATGTATATAAAACTAAAGGAACTTGTTCAACTCAAATTAGCTTTGATTTAAATGGTAATATAGTTACTAATATCGAATTTGAAAGAGGCTGTCCAGGGAATTTAAAAGCTATTTCTAAAATTTTAGATGGTTGGAAAGTGGAAGATATTGTATCTAAATTAAAAGGTAACACTTGTGGAAGTAAAGCTACTTCTTGTGCTGATCAACTTTCAATCGCTGTTTTAGAAGCTTACAATAAGCAAAAAGAAAGTAAATAAAAAGAGCTGAATTTCCCGTTAATTTTATTATATGCAACTGTTAGTTGCTCGATAGCAAATATAATTTTCTAGCTGTTAAAAGCATTTAATAATATAACTTGCTTATAAGGAGGTTAACTTTATGACTTTGGGTGAAAAAATTACTGAACTAAGAAATAAAAAAGGTTTAACTCAAGAACAGTTAGCGAATTTATTAAATGTTACTAGACAGGCTATATCTAAATATGAAAACAATCAATCTGAGCCGGATTTAGCAACAATTAGAAGATTGTGCACTATTTTCGACGTTAGATATGAAGAATTGTTAGGTGAATTAGATATTTCTAATAAAACTGAAGTTAGAGAAATTAATAAAGAAGAATTAAAACAAACGCCTTTTACTTCTCTGTTAGTAAGTATTTTTTTATTTGTATTTTCTGCATGTTTTCTCGGTTTCTTAGCTTTAAATATCGGTTCGATATTTATTTACTTTGATGGAGGTGTCGTAAGCTCTAATTTTAATTTTTACAATATTTTAAGTGGACAAATTTATGGATTAACTCCTTTAGCAAATGCGTGTTTTGCTTTTTTAATAATCAGTTTTATTTTTACATTAGTATTAATTATTTATTGTATTGTCGATTTTATTTTTGAACTTTTGAATAAGAATGACAGCAAATATTCGAAAATTTCAAAAATTACTTATACTTCGATAATTTCAATTCATTTTTTGTCATTTGTTATTGGATTTATATTAGCTACAAGGATAAGTGATTTAAGTATTAATTCTGGATTTTACGTTTTGTTAGTTCTTGAATTAATTATGTTTATAAGTTATTCAATTTACTTTATCTGTAAAGTTACTTATATAAAATCTAACAATTATTTTAGGTTGTTTACTAATTATAAAAGATATGAGTTTTTCTGCTTGTTTTTAGTAAATTTAATTATCTATTTATCTTTGCAGCTATTTTCTAGTGAAGTTGGTCTTATTCAAATTTCTGATACAATAGGTGTAGTATTTAAATTTATGGCTATTAATATTCACACTTTAAATTACACTCAGAGCAATATTATTGGAGCTTATGTAGTATTAATGTGGATAGCTTCTATTTCTATGTTGATAAATATTTTATTTAATTTAGTTTGTTTTTTACTTCCTAATTTAAAAATTAAATTGTTAAATATTATAAATGTGTCTTTACAAGTGTTTTCTATAATTTGTATAGCAGTCGGTTGTTATTATCTTAATTTAGCTTCTGTTAGACCATATTGTTATGTTCATTTATACACTTCAGTATCTTCTTATGCTTTTAACAATATATTCTATTTTGTTTTATTCGATACAATAATTTATTTAGTCTATGGCTTAATATATAGACATAGTAAAAAGAAAAGCAAAGTAGAAGAAGTTTCTATAAATTAATTCTTTAAGTTAAGATCTTGTTTTAAGGTTAATACTTTCTTTTTCTTAATATAAATAAATAATAAAATTGCACAAATTATTCCAGTTAGTAAGCTAGAAATTGGGAAATTAAGCCAAATGCCATTTAAATCTAGAACTAGATATAAAGGCAAACATATCATTGGAAAAACTATTGAAATCCCAAGTGAAATAATTATAGAAGCTAGAGGTTTTTCTATTGCAGAGAAAAAGCCTTGAGATGAAAAAGAAATCCATCTTGTTAAATAAGTAAAAGAAAAGATTATTATCGCTAATTTTGCCATATCTTGTAAGTTAGTTGATCCACTGCTAGTAAAAATAAGTGAAATTTGTGGAAAACTAATTAGGGCAACAAATCCTATTAGGCATAATATAAAGCTGGATAAAAAGCAAAGCTCTACTATCTTTTTAACTCTTTTTATTTGATTGGCACCATAGTTATAACCTATACAAGGCTGTAAAGCGTCATTCATTCCATATAATAGCGGTTGAATAAATCCATCTATATACATTAATACTCCATAACTTGAAACAGCATCTTCTCCGCCTTTAGATAGTAAAACAAAGTTGAAAACGATAGCTGTTAATCTAGCGGCGATATTTGAAAAGAAAGTTGCCCCACCATTTTTAGCGATAGTTATTAATAAAGAAAAATCGAAGTTTGGTTTAGAAAATTTTAATTTAGAAGTTTTTTTAAAAAACGGGATGAAAGAAACGATAGTAAAAATTATAAAGCCAAGACAAGAGGCAAAAGCTGAACCCCAAGTTGATGTTTTAATAACACCTAATATAAATAGTTCAAGTAAGACGATAAAAATAGACATGCTAATATTAACTATCATGCTCATTTTAATATGCCCTGATATTCTTAAATAATTATCAACAGCAAAAATATAACTAGATAGAGGTAAGGTTAAAGTATAGACAAGTAAATATTGGTTTGCCAATTCTAAAAGTTGTCCTTTAGCCCCCATTAAAGAAAGGAGGTTTTTGCTAAAAATAGAAACTATTGCCCCAATAATAAAATTTACAATGAAAATTAAGATTAATGAGCTAGTAAAAATTGAATTAGCTTCTTCTTGCTTTTTTTGACCGAGCTTAATAGCTGTTATAACTGATGAACCTACTCCAATCATATCTGAAATAGCATATAAAAGTATGATAAAAGGAAAGGCTAAATTGATAGCAGAAAAAGCTTGAGATCCTAAAAAGATGTTAACTAATATGCCATCGATAAGTTGATAAATTGCGCTTGCTAACATTCCTATTGAGCCGAGAATAGCAATTTTAAAAAACATTTTTAAAATGTTCTTTTCTTCAAAAAGAGCGTAGTTAGTATCCATTCTATCTCCTTAAATAATACGTAATTTGTTTGTAGTTCAGCTTACTTTTTATTTGTAGTAGCAAAATTATTGTATCATTTTTTTGCTTGTTTTCGCATTGTTAAGCTAGTTATGTAATACGTGTGTTGAATCATTTAATATGATTAATTGAGTTAAAATGTGTTTCTTAATGTGTTTGGAAACATCTTAAACACAAAATTGATAAACGAACGCCGTTAATATCCAAGAAAATTGATTTAATCTTTTTTGTCAATTATTTCTTAGTGTCTTGTTTTCGATGCCCAACGAAATGAATGTCATTGGATTTTGACAATTCTATTTCTATTGTTGCTTTTGATATGCCTATTTGTTTAGCTATTTGTCTTTTTGTTATTCTTGGGTTTGCCTTTATTAGGTTAATCACTCTCTCTTGAATAGAAGATTTTGAGCCTCATTTTGAGCATCAAGTGCATCAATTGGTTTTAAACTATACAAAGTAACCATAAAATAACTCTTGCTGACATAAAAATCCGATTGATGCTCTACATCTTGATAAATGCAAAAATTATCTCTACATTTAAAATAGCATTAAAAAATCATTAATTTTTCAATGTCCACTTATCGTGTTGATTGATTCTGTTTGCAATAATGCCTTTTTTCCTCAAAGAGGCAAGCGTGCGACGCACTGTCGCTACAGAAATTCCAAATTTCAAGGCAATTTCACCATAGGTTATATATGGATTTGATTCAATTAATTCAACAATTATTTCTTCGCGGGTTCTATTAGAAAATTCTGGGTGCTCATCTGGGTGCTCATTTTTATTAAGCCTAGAAACTACATCGGGATCATATGGCAAAGTTACCAATATGAAAGTATCAGTAATATCAAAGGCTTTCCTCCCGTACTTATTGATGATTTGAGGTATTCCATGTCCTGTTCTTTCAGCAAAATCTAAATCTCTTAAAATTCTTATAAAGCTTTCACTTCTTGGCTTGCTTATGCCTTTGAAAAAGTTTTCTTCTGTTTGCCCGAAAGGAAGTCCTCCGTAAGAAATAATCTCTATTCTATCGGTATAGACGTAAACTGATGGCACTCCGCCATTAAGCCAGTCGTTATGAGCGAGAGCATTTTAATCCGGAGTAATATTTTAGTGGTTCGAGTTTTTGAGGGTATTTTCGGTGGTAATGTTAAGACTATAAAATTTTAGGATATGACATAGTGAGTATAAAATGGTATTTTAATAAAAATAACCTATAATGCTTAGACATTATAGGCGATTTATTATAGTGGTGAACCATGAGGGACTCGAACCTTCGGCCCGCTGATTAAGAGTCAGCTGCTCTACCAACTGAGCTAATGGTCCAGCTGAGCTTACTTATAATAATATAATTGTGCTTTTTTTGCAATAGTAAAATTTGATACTTGCTATAAGGAAAAATATTAAATAACTGATGTTAGAATTTAAATTGATAAATTAGATAGTAATTTTGTGAAACTATTAAATGCTTTTTCTTCATCAGGGCCTTCAATTTTAATATTGAAAGATTCATTTTGAGGTATAGATAAAGTGAAAACATTCATTATTGATTTTAAGTCAGCTTGCTGAGAAGAGTCATCAGAGACAATCATTGTGATTTTAGACATATGCTTGTTAGCTTCAGCAACTAATTCAGCTGCTAATCTTGAAGTCAAGCCATTTTCATTTTTAACTTGTACTTTGATTGATTTCATTATTGACTTAACTCCTTTCTAAATATAATCGGCTATTATTATTTTAATGTAAACCCTTTCTAAATGCAATGTTTATTTATGACACTCACATTAATTTAGTTTGTTAATAAATTAAATTTAGTTTTTGTTTTATCGAAAAAAGTGCAATTTTTTAGTCAATTTAAATGCTTTGAAATATAATTTAAGAGTAATATTTGCTATACTTTTTAAGGACTTATATTTATGGTAAAAGTATTTAATTATGATAATTGTCTAGAAGTGACATCTAACACGTATATCCTTGGTAAAAAAGGAGAAGCGTGTATTATTATTGATTTAGGTACTACTTCTAATGAAGTTATTGATTTTGTTAAAAAGAATTTTAAATCAGTTTCAGGAATTTTGTTGACACACGCTCATTTTGATCACTATAGAGGTGTCAATAAGTTTTTAAAAGAATTTTCTAATCAAGATATTCCTGTTTATATTCATGAAGATGATTTGGAAATGCTTTTAGATACTTCGATTAACAAAAGAATTTTTTATCAAGATATTCCAGATATCAATTTTGAGCCTAGATGTTTTAAAACAGGTGATAAATTGAAATTTGGAAATTTAGTTATTGATGTTATTCATACTCCTTTTCACACTAAAGGTAGCGTATGTTATCTTTCCAAAGAAGACAATGCATTATTTACTGGAGATACTTTATTTAAAGGTTCGATAGGAAGAAGTGATTTTCCTAATTCTACTCCTGAAGATATACATTCATCTTTGTTAAAATTAACTAAATTAAATGAACTTTTAGTTGTTTATCCTGGTCATGGACCTATCACTTCAATTAAAAATGAATTGAATACTAACCCATATATTAGGAGCTAATATGCTAGTTAGATTAGATAAGTTTTTAGCTGATCAAAATTTTGGAACTAGAAAGCATGTCAAAAAGATAATTAGAAATCATACTATTACTATTGATGATAAGCTAATTAAAGATCCAGATTTTAAATTTAACCCAGAATTACAGCGAGTTTTTATAGATGGTGAGTTAATTGAATATCAGTCTCACATTTACATTTTATTAAATAAACCTGAAGGTTATATTTGTTCGACTATCGATGAATCTTATCCATCTGTTTTAAATCTAATCGATGCACAATATCAAAAAAGAGCGAGGTTAGTAGGTAGATTAGATGTTGATACTACAGGTGTATTGTTAATTACTGATAACGGTAAATTAAACAATAAACTTATTCATCCTAATTCTGGTTTAGAAAAAGAATATTTAGTCACATATAACAGGAATTTAAATGATACAGATTTGCAAATTTTATCTAGTAAAATTGATCTTTATGATGATGGTATTGTTCAAGCAAAAAAAGTTGAGCAAGTAAGTCTCAATCAAGCTAAAATTACCATAACTGAAGGGAAATATCATCAAATTAAAAGAATGGCTAAACGCGCTTATTTAGAAGTTATTAAACTCGATAGGATTAGATTGGCTAATTTGACATATGGAGATTTAAAACAAGGTGAGTATAGATTTTTAACAGAAGAAGAAATTGAAAATTTAAAAAGTTTAGTTAAAATGGAGGAAGAATAAAATGGAATTATATTCAAAGGATAATTTAGTTAGTGTAAGTAATTCGATATTGAAACATTTTAATTTACCGATGTTTCACACTAGTTTAGATTATTTAGATGAGTGCTTAAATAAATCTAACAATAAAAAAATCGCTTTAGTTTTATTAGACGGATATGGAAGTCACATTCAAGAAATTTATAAAAATGAAACTAGATTTATTTACGATAATGTAAAAGTTAAAATCACTTCTATTTTTCCTCCGACAACAGTAGCGGCAACTAGCAGTTTATTAACAGGAAAATATCCATGTGAAACTGGGTATTTAGGTTGGTTTACTAAATTGCCGTTTTATCAAACTCCAGTTACTACTTTCTCTTCAAAATTTGTCGATTCACAAGAAGAATCTAAAATTACTACTAGTGAATATTTACCGAAAGAAGAAATAATTGATATTTTAAATAAAAACAATATTAAAGCTGATAAATTAATGGGTTTTAATATTCTATCTCATTCTTTTATTGAATTTTGTGAACTTGCTAATAAAATGTTAAAAAACAATATGTTTTCATACTTATATTGGCCTCAACCTGATGGATTGTTACATGAATATGGAACTAAGAGTGAAATTGTCGCAAAGTGTTTAAAAGAGATTGATATTAATTTAAAACAACTAATTGAAAATAATAAAGACACCATTTTTATTGTCTTAGCAGATCATGGTCATATAGATTTAGAATTTGTTTCTATTAAAGAACACGAAGATCTTTATTCCATGTTAGAATCCCCGTTTGTAAATATTGAAGGTAGGGCTAATGCTTTCTTTGTTAAAAAAGAATGTGTGGATGAATTTGGAAAGCTATTAAAAAATTATTATTCTAGCGATGAATTTTACATTTTAAGTAAAAAAGAAGTCATTGATAAGAAGGTTTTTGGTCTAGGGAAAAACTGCCCGCAATTTGAAGAGTTAATTGGCGATTATTTAATAATATCTAAAGGCCATAAAACTTTCTATGATGATTACACGACATTTTTAAAATCAGGTCATGCTGGAGCTAGTAAAGACGAATTAGATGTAAATGTTTCTATATTTAACTATTAGTTAAATTTTGCTATTCGCTATTAAATCTCACAATTATAAAATGTAAGCCGTTTTATGTTATTATAATTAGTGGGAAGTAGAAAAATGTATCTGCATTTTATGGAGGATTTTTACTCCAAATATAATATTAGTGAACCTGTTCAAGTTATGATATCTATCGCTTTGATATTTATTGTAGCTTTTTTATTTACTAGATTAACTAAATTGTTTCGTTTACCTAATGTAACTGCTTATATGTTTACTGGAATTTTATTAGGTAGTTATTTGTTAAATATGATACCTAGTAAAATTGTCGAATCAATGTCATTTATTAATTCGGCCGGGTTAGGTATTATCGGATTTTCTTCTGGTAGGTATTTTTCTTTTAAAACCATTAAGGAAAACGGATATAAACCACTAGTTATTTCATTGATAGAAACTATTTTTTCTAGTGTAGTAATTTTCCTTTTTATGTTGATTTTTAAATTTGATGTAACAATTGCGCTGTTACTTGGAATTATCGGAGCTTCTACTTCCGCTGGTTCAACTGTTATGACAATTAGACAATATAACTGTAAAGGAGAATTTTCTAATACTATTATCGAATTAATTGCCATTAATAATTTTCTGGTTTTGCTTGTGTTTTCAATAGTTTTGGGCGTAGTTGAATCTCAGTATAGTTTAGGAGCTGATTTTAATATTTGGCAGCATTTTTTCTTACCGATTGTTATTAATGTTGCAATTATATTACTAGGTGGATTAGCTGGTTGGATTATGGCTAAATTTATTATTGTTCCTTCTAGAAGTAAAGACAATAGATTGATTTTAAGTGTCGCCATTTTACTTGTTTTAGTTAGTTTATGCGGGTTAACTAATGTTTTTGGAACTTCAATATCAGTTTCCCCGTTATTATCATGTATGGTTTTTGCTATGGTTTATAAAAATATAACTGATGATAATAACCTTTTTGCTCAAGTGTCTGATTTTTGTGCCCCTATATTGTTGCTGTTTTTTGTTTTATCTGGCATGTCATTGCAATTTAAATATTTTGCTAGTATCGGTTTAGCAGGTTTAACTTATTTATTAGTTAGGTTAGTTAGTAAGCCATTAGGAGTAATAACTGGTTCTTTAATTACTAGAAGTAATAAAAATCTTATTTATTATGGTGGAATAGCTATGTATCCTCAAGCTGGGGTTTCTATCGGTTTAGCTTCTTTATTAAGCACTACTTTAGCCAGTTTAGGTAAACAAGATTTAGGTAGCCAAGTTTCAACGATAATAATTGCTACTTCTGTTGTTTTTGAAATTATCGGTCCTTTACTTACTAAGCAGGCTTTAATTAAATCTAAATCTTTAATTTTACCTCCTAATGAAAGACATTCAATTATTTTATCTAGTAAATCAATGTTAAAAGATGTTGAAGTATATGATGATGATCTTTCGATTCAAAGGAAGGATAATTTGATTAAAACCGCTAAAGAGTTAGAAAAAGTTAACACTTATATTCATACAAAAGAATATTCAAAGGAAGATTATACTAATTCTCGTGAATAATTAATTGTTTATACTATATATATTTAGTTACTTCATTTATTTACATTTTCTTATAATAATAGTTTTGTCATTTTTGATTTTTTCTATGAAAGCGTTTTTAATAAATTTTTAAAAATTATTGTTGCTTTTTTATTTTGTTTGTAATAATATCAATCTATATTGTAGAAGGAGAGAAAAATTTATTATGAAGAAAAAAATTATTCTAGCTCTAGCTTTAGTCACTACATTTGGTATGACTTCAAACTTAGTAGGATGTACTACTACCACTGGTGATAGTAGTTCTTCAGCTACTAGCTCAAGTACATCTCAAGTTACTAAGGCTGTTAAGAGCATCACTATCGATAAAACCAAATATCCTGAAACTGGTTTTTATGCTGGTGTTGATTATGATTTCAAAAACTATATAACTGTTACATATGAAGATAACACCACTTCTCACGATTTTACTATCGCTAGTGGTGAAGGTTTTACTGTTACTGAAGATAACGTCGTTACTTTTGAACAACCAGGTACATTTACTTTAAGAGTATCTGCTGGTGCTAAAAGAACTACTGCTTCAATTGAAGTTTCTACTCAAGAATTAGATGATTTTAGAGATTTTTGGGATAGTTTAAAGCAAAATTATACTATTTGGGAAATTACTTCTGATAGTACAAACTTATATAAAGAAGGTTTCTCTATTCACTCTGATAATAATTACGTTGCTGAATATTTACCTAATGGTGGTAATCCTATTGAATGTGTTTTTACTAAATTAAATGATGGCAATTATTATGAAGGTACTTTTAAGACTACCCCAGATGTTGATGAGTCAACAGGTAAATTAAAGGATTTTGATATCCAATATAAACCTGGTATTAAAAGCTGGACTGATTATGTGTTTTCATATAGCTTATCTGATTTTGTTCCTTCCAGTAGCTTTACTCAAACAGTTGATAGTTATGGTGATGTCGCTTTTGTTTGTAATAACACTCAATACGCCGCTTTCTTTTTAACTTTAACTTTAGGTGTTAGCTATGGAGTAGATCCAGTTAGTATTACTGTTTATATGGATGGTTATGGAACTGCAGAAGAATTGAATCCACTTGTTATTTTAACTTTCCCAAATAATGGTGGTTCTGTCGCTTTCGGAATTGAAGATATTGGTACTTCTACTAATGCTGGTATGGAAGCTGATATGAAAGATCCTGATGTTATTCCTGAACCTATTAAGACTGATAAATTAGCAACTAGATATAGTGATTTAACTACTGGAAAGAACTATACAATGCAGGTTGATACTAAGATATTAAGTTCTTATGGAGAAGAACTAACTTCTGAACAATATGCTGCTTATGATGCATATTGGCAAGATGAATATAAAGGTTGGGGTAAAGATAGCTATAAAGCTTTAGTTACTGAAGATTCTATCGCTTATGTTCCTAATGATGGTAGTGAACCTACTAATGGTTACTTAAATAACAATGGTAAAGTTTATAGCTTTGCTACAGGTGAAGATTCCACTAAGACTGCTACTGAAGTTAGTGGTGCTAGTGATATTTGGACCTATGCTGAAACTAGTAAATTAACAACAAAGGCTACTATTGGTTTAGATAACTTAGTGTTTGATTCTTATACATCTGAAAAAGGTATTGAAACTTATACTTCTGATGCTGGTGATAATACCACTTCTAGTAACACCACTCAATTTACTGCTTCTTTCTTAGATCAATATGCCACTAATACTAAATTATCTGCTATGTTTAAAGGTGATTTAGCCAACGCATTAACTGAAGGCTTACCATTTACTAATAATGAAACTCACGCTTTATGTATCAATGCTGACTTTAAGTTTGTTTTAACAGATGATAGCTTAGCTGTTACATTTACTTGGTCATTAGCAACAGCTGGATTAGATGGAGCTACTTGTGGTCAACAAGCTGGTATATCTGATACTTCTACTGCTAGTTATTTAGAAATCACTTATACTTATACTGATATTGGCACAACTGTTGCCCCTGACTTATCTAGTTTTATTGAAACTATTGGTCAATAATTTGAAATTATAGGCTGCATATAGTTAAATATATGTAGCCTTTTACTAAAAGAAAGGAGAAACAACAATGAAATCTAAAAAATGTTTAGCTGTATTAACTGTTGCTTTAGCTTTAACTGGATTAACTGGTTGTAACAATCAAGTTGCTGATCCAAATGGTTATACATATAATACATATTTAACAACTTCCCCAAAGACATGGAATGTTCATACTTGGGAAACTAACGATGAATCATATATCACTAGCTTTACTGAAATGGGTTTATATGATGCCGCTTTTTCTGATGATAAAAGAAATCAATATACTATTATTCCTGAAATGGCCGCTGATTATCCTACAGTAATTGATGCTACTGAAGTTTCAGCTAGCGATGCTAGAAAATATTATGATGGCGGTGTTCCTGATAATGCTGTTTACGAAGTTAAATTAAATAAAGCTGCTAAATGGGAAGATGGAACCCCAATTACTGCAACTGACTATATTGAATCTATGCAACGTATGCTTTCACCAAAATACGCTAACTTTAGAGCTGATAGCTATTATGCTTCTAACTTTGTTATTGCTAATGCTGAAGCTTACTATAAATCAGGTAGAACTACTATTGAATCTGCTTATCCATATTTAAATATGGATACAGGTGAATTTGCTCCTTCTAGTGATGGTAGCTATGTTATTCCTGATACTGATGACTGGTATATTAATTTAACTAAAGCTAATGGTTTAGCTGAATCTGTTTTAGGTGATCAAGCTAGTGAAGAAAATAACAATTTATACTTCTTATTAAATAACTTAGAATTAAATAATGACGCTTATACCTTAGCTGCTCAAAGAGTTGTTGATTTTGTCGCTCAATACCTTTTATTAGGTTATCAAAGCAAAACTCCTTACGATTCAGTTTCTGGAAAAACTTTCTATGAAACATATCAGTCTTTCTTTGATAATCATAAAGAAGATTGGGATGATGCTGTAAATCCTGAAAAAGGTAATGGTAGAACTAGCTATGTTAGCCAAGAAATGTTAGAAAATATGCCTGATATTGATATCACTTGGGCTTTCGATGATTTTGGCGATATTTATGTTAGAACTCAAGCTAATCACTCTTATGATCCAGAAAAACCAGCAACTGGTGAAGTTTATTCTAGAGAATTGTTAGAAGCTGATTTAACAACTTGGGTTAATGCTATTAATACTCAATCTATGAAACAACCTACTTGGGCTTGGAAGATGGCTTTATATCATGAAGTTACTAATACCACTCAAGTTGACTGGGAAAATGTCGGTTTAGTCAAAGTTGATGATTATACTTTAAGATTCTATTTAACTAAATCTATTTCTGTTTTAAACTTTGAATTTGCTTTAACTGGTAACTGGTTAGTTAAAACTGATTTATATGATAAATTAACCACTAAGATTTCTGATGAATCTTGGGCTACAAGCTATGCTACTAGCTCCAAAGATAACTATATGTCTTATGGTCCATATAAATTATCTGCTTATGAATCTGGTAAAACTATTAACTTAGTTAAAAATGATCAATGGTATGGTTGGACTGATGGTAAACATAACGGTCAATTCCAAATGACTGCTTTAAATACTGAAATTATTCAAGACCACAACACCGCCTTACAAAAATTCTTAGCTGGTGATTTAGATGATATTGAACTTAACTTTGAAGATATGAAAAAATATGGTTCATCTTCAAGAAGAACAACCACTCCTGAATCATATACTCAAAAGATTTCCTTCAACTCTGATCGTTCTAAATTGTTATCTAGACAACAAGGTGCTAACAATACCAATAAAACTGTTTTGTCTAATATTAACTTCCGTAAAGGTTTATCCTTAGGTATCAATAGAACTGAATTTGCTGCTCAAACAACTTCTGGTTCTACTGCCTTTACAGGTTTATTAAACGATTTATATTTAGTTGATGCTACTAATGGTGCTACTTATAGAGCTACTGAACCTGCCAAACAAGTTTATAAAGATGTTTATGCTGAATTAGGTGGCAATGTCACTCCTGATCAAGATGGTTATACTCCTACTCCTTTAGCTGAATCTTCTTATGGTTACAACTTAGCTATGGCTGGTTATTATGCCGCTTTAGGTATTCAAGAAGAATTAAATTCAGAAGAAGAAGGCCATTTACAACGTGGTAATACTATTAATATTGAATTTAGAGTTAGCGATGATCAATCTCAAACCACTGTCGCTATGCACACAAATTTAAAGAAGTATTTCCAAGCCGTAGTTAGTGAAGCCAATAGACGTTTAGGTTTAACTGGTAGTGATGCTATTAGCTTAGAACTTACTTTACAAAAAGATGAAGACTATTATAATACTGCTAAAAATGGTAACTATGATATGATCTTCTCAATTTGGGGTGGTGCTGCTATTAACCCATATGGCTTAATGCAAGTTTATTGTGATCCTACTTTCGCAAGCTGTTGTGAATATGGATTTAAAGGTCATCAAGGTGAATATATGGTTGCTATTGATGCTAATGGCAATGGTGAAATCGATGAACAAACAGAAAACAAGAGCTTTGCTGATTGGTATTCATATATGACTTCTAACAGTTTAAATGAAGAAATTGCTGAAGATAAAGCAACAATGATTAGAATCTGTGCTGGTCTTGAAACTGGTATTTTGGAAAGATGGGAAGCTATACCTATTGTTTCTAGAGCCTCTTCTTCTTTAACCTCATTGAAGATTGAAAATGGTACCGATACCTATGTTAACTTAATCGCTTATGGTGGAATTAGATATATGTCATTTAATTACACTAACCAAGAATGGGCTGATTTTGTTAAAAATAACAATCTTGAAGACCTCTATATCGCATAGTTAAATCGGATTATTTATTAAAGTGGAGCATTGATTATTTTCAAAAATTGCTCCGCTTTTTTAATTAATTTAAATAAAAAAATTATTATAAAAACACCCGTGTTTTCTATGGTGTTTTAACTATTTATAAATATTTATTGAAAAAAATTGTTTTATTATATTTAATGTTTTTGCTAAAATATTAAAGCTATTATTTATATAAACATAAGATTATATAAAGGCTCGAAAAAAAGGAAGAAAAAATATGAGAGATGCTAAACAAATGCTCAAGTATATCTTGCAGAGATTGCTACTGATGATTTTTACTTTTTTAGTTATTTTTATCATCTGTTTTATCTTGATTAGATTGTTGCCATTTGATCAAGCTACAGGTCCAGGTAAAGATCCAGCGACATTTTACAGAATGCAAGTTGCTATGGGAAGAATGTATGAAGTTGTTAACGCTGATGGAGTTAAAGAATATTTAAAGACTCCTATTCTAGTTCAATTGTGGAATTTCTTTAAGAATTTATTTGCACCACCTGAAGGAGTTTCAAGATGGGGCTATTCATGGCAAATTGAATGGATGATGGATCCTATGCAACTATTAGGTAGACAATTACCTCCTACTGTTTTAATTAATATTTATTCTATGGTAATCGCTACTCCAATAGGTATCGCTTTAGGTATCTTTATGGCTTTAAAGAAAAACAAATGGGAAGATAACGTTTTATCGGTAGTTATTATGCTACTTATTTCTGTTCCTTCTTTTGTCTACGCTTTCTTATTGCAATATTTCTTTGCGTTTAAATGGGATTTATTACCTGATATTAGAGCGACTTTTGAAGGTAACTGGTTCTCAGGTGAAATGATAGCTTCTATGGTATTACCTGTTTTAGCTATGTCATTTGGTACTATTGCTGGTTTTGCTAGATACACCAGAGCTGAGCTTACTGAAGTTTTAACTTCTGATTTTATGTTATTAGCTCGTACTAAAGGTCTTTCTAGAGCTCAAGCGACAGTTAGACACGCTTTTAGAAATTCTTTAGTTCCTATTTTTCCTATGATTTTAGGCCAGATTATTTCTGTTTTATCTGGTTCAGTTGTTATTGAACAAATCTTCGCTGTTAATGGTGTTGGCTCTTTGTTCTTACAATCTATACAAAGAAGAGATTACGATGTCTTCCAGTTTGTCGGTATGTTCTATGTTTTAATTGGTCTTGTCGGCTCACTAGTTGTCGATATCTCTTATGGTATTGTCGATCCTCGTATCAGAATGGGAGGTAAAAAATAATATGGCAGAATTAGAAAATAAGATTGTTTTAGAAGATGCTAGTCAAGAAGATTACGAAAGAGTAAATTCTTTGACAAAAGACAAATTTGACTTTGTTCCTCATGAAGGTAATATTCACGACCAAGCTTTTGAAACTAAGCCAGTTAGTTATCTTCACGATTGTTTCAATCGTTTTTGTAAATCTAAATCAGCTATTGTTGGAGCTGTTATTATTGTTTTAGTTGTTTTATATGCTATTATTGCTCCATTTGCTTGTCCAACTGGTGATACTTCTAAGTATCCTGATGGTTTTAGAGATTCATATTTTTCTTATGCCACCCCTTATAATGCTATGTTTAAAGGAACTGGATTTTGGGATGGAACTGATACTTTAACTATTAATGAAGCTAAATATTATGAATATACTCATTCTGATTCTAATCACGATCGTTTAGTTAAAATTAATGGGACTAGAAAAATCGGTTCAGTTATTAACTACGATGCAGTTATTGATACTTATGCTATAGGTAATAAGATTATTACACTTTCTAAAGAAGATTTAGATATTTTAATTCAACATGAAAAAGATGCTGGTGTTTATCAGACTGCTACTTCTATAATGAAGCCTATTGTCGATTATGAAAGTTATTTAACTGAATATCGCTCTTATTTAGAAGAAAATCAATCTTCAATTGGAATTACTCCTGCTATTATTGATGGTATTATTTCTCAAATGAGAACTGATTATCAAAATAATGCTGATATTTCTTACGCTTTAAAAGCTGATAAAGATAGAAATAAAGATAAGTTAGTCCCCAATATTCCTACTGGCGAAGATGAAGCTAAAAGAATATACAAAACTTATGAAGATGGCAGTTTAGTTTACTATCAAGAAATCGATGGTGGCCAATATCAAGTTAGAGTTGACTATTTCGATTATTTTACTTATTTAAATGGTTTTGAACCTTACTTTATTTTCGGTACTAACGCTAGTGGACAAGATATTTTTGTTAGATTAGCCTTAGGTGCTAGATTTTCCTTAATATTAGGTGTTGGTATTTCAATTATCAACTTTATTATCGGTTTAATTTGGGGTGCAATTAGCGGATATTATGGTGGTACAACTGATTTAATTATGGAACGTATCACAGATATTATTTCTAATATTCCATCTTTAGTTGTTTTGACAATTTGTTCAATTCAATTTACATCTAATCCGCAGTTTACTAATACTTTAGGTAGCTCAGGAACATTGATTCTCGCATTGTTAATTGCCTTTGTTTATTCAGGATGGGTTGGTGTCGCTTCGACAACAAGAATGCAGTTTTATCGTTTTAAAGGTCAAGAATACGTATTAGCCTCAAGAACTTTAGGGGCGAAAGATAGAAGGTTAATTTTCAAACACATTTTACCTAATGCTATCGGTACTTTAATTACTTCATCAGTTTTGATGATTCCTTCAATCATCTTCTCTGAATCGAGTTTATCTTATTTAGGTATTATTAATTTCTCTACCTCTAGTATTTCTTCTATAGGTACTTTGTTAAATGAAGGTCAAGCAGCTGGTTTACAAAATTATCCATATGTTATTTTGTTCCCATCATTAGTAATTACTTTGCTTATGATTTCCTTTAACTTATTTGGTAACGGGTTAAGAGATGCCTTTAATACTTCATTAAAAGGAAGTGAGGACTAATTATGAATAACGAAAATGAAAAAGTACTAGAAGTTAAAAACCTTAGAATTTCTTTTAAAACTAACGGAGGTACAGTTAAAGCTGTTAGAGGAATTTCCTTCTCTTTATATAAAGGTAAGACTTTAGCTATCGTCGGTGAATCTGGTTCTGGTAAATCGGTTACTAGTAAAGCTATTTTAGGTATTTTAGCTAACAATAAAATTATTGAAGATGGTCAAATTATTTTCGAAGGTAAAGACTTATTAAAGATTTCTGAAGATGAATTTACTAAGCTTAGAGGTGTTAAAATCTCTATGATTTTCCAAGATCCTCTTTCTAGTTTAAATCCGATTATGAGAGTTGGAAAACAGCTTACTGAAGCTATGAAATTAAAAGCTAAAGCTTCTAAAAAACAAGCTGAAAAATTTGTTAAAAGAATCAATGATGGCCTAAAATTTGAAAAAGATGGCTATGCTAATTTGATAAATAAAATTGCGGAAATTAAAAATCAAAATCTCAATTTAAAAGATAGTGAAGTTAAAAAGCAATTTAAAGATAGTTTGCTTAACGATAACGATGTTTTAAAATTGTTTAATAGAGCCTACCATTTAAATTTACAAAAATATAACAAGCAAGTTAATTTAGTTTTAGATCTTGCTAATAAGTTTTATAGTGAAGCTTTTAGTGAACTTCCTTATCAAGTAGAATCTATTTCTAAAAATATTAAGCCTTTAATTAAACAACTTAAAAAGACTTCTTTCCAATTTAAATTAGATTCTGATGATGTTATAGAAGTTTATCCAACTATTGTTAAAGATCTTCAATTAGCTTATAAAGAATCAATTAGATTACTCACTAATCAAAAGAAGTTATTTGAAAAATATAACGTTAATAACATCTATGATTTACCTGCTAGTGTCAGAGCTAAATTAAGAGAAGTCATCCTTTCTCCTGAAGAGCGTTTAGATGAATTAGAGAAAGTTAGCAAAGAACTTATCGAACATTTAAATGGTTTAGTTCAAGAAAAGACAGGTCAAGAAATTGAAATTTTATCTAAACAATTATTAGAAAAATACATAGATTCTGTTATTGAAAGTAAAACTAGCTTATCAAATAATGAAATTAAGCAGGAAGCTTTAAAGTTGTTAGCTGAAGTCGGTATTCCTGAACCTGAAAAAAGATACAACCAATATCCATTTGAATTTTCAGGTGGTATGCGTCAAAGAATAGTTATCGCTATCGCTTTATCTTCTAATCCAGAAGTTTTAATTTGCGATGAGCCAACAACCGCTTTGGATGTTACTATTCAATCTCAAATTCTCGAACTTATTCAAAAATTAAAAGAAGAGAAGAATCTTTCTATTATCTTTATTACTCACGATTTAGGTGTCGTTGCTAATATGGCTGATGATATCGCTGTTATGTATGCTGGTAAAATAGTTGAATATGGTACTGTCTTTGATATTTTCTATGATCCTAGACATCCATATACTTGGGCATTACTAGGTTCTATGCCTGATTTAAAAACTAAAGAAAAGCTCAACGCTATTCCAGGAACTCCTCCTAATATGCTTTTACCACCAAAAGGTGATGCTTTTGCTAGTAGAAACAGTTTAGCTATCAAAGAGGATTTTGAAGCTTTACCTCCTTTATTTAAGGTTTCTCCTACTCATTATGCTTCAACTTGGTTGCTTCATCCATTAGCTCCTGATGTTAAAATGCCTCCTATCGTTTATAAGCGTATAGAAGAATCTTTACAAGCATCTAATTTTAAAAATTGTCCTAAACCAGATAATTACAAAAACTCTGTTTTATCTTATATAGGAGGAATTAACAATGGTAAATAAAATTGAAAAACTCCAAAAGATTTATGTTGATAATCAAGGTAATGTTATTGTTAGAAAACCAGGTCGTCCTAGAAAAGATGATCCAGTTTTAACTGAATTATTTATCGATAGTCAAGGTAATATTACTAGAAAAGTTGGACGTCCTAATTTAAATTCATTTAACCCTGAAGGTTATGTTTTAAATGAAGATAAGACTAAGTTAGTTAAGTTAGAAACTGCTACTTCTAATAAAGAAGCTGAACCTGAATCTAAACTAGATATAGAAGAAGCTTCTAAACTTGAAGAAGTTAAACAAGATGAAAATAAATCTGACTTAGAAGAAAATTTGGAAGAATCAAAATTAGATAATGAAATTAGTAATAAAGATGTTATTGAAGATAAATTAGAAACTTCTTCTTATAAGGAAATTAAACAAGAAGATGTTGAAATTAAACTAGATAACACTCCTAAAAAAGTCGATTATAGTAAAAATGATGTTCTTTTAAAAGTTAAACACCTTAAGCAATATTTTAGATATAAAGGTGGAGATACTAAATATTTAAAAGCTGTTCACGATATTTCTTTCGATGTTCATAGAGGTGAAGTTTTTGGTTTAGTCGGTGAATCTGGTTGTGGTAAAACTACAACTGGTAGAGATATTTTAAAATTATATAAAATCACTTCAGGTGATATTTATCTTGATGGAATTAGAATTTCTGCTGGAACTAGATGGAATGAAAAAGAAATTAAATACACTAATATCCGTTTAAATGAAGCTTTAAAAAGATTAAAGATTGAAAAGAAGAATAAACTCACTCAACTTTCATTAGATTATTCTAATAAATTTGATGAGAATTTTAATCCTAGTAAATTAGAAAAATCTTTATCTTCAAAAGATGCTAAAGCTTTAACTAATTCTGAACTTGCTGATAAATTTGACAATCAAGATAAGACGTTATATTTAGATAAATATAAGCAAATTGTTAAAGAATACGAGACTCAAGTAGAAAAAGAAAAACAACACGCTAAGAAAATTTGCGATGAGCAAAGAGAAGTTATTAAAAAAGCTAAATATGATAATTCTCATTATTTAAAAGCTATTTCTGAAGCTGAAGTTAAAAAAGTCGATGAAAAATATGCTGATTTATTAGCTAGATATAAGGAAAATAAAGATAATTTATCAACTGAAGATCAAAGCTTATATGAAGAATATAAAAAGGAATATAAGAAAGCTAAAGCAACTAATTTAGCTAATAAAGTTCAAATGATTTTCCAAGACCCTATCGCTTCTTTAAATCCTAGAATGACTGTTAGAAATATCATTGCTGAAGGTTTAGTTATTCAAGGTGTTCACGATAAAGAATACATTAATTCTGAAGTTGAAAGAGTTTTAAAATTAGTCGGTTTAGTTCCTGAACACGCTAATAGATATCCTCATGAATTCTCCGGTGGTCAAAGACAAAGAATCGGTATTGCTAGAGCTATTATTATGAATCCTGAACTTATTGTCGCTGATGAACCTGTTTCGGCTTTGGATGTTTCTATTCAAGCTCAGGTTATCAATCTTTTAAACGATTTAAGAAACAATTTAGGTTTAACCATTGTCTTTATTGCTCACAATCTTTCCGTTGTTAAGTATTTCTGCGATAGAATCGCTGTTATGTATTTTGGTAAATTGGTTGAACTCGCAAGTTCAGATGAACTTTTTGCTCATCCGCTTCATCCATATACTAAGTCTTTACTTTCAGCTGTCCCTTATCCAGATCCTAACGTTGAAGCTTCTAGAAAGAGAATTAAGTATGATCCAAAAGAATCTCACGATTATTCTCACGATAAACCTACAATGAAAGAAATTGCTCCTGGACATTTTGTCTATTGCAATTCAATAGAAGAAGAACAATATAAGCAGGAATTAGCTCAAGGCGAGTCTATTTATGCTAAATAATTCAAATAACGATAAAAAAGAAACTGAAATCAAACCATATTCTAAACCGACTAGAAAGCTTACTTTAGAATATATTATTGGCTTAGTTATTAGTTTTGTTGTTAATACTTTAATTTGCGTTGGAATTTTCTGTTATGAATATTATTCTCAAAGCGAATTTCTCTACACTTGCTTAGTTGATGCGTTTTCTATTTCAGGTTTGATTTTAGTTCTTCTTTACATCTTAGTTTTATTTTCAGATAAAGGTGTTTTTGATGGCCTTTCATATTCGGTTCAGTTAGTTTTTAACAATATATTTTATAGAAATATTAGAAATTCTAAATTGCCATCTAGTTATTCTGAATATAAATTGATGAAACGTGGGAAAGCTAAAACAAATGTTTCATACATGTTATTTGTCGGTTTATTGTTTCTTATAGTAGGAATAATATTATTAATCCCATTTTATAAACTAAGATAGTTGATAAAATTTGATAGATTTATGATACAATAGATACAATATTGCGGATTAAAAAATTAAATAGGAGGTAAAAATATGAAAAAGAAGATATTATCTATGTTGATGTTAACAGCTGTATTATCTTTAGCAGCTTGTAATACAACACCTAGTGATTCAAGTTCAACTACTTCATCATCAAGTTCATCTTCATCATCTTCATCTAGTACTAGTGTCGATGATTCTAACTATGTTAAAAATGATGATTTAGAAAGAGGAATTACTACTTATCAAGATGAAAATGGTGTTGAACAACCATTAAATGCTAACACTTTATATACTAACCAAGGTAGCCCTCATCTTGAATCTATTGGAAGTGCTAACGTTTTAGTTGTTCCTGTCGCTTTTAAACAAGATACAAGTGATAGCAGATGGATTAATCCAACTGAAGATTTACACGATAAAATCGAATTGACTTTCCAAGGTAGCGATGAAGAAGTTAAAGCTAATGGCGGTCAAATTTCCGTTGAATCTTTCTATCAAAAATCTTCATATGGAAAATCAAATTTCTCTTGTACTGTTACTCCTTGGATGCAATTAGATTACACTCCAAGTGAATATCGTTATAATTATTGTAATAACGCTAACGCTGGTGCTAATGCCGCTAGATTAGCTAAGGCTTGGTATAACGAAGAATATTCTAAATTAATTAAAGGTGAAGAATCTGATTTAGATGATTCATTTAAGGATAAGCCATTAAGTTATTATGATTCTAATAACGATGGTTATATCGATTTAGTTTGGTTAGTTTACGCTTATCCTCAAGATACTAACGATACAGATTTCTGGTGGGCTTATGTTACTTATACTGGAAATAGCGCCAATAAACTCGACCCTTCTGTTCAAACCTTAGGTTGGGCTTCTACCGCTTTTATGGAAGGTGGAATTGATTCTCACACTTTCATTCATGAAACTGGACATACTTTAGGTGCTGATGACTATTATGATTACAATAAAAAATGGTCTCCTATGGGTGGAATCGATTATATGGATCAAAATTTAGGTGATCATAACGCCTTTACTAAATTCCAATATGGTTGGGTTAATCCTTGGATTTTAAAAGAAGAAGATTTAGCAGATGGTAAAAAAGCTAGAATTACCTTACGCGCTTTTACTAATACTGGAGATGCTTTAGTTTTAGCTAGCCCTAATTACAATGGTACCGCCTTTGATGAATATCTCATTCTTGAATTAGTCGGTCCTACCGGTTTAGCTGAGCACGATTATATTAGTGGCTTTAATTCTATCAAGGGTTTTGATAAACCTGGCATTAGAGTTATCCATGTCGATGCTAGAACTTATAAAGATTCTACTACTTGGTATACTGATGTTAATGAATTAGGTCAAAAAGCCAAGGTTTGGAAAAATGAAAACAGCTATGGCGGAAGAAATAGTTCAAGTGAATATTTCCCACATTTAGATAATTTTGGTAAGATTGATAACACTTCTAAATTCTGCTTAGCTCATGTTATTGAAAATGCCTTTGATAAAACTTCAACAGTAGTTACTCCAGGTGTTGGATCTAAAGTTATCAATACATCCGCTTTATTTAGAAAGAATTCTTATTTAGACCTTTCTATGAGCTGGGGTCAATATTTCATGCCATCAAGATCTAATTTGTGGAATAAGGCCTTAACTAGAACTGGTAGCGGTGAAAAAGATTATGAAATCGATGATACAATGACTTGTGATTATGTTATGAGCGTAGTTGATATTGTTGAAGATGATGAATATGGATATATCGCTACTATCGATGTTGAATTAGCTTAATTAATAAGATATTCAATTATAGGCAGATAATTCTATCTGCCTATTTTTAAAAATTTAGATAGGATTTTATGGAAAATAATAACGAAATTAAAAATGAAGAAAATCATTTAACTTCTAAGTTAGAAGAAATCGATATTTCTCACACTAAAAAAAGCTGGTTTTCCAGTTTGATAACAGGTTTTTTAATTGGTTTAGCTGTCATTTTGCCTGGAATAAGTGGATCGACATTCGCTATCATTTTTAAAGTATACGATAAGATGTTATATGCTATTAGTAACATCTTTAAGAAGTTTAAAAAGGCTATATGGTTTTTATTTCCAATTATTCTAGGTGGTTTAGTTGGTTTTATTCTAGGTTTTTTATTAATTCAAAAAGTTATTGAAGAATACACTTTTTTAGTAGTGTGTATCTTTGGTGGGCTTATGTTAGGAGCTAGTAAAGAGATATATTCTCAAATAAAAGGCAGTAAAACTTCTTCTTTAAGAATATCTTTACTAGTTATTGGTTTTTGTTTTCCAATAGTTCTTGCTGCTTTGTTTGCAAATGTTTCTAGTTTAAATCTTACTTCAGCTTTTGAAAATTTTCCAATATGGATATATTTTGTAAGTTTTTTTGTTGGAATTCTAGTTTCAATAACTCAGTTAGTTCCAGGCTTATCAGCCACTGTTTTATTAATGTCAATCGGCTTTTTTCAACCGATAATGGACAATTTACATTTTGATATTTTAATTAATAAGCCAAGTTGGATTATCTTTTTAGCCTGTTTAGTGATTGGATTTTTGGTCGGTTTCTTTTTATTTTCTAAAGTGATGTCATTTTTCTTTGCTAAATATAGAGTAACGACATTTTATCTATTAACTGGTCTTACTTTTGGTTCTATTATCTCTATTTTCTATAATTCAGATACATTAGAAGTCTATAGATTATGGGCTAATAATCAAGGCCATATGGGTTTGGATTTAGGTTTAGGTATACCTTTATTTTGTATATGTATATGCTTAACTTATTTTTTAGTTAGTTATCGACAAAAGAAAGATAGAGAAAAAATAGAAAAGGAAAATTCTTTAAAGGACTAGAACTGCATATTTAGTAAGTTAATAAAAGGATGTAAAATATATTTGTATGAAAGAAAAAGTATTAGCAGAATCTAAAATACATTATTATATTTCTGAAAATACAAGCGATAAAGCTATATTGTTTTTACCACCTATATTTTTAGATCATTCTGCTTTGCGTTATCAAATTGAATATTTCTATAATAAATATAAAATAATAGTTATAGATTTGCCTGGGTTTGGAAATTCTATATCTTCTAGTAGCGATATTTTGGATTCTGAAAATGTCATTAACAAAATATTAAACACAGAAAAAATAGCAAAAGTAAATTTAGTTAGTATAGGTTTTAGTGGGATAATTTTACAATCTTACGCTTATAATCACCCATCTAGAGTTTTATCTTTGAGCTGTTTTTCTTGCTATGATATTAGTGGAATTACACCAAAAATAAAGCATTTAACTAAGAGTTTAATTAGAAATTTTTATTTACATAGAATTATTTCAAAAGCTTGTTTTACTAAATTTGTTAACAAATTGTATATTAGGAATACTATCCATCAATCTAATTTTAAAACCATTTTAGAAAAAAATGGATTAAAGCAAATTAAATCTCTTTCTAAAATTAGCAAGATTTCTTATCCAAAATCAATTAGAAAAAAATTAAATTGTCCGATATATATCGCTAACGGTGAATATGATTTAAAACTAGTATCAGAAGCTAATAAGTCTTGGGCGTGTGATAGTAAAGAAATAGTTTATAGTATCTTTAAAAATACAGGGCACTTTCCAAATTTAGAATCCAGTCAAGCTTTTAATAGCGGATTAGAAAGTTTCTTATTAAATAACGAAAAAAGGGTTGAAGAAAAAATAGAAGAAAAGACTCAAGCGATTAGAAATACTAGAGAGCTTCCTTTAATTGATTCTTCAAAATAAATTATGGACAAAAGAAAATTATCGTTAGTTATGGATTTTTACGAATTGACTATGTCTAATTCATACTTTTTATCACAAAAAGAAAATCAAAAAGCTGTTTTTGATGTTTTTTATCGTAATAATCCAGATAATGCAAGCTATGCAATATATTGTGGATTAGAGCAGATTATCGAGTATATTCAAAACCTTCATTTTGATAGAGAAGATATAGAATATCTAGCTAGTCTAAATATTTTCGATTCTAAATTTTTAGAATATTTAACTAATTTTAGCTTTAAAGGCGATTTATATTCTTTTAAAGAAGGTAGTATTATTTATCCAAATGAACCAATAATTACTGTTGTCGCTCCTTTAATTGATTGTCAATTAATTGAAACGATGTTATTGATCTGTTTTAATCATCAATCCTTAATTGCTAGTAAGGCTAACAGATTGGTTTTAGCTAGTAAAAATAGAGAAATTGCTGATTTTGGAGCTAGAAGAAGCCATGGAGTAGATGCTGCTATTTATGGAGCGAGAGCTAGTTATATTGGAGGAGCTAGTGCAACAGCCACTTTATTAGCTAGCAAGATGTTTAATATACCTTATATAGGAACAATGGCCCATTCTTATATAATGTCATTTGATAGTGAATATGAAGCGTTTTTAAATTACGCTAAAACTTACCCGGATAATTGCGTATTGTTAATTGATACTTATGATGTTATTCATTCGGGAATATTAAACGCTATTAAAGTCGCTAAAGATTATTTAATTCCACATGGTTATAATTTAAAAGGCGTGAGAATCGATTCAGGAGATTTAGCTTATCTTTCTAAAAAAGTAAGAGAAATTTTAAATAAACACGGCTTATTTAAAACTAGAATAACAGTTTCAAACGCTTTAGATGAAATTAAGATTGCTTCTTTAATTGAGCAAGAAGCCAGAATTGATTCTTTTGGTGTTGGTGAAAATTTAATAACTTCTAAATCGTCTCCAGTTTTTGGTGGAGTTTATAAATTGGTAGCTATTGAAGAAAATGGAAAATTAAAACCGAGCATTAAAATATCAGAAACTTTAGAAAAAATTACTAATCCAGGTTTAAAAGAAGTATATAGAATATATTCTAAAAAGGATAAACGCGCTATCGCTGATTTAATTACGTTAAAAGATGAAGAAGTTAATTTAGATCAACCATATAGGTTTATCGATGAAAAAAAGCCGTGGAAAACCATGTATTTTGAAGATTGTTATCATGAAAAGTTACAGCATCAAATTTTTAAACAAGGTGAATTAGTTTATTCTGTTCCAAGTATAGATGAAGTTAAAAACTACGTTAGATATCAAGTTAACAATTTATTGTGGGAAGAAGAAAAAAGATTTGAATTACCACATACTCACTATTTAGATTATTCACCGAGTTTTTACGATTTAAAGATGTCGTTAATTAAACAGCATAAATATTTCTAATGGAAAAAATACTTGTTTTTGGTGGAACTTTTAATCCTTTATCTATTGCCCATGGCGATTTGTTTTTATATGCTAAAAATTATCTTAAAGCTAGTAAAGGTATATTACTTCCTACTGGAGATAGATTTATTAAATGCTGGAAACACTATTCTTCTAATGATGTAATTGATAGTAAAATCCGTTTAGAAATACTTGAAAAATTTGTTAGTCTTCATTCAAATATATATTTAAATTTAGATGAATATAATCAAATCACCTATAAAACATACGATACTTTAAAACGAATTTATATGAGCAATCAAAATTCTGAAATATATTTTTTATTAGGAAACGAAAAAATAAGTGAAATATTTAAGTGGTATAAAATCGATGATTTGCTAACTGAATTTCACTTTTTGTTTATTAAAAGGAAGAAAGAAAAAGTGAAATTGGATGATCAAACATCAAATTTAATTTTAAAGCATAAATCCCATATACATTTTCTAGATTATAATAATAAGTATCTAGATGTTTCATCTAGCTTAATTAGAAAAGCTATAATAGAAAAGAATATAGAATTATTAGAAAAATACACATATAATTTTGAAATAGAGATATTAAAAAAAGAGGGTTTATTATGAAATCGAAATATGGAATTTATAAAGTTAGATTAGCTTCATTTAATTTAAAGTTACTTCAAATAGAAGAAAACACTAAGCAGATAATTTCAAATATAAGGCAGGCTAGTTTAGATAAAGTTAGCGTTTTAGTTTTTAGTGAACTATGTTTAACTGGATATACGGCCAACGATTTATTTTTAAACAAGAACCTTTTTGATAAAGTTAAAATATCTTTAGAAGAAATCAAAAAAGAAGTTAATAAGGATCTTGTTGTTTTTGTTGGTGGTCATTTAATATATAAAGATAAAATTTACAATGTCAGTTACGTTTTTTCAAACTATCAATTAGTTGGAATAGTAGGAAAGACATATTTGCCAAATTATGGGGAATTTTACGAAAAAAGGTGGTTTTCATCTATTAAAGAAATTCCTAATAAAAATATCGATTTTTTAAATCAAAAAGATGTTCCTATAGGAAACGATTTGATTTTTGAATTTGGAGATGATTTAAAAATAGGTTGTGAAATATGTGAAGATCTTTTTGTAATAAATCCACCTTCTAACAATTACTCTTTAAATGGAGCTAATTTAATAGTTAATCTTTCAGCTTCTAGTGAAATAATTTCCAAAAAAGAATATAGAGAAAATTTAATCTATATGGCTTCTAGTAAAAATTATGTCGGTTATTTATACAATTCTTCTTCACAAGGAGAATCGAGTCAAGATTTAGTGTTTTCCAATTGTAAAATGATAGTTGAAGCTGGGACTATTTTAAATCGAAGTTATACTGATTCTTATATAGATGGGTTAATTGATATCTTTAATATTGAAAATCAGCGTTTAAAATATAAATCGAGTTTTGAACAAGCTAGTTTACCTTGTCGTTATATCAAAATTGAAACTTCTAATAGCGAAATCGACTTACTACCTAATAAAGTTAATCCATATCCATTTATATTGTTAGATTTAGAAAAAAGACGTGAAAGATCAAAACAAATTATTTCCTTGCAAGCTCAAGGATTAATATTGAGATTAGTTAATTCTCATTTCCAAAAAGTCGTTATTGGTATTTCAGGAGGACTAGATTCTTGCCTAGCTTTGTTAGTTGCTATTGAAGCTTTTAAAAAGCTAAATTTAGATCCTAAAAATATCATTTGTGTTAGTATGCCTGGATTTGCTACTTCTAAATTAACTTATTCAAATTCTAAACAGTTAATTCAATTAGCTAACGCGACATATTTAAAGATAGATATTAAAAAATCTTGCCTTCAGCAATTAAAAGATATTAATCATCCTACAGATGTTTATGATACGACTTACGAGAATCTTCAAGCTAGAACTAGAACTTCCATTTTAATGAATTTAGCTAATCAAAATAACGCGTTAGTAATTGGAACTGGCGATCTTTCTGAATTGGCTTTAGGCTTTGCAACTTATAATGGAGATCACATGTCTAATTACGGAGTTAATTCATCGATTCCAAAAACTTTGATAAAGTCGCTAGTTTTAGATTATGGATATTATCATAAAGAATTTGAAAAGGTTTTAACATCTATAGTAAATACGCCTATTTCGCCTGAATTAATTCCATCTAAAGATAAAAGTATTTCTCAAAAGACTGAACAGATAATAGGAAAATACGATCTGCATGATTTTTTCTTGTATCAGTTTATGAGAAATAATGCTAGTAAAGAGAAAATATATCAATTAGCTAAGATTGCTTTTAATAATTTAGAAGAAAAATATATTAAAGATACTTTAGATATTTTCTTTAAAAGATTTTTTACAAATCAGTTTAAAAGGAGCTGTCTTCCTGATGGAGTGAAGGTAGGGACAATTTCACTTTCTCCACGTGGAGATTTTAGAATGGCTTCTGATATCGATTATAAAAACAGCTTAAATAGCGATGATTGATTTTGTGATATAGGCACAAAAATGCAAGTTAAATAATTTAAATTTTTTAATTGTATAACAATGGAAGAAATACCTAATTAAATTTCTAAATAAATAGTTAGTATACGTATTTTTAGGCATCAAACAATTTTTTATAAATAAATAAAAATTTGTTTAAAATAACATTTGTAACAACTGCGATTAAAAACATTTTAATTGATAGAGATAAAATTGACATTTATAATTGAAATATGTAACCGCTTACTTTTGTGTATTTCGGTTATTTTATGAAAGGGAGTTATAAATGTTAAAAAAGAAACCACTATTAATTTTTACAAGCATACTTCTAGTTAGCTTGATTAGTTGTCAACCAGATTTAGGCGCGATATCTTCAAATTCTAGTTCAAATAGTTCACCTACTATTAGTCAATCTAGTCAATCTAGTCAATCTAGCGATACAGGAGTTTCTTCTTCAAAAGAATCTTCTAAGGATACTCCAGTTTCTTCTAGTGAAAAAGAAACGGTTTCATCTACTTCATCAAAAGAAGAAGTAAGCTCTTCTTCTGAAACTTCTTCTTCAGTTTCTTCCTCTAGTCAAAATTCTTCTAGTACTAGTTCAGAATCTTCAAGCTCTTCTGAACCATCTTCTAGTTCTTCTTTAGATTCAAGTTCATCTGAAGACGAAGAATCTTCATCAACTAGTAGTGATGTTCCTGTTGTAACTGAAGGTGAAATTGAAATAGTTCGTGCTACTGGTAATCAAGAATCTATCACAGTTATTTTCAATCAATTTGAAAATTACACTAAGTACAATGCATATTACAAAATAGATGGTGGAAGTGAATATATTAAAGTTGATGGTATGTTAATTAGAAAATATCCATCTAATTATAGAGTTGATATTTTAGGATTAAAACCTGCTAATTATTCAGTCAAACTTGTCGCTGTGGATTCAAATAACAATGAAGTTGAACAAGTTAATGGTTTGGCTAACCATATTAAAGTAACTGCTCAAGTTAGAGAAGGTTACGCTTTTATTAATAATCATTGTCCAGGAGCTTATACATTAGAAGGTACTTTAAAAGATAATGCGGTAGTTATTTATGTTACTGACGAAAATAAGGAAAGTGTTTCTTTACAAGTTCAACAAGATAAGTCTTTAAAGACTTTTACCGGAATTCAAAATATTATTACTGCGTTTAAAAAAGGTAGCGATAAGCGCCCATTATGTGTAAGAATTATCGGTAATGTTACCACTGGTAGTAGTTTTAATAAAGGCGATTTAGCTTTAGATTTATCTAATAAATATACAGCTGGAATTACAATTGAAGGTGTTGGAAATGACGCTACTTGTAATGGCTTTGGTATTAGAGTTAAAGGTGGTATTGATGTTGAAGTTAGAAACTTGGGCTTTATGAATTGCAATTCAGATGAAGGTGATTCTATTAGCTTCCAACAAGATAACGATTATGTTTGGGCACATAATAACGATCTTTTCTATGGCGATGCTGGTTCAGATGCTGACCAAGCTAAAGGCGATGGTAATGTTGATTCTAAAGGTACTGACCATATTACCCATTCTTATAACCATTTCTGGGATGCTGGTAAATCTTGTTTGTTAGGCATGAAAAAAGAAGGTGAAGATAAAATGGTAGCCACATATCACCATAACTGGTTTGACCATTCAGATTCACGTCATCCACGTGTAAGAGCATATACTACTCACGTTTATAACAATTACTTTGATGGTGTAGCTAAATATGGTATTGGTTCTACTATGGGTTCATCCATATTCTCTGAAACAAATTACTTTAGAAATACTAAATATCCAATGTTAACTTCTATGCAAGGAAGCGATATTTCTGGTGATGGTGAAGGTACATTCTCTAAAGAGGATGGTGGTGTTATTAAAGCTTATAATAACGCTATTGTTGAAGGTGGAACCTTTGTTCCATATTCTTCAACTAACAATGTGGAATTTGATGCTTATGTAGTTGAAAATAGAAATGATGAAGTCCCTAGTAACGTTAAAGCTAAACAGGGTGGGGCTACATATAATGGATTTGATACTAAAGCGGATTTTTATGATTATAATCCTCAACAAACTCCTGAAGCTGCTAAAAATGAAGTTATAAGTTATGCTGGTAGATTAGAAGGTGGAGATTTCAAATGGATATTTGATAATTCAGTAGATGATACTTCTTATGCAGTAGATCCTGAATTAAAAGCTGCCTTAAAAGCTTATGATTCTTCATTAGAAGGTTATGGTTTATCTTCAGAAAATAATGCAGTTATTAATGGGGAAGGAGGAAGCGGAGAAGTTAATCCTGATCCAGATCCAGGAACTGATCCTGATGACCCAGATACAGGTGAAGATGATAATCCATCAACTCCTATTGAAGCGGATGTTTCAATTACCTTTACAGAAGATGTGATTAAAGCTAAAGGCGATGAAAACTTTAGTTTATTACAAGGAAGTGTAAAGAGTGATTCTGGAACAACTATTGACGGACATACATATGGGAATGGTTTAAAACTTAATAGTGGCGAAACAATTTCATTTACTACTAGTGAACCAATGAATTTATTGATGCATATTGGTGGAGCTGCCAAAACAGTTGTTGTTGATGGTACAGAATATGATGTCGATCAAACAACTCACGTGTTTACTTTAAATAATTTACCTGCTGGTAATCATACTATTAAAAAAGGTACTAAAGGCGAAGGAGTAATTTACTTCATCGGTTTAACAAAAGTTGAATAAAAAGTAGTTATTGTTATTAAAAACTTCACTAGCTTATATTAGTGGAGTTTTTAGTTTTTATAATTTTGATAACATTATTTATTTTTAAAGTATACAAGACAAATAACAGCAGCAAAATGTTGTAAAATAGTAAATTTTTTTACTATTTTTACAATGTAAGTGGTATCATAGAAAAAGGAGGAAAATATTTCTAATGAAAAAAATTAATGAAGAGATGTTAAAACAAGCTAAATCTGGAAAAGGATTTATCGCTGCTTTGGATCAATCAGGAGGTTCTACTCCTAAAGCTTTAAAAGGCTATGGTGTTGATGAAAGCATGTATACAGTTGATGGGAAACACGATGAAGAAAAAATGTTTGCCCTTATTCATGAAATGAGAGCTAGAGTTATTACTTCTAAAGAATTTACTTCCGATAAAATCTTAGGTGCTATTCTTTTTGAAAAAACTATGGATTCTACTATCGAAGGTAAAGGTAGTGCAGAATATCTTTGGGAAAATAAACACGTCGTGCCTTTCTTAAAAATCGATAAAGGTTTAGCTGAAGCTAAAGATGGTGTTAGATTAATGAAAGATATTCCTAATTTAGATGCCACTTTAGAAAAAGCTGTTTCCCATGGCGTTTTTGGTACTAAGATGCGTTCAGTTATCGATTCTTATAATGAAAAAGGTATCGAGGCTATCGTCAATCAACAATTTGAATTAGGTATGCAAATTGTCTCTCATGGTTTAGTCCCTATCTTAGAACCTGAAACTACTATTACTGCTCCTGATAGAGAAAAATCTGAAAAATTACTTCACGATTTATTCGTTAAGAAGATTAACGAACTTCCTGAAGGTGTTAAAATCATGATTAAGATTTCTATCCCAGCAAATCCACATTTATGGGATGATTTATTAGATAATCCACATGTTGTTAGAATAGTCGCTTTATCTGGTGGTTATTCTAGAGATGAAGCTAATAAATTGTTAAAAAAATGCCCAGGTTTAATTGCTTCTTTCTCCAGAGCTTTATTAGAAGATTTAAGATATCAACAAACTCAAGATGAATTTGATGCTCATTTAGCTGATGCTGTCAATTCTATCTATGATGCTACTGTTAATAAAGACTAATTAAATCATTTAGAAAATAAAATGAGGTTCGTTTGAACCTCGTTTTATTGTGGATAAAAAATTAAAACTGATATTATCTTAAATTGAAAATAGAGTTTACTAACCTAAGTTTTTAATAAATATTTGTTAGGAGTTTAAAAATTTATGAAAATCAAAAAATCTAGGAATTAACCTAGATTTATGAGTGAATTTATAATTTTCCTAAACGGATTTTAGCGTATTCAATAATAACGTCAACTGATTTTTCAATACCGATAGAGGAATTTAGACATAGATCGTAAGTTTCAGCACTACTCCAAGATCTATTAGTGAAATAGTTGTAGTAATTAGCGCGTTTCTTATCTATTTTCTTAATGACATCTTCAGGTTTTTTACCTTGTAAATCATAGTAAGTAGTCGCTCTTTTAACCCTTTCTTCTATAGGAGCATAAATAAATATACTGATTAAGTTTTTATAGTTTCTTAATACATAGTCAGCACATCTTCCAATGATTACACATGATTCACCAGATTGAGCGATTTTTTCAATAGTTTCAAACTGAGCTAATGAAACACGCTGACTAGCAGTTAGATAGTTAGTTCCTTCTGGTAGGCCTAAAAATGAGAAGATAGAATCTTTTTTCTCGTCGTTAGATTTAATAAAATCGATGCATAGTCCAGAATCAGCCGCTACTTTTTCAAGAAGTTTGTTGTCATAAAAACCAATATTTAATTTTTTAGCTAGTTCTTGGCCTATGTAATGGCCTCCAGAACCATACTGACGACTAATCGTAATAATATAGCTCATAAGTTTTAGTCCTTTCTTATAATATAATTATAAAATATTTTGAGAAATATGTAATAAAAATATTAGTTATCTAGACAATTATCAAGCGTTTCTTTTAGTTTATCTTTCTGTAGATTTTGACCGATAAAAACTATTTCTTGCTTTCTATCTTGATAGATAGGATCCCAAGTTTTTCTAAGTTGAGGATTTTGTTTTAATATTGAAGCTATATTTTCGTTATTAGTTGATCCGACCCATTTAGCAAAAGGTTGGATGGAACGAGATTGACCAACTTGTTCAAAAATAAAGGCATTTTCATAATCGCAAGAAAAATAACATAGACCTTTAGAGCGAAGAATTGAATCCATAAGAGGATTATTAAAAACGAAATCTTTAAATTTATCTAAATTGAATGGCTTTTTAGTTTGATAGGTAAATGTTTGAATGTTGTATTCTAAAATTTCAGGGTCTTTGTTTTCTTCCTCTTCTTTTTCTAATTCTTCTTTCCAAGAATCAGTCAGTTTAGCTCTTTCAAAAACAAATGACGATTTATCGAGAATATCGTTAACATCAACTTGACAATGATCGGTTAAAATAATTTGAATGCCAGGTTGAAGTTGATACAAAGCTTGATATATTTCATATTGATCTTGCCTTGATTTAACATCGCTGAATTTATTTAAAATCAAAGTTTGGCACAATTCTAGTTGTTCTTTTAATAAGGTTCCTATATCGTCTTTTTTATATTCTTTAGTAAGAAGATCTTTGCCGTTATTAAATTCACTATGCAAACGTAAAGCATCTACTACACAAATAACTGAATCTAATTCCCATAATTTTTGATTGAATTGGTCTTTAAATTGCTCAGAAGAAAAACAGATATTTTGAATGATTGGAACAGGTTCACAAATTCCAGAAGCTTCTATTAAAATAGAATCAAAAATTTGAGGCTTAATCAGTTCAAAAATTTGATCAATAAGTTCATTTTTTAAAGTGCAGCAAATACACCCGTTAGTTAAAGAAACTAGATTTTGATTTTTTAAGCTAGCTATACCTTGTTTATCTATTAAAGTTTCATCGATATTTACTTTTCCTATATCGTTAACTAAAACAGCGAATTTTTTGCCGTTATTATGTTTTAAAATATGATTTACTAACGTTGTTTTACCAGCGCCTAAAAAGCCAGTTATCAAAGTTATTTTACACGGTTTAATATACATTTTCTTTCTCCTAACTACATGTTTTAATATAGCACTTTTTATCTAAGATAAGGATATAATATAAATTAAAATTTTTAATATTTGTCCTATCTTGTTATAATTTAAATATGGATAAAAACAACGTGATTGCTCAATTTGATTTTTCAAATTTGAAGTATGTAGATTACTATCTTTCTAACTCTAAATATTCAATCAATTTTTTTCTATATATTTACAAGCGCTATTTAATCTTTGAAGTCGCTTTGACTAATCTTTCAACTGGGGAAATTCAGTCGTATTTTTCAAGTATATTAAATGTTTTTAAAAAGAAGTTTAGCATTGATAAAAATCAAATTCACCTCGATTTAAAAAGAAATTTATCAATGAGATTTATCGATGATGAATTTTCAAATCAAATTATAGGCGCTATTAATAAATTCAACGATATTGAAACTAGCTTCGATTTTAAGTTGTTAACAAGTCGAAGTTTTTCCAATGAAAAAAGCGTTCAATTAAAAGAATTCTTAGTTAAAAAACAGTTTAATTTAGATTTGGAGGGCTATATAAAACTAGGCGATTTACCGATTTTTTTCAATATAGATTCCTATGCATTTAAAACTTTAGTCTATGGAAAACTAGCATCAAAAATCGAACTTTTATCTTTAACTTACTCTGGAATTCAAGCTTCACATTTAGTTTCGTTTTCCTTTTCTTTAGGCAATATATCTAACGTAAATATGATTTCAATTGACAATGTTATTTATGACATTTCTAATTTGGAATTTGAAAATGACATTCTATCTATCTTAGATATCAAGGAAAAAGAAAGCTTGATATTTAGAACTAAAAGCGGTGATTTAAAAGGAAAATTTGAAATTGAAAAAATCGTTAAGTTATCCAAAAAAATATCGTTACAAGATAAACAATTAAGCTTAGTTTATGGAAGTTTAAATATTGAATTTAATTTAGGGGAAAGAAGAAAAATTGAAATTGCAAATTTAAAGATAGCCGCTAGGTTATTTAAAGTAAATTAACTTTCTATTTTTTAACTTATATCTTATAAGTTATGTTAAAATAATAAAGTATACAAGGAGGTCATTTAATGGACAAAAATATGTTTTCTCTTGAAGGTAAAGTCGCCTGGGTTACTGGAGCCACTTACGGAATTGGTTTTGGTATTGCTAGCGCTTTAGCTAAAATGGGTGCTAAAATTGCTTTCAATGATAGAAACCAAGAAAAATTAGAACAAGGTATCAATTCTTATAAAGAATTAGGTATTGAAGCTTTTGGTAAAGTTTGTGATGTTACTAAAGAAAATGAAGTTAAAGAATTTGTCGATGCTGTTATTGAAAAATACGGCCATATCGATATTTTAGTTAACAACGCTGGAATTATTAAAAGAATTCCTATGGTCGATATGTCTTGTGAAGATTTTAGACAAGTTATCGATATCGATTTAGTTGGACCATTTATTTGTTCAAAAGCTGTTATTCCTTCTATGATTAAACAAGGTCATGGTAAAATTATCAACATCTGCTCTATGATGTCTGAATTAGGTAGAGAAACTGTCTCTGCTTATGCTGCTGCTAAAGGTGGATTAAAGATGTTAACTAGAAATATCTGTTCTGAATATGGTCAATATAACATTCAATGTAACGGAATTGGTCCTGGTTATATTGCTACTCCTCAAACAGCTCCATTAAGAGAAAGACAAGCTGATGGTTCTAGACATCCATTTGATGCTTTCATTGTTTCTAAAACTCCTGCTAATAGATGGGGAACTCCTGAAGATTTACAAGGACCTGCTATTTTCTTAGCTAGTGATGCTTCTAACTTTGTTAATGGACACATCTTATATGTCGATGGTGGTATCTTAGCTTATATTGGAAAGCAACCTCAATAAAATCAAATAGCGATTTATTTAAATTTAAAACTACAATAAAGTTTATATACCTCTTTCTAAATAAGTTAGGAAGGGGTATTTTAATTTTCACTTAACTTCCTTTAAGATGATATCTTGAGATGTATTAGGTGTAAAATAGGCTCCATCTTCTAATTCAACATAGTACATTAAGCTGCCTTCAAAATAAGTGTAGTCTTTACCTTGTTTTAATACTCCACTAATATAAACTTCATATCCTTTATAGGAAAAACCAGTACCATATACTTTTTTTCTATAGTATGTTGAAGAAACAGGGTAATAAATTTCACCATCTAGATTGAAAGAAAATAAATATGCTTGCTCATCAATATAGATATATCTAAAAACGTTTTCTTCATGGTTATGTGAATAATAATCTCCGCCGATATATTCAAGTGTCATGATGAATTTCTTAATAGGTGTATCTACAATTACTATATTGTTAGTTTCCCAGCTTCCTGAATAAAATTCAATTTGTCTATCTTGACAGCTTGAAAGAGGCAAGACTAATAGACATACTAGTAAGATAGGTAAGCTAAACAAGATTTTTTTAAAATTTATTAATTTATTTTTTAAAGTAATCATTTTATACAATTTTTCTTTCTAGTTATATTGTAGCGTATATAATTAATAGAAGGCCAATTTTAGGTTGATACAAAGATCTTATTTTAAGTTTATTTAAATAAGACATACTAAGTTATTTATATAGAATTAATTTAAAAATAATGTTATAAATATATCGTTATGAAAAAGAAAATTTTGTCTTTAGGATTATTAACTATAGTATTATTTACAAGTTCATGTTCTATGTTTGATAATTTTAAAAATAAAACTGGGACATTTAGCGAAGATTTAGTAATTAAGGAATTTACTAATCAAGATAAATTGGTTTTATTAGCAGGAGCTGAATCAAGTTATATTGAAAAAGCTAATGAGAATAACGTCTTATTATACGATGAAGAAAATTCTTATAAATATAGATATTTCCGCAACGCTGATGGAGCAAGGGTAAGATTGCAAGTTTTTCTAGCTAAAAAAAGCAGTGAAGATGATTTAACTAGCTATAAAACTGATGATGTTATCGATTATCAAAAAGAGGGAACAGATCCAAATTTTACCTATAAGATGGAACATTATCGCAGCGGTTATGTAATTGATTCTAATTACAATTTATCTAAAGAAGAATACGATAAACAATATGGAATTATCGATGAGTATAATTCGAAAGCTCAGCAGTTATATAAGGATAATTTCTTAGCTAAATTCGCTTATTATCAAGAAAATAAACAAACCGACCCTGATTTAGTAAGTAACTATTCTTTTAGCTATATTATGCAAGCTAATAACTGGTATATTACTATGCAAATAAAGCAAGATAATTTAATATACACATATAGATGTTCTTATGGAGAATTTTCTTATCAGGATATTTCTAACAATACTAAAACTGATAGTTTTTTACAGTTTTATTATGAAAACGTTTCTGAAACTAATTCTTCAGGCGCTAAGATATTATCTAAATCAATCGCTTATCAATTTGATCTATCAGCTGCATAGTATTTAAGGTAAAAATAGTCTTTATTTTCAATTTTAAAGTTAAGTTAATAAGACTGTTTTAATATGCATTTTTAATATATATTAAGTATTTTATATAATTTTATTATATAATCTTTTTTGAGAAGGAAATATTTTATAAAGGAGAATAATATAATGTCTGAAGAACAATTAGTTGTAAACGACGAAAAAAGCCTTCAAGAACTAATTTCAAGAGTTAGAAAGGCTCAAGAGGAATTTGCAAATTTTCCTCAAGAAAAAGTCGATGAAATCTTTTATCAAGCAGCTTTAGCTGCTAATAGCATGAGAATTCCTCTTGCTCAAATGGCAGTTAATGAAACTGGTATGGGTGTAATGGAAGACAAGGTTATTAAAAATCACTATGCTGCTGAATATATCTATAACAAATATAAAGATGCTAAAACTTGTGGAAAGGTCAATGAAAATAAATCCATGGGTTATTATGAAATCTATGAACCTATAGGAATTATCGCTTGTATCGTTCCTACTACCAATCCTACTTCCACTGCTATTTTTAAAGCTTTAATTTGTTTAAAAACTAGAAATGGTTGTATTTTTTCACCTCATCCAAGAGCGAGAAAATCCACTATTGAGGCAGCTAAAATTGTTTTAGATGCCGCTGTTAAAGCTGGTGCACCAAAAGATATCATCGGTTGGATTGATGAACCTAGTGTTAATTTATCCGCTTTGTTAATGAAATCGTGTGATACTGTTTTAGCTACTGGTGGTCCAGGTATGGTTAAAGCAGCTTACTCTTCTGGAAAACCTGCTGTTGGTGTTGGTCCAGGTAATACTCCTGCAGTTATCGATTCTACTGCTAATTTAAAATTAGCTGCTGCTAGTGTTATTCATTCTAAATCTTTCGATAATGGTATGATTTGCGCTTCTGAACAATCAGTTATCGTTTTAAAAGACGTCTATGATGAATTTAAAAATTTACTTGTTGAATATGGTGGCTATATCATTCCTAGAAAAGATATGGATGCTGTTAGACATACTATTTTAATTAATGGTTCTTTAAATAGCAAAATCGTTGGGCAAAAAGCTACTACTATCGCTAAAATGGCTGGATTAGAAATTCCAGAAGATAGAAAAGTATTAATCGGTGAAGTTAAAGAGACTGATTTTAAAGAAGAATTTGCTCATGAAAAGCTTTCACCAGTTTTAGCTATGTATAAAGCTGATGATTTTGAACAAGCTGTTAAGATGGCTGAAGATTTAATTAGACAAGGTGGCTATGGTCATACTGCTAGCGTTTATCTTCACGAAGATACTCAACAAGATAAGATCGATTTATTTGCCCATACTATGAAGACTTGTCGTATTTTAGTAAATACTCCTTCTAGCCAAGGTGGTATCGGCGATATCTACAACTTTATGTTAACCCCATCTTTAACTTTAGGATGTGGATCATGGGGTGGAAACTCTGTTTCTGATAACGTCGGTATTTATAATTTGCTAAATAGAAAGCACATTGCTGAAAGGAGAGAAAACATGTTGTGGTTGAAACTTCCACATGAATTATATTTTAAGCGCGGTTGTTTAAAATTCGCTTTAAGAGAAATTAAAGATGTCTATCATAAAAATAAAGTCTTCGTTGTTACTGATCATTTCTTAAATGATTCTGGCTTTATTAAATGCGTTACTAATGAATTAGAAGAGATGGGATTAACCTATACTGTTTTTTCTGATGTTAGCCCAGATCCTACTTTAGCTTGTGCTAAAGAAGGTGCTCATCAAATGGAAGTCTTTAAGCCAGATTGCATTATTGCTGTCGGTGGTGGTTCACCTATGGATGCTGCAAAAATCATGTGGGTTATGTATGAACATCCTGAGGCTGATTTTGCTAAGATGGCTATTGATTTTATGGATATTAGAAAAAGAGTTTATCAATTCCCAGATATGGGTAGTAAAGCTATGTTTGTCGCTGTTCCTACTACTGCTGGTACTGGTTCAGAAGCTACTCCATTTGCTGTTATTACCGATGAAAAAGATGGAACTAAATATCCTATTACCGATTATGCGTTAATGCCTAATATGGCTATTGTCGATGCTGATTTAATGATGAATATCCCTAAAGGATTAACTTGTGCATCTGGTGTTGATGTTTTAACTCACGCTATGGAAGCTTTAGTTAGTATGATGGCTTCTGATTATACTGATGCATATGCATTAAAATCTCTCGAATTAGTCTTTAAATATCTACCTAGAGCTTATAAAAATGGCGCTAGCGATCCTGAAGCTAGAGAAGAAATGGCTTACGCTTCCTCTTTAGCTGGTATTGCTTTTGCTAATGCTTTCTTAGGTATCGTTCACTCTACTGGACATAAATTAGGTGCTTATTTCCATATCCCACATGGTTTATGTGTCTGTATGATGCTTATCCCTGTCATGAAATTTAACGCTTCTGATAATCCTACTAAGATGGGTACTTTCCCTCAATACGCTTATCCTTCAGCATTTGAAAAATATGTTAAAGTTGCTAGAAGTTTAGGTGTAGTTGGAAAATCTGATAAGGAAGTTTTTGATAATTTAATTAAAAAGATTGAAGAATTAAAAGCTGATGTTAAAGTTCCAAGTTCTATTAAAGAATATGGAATTAACGAAGAAGAATTTTTATCTAAATTAGATGAAATGTCATTAGCAGCCTTTAACGATCAATGTACTGGAACTAACCCTCGTTATCCATTAGTAGAAGAAATTAAGAAGATATACTTAGAAGCTTATTATGGATATAAGGAGGACTAAAAAATGAATATCGGTCAAAAGCTACTTGAAAGAACTAACAAAGTTATCTATCGTTCGGAGGATAATCAATATTTAATTAAGGTTTTTAACCATACTATGGTTCCTAAATCCGATGTTTTACAAGAAGCTACAATCCAATCAAGAGTAGAAGAATTAAATGAAATTTTGATTCCTTCTGTTGAAGAAGTATTTAAAATAGGTGATGATTGGTGTATCGCTTCTAAATATATTGAAGGTAAAACTTTAGACCAGTTAATTGAAGAAGAACCTTCCAAATTAAAAGAATATATGGATAAGTTTGTCTTACTTCAAATTAAGATGCATTCAATTACTGCTAGTAAACTTCAAACTGTCCACAATTTGTTAGGTGAAAGAATTAATACTTTAAAAGGTGAAGTTTCCGCTAGTAGCAGATATGAACTTCATTTAAGATTAGATTCCTTTAATAGAGATAGCAAGTTAGTTCAATTAGACTACAACTTATCAAATATCGTCGTTACTTCTGATAATAAATGGTATATCTTAGACTGGGCTCACGCTAGAAAAGGTCAACCAGAAGCTGATGTTGCTTTAACTTATTTAAACTTCATGCTTGAAGATAAAAAAGATATGGCTGAGTTATATTTAAAACTCTATATCAAACATTCTGATATCGCTAAGCAAGTGGTTAACGATTATCTACCTTTACTAGCTGCTTATAAGCTTTCCAGAGGTCATTTAAGCGAAGAACAAACTAAATATTTGTTGAGTTTAACTAATATTGCTGATTATCAATAATGCTTAAAACTAATGTTTGTAGACTTCTTGATCAAGCTAAGATTCCTTATTCTTGTTATCAATATGAATATGATGAAAACGATCTTTCAGGAATAAGTGTCGTCAATAAATTAAATCAAGATCCTAAATATGTATATAAAACTATCGTATTAATAGGCGATAAAACTTCATATTTAGTTTGCTTATTGCCTGTAGATAAAGAAATCGATTTAAAAAAGCTTGCTAAGTTATCTTTAAATAAAAAAGTTGAGCCTTTGCATTTAGCTAAATTAGAAGGTTTAACTGGATATCTTAGAGGGGGATGTTCACCTATAGGTATGAAAAAGAAATTTCCAACTTTTGCAAATACAAGTCTTAAAGATATAGAAAAAGTCTATGTTTCAGGTGGACTAAGAGGTTTACAAATAAGTTTATCAAGCCAAGATTTAATTGATTATTGCCATATTAAATTAGGAGATGTTATAAAATAATAAAGGAGTAAAAATTATGGTTATTGAAAATCTCGAAGACGTCAAATTAGAAGAATATTCTTATTCTAAAAACTTACAAACAGCATTTAAGTATTTAAAATCTCACGACTTACTTGCTCTTCCAGCTGGTAAAACAGTTGTTGATGGTGATAATGTTTATATCAATCGTTCTTCATATGTCGCTAAAAATTTTGAAGATGCTAAAATTGAAGGCCATAACAACTATTTAGATATTCAATTAGTTGTTAAAGGTGAAGAAGCTATCGGATATGTCGATATTAGAAAACCTGGCTTAGTCGCTACTCCATATAATGTTGAAAAAGATCGTACTAACTATACTGGTAAGGTCGATGGAATAATCAATTTACGCGCTAATTTCTTCGCGTTAGTTTTCCCAAATGACTTACATCAACCTTGTATTAAAGTTAATGATGAATTAGTTGAAAAAGTCGTTTGTAAAGTTAAAATTGATTTCTAATAAGTTAATTTAAATCAAGTAAAATAGAGGGCTATTTAGATAATTAAATAGCTCTTTTATGTGCGTTTATTTTTGTCAACGTCAAATTGATGTTGACTATTTTTATGGCCGCGATATAATAAAGTTAGATAGTTGAAGTTAAACTATTATTAATATAAAAGTGACTTATTATGAAACCTAAATTTAAATTGATTATGAATTTATGTTTATCATCTTTATTTTTATTAACTTCTTGTAAATCAAATTACTTAGATGAATTTTATTATATTCAAGATAATGTAACTAATCAAGAATATAAAATAGGTGATGAAGAAGCTTTTGATAAAATATCCAAAGATACTAATTACGAGTTAGAAGACTATGTTTCATATAAGATGTTTAGATCTAAAGACGATTTAAATTACTATTATTTTAATAATGAAAATAAGTTATATAGATTTTTAACTTACGATACTGATTCATCTATATTTGAATGGCAAATAGGTACATCAAATAACGATAAGTTTTATGAATATATTAATAGTAAAACTTTTACATATTTTTATTCCAATATACTTTCTGGATATGATGATTTATATTTGCCAGACTCTAATTTAGATGGATATTGGGGATTGTGGGCATGTTGCTTTTATAGTGATAACTATAAAGATAATTTCTTTTTAGGATTTTATAAAAGTGATTACTTGCTTGGATTTTTTATCCAATACGTGTAAAGGAAAATGATTATGAAAAAGCTGTTAATTTTGATGTGTTTACCTTTATTAAGTCTAACTTCTTGCCAGCCTAAAAAGATTGAAACTAGCTTAGTTAATGAAGCTATTAATCTTACTAATGGTATATATAATCTAGGTATGGTTGTCGGAAGAAGAGTCAATACTAAATATCTTGATATCCAATATATATATCAAGGACTTTCAGATGATTATAAAGTTTATTTTGAATGTCATCATAAACATAGAATATATGTTGATACAAATGATATTGTCTATAAAGTTGAAACGACTAATCAATATGAATGTTATAACAGTCTTCAAGATGGTATTCCTAACATATATGGATTTGAAGCTGGAAGTGAAACTATATTATCTAAAGGAAGTAAGCCAGTTGATTCGACATATCGTTCTTTATCTGAATTATTATTAGCAAGAGGTTATATCGAATTAAATGACTTAACTAATTATCCTGACTTTACTTATGAAAATGTAGTTTATTCATATAGAGCTTTCAAATACGATAGATTAACTTTAGCTTATTGTTATCCAAAAGACAGTCCAAATCAAACGTTATTTAATTACGAATTTTTCTTAGAAGGTAAGTTAGATAATTAACAAAAAAACATATCGTTATTAAATTTTTATAAAAATAACTAATTTTTAATCTTGAGATTGAAAGTGATTTTGAATTGGTATATTTTATATTAGGTTGGGAAATTTTTATGAATATGAATCCGATTTTAATATCTATTATTTGTCTAAGTATTATATTTGCTGCTACCACCTTAGGTTCTAGTTTAGTCTTTTTATTTAAAAAGAATTTTTCCGATAAATTAAATAATATTATTACTGGTTTAGCTAGTGGAATTATGATATCAGCTTCAGTGTTTGGTTTAATAATTCCTTCAGTTAATCAAGCAAAAGAAAATTATGGCAATCTTTCTAGTTTAGTTGTTGTAGGAAGCTTTTTATTAGGAGGATTGATTTTATATTTATTTGATAAGTTGATTCCGCATTTTCACATTAGTAGTAAACAAGAAGAAGGAATTCAAACCAGCAAATTATCTCGTCATACTAAATTTATGTTTGCAGTAACTATTCATAATATTCCTGAAGGTTTAGCAATCGGTTTAGCGTGTGGTAGTTTATTTAACTTGCAAGGAGAGGCGTTAGATAGTGCTATGACTTCAGCATTAGCATTAGCTATAGGAATTTCTATTCAAAATTTTCCAGAAGGAGCTGCCGTTAGTATACCTTTATTAGATGATGGATTAAGTAAACCTAAAGCATTTCTACTAGGTTCTTTTTCAGGAATAGTAGAACCTATATTTGGAATTATAGCTATTTTCATCGCTTCTGGATTTTCTATGACTGAACCATTTTTACTAGCTGTTGCGGCTGGAGCGATGTTTTATGTTACTATCGATGAACTTCTTCCTGATTCAAGAAGAGGAAATTATGTCCATTATGGACTATGGTCATTTATGATCGGTTTTGGAATTATGATGGCGTTAGAATTAATCTAAATAAATTTCTTTTAATCTGTCAATTTCATTTAAATTAAATTTTAATCCTATTTTGATAAAGTTATCAAAACTATCATATTTTTGAATTATTTCATCTTCAAAAGAATTTAAATATTGTTCTCTAACTTCGTATAAATTGAAAAATACGCGTTTGAAATTTTCAGGATCAACTTGATTTTGAGCGAGAATTTCCGCTTCTTTTTGATTAGATTTTTTTATATATGAGTTAGTTGATAAATAATCTTCAAAAATATCTTTTTTATCGACGTTAAGTAAGTTTAAAAGAAGGTAAGTCGCTATACCTGCTCTATCTTTACCAACAGAACAATGATATAAAATGGCACCATCGTTATTTTCTAAACACAAGTGTAAAAATTTAGAAAATTGCTGGATACAAAAATCATCTCTAACAAAATTCCTATATAAATTTGACATATGATAAGTACCATCATCGTTGTTATTTCTTACTCTATTGACAAAATCTCTTTTGCCTTGGATTAAATCTGTTTGCTTTTCATGAGTCATTCCCATGTGCTTTAATGTTAAAATCGGATTTTGAATATAATTAATTCCCGGATAGATAAAATCAGGTGATTCTTCCATTTCTTTTGAGTTTCTTAAATCTATTACAGTTTTTAAATTGTATTGATTAAAAAGAATTTCCATATCTTTTTGACTAGCTTTAGAAAGATTAGGTGAACGTATTAGTTTATTTGGCTTAATTTTTAAATTATCGCGAGTTTTAATTCCAGATAAAGTTCTAATATTAATTAAATTTACGTTTTCTATTTTTTTAGAAATATTCATGTTTTTCTCCTTAAATTAAAGCGCTTTAATAATATCATAATTTTAAAAAAAGTATTAGTGTTAATTATTTTGTGCTTGTAGCACAAAATACTATATATACTAAATATTATATAATTATTATGTTATGTAAGGGGTTTCAATATGAAAATCAAAAAAATATCATTATTATGTGCTTTGTTAATGCTAACTGGATGCAATCCTAGTACACCTTCTAGTTCGTCATCTAGTTCTTCATTAGCTTCTTCAACTAGTTCTTCTCAATCTCATTCATCAGTTCAAGAGTTAGAAAAAACTACTTTGTATATGGTTGGTGATTCAACTGTATGCGAATTTGATGAACCTCAAAATTATATGCCTAGATATGGTTATGGAACTCAAATAGGTAATTACTTAAATGATAAAGTTACTGTTAACAATTTGGCTTTATCTGGAAGATCGTCTAAATCGTTTTTGTTGGAAGAAAATTATCAGATATTAAAAAACAGTATAAAAGCCGGTGATTATTTGATGATAGGCTTTGGTCATAACGATGAAAAAGCTGAAGAGGCTAGATATACTAATCCAAATGGCGGAATTGATGATGAAGGTTCTTTCCAAAATAGCTTGTATTATAACTATGTAAAATTAGCTTTAGATAAAGGAGCTACACCGATTTTAGCTTCACCTATTGTTAGATATTCTGAAAGTGGAGATTATACAGGAAATGCTGTTCACGATGTCACTTCGACTAACACTAATTATCCAGGTGGAGATTATGCTCAAGCAGTTAGAGATTTAGCCAGTGAAAAAGATATAGCCTTTATCGATTTAACTCAACTTACTAAAAATCAATGGTCGAAAGATAATACTCAAGCTATGAAATATCACGCAAGAATTTCCCCAGATGCTTTAGATAAAACTCATTTGAATCTCTATGGAGCTAATGTTGTTAGTTATTTGATAGCTAGTGATTTATTAACTTCTGATATCCCTTTAAAAAATTATGTAAAAACTGATATTTCATTTCCGGATGAAAAAACATATTACATTCCAAGTCCAGAATATGAAGAATCTAGTTATACTCCTCCAACAAGTACATCAACTATTTGGACTAATTTAACTTCTCCTTGGCAGGGTAGTGTTTTTGGTGATGTCGGTGGTAAAGATAAAATTGGAACAAAAGAATTTACTATTGAAGAAGTTGAAGGTAATATCCATCTAGTTTCTAGAAATAACAGAGGCAAAATTTCTGGTTCAGCTGGCGATGGAATTGCTATGTACTTCCAGCAGATTAATAAAGATCAAGATTTTAGTTTAAGTGTCGATGTCACTATTAACAGTGGAGATTTTACTAACAATCAAGTCGGTTTTGGAATTATGTTAAGGGATGATATGTATATAGATGAATTCTTATCAACAACAATTACTGGCGATTATTTTGTTAGTGGTTCAACTAATTTTAATAAAGGTGCCACTTCGAGTTTTTCAAAATCTAATGGTAAGTTATCTTCAGATCAGAAAGCTAATCTATCTAGCTTTGAATCAGGAACTAAGATTAAATTAAGTCTATCGAGAAAAGATGGTGTTATTACTACTACTTATAACGATCAAACATATTCGTATAATTCGATAGATAACTTAGCAAAAATCGATACTGAATATGATTATATCGGTTTATTTACTGCAAGAAATGCTGATGTAACTTATTCAAATTTAACATATACAGCTTTAAATAATTAAATGATATACATTTATTTAATATAATAATAGAAGGAGGAAAAATTAATGTTAAAAGGCAATGTAATTTACGGTCAATCAGGAGGACCATCTTCAGCGATTAACTCATCTGCTTTGGGAGTAATTTTAGAAAGCTTTGCTCATAAAGATGTCATTTCTAAAGTCTATATGATGCATCATGGTATCGGTGGAGCTATTAATGACGATTTAATTGACGTCACTAATGAAAGTGTCGAAGAATTAGAAAAATTAAAATATACTTCCGGTGCTTTCTTTGGATCTATTCGTTACAAATTAAAACCTGCTGAAGAAGATGAAACTGATTATAAAAAAATACTTGAGACTTTGAAAAAACATGATATCCATTATTTCTTCTACAATGGTGGAAACGATTCGATGGATACTTGTAACAAGATTTCTAAATATCTAAACAAAGTAGGCTATCCATGTAGAGTAATAGGTATTCCAAAAACTATCGATAATGATTTACCTATTACTGATCACACCCCTGGATTTGGCACTTCTGCTAAATTTATTGCCAATTCATTTATTGATGTTTCTTTAGATAACTATTCTTATCCACAAGGTAGACCAATAATTATTGAAGTTATGGGTCGTCATGCAGGATGGTTAACTGCTGCTAGTAGTTTAGCTAATTTAACTGGTTATGGCCCTGATTTAATTTATCTACCTGAAGTTAGTTTCGACATGGATAAATTCTTAAAAGACGTTAAAAGAATTATGGATGAAAAACATAGATGTTTAGTTGCTGTTAGTGAAGGTATCACTTATAAAGATGGTAGTTTTGTAGCTAAGGCTACTAAAGCAGTCGATGCTTTCGGTCATGCTAGATTAGGTGGTGTCGCTAGTAGTTTAGCTAGTGAAATCGATGAAAAACTAGGATTAAACGCTAAATCTATTGAACTTTCCTTCTTACAAAGAGGAGCTTCTTTAGTCGCTTCTAAAACTGATATTGAAGAAGGTGTAAATGTCGGTAGAAAAGCTGTTGAATTTGCTTTAAATGGTGAAACCGATAGAATGGTTACTATTATTAGAACAAGCGATAATCCTTATAAAGTAGAATACAAGTCTTGTCACTTACAAGATGTCGCTAATATTGAAAAGAAAGTACCTCTTGAATGGATTACTAAAGAAGGTAACAACCTAACTAGTGAATTTACTAAATACTGCTTACCATTAATTGAAGGCGAATTAGAACATTCATTTAAAAATGGTTTGCTAGATATTCCTCATTTTAAAAACTATCGTAAATAGTTATTTATATAGGCTAGAAAGATCTAGCCTATAATTTTTATAAGATTATTAGATAAAATAACTATATATTATTGAAAAGGATTTTTAGAAAGTAGTTTATAGGAGCTTAACTACAAATAAATCTTTTGACATTTGAACTAAATTTTACTAAGATATTACACGGGTATAGTTTTAATACTAGACTCTCTGTCATTTAAACAAATGACCGATAGACCAAAGGGAGGTGTAAGATGTCAAAGAAATACGAAATCATGTACATTTTAAAACCTGAATTAGACGAAGAAGGTATCAAAGCCGAAAACGCTAATTTACAAAAGATTCTCACTGACAATGGTGCTAAAGTTACTAATGTTAATGAAATCGGCACTAAAGATTTAGCTTATGAAATCAAAAAGTGCAAAAAAGGTTATTATGTTGTACTACAATTCGAAACTAGTGATCACAAAGCCGTTCAAGAATTTGATCGTCTCACTAGAGTCAATTCAAACGTTCTAAGATTTTTATTAACTGTTTCTGAATAAAATCCTTTTAGAAAGGAAATAAAAATGAATAGAGTTTGTTTAATCGGTAGATTAGTAAGAGATCCTGAATTAAAAAAGACCACATCTGGTACTTCAGTAGTATCTTTTACATTAGCTGTTGATAACAATAACCGCAGTAAAACTACTAATGAAAGAAGTGCTTCTTTTTTCCCAGTTACTGCTTGGAATGCTACAGCTGAAAATATCGCCCGTTTTATGAAAAAAGGTAGTCTTGTTGGAGTAGATGGTCGTTTAAATCAACGTTCATATATGTCTAAAGATAACCGCAATGTTAACGTGATTGAAATTATCGCTGAACAAGTTCAATTCTTAGAGAAGAAAGGTAGCGATAACTCTTCTTCTTTCGTCGATGAGATTCCTCAAGATTCTCCAGAAAGTGATGATATCGCTAATGGAATCGATGCAAGCGATGATCAATTGCCGTTTTAATAGAAAGGAATAATTATGTACAAGAAGAAAGCTCCTGCTAAATTTTGTTACTTCTGTAAAAATAAAAATGAAAAGATCGATTATAAAAACGTCGAACTTTTAAAGAAGTTTGTTTCTCCTAGTGGTAAGATTACTCCTAGAAGAATCTCTGGTATCTGTGCCAAACATCAACGTGAATTAGCTAAAGCTATTAAAAACGCTAGATTTATGGCCTTATTACCATATGTCGCTGACTAATAATTTAGCTTAAATCAAACTGCTAAGTTGCTAATATATGTGTTTCCTAGATAAGTTAGGAAATATTATATATCATCTTAGCAGTTTTTTATTTTTCATAAAAATGTTAAGATATTTTTGTATTTATGATTAAAGCGTATAAAAAAGATTGTAATTATTCTTATACAGCAGGTTTTTTTCCTACTTTTGAATTGATAAATAATAAAAAAGATAAGTTAAGATGTATATATGTTAGTAGCAATTCTAAATCATCTTCAGGATATTTAAAATTGCTTCAATTGGTTGATAATAGAAAAATAATATTTTCAGACAATATATTTTCTAAATTAAAAGAAAAAGATAACGACCATATAATAGGTGTTTTTGATAAATACGAAGAGGAGTTAGAACCTAATTTGCCTCATGTTGTTTTAGTTAATCCTTCTGATATGGGAAATTTAGGCAATATAATGCGTTCAATGTTAGCTTTTAACTATTTGGATTTAGCAATTATCACTCCTAGCTGTGATCGATATAATCCTAAAACAATTCGTTCATCAATGGGAGCCTGCTTTTCAATTAGACAAGAGCTTTTTTCTTCATTTGAAGATTATTTAAATAAGTATCGTAAAGAATATTTTCCTTTTATGTTACAAGCTAAAAATTATATGCATGAAATTAAAAAACCACTCGATAACAATTACGCTTTAGTTTTTGGTAATGAGGCAAGTGGTTTGGATATTTCTTATTTAAATAAACAAGCTATTAAGATAGAACAATCTGATAAAGTAGATTCTCTTAATTTAGCAACTGCGGTTGTTTTAGCTTTATATGATTTTAAATTTAATAAAAACTAATTTTTTTCTCCATTATCTTTATTAGAATCTTCTTTGTTAGTAGGAGAGTTAATATCGATTACTCTTCCGTTTTTAATAACTTTTTCTGAAATATTTTTTCTGGAATAGTCTTTAAAAATTAAATCGTAAGTAGCTTGAAATAAAACAAAACAAATTAGAATAGTTAAAAAGACGATTATTACAATTTCATAGCTAGATAAGCCTTCGCCTAAAAATGGGATGTTGTTAGCTTTATCGTAGATAAAATTAATCCACAAGACAATCATTACGATTGCTAAAACATATTCTAAACAAACTATTACAATATCAGTAGGCTTCATAGTTTTAAAATGCGGGATAAAATCTTTGAAATATTGAATGAAGGTTTTTTTATTATTTTGATTTTTACTCATAAGCATTTATCTCCTTTTATTATTATATTATGTCTTCAAGCTCAATTTCGCTAATAAATGAGGAAACTTCGTTGTTTTTTAATCCACTAACAATATAGTGATTAGGTTCTAATTCTTGAACAAATGTTTTTAAATTGTCGTTAATTATGCATTCTTTTTGGAAATTAAGCTGAAGACTAACTATTCTTTTATTTTCAATATTTGGAATAGAATTCATAGCTAATATGGCATATTTTGTATTGTTCATATGTTTATTATGATCTAAATCTGAAAAGTGAACATTTTGATCAATAACAGGATTTATAGTGCTATAATCGATTTTCTTAAAGAAAGTATAAGGATTATCAAAAACTCTATCTTCGATATATTCACCTTCAATAACAGAATTAATGGAATTATATCTAATTAATCTTCTTGTTTTAAAGTTGATTATACACCAGCGAGAAGTCGCTTTAATTAATGGATTATTATTGCTATCAACAAATAAAAAATCACGGTTAATTTCGATGGAATTCGCTTTAATTGGCCAAGTAATTAGCTTGCATGGGTTTAAATATGGCGATTTAATTATCGTATATTTAATTCTATCTAAGACCCATATTAAATCTTGATTTAATAAATCTTTATATCCGATTTTCATTATATCAGCATGTTCACCAGCTGCATTTTGCATCTCTTCAAGAATAGCAGAAGGAAGGATGTTATCATTAGCATCTAAAGCTGAGTAATTAAAAGCAAACTCTTTTTCATATTTTAATAAACTCATATTAAATTCTTCCTTTCATAATTTTAATTAAATCTAAATAAGATTTAAATTCAGTGTATTTTACTTTGCTTTTCATTTCTTTAGATACTTCAGCATTTTTCCAATTGAAGAAGAAAGCTTGCATATTAGAATTGTTAGCTCCGAGAATATCAGTATATAAATTATCGCCAATAAAAGCTATATTTTCATTATGGATACCAACTATTTTACTGGCGAGATTATATATTCTAACATCAGGTTTTTTAACGATGTATTCGCTTGAACATATTATTTTTTCAAAAGGGTTTTCTTCAAAGTTTCTAGTTATTATTTCTTTAGTTATTTCGTAATTGTGAATAGTATTAGAAACAACTGAACACTTGATGTTATTTTCTTTTAAAAAAGAAATGAATTGTTTAATGTTTGGAATTAATGGGGCATCAAAAGCCATAGCGGATTCATAACCTGCTTGCTCATATGAACAATCAAGTTTTAAGCCTAATGATTCACAAAGATATCTAAACATGTTTGTTTGATCTACATCAAATAGGGTTGTTTTATAATAATCGTTTAAAAATTCATAATCATATTTACAAATTTCATCAAAAGAAATTTTATCTTTATTAATTATATGTTTATATACAGCATCAACGCTGGCAAAAGGGTATTTTTCTTTAAATTCAACAATAGTGTCCCAACAGTCAAATAGAACATATTTTATTTTATCCATAAAAAACGCCTTTCTATATTTAGCTACCTAAATATAATACTATAAACTAGCAAGATATTTCTATTTTTAAATGCCATTCTATATTGCTATAATATTTTAAGGAGAAAATATGCTTAACATTAAAAATCTCACTAGTTTATTAGTTAGTAATTTGAAATATAAATACGATCATAATCAAGTAGACTTAAAAGGAAAATTAATATTAGATGATAGTAATTTGCGTGAGACTTTTTTAATGGTTTCTAAGCAAAAAAGGCTTAAAATAGCATATGTTGATAACTTGACAACTCTAATTATATATGAGGGGTTGTTAATTGAAAAATCTATAAAAAAAGATTTTTCAGACGAATTGATAGCTACTCTTGATAACGAGTTGTCTTTCTTGAAATGTCATTTTTCTTCTAAAAGTTTAGCTCATATGTATAAGTTATTAACTAAATCTTTAGTTGGATGTGATTTGATTTTTTATGAAAATAATAGATTTACTCGTTATATCTTAAAAACAATAGATTTTGATTCATGTTATTTAGATAAAAAATATATTCCTGAATTTTTGGAGTTTTTAAATGTTTTTTTACAAAATAAAAAAATTTTGAGTTTATCTAAATATCCAGATTTAATAAAAATGCAATATATAAATTTAAAATCTTCAAATAAGTATAGAACTAGATTTAATTATATGTTACATCCTTTGCAATTAGAAGAAATGATCTCTAAGTTAGATACTAGCAATGTTTTTAACTTGATTGACAATATTAAAATGAAATTATTAAATTATGCTTTTGATACTTGTCTAATTCAGTCTAATTGTATAAGTTTGATATTGGCTGGTTTTATGGATAGCGAATTAAAAGTTTCGACAATTTGCATAGATAATTCTCTTTTTTCTATGTTTAATATAGTTATGAATAATAGTGAATTATTAGATTCATCAAGCAATTATATTTCAATAGAAAATTATCAAAAAATAGCTAGTGAAGATTTTTCTAGTATAAGTTATTTAGCTAGTACTTCTTTAGAAGATCAAACAAAGGAAAAAGAAAGTAAATGAAACGAATAATATTTTCTTTTGTCGTTATCTTATTATCTGGTATATTTGGCTTTTTATATTGTTTTACTTATCTTAGAGATTTTTTAACTGAGGCTAATGTCGGTGTTCTAGTTAATGTATATAATAACTTAGATAGTTTTTTTGATTTTGTTTGGAATAATAGTTTTGCTCATTTCGTTATAATTAGTGGAGATGAATCTAGTTTAAGAATAACAAAAGCGATAATAATTATTTCAGCTGCGACTTTGCTTTTAGTTATTTTAATCGATGTTATTGCTTCAATAATAGCTCATTTTACAAAGCGTTCAGCGATGTATCAAGAATATAGATTTAAGCAGGAAAAAGAAAAACTCGATAATATTTCAAAAAATTCTAAGAATTTTTCTAAATACGATCCAAACAATATTGATTTTGCTAACAATAAAACGCCTTATATCGTTCTTTCTGAAGAAGAAACCAGTTTAAATAACGGCGAGGTTTTCGATGCATTAGTAGATAAATACAACAAGAAATTTCCATGGGGAAGAATGGTGTTTTCTATTGGATATTGTCTAATTAGTATAGTTCTTATTTTAATTAGGTTTTCATATCTAACTAATTATTCTTCTTTGGATAGCATTTTTTCTTTTTTATATAAATACACTTGGTTTAATGATTTTAATGAAAGTTTGACTTCACTTTTTTCCACCTTATTTGTAAATATTTATTATGTTGAATTAGGAGTTGTTGGTGGTGCAATTTGGAATGTCGGATTAGTTCTTGAAATAGTTATTTACCTAGTTTTTACATTAATCTTATTACTGATTATTTTATTTATATCTCATTTAGTATTAGTAAGTTATAGAAAGAAAAACAGAGATAAAATTAATACTAAGCTTGATGTTAATAGTCATCAGCTTTCTTCTAAAGCTTTAAGTGTACTAGGTGATTATTCATTTTTAGATTCGCAGTCTGGTAATATTAGTGATATTGCGGAAATTCATCCTTCTAAATCATTTTTACAAAAAGAAGAAAGTATTCATAAAAAAGCTAGTTATATTGATGAAATTGGTTTAGGCGTTGAATATAAAGGAATCGCTAATCCTGTTGAGGGATATATTCCTGTTTCTAAGACGCGTCGACCATATGTTTTAGAAACAATTAAAGAAGATCTTAGTGGAAATAGCAATATTACTCTTGATGATATTCCTTCTATTGAGCAAACTAATAAAAAAGAAGATTCTAACGATGTCTCATTTGTTAATATTTCTTCCTACGTAGATAAAGATGTAATTCAAGTTGATTTATCTAGTTTAGATATTTCTCAAATTGCAGATATTTCTAAATCAAGTGAAAGTAAAACTACTTATAAAGATATGGATGATTTGATTTCTTTTGATGAAGATGGAGATGCTTATTTAGTTAAACAAGGAAGTTTATTATCTAATCAAGAAGAAGATATTTCTGATGTTTTATATAATGGAAGTATCGATAAATCTTCATTTATCGCTAAATATGGACAACATAGTTATGAAGTGTTAGATTCTATTGAACCATTTGAATTAGAAAGTTTAAATGTCGATGATGAATTGGAAAATATTCAAAAGAGAATGGAACTTTCTAAAAAGGTTGAAAACTTTGAAAATATAACTGAATCACTTATTGAAGAACCATTCAAAATAATTGATAAAATCCCAGTTAATTCTACTATTTCTAACTTTACTAACACTAAAGTTAATTCGTCTAGTCTAGAAGTAGAAAATAACGATGTAGATGAAATTAGTTCAAATAAATTTGAAAAAAATTCGATACTGATAGATTATAAAAATGAAACAAAATACAAAAAAGATATTAAACCAGTCGATGCTAAAATAATAACTTTAAAAGAATTTGAAAAGGATAAAAAAGATGATTGATACCTGGGAAAAATTTTTCGTTTCAGAAATTAGAAAAACAAGTATAAAGCAGCTTGTTCATAAGATATATTTGTCTTATCAAAACGATGTTATTTATCCAGCTAAAAAAGATCTTTTAAACGCGTTTAAGCTTTGTCCATTTTCTAATGTTAAATGTATCATCGTCGGTCAAGATCCATACCATGAACCTAATCAAGCTATGGGATTAGCTTTTTCTGTTAATAAAGGAATTGATTTACCGCCTAGTCTAGTTAATATTTTTAAAGAATATCAAAGTGATTTAGGTTATTTACCGCCTAAAGATGGCGATTTAACTAAGTGGGCCAAGCAGGGTGTTTTGCTTATCAATTCAATTTTAACTGTTAAAAAAGGTCAAGCATTTTCATGTAATTATCCTGAATATCAAATGTTGTTTAACGATATTATCAGTGTTTTAAGTCAAGATAAAAACCCCAAAGTTTTTATTCTCTGGGGTAATTCAGCTCAAAAATGTAAAAAGTTAATAGATGAATCGACTCATTTAATTTTACAATCATGTCATCCTTCACCACTATCTTGTTATCGTGGATTTTTTAATTCCAGACCATTTTCAAAGACAAATGAATTTTTAAAAAGTAAAAATCGTCAAATGATAGATTGGAAATTATAAGCCGGTTTTAATTTGATTAGCTAAAGCAGGTAAATTGAATTTTTCAATTTGTTTAGGTGAGAAATTTAATTTCAATCCATCTTGAGAATATCTTGGAATTACATGAATATGGAAATGAAAGACAGATTGACCAGCTATTTCATTAACATTAGTAATAATATTAATACCTTCAGCGTGGAGAGTAGTAATTAGAGCTTGACCGATTTTTTGTGCCACTTCAAACGCTTTATCAAGCAAGTTACGTGGGACCATTAAAAAGTTGGCAAAATGTTCTTTAGTAATAACTAAAGTGTGACCTTTAGAAGATGGATCAATATCTAAAAAAGCTAAGATATCTTCATCTTCATAGACTTTAATCGATGATATTTGACCTTGTGCAATTTTACAAAATATACAATTTTCTTCGTAGTTTTTTGACATTTTTATCATTCCTTTCCAATATTATTATATATAAAAAACTACCTTAGTTTAACCCAAGATAGTTTTAATTGAGATTTAATTAATCATCGATAGCATCTGGATAATTAGCTTTGATATAATCGTAGAAATCAGGATCAGAATAATCGATATCGTTATTAGTTAAGACCCAGGTGATAGCGAGATTTTTATTAGAATCTGTTTCAGCCATTTTATAAGCAGCTTCCATAGCTAAATCTCTTTTTTCAGCTTTAACTTGTTCAGAATCAGAACTAGAAACAGCTAATCTAGAAGTTGAAACGATTGTGTTAATTTGAATAATGAAGTATGAATTAGAGGAAGAATCATAATTAGATATATCGTTTTGAACTTGTGAACGTTTAGCGACAACATATCTAGATAAGACATCTTCATTATCTGCGTTCTTTCTAACTACGACATATGAATTATCAATGATAGCTTTATTGATATCACTAACATCGCTATGAGATCCTAAATAACTATTGATAGCTTGAACAGAATCTTTGTTTGTTGAATAGTTAGAATCAAAGATAGTATTTTTTAAATCATCGCTGATTTCAGGAATAGTATCGCTATTTAAATAAGTGTCTTCATAGTAGTTTTTAGTTTTAGCTAATTCTTGAGTTTTTAATAAAATTCCTTTTTCAACTGGATAAGCATTGGAATTTGTAAAATCAGCTAAGACATCTTTATCAGTGTGATAGTTATCTTTTAAGACGTAATTTCCATTATCATCTTTCTTTAAAGAACCATCAGTATCGACTTCGATAATTTTTTTCAATTGATCATTTAATTGATCATTTAAATTAGAAACGTTCCATTCTTTTAAGATTTTATCATAGGTTTTGCCTTGGATAGTTTCTTCACTAGTGTAATTACCTTTCCAAAGTTTAGATAAGTTTCTTAAATCGGCATCTTCACTACTAACACTAGGATCTTTTAATAAACTGACAAAGTGAGATACTAATTTACTAGCTTCACCAGGTTTATCGTCTCTATCTTGAATTTTTACAAAAGTAATGTTTCTAGCAGCGGTAGTACCAATTGAAGAATATGAATTTTCATAAAGGTATCTAGCTGTGAGATATTGTCTTTTAATTTCAGGGACTAAGTTACGAGTGACATAATCAGAATAATCTAATTTGAAAACATCTTCATATTCAGATTCAGGAGTAACTAAGACTAGATTACTAGCTTGTTGTAAGCTAGCTAAATCAGTTTTACCATCGCTAGTTTTAATTTGATAACCTTGTTGAACTAAACTTAGAGCGTAGTTATATTCTTGGAAACGAGAATAGGTATCATTGTAAGTAGATTCGTTTGCAACATCCATGAATTTTTCATGAACTTTTTCATCAATTTCTTCTTGAGTGATAGCAAATTCATCTTTTAAATATTTGCTGTCAGCTAAATCGGTTAAAATTTTGTTTAGTTGTTCTTGGTTTCTATCGATAGAACCTTCGATATTATCATAGACAGTTTCTTTATCGTTAGTATTAACTTGATTGGAAGAATCATTAGAAACGTCGACGATAGGATCATCTTTATCAGAAGGTAAATTGATTATCTCAGAATTACATGAAGTTAAAACTCCAGCTAAACTAAGAGTTAATAACAATTGAAAAGCTTTAAATTTTTTCACAATTAATTTCCTCCTTAGTTACTAGCACCAGCACGCTGGCTTTCATAGCTATTAACGGCACTTGAACCATTTTGGAAAGCTTGAATAGCTGATAAAGGTAAGACGTTATTTTTATATCCTATTTCATATTCAGCTAGATATTCATAGAAAGTGGTCCAGTTATCGTTCCAAGTTTTAGTTTCGCTAAGAAGAGTGTTAGCTCTAGTAGTTTCGATGTAATTGTTGATAGCTGTTTTAACATCATCGTTTAATTTAACAGTGATATTATTAGCGCCGTTACCAGCTTCAGCTAAAGCTAAATTTTCTTCATAGAGTCTAAAATCGAAATTGGCATCGAGTTGACCTTTAACAGATGAAGAAGAATCTCCACCTTCACCGCTACCATCTTTGAAGTTATTGATTTTAGTGGTGTAATCGTTACTATTAGAAGAATAAGAATATCCGATAAAGGTTTGACCAGGTTCCCAATTGGCATCGCTAGTATCTGGTTTATCGATATTATAATAGCCATTTAATTCTTCCTGGGTGGATAAATAAGGATCTTTAATAATAGTGATAAAGTGGATACCTTGATAACCAGAATCACCTGAACCAGTTCCAGCTCTTGCGACTAAGATAGGATTTCCATTTTCATCGCAGAGAATTTTCTTATTAGAAGAAGCAACTTGAGAAGTGGTTGAAGTGTGTTTGGTATTGGAAGTATCTTCAGTTATTACTTTTAAATTGGCGTTAAGCTTTTCACTTATTGGTTGCCATCTAGTAGATTTATTAACTTGATTGTAGATTTCTTCTGAATAATACTCAGCTTTGTTAGCATCGTTATTAGCAGTATCAGAAAATTCATCTAGATAGATAAATGATAAAGCGTGATTGTTAAAGAAATTATTAAAGAAGATATTTCTAGGATAATAATCGACGCTGTTATCGTTATTAGAAACAACATCAAGACCGTTATTATCGGTTGTAACTTCAGAATAATAATCCATAGCTAAGGCAGCTGAATAAGGAATACCATAAACACCATCATCATAAAGATCTTCATAAGCATCTTTAACGGTAGTATTACTTGTTCCATCGTAAACTTTTAAATCGCTAGGAGCGAGTAAATCGTCATCAATATTGCTGTTATCAGCTGTTAATTTGTTGAAGTAAGCTTCATAAGTGTATAAGTTGAGCTTAAATTCATTGACATAGCTAGTTTTAGTTGACATTGGTTGTTGTAATTCACCAAACCAAGTAGCTGAAGAAGTATCGCCGGATTTGGCTTGAGCTATAGTACCAAAATCTTCATTTTCTGAAGCTAATCTAGTTATAACATTAGCGATATCTTTAGCGTTAGTATCGGAAATTTGACCGTTATATTTAGTGTTAGCGTCAACGTTAACGAGAATATGTCTAACATGATATGGATGTAACTGTTCGATATATTCAGGAATCCAATCTTCGTTATAACGGGTATCTGAATAGAAATCGTTATTAGCTTTTTCAGTCTTTTGTTGTAGATAGTATTTGTTTCTAAGTTCATCTAGGCTATCTACACCTTCGCTTTCAAGAGATTTTTCTAATTCTTCAGCGGTAGTGGTTCCGTTAGATTTAGCAGCATTTTCAGCAGCTTGTTGGAAGTTTTCAATATTACCTTCAACAGCGCGATCCATAGTTCCAGTTTTAGCAATATTAGCTTCGATTAAAATGTTGTTGACCGCTTGATAATAAGCACTAACCCCAGCTGAGGTATTTAGACCAAATTGATTAAATAATTCATCAGTGGTATATTCTTTACCATTGACAGTAAGCATAACCCCATCTTTATAATTGTAACCTTCACCGCACGAAGTTAAACTTAGTGCCATGATAGACATCATACAGAGGGTGACTAAGCTTTTTCTCATATATTAGTCCTCCTTAAATATAGACTAATTTATATTATATTAATTGACTGCGATTTTCAAGGAAAAAATTTTAGCCTTTCTACTTTTTTTACAAAAAGATAATATATTGAGCTCTCACAAGGTGATTTTTAAGTGATTTACAGGTGTTAAAATTTGAAAAACTGCTGTAAAACCCAATTAAAAAATAAAATTTAAATATTTTATTTTAATTTTAGTAAGCATTTTTCTTGCATTCAAAAAACTACTACATTAATATATATAAATTGTAAGGAAATTCAATATGAAAGAACTTGTAATAGATAATCTTCACGCCGAAGCAGATGGCTTAGAAATTTTAAAAGGCATAAACTTAAAAATCAATCAAAAAGATGTACTAGCTTTACTTGGTCCTAATGGTCATGGTAAATCGACTTTATTAAATGTAATTATGGGTAATCCACGTTATAAAATTACTAAAGGTGCAATATATTTAGATGGGGAAGATATTTCAAATCTCGAAGTTGATAACCGTTCAAAATTAGGATTGTTTTTAGCTTTTCAAAATCCACCGGAAGTCGAAGGTGTTGAAGTGATGGATTTTTATAAGCAAATGCTTAATTCCCATAGGGAAAGCCCAATATCTCTATTTGAATTTTACAATCTTTTAACAAGTGGATATAAAGAAGTTGAACTGCCAGAAGATATGAATACTAGACATTTAAATGAAGGCTTTTCTGGTGGGGAAAAAAAGCGAAATGAGATGTTACAAATGAAGCTTTTAAATCCTAAATTAGCTATGTTAGATGAGATTGATTCTGGTTTAGATGTTGATGCTTTAAAACTTATTGCTGATTTAGTAAATAAACAAAAAGAAAAAGGGACTTCTTTTATAGTTATTTCTCATTATGCTAGGTTATTTTCGCTAATTAAACCAAATAGAGCCGCTATTGTTATAAATGGCAAAATCGCTATCGATGGTGAAACAAGTTTGATTGATAAAGTCGATAAACAAGGCTATGAATTTCTCCATAGTGAATATGGAATCGATATTAAAAAACACGAGCAAACTAAAGTTAATGTTTTAGCTAGTTGTGCTTTTAAAAAGGTGAAATAACAATGGAAGTTATCACAAATATAAGCGAGTTATCTGAAGAGATTTCTTCAAATAAGAAGTATCTATTAGTTTTGAATGATAATTTGAATATAGATATCAAAATCAACAGCGATTCTTTTTTAAATCTACAGATAGTTATTTTAGATTCTAATAATAAAAATATTGAAATTACTGGTAGGATAGATCTTGAAGAAAGAGGAAATCTCGAAGTTGATATTGTTGATTTTTCATCAAAAGATACTGGTTTAAGTATTAAGGGAAATCTAGCTTCTTTTTCATCTGCTAATTATCAAATAGGTGTAGTAGCTTATTTATCTAGTCAAAAAGTTTACGATGTAAAGCTAAATGCAACAGGTAAAAATACCACTTCTTTAGTTAAAATGAATGGAGTTAGTTTAGATAAAGCATATTTAAAGCTATTAGGATCTACTGATATGATTAAAGGATGTAAAAAATCAGTTGCTAGACAAGAAGGGAGAATAGCGAATTTATCTAAGTTAGCTAAAGCTCAAGTTTCTCCTATGTTAAATATTTATGAAAACGATATTAAAGCTTCTCATGGAGGGGCATTAGGTCAAGTAAGTATGGATGTTTTATATTATTTAATGTCAAGAGGATTAACTAGAAAACAAGCTGTTAGTATAATAGTAATAGGTTATTTAAAACCGTTTATTTATAAAATTGACAATGTAGATATCCAAAATCAATTGCTGGCTTTTATTAATAAAAGAGGAGGTTAATATGTTTGATGTTAAAAAGATAAGACGCGATTTTCCGATGTTTGAAAATTATAAAACTATGCAAAATAAGCGCTTTTGCTATTTAGATAGCGCCGCGACCTCTTTTAAGCCATATAGCGTAATTAAAGCTAGTGATTATTATTATGAAAGCTTGTGTGCTAATTCTCATAGAGGCGATTATGATTTAGCCCATCAAGTTGATGTTGCATATGAAAATGCGCGAGAAACTGTCGCTAAATTTATTAATGCTAAACCTAGTGAAATTGTATTTACTTCTGGTGATAGCGAATCTTTAAATATCATCGCTTATGGATTAGCTGAACTTTTAAATGAAGGAGATGAAATTATTCTTTCTGAGGCTGAACACGCTTCTAATATCTTACCTTGGTTTGCTATTTCACATTTAAAGAAAGTTAATATCAAATATGTGCCAATTTCTAACGATGGTCAAATTACTTTAGAAAATTTAGAAAAGACAATTACTAATAAAACTAAAATTGTTTCTCTAGCTCAAGTTAGCAATGTTTTAGGTAGAAAAGTCGATATTAAATCACTTGCTAATTTAACTCATAAACACGGGGCTATTTTTGTATGTGATGGCGCTCAATCTGTTCCACATATGAAAGTTGATGTTAAAGATTTGGATGTTGATTTTTTAGCGTTTTCTGGGCATAAAATGTTAGGGCCAACTGGAACAGGAGTCATGTATGGAAAATATGAATTGCTTGAAAAGATTCCGCCTTTATTAACTGGCGGAGGAATGAATTCAAGATTTGATACTTGTGGACTTGTTTCTTATAAAGTTCCCCCGACTAAATTTGAAGCTGGAACTCAAAATATCGCTGGAGTTTTAGGTTTAGCAAAAGCGTGTGAATATTTAACTGATTTAGGTATGGACAATATTGAAAAATACGAATTGGAGCTTAGAAAAAAGATTATTGCAGGTTTAGAAAATAACAGCAATGTCATTTTATATAACAAAAACGCTGATACAGGAATAATAACATTTAATTTTAAAGGTGTTTTTGCTCAAGATGGGGCTTCTTTATTAAATTCAAAAGGAGTCTGTGTTAGATCTGGAAATCACTGTGCGAAGATATTGATCGATTATTTAAAGGCTGACGCGACAATTAGGGCGAGTTTATATTTTTATAACGATGAAGAAGATGTCGAACAATTTGTTGATGCTTGTAAGCATGGAAAGGATTTTTTAGATGCCTTTTTCAATTAAAGATAATCCTATGATGCTAAGAGAAATCATAATGGATCACTATCAGCATCCTAGAAACAAAAAAGAAATTGACGATTCTAGATATATAACTATCCATATGGATTCAGCAAGTTGCATCGATGATATATACATTCATCTACTAGTAGAAAACGATATAGTTAAAGAGTGCTTTTGGCATGGAAATTCTTGTGCAATCTCGGCTGCTTCTACTTCGATAATGACTTGTTTAATAAAAGGAAAATCTCTTAAAGAAGCCAAAAATATCATGGATAATTTTAATAGAATGATAAATTCTGAAAGCTATGATGAAAATGTTTTAGGAGAAGCTATCGCTTTTATCAATACTAATCGTCAGCCTTCTAGAATAGGTTGTGCTACTATCGGCTGGAGAGGATTTAACCAAGCTTTAGATAAGTTGGAGAAAATTAAAAATGAAGGAAAATAAAACTAAGTTAGAAGATATTGATTTAACTAGAAAACAGTTTGAATTTAAAGATGAAGATGTCTCTATTTTTAAAACTCCTAAAGGTTTGAATGAAGATATTGTTAAAGAGATTTCATCTCAAAAAAATGAACCTAGTTGGATGTTAGAATATCGTTTGAGAAGCTATCGAGAGTTTATAAAACATCATCAGCCTAATTTTGGGCCAAATTTAGATTTTTTAAATTTTGATGACTATACCTATTTTACTAGGATTTCTGATAAAGTATCTAAATCTTGGAACGATGTGCCTAAAACAGTTAGAGATACTTTTGATAAACTTGGAATCCCTCAAGCGGAAAAAGAATTTTTGGCAGGTGTTTCTACTCAATATGAATCTGAAGCAGTCTATCATAATATGCTTAAAGAAGTTGAAGAAAAAGGCGTGATTTTTTTAGATACTGATACTGCTTTAAAACTTCACCCTGATTTATTTAAAAAATATTTTGGAAAATTAGTGCCTTTTACTGATAATAAATACGCCGCTTTAAATGGAGCTTGTTGGTCAGGAGGTTCTTTTATCTATGTTCCAAAAGGTGTGAAATTAGATAAGCCATTACAATCTTATTTTAGAATTAACAACGAAAGATCAGGACAGTTTGAAAGAACTCTAATTATCATTGATGATGATGGAGAAGTTAATTATGTTGAAGGTTGTACTGCCCCTCAATATTCTAAAGATTCTCTCCATGCTGCTGTTGTGGAAATCTTTGTTGGTAAAAATGCTAAATGCCGTTATTCTACTATTCAAAACTGGTCAGATAATATCGTTAATTTAGTTACTAAAAGAGCAATGTGTGAAGAAAATGGTTTAATGGAATGGATAGATGGAAATATCGGTTCTGCTTTAAATATGAAATATCCGTGTTGTGTTTTAAAAGGCGATAATTCTAAAGGAACTTGTATTTCAATTGCTGTTAGTTCTAATTCTCAAATTCAAGATGCTGGTGCAAAAATGATTCATATCGGTAAAAATACTTCTTCCTCAATTATTTCTAAATCGATATGCAAACAAGGTGGAATTGCTAATTATCGCGGTTTAGTTGATATTAAACCAAATTCAATTAATTCTCATGCTCATGTTGAATGCGACACTTTGATTTTAGATGATAAATCAGCTTCGGATACTATTCCTACTAATATTGTTGAAAACGATTCATCTAATATTGAACACGAAGCTACTGTTTCTAAAATCGATGAAGATGTTTTATATTATTTAATGTCGCGTGGACTTTCTAAAAAAGATGCGACTCATTTGATAGTTATGGGTTTTATTGAACCATTTAGTAAAGAATTACCAATGGAATATGCAGTAGAATTAAATCAGCTTATCAAATTGGATATGGAAGGTAGTGTTGGATAATGCAAGATAGTTATGATGTAATTGTTGTCGGTGGAGGTCATGCTGGAGTTGAAGCTAGCTATGCTGCTAGCAAGATGGGTAAACAAACACTTTTATTGTGCTTAAATAAAAAGATGATTGCTAATATGCCATGTAACCCTCATATTGGTGGTTCAGCTAAAGGCATTGTCGTTAGAGAAATTGATGCTTTAGGTGGTTTAATGGGAAAAATAGCCGATAAGCATTATTTACAAATGAAGATTTTAAACGCATCTAAAGGACCAGGAGTTCAATCTTTACGAGCTCAAGAAGATAAACTACTTTATCCAAAAGCGATGCAAGATTATCTATCAAAAGTAGAGAATTTAACAATAGAAGAACACGAAGTTAAAAAGATAGTTACTCAAAAAGATCAAATTGTCGGTGTTGAAATTGAAGATGGTAGTTTAATTAAAGCCAAAGCTGTTATTTTGACAACTGGAACTCATCTTGAATCGACTATTTTACGTGGATCTAGTTGTGTAAGTGGTGGTCCTGATGGTGAAAAGGCTAGTCATGGTCTTTCAAAGTCTTTACAAGAACACGGTATTGAAATGTTTAGATTAAAAACTGGTACTCCGCAAAGACTGGACCCAGATACAATTGATTTTTCTATATTAGAACCTCAATATGGCAGTAAAGCTAAATTGGCCTTTTCTTATGATACTAAAGAATTTTTACCTTTTGAAAAACAGCTTCCATGTTATTTAACTTACACTAATGAATTGACACATAAAATTATCAATGAGCATTTAAATGAATCTTCGATGTATGGAGGTTTAATTAATGGAGTTGGGCCAAGATATTGTCCATCTATTGAAACAAAAATAGTTAGGTTTGCTAATAAGTCTCGTCACCAATTGTTTCTAGAGCCAGAATCGATTTTAATGAAATCTATCTACCTTCAAGGTTTTTCTACTTCCATGCCAGAAGAAGTTCAAGAGATGATGGTTCATTCTATAAAGGGTTTAGAAAAAGCTGAGATAATTAAATACGCATATGCGATTGAATACGATGCGATTAAACCGCTGCAATTTGATAAAACTTTGATGTTAAGAAAAATCAAAGGTCTATTTGGAGCTGGTCAAATTATAGGAACTTCTGGTTATGAAGAAGCGGCAAGTTTAGGCTTAATGGCTGGAATTAACGCTTGTTTATATCTAGATAATAAGCCTCCATTTATTTTAAATAGGGATGAGGCTTATATTGGTATAATGATCGATGATTTAATTACTAAAGGAACTTCTGAGCCATATAGATTACTTTCATCTCGTTCGGAATATAGATTGTTAACTCGTTCAGATAACGCTGATACTCGTTTGATGAAATATGGATATAAATACGGTTTAAATAGTTTAGAACGCTATCAAAATCAGCAGGAAAACGAAAGAAAGATTGAAGAAGTTACTGAGCAAATTAAACATATTTACCTAGGAAATAATTCTAAAGTTAACGACTATGTCGTTTCCTTAGGTTTTCCTAATGTCGATCCAAACACTTCTTATTTTAATTTAGTAAAAAGACAACCTGTCTCTTATAGGGAATTAATTAAATTAAATCCTAATTTACCAAATTTTGATATGAACGAAAATCTCATATTTAAAATGGAAACTAATATTAAATATGAAGGTTATATCAAAATGCAAATTAAAGAGGCGAACAAGATGAAAGAATACGAAGAATATCCTGTTCCTTCTGAATTAGATTTTTTGAACCTCGATGGGATATCATTAGAAGCTAGAGAGAAATTAGATATAATTAAACCTAAAACGATAGGGGAAGCTAGTAGAATTAGCAATGTTCATCCAGCTGATATCAACAATTTGTTGTTACATATTAAAGCTTTTAATAAAAACAAATTGAAAAAGTAGAGGATTTTAAAAGATTTAACAGATAAAGTTAGAACTTTTTCCTTCTTTCAAGAATGACTTTTTCCATTCTATAGACACCTTCTTTTGTGTTGTCGTAAAAAAAGGAAGATTCGTTTTTATCTAACGATCTAATAAGTTGTTGTTCTTCTTTAGTTAAATCAAAATCTAAAACGTTAAAATTTTCTATCATTCTTTCTTTTTTGCTTGTTTTAGCTAGGACAATTAAATTTAGATTTACTAGATAATTTAGAATAACTTGAGCGGTAGTTTTATTGTGGTTATCTGCTATTTTCTTTAAGATAGGATTATTGAAAATATCATGTTGACCTTCCATAAATGGAGCCCAGGCTTCTACTTGAAGATTGTTATATTCTTGATTTTCCTTAATTTCATCGAGCCTTTGATAAAAAGGATTTACTTCAATTTGATTAACAGCAGGTTTAACATAGTTAAATTCACCGATATCGACAAGTCTATCAATTGAAAAATTTGAAACACCTATCGATCTAATTTTTCCATCTTTTCGATATTCTTCTAAAGCTTTATACGCTCCATAATAATCTGAAAAAGGATGGTGAATTAAGACTAAATCGATATAGTTAGTTTGAAGTCTTTTTAAAGATTCATCTAGAGATTGTTTTGTTTTTTCATATCCGAAATTATCGACCCAGACTTTAGTAGTAATAAATAATTCATCTCTATTGATGCCTGATTGTTTAATTCCATTACCTACACCTAGTTCATTTTTATATCCTTGAGCAGTATCGATATGACGATAACCAACTTGAATAGCATCATAGACACATCTTTCTACTTCTTGATTTGAAATTTGATAGACTCCATAACCTAGAACGGGAATTTGATAGCCATCATTTAATCTTAAATATCTCATATTATTAGTTCTCCTTACTTTAATTATATAAAAAAATGGCTAGATTAATACCAGCCATAAGTGTGTGTTTCAATAATGTTATAATCGCTATCGACAACTTTTACTTGATTGACGCCATCGACTTCTTGTTGCAAGATAGCTTCAACTCCACCTGAAATAGTTGAATCGATAAGCATACAACCTTCACAAGCGCCAGAAAGTTGAACAAAAACCGTTTTAGTATTTTTGTCATAACCTTTAAAAGAAATATCACCGCCATCTTTTCTAATAAAAACAGCGACTTTTTCTAGCGTATCTTTTATTTTATCGACGATAGGATCATCTTTTGAATCGATTAATAATGTTGTTTTATCTACCCACATAATTATTTCCTTCAACTAAAAAATTATATCAGCAATTGTTAAAGTAAGTTAATGATTTGCTTATTTAGATTTTTCTAAATTTATAAACGCAAAGATAAATCCACATAAAGCAGCTAAAAAAGTAGAAGAAAACAGGCTTGTAGACATGCTAGTAAAATTTAAAAATGCATTAGAATCACTAGTGAAACTATTTAATCCAATATAACCGATAATTGAAAAACTAAAACCGATTAACGTAAGGATATTAAATGTTCTAATCAATTTGCCAAATAAACCAAAAATTGCAAAAATTAACGGTAAGACAAAAGTTAAAATAACAAGATACGAATATGTTATTTGATAATTTAAGTTTCTAAAATAATCTAAAATAAAATTGTAGTAACTATTAGAAAACAAACTTTCGTTTGGATAGCTAGTTTTAAATATTGAAGCGAAATATAAAACGAAAATTAGTATCGCTAAGACTAATTGAATAAAACTGATAATTAAACTAGCTTTTTTCTTTTTTAACTGCATATTTACCTCATAGAAATTATATTAATATATCTGCCGATTTTCAATTCATATACTTTTTTATTTTACAATAGATAAGTTAAGTTTGGTATTAGCTGAAATTCTATAATATAATAACTATTGGTATATATTATATTATTTAATTTAGGAGAAAATAAAAAATAGAATGAAAAAATTGATTAGAAAAATCAAGGTTATAGCTTGGCTTTTTTTGATTCTAGGAGTCGGAGCTAGTATCGCTTTATTAATTTGTTATTACTATCTTGCTAAAGATCCAAGTGAATCTATCAACTTATATATTTTGATTGGGACTATCGTTTTAGCTGGTTTAGCCATCTTGCATTTTTTCACTTCGTATTTTTTGATTTATTTGCTTAATAGAGATAGACATAATACAGATTTAAAGACCATTGATATTGTCGGTAACGATATTGGTGCCGCTTATGATTTTGGTCAAATAGGCTTAATTGTCGTTAATTCTGATGGCGTAGTTTTATGGATTAATGACTTTTTGCTTTCTAGAGGTTTAAATATTGTCGATTCTCATATTTCTACTTTTTCTTCAGTATTAAACGATTTGATGGTTAAAAGTAAGAATCAAGAGCTTTCTTCTAAAGATAAAGAACCTACTATTCAATATGAAAATAACTATTATGAAGTGATGTTTATTTCTAAAGCTAATTTGTTTATTTTAAGAGATACGACTTCATATGAAACTTGTTTGCAGGTTCAAAGAAACAATTCAGCTGTTATGGGGTATTTAAATATCGATAATTATTCTGATATGCCAGCGGTTGATGAAATTTCAAAAGCCAGTAATGAAGCGGCTTTAAGAAAGATAGTAAACGATTATTTTTATTATAGTAAAGATCCTAACGATCAAGATAAAGCTACTAGAATTGTTGTTAAAACAATCAGGATAGATTTCTATTTGATTTTGTTAACTAGAGAAGATTTAGAAATGCTTAGAAAGGATAACTTTTCTATTATTTCAACTATTTCAGAAAAATTTAAGGCCTATGGTTTAACTGCCTCTTTGGGCTTTGGTTATGGTTTTCCTAGTTTCCAAAGATTATCCGAACTTGCTGATTCGGCTTTAAACATCGCTTTATCTAGAGGTGGAAATCAATGTGTTTTAGCTCCTTATGGTGAAAGTATGATTTTCTATGGAGGAGGAAATACAGAATCTAAGACACATAATAACAAAGTTAAAATTATTACTTATGCTAAATCGTTGATGGCCACAATTAAACAGGCTAACAATGTAATTATCGTCCCTCATGTTTATGCTGATATGGATGCAATAGGAGCTTGTTTAGGTGTTCATTGTATCTGTAATGGCTTAAAAACTAAATCGTATATTGCTTACGATGCTTCAAAAGTTGAATCTTGTGCTGAAAAAGCTATTCGTTCTAGTTTAAATAACGATTATTTTAATGGAGTTTTAGTCAATACTCAACAAGCTATTAGACTTAAAAATGCCAATACGCTTATTATCATGGTAGATCACAATTCAGTTAAGCAATCTATCATGCCTTCAATTATCGATGAAAGATATGACAAGATAGCTATTATCGATCACCATAGAAAACAAGATAATTCGGTAAAAGAAGTTATCTTTGAAAATATCGATTCATCGTCATCTTCAACATGTGAATTGATTTCTTTATATATCGATTCATATACGTTTAAAATCGATGTTCCTAGCTATATTGCTACAATTATGTTGTCGGGTATTTATCTTGATACTTCTTCGTTTAAACAAAAAACTAGAGTTTTGACTTATGAAGCTTGTATTATTCTTTCTAGATTAAATGCCGATGAGAAAAAAGCTGTAGATTTACTAAAAGAAAATTATGAAGCCTTTGTTATTAAATCGAAGATATTAGCAAATGTCGAAATTTATCAAAGAGATATTTTGATAGCTTCTGGTGATGATAATACGACAATCGATGCTGCTATGTTAGCTAGTGTCTGCAATGAATTAAAGGAAATTGAATCGACTAAATTAGCGTTTGCTGTTGGTAGATTAGACAGTAATTCTATCTATATTTCATCAAGATCTAATGGACAAGTTAACTGTGAATTGTTAATGATGAAATTAAATGGTGGTGGGCATTTTGCTGCCGCTGCCACTAAATTAGTTGGAATTAATGTCAAACAAGCTATTGAACAATTAAAACACGTTCTCGATCAATATCTAAAAGATGCTATTAATACATCTAACCCTGATGAAGAAGATTAGAAAGGAGACTTAATATGAAAGTTTTAATGATAAAAGATTTAAAAAATGTCGGTAAAGCCGGAGAAATTAAAGAAGTTAGTGATGGATATGGCGCCAATTTTATCATTCCTCAAGGCTATGGAAAGCTTTTAGATGATAAAGCTATGGGTGAATTTAAGTCCCAGCAAAAAAAGCTCGCTTTAAAAGAAGAAGAAAATAAAAAGAAAGCTCAAGAATTAGTTGAGAAACTTAAAGATATCGTTTTAGTGTTTTCTGCTAAAGTTGGAAAATCTGGAACTATGATTGGTTCAGTTTCTACAAAAGCTGTTATTGAAAAATTGCGCAAAGATTATTCAATTTCGCTTGATAAGAGAAAATTTATCGATAAATATCCATTAAACGCTTTTGGTATTACTAAACTTAGAATAGAGATTTACAAAGATATAATTGGAGTTGTCACAGTTAAAATTGTAGAAGAAAAGGGAGAATAATATGCCTAGTCAGGAAACATCTAATATTGAGCAAGCATTATTAGCAGGGTGTATTAAAGATAGAGATATATTTTATCGAACTTATGGTCCGATATTAGAAGAAGACTTAGAATCTAGCGATAATAAATTAATCTATAGAGATTTAATTGAATTGAGAAACAGCAAAGGCAGCGCTGATTTACCTTCTTTAATTGACTATATGTCTGATAAAAAAGATCTATCAAAAATTAAAGGTGGTAAATCTTATATTGAAGATTTAGTCATTTCTTACGAACCTACTATCGATGAAGTAAATATTTATATTCAGCAGATTAAAGATAAAGCTTTAATGCGCAATTTTTTAGATACTTTACATAATATTGAAGCTAATTATCAAACTAAATCAATTACGGATGTTTCTAGTTTTATCGCTAAAGCAGAAGCGGATATTTTAAAAATAACATCTAATAGACGCGTTTCTGAATTTAGAGATCCTAAAGATGTTTTTAAGTCTTTGACTGGTAAGTTCCAAGAAGATTTTAAATTTAGACAAGAAAATAAAATTAAAGATTTTTATATTACAGGTTATCCTACTGGTTATGAAGATTTAGATAAATTAACCGGTGGATTTCAACCTTCAAAGTTGATGATATTAGCTGCTAGACCTGGAGTAGGAAAAACAGCTCTCGCTTTAAATTTCGCCCATAGAATGGCTAAAATGGGAAGAACAGTTGGTATTTTTTCAATGGAAATGACTGCCGAAGAAGTACTTTTAAGAATTTTATCTATGGAATCTAAACTAACGAGTAATGAAATTAGCCGCTTGTTAGTTTCAAATGACGAAAATTCTTACTATGATTCTGAAAAGATGAACTTAGATAGGCAATCTTTACAAGAAGCGATAAATACCATCAATCAGGAAAAGATATTTTTCGATGATTCTTCCGGTTTAAATTTAAACGATATTATTGCTAAAACGAGAAAATTAAAATCCCGTTATAACGACCTTTCTTTGATTGTTATTGACTATTTAGGCTTAATTAATTACAGCAACGAAAAAAATAGCAATGTCACATATCAAATAGGTTTAATCACTAAAGGTCTTAAAGCTATGGCTAAAAATTTCAATGTACCTGTTTTATTATTATGTCAGCTTTCTAGAGGTATTGAATTTAGACCTAATCATAAACCTGCTATTGCTGACTTGCGTGATTCAGGTAATATTGAACAAGATGCCGATATGATTTTCTTTATTTATAGACCGGATTATTATTCTAATCAGGATGCTGCTGATACAGGTAAAAAAGGACAATTTAAGCAAGAAGAGCAAGTCAATCCAAACACCAACCCTGATATTTCTAATACCAGTTTGATTTTAGCTAAAAATAGAGGTGGAAAACCCGGTGAAATTAATTTTGCTTTTTATAAAAAATATCAGAGATTTGAAGCTGTAATTAGCGATGATAGTTTTGAAGAATCAAATTAAATATGAGATATTGTGTTATTTCTTCTGGCTCAAAAGGTAATTGCACCTATATTGGAACAAAGTTAGCTAATATATTGATTGATGTTGGAATCGGCAAAAAATATTTAGCTAGTTGTTTATCTTGTTGTGGATTAGATGCTAATTCTAGCTTATCTATCGATGATATAGATAAAGTAATTTTTACTCATTCTCATTCAGATCATACTTCTGGGATGAAACATATTTCTCCTAGTAAATATCTCTGTTTACCAAAAGGTTTAAATAATATTGAAAAAAGAAATAGAGACTTGTTACAAGATATTCAAGTTGAACAATATTTAACTTTTTATGAGCCATATCTTTATAAAGATTTAAAAATAACCCCTCTACCACTATCTCACGATGCTACTAATACAGCTGGTTATCTAATTGAAAATGAAGATGAATCTTTAGTGTATATAACTGACACTGGTTATATTAAAGATAGAGTTTTAAAATTGATTAAAAATTGCACTTATTACATTTTTGAATCTAACCATGATACTAAAATGCTGTTTGAGTCTTCTAGGCCATATGATCTTATTAGGAGAATTCATTCAGATAAAGGTCATTTAGATAACATTGCTTCCGCTAGTTATCTTGCTGATTTAATTGGCGATAAAACTAAAGAAGTGGTTTTAGCTCATCTTTCTGAAGAATGCAACACTCCTGAACTAGCATTAGAAGCATATAAAAAAGTTTTAATTGATAAACTAGGAGAATTTCCAAGTCGTATTAGTTTTAGATGCGCTTCTATGGAAAATATGACTTTTGGAGGAGATTTTTTAAAAAGATGAAATTGACTTTTTATATTTTTTCTAAAGCGAATATTCCATTTTTAAAACAGGCTTATGATGAATATTTAAAAAGGTTAAGTAAATATGGAAAAGCTAGTGTTGAATATCTTGATGAAGTTTCAGTTGATTCTACTTCTAAAATATTAATTGAAAAAGGCTTGGATCAAGAAGCTAAAAAGATATTATCGAGAATAAATGATGATGATTATCTTTTTTTAATAGATTTACATGGAAAGCAGATAGATTCTCTAGAATTTGCTAAGCAGTTAGAAATAGGGAAAAACAAATCTTCTAATTTGGTTTTTGTAATAGGGAGTTCTAACGGGCTTTCTAACTTATTGAGAAAAAGGGCGAATTATAGTTTAAGTTTATCTAAACTTACTACAACTCACCCATTAGCTTTGCTTTTTATTTTAGAACAAGTTTATCGCGGTTTTAAAATATTAAATAATGAGACATACCACAAGTAATTATTTTTTAGTGACGTATGTTGAATTGTTTCTAATATAGAAATTCATTTGATCGACTAACTCTTTAGAGCTAGTGTTAGTTAAATCTAGCTTATTAGCGATTTGTTGTAAATTAGAGTTGTTGTTAATATTTAATTCTTTTAAAGCTGATTCTAAATTGAAATTGTTGTTTTTAATAGTGCTATTTAGCATTTGGAAATTTAAGTTCATAAGTTGGGCTAAAATAGAAATCTTTCTATTAAAACTAGAATTTAAAGAACCTAAAAGATTTTTAATATCTTGGCTATCTTGACTTGCTTTCTTTCTGTATTCATCGTCTTTATAAGCTTTAATTGCTGAAGCTAAATCATTAGCTTCTCCAGAATCGAGATAGTAAATTAAATTATCTAATTTATCTAGGTGATATTTATATATAGTGGCATATTTAGTTTGAAGTAAGTTAGTAATATTTATAATTTGTTGGTTGTAATCATAAATTTTGTTATTTAAATGGTAGAGCTGTTTTTGATATAGTTCATCTTCTTTATGATATTCATTTAAAATAGCGTTATTTTTCTCTAATTTTTCTGAAGCTAATTTACTAGATTTTATTTTATAATTTAACTCGTCAATTTCCTTTTTTAATGAAGATGATTGGTTACTTATTTGTTTATCTGATTCATAGTATTTTTTCTTTTCATCAAAATATTTTATATTTTTAAAATACAAATTTCCGCAGTAGATAAAATCATTTAAATCTTCTTTTTCTTTATTATCATTAATTAGATTAGATAATTTTTTAGAAAAAGTATTGAAATTATCAAGAGAAGTAATCGAATTAAACTCATTTAATAAATTTTTATCTAATTTGTGATTTTGAATTACTTTGTTAAGAATGATACTTATTCTTTCAAGTAAAGGTATATATTGATTTAGTATAGATTGTTGTTTTTCCAATTTTAAATAAATCTTGTAATTTTTAACGAATTTAACAAGAGCTTGTTTATGAATTAACCAATCGAAAATAGAGACTTTTGATTTAACATAAGGTATTACATTATCTATATTCCAAGTATTACTATAATATTTATCTTTTTTATATCGTAATATATCTGATATTGATTCGTAAAAGTGGCAATTAAAAGGAATTAAAGCTAGATGTAATTTATCTTCAAATTTTGCGCTTGAATATGAAAAATTATATTGTTTAGCTATTTTTTCTTCTTTTTTTGAAATTTTTTTCAAATTTCTATATTTATTAGAAATATCAGCAATTTTGTTTTCGGTAGTTGAAACAACGCTTAGAGATTGATAGTTTTTATGTAAAAAATCAAAACCCATTTGTTTAACATTTTCTAGGATTTTTTTGCTACTTTCAACTTTATCTTGAGCAGCTTTTTCATCTATTATATTTTTTTGTAATCTCTCATTTTCTTTTATGAGTTTTGTTTGTTTTTCTTTAAGGGAAGATAAAACTTTAGTGTTGAGATTATTGCGTTCTAAAATCGTTTGATCTGCAAGTTGATTTAGTTTGTTAGATATAGCGATAAGAGATTTAATAGTGTATAGCTCGGCTATTAATTTATCGGTGTTGTTTTCAGGCATTTAATTATCCTCCTTTAATATATTTTAAACAAAAAATTGTATTTTTTTATAGTTTTTTACTTAATTGTTCTTTTAATATATTTTATTTTATAATAAATTTTATCAATAATAAAAGCCCTATAACGAATAATAGTCACAGGGTAAAATTGTTAGTTAATGGCTGGGCTAACTGGATTCGAACCAGTGCATGACAGATTCAGAGTCTGTTGTCTTACCGCTTGACGATAGCCCAAGCGCATTAAAATAATACAATAATTAAGTTAGTTTTACAACTTTATTCATCGAGATATTTCTTTGACATTTTCCTCAAAGTATTTTTAATTGCTATTTGATCAATAGTAAGTTTTACTACGTTATCTAACGGGGAATTAATAGAATAATCAGCACGGCAAATAAAGTTTACTCTTTCATCTTTTAATAAAGGTAAAACGGCTTCTTTTTTACCTTGAGAATATAAAGCTATGCTAGTTCCACCATTTTTCTTACCTAGAATCATGGCAGGAACATCAGTCATACCATCACCGATGTATATCATGTTTGAATAGGGAATTCTTCTTGTTTTTGTTTTGGCGTTGATATCAAAGTCGTTTCTTTCATTTAATGCCCCTTTAGAAATTCTAAAGAAATATTGTGTTTTTTGGGTGTAATTAATTGCGAAAGCTGGCCAAATAGCGCATTTAGAAATACTATCATATGCAAATTCACAGCCGTAAATTTTTTTAAATTCTTTAGCGATTATACTTCCTTCAATAATTTCTTTTGTCCCAGAAGAAATTATATAGTGTTCAATCTTTAGTCCTTTTTTAGCTCCATATTCATTAATGCGTTTAAACCAAGTTGTCACGCCATTAAAAAATTTAATTGAATGGCCTAAATTATTTAAATATTCTTTAGTAAGAGGAATGTTTTTTTCTTTGGCTTGAGCAATCATTACATACATATATGAAAGAATTCTTTCAACACCGTGTTTTTTGGAAAATTCCTCAGTCAATCCCCAAAATTGTTCTGGAGTGAGACCTAAATTTGGAATAAAAGCATAGTTTTGCATATCAGTAGTGCAAAGAGTTTTATCAAAATCATACATAATGGCAATTAATTTATCAGACATGTTAATTACCTCCTATAATTATTTTACTATATTTTTGAAAAAATGAAAAAACATGGCTTATTTTGCGAAATTTTATGTGTTAGTTACTTTCATTACAACTAGTATTTTTATTTTTTTAGGTTTATATTTTTCAATTTGATTTATGCAAGCTGAAATAGTAGCACCAGTAGTAATAACGTCATCGAAAAGAAGAATTTTTTTGTTTGTAATTAAATTTCCATTAGTAATTTCAATTTCATTTTTAATTTGTTCTCTTTGTTTTTTATTCTTTTTCTTTTGATCTATATTGTCTATTTTTTTGAGAATATCTAATTTTTTAAGATTTAAATTGTCTGTCATTTTGATTATGTGATTAAAGCCTCTTAATTTGATTTTTTCTTGACTGGAAGGAGCGAATAATATTGTGTAATTTCTATATTTTAAATTTATGTAATTTACAAAATAATTTAAGAAAATATCTTTTAATTCATAGTCGAGATTTTCTTTATATTGAATTAAATAGTTTGATATAGGGGGTTGATATTTTCCTAGATATGTAAGTTCATAATTACTGTATTTTTCTACGTGAATTTTTTGATTAAAGGAATTGAAACAATTTAAACATATCGGAGTAGATTTATTTAAAAAACTCGCTAAATTATATGTTGAAATTGGCTTAAAGCAGCACTTACAAACCGGATTTTTCATTGAGCCTATTAATTTCATATATCGCTTGATTTATCTCTTTTGTCGGTTTTTTAGCAAGAAATATTACCTTTCCATTAGGAGCTTGTTTTTTTCTTCCTACTCTACCTGAAATTTGAATCAGTATCTCTTTGCTATAGAGTTTGTTGTCCGCATTATATACAATAACTTGTAAATTTTTACATGTTACACCTCTTTCTAAAATAGAAGTAGTAACTAGATAATCGAGTTTACCTTTTTTAAAATTCGCTATGATTTCCTCTCTGTTTTCTTTTTCTGAATGAACTAGTTCACCATTAGGATAGATCTTTTTAATAATTGGAAAGATTTCTTGTCCTAATAAAATAGTTGGTACAAAAACAAAAAGGGGATATTTTAATTTTATAAATTCTTTCATTGTTAAAATTAATTTCCCCAGTAAAGAAAGATAGCAAATTGTTAGTTTAGGAACTATTAATTTATGGTGATGATATCTTTCAAACATTTCAAACACTTGTCCGTTTTTCTTATAAAATTCAATATCTTTTTTAGAAGGTGTCGCTGACATTAGAATCATATTTCTTTTACATGAGGATTTAGCAAATGAATTAAGGACTTGATTGTCTTTATATGGAAAGGCATCAATTTCATCAATAATTAATAAATCGAAATAATTTGTAAACCTATATAGTTGATGGGTAGTTAGTAAAGTTATATCTCCATTTAATTCTTGTGAGTGATTTTGAATTATATATATAACTTTGGCTTTTGGAAAAGCAGAAGTAAATCTAGGGTACAAATCTATTACGACATCTTTTCTTGGAACGGCAAAACCTACTGACATGTTGTGCTGCAAAGCGTATTCAATTGTATAGAAGACTAGTTCAGTTTTTCCTGCTCCAGTAACTGCGTAAATTAAACTGTCTTTTTTATTTTTAAAATTGGCTAAAACTTTATTTGCTATTTCCTCTTGCTTTTTTGAAAGGTGATAATCGATAGTTAGTTTTATATTTTGATTGGATATTTTAAAAGGTTTAGGTTTTTTACCTTTAAAATTTATGCAGGAACGACAATAAGGTTTGTCATTTAGATAACCTATGTATTTTGGATCGCTATTTCCACAAATAGGGCAGATAAATTTTTGTTCCATCATTGTAATATAGAAATTTCTAATTAAATTTTTATAAAAAAATATAAATTTTCTAAATTAATTACGTAGTAATAATTTAGTTGTCTTAAATGTTACATAAAAAGTCACTAGTATATTGATTTTTGCTTTGCGATTTTGTATAGTTAACTCGTATTTAAAAATTGAGAATTGGAGAAATATGGACCCTGACCTATCTAACACGTTAAATTTATTACCCTTACAATATGCTAACAATGTACCTTTAAACGATACTGTATGGGGGTTGCCTAGTTGGGCGTGTTGGTTGATTATTGCTATATTGCTTTTAATTAGCGGAATGTTTTCAGCTTGTGAAAACGCGTTTTCCAACTGCAACAAATATCATTTTAAAGCAAAAGCGAATAAAGGTAGCACAACTGCTAAAATAATTACTAAATTAATCGATAAGTTTGATAACACTTTAGTTACTGTTTTAGTAGGTAACAATATCGTTCAAACTTTGATGTCATATTTATCTGCGTTGTTATTTTATAACATTTGTAAAAACGCTGGTATGTCAGATGGTATAGAATCTATTTTGTCAACTGTTGTTATGGCAGGATTAGTTTATGTCGTTTCTGATACTGTTCCTAAAATAGTTTCTAAAAACATTCCTAATAAAATGGCTTATGTTTTAGCTTGGCCAGTCTATATTTTAGGTTATATATTATATCCAGTAATTTTTATCTTTAGGTCTATTTTAGCTCTCGTTCATAAATTGATGAAAGTTAAAGATGAATCCTTATTATCTAAAGAAGATCTATTATATTCAGTTTCAGTTGCTGTTAATGAAGATGAAGAAAATGATGATGAAAGTGAAAATAAGGATGCTGAAAAGCTATTTGAAAATGATGAGAAAGAAATAGTTTCTAACGTTTTAAGTTTTGATAAACAAACTGTTAATTCTGTTTATACTCCATTAGAAAAAGTTTTTGAGATTAGCAATGACGATTTAATTGTCGATAAATTGAACAAGATAATTCCCAACACAAATTTTTCAAGAATTCCTATTTATGAAGATAAAAAAACTAATATTATTGGTGTTCTTGTTTTAAGAACATATTTCCAAGAATATGTTAAAGATAAGCATCTTGATGTTCGTTCTATCTTGGAACAACCAATCTTTGTAGATATTAATGATAATCTAGATAGCGTATTTAAAAAACTCAATGCTGAAAAAGTTCATTTAGGTGTTGTGAAAAGTAACGATAAAGTGGTCGGAATTATTACAATGGAAGATATTTTAGAAGAGCTTGTCGATGATATCGATGAAAAACCCGCTAGTAAATTAACTAGGAGGAAAGCATAATGAACGATATTACTTTAATTATAGTATATAGTGTTGCTTTAGCTATTTTACTTGTTCTATCTTTCTTCTTTTCTTCATCAGATATGGCTTATGGTTCTTCTGATTTAAAAAGATTTGAATATAGATTAAAAGAGCCTAATTGTCCAAATTCTGTTAAAAGGGCATATAGTCTTGAAAAAAGATACGACACTACTATTTCAACAATTTTATTATGTAACGATACCGTTAATGCTGGTCTTGATTCTGTCGCCACATTATTAGGTGTTGGTTTATGTATTAAATTAGTAGAAAATCCAAGCGATTCTTTAACTGAAACTTGGGGCTTAATTTTCTCAATGTCTATTCTAGTTTTTAAGATTATGTTTGGTGAAATTATCGCAAAATCCCTAGGAAAAATCTATAATTTCAAATTATCTTGTCTTTATTCAGGAATTTTAAAAGTCCTATCATATGTTTTATTGCCAATTACTTTTATAGTATCTAGTTTTGGAAATATTATCTATTATCCTATAGGTAAATCAGTAAAAGACATTGAAATTAACGATGATGATCTTCACGAGATGGTTGATGATATTGAAGCTAGTGGTCAAGTAGATGAAGATCAAGCAAATTTACTTCACGATGCTATTAGTTATACGACAACTGAAGCGTATGAAGTAATGACACCTAGAGTTGATATATATGCTATAGACATCGATGATGATATTGAAGAAATTATTAACGATCCTAAACTTTACGAATATTCTAGAGTTCCAGTCTATCAAGATACTATCGATAATGTTATTGGCTATATTAAAACCAAAACATTGATATATGCTAAATTATCTAATCAACAGATTAAATTGACTGATATTTTACACGCTCCTCTTCGTTTTCCTCGTTCAACTGAAATTAATGATATTTTAAAGACATTTAAAAAAGAAAAAGAACATTTTGCTCTTATTATGGATGAATATGGTGGCGTTGACGGAATTATTACAATGGAAGATATTTTAGAAGAGATTGTCGGAGATATCTGGGATGAAAAAGATGATCCTGATGCTCAATATGTTGAATTATCTCCTAACAAATATATCGTTGATGGTATGTTAAATTTAGAAGATTTCTGTTCGTTATTTGATTTAGATTACGATGATATCGATACTGAATATGTTACTATCGGAGGATTTTGTATCAAATTGTTAGATGATAAATTTGCAAAAGTTAATGATATTATTCAATATAAAAACATTACTATGAGAATTGTTTCTATTGATAAAAATGGTTCAATAGAAAAGATAATGTGTAAAGTTAATCCAAAAGAAGAGTAAAATTAAAGCTGCTAAGAAATAAAATGTAGATTGTCTTAGCAGTTTTTAATTTGATGTTATTAGAAATTTATAGATAAATAATAGCAAATATATTAGAAATGAAAGCTAAAATGAAATTAATTGTTCTTAAAGAATAAATTCATATTTTAATCTTGTTAGCGTATTTATAATTTGGATTGATGAATAGAAAAACAAATAAAGTAATGCAAATTAAGCATAAAAAAGATGCAAATATTGCAACACAGCTGTTATTTAAGGCGCTTGCTTAATAATGCTAGTGTAATAATAATATATATTAGGAGTTAAATCTTCATTTTCACCTACATAAGTACAATTGTAATTTACCCCTCTAATTAAAGGGAAAAAGCAATTATAAAATAAGCTAAACAGCCTATAGTAATTATTCATAATAATATTTTATCTAAGATATATAATGTTTTTGATATCTTTCTTTTGAAGATATTTTATTATACATATAATTTTCTAATAAGATAAAAATAAAATGTTTTCACTGAAATTATTGGCTTATTGATATTTTAGATAAAACATAATTTTGACTTGTAATAATATTAATATATATATATTATAATAATTGATATATGAATAATGACAATATTAGAATATTAAAATATTGTTAAGGTTATTTTATAAGGAGGCTAAAGATGTCAAATAAATCACATTCAGGATTAACATTTCTTTTAGCAGTTATTAGTGTAGCTTGTTTTTTAGTCGCATTAATTTTCACTTGTTTAGGCGGTGATTTACTTATTTTTGCACCATCTTTATTAGTGATGACTTTTGTCGGTTCTTTATTTTTAATAGTTTATATAAATAGATATACTTTCTTTGTTCAAACTAAAAAGGAAGATAAAAAGAATGTCGATGAGCAAATTGAAAAGACTTTAAATGATATTCATTCTCAAGATGATAAGTAAATAAAATTAGACTGCTAAGAAATTACTTTAGCTGTCTTTTATTTGTAATTAAAAAGCAGCATACCTTAATGATATGCTGCTAAATTTATCTTTTGTTTTTAGCCATAGCGTACATCTTATTGTAAATCAATGGATTATAACTTAGGTTTGATAGGGTTTTAGAGAAAGAAACCGCGCCAATTTCTTCCAAGACAACTAGCTTAGTTTTAATTTTGAAAAGCCCTAAGATTTTACTTTCATATAGTTTTTGTTCAATAAAGGTATCTGGATAAAGTTCTTGCATGTAGTGAAATAATTCGTGGGCTACAACAACCTGTGAAATAATTTCAGTATCTAGAAGATTATCCACTTGCTTTGCTCTAATATAATCAGCAATTTGATTTACGACATAAAGATTAACTACGATTTGTTTATCTTTTTCGTAATATTTACCGATAAAATTATAGCTGAACGCGTCTTTTTCTTCGATAAACTTTACTGGAACTCCGAGTAATTGAGAGTAATCTGTTGGTTTTCTTTCACCGAATTTTTTAACCAAAACTTGTTTAAATTGTTCGGTAACTTTTAAAACGTTAGCTACTATCTCTTTTTTCTTGTCATATGAAAACTTTTTAGCTGTTAAGTCTTGATTTAACATAGTGACATAAAAGTCTTCATCGTTTTTATTGATTAACTTTTCTAAGGTTTCCGCTAAATTGTTCATAATTTTCTAAAAACTAGTGATTTTTAATATAAACCGTTCTTTCCACCGACAACCGCGATTTCAGTTTCAGGTTTAAGATCGGAAAGTTCGGTCTTAGCTAAACCGACAACTTGATCGACTGTTGATAAACCAGAATAGTCGATAACTCTACCATCGTTAATGATGTAGATATCAGGGGTAATCATAATTTCAGCGGTATAGTTACCACAAGATTCCCAAAGTTGTTTGACAGCTGATTTAAGCTTTCCGAAGGTTGTTTTAACAAGTTCACCTTCACCACGTTGAACTTTGACAAAGCCTTTTGTATCGACGATTCTTAAAGAGTTCTTGTTCTTATACATACCTTGAGCGACGAAAACTTTGCCGTTAGTATAAGTAAGTTGAACATCGACATTACTGCCAGCAGGATAAGTTCCTTTGGCGATTTCGATAGCTTCTTTTTCATCGATTCTCTTTTGTAAATCGGTAGTTTTAACTTCAGTTGAACCCATAGCGATAGCTGTGACTTTCTGAGTTGTATCATCGATTTCAAGGAAGACTTCGACTGAATCAGCAACAGCACCGGATTTAACGGCTCTGTTTTTAGCTTCGAGTTTAATCTTGGCGATTTCTTCAACGGTAGGATTAGGCATAGTTCTTTCAACCATTTCTCTAACCATAGCTAAAGCGACACCGATAGAGGAAATAATTTCAGCATCTTGAGGAATTTGAGCAGGGAAGCCCATAGCTTTACTAGTATAGGCAAGTAAAGTACCAGCACCACCACCAGCACCAACTAAGACAATTTGATCTCTTTCGAGCTTGTATTTGGCAATGAATTCTTCAATGACAAGTTTAATTTTACTACAAGCGATATCGAGAATTTGTCTAGCGGTATCTTCGACAGATTTGCCAATATAATCAGCTAATAATTTAATAGCTTGATAGCTAGCTTCATAGCTACCTTTAGCAAAGTCATTATCAGCAAGTAATTTTAAAGCGTTAGCAGCACAAGTATTTGTGATTGTAATCTTTCTTCCGCTCTTGCATTCGATAGCAACATAGTCAGAAGGATCACCTTCTCTTGGTTGAACAAAGTATAATTTAGCACCTTCTAATTCTTTTGGATCAGTAAAGGCAGCATATTCTAGATTAGCGATGTGAGCAGATCTAGGACCGACATCGACAATACCGGATTTATTAGCTCTAACCATTGAACCACCAGCAACACCTAAAACGCGAACGTCAAGAGAGTTAACATAAGTTCTATGTCCAGCTAAGATAGTATAGTCAACAGCAGGTCTACCATTTTTAATAACGCCGATATTAGTGGTAGTACCACCAACTTCGAAGTAGATACCATTAGAAGCTCTTAAATACATTAAGGCACCGATAACAGAAGCTGCAGGGCCAGATAACATGGTTAAGATAGGACGTTTCTTCATTTCAGAAATTTCCATAACACCACCATCACCACGCATAATCATTAAAGGAACTTTAATTCCAGTTTCTCTAACAGCAGATTCAGTTGAAATAGCTGTATCGAGCATCTTAGGTAAAATAGAAGCGTTAATAGTAGCAGTTTGGGTTCTAGTAGCTAAACCGTAAAGTTTAGTGATATCACTAGCGGCAGTAGATAATAATCCATCTTCGTTAGCGGCATCAGAAACCAATTTTTCTTCTTTTCCGTTATCGACACCGAAAGCTTTAGAGGCGACAATAACTTGAGCACCTTGTTTAACTAAAGAATCGACAGCAGCTTTAGCCATTTCTTTAGTGATACCATTTTTAATACAGACATATGTATTAACAGTGTGAATAAATTTGTTGTTACCAAGAGCGATATCTTTAACGTTAGTTTGCTTTTTAGCTAACCAACCTCCGATACCTTTTCCACCCATACCGATAACACCGACTTTAGCGACGTCACCTTCAATCAAAGCATTGGTAGCTTGTGTGGTAGAGTGAGCGATGAAGATAACTTCATCAGGAGAAATATTATTGTCAGTTAAGCACTTTTTAAAAGCGTTAACGACACCTTCAGCAACACCTTTTTTGCTGGCGTGAGTTGTTTTAACAACACCTTGACCAACGATTTTATGAGTTGCGTTATCAATAGCAACGGCTTTAGTATGAGTACCGCCGACATCGATACCAATTCTAATATATCTTTGTGGTTTGCTAGAAGTAGCTTTTTCTTCTTTTCCCATTTCGTATTTCCTTTCTTAAAATAAGTAGACTAACCCTGAGGTTAGCCTACTTATGAATATAATTTAGTTAATTAGTCAATTAGAGCATGAGAATGAGGTAACCGATAGCCATATTGATAGCACAGATGATCCAACCCCAGACAATGTTAGTTTTGATGTAGGTGTTAGGTTCGAGCTTAGAATATGATAAGGCCCACATACCCCATGATTGAGTAGGACAACATTCAGCGACGATAGCGACAGGTTGAATGTAGAATAAGACTAATAGGAGAGGAGTTAATCCTTCAGGATTACTAGCAATGATAGGTCCTAAAACGGAAGCGACAGCAATACCTGAACCCCAAACCATGAAAGGTCCTCTAAATAAAGCAGCAGGAGCTAAGACGATGAAGATGATTAACATGATCCAAGGATAGGTGTTAATCCAGTCTAAGCCACCTTGTAAAGCTTCTTGGAAGACAGGAGCAGCAAGTTTATTAGCAGCGGTTGAGAAGCAGTTTAAGATTAGTAACATACCAATCAATAAAGAGACATCAGAGAAACCGTTGAATAAAGTCTTTTGAGACATTTCGACAGCTTTCTTATAGGATTTTAAGTTGCCAGTTAAAGCTAAACCGACAATGATACCGATAATGAAGCAGACGATAGGTTGAATGACAGTGATTTGAGAATCACTAGGCATACATAAGTTAACAATATTTAAGATTAATGAGATGATGATAGGGACAAATGGAGTGATGAATGACCAGTTAGAAACAGGTTTTTCACCGCCTTCAGAATCGCCGTTTTCATCGATTTCATATTCTTGATCAGCATCAGCTGAAGTATTAGGCATAGCCCAGGCTTTAGCTTTATTTCTACCGACGAAGTAATTGAACATGATATAAGCAACCATGATAACAACGTGGATAGCAAATGAAACCCAAGTCCAGATTGTGAATTTACCAGAGAATCCATCTAAATCCCAAATAGCGCTGAATAAATCGTTTTCGGAATATTGAGATGAGAAGCCGATATTAACATACATACCAGCGGCAACTGAGAACATAAATGAACCAACAGCAATCTTCTTATCGACACCGATAGAGAGTAAGATAGGAAGAATAATAGCACCGATGGCCATAACTGAACCAGGACCAAAGATAGAAGTGAAAATAACAGCAGAAACGACAGAAACAACAGTAACAGTAACTAATTGTTTGTTACCAGAAAGTTCGACGACTTTCTTAATTAAGGCTTTAGCAATACCGGTATCGACAACAACTCTACCAAACCATGAAGCAAAGATGATGATAGCGGTAGTAGTACCATAGCCAATAGGACCATCAGAGAAAACAGTATTTAAGTTTCCAATGACGTTGTTCCAACCATCTCTAAAGGTTGGAGATGCACCATCGTGAACAAGTGGGTCCCAATTTACCATTAAATCGGTAACTGTATAGATAGAACCTAGTAAGAACCAAAATGTTGCGATAATGACTAAGCCATAAATCATATTACCACCCTTCATACAGTAGTAAACGAAAGCTACTAATGAAGCGAGGAATAATATGGATAAGATTATAGCAAGAATAGTAATTCCTTCCATTTTAATTAACCTTTCTAATTTTATTAATAGTGTTTTAATATTACTTACATATTATTATCTTATTTATTTGTGATTCAATGTGATTCATTGGAATTCACATTTCCTATATATAATTAGGAATAAGATGATGAATGATGCAAGTAGAGACGCGATCTTCTTGACATATTGAAACCCCTTTCAGTTTTAAACCGCTTTCATTATAATTAATTATTAAAAATAATGTCAACCATTTTTTAAAACTGTTTTCATTAAAATAATGAATATGCGAGCGTTAAATGTGGTTGATATTATACATAAATAACGCCTTATTACACGCATAACAATAAAATTATTAATTTGTTAAAAAAGAAATTATAATTTATAATTTTTGATAAAAAAATAATTAAAAAACCCCTTACAACTTGAAATAGAAGCGCTTTAAGTAAGTTGTAAAATTGACTGTATATTAAAATGAAAATAGAGTGATAAGTTTTAAAACCGGTTTTATATTTTGCGTGACTTTTATCTAATTCTATTGTATAAAATATTTAATAAAGGATTATAGGAGGAAATATGAATAAAAAAGAATTATTAGAATTAGAAAATCAATTTATAAGATTAGATTCACCTCGCGCTTGGAGAACATATACTGGTGGATATAGATTAGATGAATTACATAGACTTCCTAATCCAAAAGTAAGTCAATTTCCCGAAGAATGGATTATGTCATTAGTCAATGCTAGAAATACTGGAAGAGAAGATATTGTTGATGAAGGTCTTTCTCATGTTGTTGATCCAAAATATGAAAATATCACTTTAAAGGAATTGATTAATCAAGATCCTTCTGGTTTTTTAGGTCAACAATTTTATAAAGAAAATGGCGAAACCACCGGTGTTTTAGTTAAATTAATTGATGCTAGTGAAAGATTGACAGTGCAAGTTCATCCTACTAAAGCTAAAGCGGAAGTTCTTTTTAATTCAAAATTTGGTAAAACTGAGTGCTGGTATATTTTAGATGATAAGGAAATAGATGGTGTAAAACCTTATCTTTATTTAGGTTTTAAAAAGGGAATTACAAGGGAAATTTGGAAAGAATTATTTGATAAACAAGATATTCAAGGCATGTTATCTTGGATGCATAGAGTCGAAGTGAAAAAAGGCGATATGGTTATTATTAAAGGCGGTTTAGCACACGCTATTGGTCAATCTTGTTTTTTAGTTGAAATTCAAGAACCTACTGATTATACGGTTAGAATTGAAAGAATTACGCCAAAAGGATTGAAGATATCTGATTTTATGTGCCATCAAGGTCTCGGTTTTGATAAGATGTTTGATGTTTTTGAATATGTCGGATATTCTTTAGAAGAAATAAAGGAAAGTTTCTTTGTTAAACCTATTGAAAAATATAGTGGATTAAACGGAAAAATTACTACTTTAATTGGATATGATACCACTGATTTATTTGAGTTGGAAAAAATTGATATACCTAGTAAATCTAGTATTGATATACCTGGAAGTAAATCTTTTTCTGGGTTATATATTTTAAAAGGACAAGGTAAATTAATTTCAAAAGATTCTCAGGTTGATATTAACGCTCCTGAACAATATTTTATTCCTAGTAAATTAGGCGATTGGAAGATTGAAAACACTTCAGATTCCAATTTAGAAATTTTGCATTTTAAAGGGCCTAAATTACACGATTAATATGGCTTATACAATTTACGATATTGCAAAAAAAGCAAATACTTCTCCTTCAACTGTATCAAGGTACATCAACAATAAACCGGTAAAACCTGATACTTATATTCGCATTAAACAAGCTATTGAAGAAATGGGATTTCAACCTAATGCTATGGCTAGGGCATTAGTTTATCAAACGATTAAAACAATAGCGATATTTACTACTGATATTCGAGTTCCTAACTATGCTAAAACAGTTTATACTATGGAACAGGAATTTACCAAGTTAGGTTATCATGTAATAATTTGTAATATATCTAACAATGTCGAAAAAACAAATGAGTATTTACGTATGTTTTCAGACACAAAATTAGATGGCATATGTTTTATCGGTTCGATTTTTAACGAATTAAACTCTAATGAAGAGACTTTAAAACTATTGAGTGGATTACCTGTTGTTGTTGCAAATGGAAAGTTAAATATTTCTAATTGTTATTCTATTTTTGCTAATGATGAAAACGGAATAGAACAAGCGGTAGATTATTTAGTTTTAACTAAAAAAAGAAAAAAGATTTTTTATATTAAAGATTTAGATACTACTTCTGCTAAAAGAAAAGTAGATGGATTTGTTAAAGAAATGACTAAGTTAGGGCTATATAATGATTCTTTAATTTTAAATTGTCAACATTCTTTAGAAGGTGGAGTTAGTATAGTAGATTATTTGATAAAAAATAATATTGATTTTGATGGAATTATTACAGGTGAAGATATTGTAGCGGTTGGAATAGTTAACACTTTAAAAGAAATAGGTTATGCTATTTTTAACGAAGTTGATGTTATTGGTTTTAACAATACGATTTATTCAGAAATAACTTCGCCAAAATTAACGGTTATTGATAATAGAGCGGAATATCAAGGTAGATGTTTAGTTAAAATGCTAGATGATTTAATAAATAAAAAAGATGTTAACGACATATATCTTGACTTAGAATTAGTCAAAAAAGGCAGTGCATAAAAAATATGCTTGCTTTTTTTTATTTTCAGGGTATATATTAATCTTGTAAAACCGGTTTTACGGAATTGCTAAAGGAGAAAATTTATGTTAATTAAGTATGATGATTTATTAAAAGTTTTTGAGGAAATTTTACTTTCGAGAGGTTTTAGTAAAGAAAATGCTAACTCTGCTGCTAGTGTTTTTGCTAATAACTCTTTAGATGGAATTTATTCTCATGGTGTAAATAGATTTCCTAGAGTTGTTTCTTATTTAGATAAAGGGGAAATTGATCCTAAAGTGGTTCCGAGTAAAGAATTTGGATTCAATGGATTTGAAAGATGGAATGGTCATCGTGGTTTTGGACCATTAAACGCTAAATTGAGCATGGATAGAGCTTGTGATTTAGCAAGCCAATATGGAATTGGCTGTGTTGGTCTTGGTAATTCAAATCACTGGATGAGAGGCGGTTCATATGGCTGGCAAGCTGCTAATCGCGGAATGATTGGTATTTGTTGGTCAAATACTACTGCTAATATGCCTGCTTGGGGTGGATTAGAACCAAAAATCGGTAACAATCCATTAGTTATGGCTGTTCCAAGAAGCAATGGCCAGCATGTAGTTTTAGATTGTGCTGTTTCTCAATATTCATATGGAAAAATCGAAATGACAAGAATGGAAGGTAAAAAATTACCTTTCCCTGGTGGTTTTGATACAAAAGGTAATTTAACTGATGATCCAGCTGAAATTGAAAAAACTGGTAGAGTATTACCTATGGGATATTGGAAAGGTAGTGGATTATCTATTTTATTGGATTTAATCGCTACTATTTTAACTAATGCTAATCCTGTTAACAAAATTAAAACTTTCAATGATGAAGTTGGTTTGTCTCAAGTATTTATCGCTATTGATCCAAGTAAAGTAAATAATTCGAGTTTGACTGATGAAATTGTTAATAACATTATCGATGATATTCATTCTTCTACTCCTGTCAATCCAAAATCTAAGGTTTTATATCCAGGTGAAAATGAATATCTTACTAGATTAGAAAATACTAAAAATGGCATTCCAGTTTTAGATGAAGTATGGCAAAAGATTCAATCATGTGTAAGAAGGTAATTGATGCGATTATTTTTGATATGGATGGTGTTCTGTTTGATACAGAACACCTTTCCAATTTTATTTGGAAAGAACTTTTTGAAAGTCAAAATATTTTGTTCAAACAAGAATTTATCGATTCAATAAAAGGGCGAAATTTAATGGATAGTTCTATTTTATTTAAAAAGTTTTATCCAGGAATTTCACAAGATTTTGCTTATTTAAAATCAATTAAAAATGAGATGTTAAATAAAGAAATCGATAAAAATGGTTTGCCGATTAAATTTGGAGCAATTCAGCTGTTAAAATATTTAAAAGAAAAAAGTTATAAAGTAGGTTTAGCTTCGTCTTCACCTAGAACAATTGTTGAAAAATATCTGAAAATATCTGTTTTTTTTAAATATTTTGACTGCGTTGTATGTGGAGATGAAATAGCTCATTCTAAACCTGATCCACAAATTTTTCAAATTGCTTGTCAAAAATTAAATTCAACAAATAGCAAGTCGCTTGTTGTTGAAGACTCTTATAATGGAGTTTTAGCAGCAACAAGAGGTGATTTTCACTGTGTTTATATTCCTGATACTTTGTTTTTTGGAACTCCTATTAATGTAATTAAAAAAGAAAATCTATTGGAAATCATACCATTTTTAGAAACAATCAACGGTCAAAAAGCCTAATTTTAGATTGTAAATAGTTTGTAAATGTAAAATTATTAATTGTAAAAAATAGTTACAATCTTTACAATTTAAGAGTAAAGGTTTTTATAAATGTCGATATTAACTAACTTAACTTCTACATCTATTACTCTACCTGAATTTTTTAGTTTATTAACCACATCACCATTAATTGCTATAAGTGTTTTTTTGGCTTTGGGTGTAGTTTTTATAAATGGTTGGACTGATGCTCCAAATGCGATTGCAACATGTATTTCTACTAGAGCAATTACTCCAAGGAAAGCTATTATATTATCAGCTGTGTTTAATTTTATCGGTGTTATGCTGTTTTCGTTATTTGCTTCTGGTGTTGCTGATACCATTGCTGGAATTGTTAATTTTGGTAGTTTTGATAGTGCTGATCCAGAATCTATTTCAAATGCTAGACACGCTTTAGTCGGTCTATCTGCTGGTATGATTGGTGTAGTAAGCTGGGGGATTATTGCTTGGGGATTTGGTGTACCTAGTTCTGAATCTCACGCTTTAATTGCTGGATTAACTGGTGCTTGTTTCGCTTTGATGGCTAAAGGCTTAAACGCTACTCCTGGAACTGAATCATGGATAGAAATTGCCGTTGGATTTATCGCTAGTTCAACTATCGGTTTAGCTTTAGGATACATATCTACTAAATTAATTGAACTCGTATGTCGAAAATTAAATAGAAGGCATACAACTTGCTTTTTTAAATGGGCACAAATTGCTTCAGCTGCTGGAATGTCATTAGCTCATGGTGCTCAAGATGGTTTAAAGTTTGTCGGTGTTATTTATTTGACTTTATTTTTAGGTAGTGTAGCTTATCCAGATGCTGTAAATGCTAGTTTAGCTAACCCATCAAATGCTGATTTTGCAATTTCATTTTTGAATCAACCTGCATTTTTATGGTTACCTATATTAGTTAGTTTAGTTATGGGCTTAGGAACTTCTATCGGTGGATATAGAATTATTAAAAAGGTCGGTATGGGCATGGTTAATTTACAAGCTTATCAAGGTTTTGCTACTGATATTTCTGCTTTTATTTCATTGATGATTTCTTCTGGATTATCTTGGCCAGTTTCTACTTCTCAAGTTAAAGCGTGTTCAATTATCGGTGTTGGTTTAACTAGAGGAGTTAAATCGGTTAATTGGAAGATTGCTTTAGATATGGTATTAACTTGGGTATTTACTTTACCTGGGTGTATATTAATTGGCTTTGTTTGTACTTATCTTTTGTTTTTAATACCTAATGTTGCATAAGGAGGATAGGAAAATGAATATATTTAAGAAGAAAAATACTAATTACTTTTTTGAACAATTTCTCGTAGTAGGTGAATTTTCTTTGCAGGCATTTGATGTTTTAAAACAAGGATTAGAAAATTTCGATTCTACTAAAAGTTTAGATTTAAAAAATGCCGTTCATCAAATTGAACATAAAGCTGATGAAATTAAGCATGAAACTGAAGAAAGATTAGCGAGAGAATTTATGACTCCAATCGATAGAGAAGATATTTTTACTTTGCTAAATAATATTGATGATTTAACTGACGCTATCGATGAAATATCGTATAAAATTTATATTCGCGCATATAAATCAATGCCTAAAAATATCAATCAATTTATTCAAAAAGCTAATGAAGCTATTGTAGCAGTTATTGATTTATTAAAGCATTTATCTGATTTTAACAACAAGAAAGTGTTAGATCCATACATTGAAAAAGTCATGCAAATTGAAGAACAAACAGATTATTTATATGAAGAAAATGTTCATTATCTTTATCAAGATGTTGAAAAAGTAGATTATAGACAATTAGTTTTAATTGAAAAAATCTACTCTATGTTTGAAATGACTACCGATAAATGCCGTGATATTGCTAGAACAATTAAAACTATAATGTACAAAAACATTTAACTTGTGTTCATTGCGTCAAAGAAATTTTAAAAAAAGTATAGACATTTATTCAAAAAAATGATAATCTTTATAAGCATTGAGAAATGCCCAGATGGCGGAATTGGTAGACGCACAGGACTTAAAATCCTGCGGCTTTAACCGGCCATGCGGGTTCGACTCCCGCTCCGGGCACCACTTATGCTAATATTGTCGGTGTTATACTAACATCGGCTTTTTTCTTTGCTGAAATATATGGGACTTTTTTCTCATATATGTAATTATGGTAGATGATTGTAATAATAAATTCCGTTTTCAACGCACTAAGACTATTTGAAAAAGAAAAATGCATTTTTCGATTAATTAATATAAAACTAAAATGCATTTTTACGTTATAATGATACCGAAGAAGGGTATATTAAAGCATCCTAAAACTAAAACGGTAATTTCCGTTTGAAAAATTAACTTCTGCTTTTACCCCTATTTATCTTGTTGATTTCTTTAGCTACTTTTTATTGAAAAGTAGTGATGGAGTTAAATTGATATCTTCAAAGTTTAGTTTCTTGACTCCTAAAGCTTTTAGGATATCTTCACCATAGAGTGCAGCAAACATCTCTATAGGTGAGCTACCATCTAATTCCTTTCGAGGGTAGCTATTGATTGTCGATATAATTTTATTGTCGACACTATTGTCCAACAAATCTATATCAGTGCCTTTTGGTACAATGAATCTAAGGAGCCTATGATTTGATTCGATGGCTCCTTTCTTATTGGCATTTATTATGGTAGTTAATTAAACAATAGTTGATTTTATAAATTATTTTTAATTTAAATATCAATAAACATGTAAACGCTTTATGACGAAAATTGGCTAAATTGAATAATTAATACTTGTTTATGACTTTTATTTGTTATAAATTAATAATATAAAATAAAAGGGAAAGAATATGACTATTTATGATATTGCTAAAGAAGCTCAGACATCTATCTCAACAGTCTCTCGCTTTTTAAATGGCAAACCAATAAGACAGAAAACCGCGATTAGAATTCAACAAATAATTGAAAAGTATAATTATTCTCCTTCGACTATTGCTCGAGGTTTAGTTTCTAAATCTTTAAAAACCATCGCGATAGTTATGCCTGATATTAGAATATTTCACTATGCTGAAATGGCGTATGTTATCGAACAGGCATTTATTGAGAAAGGGTATAACACTTTTATTTCTAATTTTCCATTAAATCTTACTAAAGGGAAAGAATTAATAAGGATGTTAATTTCTAGAAATGTCGATGCTTTCGTCTTTATTTCTTCGTTTATGGAAATTATTAACCAATCTCCAAAAATGCTTAAAATGTTAGAGAATATACCTGTTGTTTCTGAAAATTCCACTTTGGATTTACCTAATTCAATTTCCGTTATTTTTGATGATGGTGAAGGTATAAGAATGGCTTGTAATTATTTAATTAATAAAAAACAAAAGAAAAAGATATATTACGTCCAGGATACCATTTCTGCATCAGCTGAAATAAAAAAGAAGGCATTTATGGATTATTACATAAAGTATGATCTCGATGTCAATTCTCATATATATATTACTGAAAGAAATCCTAAGGCAGGCTATGATGCATTAAAACAAATTTTAAATGATCATCCTGATGCTGAAGCTGTTATTTTTGAAGAAGAAGTTACTGCTTTTGGTGGAATTAAAGCTTGTTCAGATTTAGGCTTATTGGCTGGTAGAGATATTGATATTATCGGTTATAATCGTTCTCAATATGGCGATGTATGTAATCCAGAATTAACTTATGTTGACACTAAGGATTACTTGCAGGGACAAAAGATTGTTGAAGCGATTGAGGAGTTGTTTGCTCAGCCATATGGCGGAAAGAAAAAGATTGTTGTAAAACCTGAATTTGTCATTAAAGAGTCGGCTTAGAAATCAAATTGTTCAATTATTTTTTACTGTCTTTAGTTAGTTAAAGGCAGTTTTTGTTGTTTTTATAAAAACGCTTTTAGTTTGTTGCGTTATTTTATTGACAAAGACATAATCAAATATTTATCATAATAGGTGTAAAAGCCTTTTCATTTTAAATTAAAAGCGCTTTTACATAATGTTCGTATGATAAGAAAAGGAGAAACATCAACTATGAAAATGACGTTACGTTGGTATGGAAGTAAATACGATTCTGTCCAACTTTGGCAAATTAGACAAATTCCAGGGGTTGAAGGTGTAATTACCACCTTATATGGAAAAATGCCTGGAGAAAAATGGAGCTTTGAAGAAGTTAAAGCTTTGAAAGACGAAGTTGAAGCTAGCGGATTAAAATTACTAGGTATCGAATCTGTTAACATTCACGATGACATTAAAATCGGTAATCCTAAAAGAGATGAATACATTCAAAACTACATTGAAACTTTAGAAAATTTAGGTAAGAATGATATCCATTTAGTTTGTTATAATTTCATGCCAGTATTCGACTGGACTAGATCTGAATTAGCTAGAGTAAGAAAAGATGGTTCTACAGTTTTAGCTTACAATCAAGATACAATTGATAAAATCAATCCTCAAGATATGTTTAATTCTATTACTTCTGATTCTAACGGCTTTGTTATGCCTGGATGGGAACCTGAAAGATTAGCTAAATTAAAAGAATTGTTTGCGGCTTATAAAGATGTCGATTCTGAAAAGTTATTTAACAATTTAGTTTATTTCTTAAAAGCTATTCGTCCTGTTTGTGAAAAATACGATATTAAGATGGCTATTCACCCAGATGATCCTTCTTGGCCTATTTTCGGTCTTCCTAGAATCGTCACTGGCAAGGATGCTATTTTGAAATTCTTACACGCTGATGGTGTTGATGCTCCTTTCAACGGCTTAACTTTATGTACTGGTTCACTTGGTTCTAACCAACATAACGATATTCCTGAAATTATTAAAGCTTGTGCTGGTAGAATTTATTTCGGACATATTAGAAATTTAAAATATAATTCTCCTCGTGATTTTGAAGAGGCCGCTCATTTATCAAGCGATGGTTCAATGGATATGTATAAGATTGTTAAGACCTTATATGAAACTGGATTTGATGGTGTTATTAGACCAGATCATGGAAGAATGATTTGGAATGAAAAAGCTATGCCTGGTTATGGACTTTACGATAGAGCTTTAGGTGCTGAATATTTACTCGGTTTATGGGAAGCTATCGATAAAGAACATAAAGGAGAATAATTCATAATGAAATTAAATATAAATAGTTTTGAAGGACTAAAAAAAGCGGGAATTGAAGTTCCTAGTTACGATGTTGTCGCTACTAGAGAAAGAACTTTAAAAGATCCTATCTGGATTCATTTTGGTGCTGGTAATATCTTTAGAGGCTTTATTGCTAGATTACAAGATGATTTGTTAAATCAAGGCTTAGCTAATAAAGGTGTAATTGCTTGTGAAACTTTCGATGGTGAAATTATCAATAAAATTTATAACAAATATGAAAATTTAACTTTAGTTGCTACTTTATCTGCTAATGAGCCTAGCAAATATAGAGTAGTTGCTTCTGTTGCTAAAGGTATGGTTGCTAATCCTAATTATCCTGAGGATTTTGCTAGCTTAAAACAAGCCTTTATCAATCCTTCCTTACAGATGATTTCTTTTACTATCACTGAAAAAGGTTACGCTTTAACTGATATTAACAAGAACTATCTTCCTGTTGTTGAAGAAGATTTTAAAAATGGTCCTAGCAAATGTTTCCACGCTATGTCATTAATTACTTCTTTGCTTTATGAAAGATACACTCACGGTGGTTATCCTATCGCTGTTGTCAGTATGGATAACTGCTCGCATAATGGCGAAAAATTAATGGCAAGTATTGTTACTGTTGCTAAAAAGTGGATTGAAAATAATTTAGTTGAAAAAGGATTCTTAGAATATCTTGAAGATGAATCTAAGGTTAGTTTCCCTTGGTCAATGATTGATAAAATCACTCCTAGACCTGCTAAAGAAATTGAAGATAGTTTGGAAAAACTCGGCTTTGATGATATGAAACCAGTTATGACCTCTAGACATACTTTTATCGCTCCATTTGTCAATACCGAAGTTTGTGAATATTTAGTAATTGAAGATAAATTCCCTAATGGCCGTCCATGCTTAGAAAAAGCTGGTGTATATTTAACCGATAGAGAAACTGTTAATAAAGTAGAAACCATGAAAGTTACTACCTGTTTAAATCCTCTTCATACTGCTTTAGCTGTTTATGGTTGCTTATTAGGCTATAAATCCATCGCTAGTGAAATGGAAGATAGCGATTTAGTTAGTATGGTTAAAAATATCGGTAGTGAAGGAATGAAGGTCGTTGTCGATCCAAAAATCATTTCTCCTCAAAAATTCTTAGATGAGGTTTTATATCAAAGATTACCTAATAAATCTATCCCTGATACTCCTCAAAGAATCGCTACTGATACTTCTCAAAAAGTCCCTGTTAGATATGGTGAAACTATCAAATCATATTTAGCTAGTAAAGATTTAAGTGTCGATGATTTACATTTCATCCCACTTGCTATTGCTGGATGGTTAAGATACTTATTAGGCTTAGATGATAATTTAGAAGCTATGGAATTATCAAGTGATCCTATGTTAGATGTTTTGACTAAGAAATTAGCTAATGTTAAATCTAGCTTAAAATATAATGGTGAATTAAAAGACATCTTATCTAATAGTGTAATCTTTGGGACTGATTTAACTAAGACTAGCTTAGCTAGCAAAGTTGAAACTTACTTTGAAGGTATGTTAGTTAAATCTGGTGTTAGAAAAGTCCTTTCTGAAACTGTAAAAAAATACGCTAAATAAAATAGTAAAATTGATTTAGGTTACATTGAAATATATGTAACCTTTTTCATGGAGTAAATTCATGGATGTATTTGACTATTGTATCTAGATTAATTAAAATTAAAAATTGAGCGAATGGAGAAAATATAATGGAAGAAACAATTAAAAAACCTTTAAATCCTAATTTACAACATATCTTAGATTTATTAAAAGATCCTAGTAAAATAGTCGTAGTTCAAACTGCTCCTGCAGTTAGAGTTTCTTTAGGGGAAAGTTTTGGATTACCTATTGGAAGTAAAGTTACTGGTAAAATGGTAGCTAGTTTAAGAAAAATTGGATTTAAATATGTATTTGATACTGATTTTGGTGCTGATATTACTATTTGGGAAGAAGCCAATGAATTTTATAATAAATTAGTTAACAATGAAAAATTACCGATGTTTACTTCTTGCTGTATCGGTTGGTTAAATATGGCTAGCAAAGTCTATAAAGATGTTGTTATGCCTTTAATTTCTACTACTAAATCACCTATAGGCTGTTTAGGAGCTATAGTCAAAACTTACTTTGCTGAAAAGAACAATTTCGATCCTAAAAATATAGTAAATATTGCAGTTGTTCCATGTGTTTTAAAGGCTCAAGAAAATGTTTTACCATATAATAAAGTTAATGGAATTCCAGATGTTGATATATGTATAACTACTAAGGATTTAGCTAGTATTATTCAATATTTAGATATAGATTTTAATTCTCTTAATGATGAGGAGTTTGATAATCCATTAGGTGAATCATCTGGAGGTGGAACTATATTTGGACGTTCTGGAGGAGTTATGGAAGCTGCTGTTAGATCAGCTATGTATATTGATAATAAAACCATCTTTACTTCTAAAATTCCATTTAAACCTTCTTCATATTCACCTGATATTATGGAAGCTAGTGTTACAATCGCTGGAAAAGAAGTTAATATTTGCCATTGTGGAATGATGGGAGTTAGAAAGATAGTAGATTTAATTAAAGTTAATCAATGCCCATATCATTTTGTCGAAGTTATGGCTTGTCCAGGTGGATGTGTAATGGGAGCTGGTCAACCTGTTCATTTACCTAAAGAAGGAGTAACTCCTATTCAAGTTAGACAATTAAGAGCTAATGGCTTAAATGATATTGAAGCTAATCAAGAATATAGGGTTTCTATGTTAAATCCATCAGCTAAAAAAGTATATGATGAATATTTTGAAGGTAAACCAGGTAGTCATAAAGCTGAAGAGATTTTACATAGAGACTATTCTGCTAAATAATATAATATCGATAAAATATTCTAGATTGCTAAGAGATTTCTTAGCAATCTTTTTTGTTGAGAAATACTTAAAAAAGACTAGTTATTCAAAAAAATCTATATTAACTAAGTTATAATATTTAAGGGGTTAATTTTATGGAATATAATATTTTAGATTTTGGAGCGCGTCAAGAAAATAAAAATAACGCTGAATTTATTCAAAAAGCTATCGATACTTGCAATCAAGCTGGTGGAGGAAAGGTTGTAATTCCTACTGGAACATTTATTTCAGGTAGTATCGTATTAAAAAGCAATGTTGAACTTTATTTAGAAAACGGCGCTATATTAAAAGCCTCTTCAAATATGATGGATTTTAACTTGTTTAATAAAGAAATAGATTACGATGAAACTTTACAAGTTCCTTCATATCAAAAATGCGATTATGATGGTTCACCTTACTTGTTTTTTATCTATGGAGAAAATGCTGAAAATGTTCAAATAACTGGATTTGGCAAAATTGATGGCAATGAAGAAATTTTTTACGGTGAAACTAATCAATATCAAATTGATGGTAGATTTTATCCTAGAATGCCTTTAATTTATTTAGTTAATATTACTCATCTTTCCATTTTGAATATTACTTGTCAAAGATCGGCCTTTTGGACTGTTCATTTAGTTGGATGCAACGATGTGTTAATTGATGGAATTAGAATCTTAAACAATTTAAGACTCACTAATTGCGATGGAATTGATCCTGACCATTGTAAAGATGTTAGAATAACTAATTGCTTTATTCAATGTGCTGATGATGGTATTGTTATTAAAAATACTGCTGGTAATCAAAAGTATGGAATTTCTAGTAATATTAGTGTTGATAATTGTACAATTATTTCAACCTCAGGGGCTATTAAATTTGGAACTGAAACCTGTTCTGATTTTAGAAACATTATTTTTAACAATATAAATATTCACTCTTCTAATAGAGGAATTACCATTCAATTAAGAGATCAAGGTAATATTGAAAATGTATCTTTCAACAATATTAATATCGATAATAGAGCTTTTAAAGAAAAGATGTGGTGGGGAAGAGGAGAACCTATTGCAATAACTGCCGTAAAAAGAGAAGAAACAACTGATATCGGTCGAATTTATAATATGACATTTAACAATATAAATTGCGATTCAGAAAGTGGAATTCTTCTTTATGGAGAAAACATTTCTGGAAAATACAACATTGAAAACGTGACTTTTAATAACATCTATATTAAGATGCATCAAAAGTCTAAATGGAGCAAGAATTATAAAGATATTCGTCCTACTTATCATTATCCAAATATGATAGAACACCTAGTCAATGTTATCTATGCTAGAAATCTTGAAAATGTCACATTTTCTAATTTAAAATTCGATATAGATAAAGAATATGTAAAAGGTAACATTGGTGAATTATACGATGTTAAAGATGTTAATAATTTTAACGTCAACCCTAAATAATATAGAAGGAGAAAATAAATGACTAACAATATAGAAAAAGTTATATCCTTACTTTCTAGTTCATATTCTTGTTTTCACAATATTACTAATATTCAAAACGAACTTTTAAAAAATAATTTTATTGAAATAAAAGAATTTGAAAATTTCAAATTAGAACAAGGAAAGAATTACTTTGTAAAAAGAAATGATTCTTCTTTAATTGCTTTTAAAATTCCTAGTGAAATTGAAGATATTTCATTTCTAATTACAGCTTCACATTCTGATTCCCCTTCATATAAAATTAAACCTAATCCAGTTATTAAACGTTTAAATTTAAATTTATTAAACGTCGAACCTTATGGAGGAATGATAATTTCTACTTGGTTAGATAGACCTTTATCATTTGCTGGAAGAGTAATTGTTAAATCCAAAGGAAAATTAGAAACTAAATTAGTAAATGTCAATAGAGATTTAATGGTAATTCCTAATTTATGCATCCATATGAATAGAGAAGTAAATAGCGGATATAACTTCAATCAAGCAAACGATGTTTTACCAATTATCTCATCGAGTGAAAATTTTGATTTTACTAAGTTTTTAAAAGAGCAATTATGCCTAGATAATGATGATGTAATAGTATCTTTTGATTTGTTTTTATACTGCAGAGATCTTCCTAAACTCTGTGGAGAAAATTCCGAATTTCTCCTTTCACCTAAAGAAGATGATTTAACTTCAGCCTATTCTTCTTTACTTGGATTTTTGCAAGCGAAAAATCAAAATCAAATCTCAGTATTTACGTGTTTTGATAATGAAGAAGTCGGTAGTTTAACTAGACAAGGCGCTAATTCAACCTTTTTAAAAGATATTCTTTCTAGGATAGTATTAGCGTTTAAAACTAATAAAGATGATTATCAAAAAGCTATTGCTAAATCAATTTTGCTATCTATTGATAATGCCCATGCTAACCATCCTAATCATTTGGATGTTTCTGATCAAACTACAAGTGTATGTTTAAATAAGGGCATCGTTATAAAATATAACGCTAATCAATCGTATACTTCCGATAGTCTTTCTTCATCTATTGTAAAATATATTTGTGATAAAACTAACTTAAAATATCAAGAATTTACCAATAAAAATAATCTAAAAGGTGGTTCGACATTAGGGAATATATCTAATAGTGAAGTTTCGTTATTATCATGTGATATTGGTCTTCCTCAATTAGCTATGCATTCAATTAACGAAATGTGTGGAGTTAACGATATCGATGATATGGTTAACTTAGCTAAAGAGTTTTATTCGACCCATATTAATCTATGTGGAGATAGGGTTTATTTTGATTAATTAAATAAACTATATTTAATATTTATCATTTAGTTTGAATTATTTTATCGCTGTAATTCAATACTTTTTGAATTGAATTAATTATGCAGAAAGTTCGAATTTTACTATTGAAAATAAATAAAAAATGTCTATACACTAGTATAGACAAATATTTACTAAGTGGTGATCCATTGGAGATTCGAACCCCAGACCCCTTGATTAAAAGTCAAGTGCTCTACCGGCTGAGCTAATGGATCATTTGGCTTGTTTGGCTGGGGTAACTGGATTCGAACCAGTGCATATCAGAGTCAAAGTCTGATGCCTTACCGCTTGGCTATACCCCAATAGTGGTGGAAGAAGGTGGATTCGAACCACCGAACCAAGAAGGAACGGATTTACAGTCCGTCGCGTTTAGCCACTTCGCTATTCTTCCATTTTCGATGCTTTGATAATGGTGGACGTTATAGGGCTCGAACCTATGACCTCCGCCGTGTAAAGGCGATGCTCTCCCAGCTGAGCTAAACGTCCTTTTAAAAAGCGTCCTATTAATACTAGCAAGTTTTATTTGAATAGTCAACATAAATTCAATAAAAACTTGAAGTAAATTGCTTAGCTGAACTTCGCTTTATTATTTTCTATTAATTTGTCTAAAAAGTAAAGACTTTAATTAAAAAAAGTTTTTTTAATGATGAAAAAGTTAATTATTTCCATGATTTATTTTATAATTAAGTTAGGAGATATCTAAATTATGTCTTCATTTATTGAAATAAAGGATTTATGTAAAAATTACGGGATTAATAAAACTTTAGTCAAAGCTCTATCTGATGCTTCTTTCGCTATTGAAAAAGGAGAGTTTGTCGTTATATTAGGTCCTTCTGGGGCTGGAAAAACAACGTTGTTAAATCTTTTAGGTGGAATGGATATACCTAGTTCAGGGGATTATTATTTCGATGGTAGATTAGTTAGTAGATACAATTCTAAAAATCTTGAAGATTTTAGAAGAAACGATATCGGTTTTGTTTTCCAATTTTATAATTTAATGGGGAATCTAACTGCATTAGAAAATGTAAGTTTAGCAGCTAGTATTGTTTCTAACCCTCTTTCTAGTAAAGATGTTTTAAAAGATGTAGGTTTATATGAAAGAAGAAATAATTTTCCTTCTCAACTTTCTGGTGGAGAACAGCAGAGAGTTTCAATTGCTCGTGCAATTGTTAAAAATCCTAAATTGCTATTATGCGATGAACCAACAGGGGCTTTAGATTCAAAAACCGGAATATCTATTTTGAAATTATTAAAGTCTCTTTCTGAAAAAATGGGAACTACTATTATTATTGTTACTCATAATTCTACAATCGCTAAAATAGCTGATAGAGTCATTAAAATTAACGATGGTAAAATTACTGAAAATATCGTTCAAGAAAATCCTGAAAGTATAGATGAAATAACATGGTAAAGAAAAAAGAAAAGGAAAGATCTACTACATATTCTATTCTGTTTAAAGATCTTATTAGAAACATCTTATCTAATTGGAAGCAGTATTTTTCTATTGTTGCTATTTCATTATTGTCTATTTGTTTATTTGGAGGATTAACTTCTAACGCTAACAATTTAAAAGAAAGACAAGATTATTTATATGGTGAGACTAATTATGCTGATGTTTATGTAAATACTACATCTTTAGATGATACCGATAGAGAATATATTTCAAACTTAGATACTGTTTCTAGTTTGGAAGAAAGGATTTATTTTCCTGCTAAATTGTCAAATAAATCCATTTATTTAATCGGCACTCAATCTAATCCTCAACTTTCTAAGCCTATGTATATTAAAGGTAATGAAGGATTAGCTATTATGGCTTCCTATGCTAAATATACTAACACTAATGTCGGTGACCATATTCAAATTTCTCTTACTAATTATTTGCTTACTTCTTTACCTAATATATTAGAAAGTATAAATAATTCTGAGCTTTACGATATAGCTATCGATTTAATTAAAGAGTATTTTCCTGATTTAGATCTTTCTAATATTGAAAATGGTTTAACTTTAGAAGAATTAAAAAACATCTTGGCTGGATTAACTAGACCTGGTAAAACTAACGCTCTTTTTGAAGATAACTTGACTTTGGATTTTTTAGTAACTGGAATAATGTATCATCCTGAAGGGGTTCAAAATTCACAATTTAACAATTCTATAGTATCAGTTAGCTTTGGCTATTTAGCTAATTCGCTAACTAAATTAATTAACGATAATTACAATTTAGGCATAATAGGTGAATTTATCAACGATTTGCTTATTAAAATAGTTCCTAGTTTATCTAATCAAATTTTGGTTATGTCTTCTGATATAGATAGTTTTATTTCTTCAGTTAACTCTTATTTTTCTTCAAAAGAGGATAACAATTTAATTATCGTTAATAGAAAAGAATCTTTCGCTTGTTATCAAGCTTTAAAATTAGATGTTACTCAAGCTAATCAATTGACTTTTGTTTTCCCGATAATATTTTTCTTAGTATCTTTATTAGTTATTTTAACAACTTTGTCGCAGATGATTATTAAAGCTAGAAGCAATATAGGTATTTTAAAGGCGATAGGAGTTAAAAGATATCAAATTTATTTACATTATATTTTAATAGGGGCTATTTTATGCTTTGTCGGTGGACTATTAGGTTTTATTTTGGGTCCTATTATCATTCCAAAAGTTATGGGAATAAAATATAACTTACTATGGGATTTACCTAGTTTACCTATTAATTTCTTTTACGGAATGTCTATTTTGTTGTTATTTAGTCTTGCTATTGTTGCGGGTCTTTGTTCATTTTTTGTTTCTTATTCAGTTATTAAAGAAAAGCCAGTTGATACTTTAAGACCTAAACAAGCTAAAATTAAAAAGCGCCAAGGAAAAGATAATTCGCTTTATTCTAAATTTAGTTCTGTAAATTTCCGCTTAGCTATGAGAAATATCTTTAAAAATAAGGGAAAATCTATCATGGTTATTTTAGGGATGCTAGGTTGTACCGCTTTGATGGTGTGTGGATTTGGTATTGCTGATACTTTGCATTATGATGTCGATAACGATTTAAATAACAATAGAGTTGTCGATGTTATGGTAACTCCTAATAATATGAGCGATGATTTATATAACATTGTTTCTTCTTACGATGGAGTAGAAAGATGCGAAAGGGTAGTTTCCTATCCAGTTAGCGTTTCAACTTCTACTTCTTTAGATACCGTTTTGAATTTATTAGAAGAAAATTCTTTGACATTTAAGCCGCCTTATAATGTAAATAACGGAGCGACAATAGATCAAGCGACTGCTGAAAAACTCGATATTGAAATAAATGATACTATTAAGATTCTAATAAATGGAAAGATATATCAAAGACAAATTACACATATTTTCCAAAGTAGTATTCTCCATGGAATTTATGATATGGCTAAATATTATCCAGATCAAACTTTCGTGGCTACCAGTTTTTATGTCACTATGAAAGAGAATGCTGATCAAGAAAAATTTAAACAGTATTTATTAAATTTAGTCGATGAAAATAATTCACCTTATTTTAGTTCAGTTCAAACATCAAAAGACATTTTAGATCAAGCTAACAATTTGATGTCTTCGATTGAACTTATGACAGATGTTATTAAGATATTTGCTATTTTATTATGTATAGTTGTTATTTATAATTTAACAAGTTTAAATATTTCTGAAAGAATGAGAGATATAGCTACATTAAAAGTTCTCGGTTTTAGATTTTATGAGATATCTAAAACTTTGACATATGAGATTGCTTTAGATTCACTAATAGGTTCTTTATTAGGTTTATTGTTAGGTTATCCGTTAATGATACTAGTTTTAGTAGTTAATATAACTGATTTATTTACCTTTATTTATTATATTAATTGGTATACCTATGTTATTGGCTTTGTTATATCCTTTGCAACTAGTTTAATAGTTAGCATTCTTTTAAACTTTAAAGCTAAGAAAATAGATATGGCCGAATCGTTAAAAAGTGTCGATTAATCTTTTTTAAAAAGGTGTTTAATTTTGCTAGATAGATTTAATTTAGCATAGTCTTCTATTTGGCAATCAGTTACTTTATAACCTTGTTCTTCAATAGCTAAAACAAGTTTATCATTATCAAAATTATCGCTATTAATAACAATAACTGCGTTATCTTTACTTGCACTTGCTTTAACAGATTTTAGATTTTCATTTAAGGCTTTTCTAATTGCATCATTAACGTGAGTTTCACACATTGGGCATCTCATGCCTTCGATTTTTAATGTTATTTTTTTCATAATAAAACCTTCTTTCTATATTTTATTTTAACAAGAAGGGGATTGGTTTTGAAAAGATATGCTCTTAAAATTCAATGTTAGATTTTCTTAGTCCTTTAGGATAACAATTTTTTAATTTATCTCTTTTTTTATTGACATAGCCTAGATTAATACCTAGATATGAAACTACATTTGGACCATCTAATTTATCAGTTTTTATCGTTAATTCTTCACCTTTTAGATAATTTTTAGCCTGGTTAAAATCTAAAGAGATGGAACTAGTAGAATCTAGATAGTGGGCAAGATTGTTATCAAAAGGAATTTTGGCGTATTTGGAGTTGTCAAATATCTTTACTCCATAACTGATTGCTTTTAATTTTAAAATTGAATTATCAAAATTAGTTAGGCCATAGCTAATATCGTTAATTTTAAAAGTGTAGAGATTATATTCAGTATTAAATTTAGCTTTATTTGTATTAAATGTCTGTAATTCTAGATTACCTTTCTTTTTTAATTTCGAGATAAAATGACCTTCACCTAAAAATAAGTTAGGGAAAAGATGTATGGAGGCTTTTAATTCTTTACAAGGATAATAGCTATCTTCTAAAGGAAATTCATCTAAAATGTAATTAGGATGTTTATTTAAAAAGTGAGAAATTCTATCTTCATCTTCGCATTTTAAAAATGAACAGGTGGAATAAATTAGATTGCCTCCATCTTTTAAAAGAAGATTAGCGATATCTAATAAATTATCTTGAATTAGAAGTAGCTTGTTAGTCTTTTCAATAGACCAGTCTTCCTCCATCTTTTTTTCTTTTCTAAACATTCCGTTTCCTGAGCAAGGAGCATCTAAAATTATTAAATCAAATTTGTTAGAAAAATCTTTTAAAAACTCTTTTGGTTCTAAGTTAGTTACTACAACATTTCCTAATCCCATTCTCTCTATATTTTTACTAAGTTCTAAACTTCTTTTTAATGAATAGTCATTAGCGATAATTAAATCGTTAGGATGGCTAATAGCATATGAAATAGTTTTTCCACCAGGGGCGGCACACATATCTAAAACTAATTTAGATTTATTGGAAACTTCTAAGATAGAAGAAATAATTACTCCTGAAGGATCCATAATATAGATTCCGCCGGCTTCATGAAAAATAGATTTACCTAAGGAAAGTTCACTTGGATATCTAAATAGATACTTGATTTTTTTATCTTGAACTAAGTTTAAATTGGCCTTAACTAGATTTTCTAAACTTAGACGATGGTAGTTTAAAACAAATCCTTTAACAGGTGGTTTGTTCATTTCATTTTTTAAATTTGAAATAAAATCAGCAGGTAGATAGTTAGTTAAATAAGAATAAAAGTCAGTTTGATTCACGTCTTTATTATATTATTAATTAGTTAAAAATTCAGTTGCAAACTAGCTAAAACAAGTAAAATGCGTAGATTTATTGTACATGTATGTATAAAAATTAGAAGGTTATAATGGAGCTGATATAACTGAATTTTGTCAAAAAGTAAAAAGGAGTCTAATTAAAGAGGAATTAAATGGAAAAAAGACGTTTTACTTACTGCTGAAATCATAGATAAAATACTTAAAACAATTAGAAGTTCAGTTAATCAAGAAGACGCTAAGATGATTGAAAGTTATTCTAAATTATTTAACTAAGATATTTAATCTTAATAGAAATCAAGTATCTAGATGATATTTGATTTTGCTAATTTAAAGTTGATTTTAATTTAAGTGTCTATACTTTTAAAGTTAGTTAATATAAGTCAAATTGCTGAAGTTAACATAGTTAAAACTTTTAATAAAACTCTGTTGTATTCAAGTTAATTTAGATGTATAAATATATAGCTATCAAATATCTTACACTATGAGGTAATATGGAAAAAGATCAACAAATTCAACAGATTATTTCTAAAATTAAACAAGTGCATCAAACGTATAAATTTTCTTCTTCAAATGCTAAAACAGAATTTTTAGGAAGAGGGAGATTTATTTGTTTGTCATATTTATCTAAATATAGGCAAGGAGTTTATGTTAATGAATTTGTCGATAAGCTTCATTTTGGTTCTGGAAGAATTGCTAATATCTTAAAAGAATTAGAAAAAAGAGACTATATTGTAAGAAGCTACGATAAATTTGATAAAAGAAAACGCCTTGTTAAAATAACTTCTAAAGGCTTAGAAAAATTGGAAGAACATCAAAAAACAACAAATGATTTTATAAGTAAATTGATAGATGAAATAGGTTTTGTTAAGTTAAATGAATATGTTGATATATATAGCAAGATAGCTAAAATTAGTTCGGAATTTAAAGGAGGGGAAGAGAATGTTTAAACTTTATAAAAGATTTAGGCCGATTGATTGGGTGTTGACTTTCTTTATTATGGGTTTTACTATCTTACAAGTTTATTGCACGATTACTATGACTGATTATGTTAGTAAAATAATTTCGTCAATAACTATGTTAGATTATCATAATAATCCAGCTAATATGCCTAAAGAAATATATGATTTAATCTCTATGTTACCTGGGGTTAATCAAAATGGCTCTATTTCTTGGGAAGTAGTTAATAATCTTATTAATCAAGGTGTAATTCCTGAAAGTATCGCTGCTAGTTTATCAAGTATCGCTAATGCCAGTAGCCTTGATATCTGGTTTAATGGGGGAATGATAGTTTTAGTTGCTTTTTCAGGAAGTATAGCTCAAGGCTTAATCGCTATTATGGCCGCTTACATTTCCTCTAATTTCGCTACGACAATTAGAAGTGAATTAAATGAAAAGATATCCAATTTCTCTTTAGCTGAGATTAATAAATTTTCTATTGCTAGTTTAGTTACAAGAACGACTAACGATGTTCAACAATGTCAGATGGCTAACTTATTGATGATGAGAATGATATTTGCTGCTCCAGTCACTTTTATTTGGGCTTTATGCAAAATTCAAGTTGCTTCATGGGAATTAAGTGTAGCTACTGCTGTAGCTATTGTTGTTATGGTATTAGGAATCGCTACTTTAATTATGTTAGTCGTTCCTAAATTTGGTGTTATCCAAAAGAAAATCGATCGCTTAAATGGCGTTACTGAAGAATCTTTACTTGGAATTAGAGTTGTTAGAGCATTTAATGGTGAAAATTATCAATTTGAAAAATCAGAAAATCTCAATTCTAATTTAACTAAACTTCAATTATTCGCCGGAAGAACTATGGCTTTTATGACTCCTATTATGACTATTGTTATGAATGGAATTAGTTTAGCTATCTATTATTTAGGCGCTAAGTTAATTAATCAAGGGACAATTTCTTATTCGACAGTTACTTCTTTTATTATGTTAGTAACTCAGATTATCATGTCCTTTTTAATGTTAGTTATGATGTTTGTTTTATGGCCAAGAGCTGAAATTTCTGCTAAACGTATCAATGAAGTTTTTGATATTGAACTTTCTATTAAAGATCCTGTTACTGAAAAAGAATTTACAAAACAAGGCTGTGTTGAATTTAAAGATGTCTGCTTTAGATATCCTGAAGCTAGTGAAGATGTTATTGAACATGTTAGTTTTAAAGCGGATAAAGGTCAAACTGTCGCTTTTATAGGTTCGACTGGTTCAGGTAAATCTTCTTTAGTTAACTTAGTTTCGCGTTTATATGATGTTACTAGCGGTGAAGTTTTAGTAGATGGGGTTAATGTTAAAGATGTTAAACAATCTAATTTACGTAAAAAGATTGGATTTGTTCCTCAAAAAGGCTTGTTATTTACAGGAACTATAAAAGATAACATCGCTTTTGGTAATCTTAATATTAGCGAAGAAGAAATAGTTAAGGCTGCTAATATAAGTTGCGCTAGCGAATTTATTGAAGCTAAAGATGAAAAATACGATTCTTTAATTTCTCAAGGTGGAACAAATGTTTCTGGTGGTCAAAGACAGAGATTATGTATTGCAAGAGCTATAGCTATCAATCCAGAAATTCTTGTTTTTGACGATTCTTTTTCCGCTTTGGATTATAAAACTGATTTAAAGGTTAGAGATAATCTTAAAAAAGAATTGAAAGATGTTACTAAATTAATAGTGGCTGCTAGAATAGGTACTATTATGGATGCCGATCAAATTTTAGTTTTAGATAAGGGTAAAGTTGTCTGTCAAGGTACACATCAAGAACTTTTAAAGAATTGTCAAGTTTATAAAGAAATTGCACTTTCTCAACTTTCAAAGGAGGAATTAGGCTTATGATAGAAACTAAATCTAAAAAGAAGTTATCTTATAAAGAAATTTCAAAGCATATTTTTTCTAACAAAAGGTTTATTGTCTATGTTGTAATTTCTTCTATTTTCCTTATTGGTTCAGTTGTTATATCTATTTTTGCTCCTCAAATTTTAAAATCGATGACTGATTTTATCTATGATGGTTCCGCTAATAAAAATATAGATATGAACAAAGTTGGAAATTATACTTTGATATTAGCTATTTTGTATGTTTCTAACGCTATTTTATCTTATGTTGCTAATTTCTTAATGACTACTTTTGCTTATAGATATTCTCAAAGTTTAAGAAAAGAAATAGCTAATAAAATTAACAAAGTACCATTGAGATATTTTGACAATCACCTTATTGGTGATTTGCTTTCAAGATTAACTAACGATGTCGATCAAGTTGGAACTTCTTTACAGCAATCTCTATCGATGTTAATTTCTTCTATTTTTATGCTATTTGGTGCTTTAATAGCAATGTTTGCTACTTCTTGGCAAATGGCGTTAACCGCTTTGATATCTTTGCCACTAATGATGGTATTTATTGTTATTTTAACTAAATTCGCTATGCCGCAGATGAATAAAAGACAAAGGGATTTAGGAAAGGTAAATTCTGTAGTTGAAGAAAATTACAACGGTCAGATTGTCATTGAATTATTTAATGCTCAAAATAAGACCAACTCTAAGTTTGAAGAAAAGAACATGCAGTTAGCTAATTCTATGTTTAAAGCTGAAATTTTTGGTGGATTGATGCAGCCGATCACTTCTTTTATTTCATATTTTGCCTATGCTGCTGTTTTTACTGTCGGTGGTTTATTAATGAATGCTAATGCTGGAGTTAGTATAGGAACGATTACCGCATTTATGATGTATGTAAATTTGTTCCAATCTCCACTTACTCAAATAGCCCAAGCTATCAATCAGCTTCAACTTGGTTTAGCGGCTTCTAATCGTGTCTTTGATTTCTTAACTGAAAAAGAAGAAAAAGATGAATCTAGTTTAGAAAGAGTCTTTCCTATTAAAGATGGAAAAATCGATGTTAAAGGTGAAGTTGAATTTAAAAATGTTTGCTTTGGCTATAATCAAGATAGAGAAATCATTCATAACTTTAACGCAAAAATCACTCCAGGAATGAAGGTTGCTATCGTTGGACCTACCGGGGCTGGTAAAACCACTTTAGTCAATTTATTGATGAAATTTTACGATGTTACTAGCGGGGATATATTAATCGATGGTCATTCTATTAAAGATATTTCGCGTTCTGAAATTAGAGATATCTTCGGTATGGTCTTGCAAGATACTTGGATTTTTTCTGGAAGCGTAGAAGAAAACATAAAATATAACACTGAAAATATAACTGATGAACAATTAAAAGAAGTATGTAGAGAAACTGAATTAGATCACTATGTTAAATCGTTACCTAACGGATTTAATTATATTATTAACGATGCTAATGAAATCTCTCAAGGGCAAAGACAGCTTATTACAATTGCACGTGCTATGCTTAAAAATGCTCCTTTAATGATTTTAGATGAAGCGACAAGTAACGTTGATACTAGAACTGAAGAGGTCATTCAAAAAGCCATGGATAGTTTAACTAGTTCAAGAACTTCCTTTGTAATCGCTCATAGATTATCGACAATTAAAAACGCTGATTTAATTCTCGTTTTAAAAGATGGAAATATCATTGAACAAGGTAATCACGACCAGCTTATGGAATTAAACGGATTCTATGCTAGCTTATATAATTCACAGTTTGCATTTGAATAATATTTAAAAAAATCTAATAAAGGCGAGCTAGTAAATTCTAAATTAATTAGGATTGTTAGCTCGTTTTCTATTGAATTTAATTTCAATATGCTGATAAATTATTATTTGTATTAGAAAGAAGACAAATTATGGAAACTTATATTTTTAAAGATGGTTATAGACCTATATTACATAGTCTTGAAAATGAAAAAGCTATTAGAGATATTCGTGAAAACTTTCAAGATTATTTAGCTAAAAATTTAAATTTGTATAGAGTTACTGCTCCTTTATTTGTACTAGCTAATTCTGGAATTAACGATGGTTTAAATGGAATTGAAAAACCAGTGAGTTTTCATATTGATGGAATTAAGCAAGATATTGAAATAGTCCATTCTCTTGCTAAATGGAAAAGATATAACATTTCAAGATATGGTTTTAAGATGTATGAAGGTTTATATACAAACATGAACGCGATTAGAAAAGATGAAAGAAGGGACAATTACCATTCTATCTATGTCGATCAATGGGATTATGAATTGATAATTAAAAAAGAAGATAGGAATTTAGAGACTTTGAAAAATTACGTTGAGAAAGTTTATAAAAGCCTTTTGGAAATTGAGGATTTTGTCTATAGAAAATATAAGATTGAACCTTATTTACCTAAAAAGATTAATTTTGTTACTTCTCAAGAATTGTTAGATTTATATCCAAATGAAAATTTGAGTTTTGATGAAAGGTTAAATATGTATATTAGAAATAAAAAGGCTGTTTTTGTTATCGGCATCGGCCATCTTCTTTCTAATAATAAGCCTTTTGATTTACGTGCTCCTGATTATGATGATTGGAATTTAAATGGTGATTTATTTGTTTATAATGAATTGTTAGATAACGCATTAGAACTTTCTTCTATGGGAATTAGAGTCGATAGAGATAGTTTATATAATCAGCTTAAGCTAGCTAATAAATTAGATGATTTAAATTTAGACTATCAGCAAAAAGTTTATAATGAGCAATTACCATATACTTTAGGTGGAGGAATTGGTCAATCTAGATTATGTATGTTTTTATTAAAAAAGCTTCATATCGGTGAAGTTCAATCTTCAATTTGGGATAAATCTACTAGAGAATATTTTAAATCTAAAGGGGTAGAATTACTTTAAAACTAATATATTTTTTAAATGGGATTTGATATACTAATACTAGAAAAGGAGATAAATTATGCCTAGAACTAAGAAGGATGTTTTAAAAGAAACTTTTGGCGAAGACTTTGTCGATCTTTTTATCAAAATTGGCAAAAGAAAAATCGCTCCAAAATATCAATTTAGAAGACTTTTTTCCGAACTTTACCACTGCGAAGAATACGTTTGGAGAGGTGAATTAGAACACGATTCTAAAATAGAATTTACCCATGCTGATGGTAGAAAGTTACCTAATGCCACTATCTATAATCAAATTTCTGGTCCTGGAATAACTTTTTCAGGTGGAGAAGCTTGTCAAGATTTCAAATTTAAATCCGCTTTGGTTTGTCCAGTTGAAGGTTCTGATTTAATTTATAACTTTGTCGATGAAACTAGTGAATTATATTATGTAGGTAGCAGTAAATTAAGAACTATCTATGTGAGAATTTATGATAATAACACCGGATTAAATAACGACAGGTGGTTAGTAATTTCAATTGAATAATTTAAAGATCTGACATCAAATATTAGCTAGAAATAGCTAATATTTTTTATGTTTGCATTTATTTTCAAGCAAAATTTAGTAATTCTAGTATACTAATATTGATAGGAGTTAACACTATGAGAATGGTTGATATCATAATTAAAAAAAGAGATGGAGAGGAATTGACAAAACAGGAAATTGATTTTTTTATTAATGGTTATGTTAATAATCAAATTCCCGATTATCAAGTTTCTTCTTTATTGATGGCAATATTGTTAAAAGGGATGACTAATAAAGAGACGTTTTATTTAACAGAAGCAATGTTATATTCTGGTGATATCATGGATTTAACTAAGATATCTGGAGTGAAAGTTGATAAGCATTCTACTGGTGGAGTTGGTGATAAAGTTTCTTTGATTGTTGGACCTATCATCGCTAGCTGCGGAGCTAAATTAGCTAAGATGTCTGGACGTGGATTAGGTCATTCAGGTGGGACTTTAGATAAATTAGAATCTATCCCTAATATGAATGTCAATTTATCTGAAGAGGAATTTATTAGACAGGTAAATGATATTGGTATTGCGATAATTGGCCAAACTAAACAGCTAGTTCCAGCTGATAAAAAACTCTATGCCTTACGCGATGTAACTGGGACAGTTGATTCTATTCCTTTGATTGCTTCTTCTATCATGTCAAAAAAGCTAGCTTCTGGAGCTGATACTATTCTTTTGGATGTTAAATTTGGTTCAGGGGCTTTTATGAAAACAGTTAACCAAGCTAAGAAATTAGCTAACATTATGGTTGAAATTGGAAAATATTTCAAAAAAGATACTAGGGCCGAAATTACTAGTATGGCTAATCCATTAGGAAGAGCTATTGGAAACAGTTTAGAAGTAAAAGAGGCTGTTAATACTTTGTTAGGTAATGGGCCTTCAGATTTAGTTGAAATTTGTTTAGAATCAGCTGCCACTATGCTTTTACAAGCTAAGTTAGTTAATAGTTTAAAAGAAGGTATGCAGTTAGCTAAAACCAATTTAGATAATAAAAAAGCATATGAAGTATTTAGAAAATTTGTCATTTATCAAGGTGGAGATGTTTCTTATATTGATAATCTAGATAAGTTTGAAAAATCGAAATATACTTATCAAATTAAAAGTAAGCAAGATGGATATATTAAAAATATCGATGCATTAACTATTGGAGTTTCAGCGTGTAAATTAGGCGCTGGAAGAGAGAAAAAAGAAGATATAATTGACTATTCAGCTGGAATATATTTAAATAAAAAGGTTGGAGAAAAAGTAAGTAATGGGGAAATAATAGCTACTATATATACTTCTAAAGAAAATATCGATGATGTTTTATTAGATATATATAACGCCTATAGTTTTTCAACTAAACCTGTTAAAATTCCCCCTATTATCTATGATGTAATTGAATAATGACTATCGCTTCGTTTCAAAATGTCGTTAAAGAATATAATGGAGAAGAGTTATTTAAACCAGTAAGCTTTGAAATTAATTCTAATGATTCTATCGCTTTAATTGGACCAAATGGTACAGGAAAATCCACTTTGGTTAAGCTTTTAATTGGCCAATTAATTCCTGAAAGAGGAAATGTTGTTATTTCAAAAGATTATAAAATCGGTTATCTTTCTCAAAACGTCATATCAAATTTAGATAATTCTTTATATCAAGAGGCGTTAGAAGTTTTTACAGATTTAATTAAAATGGAAGAAACTTTAACTAAATTATGCGAACAACTTTCTAACAATTATTCAGATGAACTTGCTAAACAATATTCGACATATGAAGAGAATTTCTCGCGTTTAGGTGGTTATGATTACAAATATAAAATCGATATGATGCTATCGAAATTTATGTTTAAAAAAGAGGATTATTCTCGTAAAATCTCTACTTTTTCTGGTGGAGAAAAAACAAAGGTTGCTTTTGTGAAATTGCTTTTAATTAATCCTGATTTATTGGTTTTAGATGAACCTACTAACCATCTTGATATCGATACTATAGAATGGTTGGAAGAATATTTAAAATCCTATCAAGGAGCTTTGTTATTTGTCTCTCACGATAGGTATTTTATTTCTGCTTTAGCTAATAAAATATTTGAATTAGATCAAAAGCATTTAGAAATTTATAAGGGAAATTACGATTATTATTCAAAAGAGAAACAAGTTAGATACAATCAACAGCTTGAAATATATAAACGCCAGCAAAAAGAAGTGGCTAAACTTGAATGGTTTATTAGATTTTATATGCCTAAACCTAGATTTGCTTCTCGCGCTCACGATAGAGAAAAAAAGTTAGCAAGACTAGAAAATAATCTTGTTGATAAACCTGTTCAAACTAAAAATAAAGTGAATATCGATTTAGCTGGTTATACTAGAAAAGGCAAGCAGCTATTAAAAGTAGATGAGTTAGATGTCGGTTATTCTACCCCTTTAATTTCTAATATTAGTTTTACCTTATATGGCAATGATAAATTAGCTATTATGGGACCAAATGGTACAGGAAAAACCACATTTATTAAGACTATTTTAAATAAATTACCACCTTTAAAAGGCAAAATTGATTTTCTTGCTGAATTAAAAGTCGGTTATCTTTCTCAAGATGGAATTAATATTTCTTATCCAGGTAGTTTATTTGATTATATTAAAGATAGATTTCCTAGTATGCTTGATCAAGAAATTTACGATCATTTAGGCAAATATAATTTTTCATATGAAGATGACCAAAAATTGGTCGATAATCTTTCTGGTGGAGAAAAAACTAGATTAATTCTCGCTGAATTAGTTTTGCATAAATATAATTTGCTAGTTTTAGATGAACCGACAAATCATTTAGATATGTTAACTAAGCAGGAATTGATAGATGCTTTTAATAGTTATAATGGAACTTTACTTGTAGTTAGTCACGACCGTTATTTTGTCGATTCTATCTGTAATAGATTAATTTATTTTGAAGATGGTCAAGCTTATTTATATCAAGGTCGTTATTCAGATTTTAAATTAGATGTTTTAGATCCTCTTCTTTTAAAAAAGGATGAAGCGTTAAATATAAATAGGAAAGATGTTAAAAGTAAGAATAAAAATATTTTAACTAACAATATAGATAAAACTAAAAAGAAACCTAAATTAGCTAAAAATAAAATTGAAGAAAAACTTGCTAGTTTAGAAAATAAGATTAGTGAAGTTAAACATCTTATGGAACTAGAAGAAAATTATAAAGATTTTAATAAGATGCATGAATTAGAAGCAAAACAGAAAGAATTGGAAGATAATTATAATGAGCTATTTGAAATGTTAGCTTTGTATGAAGAATAAAAGGAGAATATATGAAAAAGAAACTGTTAGTATCATTAAGTTTAATCGCTATTTTGTTATCGTCTTGTCAAACTAAATTAGAAAATAGTTCTTCAAGTATTAATTCTAGTTTAGAATCTTCTAGTACAAGTTCATCAACTAGTTTAGAATCTTCAAATATTTCTAGTGTAATTTCATCATCTTCAACTAGTTCTTCTACTTCTAGTTCAACTTCTTTAAAAGGTCAAGTTGTTATTTTAGATACTATCGAACATGGACAAGTTTCGATTAAAGGCTATGAAAGTGGTTCGTATTTTGAAATAGGAACAACTATCTATTTAGAAGTTCAAGCTGATATCAATTATGAATTAACTAGTTTAACTGTTAATGATGTTTCTATTAAAGATAGTTTGTCATTTAAAATAGAAGAAGTAATGACATATTTTATCGATGCTAAGTTTACTAAAAAGAAAGAAGAAGCCAAAGTTGGAACTATATCTTTTACTAATTTAAATAACGGCTCACTTAATCTTAGTTTAGATAATTTAGTCTTGGATAATTTGGAAGTTTCTAGCGTATATTCTAGCAATTGCTTTTGTGATGACGAATCTTCTTTTGATGAATTTAGATTATCAGTTTCTAAAAGTGGAGGGAATGTTACTTTTAATTTTGCAGATGAAATAACTGTATCTAAAGTTGAAATTGATATGCGTCAGTATCATGAAGATAATTCTTTAGTTACAGTAAGTCTATCTTCTAGTTCTCTTTCTCAAAATTATCAAGATAACGTCTTTGAATTTGATAATGAAGTGACTTCTAGTTTGCAGATTTCTTCTTCTGCTAAAAATAGAGTTATTATTTCTAATATTTACATATATTTTGAAGAAGAGGAAATTGTTCCTACTCCTGCTTATATCGATGTTAATCCAATTGAATTTGGTAAAGTAAGTATTTCACCTAGTTCCAATTGGATGCTAGGAGATACTATTACTATAAAAGCTATTCCTGATGAAGGATATTATTTATCGAGTTTAACTTTAAATGGTCAAGTAGGTAAATATATTAGTTTAAATACATATTCTTTTAAATTAAAGGAAGTTAATAACATTGTTGATGCCAGTTTTAAATTAAAAGGTCAAAGTCAAAATGATTTTAGTTATTTATATGCTAACACAGCTATTTTCCCTGATAGGGGAAATCAAAATGTAGATATCGATAGTTATTATGAACCAATTAGAGGTTTAAAAGGTGAAGAACTTAAAAAGGGTCTACATGAAATTATCGATGACCATGTCGAATTTTCTTATGATGATTTAGGTCAATCTGATTGGGAATATGTCGATGAAGATCCATTTAATTCCAATAATTTCTATGTCACTTATCAAGGTTCAACTCCAAAAGGATATAAAGTTAATAAAGAACATACTTGGGCGAAAAGTCATGGTAATTTTGGAGAAAGTAAACCAGCTGGTAGTGATTTACATAATCTTAGAGGAGCTTATACTAGCTTAAATTCCACTAGAGGTAATCTCGATTTTGGAGAAGTAGAACATAATTCATTAACATCAGTTATGAAATATAGTTGGGCGAGTGATGATATGGAAGGTAATTATGTTGATCATAGCTCATATTTTGAACCTAAAGATGAATTTAAAGGCGATGTCGCTAGAATAATTTTCTACATGGCTACTAGATATGAAGGCGATGGTGAACCTCAATTAGAAGTAGGTGGTCAAATTGATGAAACTAAATATTATAATTTCACATATAACGCTAGCGGTTTACATGGTAATTTTGCCGATTTATATAAATGGGCAACAAGCGATATCGATCCAGTTAGCGATTATGAAGTTAGTAGAAATAATAGAGTCGACCAAGACTATCAACACAATAGAAATCCATTTATAGATCATCCTGAATTTATCATAATGATATATGATAAATCATATTCAGGACCAGGTGCTTTAAACGAATAAAAACAGCTAGCTTATTTGCTAGCTTGTTTTTTCTTCTTTTTATTGTTGGCTTTAGTAATTTTATTATCTAGATTTTTGAGGAATTGCTCAGAACTAGATTGTTCAACTATCATCATATCAGCTGGATTTTCACTTACTAACGATGGATCAATATTTCCGTCTTTAATATCTGTTAGACTAGTTAATTTTTCTCTATTAGGCGCTTTTCTAAGATTGACATCAAGCTGGTTATAACAAATAGGCGCTTTTCTTTTAATAAGTTCTTTATAGAGATTTTCTTGTAAATCCCATTTTACATCCCAAAAGATACTAGTAGGAGCATAGCCTCTAACTTCATAATTGATATAAGATGCTTCAAAAGATTTGATAAAGACTGAAATAGCCATCTTTTGATTTATGCCTTTTTGCTTTTTAATAGTGTGAATCAATATCTTTTTAATTTTATCAACATCAGCATCGTATCCTACACCCATATTGATTTCAACACGTCTATATTCCATTTTAGAATAGTTTTCAACTATACCGGTAAAAAGATTGGAGTTAGGAACACTTACTAAGATATTATCGGCAGTTAAAACTTTAGTATCGAGAATTTGAATTTCTTTAATAGTTCCTTTTACATCTCCGTTATTAAGAGATATAAAATCGCCTTTGACGAATTTTTTAGTAGTTAATAAGATAATTCCAGAAGCAAAATTTTGAACGATAGTCTGTAAAGAAAGACCGATAGCTATAATTGCTGAAGATACGACTTGTGAGACCCACGATAAATTAAAACCGAGAATTGAAATGATAGAAAGTATTAAAAAGAAGTATAAGACCACCTTTAAAGTAGTACCTGTAAAATTTCTTATATTGCTATTGCTGTTATTAGTCTTTTTGCTAGGACGACGAATTAAATAGACGATTATTTTAATGATTAACCAGATAGGAACAAAAATAACGACAGCTATAACTAGTTTACCTAAGATAGAATTAGCTACTGAATTTTCAGGAAGAGAACCACTGACAAAAAAGGTTGAAATTGCTTCCCAAAGCTCTTTAAACCAAGTTGCGATTGGATTGGCATCTTGGTTAGGTGAACTAGCTTGGTTAGTTAGAAATGCATTTAAGATATTTAGCATATTTTTCTCCTTCTTAGTTTAATAATTTTTCAACTTGATCCATTTTATTAAAAATGTAATTGGCATTGCATCTTTTTAAAACATCTATACTTTGATGTCCTCTAGAAATAAGAATAGAGGTTGAATTTAATTCTTTTGCCACTTGATTATCGTGAATAGTATCTCCGATAAATAAAGTGGAATTAAATTCTAATTGATGTTGTTTAAAAAATTCTTTAGCGGCCTCTAATTTAGAATAAGCATAGATATTATTAATACCTATTATGCCTTTAAAATATTTCTCTAAATTTAATTGTTTAACTTCATCGATTAATAAATCTTGTCTAGTGGCAGATAAGATATATAGATTGTATTTTTGATAGTATTTTTTAATGAAGCTAACAACATCATCAAAAGGTTTTAAATTAGGGAAATATTCTCTATATTCTTTATCAAATTGACTTGAAAGGGACTTAAAATCATCTTTAGAAAAATCAAAACCCGCTCTTTGATAATATTCGATAATTGGAAAATCGAAGATTTGAAGATATCTTTCTTTTGAAATATTTCCTTTATGATTGTTTTCTTCTAGCATTTTATTAAGTAAATTTAAACAGATATCGACATCATCGATTATGGTTCCGTTAAAATCAAAGACTATATTTTTTACATTTAATTTCATACAAGTAAATAATATCATATTCTTTTTAATTTGGCGTTAAAGAGGATTTTAATTGATAAATGTCTAGCGTTAAAGTTGATTATTAAATGTAGTTTTGAAAATAAAATGAAAAAAGTTTCAGTGAAAAAGACAAGATATAGTTAGTTAGCTAAGTATATAAATGAAAGCGCTATATATACGTAATATGAAAGAAAATGTCTATAGCAAAACCACACGGTGATTTTAAATTATAAAAAAATATATATGAAAGCATTTTCATTATGCATAACACTTTATTTTAAAAATTTTCATAGTATATTATAGATGTAAGGAAAGGAGTAATGATTATGGAAAACAGAGATAACTTAATCGACGAAATGGAAGCTGTCAGCAATAAAATGAGTTCTATTATCGACGACATGATCGCACATTATGGAAAATTCGTTACTCTTAAAGACAATAAGAATAACGATAAGTATTTAGTTGATCTAGTTAGAAACTATGAAAAATTAAATGAGCAAAGAGATTACTTGGCTGCTCAGTTTGATTTATTCAACTAAATCTCCACTTTGTAAATTATTATTTATTATTTATTAAATATATGTGTCAAAAAAATAGGCTAGGAAAGTTCCTAGCTTATTTTTTTATAAGATGCAATAAAGTAGAATTGAAAGAAATTGTAATATGCTACCTAATAAGACAAACATGTGGAATATTGAATGGAAATATGCGTGCTTTTTTCCTATACCATATAGTATTGCGCCGATTGTATAACTAGCTCCACCAGCTATCAATAAGATAATTCCATTTAATGGAATAGCTTGATATAAACTCGGATAGAAGCAAATTATTAACCAACCCATTATTAGGTATAAAAGATAGGAGAATATTTTTACTATCTTATTATCTAACATGGTCGCATTAAATACGATTCCTAATATACCTAGAGCGAATATTATTCCTAAGATAATATAATTTACAGGATAGATATTGATTAGATTTAATACGCATACAGGAGTATATGTTCCCATTATCAATACATAGATAGTGCAATGATCCATAACGCGCATGACTTTTTTAGCTCTATTTACAAAAAGGAAGTGGTATATCGCTGACATTGAATAGAGGAATATCATTGAAAAAGCATAAAACATCATGCAAAATAGGCCAGCTATTCCAAAATTGGAATACCCATAATAACACCCGATAATTCCACCAATTAGACCAAAAGCCCCACCTACAATATGTGAGATAGCATTAAATAGCTCTTCTCCTTTTGAATAGTTAGGTAAATTTAACATTTCTCTTTTTTTAGGGTTAGCGAATTTAGAAATGCTTGTCGTATAATCGCTAGAAAGATTGTTAGATTTGTAATATTGATTTAATTCTTCTAATTCTTTTTCGTATTGTTTAGTTATTTTTTGAGTTTTAGATTGATATTTTTTATCTAAATTATCTTTCTTTTTTTGAAATTCTTGTTCTTGATTATTTTCCATAATTAATTTCCTTATGTTAGTAAATTATAAATAAATTGTATCTTATGTCAATTATTAAAAAGGTTATTTTGTCAAAATGAAAAATAGGTAGAAAGATCTACCTATTTAAGTTAATCTTGTTTTTTGTGCCAAGAATTAATTATATTGTCGATTTTTTGGCCTTTATCAAAAAGGTCATCTTTGATAAAAATTAGATCAGGGACTTTATAAATATCTAAGCTTTTAGCGAGTTTAGAGCGAATAAAGCCGCGGTTTGAATCGACAAAATACAACAACTGATCAATCTTATTAGGATCTAGATGAGTGATATAGATTTTAGCGATAGAGAAATCATCGTTAACTTCTACTTGATTGACAGAAGCTAAATTGGTGATATCATCTTTCATATCGTGAATGATTTCAGAAAGGTTTTTAGAAATTAAATTTTGAATTCTTAGTTTTTTATCTGCCATAATTAATCCTTCTTTTCTTCTTTGCCCCACGATTCAATTATATCGCCAATTTGAACATCTTTATATCCGTCGATAACAATTCCACAATCATATCCTTCTTTTACTTCATTAACATCATCTTTTTCGCGTTTTAAGGAAGTTAATTTACCTTCGAATATCAATTGATTGTTTCTAGTAATTTTAACATTAGAACCTCTTTTAATAAATCCATCTTTGACATTAGATCCAGCGATGATGCCGATTTTAGAAGCTTTGAATAGCATTTTAACTTCAGCATGTCCATATGTTACATCGATGTAAACTGGCTTTAATTTACCTTTCATAGCTTGTTCGATATCTTCTAAAAGTTTGTAGATAATATCATAAGATCTAATTTCGACATTGAGTTCTTTAGCTTTAGAAATAACTAATTGATTGGATTTAACATTGAAAGCGAGAATAATTGCAGAGCTAGCAGAAGCTAAAATAACATCACCTTCATTGATATCACCACTAGCGGCGTGAATAACTTTGGTTTTAACGCCATCTACTTCTATTTTTTCGATAGAATCGACAATAGCTTGCATAGTTCCTTCAGTATCAGCTTTAATGATTAAATTGATAACTTCAAGTTCACCAGAAGCGATTTTATCATAGATGTTTGTAATAGTAACTCCACTTTCTTCTTTAGCTTTGTTTGCAGCTTTTTGCTGTCTAATTAAAGCGACTTCTCTAGCTTGTTTTTCGTTAGGGAAACAATAGAATTGATCACCAGCAAAAGGAACGCCATCTAAACCAGTAACGGAAACTGGTGTTGAAGGTAAAGCGCTATTAACTGTTTTGTTAAATTCGTTTGTCATTCTTCTAACTTTACAATAATAGTTACCGACAACTAAGTAATCTCCGACATGTAAGGTTCCATTTTGAACTAATAAAGTGGCTTTAGCACCGACTTTTTTATCCATGGTAGCTTCGATTACTGTTCCGCTAGCTGGACGATTAGGATTAGCTTTTAACTCTTTTAATTCAGCGACAAGAAGAATGTTTTCTAAAAGATCATCAATGCCGATTTTCTTTTTGGCAGAGATTTCTTTCATAATAGTATCTCCACCCCATTCTTCAGATACTAAACCATAACTAGAAAGTTCAGATTTAACTTTATCTGGATTGGCTCCAGGCTTATCGATTTTATTAATAGCAACAATAATAGGAACATTGGCAGCTTTAGCATGGTCGATAGCTTCTTTTGTTTGAGGCATAACTCCATCATCAGCAGCGACAACTAAAACGACTATATCAGTAACTTTAGCCCCTCTTTGACGCATGCTTGAGAAAGCTTCGTGACCTGGAGTATCTAAAAAGGTAATCTTTTTACCTTTGATAGTTTTTTGATAGGCTCCGATTTCTTGAGTGATAGCACCAGCTTCACTAGCGGCGATATTAGAATTTCTAATTGCATCGATAAGAGTAGTTTTACCATGGTCAACATGTCCCATAATAGTGACTACTGGAGCTCTTTCGATTAAATCTTCAGGATTATCTTCAACTTGAATGTGTTCGAAATCTTCTGGCTCAACTATTTCTTGTTTATCGAAATCAAAGCCGTTATCTAAACAGACTTCACCGATAATTTCATCATCTAAGGTCGAATTGATGTTAAATATTTTACCTTTCATAAATAGCTGTTTGAGAATTTCGTTGGCAGGGATTTGTAAAGCTTCAGCTAATTCTTCAACAGTAACTCTACCATGATAAATATATTTGCCAGCTTCGACATGAGCTTTGTTAGCTTTGGGGTTAGAAAAATGTGAGCGGTTAGTAAAGCCCTGTGATTTGTTTTTGCTTTTAATTTTCTTTCCCATAATTTTCTACCTCCTGTTGTAAACTTTCGATTTTTCTAGCAATAGAAGAATTAGCAATTCCAATAGCATTTAATTCGTTTAAATTTAAAATGGAGCCTAATTCTTTTTTGCTAAGGAAGACGATAGTAGTAGCATTGTGCTCTAAAGCGAGATTTTCAAGTTCATCTTGAACGCTTTTAGGGGCATCTTGAGCCATAATTATCAATCTTATTTTACCTTTTTTAATTTTGAAAATGATATCTTGACCGATATAGGTATATTTGCCTCTTCTAGCTATACCTATCATCCCTATGATTTTATCTTGGAGATTCATCTATAAGATACCTTCCTATCTTTTGATATATTTCTTCAGGAATTTTAACTCCTAGGGCTTTTTCAAGTCCTTTTGTTTTAATAGCTTTTTCTAAAGTAGCTTTATTAGGAGTTAAATAGACTCCTCTTCCATTCATTTTACCACTAGGGTCAACTTCAACAGTTTTATTAGGAGTTAAAACTATTCTTAAAAGGGAAGATTTATCGGTCTTAATTTTGTTGATGCAATCAAATCTAAGAATTTCTTTTTTCATTTTAACTCCTTTCTATATTTTATAAATTAATTAAATAATTGGATTTATTTACCATCATCGTAGTAATGGTCATCATCATATTCAGAGAAATCTTCTTCATCTTCGTATTCCTCTTCTTGTTCTTCTTCGTCAATTTGCTTGAGTTCTTCTTCAGTATAAATTGGCATAGCGTTGATGATTTTCTTTTTAGAATCTTCTTTTTCTTCTTTCTTTTTATCTTCTTTTTTGTATTTTTTATAGCTAGGTTCGCTGTTCTTTTTCTTCTTTTCTTCTTCAATTTGAGCTTCTAATTCAGAAATGGAGATTTTAGCTTTATTTGTAATCTCAACGTGTTCTTCTTGATTAGTTTCAATTGGAGTTTCTTCAGAATTAGTTTCTTCAGTAGTAGTTTCTAAGTTAGCTAAATTATCGTTAGAGGCAACTTCGCTAGTTTGTTCAACTTTATTATTAGAAGCAGTTTCATCTTCGATAGTGTTATTTTTGATGTATTCATCAGCAGCTTTATCATCTTCTTCATTAGGTTCATTAGTATTATCTAAGTCAATATCATTTGATAAATCTTGACTATCGATAATTGATTGAGCTTCTAAATCTAATCTATCTAAAGCTTCTTTACGTTTGATTTCATCGATATTGGAATATGCAATTTGGTTTCTGATAGCTTCATCGATTTCTTTAACGTCGATTGAATAATCAGTTAAGATGGAAGCTAGTCTAACATTAACACCAAATTTACCAATAGCGACTTTAGATTCTTCGTTTTTAACAACGGCGACCGCCTTAGGTTTTTTACCTTCAGGAACAGCTTCGTTATCTTTTAAAACAACACCGATAACAGTAGCAGGTTTTAAAGCTTCAGCGATATAAAGATATTTATTGGCATTATATCTAATGATATCGATCTTTTCATTGGAAATTTCCATACAGATATCTTTAATTCTTGAACCATCTGTTCCGATACAAGCTCCAGAAGGATCGATGTTAGGATCTTTGCTAGAAACAGCGACTTTAGCTCTAACACCAGGTTCTCTAGCGATGTTTTCAATTTTAACACTGCCATCAGCAATATCAGGAATTTCTTGTTCGAATAATCTTCTTAAAAATAGAGGATCTGTTCTAGAAATTATCAATGAAGGTCCTTTGTTTTCTTTATCTTTTGAATTGTTTTCACCTATTCTTTTCAAAAGGACTTTAATAACACTTCCAGGAGTGAAAATTTCACCAGGAATCTGTTGTCTAGGTTCTAAAACAGCAGGGATGTTGTTAATAGTAACATAGACTTTACCATCTTTGTTAGTGTCGACTGATTCAACGACTGCGCTAACAATTTGACCGACTCTATCTTGATATTTATCAACGAGAGCTTTTTTGACTGTTTCTTTAACTCTGTTTAAAAAGAGAATTTTAACTCTGTTAAAAAATGCGAGATCTTGATTTTCTAAAGTGTGAGCTTCTTTATAGATATCTCCGACGACATATTTCTTGGAAGGATCTTTTTCAGAAGCTTCTTCAGGAGAGATTTGATATAAATCATCTTCAATATCGTCATCGTTAATGACATCTTTACATTCGTAGAAGATAATTTTACCAGTTTCCTTATCGATGATAGTTTCTGAATGCATAGCGTTAGCATCAGAAGGGCGAACTATACTGATTTCGTTTCCGTTTTCATCTTTCGATTTGATTGTGTACTTATTGTGAGTTTCATAGTTAGTTTCTCTATAAGCTTTGTCGATAGATTCAAGTAAGATTTTGATTGTATCTTCTTCAGAAAGTTGATACTCTTTTGTAATTGTTGATAAGCTTTCTTTTAAATCTTTTAAATTTCCAATTGTTCCGTTGAAATTGGCATCTTTTTTTGTTCTAGGCATAATTTTTTCCTTCCTTTTTATTTAAAATTTAATTTTTAATTCAATTTTAGTTATATCTTTTTTTGAAATGGTTTCCTTTTTAGGGCGACCTTTAATGAAGTATTTTAATGTTATATCTTCTTGATTAGCTTCAATTAGCGTTCCAACAACCTTTTTATTTAAATAGCTAACTTCCATATATTCATTTAGATAATCTTCAATAGGTTCATCTGTTATTCCTTTTTCAGCACCTGGGGAAGAACAATCTAGTTGATAAGGGAAATTTAAGCTAGTTTCAGAATCGAGGTAGAGATTAAATTCTTCAGTGTATTTAGTAATATCATCTAAACTTATCCCGCCTTTTTTATCGAGAATAACATGTAAAGTTTTAGTTCCATCGATATTATCTAAATAGATTTTGATAAACTTTAACTCTTGTTTTTCAGCTGTTTTTTTAGCTTGTTCAACTAATTGAGGTGATAGATTCATAATTTCCTTTCTTTTGCAAAAAATAAAGAGTGGAATATTCCCACTCTTAATTATCAATTAGATATTAAGATTGCAAGTTGACTTGCATCTAGTATACTAATATATTTTTAAAATTAAGTCAATTAGAAATTAATCTTGTTAATTAGCTTGTTAGAATTTATATCGTAAAAAGAAATAGTGTTATTTTCAACAACAAGATAATTTGATGAATTATCGGCTTTAGGTAAGCTAATTGAACCTGGATTAACTATTAAAGTAGAGTTAATCTTTTCACATCTATAGATATGGCTATGTCCAACAAAGATAATATCGTAATTATCCATATTTTCTATTTCGTGATGGCCGTGAGTGAAATAAAGCTTTTTAGAATTAAAATTTAATTCATAGCTAGTTTGAAATTTGAATTTTGAAATCATTTCATCGACTTCAGCATCGCAGTTACCTTTGATGGCAATTATTTTATCTTCATATTGATTTAATAAATTAGCGCATCCCATACTATCATAGCCTTCAGGAAGTTTATTTCTAGGTCCATGATAATATAAATCTCCTAGTAAGATTAATTTATCAGCTTGAAGTTTATCAAATTGATTTAAAGCTTTTTTTAATTGTGTTAATGAACCGTGAATATCAGAAATTACAAATAGTTTCATTTTTACCTCCTAAGGTATTTTACCTAAAAATATATTTGATTACTTGGAATTTGAGCTGTTATTTTGATTTTCTTGTTTATCTTTTTTATCAAAAGGAGATTTAAAAGCGAGAAAATCTATATTAACTGGGCTATTTTTAAGATATTTATTTAAATAGACCATACTAGGGGTATCGATAATTAAATTGACCGCTAGTTCTAAAAGCATATTAGCTCCAAAGCCAAATATGACAAATAACCACAAGTTATTAGGATCAAAATTATATTTACTAGCTAAGGTATTTATACTATCTTGAATTTCTGGTGCAGATAAGAAAAAGCCAAGATAACAAGATAGAAATAGAGAAGTATTTAAAATGACAATTAAGATGCTAGTTATACTAGATGCTATAAATTCTTTTTTATCAGTAAAACATCTTTTTAAATAAAAAGCCGCTAATCCAGTTAAAAAACCATTGAGAATTCTAGGAATATAGCAAGTAACTATCAAACCAAATAAGTTATATTGCATCAAAATTGGTCCAGTTGGATCATAACCAGTTACACCTTGAATTAAACTAGCTGTTCCCCAAACAAACCCTAAGATAGCTCCGACATATGGTCCAAATAGATAAGCGCCAATTGCTACTGGAACACCTATCAAAGTAATAGTAAGTCCACCTCCAATTGGAAATGCCACAAAAGAAAAAGCAATAGTTAATGCAATAAAAGCTGCTAAAGTTGTTATTGAATGAATGAGTTTATTTCTTTTCATAATATATTCTCCTATCTATTTTGAAAGAGGTCTATTTTTCATATAGATATCGTATAGACCTTCTAAAATTAAATCTGGGTTATAGATGCAATCTTTAAAATAAGATTTAAATAGATTGCTATCTTCACCAGTTAAAATTTTTGTATATGTTAAATTAGTTTGTTTTTCAATGTTTTTAATAAAACCATTAACTGCAAAAATAATTTCGTTAACAATTCCATTACATACGGCTTCTTGTGTCGATTTGCAGATGAGATTTTCTGAATGGTTCAATTCGACATCGTGAAGTAAAGCGGCTTTAGCTAAGCTTTCTTTTTGTAAATTTATTCCAGGGAAAAAGATTCCGCCTTTATAGGACTTATCTTTACTTATTACTAGAATTTTATTAACGTTACCTAGATTTATAATAAGGCAGTTATCTTGATAATTATTAAAGCAAGCTACTCCTTGACAAAGTAGGTCAGCTCCTAGTTCACTTGGGTTATCTATTTGAATAGAAAGTCCAGATTTTAACGACTTATTAACAACTAGACATTCTTTATTTAACAATTTTTGAATAGCTAATTTAACTATAGCAGTTAAGTTAGGTACAACTGAAGAAATAATCCCACCTTCGAGCTTATCTTTATCGATATTGTGATATTTTAGAAAGCTATCGAAAAGGGAATGGTATTCTGAAGACGATTTCTTCGTATCAGAATGAAATTGAAATTGAGTGAGTTTCACTCTATCTTGGTATACTCCTACATCAATGTTAGTGTTACCAATACTTGTAACTAAGATCATTTTATTTTCCTTTCGCTCTAGTCATTAATAGTACCAGGCATTAATAAGATACAATTAAAAGAAAAAAATAACAAGAAAAAACTAGCTTGCTAGCTAGTTTAGAATAAGTGATATAGATACTGTTTTTATTTTTTTATTTTGTTTTTTCTTGAATGAATTTAACTAAATCACCGACATTTTTAATAGAGAGCATTTCATCTTCAGTAAATTCGATGTTAAATTCATCTTCGATATTAAGAACGATTTCAGCTTTATCTAAAGAATCAAAGCCTAAATCGGAAAGATTAGTTTCAGTTGTGATAGTTTGGCCTTTGATTTTCTTGTCGACTATTTCTTCTAATTTAGTCATTATTGTATTAACTTCCATAAAACATCCTCCTAAGTAATACATAGCTATTCTAGCAGCAAACTAGCAAATTAACAAGGTAAAAAAGAGCTGACTAGCAGCTCAGAAAATTAACGATGGGCGTTACGTCTAGCTTGTTCAGACTTCATTTTACGCTTTAAAGATTTGTTGTAGAAAGCTTCGTGCTTTTTAGCGTCTGTAAGAATACCAGACTTATTAACCTGTCTTTTGAAACGACGCATGGCTTCATCGAAGGACTCATTGTCGCGGACGACAGTCTTTGGCATTAATTAATCACCCCTTTCTGAGTTATATGCTTTAATTCGCAGTTATAAGTATAAATAAAAAAATTTTTAACTGCAAGGATTTTTTAAATTTGGTGATAATTGGTAGATTAAATAGTTAAATGCAAAAGTAGACCGTTCAAAATTTAAATGCAAAACAAGTTTTCAAAGTTACTATTTATATCAAAGCAATCAATAATGAGATAATTAATTTCACTAGCTGCTAGTTTGAAAAAATTGAAGATAGTTCATCATGAGTATAAGGAAGAAAAATTCTATTTAAAGTAAAAGGAATACTAGCTTTGCATGTGTCATTTGTTTAATGTTATCTTATAAATAATTTTTGATATAAACTAAGGATGTTAAAACCACTAATATTTGCACGAAAAATCGGACACTTTAATGGTTATTAATATTGATTTAGTTTTTGCTTTTTTTAAAATTATGCCATGAACAATTTTAAAACAGTTAAATTTCAAAATGAAAATTTCGTAATTGATGTAAAATTTGATGTTGCTGATAACACTGTCTGGTTAACACAAAAGCAAATGGCTGAATTGTTTAACGTTTCTGTAGATAACATCAGTTTACATATAAAAAATGTTTTAAAAGATAATGAACTTGATAATTCAAATATCGAGGAATTCTCGGAAATTCGTCTTGAAGGGAAAAGACAAGTTAAACGCAAAATTAAATTTTACAATCTTGATATGATTATATCGGTTGGTTATAGAATTAAATCTAAGAATGGTATTATTTTTAGAAAATGGGCGTCTAATATTTAAAAAAGTATTTAATCGACGGCTATGCTGTAAATGAAAAAAGATTAAATGCGTTAAATAGAACTTTTAAAATAACTGCGAAAATGTTGTCGAGTTCTTTAAATGTTGATGAAGATGAAGTGTTAGATGTACTCAATTATTATACGAAGGCTTTAGAAATGTTAGATGATTATGACCATTTGACTCTTAAAAAGAATAAAAATAAAGGTGATAAACCTATTTATAAATTAACTTACAAAGATGCTGATAAAGTTATTAAAAGTATGTCATCTTTATTTAATTCTGACATTTTTGGAAAAGAAAAAGAAAAAGGAAAATTAAATGGAATCTTAGAAGCAGTCGAGCAAACTGCCTTTGGTAAAGATTTATATGAAAGTGTACAAGATAAAGCTTCACATTTATTACCAGGCAAAAAAGATAAAAAAATGGAGGATGCATATTATGAATGAATTTGATGTTGTAAGATTAAAAAGGCCATATAAAAAGTTAAAAGCTGGAGCCGAAGGTACTATAGTTCAAAAATATCCTCAAACTGATGAAGTTTATTATGTTGAATTTATGGATGATGATGGTAATACTATAGCTTTATATGATGTACCGGCTGATTATCTTAAAGTTATTTGGGACTATGAAAAATATGCTAAAGAGCGTGATGAAAAGGAAAGATTAGAAAAGTTAGCTAAAGAGAATAAAAATTCAAAAGATTCTAATTAATTTTATTGATACTATCTAAAATTAAAATACTTCTTGGATGAAAATAAGTTTCTTATCTAGAAGTATTTTTGTTAACTTTAACTTTGGATTTTAATATATAGCTAGGATAATTTACCTAGTTTACAATAGTTTTTATATGAAGATATTCTAGTTATCTAATTTAATTTATTTAGTATAATAAATTATATAGGAGGTAAAAATGAACTTTTATCAACTTCAAACTGTTACTTCCTTTCAATTTGGAAAATCATCTGTTAAAGTAGATGATTATTTTTCTAAATTGGTTAAATTAGATTATCAAGGTGGGGGAGTAAGTGATTTTAACAGTTTACTTTCTTTTCCTTATTTATATCAAGCTAGTAAAAAATATAACTTAAAACCTATATTTTCCAGTGTTATTAAAATAAATATCAGAGATATTTATCTAGATATATGTTTAGTTATTTTAAATGAAACCGGTTATAGAAATTTAGTTTATTTAAATAATTACGCTAAGGAAATATATCAAGTAGATGATTTAATTAATCATCTAGATGGTTTGGCTTGTATTTTAAAAACTGAGGATGAAAGATTTAAACAAATTGATTTTTTAAATAGAAACAATCTAGCTTTTAACGATCTTTCTAAGATGTTTGACATCTTTTTCTTTGGAATTGAAATCTATTCTAAACAAGACCAAGTAAATGTTGTTAATTTAAGAGACTTTATTTCTAATCACTCTTATTTATCTTTAGCTTTTAATAAAGTTTGTTATTTAGATAACTCTTCTTTTTATCGTTCTTATAAGATATTGGAAGCTATAATTAACAAAGCTAATATTTCTAACGATGAATATGAATCTTTTGATAAATCTGGACCTTTTTTCTTATTAAGTAAAAAGGTTTTAGAATCTATTTATACGTTAGAAGAAATATCTAATCAAGAAAAGTTAGTTAGTAGTATTCATTTTGACTTTAATTCTAAAAGAGGAGAGTTAATTAGATTTACTTCTATAAATGCTAAAGATGAATTAAAAAGATTAGCTTATGAAGGACTGAAAAATAAATTAAATGAACTAGATGAAAGATATGTTGCTAGATTAGAATATGAATTAAAAATCATCAATCAGATGAATTTTAACGATTATTTTTTGTTAGTAGCTGATTATGTTAATTATTTTAGAAAAGTTGGAGTTAAAATTGGCCCTGGAAGAGGTTCATGTGTTGGTTCTTTAGTTGCTTATGCTTTAGACATCGTTCAGATTGATCCAATTAAATATAATTTGTATTTCGAAAGATTTTTAAACCCTTCTAGACATGGGCTTCCTGATATTGATATCGATGTGGAAGATGATAAAAGAAACGATGTTATTACTTATTTAAAAAATAAATATGGGGCTAATAAAGTTGGCTTAATTTTAACTTATTCCACTTTGCAATTAAAAGCTGCTATTAGAAGAATAGGTATGGTTTTTAATCAGATACCACCTTCAAGAATTAATTTGTTAGTAAATAGTTTACCTAATAAACCGATTAAATTAGAGGAAGAATTAGCGAATAATTACCGATTTAAAAAGCTAATTCAAGATCCTTATTTCGCATCTATTTTAGATAAGGCTAAGTTAATTTTAGATTATCCTATTTCTTTTTCCACTCACGCTAGTGGGGTAATTATTTCTAGTGATGATCTTTTTAATAAAGTGCCAGTTAGTATTTCTAATATCAATATTATCAATTATGAATTTAAGTTTTTAGAGGATATGGGTTATCTTAAATTAGATGTTTTAGGTTTATCTAATTTGACGTTTATTAAACAGATTGAACACTTAATTGAACTGGATAATAAAAAGTTAGTTAATCCATATTTGGATTTAGAAAATAAAAAGACATATGAGATTTTAAATAAGCTTTTAGTTATAGATATTTTCCAGCTTGAATCAGCTGGAATTCAACAAGTTATCACTCAAATTAAACCAAGTAACATTCTTGATATCGCGGTTATTTTAGCTTTATATAGACCTGGCCCTAAAAAGAATGTCCCTATCTATGCTAGTAGGAAAAATAACAAGGTTTCATATAAGTTAATTACTCCTAAATTGCTTCCCATTTTAGAAAGTACTTATGGAATATTAATCTATCAGGAACAAATTTTAGAAATCGCTAAACAAATTGCAGGCTTTAGTCCAGAAAAAGCCGATATTTTTAGAGTTGTTGTCTCTAAAAAACAACTTGATAAGATGCATCAACTTAAGCAGGAATTTGTTCAAGGTTGTATAAAGTATAGTCAGTTAACTAGTTTACAAGCTGAACAAATCTTTGCTGAGATTGAAGAGTTTGCTAACTATGGCTTTAATAAATCTCACGCTATAGCTTATTCTTTTATTACTTACACTTTGCTTTATTATAAAGCTAATTATCCTGAAGAATTTTATAAAGTTAGCCTTGATAAAGCTAGCTTAGGTGAAGCTAAATTTAGAATGATTTGCTATGAATTAATGGAATTTTCTTACGATGTTAAAAATCCTGATATCAACATTTCAAATTTTGAAACTAGATTTTTAAATGGACATTTTTATTTAGGCTTTTCAAAAATTAGATCTTTTTCTAGTAAGTTAGCTGATCAAATTCTTGCTGAAAGAGATAAAAATGGGGAATTTAAATCTCTTAGTGATTTTGTCTTTAGAGTCAATATAGGAGAATTTAGCAGTGTTGAATTAACTAATTTGATAAATTCAGGATGTTTAGATTGTTTTAATTATCCTAGAAGTGAACTTGATAAACAAATTCAAAATTTAGAAATGGCTCATAAGTTTTCCACTAGTTATAACGAAGATTTTTTACCTGTTATTGAAAATAAATACAAACCTTTTACTATCGATGATTTTATTAATGAATATCTTTCTTTAGGAGTTAGTTTATCTTATAAGTTGGCCGATTTTATTCAAGGGGAAAGAACGTATCCAAATTTATTTATAGTTTTAGATAATCCACAGTATTTTGAAGAGCAGACTAGGTTAACTTTAATTTCTAAATACGGGAAAGAAGTTATATATTTTCCGCAAGTTATCCAGTTAAAAAAAGGAGATATAATTTCAATTAACAAGCTTAGACCTGTAAAATATATAGATGAACCTATGAAGATTAAAAAGGAGAGAAAGAAGGATGTCTAAAATATATATTATCGATGGAAATTCCCTTTTATTTAGATCGTTTTACGCTACTTATCATCCTGATAGACCTATTATGACTAATAAAGATGGTGTCCCTACTAACGCTATTTATTTATATCAACAGATGATGAGTAAAATTAAATCTGAACTTAGTTATGATGATAAGATGGTGGTCTGTTTTGATACTGGAAGAAAATCATTTAGAACTCAAGAATTAGAATCGTATAAGATGAATAGAAAACCTATTGAACCTTCTTTAAAAGAGCAGTTTCCTCTTGCTAGGGAAATGCTTGATGATATGGGGATTTTATATATAGAACAAGATGGTTATGAAGGTGATGATTTAGCAGGTTCATTAGTATATTACGCTAACAAAAATGGCGATGACATAACTTTATTTACTTCGGATAAAGATTTTCTTCAACTTTTAATTTCCGATAGAGTTCAAGTTAAATTTTTAAGGAAAGGTTTAAAAGAAATTCAAGTTTTTACTAAAAATAACATTCATGAACAATTAGGATATCACGCTAATCAAGTTGTCGATTATAAAGGTTTAGTTGGAGATAGTTCAGATAATATTCCCGGAATTAAAGGGGTAGGTGAAAAAACTGCTATTAAATTGTTAAATAACTACCAGCACTTAGAAGATATTTTTGAAGGAATTAAAGATGATAAATCTAAAGTTAGTCAAAATATCCTTCAAAATAAAGATACTGCTTTGTTTTGTAGAAAAATTGCTACTATCGTTACTGATATCGATGTTAGTGAATATTATAAAAAAGCACAAGTTAAAAATGGCGATAATGCTAAATTATTGGAGTTTTACCGTAAATATGATTTAAATAACGCCTATAAAGAACTTTTAAAAACTCAAAATAGAGAAATCACTCTTTTCGATAGTCAAGATGATGCTAGTGATGCTAATTCAAATAATCAAGTTGTCACTTTAAATTCTTTTAAGGAACTTAAATATATTCCTAAAAGCATTTTAGCTTGTAATTCTTCTTCTAATTTTCACGAAGGGATTATTGAAGGCTTTTATTTTTCAAATGGAGAAGTTACTGATTTTATTGCCAGTAAGGATTTAATTCACGATGAAGATTTTAAAAATTATTTGATATCTAACTCATTAAAATCAACTTATGATTTAAAAGGTTTAATCGTTTGTTTAGATAGATTAAAATTACCTAGGATTAAAAATGTCGATTTTGATTTGTTGATTGCTACTTATATTTTAAAACAGGATGTTAAACAGGATAAAGTAAGCTGTTTACTTCATTATGGTAAAGATGTTTCTTCTTTAGATGAAAGTAAGCAGTTTAGTGTTCTTTCTCAGATGTTAATCAAATTGAAAGATAAGGTTATAACTCAATTAAAAGAAAATGGAGAATATGAATTATATTCTCAAGTTGAATTGCCTTTAACTGAAGTTTTAGCAGATATGGAAATTGAAGGTTTTCCATTAAATAAAGAATCTTTGGCTAAAATAGATGAGGAATTTCAATTTAAGTTAAAATCTATTTCAAATCAGATTATTTCTTTAATTGGCTATGAAATTAATTTAAATTCTCCTAAGCAACTTGCTAAGTTAATTTACGATGATTTAAAACTTAAAAAGAAAGGTAGAAACAATTCAACTTCTATCGATGTTTTAATTAAACTTTATGATAGACATCCAATTATTCCGCTATTAATTGAATATAGAAAATATCAAAAACTAGTCTCTTCTTATACTTCTAGTTTAGCTAGATATATTCAAAAAGATGGGAAAATTCACGCGATATTTAATCAAGCTTTAACTAACACTGGTAGATTATCGATGTCTGAACCTAATTTACAAAATATCTCTATTCGCGATCAAGAAGCTAAAGAGATTAGAAAAGCGTTTTATTATGATGATTCTTCTATTTCTTTTCTTTCTTTAGATTATTCGCAAATTGAATTGAGAGTTCTTGCTAGTTTGGCTTCTTTAGAAGGTATGATCGATACATTTAATAACAATATAGATATTCATACTTCTACCGCTAGCAAAATATATCATTGTTCGATTGATGAAGTTAGCTCTTCAATGAGAAGGAAAGCTAAAGCAGTTAATTTTGGAATTGTTTATGGAATTTCACCTTGGGGATTAGCTGAACAATTAAAAGTTTCTAATCAAGAAGCTAAAGAAATAATTGATGAATTTTATAATTCATATCCAGGGTTAAAAGAATTTGAAGAGAAAGTTATATCCTATGCTAAAGAAAATGGATATGTTAAAACCATTTTAGGAAGAAGAAGATATATTAAAGAAATATATGATGATAATAAATTCAATGCTGATTTTGGCAAAAGAGCAGCTGTTAATTCTGTTATTCAAGGTTCAGCAGCTGATTTAATTAAAATCGCTATGATTCAAATTCAAGATTTCTTAAAAGATTATCAAACTAAGATGGTTCTTCAAATTCACGATGAATTGATTTTTAAAGTTCCTAAATCTGAAGTCGATATTATTCAAGATAAATTAGCATATATTATGGAGCATGCTATGGAATTAAAGTGTAAACTATTAGTAGAAGGAAGCTTTGGTCAAACTTGGTATGACTGTAAGTAGATAGGAGATTAATATGCCAGAATTACCAGAAGTTGAAACAGTTAGAAGAATTTTAGAACAAGAAATTGTTGGCTTAACGTTTAAAAAAGTCAATTTAATTTATCCAAGATTAGTTGTTACTTCTAAATCGGAATTTCAAGATAAACTTATCGATAAGACTATCTTATCTTTAGATAGAAAAGGAAAGTTTTTAATTTTGCATCTTACTAGCAATTATTCTTTATTAGTCCATTTTAGAATGGAAGGTAAGTTGTACCATCTTTCTAAAGAAGAGATGATAATTAAAAATCCAAAACATATTAGCTGTTATTTTGAAATGGATGATACTTCTTATTTAATTTTTGAAGATGTTAGAAAATTCGGTGTGATGGGGCTATATAAAACCGAGGAATTAGTTTCAAATTCTCCTATCGCTAATTTAGGGAAAGAACCTTGGGATATAACTAATCCCTCTGAATATTTAACTAGAGCTTTTAAAAATAAAAAATACATGTTAAAAGAAGGACTTTTAGATCAATCGGTCATTGCTGGATTAGGTAATATTTACGCAGATGAAGTTTTGTTCTCAAGTAGATTAAATCCTTTTATGAAAGTGAGTGAATTAACTAATTACGATTGTGAAAAAATAGTCGTTTCTTCTAGAAATATTTTAGATTTGGCGATTCAAAATAAAGGTTCGACAATCATTTCATATCACCCGAGTCAAAACACTTCTGGAAATATGCAAAACTTTTTAAAAGTCTATGGTAAAAAAGGGCAAGAATGTCCAATTTGCCATACTAAAATTGAAAAGAGATTTGTCAATAATAGAGGGACATCATATTGCCCAAAGTGTCAAAATGTCTATCCTAGTTTAGCTTTAACTGGTAAGATTGCTTCAGGTAAATCTGTCGTTTTATCGCTATTTAAACAAAAAGGTTTTAATGTTGCTTCTGCTGATGAAATCGTTCATTCTCTTTATAATAGCGAATCTTTTATAAAGGAATTGAAGGCTAAATTTCCTAAAGTAATTACTAGGGATAAATTAGATAAGAAAAAAGTCGTTACTTTTATGTTAGAAGACAAGCAATTTAGAAAAAATTATCAAAATTATATCTGGTCGAAAGTTAAAGATAAAATCAATGAATTTTTAATTGAGAATACATCATATTATCAAGTGGTGGAAGTTCCTCTGCTATTTGAAGCTAAAATGGAAAGTGATTTTAGTTATGTTATTGGAGTTGAAACTACTAAACAAGAAGAATATTTAAAAATTAGAAATGATGAAGATCCTTCTTCTAGATTGAAGATGAATTCTATCAATCTTTACGATCAAAATAAAGATAAGATGGATTTTATTATTAAAAATAACGGAAATATTGATGATTTAAAATCTCAAATTGACGAGGTAATTGAAAAGTTAGAAGCTAAGTATCACAGATATCATTTTAACGTCAAGTAGATGTTTATTTTTCTTGAATGTATAGTTAATTAGTGCTATTATTTTTAAGCGAAGGTGATTGATTATGTTAATTGATGAATTAAAAAAAGCTAAACTTCAAGCTATGAAAGAACATAATGAAGATGCTAAGACTGCTATTTCTATGGTCGTTAGTTCTTATTTAAATCTCAGTGTTGATTTTAAAGCTAAAGGCAAAGAAGTAAGTGATGCTGATGTGGTTAGTTTAATTCAAAAGACAATTAAATCTTTAGAAGAAGAAAAACAAATGTATCTTGATAATTCTAGAGAAGAAACTGCTAATCAAATTGCTAAGCAAGTTGAAGCTATTAAAGTTTTCTTACCTAAGATGATGTCAGAAGAAGAAATTAAGAAAGTCATCGAAGGTTTAGAAGATAAATCTATTAAAAATGTCATGTCCACTTTTAAAAAGGATTACGCTGGTAAAGTCGATATGTCGTTAGTTAGCAAAATTGCTAAAAGTTACAATTAGTAACTTTCTTGGGAGAATAGTTAAATGGTATAACTACGGTCTCCAAAACCGTTGTTGAGCGTTCGATCCGTTCTTCTCCCGCCATCTTATAACTAGCATTTTGATACAAAATATCGAAATTGATGATATTTGCTCGAGAAATCGAGCGTTTTTTATTTTTTGAGTTTTGTTAGTAGCTAAAATTAGGTTCGAACCGACGGGTTTTAGAATTTTGATTTTAGTAGAAAAATGAAAGGTTATTAGAGAAATGACACCTTATTTTTTTGAAAATAATTTTCTTGTAATGTCAAGTCTTAACAGGCTAAAATAATATTGCTAGTTAATAATACCTTGCCTCCCTCGCACACCTAAAATTGTCCGGGGGGCGTGTTGTAATTCAAGCGCTACACTTCTTGAGTTTTCAAAAGTGAATGAAATAGAGAAGCTTTTATTATCTTCACTTAGTCTTATTTCTTTAATTGCTATTGATAATGCGGCTTGAAGTTCTTTTGAATCATTCAAGCTGCTTTTTATTTGATTTTTATAATGTTCAAGAGCAAGTTTAGCCATTTTTGGTGAAAATTTATGAGACATTAAATAATATCTTAGTTTATTTTTAACGCTATTTAATTCAATATCTAATACTTCTTTTTTTCTTAAATACAATTCTCTTGATATATTTCCAGATAGATATAAATCAAGTAATTTTTCTTCTTGAAAGTTTAAATCTTTTTCTAAATCATTTAGATTTGAAAAATTAGTATTTTTATTATTCTTTTTTATAGAGTTGCTAATTGATTGAGCTAAATCATTTAATGCTTTATCACTATCAAAAAAATCTAAAACAGCATTTATTACTGCTTGTTCAATAAATTCTTTTTTAATAAAACCACCAGGTTCTTTTTTAACACATCTATAAAAATAGTAAGGCTTACCTCTTCTAATAGATTTATATCCAACCATTGGAGAACCGCAAGAGTGGATTAATTTACCAGTTAGTATGTATGTTGCTCCTTTATCTTTAGGAACTGGACGTTTAGTAGCGTTAATTTTATTTTGAACGGCAGTAACAATTTCAGGATTTAATATAATAGGAATAACGCCTTTGTAGATATCTTTACCAAAGAAGTAATCTCCAAAGTAGTTTCTATTACTGAGAATGATTTTTATAGTTGCAGGGGTAAAATCGTTGTTGTTTCTAGATTTATAACCTTTATTTTTAAATTCTCTTGCTATGATAGATAATGGCATTCCTTGATAATATAAATTAAACATCTCTTTTAGTATCTTAGCTTCTTGTTCATTAATAATGAATTTATTATCTTTATCTTTTGAATAACCAAAAGGTATAGAACCTAAGACCCTTCCTTTAGTTCCTGCAACTTTCATACCTTTTTTAGTTTCTCTTGACAAGTTTTTAGAGTAGTATTCATTCATACCTTCTAAAACCGATTCAAGAATTATAGATTCTGGTGAATCGTCTAATTGCTCTAAGACAGAGATTAATCTAATATCATTATCTTTTAAAATTTTCTTTGAAATAGCCGAATCTACTCTAGATCTAGAAAATCTATCAAGCTTATGAACTATAACTACTTGAAATTCATGCTTCTTAGCATCTGCGAGCATGTCAAGAAAACTAGGTCTACCATTCATATCAGTGCCTGATTTAGCTTCATCAACATAAAATTTTGAAATACTATATCCATTTCTTTTAGCAAAATCATTGATTGCGTTCTTCTGTGCTTCAATGGAAAATCCATCGGCTTGATTCTCTGAAGAGAATCTACAATATCCTACTGCTTTAATCATAATGTATATATCTCGTATGAATAATGATCTCTATTATTAAAAGCAACATATTTATTTTGATAATAACTTAAATAATCGTAAGTTATCATTTTTTCTATTCCAGATTCTTCATCTATGTATATAATATGGGGTCTTGCTTCATCTTCAGGTAGAGGAGCTATCCAATTGCCATTATTATCTTGTAAATAACCTACCGACTCATAAATACCATAACTAAAATTATATTCAATATTTAATAAAAAATTATCATTTGTATATAAATCAATACTTATAGTTGTATAATCGTTAGGCTTTTTAGGAAAGCTAGGATATTCCACTCCATCGGTTATATGAGTATCTTGATAAGTTATAGTATAAGATTTTTCTATTTCTTCTTTACTTGAATTAGTATATTTAGTTATTTTAAGCCCCTGCCAAGATTTTAAAATAATAGTTTCTTTATAACCATTATTATAAGTCCAAGTACTAGAACTAGAATTCTTGTTTGAGTTATTACATCCTGTTAATGGTAGTAATAAAGATAAAGTTAGAATTAATAGTTTAATTGTTTTTTTCATTTGGTTTATCTCCTTCTTTTTTGTTTTTTTCATTTAATTTGTCTAAATCTTCTTTAAATTCAAGATAAGCACTTTTTTCGAAAATTTTATTATCCTCCATATATTTTGCAATTAATAAATGTAACTTTAGTAAATCTTCATCGGTTATTACTTTAGGATAAGAAACAAGTAAATTACATATATAAAAATATAATTTGTCACGTGTGCTGGTAAAATCGTTAAAAACCCATTCGCTGTAATAAGATTGAGTTAACTCACTTAATAGTTGTTCGAAAGATTTTTTAGAGCTTTTCTCTAAAGCTGTTATAGCTCTATCTTTTTCACTTTTAGGAAGTTTAGATTTTAGAAGATCATCACCCATCAAATCATAAACATTACAATTAAGAACTTTAGATATCTTAACTGCTAAATTATAAGGAAGAGGTCTTCTTCCATTTTCACATTGACTAATAAAACTATGAAGTTTTAATCCGATTTGTTTTGCTAGTTGACTTTGACTTAATCCACGCTCTTTGCGATATTTTTTTAAATTGTTCATTTTATCACCCCATTTTTATTATATATCAAAATGATAACATTTTGTTAAAAGGAAACCGATAGTTAATAATATTAAGCTAATAAGTAAGGAAATATAGCGGTTTAAAAATAAATAGTGACGGATTTTTTCCATTGGTTTTTGCATGAATAAATAACCTAAATAGACAAATAATACTCCAAAGATAGAAGCATCTAAGTTAAGCATTAGCCATTTTTGGTAGTAAAAATTAAATCCGATAGCTAAAAGGAGTTCAACGATAAATATAGGAATAGAAACAAGGATATCATGTTTAAATTTTTTGCTTAGTTTAAGTAAAAGATAAGTGATTATATCTGCTAAAAACAAAGCAGATAAAAACCAAACAGGGAAGTATCTTACTTGTTGATAAACTCCTATAAAGTTATTTACAAAAGAATCGATAATAGGTTTAAATCCATGTATTTCATTAAAATATATCGCGCAGATATTAATTAATACACTTAGACATATCATTGGAATTATATAGTTTTTAATCTTTTTTACAAGGAAGGTTCCAAAATCAATTCCATCGACATGTAAAGTCATACCATTTAATAAAAAGAAAACAGGTAAGTGAAATGAATAAAGATAACTTATCACATCTCCACTTGGGCAACAATGAGCATAGATAACACAAAATATCGCAATAAACTTTGCAGTATCAATCCATTCGATTCTTTTATTAATAGGTTGATTTACCGATAAGGTTAAATCAGAGTGACAATTTTCCATATCCATATTGTATATATAATATTCATAAATTACTATATTTTTTGTGTAAAAATTTTAAAAGAATGGGCTTAACTTGTTATATTGAATTGGTCGTCTTTTAGTATTTAGTTTGTGAATAATTATGCTGATACTTTGCGCATGTCTACTTTTGCGCTTAATTATTTAATCTACATAAATTTTTATATTTAGAAAAATGAAATTAATTTTTGGATTAAGATATGATAAAATTTTAGTATTGATAACAAGTAAGAAAATGGCATTATTAAATATATAAATACATGTAAGTTTTGTTCTATAGTGCTAAAATATGTTTTGTATATATACTTAGCTTGTATATCTATATATAAGGAGTTAACTATGATAAATGTAACTATTATTGTTCCTTGCTATAACGAAGAGGAAATGCTTCCTATCTTTTTTAAAAAGATTGAAGAATTATTTGTTGATAATAATGAATACAATTTTGATTTTTTAATGGTAAACGATGGTTCCAAGGATAAAACTTTATCGATATTACAACAAGAATCTAGCAAGAAAGATAATATCTCCTATATATCTTTATCTAAAAATTACGGTCAAGATGCCGCTTTATCATGTGGACTTCAACACGCTAGCGGAGACTGTGTAATTATGATGGATTGCGATATGCAAGATCCACCTGAACTTATTTTTGAAATGTTAAAAAAATATCAAGAAGGCTATGAAATAGTTAATCCTCAAAGGGTAAAAAGAGATGAGGATACAGCTTTTAAAAGGAAATCTTCCGGCTTATTTTATAAATTTATAAATAAGATTGCAGGTAGAGAAGTTATTCCACCTAATGTATCTCAATTTAGACTTTTGTCTAGAAAAGCGGTTAACTATGTTAATTCTCTTCCTGAATCTTCAAGAATGATTAGAGGAGAAATTCCTTATATCGGTTTAAAGACTTGTACTATTCCTTTTGAAAGAAAAGCCCGTGTTGCTGGAAAAACTAAATACAATTTTAAAAAGATGCTTGATGGAGCTTTTAAAACTATTACTTCTGCTACTAATAACCTTTTAGATTTTGTCTTAAAATTTGGTATTGTTTTTTGTATAGTTGGATTTTTAGGTTTAATTGCTTGTTTTATTTCTTATTGCTGTTTGAGAAATAGCTCTTTATTTATTTTAGGAGATATATTTATTCCTACTATTGTTTTCGCTTCGCTTTTTGTTGCGGGTTTAGTTTTATCAGTTATGTATATTCCTATGATTTATTTAAAAGATATCATGGTTAACACTCAGAAAAGACCTAATTATTTTATTGGAGAAGAATATTATTCTAAAAAGGCTATAGATAATGTTAACAAAAAATAAATATTATAGGCTAGGTTATGAAGTTAGTTGTGTTGTTTTAACTTTATTAGCTAGCTTTGTTATGTTGTATCTTGTTTTTGCTAATGTTGGATTAGCCCCTTTTGGTGATAAAAATAACACTTTATTAATGATTGATGCTCAATCAGAATATATAGCTTATTTTAGAAGCTTAAAAGGAATGTTAAATGGCGATTTTACTTTGGCATATACTTTATCAAAAGTCTTTGGTGGAAACTATATGTCGTTATATACTTTCTATCTAGCTTCGCCATTAAATCTTTTTGTTGGATTAGTAGATAATGCATATATCCCAGAATTCATGTTAGTAATTAGTTTAATTAAGATGATGTTAGCTGGATTAAATATGTATCTTTTACTTAGATTTATGTTTAAGAAACCTTCTTTTGGATATTTGTTATTTGCTGTCGCTTATTCTTTTTCTTCTTATAATTTTTTATATCTATCTAATTTAATGTGGTTAGATGGAGTGATGATTTTACCTTTAGTTGTTTTAGGTATTGAATTACTTTGGGAAAGAAAATGTCGAGTTTTATATCCGTTAGCTTTGGCTTATGGATTGATGTCTTCATGGTATATCGGTTCATTTTTATGTATATTTTCAGCTTTGTTTGCTATTTATAAATTTATTTCTCAAGACAATCAAAAAATTATTCAAGATGAATCTAAAGTTATAACTTTTGAATGTTTTAAGTCTCTTATTAGATTTGCTTTTCTTTCTATTATTGGCGGGATGATTGCTTTACCTTATTGGGGAAGTGCTTTTATTCATTTTTCTGGAACTAAGGCTGGGGGATTCCAACTTAGTTCTGATGAGCTTTTTTATTCTATTTCTTTAGTTTTTACTTCCTTTTTTGAACATAGTTATCAAACTATTCAAAATATTCAAGTCTATGAAGGGTATGCTTCTAATTTTACTTCTATGGCTGTTTTGCCTTTCTTTTTGTTATTTTTCTTTAATACTAAGTATTCTTTAAAAGAAAGATTAGCTGGTTTAGGTTTGTTTTTTATTTATGTATTAAGTACATATATATCACCATTAAATATTTTGATGCATGGTGGAAAAGCTCCAACATGGTTTCCAACTAGGTTTTCATTTATAACTGGTTTTATTGTTATTTATTTTGCTAGTAAGCATTATAATCATATTTTAGATGTTCCTATTTATAGTTATATCTGTCCGATATTAATGGGGATTATCGCTTATTTAATTTGTAGTAATATTCCTTATTTTGATGATAATGGTTATACTTTATCTTATCAATTTAGTTTAAGTGAACATTTAGTTTACTATGGGACAACTATTTTATTATTTGTTATTAGTTTAGTTTTTAATTATAAAAAGAAAGCTTTAAAATTTGTTTCACCTAGTATGGTTTTTGTTATTACTTTATTAAGTTTAACTTCTTCTTATTTAGGGGCTAATAATATCTTGCAAGTAAATCTTTCAGAAAATCAATTTCAAGATAAAGAAACTTATTTAGATGATAATAATTTCCAAGTGGTAGTCGATAGTTTAAAAAGATATGATAGCAATATCAATTACCGTTTAGAAAATACTTTTATTAGAAATGGAAATTATAATTCTATCGATAATGATCCTATGTTTTATTCTTATTATGGTCTATCGCATTTTTCTTCCGTAGAATTATATGATGTTATGAATTATATGGAAAAGATAGGTTTTCATAGTAACGGCTTTTTTGAAGGTTATGATGGTGGATCTAGTTTAGCTATGAACGCCTATGCTGGGATTAAATATCTTATTGATGATGAATCCAATTCTTCGACAAATAAACCGAGGTTTTTATCTTCGTTAGAAAATATTACTTCTAAGTTTGATAAAAAGGATTTAGAAGTTGAAGGTCGAAAGATATCTATTTATAAAAATCCATATGCTTTACCACTAGGATTTGGAGTAATTAAACAAGGGGCCAGCTATATTGGGGAAGGTTATTATGAAGGTAATAACATTTATTGGTATGATCATCTTGAATATCAAAATAATATCTACCATTCTATTACTGATAAAGTAGAAGGGGAAATTTTTAAGCCTATTGAATATACGATTTTATTAGGAAGTGGAGTTAATGATGTAACTAACAAAGATAATTATTATCATCCTAATGAAAGATATTATAATATTCCTAAAAATGGATCAGTTACTTTAAATATTAATGAAACTGTTCCTAATTCATATCTAGGTCAATATAATCTCTATTTTGGAATTAAAGATACTTATAACGATTATTTTAATATTTATATTGATAATAGGCGTTATGAAATGACTACTTACTGGCATAGAGGTATACGTTCTTTTCCTGAAACTAGCAACAAAAAACACACTATTAGATTAACTAATAAAACCGGTAGAGATTTAACTAATGTTAGAATTCAACCTGAAGTTTATTATGAAGATTTAAATGTCTTAAGTGATTATATTTCTCAGATTAGAAAATCTCAGCTAGAAGATAGTTATTTTGAAACTAGTTTAACTAGCTTAACTTTAAATGGAAAGTTTACTAAGCACGACGACGATGTCGATGAATTTATGTTTAGTTTACCTTATGAAAAAGGCATGCAAATATATATCGATGGTAAGAAAGTAAATACATATAAGATATTTAACGTTTTTACTGGCTGTGATATTTCTAATCTTTCTAATGGAAGTCATCAAATTAGTATTCAATATATTGAAGAAGGTTTAACTAGTGGATTTATTGTATCTTTACTTTCTATTGAAATTTTAGCTTGTTATTATTTTATAGGAGATGTTATTTTAAAAAAGAGAGAATATGACTATCTTAATTTAAGATAGAATATATTTTATATTTTTAAGATTTGAATTTGTTTAGATGTGTTTATAAGTTTTAATATCTTTATAAATTAGTTGACATATCAACTAATAAGAACTAAATTATTTTTGTATGTATGAAGATAAATATAGAATGCTAACTAAGATAGTTAGAAATATGAAATTAAAAAAGAAAAGTCTCAATTCTAGTTTAAATGATTCTGAATTAGAAATTATTAGACATGTAATTGTTCATCCTGGAATTAGTTTAATTAAGATTGCTTCTTTTTTATGTTTAGATAAAGCGATTATTACTAGATATGTTAAAAAGTTAGCTAGTTTAGATTACCTTTCTATTTCTATCGGAAAAGATAAACGCGAAAGATTAATTTATCCTACTAATAAGGCTTTACAATTAAAAGTCGATGATAATCAGTTTGAAAGAAGTTATTATTCAAATTTATTTAAGGATATCGATTTAGTTAAACAAAAGGAATTTTTTGACGTGTTAGAAACTATTTATCTTAAGTCAAAGGAACTAAGAAAAAATGAACAAAAAAAGAAGATATGATAAGATATCGACTTATTTTATTGAAAATATCTGGATTGTTATTCCAATGTGTATAACAGCTCTTATTTTTAATTCAATGATGGCATTAATTCCTCAGTTACAAGGTAGATTAGTCGATTCTTTATATTATTATAGTGATTTTAATTTAGTTGTTAGATATGCAACTATTTTTGTTTTAGTGGTTTTATTTGTTCAAATTAACCGCTTTTTTAAAAGGTATCTAGTTAGAGTCTTTGGTAATAAGATGACTTTAAAAATGAGACAAGTCAGTTTAACTAATTTACTTAAAAACGATCTTTCGTATTTTGAAAATAATTCTGTCGGTGATATTTTAAATAGGAATTTCGGCGATATTTACGATATTACTGAAGGAATTAGAAAGATGACTACTGAAGTTTTTGATACTATTGTTTTGCTATTATGTTATTTAATATCGATGTTTCTTACTGACTATCAAGCTAGTTTATATAGTCTTATTTTTATTGTTTTAGCTATTTTAATAGCTCAGTTTATGAAAGTGAAAGTTTATAAATATACTAAGCAATATAAAGAGTATCTTTCTATCAATAAGGAATTAACTTTAAATAAGATTGATAATGAGCTTTATTATCGAGGCTTTGGTGTGTCTAATAAATATCTTGAAAGATATGAAAATTCTATTTCTATTTTAAGAAAGAAGACGATGTTAGCTTTGTTATTTCAATCTAATTTGCAGCCTTTATATCTTCTTGTTGCTAATATTGGCTTATTTCCTATTATTTATATTTCTTCTATTAAGATAATTAATGGAGTTTATGATATCGGTGTTTTACAGACTTTAATTGCGACTTTTTTGTTAGTTTCTACTAAGGCTAGTAAGGTTGGAAAAGTCTTTAACGCCTATCAAGGTTTTAAAGTAAGCTGGATAAGATGTAAAAACTATTTTAATGATAATAGTACTAAGTTTATCGATTTTAATTTAAGCAAAAATGAACTTGAAGTTAATAATTTAACTTATTCTTACAGTGGTAATTTTAAATTGCCTGAAGTTAGTTTTAAGGCTAAACAAGGTGAAATTATTGGAATTTGTGGCAAGGTTCATACAGGTAAATCTACTTTGTTAAAAATGTTAACTGGTTTATATAACTATCAAGGGGAAGTTAAATTATCTAATATCGATTTAAGAAAGTTAGCTTTAGATAGTAAACAGTATATTTCCTATTGTGGAAGTAAGGTAGAATTATTTTCCGATAGTATTAAAAACAACATTGAATTAGATAGACAAGGGGATTTAAATAAAGCCTTAGAAGTTTCTTGTTTAGCTAATGATTTAGAGCAATTAGGGGGAATTGAAAGTAAATTAACTCACTCTAATTCTAATATTTCTGGTGGGCAACAAAAAAGGTTACAGACTGCTAGAAGTTTATATTCAGCTACTAATTTAATTCTTCTTGATGATCCGTTTCAAAGTGTGAATATCAATCTAGCTATCAAGATGATACAAGGGTTAAGAAAATATGATTCTTCTATTGTTTTTGTTAGTTCTAACAATGAAGAAATCTTAAAAAGAACGGATAAAATCATCTATTTACAAGATGATGGTTTTATTTTTGATACTTTTAATAATCTCAGTTTAAATAGTGAATTTAACAAATTAATTAAAGGGTATTAATATGAGTTTAAAAAGGATTGTTATCGATTATTTTATCAAGCATAAATTAAAGTTAATTCTTGTTATTTTGCTTGTTTTATTATCGGCTTTATTTGCTATTATCCCAGCTCAGATACTTAGATATTTTGTCGATAATATCCTTCCTAGTAAGGATGTTAATAAGATTTTTATAGCTTCTATTATTTATGTATTAAGTTATGTTTGTTTAGGTATAGTTAATTTTATTAACAGTTATATTATGTTAAATACCAGTCAATATATCACTGCTGAATTAAGAATTAAGATGATGCAGCATGTTGAAAAGCTTTCTTATAACTTATTAGTAAATACTTCTAGCGGTTCGATTGAATCTTATTTTAATAACGATGTTAATTCTATTAATGAACTGTTTACTAGTGGGGTTATAGATATGATTAGCGATATTTTTAAAATGATAATGATCGCTATTTCGATATTTGTCTATAGTTATGTTTTTGGCATTATTCTTATTGTTATTCTTCCTTTCTTAGTCTTATTTACATCTTTTATTAGAAAGAGGATGTTAAAAGCTCAGTTAAGAACTAAAAATCTCGAAGGGGATATCAATAAGTTTTTACTTGAAAGTATTGAAAATGCTGAGCAAGTTAAAGTTAATAAAGCGAATAAATATGTTTTAACTAGATACAATAAGGTCTTGTTAAGTCATTTTAAAGTCAATCAAGCTTCTAATTTGTATGATGCTATATTTTCGCCATTTATGCAGTTAGTTAGAAATATAGTTATCTGTGTAGTTTTGCTTTTAACTGGATATAAAAACGATATCTTTGGTATGAGTATAGGTATGGTTATTTCTAGTATCAGTTTACTTACTGATTTATTTACTCCTATTGAAAATATAGGTATGGAAATTCAAACTATTCAAAAATCTTTAGCGGCTATAAAAAGGATAAATAGTTTTTTAATTATGGAAGAAAATAACGATAACGATATTAGTTTTAATTCTAATAATTTCGATATTGTATATGATAATGTCTGTTTTGCTTATGAAAAAGAAGATGTTATTTCTAATTTCTCTTTAAAGATAAATCAAGGGGATAAATTAACTTTAAAAGGGCCTTCTGGCGTTGGTAAATCCACTTTGATGAAATTAGCAATGGGCTTATTAAAACCTAGTAAAGGGAAAGTTAGTATAGGTGGAATTGATACATATAGATTAGATGATGAATCTAGGAAAAAGTTATTTGCTATTGTTTATCAAGATCCGTTTTTTTCAAATGGTACTATTTATGAAGAAGTTAGTTTACTTGATGAAAATATATCTAAACAAGAAGTTAGACAAGCTTTAAATCAGGTGGGGTTAGATTATATCGATGATATTGATAAGATACTAATTCCTAATGAATATTCTTCTGGTGAACTAGCTTTATTTAATATCGCTAGAGTTATAGTTAGAAATCCTAAAATAATATTTTTAGATGAGATGAATTCTAAAATAGATCCATATACCGCACATAATATAATTGAATTAATTAATAAGATCAGTAAAGATAAGATAGTTATTTCTATTAGTCATTATGGGGAATTACTAAATAAAGCTAAAGTAATAGAAATGACTAAAACCGACTTATAAAGCAAATTATCTTGCGTTTTTTAATATTAGAAATTATTTCCGTATGAGATGCTCATATTAGATGATGTGTTTTCATAATATGAGTTGTAATAGAAATCACTTGCCCATGTATCTGGTTTACTATCTGCTTCTAAACGGAAATACCAAGTATATGATGAATTTGCTTTAACAAAGGCTTTTGAATTTATAGTAGTTATAGTTTCTGGAATATAGAAATATAAAGAATGGTTAAAAGAGCTAGAAGTAAAGAAATTAGTATCTATTGTAGTTACTTTCATACCATCGATTTTTCCAGGTAGAACAATAATAGTTTTAGTTAGTTTCAGTAAGTGAGTTTTAATTATCATCTAATTTAGAAAATACTATCTTACTTTCAATGATGTTATTTGCCATTTTAACTTGATTAGAATGTTCTAATCTTTCTATAAAAGCAATATCGATTGCTTCCCAAATAAAAACCCAGGCAATAACATCAATTACTTCTTTCCATAGTCCAAGTGAATCGGCAAATAAATAGTCTAATAAAAACATAAAAGCAAACACCAATATTCCTATTAAAAATAGAATAGTAGATAGAATATAGTTAGTCTTTTTCTTTCTAGTATCATAAATTATTGATGTTTTAAAATATTCTTTAATTGCTTTAGCATATAATTCTTTTTCTTTATCAGTTATGACATTGCTTTTGATGTGGATTGTTAAACCGATTTTCCATAGTAGGAGCCGTTTATTTAATTTTAAATATTCAGCAACATCGTTGCTTATAACTGGTTTTTCAAAATAAAATGGAGATAGGAAATTAGCGTTATCAGTTACTTTTAGAGTTAAAATAGCTCTATTTTCTTCATCTAGTGTAATGTTTAATTTATCGGCTAGTTTTTTAATTTTTTCTTGTTTCATAAATTAGTTTCCTTTTAGGTATTATATAAAAAGAAACTATATTAGTATAGAAGTAGAAAATTGTTTATTAATATAAATATCGGCTACTAGTTTAATCTAATAGCCGATATATTTAATGTTATTTGTTATTATCCAAATGTTAACTTAATAATATTAACTTATTAATTTTGTAAATATTGATGATGTATCTTTATTTTCTATTAATAAGTAACTTTTAGATGTTCAATAGTGGTTCTATTTCCAGATTTACCTTCACCAGCAGTTCCAGTATGTTGGAAACCAAAGCCTGAATAAGTATTAGCTTCTACACTAGCTGATAATGTAAAATCGTGTTTCATATAACTAGGGTATTCACTACCTTGGTTAGTAGTACAACTTACATCAGCTGATAAGGTGGTTCCATTTAATTCTAGTTTAACTTTACATCCAGGTAAGAAAGCAGTAGAGAAGACTAAATCTGAAACAGGAGTCGCTATGCCATTTTCAAATTTCATCAATTGGAAGGCACAGGATTTTGCAAGATAGTCTGCATAATCTTCATATCCAGTAGGGGCTTTATCTAATCTAGATATTCTAAGTGAATAACCTGTCATAGTTTCGACATTGTATTTAAAGTAGATATCTAGGAATTGTTTAGCTGAACCAAAGCCTTGAGCACCTGTTTTATGTGGAAAAAGTTCAACTTCTAAACTCATATCAGTTGAGCTAGTTTGATCGTTATAAACTAATCTAGCTCCTTGAGTAGTTGTTTGCATTCCATATCTACCTGCTGCCCCTGATTGACCTTCTGAATAAGTAAAGGCTTTTTCATTTTCTTTATAATCGAAGGCTTTATCTGAATAAGTACCACCTTCTCTATATTCACTAGGTAAATAGTATCCACCATACCAATAACCTGATTCCATTTTATTAGTCCAACTCATATAATCAGCTGAATAAGTAGCATCGATATATGCTAGATGTGAAAAATCAGTTTCATAGGTAGTTTTACTTGTTTCTAAAATATCTTCTTGAGTAATTTTTCTAGAAGTTACTTGTTTAGCTTCACCTTGATTTGAGTGGCGATATTTTGGATAGACGACACAAGTAATATAACTATCGACATCGTTTCTAGTTAGTTCGTAGCTTGTATATGGTTTGGAATTTTCTTTAACATAGGTCGATGTAGCAATTATTTGTTTATCTGAACCATCTTCTTTTTTACCTTTATACCATTCGACAATCGATTCATCTGGATTAATATCAGAAGTTGAAACGTTTTCTGATAAAGCGTAATTAACATTAACTTTGCCATTTTCAATTGAAGAGATAGTTGGGTTAGTTACAAAGCTAGGGGCAGAAATTGTAGGAACAGTAATGTTGATATGGAGAACCTTTTCTAATCCGTTACTAGCTTTAGCGGTTAAACAGACTTGAGTAGTTTCAAAAAGGTTATTAGTAGCTGTTAATGTAACTGAATTATCTTCATTATTAACTAATTTAACCATATCTGGTCTATCAATTGACCAGGTGACATTTTTATCGGTTCCACCTAAGACGATAGGTTTAATTGTTAAGCTATCTTTATTATCTCCAATTATTTCAGGGACAACATCTTTAGCTATACCTTCATAGTCAAATTGAATATTCCATGTTCCTAAATGGTCTATCATTTTTTCTTTTTGATTTAATGGATCCCATTCAGCATAGTCTTCAACGTTATTTAAAAGGTTATAAACATTATATTCATCTCCAACTTTGAAAGCTTCTAATACTTCTTTAGAAGGAGTTTGAGAAGCAGAAGGATAATCTTTAGAAATAGTTAAAGGTTGACCGTTTAAGGTGTTATTATAAACGATATTTCTAATATCGTTAGTAATATTAGATTGCTTCCATTCCATCGCTTCCATATTGCCGGTAAATTCACAATCGATAAAGGTAAATGGCTTAGTATTTTTACATAATGTCAATGTTTTATTATCTCCAACAAAGTGAGTATCAAATTTACAGCCTAAGAAAGATTGCATATAAAATGAAGCTCCACCGCAAGGTGTATTTGAATAGAAATCAAAATCACAATTGACATAGGTAGAAATATAACCAGTACCAATTGAATCGTCAGTGCATTCTAAATGGCAATTGTAATAAAGTCCTCTTAGAGGTCTTTCATCTCTTGAAAATAGATTTAATCTAGAAACGATAGAGCAGTTTTCAAAAAACCATTCATCCATGATTTCAATATCAGGGACTTTGGTAATAACTTGAGCTTGGGTAATAGCTTCTTGTCTTTTAGTGTGATTTTTACTTGGGTCACGCTCATAAACTAAATCGATATTACAATAGTTACCTAAAGTGATATCTTTAGCATGGAATCCATTAGCGACACCTAAGGTATTAAAATTACCATTAGCCCCGGCATTTTGACCTCTATCAGAAGCGATAACAACATCGTCTCTATTTTGAGATTGACCGACTAATGAAATATATGATTGAGGTATTTCAAGTCCAATTAAATCATCAGGCTGTCTAATTTCAGGATCAGAATAATCATCTGTCCAATAAACATCAGGAGCTAGATAAATAACAGTAGGATTATCTTTAGTTCCATCTTGGGCATTTTCGATACAATCTTGTAAAGAATTGAAGACAAAATCGCTAAGTTGATCTTCTTTTAAGTCTTGATTGACATATAAGGCGTGTTCATTAAGTTCTACTTTGCTATTTCCATAAGTGATACTAGTTATTTTATTAGAACTAGAAGATGAAGAAGCTGAACTAGAAGACGAACTGCTAGTTGGAGATGAACTGGAATTAGAAGAAGATGAAGTGTTAGTAGATGGATTACATCCAGTTAAAACTAATCCGCCACCAATTAAAAGCATAGCTAAAAATGTTTTGTTTTTCATAATAATTCCTTTTCATTTGATAAACATAGTTAGCTAACTACATATCTAGTATATGAAGTAATGTAAGGCCTTTCAACCTATTTAGATGAAAATACAAAACCCCTGTTAAAATTGTTTTAAATTCCAAAATAATTGTATTTTTAATAAATGTTGATATTAAAAATAAATTAGATATATAGAAATACTTTTATAATAAAGAAATCATATATAAAGGGATAGAATTAATTATTTCACCTTTATTTATATTTCCATTAATTAATTTGAAGTTAGAATCTATATCGTATTTAGTTTTATTAGTAAGTACTTCTTTTAAAGCTTTAGCTAGTTCATCGTTTGATTTAATTAAGGTAGAAAAAGTTGTATTTTTAGTTTTTCGCTTGATTTTCTTGCAGCATGCAATTTTTTATAGCGAACCTGTGGTTTTATTAAAAGATTTTAAAATTATATAATTTTCATTTTTAATTGATTAAAGAGTAATTTTGGTCACTAAGATATAAAAATATATTTTATTTTATAAATGTTGTATAATTTACTTGTTATGAAGAAGTTTAGAATTAACACAAGATATAAGTTGACTTGGGGGGGGGAGATAATATTAGCCTTAACTAGTCTTTCATTAATAGGGCTAGGATTTAGTTCTTATACTATTTCTAATGAACCAGTTAAATTAGAAAGTTTAAATGTAGAAATTACTGATATTGTCGATTATTCTAAATATCTGATATTTAATAAAAATGAGGCGACTATTGATAGTGAAAATAGCTATATGCCACCACTACCTTTTGAATATAATTCTGAAGGTGTTATTGATGAGGGCTTAGTTGGCTTAAAAGGATCGTTTACTTTCTATTTAGGTTGTAAATTAAAAGGTGAAGAAGGAATATATCCTATAGATACTTCTTTAACTGAATTTAATATAAGAATTAGCCTTTATGATAGAGGTAGTTTTAAAATATTAGACTATCTTTCTACTAGTGTAAATTATCAAATTAAAAGCGGAAGTTACCTGTTAGAAAATAGTTCTACTATTTCAAATGAAAATGTCAGTAGTTTTGCTTTAAATTGTACTAATAGCGATCTTTTAAATTGTGAAAATATCTTTTATACAATAACTATGTCTTTTGATTTTACCAATACTGATTATGTTAATAGCATATATCCTAATCTTAAAAGTTCTAGTATATATATGGTAGCTGAGGTAATTAATTAATATGAAAACTAGTTTTAAACATAAAAAATCATTTTTAGCTATTTTAGGTTTGGCTAGTTTATGTATTGGCTATTCTAGTTTTTTAGTTTCTACTAGCAATACTTATTTAGTTGATGATACACCTTATACTTTAGCTAAAGAAACTGATGATAAAGTAGTAGCATTTAACGATACTACTAATTCTAGATATACTAAGTTAGCTAGAGCTATTAGTGATGCTAAAGCTGGTGAAACAGTCTATGTAATTCCAGGTAGTTTTACTTCTATTTCCTCTAATTGTACCTTAGTAACAGGGGCAAGATTATGCTTACCTTTTGAAGGAAGTGATGCTTCTAGTTATGTTTGGAATGGTAGGCAAGAATATTCTGAATCAGCCGATTCTTCTAATGGTTCATGGAGAGAAGATATCGGTTCTGCTTCTTTTGCTGACCAGAATCAAACTAACGTCGATAAATATTTAGTTAGTTCAGTTACTATTGATAAAAATGTAACTTTTAATAATTATGGTACTGTTCGAATTGGTGGTGTATTAGGAGTAGAAACTCAAATTTTAGCTGGGGCTACTAGTGGATATTATTGTCAATTTGTATTAGATAATAATGCTAAAATTGAAAATTACGGTACTTTCGAATGCATGGGCTATATTAAAGAAACTAGCAAGAATAATTCTAGTAAAATAAATAATTATGAATATTCTAGAATGTATTTACCTATAGTATTTTACGATTATAAAGGTGGAACATATACAGTTTCAGTTTATGGTGGAGATACTAAGATTTTCCCATTAAATCAATATGATTTTCCAAATAATCAGGTAGAAACGACATTTAATTATCAATCTAACTTAGTTGGATATGCAGATTTATATACAAACGCTGCTTCTAAATCATTAGCAGGCATCACTGCCACAATGGTAGCTAGACATAACGTTGATAATTTAAATATTATTGGTCCATCAAATAGCTTATATGAATTAACTGATTCAAATTCAAGTATTACTATGAAATATACTCCTAATGGAGATAATCAATTTACTACTTATTCGATTAGTGGAAGTTATAGATCTGGTTCAAATGGAATTACTACTATGAATTTAAATGGTAACATTAATTTCGGTCAGTTTGAATTAGGAATTGAAGCGGCTGGAGATGTTACTTTAGACAAGGGTGGTGCACTTTTAGAGATAATTGTAGAAGCAATGGTCAAAAATTTAAATCAAACAATTAGTACTAATACAGTTGTCTTTCCAATCCCATGGAATTTTAAAATTAATGTAGAATCTGGAACATTTAATGTTAATAATCCGGTTAAATTTTTAGGTGGAAGTGAATTAACTATTTCAGAAGGTGCAAGTTTAGTTAATAATTCTCAAATTAATGTTTATGATGCTTCTTCAGGAAGTGCATTATATTCTGATACAGCTTATGCAAGTACAATTTATCCAGTTGATAAAGGTGAAGCTAAAATTATTAATAATGGTACTATAACTTTAAAAAGTGGTTCTTCATTTGGCGGAAGAATATCTTCTAATATTGCTAATGCTAGTATTAATGTAGAATCAGGGGCTAATTTAAGCTTTTCTACTCATGAAGGTAATGGGAGTTATGATATGAGTATGGGCTTTTTCACTGTTAATATTAATTTTACTTTTACTAATTATGCCAATTCTCCAATTAATAAAAACGCTAATGTTTTAAATACATCAGGAAATGAAGAACAACTATCTGCAGGTAGTTATACAAGTATTGATGCAGGTGGAAATATTTACTGGCAAAAGAATTAATTATATTTATTAATTATTAGATATTAACACAATATTTTAATAGTGTTTTATATATCAAAAAACACGTGATTTCATAGATTATTTAAAATTTATCAAAATTCATTCTATTTTCATTCATGTTATATTTTTATCATAAATTAAAATATATAATTTCAACAGAAAATTATTTATTATGAAATATATAGAAAAAAGATATTAATTTAGATAAATTTTCAATTTTATAAATGATAAGCAATTTATTTTAACTGCAAATACTATGCTTTTTAATACGATGAAATAGATTTGGAACAATAGATATAGCAATATTATTAAATATAAATAGCTAGCTAATGGACAAAAACTACCGACAGCGGTATAATACAACAAAGGTGATAATTATGAAATTTATGACTACAAAAGAAGCCGCTGAGAAATGGGAGATTAGTGAAAGAAGAATTAGACAATTATTAGAAGAGGGACGAATCGAAGGAGCTATAAAGAATGGCAATAGTTGGAATATTCCTGATTATGCTATAAAACCAGTAGATAAAAGAAGTGTTAAGCCAAATAATAAAGGGTTTATAATTGACTTACCAATAAATTTTTTTGATAAAGTAGATAATCTAAAGAAAGAATTAGACAGTAAAAGACCATTTCCAAAAGAAACGTTAAGGACTTTAAAAGAATCCGTTAATTTAGAGTGGATTTATAATAGTAACGGAATAGAAGGTAATACATTAACATTGAGAGAAACGCAAGTGGTTTTAGAGGGAATTACTATTGGTGGTAAAACGTTAAAAGAACACTTAGAAGTAATTAATCATGAAAAAGCAATTTTTTATTTAGAGACTATAGTGAAAGAACAAAATCCTATTACTGAATGGAATATAAAGAATATTCATAGATTGATTTTAAAAGATATAGATGATAAAAATGCCGGAAGATATAGAATAGAAAATGTAATGATTAAAGGGGCGGTTCATGTTCCACCAGATTATTTAAAAGTACCAGAGTATATGGAAAAATTAATTGTAAATTATCACACGTGGAGTTTATACCATCCAATTATAAGAGCAGCATTACTTCATGGAGAATTGGTTAAAATCCATCCTTTTGTTGATGGAAATGGAAGAACATCAAGATTACTCATGAATTTAGATTTAATGAATCAAGGGTTTAATCCAGTAATAATTAAAAAAGAAGATAGATTAAAATATTACGAAGCATTAGATAAGGCACATACAACAGGTAATTATACAAATTTTATTAAATTAATAACTAAATTGGAAATCGAAATGTTAAAGAAATATTTAGAGCTATTATAAGAGTAGTTTTATAAAATAAGAATGCTTATTACTAGATATGCATTTATATGTAGATTAAATAGTTAAATGCTTTAAAAAATTTAAGTTAAGGAATTTTAAAATAAGAAGCTTATCAAGTTATGTATTTTGATAAAGATATAGAAAAAATGATAGATAAGCTAGATCTAGGTTTACTTAAACATAAGTATCTTTCTTCAAAAACAATAAGATCAATAATAAGTAAAAGTAAAAATAGATAGGATGTACCTAATTTTATTCAAAATAAAATAGCTGAAAAACCAGATTATAATGAGCTACAGCTATTTTTTTAACTTATTAAAGTATTAAAGACAGATAATAATGTTACTATAACTTTAATGATATTTCTATTAAATTAAATAAAAGTGTTGCGACAATTAAAAGAACGATTAGCCAACTTCAAAAATTAGGTGTTATTAGAAGAATTGGCAGTGATGGAAATGGGGGTTGGCAAATTGTAAAAAACATTGATGAAAAGAAGTGATGTTTTAGTTAAGTATGTTGATACAATGGATGATACCAATTGAGTTAGAAATGTAGTAATTAAAAATCATCTATTTATATAGTCTAAATATTTGAAATATTTTATTTATAAACTGTAAATGTTGGTACTGTAAATGATACTGTAAATGAGCTTGTAAACGCATCTGTGTCGTAATTGAAAGATCTCGTTTATATAGCCTAAATAACATGAAATATTTTATTTATAAACTGTAAGTGTTGATACTGTAAATGATACTGTAAACGCATACGTGTCGTAATCTTAACTTTGATAATTGAATAAGTTAATTTGATAGAAAAAAATAGGTTAATTTAAACTTTCGATTTTCTATAATGAGATAATTTTTATAAAAGTTAAATTCTTTAAAATATGTGCTACAAGGTGTTTAGATAGCTAAATGTTTAATTTTTGTTTTGTGATTTTGTTTTAAAAGTTATCTAAGACATAGTCTTAGATAAGGTTTATTAATAGAAGGATAGTGTATCGGGTAATTTAGTTGTAAAAAATAAAATTTATATATTTTAATTTCACATCGCGTTTTATTCACAAATTAATTAAAAAACGCTATATATTGAAAAAAGAGGCAAATTGTGAGATAATATATCCGTATGAAGAAACTCACTTATGAACAAAAGGCTCTCTATTATGGAGTCGGTATCAATTTTTATTCGACCTTTGTGGGCTTTATCTTTTTTGCTATGACTAAGTCTGCTTCTTTACTATTAGATGGTTTAATTTCAGCTGTTTTATGTTTTTCGACTGTCATTTCAGTTTTTGTTAGTAAATATTTAAATAAAGGCGATTCTAAAAAGTATCCATTAGGGACATATGCTGTTGAGAATATGTTTTTGTTATTTAGAGCTTTATTGATGTTAGCTACTATTATTTGGACTATTGTTGATGGAATTAATGTCATTGTTAGTTTTGCTAATGGAAGTTTAGTTTCTGATTTAAATATTTCTATGGAATATTTACTTATCTATATGGCTTTAATGGTTTCTAGCTGTTTAGCTATTACTTTTACTTATTCTTACTTTAATAAAAAGATGATTAAACAAGAAGGCCAAGGTTCTGAAATTGTTAAACTTGAAATTAAAGCTTCTATTTATGATGGTTTAGTCACTGTTGTCGCTTGTTCATCTTTATTGATATTTAACTATATTTCTTTCTTTAGTCCTATTAAGGATATTGGAGATGCTATAACTTCTATTATCTTATCTGTTATTTATTTATATACTCCTATTAAGGAATTAATTAGACAAATTAAAGTTTTAACTGATAAAAGAAGAGATGTCGATGTTGAAAAAGGTTTATATAAAGAATTAAACAAGGAATTTAACAATTTTAAATACTACGATATTTATTTCTCTTATTCAGGAGATATAACTTCTATCTATATCACTTTAATGCCTAAAAAGGATATGGATTCTGATTTAATCAATGCTAATTTTTCAGATATTTCTAATTATTTATATGACAAATATCCTTCTAGTAAGGTTTTCTTATTGTTATCTGATAAGATGTTGCATATGTTATAGCTAACTTAGAGTATAATAATATTGTTATTTACTTATGGCAAAATTATTATATCTTGGGCATAGCTCATTAAGAATTCAATTAGACGAAGGCAAAGTTATTTATATCGATCCTTATGCGGGAAATGGATATGATTTGGTTCCTAATTTTGTATTAGTTTCTCATGAACATTACGATCACAATAATTTATCTTTATTAAAGATTGCGAAAGATACTGTTATTATTAGAGCGAAAAATTGCATATTGCCTAATTTTCAATATAAGACTTTTGAAAATTCTTATTTGAAAGTTATTGCTACTCCAGCTAGCAATCAAAATCATTCTATTAAAGAATGCGTAGGTTTTATTTTAGAATTTGATGGAATTAAGCTTTATTATGCTGGAGATACTTCTTATTTACCTTTTATGAAAGATAGCTTACCTAAATTAAATTTAGATTACGCATTTTTACCTTGTGATGGCGTTTATAATATGGATGTTAAACAAGCAAGCGAATGTGGAAAACTTATTCAAGCTAAACATATCGTTCCAATTCACACGCAAGTTGGAAGCTTATTTTCTAAAAAAGTCGCTGAGGAATTTGACTGTCCTAATAAGCTAATAATCTATCCTAATCAAGAGATTATTCTATAGTTAAATTAAATTTAATACTCTTTTATTTAAAGATTTAATTTTAATATCTCACCTTTTGAAATTATTAAGTATAATTAATATTGAAAGAAAGGATTTGGTTTTTATTATGCAATTTAAACTCATGTATCCTAACTTCTTATCTAAAGCTTTTACTACTTCTTATGATGATGGTGTCATTCAAGATGTTAGATTAATTAGCATTTTTAGAAAGTATGGTATTAAGGGTACTTTTAATTTGAATTTTGGATTGCAGGGTGAAAAGAAATATAGAGATGGTATCTATCAAAAAGATATAGATTGTTCGCGTCTTATTTTAACTGATAATATCGATCTTTATTCTGGCTTTGAAGTGGCTTCTCATTCACTTACTCATCCATTTTTAGAAAGATTGGATTATTCAAAACAATATGAAGAAATTTCAAAAGATGTTCAAGGTCTTTCTAAATTATTTAACGCCGAGATTTTAGGTTCAGCTTATCCATATGGAACTTATAATCAAGATACTATTAAAGCACTTGAACAAAATGGGATTTTATATTCGAGAACTACTAGATCTACTTATAGTTTTTCTCGTCCATATAATTTCTACCTTTGGCATCCTACTATCCATCATAGAGATAATAAGCTATTTGAAACTTTCGATAGATTTTTAGAATCTAAGGAAGAATTAGCTTTATTTTATTTATGGGGACATGCTTATGAATTCGCTTTAGATAACAATTTTGAAATGATGGATGAATTCTGCAAGAAAGTCAGTCAACATAAAGACCAGATATATCTAGCTAGCAATATTGAAATTTGTCAATATATAAAAGCAGCTGAATTGTTATATTATAAGAAAAGGGAAGAAGGATATTTTATCAATCCATCTTCTAAAGATATTTATTTTATTACTGAAAAGGGTGATAAGTTAGTTATTCATCCAAATGAAAGGATCAAATATGAATAAAAAATTTAACGACAAGATTGTCTCATTAGGCGAAATCATGCTTAGACTTACTCCGCCTGATTATACTAGAATTGAACAAGCTAATTCCTTTTTAGCTAACTATGGTGGAGGAGAAGCTAACGTTATAGTTTCTTTATCTCATTTAGGTCACGATTGTCATTTTATTACTAGATTACCGCCTAATCAACTTGGTGATGGGGCAGTTGAACATCTTTTAAAACACGGAGTCCATACTGATTATATAGTTAGAGATTCTTCTACTATGGGTATTTACTTCCTCGAATCTGGTTTTGGAGGAAGACCAGGTAGAGTAATTTATAATAGAAGACACTCTGCTTTTACTAGAATTATGGCTGAAGATTACGATTTAGATGCTATATTTAAAGACGCTAGTTGGTTCCATATTTCAGGTATTACTTTAGCTTTAAGCGAAAAAGCTAAAAATATGGCTATAGAATGTTTAAAATACGCTAAAAAATACGGTGTTAAAGTCTCTTTTGACTTTAACTATCGTTCAAAACTATGGACAGTTGAAGAAGCTCAACAAGTTTATCCATTAGTTATGCCTTATGTAAATGTCGTCTTCGCTTCACCTTTCGATTTTAGAGTCATTTTACAAACTGGCCAAGATATTAAAGATGATAGTGAACTTATGCACTATGTCGTTAAAAAATACAATCTCGATTGGGTCTTTGGTAAAACTAGAAAGATTTTCTCTTCTACTGAAAACGCCATGAGAGCTTATGTTTATTGTAACAATGGCGGATATTATTCTACCGATGAATTTTCTTTCCAAATCTTTGATAGAATTGGAGCTGGTGACGCTTTTGCTAGTGGAGTTATTCACGGTTTAATAACTCGTCCTAACGATTCTAAATTTGCTGCTAATTTTGGTATTATTAATTCCATTTTAAAACAGACTATCTTCGGAGATGTTGCCACATTTAGCGAAGATGAAATCTTAGATTATATGGAAACTCAAGGAAAGGTCGAAGTTAAAAGATAGTATGAAAATTATCGCTATGGGTGATTCGTTAATGCAATTTAACGATTATTCTACTTTTCCTCAAACTGGTTGGGTTCAAGTTTTAGATAGATTTATGAACGATCCTAAAAAAGTTAGAGTTTGTGATTATGCTTTAAATGGGCGTTCTACTAAATCGTTTATCGATGAAGGTCAATATCAAAAAGCCTTAGATGATGTTGAAAAAGGCGATGTCGTTTTGGTTTCTTTTGGTCATAACGATGAAAAACATCAAGATCCATCTAGATATTGTCCAGCTTTTACTACTTATCAAGAAAATCTAACTAGATTTTATAATGAAATTACTGCTAAAGGTGGAATTGTTATCTTCTTATCTTCTATTGAAAGATTAAAATACGAAGATGGTAAGTTAACTTATTCCCATTTAGATTATCCTAAAGCTATGGAAGAAGTTAGTAAAAAATTAGGAGCTTACTATATTGATTTAAATAAGTTAACTCACGATTTCTATTCTAAATATAGCTTTGAAGATAATAAAAAATACGTCATGACTTTTCCTTCAAACACTTATGAAAATTATCCTGAAGGGAAAGAAGATACTACTCATTTAACTATGTTAGGGGCGATGAATGTCTGTAAGTTAGTCGTTCCTTATTTATCTAAAATCAAAGAACTTTCGTTAGTTTTCAAACAATTAGTTAGCTAACTAACTTTTGTGCTTTAAGCATAACAAAGATTAAATAAGTTGTTCTATTATTATATAGACAAAATTAAATTTCGCGTGTAGGGGGATATATATGGCACTTGAATTAAAAAATGTCACAAAAATCTATGACAACGGATTCCAAGCTGTTACTGATTTCAATCTTAAAATCAAAGATAAGGAATTCATTGTTTTGGTTGGACCTTCTGGTTGTGGTAAATCTACAACTTTAAGAATGATCGCTGGTCTAGAAGAAATTACTAAAGGTATATTTGATGTCGATGGTAAAGTTGTTAACAATTTACCACCTAACGATCGTGGTATCGCTATGGTCTTCCAGTCTTACGCTTTATATCCACATTTGACTGTTTATGAAAATATGGCCTTTGGTTTGGAACTTGCTGGTTTCGATGAAGATGTCATTGAAGCTAGAGTTAATGAAGCAGCTAGAATCTTAGGCTTAACAACTTATTTACATAGAAAACCTAGAGACTTATCTGGTGGTCAAAGACAAAGAGTCGCTTTAGGTAGAGCTATTATTAGAAACGCTAAAATCTTCTTAATGGATGAACCTCTATCTAATTTGGATGCCAAATTGAGAGTTTCTATGCGTTCTGAATTAATTAAGATTCATAGACAAGTTGGCGCTACTACTATCTATGTTACTCACGATCAAATCGAAGCTATGACTATGGCTGATAGAATTGTCGTTATGAACTTAGGTAGAATTCAACAAGTCGGTACTCCAAAAGAATTATATTTCGACCCACAAAACTTGTTCGTCGCTGGCTTTATTGGGGATCCTCCGATGAACTTTGTCTATGGTCATCTTGATGGAACTAACTTTGTCTCTAACGATGGTTCAATGAAATTTGATATTTCTAACCAAGGTGAAGATTACTTAGAACAATTGAAAGATAAACGTCTAGTCTTCGCATATAGACCTGAACATGTCTTCTATGAACTTGGTGGAAATAATCCTAAAGATTGTTATGAACTTGAAGGCCATGTTGAAGTTAGTGAAATGTTAGGTGATATTCAAAACGTCTATGTTGTTAGTGGAGAAACTAGAGGCGTATTAAAAGCTCAACCTTCTAAGAAATTCACTATTGATGAAGATGTCAAATACTTTGTCACTGCTGAAAATGTCAGATTCTTCGATGCCGATACTGAAAATGTTATCGCCAATCCAAAATTTAGAAAATAAATAAAATATAAAAAATAGAAAGTAAGATGAATTAAACTATGAGACCTGATTCGATTAATTTACTTATCTCCGAATTAGAATTAAATAGTCTTTATATTGTTAACATAGTTGATTTATCTTACTTTTTTTATAGTTAATTTAGTTACATAGTTAAGCTTTTTATTGCTTAACTTTTTTATTAGAAAGGAAAGATTATGTTAAGTTTGAATCAGAAAGAAAAAATTGAAAAGTTTATTAAATCCTATTTGGAAAGTTTTACTTTTTATAAAAAAGATCTCTGCTGGTGTTATGAAGATGGCGTTGTTTTAAATGGCGTCTATCATATGTACGAAGCAACTAAGGATTCATATTATTTAAACTATTTAATCAATCATTTTGAAAAATGTATTTCAGAAGATGGCAAGATTAAAACTTACGATCCTGATGAAAGAAATATCGATAATGTTGAAGAAGCCTACACTTTGTTCAAATTAAATCAAATTCATCATCAAGAAAAATACGACAAAGCTTTAGAAAGTATAAAATATCAACTTTCTATCATGCCTAGAACTGAATCTGGTTCTTTCTGGCATAAAAACGTCTATCCTTATCAAATTTGGTTAGATGGGTTATATATGGGTATGCCTATATATGCTTTGTTTGCTAATCAAAATGATAATCTCGAACAAAAAAGAGATATTTTAAATCAATTTAAAAACGTCGATAAATACAATTACAATCCTGAAAACAATTCATATATGCATTGCTATGATGAAACTAAATCTATGCAATGGGCTGATAAGATAACTGGTCAATCTCCTAACGTTTGGTTAAGATCTGTCGGTTGGTTAGGTATGGCTAGCTGTGATGTTTATGAAGTTTTTAAAGCTACTAGCTATCATTTACAAGCTTTGTATTTAAATAAATTTTTAAGAAAGGTTTTAGATAGTTTAAAACCTCATCAAGATCCTAAAACTAAGCTTTATTACGATTTAGTCTTACTTTCTAATCAACAGGGAAATTACATTGAAACTTCCGGCTCATTAATGGTAGCTTATTCTTATTTAAAAGGCGCTAGATTAAAGATGCTTGATAATAAGGATAACAAAGATGTCGAAGAAGGAATCAGCATGCTTTCTTCTATTATTGATAATTATATTGAAGGCGATAAATTAAATAACGTCTGTAAGGTTTCTGGTTTAGATAATAAAAAGAGAAACGGTTCTGTCGAATATTATCTTTCTGAAGAAGTCTGCTCTAACGATGCTAAAGCTTGCGGACCATTAATGATGGCTTATAGCGAATATTTAACATATGAAAAAACTAAATAGTTAGCTAACTAACTATTGTGTTATAATTAAATTATTGAAAGGATTATATTTATGGAAAAACAATTGCCTATACTTAATTCTAAAACTCACAAAAAGACTACTGCTCCAATTAGAGTTTTGCAATTTGGGGAAGGAAACTTCTTACGTTGCTTTATCGATTGGATGATTCAAAATTTAAATGATAGAACCTCATATAAAGGTCATGTCTGTGTCGTTCAACCTCTTGAAAACGGCAGAGTTAAACAACTTGCTGATCAAGATGGTTTATATACTGTTATTTTACAAGGTATCAATGAAAAAGGTGAAGCTGTTAAGACTCACCAAGTCATCGATGTTTTAGATGATTTTGTTAATCCATATACTGAATATGAAAAGCTTTTAAAATACGGAGAATCTAAAGATTTACAAGTTATCATTTCTAATACTACTGAAGCTGGTATCGCTTTTGATGAAAACGATGTCGATTTAGATTTAGCTCATATTACCCCTAAATCTTATCCAGGTAAATTATATGCTTTACTTGAAAGAAGATTTAACGTCTTAGGCAAAGATGGTGAAATTGCTATTATGCCTTGTGAATTAATCGATGATAATGGCGATAAATTAAAAGAAGTCTTATTAAAATTAGCTACTTTAAGAAAAGCTAGCAAAGAATTTATCGATTATTTAAATACTTCTTGCCATTTCACTTCTTCTTTAGTCGATAGAATCGTTCCTGGTTTCCCTAAAGATGAATTTGAAGAACTCTGCAATCAATATGGATATATCGATAACAATATGGTTAAAGGTGAATACTTCAATTTATTAGTTTATAGAAAAGAAGAATTCTGTCAAAAGGTCTTCCCGTTAGATAAGATCGGTGAACCAGTTAATTGCATCTATGTCGATGATGTTCATCCTTATAAACAAAGAAAAGTTAGATGCTTAAATGGTACCCATTCTTCTATGGTTCCTGTCGCTTATTTAGCTAACTGCAACGAAGTTAGAGAATCTTTAGAAAATAAAGTCGTCGGTGAATTTGTCAAAAACGAATTGTTTAATGAAATTCTTCCTACTGTTAAAGTTAAAGATGTCGAACAGTTTGCTAACGATGTATTCAAGAGATTTTTAAATCCTTACGTCCATCATTTATTGATGTCTATCGCTTTAAATTCCATTCCTAAATTTAAAGAGAGAGATTTACCTATCATTTTAGATTACAAAGCTATTAAAGGTGAATATCCAAAACATTTGATGTTTGCTTTTAGCTCGTTAATTAGATTCTATCGCGGTTATAGAGTAGTTAATGGAACTAAACAAGAAATTAAGCTCGCTGATGATCCTAATATCTTAGCTTTCTTTAAAGAGATTTGGAATAAATATGAAGCTGATAAAGATGTTGAAAGTTTAGTTCATTCAACTTTATCTAACACTAGTTTATGGGATAAAGATTTAAGTAAACTTACTGGCTTTGAAGCTATTATTACTAATAACTTAAAAGAAATCTTGGCTCATGAAGATAACTTTGTTGAATTAGTCGATAAAGTAAATAAAAATTAATTAAAGGGAAATATATGAAAGATACAATTCTCATTGATAAAAATGATGATGTATTAATCGCTTTACACGATCTTGTAAAAGGTCAGAAAGTCGATGAAGATATCGTCTTATTAGAAGATATTAAGCAGGCTCATAAAATCGCTAGACACGATATGAAAAAAGGCCATAAAGTTATTAAATACGGCCATGTTATAGGTGAGCTTACTAGCGATGTTAAAAAGGGCATGTGGATTCATTCTCACAATTTAGTTACTACTTTAAATGAATCCCCTAGCTATACATATTCTAAACATACTTTCGAATTAGAAAAGCCATCTAAAAAGACTTTTAAAGGTTATGTTAGAAAAGATGGCAGGGTTGGAATTAGAAATGATTTGTTTATAATTTCTACTGTAGGATGCGTTAATTCTATCGTTGCTGAAATTAAAAATGAATTTATTAGAAAGCATCCTGAAATGTCTAATAGAGTTAAAATTGCTACTCATCCATATGGATGTAGTCAATTAGGTGATGATTTTTCTATTACTAGACACATCTTGCAAGGTCTAGCTTTAAATCCTAATGCTGGTGGTAGTTTGATTGTTGGCTTAGGATGTGAAAATAACCGCTTATCTGAATTTATGGATAGTTTACCTAGCCATGATGAATCTAGAATCCGCTCTTTCCAAGCTCAAGATGTTGAAGATGAAGTTAGTTATGGTGTTAAGTTACTTGAAGAACTTTATGACAATATGATTAACGATATTAGAGTTGAATGCGGTTTAGATAAACTCGTTTTAGGCTTAAAATGCGGTGGTTCTGATGGATTTTCTGGAATTACAGCTAATCCGTTATTAGGTAGAGTCTCTGAAATTATCGGTCAATCTGGAGGTAAGATCTTACTTACTGAAGTTCCTGAAATGTTTGGAGCTGAACAGATTTTAATGAACAGAGCTAAAGATGAAGCTTCTTATAAAAAGATTGTCGCTTTAATTGAAAACTTCAAAGCTTATTATAAAGCCAATCATCAGGTTTGTTATGAAAATCCTTCCCCAGGTAATAAAGATGGTGGAATTACTACTTTAGAAGAAAAATCTCTAGGTTGTATTCAAAAGGCTGGTAATTTAGAAGTTGAAGATACCTTAGATTACGCTGATAGAGTTAAAGTTAATGGTCTTAGTTTAGTTAATGGACCAGGTAATGATATCGTAGCTGGAACTAATGTTGCGGCAGCTGGAGCGACCTTACTTTGTTTTACTACTGGTAGAGGAACTCCATATGGATCAATTATTCCAACTATCAAGATTGCGACTAATCATAGATTAGCCAAAAACAAAGCTAAGTGGATTGATTTTGATGCGGAAGCTGTCTTTGATGAAGGTTTTGAAAAACCTACTCAAGATTTATTAGATTTGATTCTTGCTATCTGCTCAGGTCAAGCTACTAAAGCTGATGAAAACGGCAATTCTCAAATTGCAATATTTAAACAAGGTGTGACATTATAGGAGGTAAATAAATATGTCAGAATTTTTAGGAAAAGATTTCTTGTTAGACACAGATTTAAGTAAGAAACTTTATGAACACGCTAAGAAAATGCCTATTTTCGATTTCCACTGTCATTTAGTTCCTGAACAAATCTACAAAGATTATCAATTTAAAAACATTACTGAAGCTTGGTTAGGTGCTAACCATTATGGCGATCACTACAAGTGGAGATTAATGAGAGAATTTGGTGTTGATGAAAGTTATATTACTGGAGATAAACCAGATAGAGAAAGATACAATAAATTTGCTGAGGTTATGCCATATATGGTAGGTAATCCAATCTATGTTTGGACTCATCTTGAACTTAGAAAATACTTTGGAATTACTAAGACTTTATCTCCTGAAACTGCTGATGAAATTTGGGAAGAAACTTCTAGACAATTAAAAACATTGACTGCAAGAAAGATGATGGAAATTAACAATGTCGAAACAGTATTTACTACTGATGATCCAATTGATGACCTCCATTATCATGAATTGATGGCTAAAGATCCTAGCTTAAAAACTAAAGTTTGCCCAGCTTGGAGACCTGATAAAGCTATCAATGTTGAAAGAGATAGTTTCTTACCTTGGTTACATCAACTTGAAAAAGTTGTCAATAGACCTATTAAAAGCTTAAAAGATCTTTTAGACGCTTTAGATGAAAGATTAAAATTCTTTGTCGATCATGGTTGTGCCGCTAGTGATCACGCTTTAGATGTCGTTCACTATAAGAAAAACACCACTTATGAAGAAGCTAATCAAGTCTTCTTAAAAGGTTTAAAAGGCGATCCTATCACTTTAGAAGATCAAGATATCTATAAAGGTTACCTTTTAGCTCACTTAGGTAGACAATATCACAAATACAACATGGTTCAAGAATATCATATTGGAGCTTTGAGAAATAACTCTTCAAGAATGTTTAAAGTTCTTGGCCCTGATACTGGTTATGATGCTACTTACGATCAACCTGTCGCTGAAAAATTATCCGCTTTGTTAGATGATTTAGATTCAACTGATGAACTTCCTAAGACAGTCTTATTCTCATTAAATAGCTCTGATTATCCTAGCTTAGTTTCCTTAATGAACTGCTTCCAAGGTAATATCAAAGGTAAACCATTTAAAGGTAAGATTCAATTAGGTACTTCTTGGTGGTTTGAAGATACTATTCCTGGTATGAGAAAACAACTTGAATTCTTAGCTAACGATGGTCTAATTAGCTGCTTTATTGGTATGTTAACTGACTCTAGATCCTTCTTATCTTATCCTAGACACGATTTATTTAGAAGATTGGTTTGCCAATATTTAGCTAAACAAGTCGAAGAAGGTTTATATCCTAACGATGAAGAATTACTTTGCAAGATTGTTGAAGATATTTCTTATAACAACGCAAACGAATACTTCAAAAGATAAACAAATTTAGATCGTTAAATAAAAAATGCTTAGATTCAAATTTCTAGGCATTTTTTGATGGAAAAATAAGTTTGATGATTTGATGTTGAGAAATATCAATATCTAATAAGAAATAACAGGTAAGTTTATATTACTTATCTTCTTTTTCAAATTTTTCTATACAATCTGAATATATTTTAGGGATAGAATCTAATTGTTTTGAAAAGAAAACGCGGTTATTTTGCTTAGGATATTCTAAAAATCGTGCGGTTAGATATCTAAAAGTATTTTCCCAATTTACAAAGCCTTCTTGATAGATATGTTGACCATATTGACAATCTATAAAGGCGGATTTTCCAAAATCTCTCCACGGTCTAGCTAGATAGACTCTTTTTTGGAAAATATAATTGGAAAAAAAGTTGCATTTATAAAATAAGAAACCGAAAGGATCTTTTAAAGAATGGGCAGGGGCTGAAATATAACCGATATGATATGAACCATCTTCAATAGATTCAATTTGACAAGAATTAAAATAAGCTTGACCAGCTCCAAAGATAAAATCAATCGTTCCGCAAATATAGCAATTTTTAAAATACGAGAAGAGATTTCCTTCTATATATCTTTCATCTTCAGGGATAAAATCTAAATATCTTTTTACTAAATCATCTGGTAAAGGTCCGATAAATAGGCTATCTTGAGTTGAGATTATTTTGCAGTTGTAAAATTTGTTGTTATTCCCATAGATTCCTAGACTTACTTCTTGACCTTTGTTAAAGCAATCCCAAGCACTATTTTTAAAGGTAATATTTGTAAAAGTGTTGTTATTCCCAGTTAGAGTAAAAGTTGCAGTTCTCCAAGTGGTATTTTGTTTACCATCTTTATTGGTTTGACGAGAATATTTGTTAAAAGTGATTTTTACTTGATTTTCTCCGATGATATCAAAGTTTGAATAGGGAAATTTGATGTCATGAAAGACTTCAGATTCTTTAATTATGATTTTGTATCTAGAAACTGGGTCAGTTTCTCTAATTTTTTTGCAAGTTTCCAATAAATCTTCAACGTTATTTATAGTTACAATATTATCCATCTTAACTTTTACCTTTCACCTTTATAATTTTATAATATTATTGAATAGAAAGGGTATGAAATATGAAGTTTAAATTTGGTGTTAGAGGACACGATTTAGTTAGTAAAGGAAGTGTTGAAGAATTAGCTAGTAAATTATCTAAATATAATTTGCATTATTTACAGTTAGTTTTTCCTAAAGCTTTTAAAGATTATTCATATGATTCTAACTATGTAAATCACGTCTATGATGTTTTAAATAAAGCTAATATTAAAATCGCTATGTTAGGGGCGTATTTTAATCCTGTTCATTCAGATATTAATGTAGTAAATCAAGGTATTTCTAATTTTAAATCTAATTTAGATATTATGAAAAAAGTCAACGCTGATTTTGTAGGATCTGAAACTGGTTCATTTAACGATTCTCCTTGGATTTACGTTCCTAAAAACAGAACTGAAGAAGGTTATCAACAATCTAAAGGTGTTTTTAAAAATTTATTAGAATATGCGCGTAAAATCGATTCAAATATGATAGTTGAACCGGCTTTTGGCCATGTAATGTACGATGTTGATACTTTAAAAAGAATGGTGGATGAATTAGCTGATATAAAGCATCTATTTGTAACGATAGATTTATATAATTTGTTGGACCCTTCAAATTTTGATTCTAGAGATGAAATCTTTGAACACGCAATTAAGACATTTAAATCTAGAATTAAAGTGTTTCATTTAAAAGATGCGAAAATTATCGATAATAAGTTAGTTCAGCTTGCTCCTGGAGAAGGGGATTTCCACTATGATTTCATGCTTAAATTAATAAAGGAATATTCTCCTGAAGCTTATCTTATTTTTGAAGGCGTAAAAGAAGACAAGATTGAAAATAGCTATAATTATTTGCTAAATATTGCTGAAAAGCTATAAACGTCATTAATATAGTTGATATTGATTTAAAAGTTAGCCTGGTGCTAGCTTTTTAAATTTGGCTTAAAAGATTACATCTTTTAATAATGTAAAATAATAGCTTTAAAAACTAAAAGCCCTTTTAGTTTGAATATGTAAAATACCTGAGAAACTGCGCTTATTTCGTTATATATAAACTAAAAGCGTTTTTAGTAATTTTAAGTTAAATTTTTTTCAAAATGTAAATTGTTTCATAATTTCTCAATGAATTGATTAAAAGCTGAATAATATGGGTTTTATCATGTTGTAAGCGTTTACAATATATATTTAGTTTTCAAATTATTAGTGCTGAGAGCCTAAAAATTTCGTTGCAAAATGTAAGCCCTTTATGTAAAATTACTTTGTGCTAAATAGAGGCAGTTTTTACCTGTATAGCACTAGGAAGTGAGAACGTGTCCAAGTCGACTTATAAAGCTATAGACCTATTGATATTAAGTGGTATTTCTGGGGGAATTGAAGCGCTAATTTATTGGGCTTACAATTCGTTTGGTCACTACGATGGGTATATAGTTTCCTTCATCGTTGTCATTGGTATGATTGCGATGTTTAGGTGGAATTGGGCTGGCATTGTTGTTCCTATTATATCTGGTGGAGTTTCTGTTCTAATGATGAGGCTCAATCAAGATCTAAGCTTAGGAACCATGTTAGCTAATACGCTTGGATATCTACCTATGTTAATATGCTTACTTTGGTTTAAGTTTATTGACAAAAAGAAGATGCTTAGTTCTTATGGAACTATGTATGGATATCTTCTAAGTGGGTACTTGCTAGTTGATATTGGTAGAACTTGCTTTGCTTCTATAGGCATAACAAGTCTTTCTCAAATTGCTGATGTTCTTTATTCTTATGTAGTTTGGGATCTATTAAATATCGTTATTGGATGTGTCGTATTCTTTGTTGCTTTAAAACAAAAGACCTTGGTATACGATATGAACACCTACCTTATTGAATTTAAGAAAGAAAATCCAACTTCGGTTATTAGAAATGAGATTGATGATTATCATAGTCTTGAATCTATTGCTGAAGATAACGATGAAGTAAGTGATATCGCTCTTCTTGATGGGGGAATGTTAACTACTGAAGATCTTAAAAAGATGAATGAGACGTATATGAAGATGACTAATACTCAATCTAAATATATAAAAGAACAGCAAGCTATCGATGACTATCATAAACAAAAAGATAGCAAAAAAGACAACACAAAAGAAAATGGAGGTCAAGCCAAATGATTCGTGCGAGTGAAGCTCAAGTTGAAAAGCTGGAGAGAAGCTATTGGAGAAGAAAAGGTTTAGAGATTTTCACTAACTGGCGTTTATATGCGATGTTAGTGCCAATGCTGTTCTTCTTCATTTGTTGGAAGTATTTACCTATTGCTTCTATGACAATGTCATTCAAATTCTATATGCCTGTTTCTGGTAAACAAGTATATGGTTCTGATTGGGTAGGCTTATATTGGTTCCATGCTTTAATGTTTGGCAACTTATCTAGCCAATTCTGGGTTGTCTTTAGAAATACATTTACACTTTCTTTCTATGGATTAGTATTTGGTTTCCCATTCCCAATTATCTTGGCCTTATTGTTCTCGGAAATTAAATGCACACCATATAGAGCTGTTGCTCAAGTCTTAACTTACTTACCTAAGTTTGTTTCAACAGTTGTTATTACTTCCTTAACAGTCTTATTATTAAGAGCTAAAGTTACTGATGGAGATAACACTTTATTCGGTGGTGGTCCATTAGCTATCTTAGTTGGAGCTATGACTGGTGATCCTAACGTTAATGTTATGATGGAACCTAAATACTTTAGAGCTGTTTATCAAATTACCGGTATTTGGGAAACTGCTGGTTATGGTTCAATCGTCTACTTTGCTGCTATTCTAGGTATTTCTCCTACTAACTACGAAGCTGCCAGAATCGATGGTGCTACTAAGATGCAACAAATTAGATATGTTACTCTTCCTGGTATGACTTCTACCTTAACAATCATGTTGATTCTCGAAGTTGGTAAATTATTAACTATCGGTTATGAAAAGGTTATCCTTTTACAAGGTAACAACTATAGTGTCTTATTCTCAACGGCTGAAACAGTTTCAACATGGGCGTGGCATATGATGCAAAACGGCGTTAATAACTCAGCTGGTGCAGCTGCGGATATGCTTAACTCTGTAATTTCTATGTTGTTAGTTATCGGTTCTAACCAAATTGCTAGACGTGTTTCTAACACATCCTTATATTAATAGAAAGGAGAAAAAATAGATTATGGCTCAAAATGCTGAAAGCATCTTAAATAAATCCAACGCTCAAGTTGAGGATAAAAAGCAATTTAAAGCCAAAAGAAATGGCTTTAAGGGTATGGAAATTAGTGAAATCATCTTCAAGGTCTTCGCTTATTTCTTCATTACTGTATTCGCATTAATTTGTCTATATCCATTCGTATATGCTATTTCAGGTGCATTGTCTGGATATTCAGCCTTATATTCAGGCGCAGTTGTCGTCTTCCCAGTAGACCTACAGATTGACGCTTTCAAAGTTGTCTTTACTGATAATGGTTTCTGGAGTGCTTATTCAAATACTATTGTCTTAACCTTGTTTGGTACTTTATATTCAATGATTTTATCCATCTTAGGTGGATATGCCTTATCTAAGAAGAATTTGTTCGGTCATAAGTTCTTCAACTTCTTCTTAGTCTTCACAATGTGGTTTACAGCTGGTATGATTCCTACTTACTTAAACTACATTGATACTAGAACTATCTTTAGAGAAATAGGTATTACTGATGATAAGTGGTTTGTCGTTGTCGCTATGGGTATTGCTGCTTATAACATCATCTTATTAAGAAACGCTTTCGAAGCTGTTCCTAGTGAAATTGATGAAGCTGCTAGAGTCGATGGTGCTAACGAATTCCAAATCATGGCTAAAGTTTATGTTCCTATGTCTAAAGCTACCATTGCTACAGTCGCATTGTTCTATGGTATCTCAAGATGGAATGGTTACTTCTGGGCAAAACAAACCTTGGATGTTACTGATGCTCCATTACAAGTTTATATTAGAAATAGAGTTGACCAATTTAGCGATCCTTCCTACATGGATGGTTGGCATGAAGTCTATGCTCCTGATTCATTAATGTATGGAATGATTGTCTGTGCTATTATCCCTATTGTTCTAATTTACCCATTTATTCAAAAATACTTTGCTGCTGGTGTTAATATCGGTGGCGTCAAAGAGTAATTTACTCTTACTATTAATTGGTTAAATCATATTTGACACATATGTTTTAATAAAAAATGCTTTAATTGAAAGGAGATTTTTAACAAATGAAAATCAAAAAAAGCGCATTTGTATTATTAGCTGCAACAATGATTGCAGGTGGATTAACTTCTTGTGGTCCTAAAGATAGTGCTGATTTAAGACTATCAGTCCAATACCAAAAATCTGGTACTGGTATGAAGTATGCTTCAGACGATACTGATAACAAAGTTTTCACTAAAACTAATGAAAATGGTTACACCCATAAGTATCGTGAAAAGGCCGGTGAAGAAGCCAAATCAGTCACTTATCATAAAGGTGATTGGAAACCTACTTGGGCTGCCATTCAAGAAAATCTTGATATGACATTTGAAGATGTCACTGACTTCTCACAAACTAAAATTGCTGATGCTTTCAAAACATGGCAAACTAAATCCTTCGAAGGTGTCGATGTTGCTCAAGGTAGCACTGATAATATCGTTACTCAAGGTACTTCTACTCCTGGTTCTATCTTAGACTTATCTCAATATCTTGATAGAATGCCTAACTTCAAAGCTTTCTTAGAGAAATATCCTGCTATCGAAGCTTTCATTAAGAACTCTAATGGTGCTATGTATTATGCTCCTTACTTCGATGGTCTTGATGATATTGAAAGAATGTTAATGGTCAGATTTGACTGGGTTAAGTATTTATTAGATTGTACTGATACCCAACTTGAACAAAGAGTCAAAGATACCAATATGACTATTACTAGCTGGGAATATGAACCTTGGTGGGATGAAGCTGAAGCTGCTCAAGAAATTACTGTAGTTAAACCTGATGGTACTGGAACTGAAAAAGTTACTAAAACTAAGACTGCTAACGTTATTACCTTACAAGAATCTGCTACTACCCCATTACAATTAGTTAAAACTTTAAGAAAATATATTGATGATACTTATGGTGGCTACTATGGTAATACTAGATCTAACTTATTCATCGGTCAAAACGCTTGCTATGATGTTGATGAATTAGTTGCTTTATTTAGAGTTGTTAGATCCTTACCTAAGACTTTAACTGGTCAAGAAAACGCTTCTATCGTTCCTTTATATCCTAGAGATGATACTAACGATCGTATCGCTGACTTATGGAGATTTACCCAATTCTTCGGTGTTAGAGGTGGCGAATCTAGAAATGGTTACTTATACGTTGATAAAGATGGTAAATTAGACGACGCTAGAGATGATTCTCAAATGCTCGATGCCATTGAACGTATGAACCAAATGTCAAAAGAAGGTTTAATTTTGAAAGACTTCGATACTGATAAAGCTACTGGTGGTAAATACGATGCTGAACATAGAAAAGACTTATTAAAAGGTAATACTGGTTTTGCTACTTATGACTATAACCAAACCACTACTATCTTAAATAAAGATATTAACACTGGTGATGGTTCTACCACTATGCCTAACCCTGTTAAAGATGCTGGCATTGATCCATTATTAGGTTCATGCTTACCTGCTGTTGCTAAATGGGATGGCAAAAATTATTCATTCTTCACTGAATCTTGGAGAAGTGTTAAGACTGAAGGTTGGTTCATTGTTGGTTCTGTCGCTAATGATGAAGGTAAATTAGAAAAAGCCTTAAAATTATTCGATTACTTATATTCTGAAGAAGGTAATAGATTAATGTCTTATGGTCCTGATACCTATCTTGAACACGATGCTGAAGGTAAAATCGTCACTATCGATTATCAAGGTAAAAATGTTCCAAAATTATCTGCTGAAACTCTTGAGGAATTAGCTACCTTAGCTTCTGGTAACTATACTAACTACTATCGTTACTGGTTAGGTGCTACCTTACCTTCTGGTTATGTTAAAGAACAAGGTATGGAATATCAGACTGTTGTTGACGCAGCTAAACCTTCATTAAATTACCTCAACAAAGCTATTGAACATGGTGTCTTAAAACACGTTAACTTCAATTCTAATAACACTGATAAGACCTACAACATCGTTCCTACTACCTTAGCTTATACTCAAGCTGAATCTAACCAAATTGCTAATAGCTTTAACAATTTGAACGATTATGTTAACAACACTAAAGGTAAGAACAACGCTTGGTCATATGTTGTTATGAATGGTTGGGGTGGCGAGAATGCTCCTGCTAGTAGAGAAGCTTATTTAGCCGCTTTAGATGAATACAACTTAGATGGTCAATTACAGATCAACAATACCGCTTATGCTAGACAAGTTGCTTTCTTAAATGGTGGTACTTCTGCTGCAAGTAAAGCTGTTGTTGCTATTGTTCCTAACAAACAAGATAAATAAGTGTTAGAAAAAAATTAAGTCTTATAAGATCTAGAGAGTGTTAATCACTCTCTAGTATCTTGTTATTATAAGGAGGGAATATGTCTGCTGAAATGAAATCTCAAAACAAAGCACATAATTCGGGTTTCTTGAGCTTTTTTGGAAGTAAACTCTATCAAAAGAATTTGATGTGGTGGATTCCACTATTAACAGCTGCCTTTATTTGCTTATATTCATTATTAATGTGTACACCTATCGGAGTTTTGGAAAATGTTATTGATACTCCATATACAAATCATCCTGAATGGGGAAATAGATTGATGGGTGATATTTGCGTTGAAATGAAGCCATATAACGATATGGTTATAATAGTTGGTATCTTTGCTGTTATCTTAGTCTTGTTATATAAATTTACAAGATCTAATATCCGTAAGAATTATTATATTTCCAATATTGTGTATTCAGTTGCTAATATAGTTTACTTTATTTTCGCTGGCGTTTCTCTGTTTATGATAGTTGCTAAATATCAAGACTTATATTTCAATTATCAAGATTTTGATGCTATTAAAGAAGCTTTGTCAAATTTACAAGGTATTCTACCAATTGATGCTTCTTGGGCATGGGTATTCTATTTAGGTTATTTACTTGGTGCTATTTCAATAATTTGTGCTATTGGTATGGCATTGTTATTAGTTAATAAATTACCTAACTTTATCGCATATATGAAATTACCTAAATCAGTTAGAGATTCGGATAAAACTGCCAACACTTATGATGTTGAAGATCCTGAAACTGCTAAGTAATACTAAATTAAGGAGGTCATTATGAAAAAGATTAATTCTAACAACCAAACACCTGAATCTAGTAATAAAAGTGGTTTTTTCCAAAGATTAGGTAATTCTATTCACGCATATTTTATTCCAAACGAAGAACAGAAAGATATGCTTAGATATCAACCACATAAGTCTGCTTATTGGTTATGTATGTTTGCTATTCTTCTTGATTGTTTAGGATTTTGCTTCGTCTATTCTACCCTTGGAAATGTCGAATGGACTACTGGCGTTGATATTATTTTCAATATCTTGTTCTTATTAGTGACATTTGTTACTGCTGAAAATATTAAGGTTTATAATAAGACCGCTTCTTATATTGGTATTATTATAGGCGCATTAGAAATTGGACATTTCTTCTGGTATTCATTACCTTTATATACCGCTGGTGATATCTTAACTTGGGTTATGGTCGGTGATTTAGTTTGCTTTATTGCTGCTGGTGCATTCTTGTTAATTGCTGGTATTGCTAACTTCTATAAATCAACAGCTTTAAATAACTATTTACATAAGATTGCTGAAACTGATGCTAGCGCTAGACTAGAATTAGAACAAAAAGCTAAAAAGTCGAAATAATAGAAGGGGATTTTAAGGTATGGCTACATTAAAATTAAATCATCTTAGAAAAGTCTATGCTGGCGGAGTCCTCGCTGTTGAAGATTTCGACATGGATATTGCAGATGGTGAACTCATTGTTTTAGTTGGTCCTTCTGGCTGTGGTAAATCTACTACTTTAAGAATGATTGCTGGTTTAGAAGGTATTACTGAAGGTAAATTATATATTGATAACAAAGATGTCACTAATTTAGCTAGTAAGGATAGAGATATTGCTATGGTTTTCCAAAACTACGCTTTATATGGCAATATGTCTGTCTACCAAAATATGGGTTTCTCTTTAATGCTAAGAAAAGAAAAACCTGAATCTATTCATAAGAAAGTCATTGCTGCTAGTAAGATGCTTTCTTTGTTTGAACAATTAAATAAAAAACCAAAAGCTTTATCAGGCGGTCAAAGACAAAGAGTCGCTATGGGTAGAGCTATTGTTAGAAATCCAAAAGTCTTCTTATTTGATGAACCTTTATCTAACCTCGATGCTAAATTGAGATCTTCAATGAGAAGAGAAATTAAATTGCTACACCACAAGTTAGGTGCTACTATGATTTATGTTACTCACGATCAGACTGAAGCTTTAACTTTAGCTGATAGAATTGTCGTTATGTCAATGGGTAGAGTTCAACAAATCGGTACTCCTGATCAAGTTTATAACAATCCTAATAATATGTTTGTCGCTTCCTTTATTGGAACTCCTCCTACTAACTTCTTTGCTGGTAGAATTGAAGATGGACATTTTATTGGAGAAGGTATTGATCTTAAATTAAGTAAAGCTCAACTTAATCTTTGTAAAGGTTATGATGAAGTTATTTTAGGTATTAGACCTGAACACGTTCTCGGTTTAGATGGTGATACTGAAATTAACGTTGAACTAGTTGAACATTTAGGTTCTTATTCATTGTTACATGGTATTATCGGTCAACATCACTGTGTCTTTAAAGTAAGAGGTTGGTCTGATATTCAACCTAATTCATTAGTTAAATTAAAGATTGATATGGATAAAGTATATTTCTTTAATCCAGCTGATGGTCAACGTTTGAGAGGAGAATAATATGGCTAAGAAAAAACAATTAACTGCTGAGGAAGTTGCAAAAATTAATGCCGAAAAGGCCCAAAATTCTGGTTTAGCTCACGTTGATGATGATACTTCTATTAACTTCTCAGCTGATTCTAGTTTGTCAGTAGACGATACTGCTGTTAGAAAATCTGGTTTCATCTTATCTTTATCTAGATTCTTAATTTCATTAAAGAATAAGATTTCTAAAGTTGTATTATTATTTGCTGTTGGTTCAATGTTAATAATTTGTATGTGTGAATTCGTTCACGTTAGAGCCTTAACTTTACTAAATACTTCTAAAAATGCATTATCTATCTTCTTCTTCTTTGCATTATTATTAAGTATCTTATCTGTTGTTTGTTATATGAACTCTTCTAACAAACATAGTTCCAAGAGAAAGAAATATGGTATGTTAGGTGTTTTCTTTGTAATGATGTTAGTTCAAGTTGGTTTTGATATTTATTATATCATTGTTTCAAATGAAGTTAATTCTACTAATGCCAATGTTATTGATTCAACTAACTATACTTATTTACATTTAGTTTTTGTCGCTATTACTATTATCTTAGCTGCTATTGAGCCTGTCTTACAGCCTTACTTTAAGAGAATTAACGTCAATAAATTCTTTGATAAGTTATATTTGAAACAACAAAATAAAAAATTAGGTAAATAATAAAAAACAAAAATTAATTCACATTAAATAATTTTAACTACTTATATAGAAAGTTTATCGATGAAGAAATTTGATAAAAATAAATCATCTAAAACTAATAAGGACTTTAACGACCCAACAAGTGAGGAATTTAAGCCAAAAGTAAATTGGTTTGATAGAATTCCTTATGCTGTTAAAGCCCTTGTTTTAAAATATTGGTTTTTTGGAATGATTTATTTTTTCTTTGTTATGGGTATACCTAATTTAGATATGACTTCTGAAACTGTTATTGTTGGGGTTGCTTTAGGTATTTTAAACGATCTAGTAATCTATAAGATTTTAGAGTTATTTGATTCATATAAAAACGAATCGCAATATTATAAATTTTTCCGTTCAAAGAAAGTTTATTCTATTTTTATTAATACAGTATATGGATTTATTGTTGGCGGATTAAGTATGATATTTTCTTTCGTTTTTAGATACTGGATTCAAAATGGTACTAGTTTAGAAGTTTTTGATACTATTAAATGGCTTTTTGCTGAGCCATTTACCTTTGCTTTATTAGCTTTATTTGTCGATGCTATTTTTATTGGTATAAAAGATTTATGTGTTTATTTATATAGAAAACATATTTCAAAAAAGGAGGAGAATGAAAATTATGAGATTTGAGGTATTGTTTGTTTCACCTACTTCAGCGTGCTTTGAACTAGTTAACGATGAAGTTTATTATTCAAGCAAAAAATACGATGTCTATTTAAATGGTAAATTAGCTTTAAAAGATGTCGAAACTAATGTTTTCTCTTTATATAATTTATTACCTAATAGAGATTACGAAGTTAGAATTGAAAATGATTCTTTAAATATTCATACTAACAACGTTTCATGTATTATTCATTCTAGTCAATTTAGAAATGATTCTAAAACTAACGATGATACTTTAATGTTACAAGCTGCTATTAATGTATTACCTAAAGATGGTTTATTAGTTATTGATCCAGGTGAATATCATATTACTTCTTTGTTTTTAAAATCTGATATGACTTTAGAAATTTCTAAAGGAGCTAAATTGTTAGCTAATAACGATGTCGATGCTTATCCATTAATTCCAGGAGAAGTTGACGCTTATGATTCAGATAACAAAATTCAATTAGTCACTTGGGAAGGTAATCCATTTATTACTAAATCATCGATTATCACTGGTTTCCATTTAAAAAATGTCAATATCGTCGGTGAAGGTTGTATTGATGGTCAAGCTCAAAATTCAACATTTTGGAAAGATGTTAAAAAATTACCATGGGGACGTCCAAGAGATATTTTCTTTAACGATTGTGAAAATCTCAACGTTCATGGTATCAGTGTTTGTAATACTCCTTGTTGGACTATTCATCCATATTTTTGCACTCATACAGGCTGGTATGATTTAACTATTTCTAATCCTGCTACTGGTGCTCCTAATACTGATGGTATGGATCCTGAATCGTGTGAAGATATTAAAATTATCGGTGTTAAATTTTCTGTTGGTGACGATTGTATCGCTGTTAAATCTGGTAAATATTATATTGGTAAAACATATAAAAAGCCTACTAAGGATTTAGTTATTAGAAACTGCTATATGAATAGAGGCCATGGAGGAGTAGTTTTAGGCTCTGAAATTGGAGCTGGTACTAAAGATATTCAGGTCGAAAGATGTATATTTGAAGGTACTGATAGAGGTTTAAGAATCAAAACCAGAAGAGGTAGAGGAAAAGATTCTGTTATCGATGGTATCGTATTTAAAAACATTATTATGAAAGGTGTTTTAACTCCTTTAGTTGTCAATATGTTCTATTTCTGTGATCCTGATGGAAAAACTGAATATGTTTGGTCAAAAGAAAAATTACCTGTCGATGATAAGACTCCATATATCGGTAGCTTTGTTTTCGATAACATTCACGCAAGTGATGCTGAATACGCATTAGGTTGGTTCTATGGTTTACCTGAACAGCCTATCGCATCAATTACTATTAAAAATTCCAGTTTCACTATGAAAGAAGATGCTGGAAAAGGTATGCCTGCTATGATGTCATATATCGATGAACAATCTAAGACTGGATTTTATTTTAACAATGTTGGTAAAGTTGTCTTTGATAATGTAAAAGCTAGTGGATTTACTGGGGAAAAAGTTATTTTAAATAATGTATCTTCATTTAAAGAAGAGTAAAATATTATTGTAGGTATTTTATGACTAATGATATCAACTATATTTATTTAGAAGTATCGCCTAATATTGATGCTAATTTGCTTAAACGCATATTAAAGAAAATTTTTAGCGATATTAAATATGAAGTTGAATATCAAAATAAATTTATTAGTCTAGCTTTATATGGAGGGAAGAAATCACTAGTTATTTTCCAAACTTCCTTAGCGGCTTTAAACGAAGACCTCGATATTAACATGAAAGGTCTAGTAGTTCCGTTTTTCAATTCTAGATTTGCTAAATATCTTAATTATGTTAATAAAAACGAGATTAGTTATTTATTTGAAATCTCTAGTGATCATAAAGAAATCTATACTGAAAATATCGATTTGCTCGATATGGTTGACGATTACACTTTACGCACTTTAAAAGCTTATATTGAAACTGGAAATTCCCCATCTTTAGCGGCTTATAAATTGTATGTCCATAGAAATACTGTCACTTATAGAATCGATAGATTTTCTCAAGCTTTCAATGTAGATTTATCTCAGTTTCCTAACTGTGTATTTATCTATATGTTAATTAAAGAGAAACTCGCCAAAATGATTTAATCTTATTGTAAAATAAGTTTAAATGATAGATAAAATCCCTTCTATCTATATCTAACAGCTTGGTATGTGCAACTAAGCAGGGTAAAAATAAAAGCTAATCGCACGTTAGCTAGGAGGTTAAAATGAAAGGTGATATTGTTAGAGATTTATTAAAATGTGGTGTCATCGCTGTCATCCGTGCTTCTAACTATGAAGAAGCTAAAAAATTAGCTGATTGCTGTGTCGAAGGTGGTATCGTCGGACTTGAAATTACTTTCACTGTTCCTGGTGCTGATGAAGTAATCGCTAAACTCGCTCAAGTCAAAGGAGCTAATTATATTGTTGGTGCTGGTACTGTTTTAGATGCCACTACTGCTAGAATCGCTATTTTAAAGGGAGCTAAGTTTATTGTTTCACCTGCTTTCGATAAAGAAGTTGCTGAAATTTGTAACTTATATCAAGTTCCTTATATGCCTGGTTGCTATACCATTACTGAAATTACTAACGCTATGAAAGCTGGCTGTGATGTTATTAAGATCTTCCCAGGATCTGCTGCTTCTCCAAGCTATTTCAAAGCTGTCCATGGACCACTTCCTCAAGCTAATTTAATGCCTACTGGTGGTGTTGATATCGGTAATGCTACTGAATGGATTAAAGCTGGTGCTGTTGCTGTTGGAACTGGTTCTTCATTAACTGCTCCTGCTAAGAAAGGCGATTATCAAGGTGTTATTGATAACGCTAGAAAATTTGTTGAAGTTGTCGCTGAAGCTAAGAAAGGATTATCTAAATAATGAAAATTGTTACTTTAGGTGAAATCATGTTAAGATTATCCACTCCTGGATATTCTAGATTTGTTCAAACCAATAATTTTGATGCTAACTATGGTGGTGGTGAAGCTAACGTCGCTTGTTCATTAGCTAACTATGGTGATGATGCTTATTTTGTTTCTAAAGTCCCTGATCACGAAATCGGTGATTGTGCTATTAATGAATTGAGAAAGTATGGTGTCCATACTGAATATATGGCTAGAGGTGGTGAAAGATTAGGTATCTACTATCTTGAAACCGGTGATTCAATGAGACCTAGTAAAGTTGTTTACGATAGAGCTCATTCTTCTATTGCTGAAGCTAGCCCAGAAGATTTCGATTTCGATAAGATTTTCGAAGGTGCTGATTGGTTCCACTTTACTGGAATTACTCCAGCTATTTCTAAAAAAGCTCAAGAAGTTTGCTTTGCTGCTTTAAAAGCTGCTAAAAAACACGGCGTTACTGTTTCTTGCGATTTGAACTTTAGAAAGAAATTATGGACTTCTGAAGAAGCTCAAAAAGTCATGAACGAATATATGCCATATGTCGATTATGTTATAGGTAATGAAGAAGATGCTGAAAAATGCTTAGGTTTCAAACCTGAAGGAACTGATGTTACTACTGGTAAACTTTCTATCGATGGTTATAAGAAGATGTTTGAAGCTATGGTTGCTAAATATCATTTCAAAGGCGCTTGTGCTTCTTTAAGAGAATCTTTCTCAGCTACATATAACGGCTGGTCTGGTATTTTCTATACCGATGGCAAATTCTATCAATCTAAACACTACGAATTAAATCCTATCGTTGATAGAGTCGGTGGTGGTGATTCCTTCGCTGCTGGTTTAATTTATGGTATTATGCACTATAAAGATGGTCAAAAAGCCATTGAATTTGCTGTTGCCGCTTCTGCTTTGAAACACACTATTCCTGGTGATTTGAACCACGTTTCCTTAAAAGAAGTTGAAACCTTAATGAATGGTGATGCTTCTGGTCGTGTTCAAAGATAATTAAATTTTATCTAGATTTATTAATGATATGTCTATTTAAATTAGGCATATCATTTTTTGTTGGTTAATTAACATAATATTTATAATATGTAATTTAGTGTCGACAAAAAACTCAGTTTGGAGGAAAATGTCGATATGTATGATAGAAGCTATTATTTAAATGAATTAAAAAGTAGATAGAAGAATCATTTAGTTAAAGTTATTACTGGGATTAGAAGGTGTGGTAAATCTTTTTTGTTAAATAATATTTTTTACAATTATTTAATTAACGAAGAAAAAGTAGATAAAAATAATATAATTAGATTTGCTTTTGATAATGAAAAGGATATAGCTTTATTAGATGAATATTTAAAAGACCAGCCAACTATTAAAAATATCAATGGTCAATCTGTAGTTAACAATAGAAAATTTCTTTCATATATTGACAAACATACTTCTAAAGATGGTTTTTATTATTTGATATTAGATGAAATTCAAAATTTAGAAAATTTTGTTAGAGTGTTAAATTCATTTTTATATGAAGATAAGTTCGATATTTATGTTACAGGAAGTAATTCAAGGTTTTTATCAAGTGAAGTTGATACAGAATTTGGAGGTAGAGGAGATAGAATTCATCTTCTTCCACTAACATTTAATGAGTATTTAACAGGTTCTAAATTAAATAAAACAGAAGCTTTTAACGAATATATCCGTTATGGTGGATTACCTTTAGTTCAACTTGCTTTAGATGATACTAGTAAATCTAGACGCGCTATTTCTATCGTGAACGAAACTTATATTAAAGATCTAGAATTAAGACATCCTAGAATGGAAGCTAGTAAGTTAGAAGAATCTTTAAAAGTCATTGCGTCTATGATATCTACTCCAATTAATCCTATTAAAATAGAAAACACATTTAAAAGTATATATCATATTAATTTATCTAACGATATGATAAGTAAATACATAACTTGGTTTGAAGAAGCTTATTTACTAAATAGGGTTTTTAGATACGATATAAAAGGAAGAAAATATATCATCTCACCTTATAAAGTTTATTTTGAAGATATTGGAATTAGAAATGCTATATTAAATTTTCGAGAAATAGATGAAACTGATCTAATAGAAAATATCGTCTATAACGAATTAAGATATAGAGGATTTAATATCGATGTTGGTGTTGTTAAAATCAAGGTTAAGACATCTAAGTTAGATAAAAACAATAAGCCTATCTATATTGATAAAGATACCGAAGTTGATTTTATCGCTAATAAAGGAAATAAAACATATTATATTCAAGTAGCTTTAGAAATATCTACCAATGAAAAAAAGAGCAGGAATATTTATCAATTAGAAATATTCCTAATTCTTTTAAGAAGGTGATTATTGTTAAAAATGAGGGTAAATATTATTATACGGATGAAGGCTTTTTAAGAATTAGTTTATTGGATTTTTTAACTAATATCGATTCTTTAGATTGGTAGTATAAAACTAACTATTATCTAACAGCCTTTTTTGTCATGATTTAAAATAAAATGATATAATAATAAATACAAAGGAGAAATGTACATAAATGAAATTAACTGTTAGAGATTATGTTAATAAAGAAGATTATAGACATTATGATACTTCTAGATTAAGAAAAGAATTTTTAATTGAAAAGGTCTTTGGTGAAGATGAAATTATCTTTACTTATTCAATGATCGATAGAATTATTGCTGGTGGATGTGTTCCAGTAAGTAAACCAGTCGTTTTAGATTCAGCTCCTGAATTACGTTCACCTACTTTCTTAGCTAGAAGAGAAATGGGTGTAATTAATATCGGAGGTAAAGGTAAAATCACTGTCGATGGTAAAGAATACATTTTAAATAACTGGGATGCTATTTATATCGGTAGAGGAGTTAAATCTGTTATCTTCGATTCTGAAGATTATAAAAATCCTGCTAAATTCTATATTAATTCCGCTCCTGCTCACAAAGAATATCCTACTGTTTTAATTCCTAAAGAAAAAGCTGATAGCAGACATTTAGGTTCTAAAGCTACTTGTAATGAAAGAACTATCCATCGTTATATCGTTCCTGAAACTTGTCAATCTTGTCAATTAGATATGGGTTTAACTCATCTTGAAGAAGGTTCAGTTTGGAATACTATGCCTTGTCATACTCATGAAAGAAGAATGGAAGTTTATCTTTACTTTGATATTGATAAGGGAAATTGTGTCTTCCATTTAATGGGACCTGGTGATGAAACCAAACACCTTGTTATGCATAATGAACAAGCTGTTATTTCTCCAAGCTGGTCTATCCATTCTGGTTGTGGTACTAAAAATTACACTTTCATCTGGGGTATGTGTGGTGAAAACCAAGACTTCGATGATATGGATGAAATTTCCTGCGACGACTTACGTTAATTAGATTAATATGGGTTCTTAGTAAATTCTAAGAGCCTTTTTAAGTGTAAAAATATATGCTTAAATAGTCACTTTAATTTCATTTTATGTCGGTCATGATATAATTTAAGTATGAGATTTCCTACTGAAATTTTCGGTTTAAGTTTATTTTCCTTACCGCATCTTAGTTTTATAATAGTTACTGTTTGTTTTGTTGCGATAGGCTTATATGTAAATGTAAACAATAAGTTTACTAAGCAACAATATAAGTTAGAATATGATATTTTAGCTGTTATCGTTTTAGTAATTGTATTTATTAATAGAGTAGTAGCGGTTAGAAAAAACGATAATTTATGGTATTTAATTCCGGATTCTATCTGCTCTTTTTCAGCTATCTGTCTAGCTTTAGGGACATTGTTTCTTCCTAGTGATTTAGCTTTTTTCCAAGTTGTACCTATGGTAATGATAATAGGTGGATTAGCTAATGTCTTTTTTCCAGGATATATTGGAGAAAGCGATTCTATCTTCTATCCAAATACTATAACTGGTTTACTTTATCATGTAGTAGCCATGTATCTAGCCTTAGTTATGTTTGTTAATAAATATATTCAAATGAATATTTGGAAATGGTGGGTAATTCCTATCGGTTTATTTATCTATATTGCTTATGGGTTAATTATAATTCATTTAACTCCATTAAATGATGCGATGAATATTGAAATACCTCTAATTCCTAACACCGATATAACTGGGCCATTTGCTTTGTTATTTTGTGGGGGAATATATATTTATTTTGCATTGGTATCAATTAGTTATAAATATCATATTGCTAAATTAGTTCAAATGACTTTATTAAAACCAATTAGATTAAATATTATTTCTAGACATATTAAATAAATTGCAGTTTAAATATTTATAAAAATTAAAAAATAACTCTTAGAATTAAATAAACTAGAAGTTAATTTATATAGATGTGAATATATATTAGTGCTATTTTTGGCTATTTTTCTTATGTTCTTTGATATCTTTTATAAATAATAATAAAAGACAGATAAATAGAATAGTGGCAAATAAACCTGCAATACAGGCATTAGCTACTATGTTAGAATTAGGTAAACTTAAACAGATAATATTAGCAGCTATCATCAATGTTGAAATAAAAGTAAATGCGTAAATTGTTCTCATGAATTCTACTATAAAACTAAAATTTTATTTGTAATTTCATTATACTTTCGTAGATATGATGAGTCAATAATGCGTAGACAAAATAATTCTACATAAAACTAAACTTTTAATTCTTTTATTTAAGGCTTTATATTTATAAATAAATTAGAAATGAATATAGTAAGAAGATAAATAATCTAGCCATTTTATTTAAATACGGTTAAAATAATATAGATATGATTATTCATAAAATTTTACAGGGTAAAGATGCTTCTATCGAAGTAGATAACTTTACAGAAGATATCAATTTAGAAAATAAAACTTGGTTGGAATTTAATGAAGTTACTCCAGAAACTTTAGCTATTGTTGCTAAAAAGACTTCTATACCATTAGAGTTTTTAAATTCTTCATTAGATGAAGAAGAGTCAGCGCGTATTGATAATGATTCAGGTGCTGTATTAATTGTTTTAGATGTTCCTTGTTATGATAATGAAGCTAATATATATATAACTAACCCTTTAATTATCGTTTATAACGATGATTATTATGTTACTATCAATAGATATAAAACTACTTTGATTCAGTCTTTTTTATCTAAAACAAGGAGTTTTAATCCAGCTAAACACGTTAGATTAACTTTGATGTTAATATATCAACTTTCTAGAGAATTTATTTCAGATTTGAAAAAGGTTGATGAGAAAAACAAAGTCATTGTTTCTGAAATGAAAAACACTTTGAAAAATAAGGCTATTTTTGATTTAGTAGAAATTTCTAAAACTTTCGTATATTTTTCAACAGCTTTAACTGCTAACAAAGCAGTTTTATCTAAATTATTAAAATCACAGGCTTATAAAAAATACGAAGAAGATTTTGATTTAATGGAAGATACCGAAGTTGAATTGAATCAGGCTATTGAAATGTGCACGATTTATCGTGAAATTTTATCAAGTAATTTAGATAGTTTATCAAATGTTATTTCTAATAACTTAAATACTGTTATGAAAGCTTTAACTATAATTACTATTGTTATTGCTGTCCCTACCTTAATTACTTCTATTTATGGCATGAATGTCGATTTGCCATTTCAGCATGATCAAAATGGTTTTATTATCGTTATTTCTATCTGTGTAGTTTTATCTATATTATCTGCTTTATTGTTGTTGTATTTAACTAGAAACAGAGGATATAAAAAATAAATTGTTTTAATTATCTATATGTTTTTATGATAATTATTTGTTTTCGTTTACGATAGAACAAACAATGTCAAATAATTTACTAGCGATAGATGTTTCTTATTATGTCTCAATTTAGAGGCTATATTTTTTGTAATTAATTGTATTTTTAGATAAACTAATAGTATAGATATGCTTTTTGAGTATGACTAAAATAACTTTAAAGCTTGATTTTTTAAATCAAAACTTAAAAGTAAAAGCAATTATTTAAATGATTGTGTGTTATGTGTTCAAAAAAATATCTACTTCTTAGGCCTTGATGAATTCTTTTTACTTGACCTTTCTGTTGTGATTGTTGTGGGTTGCAATAGAATACATTTATAAGCTTATTTCCGCACTCATCATTTTCTTAAAGAGTAGGTGAAGAAATTCAACACTTCTATCTGTTAAAAGCACTTCAAAGATTGAAGAGAAAGTTTCATTTCCTAGAGCGCTTTTAATTTTAGAAAGAATTATTTTTGTATTTAATATTTAATCTACACAATTAATTATCAATGGCTTAAATTTATTGTTGATTTTCAATAATAGCGGACTATAATTATAGTTGTTTGGGGGGGGGACATAAATAATAATTAGAAACAAGATTGTGGCTAGTTTGTGTTTTGCATTATTAGGAGTTAGTTGCGGAACTTCAAAATCAATTAATTTTATTAATAATAATGTATACTTAGCCTCAAATTCATATGATGATATTCCTGGATTTACTTATTTTGATGGAACAAGTTTGCCAGTATTAGCTATGAGTAATGAGAGCGGATATTTATATTATGATTTAGATATTTATTATACTAAATTTACAAGATTATCTGATTTATTTTTCGTTAAATTAGTCAGTGAATTCACACCAGGAAGTGTTGCGTACCGAAACGGACATCATGAATTTGATTCAAATTATTATTTGTATGAAGGTTATACTCATATGAAAGTTGACGGATTAAATCATTATGATGAAGATAGACAAATTAGGTCACCAGGAGTTGAATTAAAAAAATATTTTCCGTATGATCTTAATCAAGGTACAGCAACTAAATCTTATGATATAATTGCAACATACGGGACATCACTTAGTTTATCTTCTGAGCTAAGTTCAGGAGCTGATTTCGGAGGTGGTGTTAGTTGTAAATCAACAATTACTAATTCATTTACTGTAACTTATGATCAAAGTGTTGCTATAACTAATCCCGATCCCAATCTAACGATTAACACTGCTCCAAATGATCAATTACTTAAAGAATGGAGTTATAAATATGCCTATGAAGGTGATGAAACATATAGATTAACTACTTTTTTGATTTTTGAAATTAATAGTGCATCTGCTCATGGTGTTTCACCACATTCTTTTAATTTGATACTAGATTTTTATATGAAGAATAGAAAGAATAATTCAAATTATAGTGAAATAGACTCAGGCAATATTTACAAACACTATGAATAAAATATTATGAATTTACAAGTTAATATTAAAGATTTGTCATTTGGAAATCAAAATATATTCTTGAATTTAGAATATAAATTTATTTTTAATAATTTATATGTTATTCGAGGTGAAAATGGTTCTGGAAAATCAACATTATTTTCTATTTTAAGTGGAAGAAATAAAAATTTCAGAGGATGTATTCAGTTAAATGGAATTAAAATCACTTCAGAAAATTATAACAATTATACGGATAATTATGTTAGTTATGTCTATCAAAATTCTTTGATTTTCGATGATGCTACTTGTTTGGAAAATATTTACTATCCATATTCATATAAAGATAAAAATAAAGCTATAGAAATATTGAATAAATTAAAATTAGATAAAGTAATTAATTCTAAAGCAAATTGTTTATCTAGTGGTGAAAAGCAAAGATTGGCTTTCGGTAGAATACTATATGATTTAAAACCAATAGTTATTTTAGATGAAATTACTTCAAATCTTGATTCTGAAAGTAAAATGATTGTTGAAGAAATTATTAATGAAATTTCTTTATCACACTTAGTCATTATTTCTAGTCATGAAAGTATTAAAAATTTAAATAATTATGTTGAATTAAAAATTGAAGATAAAAAGTTAGTTGAAGTATCTAAAAAAGAAAAATTTAAATTAGAAGGTGAAAATAACACTCAAATTATTATTAAAAAAGATTCTTCATTTTCTGATTGTTTAAGCTTTATTAAACGAGATAAAAAATTTTATATTATTAATTCAATTAGTTTGTTTTTTATAATGTTATTTGTCATGATTATAGGTTCATTTGTAAATATTAATAGTCAGGATAATATTTACAAATATTGCTTAGATGATTTTTTAGCTAATTCCCCAGCTTTTAGATTTACCAAAAAAGGATTAAGCTATGAAAAATATATTAATGAAAAAGATTATTCATCAACTAATTTTGATTTTTGTATGTTAATTAATAAAAATGATGGATATGAAGCTGGTAATTTATTATCTGGTTTATCATGTTATACTGATATAAATGAGCTTAATAAAAATGTTAGTTTAATTGAAGGGAAATTACCAACAAATGAAACTGAAATTTTAATTTCTTCAGTATGCTATCAGCACTATTTAAAAACATATAGTAAAAGTGAGGTTTTTTCACTTGATGTTTTTTATCCTGCTATAGGAACTTTTAAAATTTGTGGTGTTTATCAGGCAAATAATGACAATTTAAAGCAACTAGAAAATAGATACCAAGAAAGTGTTATTGATCAAAATAAATCTTTCGTTATTTTTAATGAAACTAGGATATGCTTTGCTTATAATGTTGAAACAGTCTATACATTTACTGATAATCCAAGCAGTGAGTTTGCACAAACTAATTCATTTTTGCTGAGAAATTCGTATAGAAATTCAAAGATTTATTTAAATGCGATTAATAGTAAACAGATTTCTTATCCTAATAGTGTTATTTTTAGAAGCGATGATGAATCTTATCATTATTCGCCACTATTTATTGATAAATCAGGTAAATATATTTTGCCTAATTCTACTTTTAATTTTGTTCAATATCCTCTAGCTTTAGAAAGCTTTGCTTGTTTTTTTGGCTTTTATTTACTTATTTATATTGTGTTAATTATTTCTTATTTCATTCAAAACAGTAGGAAATTCTTATTATTAAGAGTTACAGGCATGTCGCAAAAAAGGCAAGTTTTTGCTGGAGTTTTCTCATTAATTATATCTAGCATTATTCCATTTATATCGGCTTTAATTTTAGGAAGTATATCGCCTATTTTTATAAACATGTATTATGAAAATATAGTTTTAGGCAATTTAATAATAGATGTTGCAAAATTTAATTATGTGTTATTTATGCTTTCTATTGTTATTTATTTGTTGACAATACTTGCAATCTTTCTTGTTATGTATTTTGGATTATCTCCAAAAGATATTTCAAAAAAATTAAATGAGCTTAAAAGAAAATAAATATGGAAGTAATTAATTTAAGTAAATCGTATGATAATCGGAAATTGTTTTCAAACTTAAATTTTAAGATTGATGTTGGTTTGGTTTTAATTAAGGGTCCATCTGGTGTTGGAAAAACAACTTTATTAAAAATATTAATGGGATTAGAAAATCCTACTCAAGGTGAAATAATTAAATCTGAAAATGAGAAATATTTTTCATATGCTGGACAAGATGATTCATTGTGTTTTGAATTTAGTTTACTAGAAAATTTTAGATATTTATTTGGTAAAAAAGAGGATAATCGATTTAACAAACTTGTTGAATTATTCCATTTTTCTAATAATAAGACAAAAAAGTTGTATCAATTAAGCGGTGGTGAAAGAAAAAAAGCCGAGCTTATTATTTGCTTTTATCGTCAAGTAAGTATTTATTACCTGGATGAGCCTTTTTCTGGTTTAGATGTAGAAACAAGAATTATTTTGCAAAATTATATTTCTAATTTAAGTAAGAGACATTTGGTTTTTCTTGTTAATCATCAGATTAAAAAAATTAATTTAAATTATAATTTATCAATAATGTTTTCCGATGATAATTTTAATGTTGTTTTAGGGAAAAAAATGAAGTTACATAAAAATCTAGAAGTTAAAAGATATGAATCTAAATCATTTAGATTATCTATGATAAATTATTTTAAGAAAAATAAGCTTTTTATTTTTATTAAATCTGTAATACTATTAGCTTGTTTTTTGATGATGTCATTGGGGTTTAGCTACCTAGATACTAAGCCAAATTCTAAAAGAGTTGATATATCATTTAAACAAGATCCATTTAGTTATCATCAGTTTAAATTAGAAGGTAAGTCTAAAGTAGATGATAGTTTTTTTAGCGATTATTATTATCAATCTATTAAAGTGAATTATTTGAACACGTCATTTTATTTATTTAGTTTTGCAGATGATAGTTCTACTAGTTTACAATTATATGTTAATAATAATAGCAGTTTAAATAGTTTAATAGGTCAGGATATTTTTATTTATAAACAGACTATTTTAGTTGAAAAATTAAACTTAGAGTCGAATATTATAAGTAAAATGCCAAGGTTTTATTTCTTGGCAAATATTATCGATGGTTATGATAAGATTAACTCTTTTGGAATAGTTTCTAAAAAAATCTTTGATGATTTTTTACTATACAAAGGGGAGGACAAAATGTCTAGGGAATTTACTTATGATTTAAACTTTAATTTAATTAGCAGAAATTATCAGTATTCTAGTTCGAAATATAACATAAAAATTAATTCTAGTAAGGGATTATCAATTAAAGTTCCTAAGGATTTGATAGTTGAGAATCAAATCGGTTTACTTGCTAGTTTTAATAATGTTTTTTATTATAATGCAGATATTTCTTCTAATAAAAATGAAATTGAACTAAGCAGTGACATGTTAAAAAATATTTTATTATTAAAAAACAATTCATATTATTTTATTGATTCAAATAGAAATATAGTTAATTTAATTGATATTTATAGTGATATTAATGTAATTGATTATATTTTTGAAGATACTTCAAAATTTTTGACACGAGCTATTATGTATTTAAGTTTAGCTACCGCTTTTATTGTCGCTTATTTTATTTTTGTATGTTTAAGTTATAAAAAAAGCAATAAAAATTATTTAGTTTTAAAAAACATTTATTTGAATAATTTGTTAGATATAAGTAAGTTAGATATCGGATTATTATTAAGTATATCTTTTGAAATCTTTTTGCCTGCTATAATGTTCGTGATTTTATATCCATGCTTGTTTATAAACTTTTCAAATTATCAATTGATGATTGAATTTTACGATAGCAGATATCTTTCTTATTTCTATTATTCTCAGCAACCAAACAATCCATATTATGATAATATTATTCAGCCGATAAACTTCTTTACATATGAATGGCAATTTTTATTTATTTTAATAATTGCTATATGTTTTATATTTTTAAATTACTTTTTAATAAAAAGAAAAATGCAAAAAACTAATCGTTTTCATTTGCGATAGAACAAACAATGTCAAATAATTTACTAGCGATAGGTGTTTTTTTATTCGAACAGATATATCTTGCCATAGTATCGGCAAACATTTCAGCTTTTGTCATGTAATCAGATCTAATTTCATCTTTGTATTTATAAGTATCTATATTGGAAAGAAATTGCATAACTTCATATCTGTGAGTGGTTAGACTATATTGCCAATCTAACATGTGCATTATTTCATGGACAGCCACAAAAGCAACAGTTGAACATAGTGAATTAGGTTCGTCAAAAAATTTCTTTTTGTAATATTCTTTAACTGATTGCTTAGTTAAATCGTTTTCATCTATAAAAGCGTAGCGTGTAAATCTACTAGAATTATGAGCAGTGCCATAGATGTTACTACCCATCATTGATTCATTTTGAATAAAATACCATTTAACATATTGTATAAAAAATTCTTTAAAATCATCCCTTCTTTTTTTAGGGATAAAGTCAAGGCAAAGTCTAGAAGCTATTTTATCATCGTTAAGTTGATTCATTTTATCGTAAAAACCGGATTTACTACCAAAATAGTGAATGTAATTTGATAAGCTAGGGAAATAAGATATACAACTAATTATGCTTTGATAAAATAATTTAACTTCTTCTAAGTTATAACCTAAAAAACTTACACAATTTAAAACTTTATTATCCATTAAGATATTTTCGTAGTCTTGAATAGAAGTTCCAATTTTATCTATTGGAGGAAGCTTAGAAATATCAGGGTTTTCATGGTGATATTTTAAATAATATTCACGTGGAAAATCATCATCATATCTTAAAGTAAGACTGGTTTTTTCATGTTGATTATATATATAGGCGCTGTTTCTACCTTTACCAATAATAACTTGTTTTTTATTAGCCATAGTTAAATTATAATAAAAAAATTATTATAGATAAATATGCTTAAAAAATTAGGTTTCTAATAGTGTTAAATGAAAAATTAATGGGATTACAATAATTTAGTTGATAATCAATTTCAATTTATTAATTTATTCTTAAATTAATGAAGGTAGAGCTAATTGATATTATCAAATTTATAGAAATTGAATATTTTGTTTTGGTATAGAAGATAAAGTTGTATTTAAAATATAGTGCTTATATATAAAAAATTTAGTAAAGCAATTTCCGGTAAATTGATTTCCTATAAATTAAATACTATAATTTTATTAGTGAGGTAAGCATATGTTTGTTGGAAGAAATGCAGAAATTAATGAATTAAAAAACATGTTAACTACTACTAAAATGGAAGCAGCACTAATATATGGGCGTAGAAGAGTAGGTAAAACAGCTATTATTAATGAGGCTATTAAAGGATATAGTGGAACAATTGTTCATTATGAGTGTAAAAAAGTGTCTTTAGAATCTAATTTGCAAATGCTAAGTACACTTTTAGTTAATCAGCTAGGATTAGCTAACATTTCTTTTAAAGATTTTAACAGTTTTTTTGAATTTGTTTTTGCTTTATCTGAAACTAGGCAGTTTGTTTTAATTATCGATGAATTTTCGTTTTTATTAGAAAAAGATTTTGCAATTGAATCATATTTAGCTAGTGCGATTGATTTACATAAAGAAAAATCACTTTTGAAACTAATAATTTCAGGCAGTTATGTCGGCTTAATGCAAAAAATGATTGAATATCATTCTCACTGTTATGGAAGATTTAACCACATCTTTATAATTAGACCTTTTGATTATTATCAAGCAGCTAATTTTTACCCAAATTATAGTGATGAGGATAAATTAATAGCTTATTCAGTTTTTGGAGGTCTACCATATTTTAATAGTTTAATAGATTCATCTTTACCGATAGAAGAAAACATTAAAAAACTAATTGTTAAGCCAGATTCAATATTAGAAACAGAATTAAATCAAATGATATTAGAAGAGACAAGTAGAATTGCAAATTTTAATGATGCAATTAACCTAATTGCTAGAGGGAAACTAAAACAGAGCGATCTGATAGCTTGTTTAAAAAATTATGATAAAAGCGATCCAAAATATTTGCTAAATAAGATGCAGGCAATGGATATAATAGAAAAATACACTCCAATTAACGACAAAAATAATAAAAAGCAAACTTTTTTCCGTTTTAAAGATAATTTTTTTGCTTTTTATTATAGATACATTGGTTTATCCCCATATTCAACTATGAGAATTAACCCAGATTATTTTTATAAGAGATTTATTGAACAAGATTTTAAAACTAGCTATTTGTCGCATAAATTTGAAGATATTAGCAGAGAATTTTTGCTAAGAATTAACTTCTTGGGAAAAATAGAACCTCCGATAATGGATATAGGTACTTATTTTTATAACGATAGAAAAAATAAAATAAACAGGGAATTTGATGTTGTTACACTAGATGAAAAAGGCTATATTTCATATGAATGTAAATTTAGCGATAAAAATATTAATAACAAAATAATTAATGAGGAAATTAATCAAACTAAAAATTTAAATTTAACTTTTTATAAGCTAGGCTTTATAGCTAAAAAAGGTTTTGAAAAAGATGTTGATGCTAAAAAATATAACTGTTTTACTTTAGCTGATTTTTATAAAGAATAAATTTTATTTTGAGGGTGTTTTGATTATAAAAATATTAGTTTTTTGAGCAACATATAGGGACAATATATAGATTATTTTGGTCCTGCAATTTATATTTTCCAAACACTTTTAAGATAAAAATATAATTTTTTAATCAATAATCTTTTAATGTATTTTTCCATAGTTATTTCGTATATGTTATAAGAAATTAATTTATAAACAGCAAGTTTGGCATGACTATATGCTGAAATATAATTTTTTTGAATGCTTGTTAATACATATATGGATTTAATTAGTAATCTATTATTAGAAGTATATAAAGAAATTATTAATGAAAAATCCATTAATTGTTCACGACAAAAAATCATGGCGATTTTACTATGAATATTCATTTAATTCATGAAGGTTTGAATTTATAATACAATATTGTAATTGAAATAAAATATTCACCAAAATAAATTAATAATGATGATTAATCAAACTTTTTTCATATTAACACTACAACATTTGAAAGTACATAAACATATTTTGTTAAATGCAATGGTTCAAAGCAAGTTTTTAAAATTCAAACCATTCTTCTTCATCACTTCTTTTAATTAGATCATTAACAACATCAATTAAGTTCATTTTAATCATATTCAATACCATGTTGGTAGATAAAGTGGTAGATATTTTGTTCGACAAAATCTGTACGAGATAATTGAAATAGTAAGTTTCGTTTTACAAACAATTAATAAACTAATATTGACTTTCGGTTTTAACCAAAAATGACGTCGCCTTGAACTAATTTTATCTACTAGTAAAACGCCACAAATTAAAAAATGCCCGATTTCTCGAGCAAATATTGTTTATTTTGATAATCTAATTTTTATCAAAATGCTAGTCGCAAACTGGCGGAGTAAGAGAGATTTGAACTCTCGCATGGATTACTCCATCTACCTCCTTAGCAGGGAGGCCCCTTCACCACTTGGGTATTACTCCATAGATAAGCTCTAATATTATGATTTATAAAGTTAAAAATGTCAATATTTGAAATAAATTTAATATTCACTCTATAATATTAGTGTAATAATTAAATATTGATTTATTATATAGAAAGTGGATATATCAAATGAGAAAAGAAGATCGCGAAAATTATTTATTTCAAAAGAAATGTCTATTAGTTTTGCTTTTTCTTTACTATTTAAATGATGTTAGTTTTGATGCGATAACTTTGCGCTCTTTCGGTTTTCATTTTGACCCTTCTTGCGCTTTTAAATGCATAGTTAAATCTAAAAAGAACCATATTCATAAATATGTCGTTCATGTTTTTTTATCTCAATATGGAGTTAATTATGAAAATATGGATGTTATGGGAAATGTCAATTTTATTCGCGTTAAAAAAATTGAGGGAATTGAATTTTATCAACCGGAAGCTAGTTTAAATATTTATTTTGATGGGGCTCAATTTGTTTGTTCTGGATTTATTGAAGGTAAGAATATTGAAAGAACTTATATTAAAAAGGATAAAAATTCAGTTACTGATGAATTGTTATATCATCTTTCTAACGATTTTAAAAATGATTCTTGCAATTCTTCTGCTTCTTCATTTATTTTGTGGCTTTTAAAATTTTACACATATAAATTACATACTGATTTAGTTATTGGTGCTGGAATTAATGAAGAATATGGCGCTAAAACTTGGTCAGGTTTATTAGATGCTTTAAATAATGATTTTTATAAAGGCGATTATAAATTTGCTAATGAAATTAAGCATTATGTCGGCAAGGAGTTATTTACTTCTTCTATGGTTTTAAAGACTAGTGGATTTGACGCATATAAATCTTTAAACAGAGAATTATATATGTTTGAAGCTCACAAATCATTTAACGATCCTAATTGTACTTTATATAAGATTGTTGATTATATTAAAGATCATAAAGGAACTTCTGTAATTACTTATAACTATGATACTAACCTCGAATATCTTTTAAATAAAAGAGAAATTAGATATACGACAATTTACGATGATAGTTCTTTTGTCAATCTCGATTCTAGCGTCGATATTTATCATGTTCATGGTTTATTGCCTTATGATAAATACAGTGAAAAAAGATTCACGGATTCTTTGATTTTTAACGAATCTGAATATTATTATTTATATAACAATCCATATTCTTGGAACATAGCTAAACAACTTCATGATTTTAAATTTAACACTTGTATTTTTATAGGCATTTCTTTAACTGATCCTGATATGAAAAGGTTACTTGAACTTGCTAATAACTATTTAAAGTTCAATTTTATCTTTGTTAAGAAAGAGCCGAATTATTCAGAAACCGTCTATAAAGATATTACGACTTACTTTTTTACTTTTGATTTAATTGCTATTTGGATAGATGAATATTCCGATATCGGTAAATATCTCTCATCTATTTAATTTTTGTAAATAAGTTGTAAAATCCAATAAAAAGCTAGTTAATTATCAATATATTTGTCATAATTAATCTGTTGTAAATTTTTTGTTGTTTATTTACTAGTAAATAACTGATAGAATTTAAGTGACAATTGAGGTAGTTAATATGGAAATTAAAATTAAACATCTAACTAAGGTCTTCCCAGGAGATCCTAAAAAGAACATTCAAGATACTGTTGCTGTCGATGATTTAAATATCGATATTAAAGATGGTGAATTAATTGGATTACTAGGTCCTTCTGGCTGTGGTAAATCTACCACTTTATATATGTTAGCTGGTTTAAAAGCTCCTACTAGTGGGGAAATTTGGTTTGGCGATGATGATGTTACTCATCTTGCTCCTGAAAAAAGAGGTATCGGTTTAGTTTTCCAAAACTACGCTTTATATCCTCATATGACTGTTTATGATAATGTTAAATTTCCTTTAACTAATCTTAGAATTTCTAAAATTAAAGTCAATCAGAAGATTTTAGATAATTTGAAAATAATTGAACTTATTAGCAATAATTTAGATGAAGTTATCGATTTAATTAAATCGTCAACTTACAAGAATAAACTTTCAAAAGAAGTTGCAAGTAGAAAATTAGTCTTTAAATTTCACATTGTAACTTTATTGGCCAAAAGAATATTTAAACTAGGTCTCCAATATGAAACTAGTGAAAATCTTTCTAACAAAGTTCAACAAATTATCGATGAATTAAATGCTAAAAATAAAGCAATCTTAGATTTCTTAGCTAAGAAAAACATTAAATTAAATGAAAAATATGAATATATCGATGAAAACAATCAACCTGTTAGAGAAACTAGAAGGTTAACTAAAGATGAAATTGACGCATTAATTCAAGAAACTGCTAGATTAGTTCAAATTAATGAATATCTCGATAGAAAACCTTCTGAACTTTCTGGTGGTCAACAACAGCGTGTCGCTATTGCTCGTGCTTTAGTTAAAAAACCTAGAGTCTTACTTTTAGATGAACCACTATCTAACTTAGATGCTAGATTAAGATTACAAACTAGAGAAGAAATTAGAAGAATTCAAAAAGAAACTGGTATTACTACTGTCTTTGTCACTCATGACCAAGAAGAAGCTATGTCAATTTGCGATGATATTGTCGTTATGAAACTCGGGGTTGAAATGCAAAAGAATCACCCTCAAAACGTCTACGATGATCCTCATAACTTATTTGTCGCTAAGTTTTTAGGAACTCCTCCTATCAATGTTTTTGAAGGATATATTAAAGATAACAAAGTCTATATTGGCGATGAAGTTATCTATAAAGGTAAACGCGCAAGTAAACTAGAAGAAAAAGAAGAATTTAAAGATGGTAAAGTCTATATTGGAATTAGACCTGAAGGCTTTATTTATCTTGAAAATAAATCTGAAGCTAAAGAAAGATTAACTATGGAAGTTAAACAACTTTCAACTATGGGTAGAGATATGTCTTTAATTTGTACTAATCCATTTTTAAATCAAGATGATGAAGCTAAAATTATCATTGATTCCTCTACTAAAGTTGAATTAGGTAAACAAAGTTTTGCTATCAAATTAGATAAGATGTTTGTTTTTGATGGTGAAACTGAAGAAAGAATATATTTAAGAGGACAAGTTAATTATGGAAACCAAGAATAACTATAAGGCTTGGCTATATTTAGCGCCTGTTATCATTTTGATGGCAGTGTTTACTTTCTATCCTATCTTGAATACTTTCTATATTTCCTTTTTAAAAGGGTATAACTATATTAATGGTACTTTTAGAGGTTTTACTTTTGATAATTACATCGATGTTTTAACTCCTGTTTTGCATTCTGGACCTGGTACTAATTTCGAATCTGTTATGCAGATTGCTTTACCAAATACGATGTTACTTACTGTTGTGACTGTTCCTTGTTCAATTGGTCTAGCCTTATTAATTGCTATCGGGTTAAATTCTATTCCTTTTTTAAAGAAGATTTTCCAAACTATTTTCTTTTTACCTTATGTAACTAACGCTATTGCTATTGGTATGGTTTTTAGTGTTATTTTCGATACTGATTACGGTATTTTTAACTCTATTTTAGGTTTAGGCAAATTTCCTTGGATTTATCCTTCACCTTCAACTGGTGAAGCTGTTAATTATTGGTCAGCTTTTCTAGCTATATGTATCTATATAGTTTGGCATTCTTTACCTTATAAGATTTTGATTTTCTTAGGTGGGTTGCAAAATATTGATAAACAATATTATGAAGCGGCTCAAATTGATGGTGCTAATAAGTTAAAAACTTCTTGGAAGATTACTGTGCCTTTACTTTCTCCTCAGATTTTATATGTCTGTATTACTTCCTTTATCGGGGCATTTAAAGAATATAATTCTGTAATTGGTCTATTTGGTACAGCTGGAGGTGCTTTTGATCAAAATACCGGTCCGAGAAATATGACTACTATGGTTTATTTTATCTATGACCAGATTGCTAAAAACAAGGTTCAATACGCTTCTGCAGCTGCGGTTATACTATTTATTATTATTATGATATTTACCGCGCTTCAGTTCTATGTTTCTAAAAAGAGGGTACATTATTAATTATGAATGCTTTAAATGATGTTAGTACCACACTGGTATTAAAAAACGACAAGTTCAATATTGAAACTAAGCAGAAATTAACAAAGATCGGTAAAGTAATCAGTTTAATTATTACTTACGCTTTCTTGTTATTTATGGCTTTGTTAGTTATCTTCCCGTTTTATTGGATGATTATTACTTCTTTAAAATCCGGGGCTGAAATTAAAGCTGTCGTTCCTACTTATTGGCCAATGACAGTAAGATGGGATAACTATACTACCGCTTTTACTAGATTGAATTTTGGCACTTTGCTTACAAATACATTAATCGTTGGTATCTTTTCAACTATAGGTACTTTAATTACTACTATTTTAGCGGCCTTTGCTTTTGCTAGATTGGAATTTAAAGGTAGAGATTTGATGTTTTCTTTACTTTTAGCAACGATGATGATTCCTGGTGAAATGATGGTTATTTCTAATTATATTTCCGTCTCTTTATTTGGAATGACAGGTGGAACAAATATAATCGGTGGTTATGCTGCTATGATTTTGCCATTTATGATTTCTGTATTTTATATCTATTTATTAAGGCAAAATTTCAAACAGATTCCTAACGAGTTATATTTAGCTGCTAAAGTCGATGGTAAAACTGACTGGGCTTATTTGTGGAAAGTTATGGTTCCACTTGCGATGCCGACTTTAATCACTATCTTTATTTTAAAGTTGATGGGGGCGTGGAACTCTTATGTCTGGCCTAATTTAATCGCTTCAGGTAATAAAGATTTATATTTGATTACTAATGGTTTAAGAGAGACTTTCTCAACTGCTAACGATATCGATAACTATGGTATTCAAATGGCTGGTACTGTTATTGTTACTGTTCCTTTGTTGCTGTTATTTATTTTCTTTAGAAAATATATTATGCGCGGGGTTGGTAGAGCAGGTATCAAAGGATAATATGTTAAAATAATAATGATGGATATAGATATATTTATAGAAAAGGGGAATAAAAATGAAAAATAGCGTTAAAAAAATATCTAAGTTGTTTTTGTTAGTTACTATGTTAGCTGGATTAAGCTCATGTGATTTTACACCAGGTGGGCCTACTAATATCGGCGGAAATCCTATTGTTGATGATACTTTACCAAGTGATGATCCAACTAGTGAAATTAACATTGTCTTCTGGGAATGTTTAGGAGGAGCTAAAGAAGGTAATTTAGGTATAATTGCCGATAAGTTTAATCAACAATATGCAGGAAAATATCACATTGACCTTAAAAAGATTGCTGGTGATTACGATTCTTTACACGATACTGTTAAAACAAGATTATCTTCAGGTGAAGTTCCAGCTTTATGTATGGGTTATCCTGATTCATTCTCTGAATATATTTCTAATTATATCGATGAATCTTCTATTTTGAGATTGGATAATTTTATTAACGATGAAACTTATGGTTATTCTGAAACTGAATTGAAAGATTTCGTTTCTGCTTATTATAATGAAGGTAATCATTATCAGTTTGAAGGTACTTGGTCTATGCCAATGTATAAATCTACTGAAGTTATGTATTATAACTATAACTATTTTGCTGGTGATAACCCTCAAACTAATAAAAAGTTAGCTAACGATAGCCAATATCAAGAGTTAAAAAAGAAAGTTAGTGCTGGTGGAGCTACTGCTAGTGTTACTGATTTAGATGCTTTAAAAGAATATACTGCTAGTAAAGGTGGATATACTTATAACGTTCCTAAAACTTGGGATGAAATGATTCAAGTAGCTAGCAAGATGAAACAAGATATGCAAACTGAATCAATTAACAGCGAATTCTATCCTATTGGGTATGATTCAGATGCTAACTTATTAATTACTCAATTTGCTCAAAGAAATATCGATTATACAACTAACGATGAAGCTAGCCAAGAAGATCCTAGCAAGCATTTTACCTTTAATAATTCATCTGCTAAAGAATTTGTCACAGATTTAATCGAGGATTTAATTGAACCTAAACTTATGATTACTAAAGGTACTTTAGGTGGAGATAAATATACTAACACTTACTTTAACGATGGTAGATTAGCTATGTCAATTGGTTCAACTGGTGGCTCTTCTTATCAAGTTAGTGCTAACTTTAGAGTTGGTTTAGCCCCTGTTCCATATTCAGGAACCACTCCTAAATATATTCAGCAAGGTCCTTCTATCTGTTTCTTTAATAACTTTGATTCTTACGTTCATAAAGGAGCCTGGTTATTTTATAAGATGTTAGCTGAACCTGAAAATAACGCTAGTTTAGCTTTGGAAAACTCTTACGATCCAATTAGAGTTTCTTCTTATGAAACTGATCAATATGAAAGTTGGATTGCTAATGCTGGTAAAGGAACCTTAGCTTACGATATTCCTCAAATTACTTCTACTTTAAAAAATTACTATATGACTAGTGAAGTCTTTGTCGGTTCTTCTACTGCTAGAACTGAAATTGGCAAAATCATTCAAAATATCTATTCTTCTAATATGAGTGTTGATGACGCTTTCTTAGCAGCATATAACACCTGTGTTAGAGCTGTTGAAGACTAATTGTTAAAGCAAGGAGAAAAAATATGAACTCAAGTATTAAAAAGGTCTCTTTTCTTTCATTAAGTGTTATTGCTAGTTTATCTTTAATTTCATGTAGCGTTACTTCTAAAGAACCAGCTAGCGCTAGCTATAGAGATTTAACCGCTAATTCTGAATATGGTAAGATTTCCGATTATAACTTACAAAATGGAGAAGAATTAAAAGAAGGTGATGTCTTGGAATTTAAAGTAACTCCAAGTGAAGATTTCTTGATTGATAAAGTTACTGTTAATGGTGAAGATGCTACTCCTATTGAAAATAAAACTAACTATTATTCATACACTTTAAAAGCTGGTGTCAATAGAATTAGCGCCACTTATAAAATAGATACTACTATTGATTTTGTCAGCAAATTCAAACTCAATATTTCTGATAAACTTTTCCAAGAAGTTATGGATGTCCCTGATGGAGCTACTCAAGCTGATCCAACTGCTCCTGATTTTAGGCAAGACGGTATTGAAAAAATCAACATGAATGGTTTTATTAACTATGTCGATGGTGATACTACTCATGTTGAAACTTTAAATTACGGTTATACTGTTAAAATTAGATATTTGGGAATCGATACTCCTGAATCCACTTCTGAAATTGAAAAGTGGGGTAAATCTGCTTCTAATTTCAATAAAGAAATTCTTTCTAATGCTAAACACATTATTTTAGAAGGCCAAGGAGTTGCTAAAAATGGTGAAAAAGCTCCTGCTACTGCTGATGGTAATCAACGTTCATTAGCTTATGTTTGGTATACTGATGTCGAACAACCTACTAAAGCTGATTTTAGATGCTTAAATCTTGAAATGGTCTATAATGGCTATTCGTTTGGTATTGGTTCTAAAGAAGAAATGGGCGATTATTTCTATTCCTATTTTGATAAAGCTAGTAAATCAGCTGAAGCTAGAAAGCTTCACGTTTATTCTGATGATAACGATCCTAACTATTACGATTGGGAGAAAAACCCTGTCCAAGAATTAACTTTAAAGAAATTATATGAATCTTCTTCTACTGGACCAGAATCTTCTATATTTGCCAATACTAATAATCAATCCTTATACAAGATTTCAGGTTATGTTTCTAGAAAATTAGAAACTGCTTTCTATATTCAAGATAAGCCTGAATATACTAGAGGACCTAATGGTGAACTTCCTGAAGCTTATGGTATTTATGTATTTACTTATGCTAATACACCTATTCAAGAAGGAGATTATGTCGAAGTAATTGGAGCGATAACTACCTATGGTGGTTCTTATCAAATGCAAGGAATTTCTTATCATACTATTAATCCAGATCCTAGAAGAGATACTATTATTAAATCTTCAGGTCATAAGATTGTTCCTTTAGAAGTTAGTTATGAAGAATTTTATTCAACTCAATTTTCTAACACTAATAAATTAAATAACGTTTTAATTACTTTGGAAGAAGAAATTTATCCATATGTTAAAACTAATAATCATGGTTCAATGTGTGAAGGTGGAACAATGGAAATTAATAAATACAATGAAAAATATCCATTTTATAACACCAATAATAAGATTATTTGCTACGCCAAATATGGCTCAGCTAATTCTAATCAAGATTTGAGATTTGTCTCTTCTGAAGAAGTTTTACTCGATTATCAAGGTCAAACAGCTTTATCGTATCAATTCTTCACAGGAGGAACTAATATTTATAATCCTCATGGAGCTGAATACGCTAATACTAACGAAGATAATCCATATAAAGATGAGACAATTACTACCACATATCAGCCAAAGAAAATGAAAGTGACCGCTATTTCTCAATACTATGTTTCGACTTCTGGTTCAACAACTATGTATTCAGCAATTATCACTAATAAAGCTGATGTAGTTATTTCTACTTATTAAAAAAAATCTATTAAATTTTATAGAACTTAAAACAAGAGGAAAGAATATGAAAGTTTGTCCAAAATGCCATTCTATTATTAAAGATGAAAGTTTATCTACTTGTCCAAAATGTCAAGAAGAGCTTTTAAACATCTCTAAGAACAACACTGATATTCCTTCTAGCAAAGTTAGTGAACTTTCTAATTTCTATCATCAAGATGATGTTAGAGAACATGAAAAAGTTCAAAATGGCCTTTGCTTAGTTGTTTTAGGTTCTATTTCTTTAATAATAGGTGTTTTATTTATCATATTATCTTTAAAAAAGAGAACTAATAAGATTATCGGTATTAATTTTGCTTCTTTGCAATTTATTATCTGTGTTATCTGTTTAACTATCGGTATTATTCTTTTAGTCTATGGGTTAGTAAAAATTATATTAGCCCAGAATAAAAGATCTAAATACAAACTTATTATTCAAGAGTTAGCTAGCTTGAAAAGTAAGTAGCCTTACTAGCTAAATGAAATTTTTTTCAAAATTATAAGGGAGGGAAATTAATGAAGAAAAAAATTTTGCCTATATGCCTATTAAGCGTCTTGCTATTTGGTATGGCAGCTTGTCAACCTTCAACAAAAGATAGTAGTTCATCTTCTGCTACTCAAACTAGTAGTTCTAGTCCAGTGACTTCTTCTAGTTCAACTAGCTCAGAAAGTTCTTCAAGTTCAAGTCAAGCAGAAGTTAGTTTTTCAATTGATTCTGATTCTGAAGTTGAAGTCGGTAAGTCAATAACTTTAGTCTTTTTGAAAAATGGCAGCCCTGATGTTAATGAAGTCACTTGGTCAATTACTTCTGGAAGTGAATTCGCTAGACTAGAAGGAAGTGTTTTAATCGGTGTTAAAGCTGGTACAGTTACTGTTAAAGGTACTACTAAAGAAGGTAGTGCTACTAAGACTATTACTGTTAAAGAAAGTAGTGTTCAATATATGTCCATTGCTGAAGCTAAGAAGCAAGCTGAAGGCACTTTAGTAACTGTTAAAGGTAAAGTTGTCGCTGTTTCTGGAACTTCCGCTTATATTGCTGATGAAACTGATTCAATTTATATTTATAACTGGTATTGTGATAAAAATGATACTGCTGTAGTTAATAAATCATTTACTTATGGTCAAACAGTAGCTATTAAAGCTAGCATTGCTAAGCATAGTGGAGCTATTCAGTTAAGCGATTATGAAAAAATTAGCGAAGATGAAGGAAGAAAAATTCCAGGAACTTATGCTTATGCTTTAGAAGAAGATATTACTCCTATTGCCCCTATTACTATTACTGAAGACACTTTAAAATCTTTAACTGCTGCTAATTCAGGTAATTTATATACATTTACCGCTACATTTGTTAGTAAAGGCGAACCTGATAAAAATGGTCAAATTAATACAAATTGGAAAATCGGTGATAATAGTGTTGTTTTAAGAACTGATGGTAGATATGATGTTAAACAAACTGAAGTTGTTGCAAAAGTTAATTCCTTACAAGCTGGTGTTAGCTATAAAATTACCACACCTTTATCTTGGTATAATGGTGTTCAATTTGCTTTCTTAGGACAAGGTACTACTATTGATGAAGTTATTTCTGTTTCAATTACTTCAACAGTTAATACTGTTGTTAAAGGGAAAACTATTACATTAACTGCTGGTACTAATGATGAAGCTGGTGTTACATGGACTTCTTCTGATGAAACTAAAGCTACAGTTTCTGAAGCTGGTGTAGTTACTGGTGTTGCTGCTGGTCAAGCTACAATTACTGCTACTTCTAAGACTGATCCAACTAAATCTGCTAGTGTAACTATTACTGTTACTGATGGTGAAGTTGCTGCTACTGCAATTACTATTACTAATACTGAAACTTCTATCATGTTAAATGAAAGATTAACTTTAACTTCTAAAGTTACTCCAGATAACGCTACTAATAAGGAAGTTGAATATTCTATTAGTTCTGGTAGTGATTATGCTGAAATTGTTGATGGTAATATTTTAGTTGGTAAAGCTATTGGTAAAGTTACTGTTAAAGCTACAGTTAAAGGAACTAGTGTTTCTACAACTAAAGACTTTGACGTTGTTACTGATATCTATAAATTATCTGATGTTTTAGATTTACCTAATGGCACTAAGATTAAATCACGTGGTGTATATATGGGTAGAAGTAGTATGGTGAATAGTTATGGCAATTATAATAATTTCTATGTTGCTGATGGTGCTATTTCTTATCAATTATATAGAGTTGATGCTGATTTAGTTTCTAATTTAGATTTAGTGGCTGGAACAACTGTTGTTGAATTTGAAGGTGAAGTAGCTAATTATAAAGGTGATAAATACACTACATATGAAGCTGAAGTTACTTCAATCAAAATAGTTACTGATGATTCTGTTGTTGCTCCTACAGTTTCTATGTTAGATAATGAACATACTTATGAATTAACAGCTGATAAAATCAATGAAAAAGTTAGTATTAGTGATGCTATTGTTACTAATATTTCAAGAGATTCGTATGGTAGCTTAGATATGGACTTTAGAGTTGGTGAAGCTACATATAATCTAGATTTAGATAATAGATATGATAATTTAGAAACAGAAGCGTTCACTAATTTAAAGGTTAATGATATTGTTTCATTTAATTCATGGGTTACAGCTGGAAGCTCCGATTTGAAATTCTCTACAGTTGAAAACTTCACTATTACTGGTCATTTCTCTCAACCAGCTACTGCTATTAGTTTAACTGCAAGTTCTACAACTATTAAAATTGGTAGTACCGCTACATTAACTGCTACTTTAACTCCTGCTGATTCTACTGATACTGTTTCATATGAAATTACTAGTGGTGAAGAATTTGTCGATTTAAACGGCAATATTGTTACTGGTAAAGCTGCTGGTAGTGCTACTATTGTTGCTAAAGCTGGTAATCTTACTAGTGATCCAGTAACTATTACTGTTACTAATGAGCAAGCTGTTACTAATAGTATGACTTATGATTACACAACTAATTGGGGAACTACTCAGGTTGGCGCTAATAATTTATTTTCAAAAGCTGGTAACAATGAAAATGTTTTAGCAGCTTTAAATAAAGGTGTTGATAATTCTATTATTAATGGAGTTACTAGTGTAGATTCTGCTTCTGTTAGTGATGAGTATGATGGAATTAAATTTGGAACTAGTGATAAAGGTGGTGCTGTAACATTTACCACTTCTAAACCAGTAACTAAAATTTCTGTTAAATTGATGGCTTGGAATAAAAAGAAAGTTACTGTCATGGTTAACGATCAAGAATTTGCAATTACAGAAAATAGTGATGGAACTATTAATTCATTAAAAGAAAAAGAATTTGTATTTGATGAACCTACAACTACAATTACTATTTCTTCTGTTGCAAATAAATACAGATTTATATTAGGCGGAATGGTTCTAACTTATTCTGAATAATCATTGACAATTTAATTAGTAATCTAGTTAAACTTACTGCAGTTATTACTTAATAGCTGCAGTTTTTCTTTTCTTGTTTAATTAAATTTACTTTAATATAATACTTAGGTATGAAGATTTCTAAAGTTAAAATTAAAGCTGAATGTGAAAGTAATGTTAATTTAAAACCTTTAAGAAGGTTATTTGCATATATTCTTGATTTTTTTGTCGGATTAATTATCGCATCTTTTTTATTTGTTATCTGTGATTTAACTAGTAATTCTATTCCTAGTGTTTCTAATAGATCGACTGAATTAAGTAAGTTACAAGCTAACTTATATAGCTATGTCTATGATTCTAAATTGGATGTTGAAACCGCTAATGGAATGAAAGGTAGTATCGATATTTCTTATGATTATGTTAAAGCTCTTACTTATAATAGCTTAGAAAATAAGGATGATATTTCTAGTAGTATTTATAGTGCTGATTTTGTTAATAATATTAAAGAAAATTCCAAATATTACGATAACTTGAATTACTACTATACTGAATTTAAAATTAAAAATATTTCTAATTATTCTAATGAAAGTCAAGCTAATAGTGGGGAAGAATATTTTCTTAAGATATATTTTGAAGATAGTGAGATTTCTTCATATTTTGAATCTAATTTAACTTATCCTGTATTAAAAGCTAATAATGCTAAAGCTATTAATGAATATCTTCAAAATTCTAATTATGAAGTGGGTAAACAGATTCACGATAATTTAGTTAATCATTACAATAATTTACTTTTAGAAGCCTGTGATGATTTAGAAAACAATTATTTACCATATTTTAACGATTTTAATAGTTATACTAATATTTCTAATGAATTATTTGAAATAAGGGTATATGAAGTGTTAATTAGTTATATTATCTCTTGTTTATTGTGTTATTTTGTTTTCCCAATGTGTTTTAAGAATGGAAGAACTATTTCTTATAGATGCATGCAAATATCTAGTTGTACATATCAAGGTTATAAAATTAAATGGTACAACAATTTAATAAGCTGTTTTATGAAGCTACTTTGCTATGGATATATACCATTAGTTATTGTTGGAATTATCTATGGTAGTCAATCGGTTTCTTTATTTACTGTGGTGGTTTTAGGATTTGTTAATTTATTTGGTTTTGCTATTTTCTCTTTATTACTATCTATTCTTTCGTATCTATTTAGTTTGTTTTTAAGAAAGCAGAGCTTTTCTGAAATTGTTGCTAACATAGTTTTAAAAGATACTAGGGAATTTATTGTTACTAATAAAAAAGATAATCAAATTAAAGAAGTTGAAGATAATTCTAAAGGGTTAGATTAATAATGGAAAATAAAGATTCTAATTTAGAAGACCAAGAATATGAAATTAATTATAAAGCGTGTAGTCTATCTAGATTATTTGCTTTTAATTTTTTTGATTTGTTTTGTGTCGCTATTTTATCTTTATTAATTTTATTACCAACTTTATTTATCATTCAATCTACTCCGAGTTATATTTCTAATTTAGAAAGTAGAAATAGTATCTTAATCGAATCTAAATTGTATTTAAAATCAGGTGATAACGTAATTAAATTAATTGATTCATTAGAAAATGACACTCAGCTAACTTACGATGAAAAGTCTAGTAAATTAGATCAAGCTTATTCTTATTTTTTTACAACTTTTATTAATTTAGAGTTAGATAATAAAGGTTTAGAAACTTATCAAAACATAAAAATAGAAGCTAAATATAACAATGAAAACTTATTTAATTCTAACTATGAAAGAATCTTTATTAATTCAGATTACGATAAGATTTACTATGACTTTTATAAAGATACTTATTCAACATGTATCGGTTATTTACCTTTAAATGAAACATATTTATCGACAAGAAGATATATTAATATAGTTAATCTTGCTAATATCTGTTCTATAATAGCTTTTAGTTTTGTTATTGTTTATTATGTCGTTCCTTGTTTTATTTTTTCACGCGGGAAGATGACTTTAGGTATGAAATTAACTAGATTAGCTATGTTAGATGTAAATGGTCTATCTTGTTCGTGGAAAAGATTTACTTTGAGATTTCTATTTGTCTTTTTTATCGAATTTATTGGATCTATTTTTTCTTTCCTAATCCCGATATTTATTTCTGTAGCAATGAATGTCTTTTTTAAAACAAAACAAGGCTTTGCTGATTGGATATTTAACACATACATAGTTTCAAGTGAAGATAGCTTAATTTATAAATCCGCTTTTGAATATAAAAGGGTATCTGATAAAAATTCCAGTTCAACTTTAATAGAAGATCTCAGCAAAAAAGATGTGAATTTTAAATAGTTTGTTTACAAAGTATTTACAAATAGCTGTTTTTTAGACTTTAGTTTTAAATTAGTTTGTTATATCATAAAGTGTAAAGAAAATTGATAGAAACTAGATATAAGGAAATTAAATATGGAAATTAGACTAATCGGTTTAACAAAAGAATTCCCAGGTGATCCTAAAAAGGACATTAAACCTACTACTGCTGTCGATCATATTAATATTACAGTTAAAGATGGTGAGTTAATCGGTTTATTAGGACCTTCTGGTTGTGGTAAATCAACTACTTTATATATGTTAGCGGGTTTAAAAGAACCAACAAGTGGGGAAATCTTTTTTGATGATCAAGATGTTACTCATCTTGCTCCTGAAAAAAGAGGTATCGGTTTAGTTTTCCAAAATTACGCTTTATATCCACATATGACTGTTTATAAAAACGTCGCTTTTCCATTAACTAATCTAAAAGTTAATGAACCTATGAAGAATGCTAATATTCTTAAATATCAAAAAATAATTGAAATATTAAAAGAGCCTCAAAAGTTAGTAGATGCTATCACTTCTTCTGCTTATGAAAATAAAATCAACAAGAATTTTGCAATAGATAGTATCGCTAACCAATATCAAGTTTCTAAATATGTCGCTAGTGAGCTTTTTAAATTGAACTTACACGTCAGTGAAGATGTTTTATTAAAAGCTAATGAAGCTAGCGCTATCTATACTGAAAAATTAGATAAGGAAATTGAAAAAACCAAATCTAAGCTTGCTAAAAAAGGTTGGTCTATTACTGAAAAAGGTTTGTATTTAGATCGAGATGGTAATCTTATTCCTAAAATTAGACGTTTAAGTAAAGATGAAATTGACGCTTTAGTTAGAGAAGCTGCTAGACTAGTTCAAATTGAAGATTACTTAGGCAGAAAACCCTCTGAACTTTCTGGTGGTCAACAACAGCGTGTCGCTATTGCTCGTGCTTTAGTTAAAAAGCCTAGAGTCTTACTTTTAGATGAACCATTATCTAACTTAGATGCTAGACTAAGATTACAAACTAGAGAAGAAATTAGAAGAATTCAAAAAGAAACTGGTATTACTACTGTCTTTGTTACTCATGACCAAGAAGAAGCTATGTCAATTTGCGATGATATTGTTGTTATGAAGCTTGGGGTTGAAATGCAAATGGGTCATCCTCAAGAAGTTTATAAAGACCCTCATAACTTATTTGTCGCTAAGTTTTTAGGCACACCTCCTATCAATGTTTTTGAAGGGTATATTAAAGATAATAAAGTTTATATCGGTGATGAAGTTATTTATAGAACTCCAAGTAAAGTAGATCAACAACTTAAAGATGGTAAAGTCTATGTTGGAATTAGACCTGAAGGCTTTATTTCTAGTGAAGAATTAACTTCTACTCGTACTCCTAGACTAACTTTAAATATCGATCATTTAGTTACTATGGGTAGAGATGTCTCTTTAGAAGCTAGCCATCCTTGCTTTAAAGGAGATGAAATTAAAATTATTATCGATTCCGATTTAGATGTTAAATTAGGTAAAGCTAAATTTGGAATTAAACCTAATAAGATGTTTGTCTTCGATGGCGAAACTGAAGAAAGAATATATTTAAAATAAAAGGTAAATATGGAAAAGAACAACAATTGGAAAGCGTGGTTATATCTAGCTCCAGCTTTGATACTAATGGGTATATTTACTTTCTTCCCATTAATTAACACATTTATCGTTTCATTTTTAAAAGATTACAATTCCGCTACTGGAGCTAATAGTGGTTTTACTTTTGAAAACTACGGAAGAGTATTAGGAATTACTCCAGTCGATGCTGAACTTGGTATTTACGATAATAACTTTTTATCTTTTACCGGTCCTTCAGCTTTAACTAATACTTTGCTTATTACTTTTGTTACTGTTCCTATTTCTGTTATTATCGCTTTAGCGATTTCTATTTTATTAAACAATATTAAGGTCTGTAGAAAGTTTTTACAAACTGTATTTTTTATGCCTTATGTCACTAATATCATCGCTGTAGGTATGGTTTTCTCAGTTATGTTTTCTTCAACTGGTATTATCAACAGAATATTTGGTATTGATGGAACTAACTGGATAGGTGTTGGTGCTAGCTGGGGAAAATCGATGTTTGTATTATGCATCTATGTTATTTGGAACGCATTACCTTATAAGATATTGATTTTCTCATCAGGTTTACAAGGAATTGATAAACAGTATTATGAAGCGGCTAAAATTGATTCTACACCTAGATTTAAAGTTGCTACTAAAATAACGATTCCTTTACTTTCACCTCAAATTTTATATATTACAATTACTTCATTTATTTCTGCATTTAAAGAATATAACGCTATTATTGGTTTATTTAATAGAAACTATACAACTAGTGGCAATGTTCCTGATTTATATACTGTCGTTTATTATATTTACGATATGTTAAATTCTGGAACTAGTATGGTTCAATTTGCCTGTGCTGGTGCTGTTGTTTTATTTGTAATTATCATGTTATTTACTTTAATTCAAATGCAAATTTCTAAAAGAAAGGTGGTTTATTAATTATGTTAGCTAGAAAGACACCATTAATAACTACCAAGTTAAATCTTATCGTTCCTGGTAAAGCTAAAGATGTTAGAACTACTCAGCAAAAAGATAATACTTTGCATATTCTTAGCTTAATTCTCATTTATGCTATTTTGATATTTGCTGCTATTATTGTTATTTTCCCATTTGTCTATATGATTTTAGCTTCCTTTATGAAAGAATCCGTTTTAACTACAGGTGCTTTCTTACCTGAAACTAATAATTTATGGGAAGATATAACTTATAACTATACAAGTACATTAGAAAGATTTAGTTACTTAAAATATATCGGTAACACTTTAGTTGTTGGTATTACTACTACTTTACTATGTATTATTGTTACTATCTTATCAGCTTTTGCATTTGCTAGATTGAAATTTAGAGGTAGAGACTTTTTATTTACTATCTTTTTAGGAACTATGATGATTCCTGGGGAAATGATGGTTATTACTAACTATTTAACTTTGACTAATTTAGGGTTAATTTCTCCTAATCAAAATGCTATTGAAGCATATTCATCCATGGTTTTACCATTTATTGCTAGTGTATTTTATATTTATTTACTTAGACAAAACTTCATGCAGATACCTAACGAATTATACTTAGCTGCTAAAGTCGATGGAAAATCAGATTGGTCCTATCTATGGAAAGTTATGGTTCCATTAGCGGCTCCAACTTTAATTACAGTTTGTATTCTTTCTTTAATTGGTTCTTGGAATGCTTATGTTTGGCCAAGACAAGTTACTTTAAATACTAATTTCTGGGTTATTTCAGTTGCTGTTAGAGGTGAAGCATTAACTAGGTTAGATCCTACTGGTATTAGAATACCGATGTCTTCATGGCAGATGTGTGCATCAGTTTTAACTGTTGTACCTTTATTAATCTTGTTTATTATCTTTAGAAAATACATCATGAGCGGTACAGGCCGTGCTGGTATTAAAGGCTAAAGATAGTAAAATATATAACTTATTTACAAGGAGGAAAATTTAATGAATAAGTTAATGAAAAGAACATGCAAAGCTATGTTACTTTGCGCTGGCTTAGTCGGCTTAGTCGGTTGTCAACCTGAAGACACTCGTACTACTGTTATTTGGTGGAATAACTACCAAGTTCCAGCTGATGGAATGTCTGAAGAAGAAGCTAGAAAAGATTCAGATTATACTGAATACTTCTTCACAAAGGATTTGATTGAAGAATTCGAAGCTGAACACACTGATATTCATATCGAAACTGTTTATCATGGTGCTTATGGTACTATTGCTGAAGATTTAAAGCAAGCTTTAAATTCACCTAACTTACCTAACATCGCTTCTGGTTATCCTGATAATGTTGCTATTTATAATGGCGCTGGTGTTACTTTAGATATGAGCCAATATGTCGATTCTGAAACTATCGGCTTTGGTAAAAAGACTGTCAATGGTGAAACTGTCGATGATCCTACTACTGTTGCTAGTGATTTAAACCAAAACTATTTCAATGCTGAAAAAGGCATGTATGCTAACAATCACTATTTATCATTACCATATTCAAAATCTAGTGAAACTTTAGTTGTTAACCAAACTGTCTTTGATCAAGTTGGTGCAGGTGCTTCTGGTACTTCTTCTTCATCTGAAACTGGTTATCAAGCTCCTACTGCTAAAGCTAGCAAAACTAAATATGAAATCCCTCAAAACTGGACTGAATTAATTCAAACCGCTAGAAAGATGAAAGCTGATTATCCTGAAGTCTTTGCTGATAATAATCCTAAAGATGGCAAGGATGCAAATGTTGATTCACAAGGTTTCTTCAACGCTGTTCCTTTCTGTTGGGATTCTGCTGAAAATATGATTATCTCATTATTGCAAAATATGGATATTCCATATACTGATGCAAACGGAAATTCTAATGCTACTAAGATTTTATTCAATAATACTGAAGCTAAAAAATTAGTCGCCCAATTAAAGAAATGGAATAATGAAGGTTTAATTGCTACTCAAGATCAACTTTACATTTCTGATCCTACCAAAGGTTATCACCAATATTCTTCCACCATGGTTGCTCAAGGTGATTGCTTTATGTGTGTTTCTTCTACCGCTGGTTCAAGATATTTCTCAGCTGATGGTTTCTATGTTAGCTTCAATCACACTCCTAATATCGATCAAACCATCTATCAAGTAGATGCTGATCAAGATGTTGAAGCTACTTCTGAAGCTAAAGATGCTAAAGTTATTTCTCAAGGTCCTTCTTTAACCTTCTTCAAGAAATCTGAAAATGGTCAAGATCCTTCTGAATTAGCTAGCTGGGAATTCTATAAATTCTTAACCAATGCTGAAAACTCTGCTAACTTAGCTGTTGCTACTTCTTATTTCCCAATTAGAACTTCTTCATATGATAATGAAAAAGTTAAAGCTTTAACTGGTGCTAAGGCTGTTACTGCTGCTTCTACTACCGCTGAAAAGAACAGCTATTATTCTGGTTCTGTTTTGAAATTAAATCAAACTTACACCGCTAATAATAACTACTTCTTATCACCTGTTTTCGATATGTCAGCTGATGCTAGAACCGCTATCGGTGATTTAATTGAAGAAGTCTTCAACGCTACAGCTACTACTGATTCAGAAATCAACGCTGTTGTTGAAACTGCATTTACTAATGCTATCAACAAAGTCGTTACTTCTTCTTCTAACTAATAAAAATTAAACTTACTTAACAAAAATGAAAAAACGCTGTATTTATTGTCATAAGGTAATTGAAGACAATTTAGAAACTTGTCCTTATTGCCAAAAAAAGATCGATTTTAATAATCTATCTGAACAAGAGACTCATGAACTTCATCAATATTGTCATAATCAAATTACAAAAGGTGGAGATTATATCGATAACGGTTTAACTTTTACTGTTATTGGTGCAATCTTAGCAGTAATTGGTGCAGTTTTACTCTACGTTTCTAATAGATATAATAACTATGGGAAAAGAATTTGGATATTTACTTCAGTAGAATTTATCGTTGGAGTAGTGCTTCTTTCTATTACTTTTGGTTGTTTAGTCTATGGTGGATTTAGAATAGTCTCAGGTTTATTAAAGAAATCTCAATATAAAAAGATAATTGAACAGACAGCGTTTAAAAAGTAATCTTAGTTAAATTAATTAGAAAATGGCCTCTATGTAGAAATATATAGGGGTCTTTTTAATTATTTTACAAACTTATTGAAATCATTATAATATTAATGATGTCTAATCAAGAAGAATATTCTATATATAAAAATAATTTAACTGCCAAAAAAAGCAAAATAATTTACGCATGTTTAGTAGATTATTTTTTAACTTTTATTTTGACTTTCATTTTATATGTCGGGGTATTAACTCCTATCAATGTGGCTTTACCTATTACTAAAACCAATATTGATGGTATATATAAATCACAGGAAGTTTTAAATCAAATTGTCGGTTCAACTAGAATTCAAACTTACGATGAAGAAAATAACAATTTAGTCGATATTGAAGATGATATTAATAAATATTTAATTAGTCTAGCTAAGACTAGTTGTTATGCATATAACAAAGAGTATATTTATTTTGAAAATAATGAATATATATCAAAACCTGTTGAAGGTGAAAAAATTAGTGAAACTTTTGTAAATGTAAAACAGGGAGATGTTTTATATCCAAATGATAATCTTTCTTATTTCTTTTTAGAATTTAAGTCTAGTCATGAAGAGTTAAATAGTTACGAAATTAATGGGAAAGATTATTCAAACAACAAAAAAGATTATCTATATTTAGAAATGTTAGATTTTGATAGTTATGATTCATATTTTATTTCTCAAGATGAATTTAATGCTTTAGATTTTGTTAATAAAGAAAATATAACTAGATATAACATTTTAAATGAAACTTATTTAGACGATTTTATAAATAGACTTGTCTATGGGGAAAATAACACAAATGGAAGCCAAATATATAGCGATTTATCTTTATGTTATCAAAATGCTGCTAATAAAGGGGTAGAGCAAATAGAAAATAATTACGAGGTTTATATTCAGGCTTCAAATCAATTTATAGGTTATTATAACGGATATACTATTTCTCTAATTGTCGTTCAAATTCTTTCTTTTGTTTTAGCTTTTTCAATTTTAAACATTCTAGTTCCTCTATGTTGGAAAAAGAAAAAGACTAGCTTAGGTTGTTTCTTTTTTAAGATAGTTTTAATTAGAAACGATAATTACTCGCCTGGATTTATAAACTACCTAGGCTTAAGTCTATCTAAGTTAATAATGTATTTTTCTAGCGTAATTATCATGCAGTTATTTACTGGTCAGTTCTTTGTTTTAACTTATGGCATATCTTCTTTAAATATGTTTTCATTTGTTATCTTTTCTTTTGTTTTAGATATTATTTCATTAATTTTGGTTTTCATTTTAAAAGATCATCAATTACTATCTAATTTAATTTCCAATACTATATTTAAAGGGAAGGAAGATTATGCCTCAATTAAATAAGACTAATTTAGAAAAGCCAAAGGTAGAAGTTAGTTATTCAAAAGCTAGTTTATCAAAAAGAATGATAGCTAGTGTTATTGATCTTTGTTTAATCTTTTTTACTTGTATAGTTCTTTTTACTTGTTTTATTTATCCAATAAGAAATCTTCCAATATATACTAAGCAAATAGATATTCAAAATAGTTTAAGAATAGAATCGAATTTATATGTAGATGAAAACACGACTATTTTAAATTACGCTAGTAACGATGAAAATCTTTCTAACTATTCTTTAAAGAAAGATTATCTTTCTTCTAAAATAGAAACTTTCTATGCTAATAAAACTTTCTTTTCTTCTAATAGTGAATATCTATCTTATCAAGAAAGAAAGTTAGAAGCTAAATCTCAAGATGGTTTAAATCTATTTAAAAATGAAAATGACAATATAGTTGAAACAAATCAAAAACCAGAAGAATATTATAATTTTTATTATTCTGAAATAGAAAACTATTGTTTTTCATATTTGTTTAATTGCCCAAGTTATGGTGAAGCTACTTCTACTATCTTTTTAATTATAGTTATTTCATTACTTATATTTTTAGTTGTTTCCTTTTTGATATATATAGTTATATTACCGACAACTTGTTTTAAAAGAGGAAGACAGACAATAGGAATGAAGATGTTTAAAATCGCCTTAATTGGTGTAGATGGCATGAATGTCAAATTAGATAGATATCTTTGTAGATGCTTATTTACTTTATCTATAATGTACTTTCTAGATTTCTTTTCTTTTTTAATTCCTTTATTTATTTCATTAGGAATGATGTATATATCAAAGACAAATCAAAATCTAACTGATTATGTTTTTAATCAATACTATATCGATTGCAAAGATGATGATATCTATCTTGATCAAGGAGAATATTTTTCCAAAAAAGAGAACTTAAAAGAAATATCGTTAACTAATAAAGATATCTCATTAAAAGAAGAAAAGAATTAATAATAAAACTATAATGCAGTTTATGTTTGTATAAATAGAACTTACTATTTCAATTATCTTTAGTAAAAATATTTTACATTAACTTAACTAGCTCTTGCTAAAAAGAAAAAATATGTGCTACAATAAACGATGCTTAGGGTTATTACGCCCTTTTTGGGTAGCTCTAAGTTGTGGGAGAGTAAATTCTCGTAACCACACACGGATACAATTATATTAAAAGGAGGATATCACGTGAAAAAAGTTCTTAGAACGATGAAAATCGAAGCTATGGGTGGGGAAGCTAGCCCTGCCAAACTCGGTCAGAAGCTTGGACCTTACGGAATCGGTGGTAAATTCTGTATGCAGTTTAACGCTATGTCATCTGATCGTAAGGGTGAATTGGTCCCTTGTATGTTAACTATCTACGAGGACAAATCATTCGATATTGTCTTAAAGACCTCTCCAGTTACTTTCTTAATTAAGAAAGCTGCTAACATTGAAAAAGGCGCCAAAGACAAAACCAAATCCGCTGGAACCATTTCTAGAGAAGAAGTTAAAAAGATCGCTGAATACAAAATGCCTGATTTAGTTGTCGATTCTTTAGAAGCCGCTATTAGAAGCGTTGAAGGTACCTGCAAATCTATGGGTGTCAAGATTGTTGACTAAGGAGAATATTTAAGATGAAAAAATTAACTAAAAAATACGCTGCTGCCTTACAAAATGTTGAAAAAGGTAAGCTTTACACTGTTAAAGAAGCTTCTGAATTAGTTAAGAAGACTTCTACTACAAAATTCGATTCTACTGTTGAAATTTCTTTTAATTTAAATCTCGATACTAAACAACCTGATCAACAGTTAAGAGGAACTTTAACTTTACCTTATGGCAATGGTAAAACTAAGAAAGTCTTAGCTATTACTGCTAGTAAAGTTGAAGAAGCTAAAGCCGCTGGTGCTGATTATGCTGGTGGTGTCGAATTACTTGAAAAGATCCAAAAAGAAAACTGGTTCGATTTCGATGTAATTGTCGCTACTCCTGATATGATGGGTCAATTAGGTAGAATGGGTAGAGTTTTAGGTCCTAAAGGTTTAATGCCTAACCCTAAATCTGGAACCGTTTCTCCTGATATCGCTACAGCTGTTAAAGAAATTAAAAACGGTAAATTAGCTTATAGAGTCGATAAAGATGGCAATTTACATCTTTCAGTTGCTAGAGTTAGTTTCGATAGCGAAAAGATCGCTGCTAACTTACAAACTGTTATCGATACTATCGTTAGAATTAAACCTAGCTCTGTTAAGGGCAATTATATTAATACTATCGTCGTCCATACTACTATGGGCCCAGCTATCAAATTAGCTATTAACTAGTTGATAGCAAATTAAATTGGAGCAATCAATAACCATAGACCGTAGCTGTATCTTACTTAATTTGCTACGTAGGGAATTAGATTTATATAAGTTTTGTATCGATCAATAACTATATGATTTATGGGTATTGTTGCAAATATATGGAGGTGTCAGATGAATCAAGCAATTCTTGAAAACAAGAAAAAGCAAGTCGAAAGACTAAATTCTGAATTAGCTGATGCTAAATGTGCAGTTATTGTTACTTATCACAATTTATCTGTTACTAGCATTAACCAATTGAGAAAAGACCTCAAAAAGAGCGGTGGCAAAATGGAAGTCGCCAAAAACACTTTGATGAAAAGAGCTTTTGATGCAAAACATTTTGAAAAGCTTGAATCTCTTTTAAAAGGTCCTAACGCTTTAATTACTTGTAAAGACCCTACTGCTGTTCTTCCTGCTTTATCTAAGTTTGTTTCTAAAAATAAAGCTATGGAAATTAAAGGTGCCATTATTGAAGGAACCTTCTGTGATGCTAATAAGACTATGATGTTAGCTACCGCTGGTTCTAAAGAAAATGTCATCTCTATGCTATTATCAGCTTTAGAGTCACCACTTGTTCACTTTGCCTTAGCTTGTAAGGCTGTCGGTGAAGCTAAGTAAAATTAGTCGTCTATTTGTCAAACAATTATTAAGAAAGGAAAAAATTAAATTATGGCAAAATTAACCAATGAAGAAATTATCTCTTCTTTAAAAGAAATGACTATCGTTGAAGTCATGGATTTAGTAAAAACTATCGAAACTGAATTTGGCGTTACCGCTGCTGCTGCTGTTGCTGCTGCTCCTGCTGCCAAAGAAGAAAGCGAAGCTCCTAGCGAAGTTTCAGTTATGTTAAAATCCGCTGGCGCTAGCAAAGTTAAGGTCATCAAAGCTGTTCAAGCTATCACTGGCTTAGGCTTAATGGATGCTAAGAAATTAGTTGACTCTGCTCCTGTTGCTGTCAAAGAAAAAATCTCTCCTGCCGAAGCTAATGAATATGCTAAGCAACTCACCGAAGCTGGTGCTGAAGTCGAAGTTAAATAGTAAATTTATTAATCTAAGATTGGATTGTACTTCTAGGGTCATACTACCCTAGGAGTACAATTTGTTATTAAGACTAATAATATTTTAGCCGATATTAGTTTGAATAATTAGTTATTAGTTTACTTAGTAGGCTGTGTATCGACTAAGTAAGTTAATAAACGGGATCTTAGAATTGTCGTTGGCTTAAGATATGGAGAAAATAGATGAAAACTTTTGAAGAAATTTTTAACAGAAACGACATTAAGTATTTAGAAAATAACAGAGCTGATTTTTCAAAGATCTCTGGTCAAATTCCACTTCCTAATTTATGTGAAATTCAGACCGCTTCTTTTAAATGGCTCATTAATGAAGGTATCGAAGAAGTCTTAAAAGACTTTTTCCCAATTAAAAATGGTAATGACGATACCGCTACTATGGAATTGATTTATAATTCCTTATATTTTGGTGAACCAAAATATAACTATTTTGAATGTAAGGATGCTGATTTAACCTATTCTAAACCTTTACATGTCAACATCGGTTTAAGAAGAGAAGATGGTTCAATAGTTACTGGGGATATCTTTATGGGTGATTTCCCAATGATGACTGAATCGGGAACTTTTATCATCAACGGTGTTGAAAAAGTTGTTGAATCTCAGATTGTTAGATCTGCAGGTGCTTATATGCATAAAAGTGAATTACCAGCTACTGCTAGCTATGTTTATGGAGCTGATATTATTCCTCAAAGAGGTACATGGTTAGAATTTTTAACCGATCCTAAAGAATTGCTCTTTGTTAGAATTGATAAACAAAAGAAAGTTTCTGCTGTCGTTTTATTAAGAGCTTTAGGTTTAGTTCACGATGCTGATATTTACGATTTATATGGTACTAAAAACACTTATTTAAATAACACTTTAAAAAGAAATCCTGTTGAAAGAGGTGTTAAAGATGTCGCTATCGATGCTTTAAAAGTAATTTACGGTAAGCTTAGACCAGGTGAACCTATTCAAGATGATGATGTCGCTAGACAAATTAGAAATCGTTTCTTTGAACATCGTTCCTATGATTTAGGTCCTGCTGGACGTTTTAAAGTCAATAATAAATTAGGTGTTTACGATAGATTATTGAACAATTTTGTCGCTGAAGACTTAATTGATGTCAATGGTGAATTAGTTTATGAACAAGGCACTTATATCGATAAAGAAAAAATCGATCATTTAAAAGAAATCAAATTCTTTGAATCAGGTGCTTGTCAATATGAATTCCCAATTAAGGCTGATTTAGATACACATAATAAAGTTAATATTGTTACTATTTTCGATAAAGAAGATAAATCTAAGACATATAGAATCGTCGGTAACGATTTAAACTGCAAGGAAGAATTTGTCACTTCTAGTGATATCGTCGCTTGTTTTTCATATTTACTTAACCTTATTGATGGTGTTGGTAATCCTGATGATATCGATCATTTAGGCAATAGAAGAATTAGATCTGTCGGTGAGCTTATTCAAAATCAATTTAGAACAGGTCTTTCCAGAATGGAAAGAAATATCATCGATAAGATGTCTATTTCTAAAGATAAAGAATCGGTTACTCCTGAATCTTTAATCAATATTAAACCTTTAACTTCCGCTATTAAAGAATTCTTTAACGATTCTAAATTATCTCAGTTAATGGACCAAGTTAACCCACTAAGTGAACTTTCTAACAAAAGAAGAATTTCCGCTTTAGGTCCTGGTGGTTTAACTAGAGATAGAGCGAGCTTTGAAGTTAGAGATGTCCATTATTCTCACTATGGTAGAATTTGTCCAATCGAGACTCCTGAAGGTCAAAATATCGGTTTGATTTCCAATTTAGCTTGTTATGCTAAAATCAATAAATACGGCTTTATTGAAACTCCATATAGAAGAGTTAAAAATAGAGAAGTTTTAAATGAAACTGATTATCTTTCTGCTGATGATGAACGTTTCCATATCATCGCTCAAGCTAATGTTAAATTAATCGATAATAAGATTGTTGAAAATAGAGTTTTAGCTAGACAAAATGGTGAAACTATTATGGCTAATGCTGATGATGTCGATTATATCGATGTTTCACCTAAACAGATTGTCTCTGTCGCTACTGCTTGTATTCCTTTCTTACAAAACGATGACTCTACTCGTGCTCAAATGGGTGGTAATATGCAGCGTCAGGCTCTTCCTTTACTTAGACCTCACGCTCCTTTTGTCGGAACTGGTCTTGAACACAAAGTCGCAACTGACTCAGGATGCGCTGTAACTGCTTATAACGATGGTATTGTTACTTATGTCGATTCTAAACGTATCGAAACTCAAGAAGGCGAAGATAAACACCCTCAAACTTATGAATTGAAGAAATTCATGATGGGTAGTCAATCTACTTGTATCAATCAAAACGCCATTGTTAAAGTTGGTGATAGATTTAAAAAAGGCGATGTAATTGCCGATGGTCCTGCTATGGAAAATGGCGATCTCGCTTTAGGTCAAAATGTCGTTATCGCTTTTACAACCTGGCATGGTTATAACTATGAAGACGCTGTTATTATGTCTCAAAGATTAGTAAAAGAAGACACTTATACTACTTTGCACATAGTTGAATATACTGTCGATAGAAGAAAGACTAAAAACGGTAAAGAAACCTTTACTGCTGATATTCCTAATATATCTGAAAAGTATAAAGCTCACCTTGATGAAAGAGGTGTAATTACTATCGGTTCTGAAGTTAAAGAAGGCGATATTTTAGTCGGTAAAGTTTCTCCTAAAGGCGATACAGAACTTTCACCTGAAGAAAAACTTTTACAAGCTATCTTCTTAACTAAGACCAAAGATCAAAAAGATACTTCCTTTAGAGTCCCTCATGGTGGAGGCGGTATCGTTTTAGATGTCAAATATTTCTCACGTGAAAAAGGCGATGAATTAAAACCTAACGTTTTAGAAACTATCAAAGTCTATGTCATTCAAAAACGTAAGATTTCTGAAGGTGATAAAATGTCAGGACGTCATGGTAATAAAGGTGTTATTTCTAGAATTGTTAGAGAAGAAGATATGCCATTCTTACCTGATGGTACCCCTGTTGATATTTTATTAAATCCATTAGGTGTTCCTTCAAGAATGAACATCGGTCAGATTCTTGAAGTTCATTTAGGTATGGCTTGTAAGAAATTAGGTGGATTAAAAGTTTCTACTCCTGTTTTCGATGGTATGACTAACGAAGAAATCATGACTATGATGAAAGCTGCTGGCATGGATGAAGATGGTAAAACTATCCTTTATTCAGGTGAAACCGGTGAAAGATTCGATTCTAGAGTCAATGTCGGTGTCATGTATATGATTAAGTTAATTCACATGGTCGATGATAAACTTCACGCTAGATCTGTTGGACCTTACTCTTTAGTTACTCAACAACCTTTAGGTGGTAAAGCTCAAAATGGTGGTCAGAGATTTGGTGAAATGGAAGTTTGGGCCTTGGAAGCTTATGGTGCAGCTCACGTTTTACAAGAAATGCTCACTATTAAATCAGATGATATGGTCGGTAGAAATGAATGTTATGAATCCATTTTGAAGAATCAACCTATTCCAAAACCTAACATGCCTGAATCTTTCCGTGTTTTAATTAAAGAATTACAATCGTTAGCTATCGATGTTAAACTCTTTGAAACTGATAATGGTGAAGAAAGAGAAGTCGATATATCTAACATGACCTCTGAAGCTATGAAAAAATCTTTAAATATCAAGCGCAATTACAATAAGATGGGTCAAGAAGAAGCCCAAGAAGCGATTGATGAAGAAGATGTTTCAAGCGATGAAATATATTCTGGCGATGTTTCAGAACACGATTTGAATCATCCTGAAACTGAAGACTAAGAAAGGGGAAAATAAACAATGTTTGAATTAAATAAACTTACTGCTATTCAGGTTAAACTCGCTTCCCCTGAAAAAATCTTAGAATGGTCTAAAGGCGAGGTTAAAAATGCTGAGACTATCAACTATCGTACTCAAAAACCAGAACCAGATGGTTTGTTCTGCGAAAGAATCTTTGGCCCTACTAAAGATTATCAATGCTATTGTGGAAAATATAGAAAACCTAGATCAGCTGGTATTGTTTGTGAAAAATGCGGTGTTGAAGTTACTACTAAAGCGGTTAGAAGAGAAAGAATGGGTCATATTCAACTCGCCGCTCCATGTACTCATATTTGGTATTTAAAAGGAACTCCTTCGAGAATTTCTGTCTTACTAGATATTCCTCCTAAGCAAGTTGAACAAGTTGTTTACTATGCTTCTCATATTGTTATTAATCCAGGTGATACTGTTCAATTAAGTGAACGTATGGTCCTTGATGAAAAAGATAGCCGTGAAAAATTCAAAGCTATCATGCAAGAAATCATCGAAAAAGGCAGAACTAACAATATTGAAAAAGCTAAATCAATCTTACATAATTTGGAAAATACTTCCATGTTAGTTGACTTCGATACTATCGCTAAATTTATTAACGAATGTATCGGTACAGTCTTTGATTGGGGGGCTGGCGCTATTAAATCCTTACTTGAAAAAGTCGATTTACAAAAAGAATTTGACGATATTCAAAAAGAATTGAAAAACACCAATTCTCCAAAGAATCAAAAGAGAATTAAATTGTTAAAGCGTCTTGAATTAGTCGATGCTTTTATCAAATCTAACAATAGACCTGAATGGATGGTATTAACTATTTTACCTGTTATGCCACCTGATTTAAGACCTATGTTACCTCTTGATGGTGGTAGATATGCCGCTAGTGATTTAAACGATTTATATAGAAGAGTTATCGGTAGAAATACCAGATTGAAAAACTTCCAAGAAATCAAAGCTCCTTCTATTATTACAATTAATGAAAAGAGAATGCTTCAAGAAGCAGTCGATGCTTTAATTGATAACGGTAGAAGAACTAGAGCTGTTACTGGTGCCGGTAATAGACCTTTAAAATCTCTATCTAGCCAATTAAAAGGTAAACAAGGTAGATTTAGACAAAACTTGTTAGGTAAGAGAGTAGATTACTCTGGCCGTTCAGTTATCGCTGTTGGTCCTACTTTAAATATGGATCAATGCGGAATTCCTAGAGAAATGGCTATTAACTTATTTAGACCATTTATCACAGGAATCTTAATGCAGAAAAAATACGCTTCTAGTAAAAAACAAGCTGATTATATGATTGATAATCAAGATGAACACGTTTTAGAAGCTATCGAATCTATCATTACTCATCACCCAGTCTTATTAAACAGAGCTCCTACCTTACATAGATTAGGTATCCAAGCTTTTAGACCTATCTTAGTTGAAGGAAGAGCTATTAGATTACATCCATTAGTCTGTACTGGATTTAACGCTGACTTTGATGGTGACCAGATGGCTGTTCACGTTCCTTTATCTGAAAAGGCTCAAAAAGAAGCTATCGATTTAATGATTGCTAACCACAACATCTTAGGTCCTAAAGATGGTAAACCTATCTGTATTCCTTCTCAGGATATGCTTTTAGGTAACTACTATATCACTATGGAAAACGATGCTGAAGGTATGTTAGCTCAAGCTAAATACTATCGTAACTTTAAAGATGATGTTGAAGCTGATAGATATGAAATCTATTCTCAAGCTGAAGGTAGAGTCTTTAAAGACTATAACGAAGTTATTCTCGCTTATGAAAATCATCAAGTTCATTTGCAAACTAGAATTGCTATCCGCGCTAGTTCTTTAAATAAGACTTACTTAAATTCAGCTATGAAGAAAGCTTATTTGTTAACTACACCAGGTAAATTGATTTTCAATAGCATTTATCCTAGCGATTTCCCATATATCAATGGTGCTCAAGATGCTAAATTTAAACATACTGGTAGTAAACCTCAATATGAATTAGATGATAATTATTTACCTGAAGGCTTTGTTGCTTATGGTACTGATATTAAACAAGCTATTAAAGATGCTAAATTGCATTCTCCAATTTCTAAAGGTGAAATTACTAATATCATCACTGAATTATTCTATCGTTATCAAGCTCAAAAGACTTCAGAAATCCTCGATTTAATGAAGAATTTAGGCTTTGAATTCTCAACTATTTCCGGTATTACTGTCGCTTTAAGTGATATTTCCGCTGAAACTAGCGATGGTAGTCCATCTCCATTAGCTAACAAACAAGAATTGTTCGCTAAGACTGATGAATTAGTTGAACATTATAGACAACAAGCTGATGATGGTGAACTTACTGAAAATGAAAGATATGAAAAAGTTGTCGCTGCTTGGGGTAAAGTTAGTAATACTATCACTGAAGAAGTTCGTACTCTTATTAATAAAGAAGTTAGAAATCCTGTCTTTATTATGTCGGCTTCCGGTGCTAGAGGTAAGTTAACTAACTTCGTTCAGCTTATCGGTATTAAAGGTTTGATGCAACGTCCTGATGGTTCTTCAATTGAAATTCCTGTTAAATCCTGCTTTAGAGAAGGTTTAAATGTCGCTGAATTCTTCATTGCTACTCACGGTGCTAGAAAAACTGGTGCTGATACTGCTTTAAAGACAGCTGACTCAGGTTATTTAACTAGAAGATTGATCGATGTTTCTCACGATGTCATCGTTAGAGAAGAAGATTGCGGATGTGACCATGGTATTGTTATTAGAGATATCATGTCACGTGAACCTAGATTTGACGATGAAGCTAAAGGACAATATCCTGAAGTTAAAGTTAAATTATACGATAGATTAATCGGTAGATTTACCGTTCACGATGTTATAAATCCTCAAACTGGTGAAGTGATTGTTAAAGCTAATACAATGATTAGCGAAGATCAAGCTGCTAGTATTATAAACGCTGGTATTAAAGAAGTTGAAATTAGAACCTTATTTACTTGCGAAACTAAAGATGGTGTCTGTGTCCATTGTTATGGACGTAACTTAGCTACTGGTAGATTAGTTTCAATCGGTGATGCTGTCGGTATTATGGCTGCTCAATCAATCGGCGAACCTGGTACACAGCTTACTTTGAAAAACTTCCACTCTGGTGGTGTTGCTGGTGAAGAAGATATCACTCAAGGTTTACCTAGAGTTCAAGAAGTTTTGGAAGCTAGAGTTCCTAAAGGTGAGGCTTTAATTACCGAAATTAGCGGTGTTGTTAAAGAAATTAGCGAACACGATAAAGATAAGAAGATGTACAATATCACTATTGAAAATCCTAATATCATTGTCGATGAACAAACTAATGAATGTGAAACTAAAACATATACAACTAACGCTCATGCTACAGTTATCGTTCAAGTTGGCGATCAAGTTAAAGCTGGTCAAAAGCTCACTGTCGGTGCAATTGATCCTAAGAAATTGCTCGATGCTACTAGTGTAGCTGATGTTGAAACTTACTTACTTGAAGAAGTTGAAAAAGTCTATCAAAACCAAGGTATTAATATTTCTGATAAGCATGTTGAAGTTATCGCTAAACAGATGCTTAGAAAGATGTTAGTTATTGAATCAGGAGATACTAACTTATTACCTGGAACTAGAGTAGATATTGTCGATTTCACTAATGCTAACGCTAAAGCTTTAGCTGAAAATAAACATCCTGCTGTCGGTCGTCCAATCGTTCTTGGTATTACTAAAGCAGCTTTGGATACAAATTCCTTCTTATCTTCTGCTTCCTTCCAAGAAACCACCCGTGTTTTAACTGATGCGGCTGTTAAAGGAAAGATTGACTATCTCCACGGCTTAAAAGAAAATGTCATGATCGGTAAGTTAATTCCTGCTGGTACTGGCTTTTATGGCGATAGCGATGAATCTTCAGAGAGATTTGAAGCTGGCGCAGTAAATGCTGGAGCTGAAACTCCTGAATTTTCTGAAAAGCAATAATTTAAACTGATTAGGGGCAAAAACTACATAGTTTAGCCCCTTTTTCAATGTTTAAAAAACCAGTTAAATATATTACAATAAATAGTATGGACAAAGTTTTTATTGATGATTTGTTTTATCCTCCTATAGAAAATTTCACTGTATGTTATCAAAAGAATAAAACTAATTTACTTCTAGTTTATCCTTATATTCCTAATATCGAGATTGATTCTTTATCATCTATTAAAGGAAAGATTTTTATCGATGATAAATTAGTTAATTCCGAAGAAGAATTTAAATCTTTACAGGATAATTTTTTTAATATTGATTCTTCTTATAATTGCGAAGTATTTAAAGATTCCGTCTATTTATCTTTATTGAATTATTATTTAGAATTAAATAATTATTTAAAGCGCAAATATTCATCTCAATCAGAATTAAATAATTTAGATGAAAAACGCTTTGAAATAGAGCAAAAACAAGCTGAAATAAAACAAGAATACGACGATAAGATTTTAAAATTAGATAATCAAGTAGAAGAAGAACTTTCTTCTTTAAGAAAGAAAAATTCTGAAAATAAATTAGATACTTCTGAAAATAATTTAGCATATCATAGTGGAATTCAAGCTATTTTAGCTAAAAAAGAAGAGCGGAAAAATGAAATTGAAAGTGAATATCTTTCTAAATTAGATGAGCTAAAAAAAGTAAATCAACAATATTTTTTAGATAGTAAATCTTCTCAAGCTACAATAAAAAAGCAAATTAAACAAGAGTATAAACTAGCAAAAAAAGAATTGAAAAGTAAAATTAAACAGCTAAAGAAAGAAAATCTCGATAGTTTAGATTATAAAGAAAATCTAGATAAGGCCTATAATGAGTTTTATTTAAAGACTTTTGTTCCTAAAAAAGTTGCTGTTATGAGATTGAATAGATTGTTTGAAGATTTCAGCTTTCAAATTTCATATAGTCTAAAAAACAAAATGATAAATAAGTTTAGTTTAATTGAACTTATGAAAATCAAGATGATTTTTGGAATTATTTCCACTAAGCAAGTTTTTAATTTAAATCTTTTAGATGATAATTTAACTAGTCAAGATAAATTAGTTTTAATTGAAGATTTTAAAAAGTTAACTTCTTATGAAAATAAATTCGGTTTAATAATTACAAACGATGTTGAACATGCTAATTTAGTAAGTGATGAATCTAGTGTATTTTTCGCTTTAGAAGGAAAGACAATTGAATATTCTTCTAAAGCTAATATGATTTCAAACTGTTTAGTTCCTATCGTTCAAAAGTTTTTTAAAAAGGAAAATATCTTGCAAGACGATATTGATTTTGCCATGGATATTAAAGGTAACTTAGTAGAAATTTTACCTGAACATTATATCTATGCATCTTCTAGTCAAGTTGTTGCGTATACTCGTTTAATTAAATATGAAAAGAGAATGGAAAAAAAGCAAGTAGAAATTAAAAAGCAAAAAGTCGCTGAGCTTACTAATAATAAAGAAGAGAATAGTAAGAAAGTTATTGCTAAAAAACCAATTAAGAAAAAGATAGTCAAGCAAACAATTCAAGAAAGCATCAACGATATTGTTTTAGTTAATAAGTTAGATAAACTTAAAAAAGATAATAAAGAAGATAAAATTAAAGTTTATATTATTGAAAAAAGAGAAAAGGATAATATGTGGGTTATTCATCTTGATAATTCTTCAAAAGCCTTGAAATTATTTAAAACTAAAGCGTTAGCTTTAGAATATGGAAAAACACTTACTTATAATCAAGTTGCTAAATTGATTGTAATTCCATCAAAAATTAAAAGTATAGATGAAAATAGTATAATTAATAAGGAGGAAAATTTATGATTTACAAAGGTTTAGTTTTGTTAGCTGATGGTTTTGAACAAGTTGAAGCTTTAGCTTATGTCGATATTTTAACTCGTGCTGGGATTCAAGTAGATTTAGTTTCTATTAAAAATTGTCACAAGGTTACTTCTTCTTCTCATATTACTGTTGTCGCTAAATACAATTTAAAAGAAATCGATTATACAAGCTATGATTTTATCTATCTTCCTGGAGGTAAATTAGGTGTCGATAATTTGCAAAAATCTAAAAAAGTTAGAGATATATTAAAGTATTTTTACGATAACAACGATACTAAATTGATTACAGCTATCTGCGCTGCTCCTTCCATCTTAGGGGTTTTAGGTTATCTAGATGATAAAAAGTATACTTGCTTCCCAGGTTTTGAAAGAGGTAAAGGTAAATATTTAGAAAATGAAACCTGTGTAGTTGATGGAAATATCTATACAGCTAGAAGTATGTATTGGACTATTCAATTAGCTGAAAAGGTCGTTGAACATTATCTTGGAAAAGGTGGATTAGAAAAAATCTATCCTGGAACTAGAGGAGTTAGATAATTTTATAAGCTAAATTAAAACACGTGTCTATTTTAAGTAGACACTTTTTTAATTGACAAAAAAAGCTCATAAGTGTTATTAAATAATTATAAATAGCTAGATAAAATATTATAGGGATTTATGAAAAGAAAATTTTGTTATCTAATTTGTTTAGCTAGTTTAATTATACTTAATGTAAATGTGGATATAATAAAGAAATCACATCTACTCCAATACCTATAGTTCAATAGATAGGAGAATATCATAATGACAAAAATATTTAAATTATTACCTCTATTTTCTTTAATGTTAGTAGGGCTAAGTTCATGTAATAATAAAAGCGATGTTGATAAAACTAGTATTAGTCAAAGTATTCTTACAATTACAGCTCATTTTGTAAAATGCGTATATCCTTCTTCCAATTATACTTTTGAAAAAAGCGATACTGATTTTAGCTTTGAGTTAACTTATGAAGAAAATCACGTTATAAATAAGTATGATCTAGATGCGATTAGATATCTTATGTATGATAAAACTCCTCAAGAGCTCTATCAAGAAGATACTTATTTTTGGGAAGATAAAATTAAATATTCTTTTGGAGTAGATGGACCATTTATAGATTATAAAAATGCTAAAGATACACTTTTAGAAGAAGGGGATGTCTTTACTTCAAATATAACTGATGTTTATTATTCACTCTCTTATGGATATTGGTTAATAACTTATCCAGAATAATTGTAAGTAAAAAAAACAGATATTTAAGTTATTAGCTAAATATCTGTTTTTAATTTGGATTGATTTACAATTAGTTTCTTTTAGCAATTTCATCTAACTGCTTAATTTCATCTTGATCTGGAACATAGACATAAGGAATGTTTCTATTTAATTCTTTATAGTCTAATCCATAACCAAGCAAGAATTTGTTTTCTTTTAATTGAAGGCCATAATAATCTATATCTATATTGACTTTTCTAATAGAAATTTTATCGACTAAGGTAACTATTAAGATGTTTTTAGGTTGATATTTATCGTAGATAAAATGCTTTAAATAATGCATAGAATAACCGGTATCAACAACATCGTCAATTAAAACGACAGTTTTATTTTTAGCAGGATAAGTTAGATCTTTTTTAAGTTTAATAATTCCAGTAGAAGAAGTTCCATCATAAGAAGAAATCTGAACAAAGTCAGTGATAATAGGAATCTTAACTTCTTTAACTAAGTCCATCATAAAGTTAAGTCCACCTTTCATAACGCCAACAAAAACAGGAATTTGTTCTTCATCTTTTAATCTTTCTGATAGTTTATCAGCGATATCGATACAAATATTGTGAATTTGTTCTCTAGTAAGTAGTATTTCTTTCATAAATAGTTACTCCTTCAATGTGGTTTATGAATTTATTATACTTTATAATTTTTTGATTTTATACTTGAAATCGCTTACGATTTATCAATTTTGATATTTTGTTATTTTTAGAATAGATTTTAAAAGGCTATTAAGCTAGTAACTTAATAGCCAAGGTTTATTTTTCTAAGTCGGTTTTGTCTTTTTTATATTTCTTGTTAAATTCTTTTAACATTTTTTCTTTTGACATGCATTTGCATCCATCACAGCCAGTAGGCAAATTGTGCATTCTTTTATAAATGTACCTAGATAAGACACCACCTACAACAATAATACAGAAACTAATAAGAATAATCTCTATTGCTAGTAGCATTAGTCTGTTCCTTTTAAGGTGTTGTTTTTCTTATCTTGATATTTGTTGTAGTAAATAATTCCTCCTATGCCTGATCCAATAATAGCTAGGTAGATAAAACAAGTCCACCAATAAGTAGGAATTAGATAGAACATACTTCCAACAAAGAAGGAAGAAACTAACCAGAAAAGGATAGTTCCTTTAAATTTGTTTTTAGGAAGTTCGGCTTTAGCAGTAGCGACAGCAGCGAAACAAGGAATGGTCAGTAAGTTAAATATAGCGAAAGCAAATAATGCATAAGTGGTAATATTAGTAGCATCAACAATCATTTCCATCGCTTGAGAAGTTGTGTAATCATCCATAGTTCCACCTGCAATTGCTGCAGATAATGCTGAGAAGATAGATAAGACATTTTCTTTAGCGATAAGCCCGCAGATAGTAGCGACTACAAAGATCCAACCAAATTCACCAGCTAAATTTGAACCAAAGCCAAGAGGAGTAAATATAGGCTGTAACAATTTACCTATAGTAGCGGCAATAGAATTAGAAATTTCTTCATCAGGTAAGAAAGCGTTCCAGGATAAATTAACATGTGAGATAAACCAGATCAAGATATTGGAGGCTAAAATGACCGTAAAAGCTTTTTTAACAAAGTGTTTAATTTTATCCCAAACGTGAATTCCTAGGGCCTTTAATTGAGGTAAGTGATAGCTAGGCAATTCCATTACAAACGGAGGAACAGCCCCTCTATTTACTGTTGCTTTCATAATAATTACAGTAATTAAAGCTGTAACAATACCGACTAAGAAACAAGCTAGAGTAAATAAATCAGGATTATTTATATTGCACATGATAGCGATTTGACCAGCAACAGCAGTTAAAACTGGTAATTTAGCGCCACATGCGAAGAAAGGAATAACTCTAATAGTTGTAGTTCTTTCGTTATCATCAGCAAGAGTACGAGTGTTAATCATAGCTGGAATAGAACAGCCAAAGCCCATAATCATAGGCATAAACGCTCTTCCAGATAGACCGAATCTTCTAAAGATTCTATCTAAGATAAAGGCAATTCTAGCCATATATCCAGTGTCTTCTAAAATAGCAAAGAATAGGAAGAGTAAACAAATTTGAGGTAAGAAAGATAATACGGAGAAAATACCCGCTAAAATACCATCACAAATTAATCCAGAGACCCAAACTTGATCACCTTGAATAGATTCTAATCCTGTTTTAGTTAAATCAGTAATCCAATCGGTAAATCCAACTAAACAAGTCTGTAAAAAGACACCTGGAGAAGCAACACCATCTGCTGAAACTATCAATCCTTCCCAAGGAGTTCCTTGTAAGGTGACATTGATAATTTCACCATCTTCATTAAGAGGGAAGATGTTTTTTAAATAGAGAAAATTAGTGGCAAAAGTCAAATGGAAAATGACAAATAATACGGCAATAAATATAGGAATTCCCCAGATTCTATTTGTTAAAACTTTATCTATTTTATCAGAAAGAGTAGTCTTTAATTGATTGGGATCTTGATTGCTACCATCGTTTTTTACGATGATATTTGCAATGTTTTTAGATAAGAATTTGTATCTTTCATCAGCGATAATCGCTTCAAAATCACTTCCGAAGATTTCATCGTTAAAATCTTTTTTACTTTCAGTAACTAAAGGCAAGATGTTTTTGTGAAGTTGAATTTCGATTTCATCGTTTTCAATTAGCTTAATGGCGTGGAATAAAGGATTGGAAATTTCTTCAGAAAGATATTCGTTATTAACTTTATTAATTAGGCTATCTAATTTGCAGCCTTTTAAGATAGTTTTACCTTTTCTAGGATGTTTAGAAGTTTCATAGGCTTTCTTCATCAAATCTTCAAGGTTTGATTCTTTTAAAGCTGAGATTTCTACTACAGGAATATCTAAAATTTTTGAAAGCTTATTAGTATCGATACTTTGGTTGTTTTTTGCAATTAAATCCGCCATATTAATAGCTAGAATCATTGGAACATCCATTTCGAGCAACTGAGTAGTTAAATAGAGGTTTCTTTCTAAATTAGTACCATCGACAATATTAATTACACAGTCTGGTTTTTCATCTAAGATGTAATTTCTAGAAATTACTTCTTCAGGTGAATAAGGAGAAAGAGAATAAATACCAGGTAAATCGATAATTGAAATAGGTTCTTCTAACTTTTTGTAAGTGCCTTCTTTTTTATCAACTGTGACTCCAGGCCAGTTACCTACATAAGCAGTTGAACCGGTTAAAGAATTAAAAAGAGTAGTTTTTCCGCAGTTAGGATTACCTGCTAAGGCAAATCGTTTCATTTATTTACCTCCTTATTTTCCACTAGTTTAGTCATTTTAAGACTGATTAGTTTAGCTTCTGCTTTCCTTAAAGTTAACTCGTAATTACGCAAGGTAATTTCAATTGGATCGCCTAAAGGAGCCTTTTTTCTTAAAGTGACATTAGTATTAGGAGTAAGCCCCATATCTAATAAGCGGCGTCTAAGTTTACCTTCACCATCGATTTTGATGATGATGCCTTCTTCAAAGACATTGAACGTATCAAGAGTTTTAATTATTGAAGGCTTTGACTCTACATTCATAATTTGTTTCCTTTCTTATTTAGCTATAACTGAAATACCAGCGGCAGTTTGATTATCTATAGCAAATCTCGCACCTTTAATAAAAACGACTAAAGTTCCTTTTTCATTAGCGAGAACTTGAATAGTCGAATTGATAGTAAGGCCTAAAGTTTCAAGATGCTTTTTTAATTTGTCATTTCCAAAACTAACTTTAATAACTTTAAGTTCAGTATTTAATGGCGCAATTAGTAAGGGCATAATTAACCTCCTTTATTGCTATATCAAAAAATGATATGGCTCAATCAAACCGTTGTAGTTAGTTATAACTAACATATACATTATACATCTAAATTATTCTTAGTCAACAAAAAAAGTTAGTTATAACTAACAAAAATTATCTCACTTTATATTTACCCCTTATTTATCTATAATATTGATATATAAATATGGAGAAAAGATATGGACGCTAACGAATCAAAAGAAGATTATTTAGAAAAGATATATATGTTAAAACAAATTCAAGTTAAAGTTAGAGCTATCGATATTGTGAAATTGATGAATTTTTCAAAGCCATCAGTTTCTATCGCTTTAAAGAAGTTAATTAAAGAAGGTTATGTTACTCACGATGAAAAAACAGGGGATATTAATTTAACTGAAGAAGGTTATAAAATAGCGGAATCTACTTATGATAGACATATTACTTTAGCGAAATTTTTTGAATATTTAGGCGTCGAAAAATCCATTGCTTTACAAGATGCTTGTAAAGTTGAACACGATCTTTCCAAAGATACTTATTTAAAGTTAAAAGAATATCTTTCTAAATTAGATTTATAGGTAAGTTGTATCTATTTTTTTATAAAATTTAGATTTATTTTAATAAATGCATTCTATTTTAATAGACTATTAAAGTTAAGTCAGTGATAATTGTTTGAAGTTATTTTAGATATCTTTGTTTAAATTTATATTTAATTATCGTTTTCTAATAAGTTGTGCCACTTTTTAATTATATTATCCATAGATAATTTATAACTTTCTTCATAAGTGAATCTTTTTAAATTTTCCAATTTAGTTTTATCAGTTAAAACTTCTTCAATTTTGTTTGCAAAACTTTCGGCTTCTTTTAAAGGAATAACAAATCCGTTAATTCCGTCTTTAATTAGAGTAATACTAGCTCCCCAGTTAGTAGATATACTTGGAATTGAGTAAGCCTCAGCCTCATTTCTAATTAAAGGAACTCCTTCAAAATTAGAAGTTATAAGAAGTAAATCAGAATTTAAAAATAAGTTAGGAATATCGTATGTCGGTTTAAAAATACTAACAAAATTTTCAAGTTGTTTAGTTTTTACAAACTGCCTCATCTGAATTTCTAATTCGCCTTCACCATACATATTTAAATGGAATGGAAAGTTATCATCTTTTAATTTTTCAGCAATTTTAAGTGCTAAAATTGGATTTTTTTGCTCAGTATATCTTCCGATAAAAAGCAAATTATTATTGTGAAATTCAAAATTTTTAACTCTTGGAAAACGACATGGATTAATAATGGATATCGATTTAGATTTAAGTTTAGGTTTTTTAGAAATAATCTGATTTAAAATTTCTTTTGAAAGGAAGATAAATTTTTTAGGTTTATGCGAGAAGATAAAGCAAAGTCTAGTGATTAAAGAGAAAAAATTATCGCTGTCAAAATGAAAGTGAAAATAAGTATTGGCATCTTTAGGAGCTAAATAATAATTTTCAATTGATGAACAAATTAAAAGGCTATCTTTATTAAGTAGAGATTTAATGTATTTTCTTTTCTTTTTAATTTTAAAAAGAAACTCATCAAAAAGGTGATAGATCAATTTAGATGCATTAATTAATTGAAAGTTTTTAAGATATAATTTTAAATTATCTGAAAATCTTTCGAGTTTATTATCGACATTTAAGCTTATTATTTTAATTTTTGGATTGATATTATATATGATATTTTGGCTTTTAAATGTCGAAATAACAGTTATATCGTAATCGAATTTTTCAACTAGTTGATTCATTATTTCGATGGAAACTGTTTCGGTTCCACCGATTAATTCTAGCTGTTGTAAACACCAAAATATCTTTTTCATATAATAAAATTAGTTGTTTTTACTATCTTGATCTATTTTGAATCTTTTTCATCTAATTTAGTTAATTCTTTTTGATTAATAGGAGTTAAACCAACCACTTCTTCAATAGGTAAGGAAAAAGCGATTCCTTGACCAGGAGTTTTTAAACCGACTTGTTGATAAAGTTGATGGAGCAAATTAGATTTAATAGAAGAATCTATAACCATCATTACGACTTCTTTTTGAGGCTGAATGGCAATACCGAAAGCTTTTTCAGCTTCTTCTTTAGCAGTTCCTAAAGCATTAAAAACAGTTCCGCCTCTAACTCCTACTTCTTTAGCGACGTCCATAACTTGTTCAGAATATCCGCTATTAACAATAACTAATACTAATTCGTAATTCATAAGATGCTATTTCCTTTCTGGTTAGTTAAAAATGAATAGATAAAGACTCCGATAATTGAAGAGATAGGGATTTGGAAAGCGATACCTTTTCCTCCTTTAATAGTTTTAAACTTTTCATCGAGTGTCGAGAGAACTTTTTTACTATCTTTGTCATTAATTAATCCAAGAATGATAGCTTTGTTAGTATCTTCTAGACCCAACATAGAAATCATTTCTTTGCTAGCGGTTCCTTTAGCGTAAATTTCTAATGAAAGATTGATATCAAATTGATGTAAGATATCGATATAAAGCTCTAGTTTATTACGTGGAACAATAACAAAAATCGCTTTTAATTTAATTGGAGCTTTAATATTGCTAGATTCATTAGAAGGGGATTTTTTACCCTTAGTTGATAATCTTTTTGTCTTACTAGTTCTTGCCATAATCTTACCTTTTAAAATTCAATAATTTGTTCATCATCAGAAGCTAATAATTTTCTCATGACTAATTTTTCTTTTACTTTAGTAGAAATAACAGCTCTAAAACCTAATAATTGGATAGTAATTAAAGGTGTTAAAGCGACCATAGCGACAATGCCAAATCCATTAGCTAGCATCTTGTTAGAATCGCCATTAAATAATACCTGAGCGATACCAACAGCTAGAGGAAGAATAAATGAAGAAGTCAATGGTCCAGAAGCTACTCCACCTGAATCAAAAGCGATAGAAGTATAAATTTTTGGAATAAAGAAAGATAGACCTAAAGATAAGAAGTATAATGGGACAAGCAAATACAATAAAGAGAAATCATAAATTATTCTAATTACTGAAAGCATCAAAGCGATACCAACACCGATACATAGAGCAATAAGCATTTGTTTTTTGCTAACTTTATTGTATGTAACTTCTGAAACTTGTTGAACTAGAACATGGATAGCTGGTTCAGCCAAAACGACGACAAAGCCAATTATAAAAGCGAATATTATAGAAACATATTGAGGTTGATTAGCTAGTTCTTGGCCTATTTTAAATCCGACAGGCATAAAGCCAATTGAAACAGCAACTAAGAAGATAACTAAGCCTAAAAAAGTATAAACTAAGCCAATGGCAATAGAAATAAGTTTATTTTTAGAAAGCTTTAATACAAAGATTTGCATGATGATAAAAAATGCGACAATTAGACCTAAAGCTAGAGCAACTTCACCAGAGACTTTCCCGATTTCTTCACCTAAGCTTTCAAGAATATTATCAGAAATTATATATCCAGAAGGTGTTTCATATTGAATATCACCTTTAGAAGTAATAGAAAGAATCAAAGTAGATAGAATAGGGCCTATTGAGCAAAGAGCAATAGTACCAAAAGAGTTTTCCGAAGCTTGTTTACCACCGATTCTTGAAGCGATACCAATACCTAAAGCCATAATAAAAGGAACGGTAATTGGACCAGTAGTAACTCCACCTGAATCAAAAGCGATAGGTAATAAATTTTCATGTCCAGATTCAATTACAAGAATAGCTACTCCAAATAACAAACCATAACAAAACATCAATAGACTGTTTAATTCTTTTTTAAATATAATTTTCCAAACAGATAATACTAAGAAGATACCAACACCGATAGAAATGACAATTTGCAAGGTATTTCCATTAATTGCACCTTCAACTTGGTTAGCTAGAACTTTTAAATCGGGTTCAGCATATGTAATTAAAAAGCCTAAAACTAATAAGGTAGGAAAAATTAAAAGTAATTTTTTAGAGCCTATTAAAGAAGAACCGATATCTTTACCGATTTCAGACATAGCGACATCTGCTCCTAAATTGAAAAGAGAAATTCCTAAAATTAAGAAGAAAGAACAGACGACAAAAGCGATAATTTCAGAATTAGTTAAATCGATAAGTGGTGTTAAATACATAATAACCACAATTAAAGTAATTGGTAAAACAGATAATGATGATTCTTTAATTTTAACTAACAGTTGTTTAAGCATGGCAATAATTTGTCTTTCTATATTAATAGTATAAAATAATTAGGCCTGAAACATCAATAATTTCAGTGAATTATTTATAAAGAAAGCTAGTTCGCTAGAAATAGCTTCTTTTGAAGTTTTGTAATTTTTATTAGCCCATTTGATAATTATTCCAGCTGCTCCGTACAAAATGAAAGTAAAAGCATCTAAATAAATATCTTTTTTATGGAAAGAGGATGGAATTTCTTTGGTATATTTTTCTTTAACGATATCTATTATTTTATTAGACCAAGAATTATATAAACCGGATTTAATAAAGTTTTCAAAGATATATTTATTGTTGAGAATTAAATCTAGCAATTCAATTAGATCATCATCTTCAAAATGAATGAGATTTAACTTGTTTATTTTTTCTTGAATACTAGTAAACATATCGTTAAAAATCACTTCGTAAACTTCAGAAATATTGTTGTAATGATTATAAAAAGTCCCTCTATTTATGTTAGCTTCTTTACATAGTTCATAAACTGTAATATCTTTAACATCTTTATTTAAAAGTATTTTTTTTAGGGTCTCTTGAATGATTGACTGAGTTTTTAAAGTGCGAATATCTAACTTGTTTTGTACCATATTAAAATTATTATACAAAATCATAGACTAGTGTTCAAGAATTCGACAAAAGTTTATAATTTTGTTCATTATTTTTAAAATGCCTTTATATATAATATTAATGTAGAAAAGTCAGGAAAATTATGTCAAATTCAATAGTTTTAGATGCTAGAAATCTTGTGAAAACCTTTCAAAATGGCAACGTTTCAATAAATGCTATTAATGATGTTAGTTTTTCAATTGAAGAGGGAAAATTAGTAGTTGTTTTAGGCCCTTCTGGTGCTGGAAAATCCACTTTATTGAACCTTATAGGTGGGATGGAAGATGTTACAAGTGGAAGTCTATTTGTCGATGGTAAAGATATTGCTAAATTTTCTAAATTAGAACTTACAAAATACCGTAGAAACGATATTGGTTTTGTTTTCCAATTTTATAATTTAATGCCTAATTTGACCGCGTTAGAAAATGTTGAGTTAGCGACTGAGTTAAAAAGAGATTCTCTTTCTCCTGAACAGATTCTTGCTGATGTCGGTTTGTCAAATAGAATGGGTAATTTTCCATCTCAACTTTCTGGTGGGGAACAACAAAGAGTTTCAATCGCTCGTGCTATTGCTAAAAACCCTAAAATTATTTTATGCGATGAGCCAACAGGGGCTTTAGATTATAATACCGGTAAAACTATATTGAAATTGTTACAAAATTGTGCGAGAGAACAAAATAAAACTGTTATTATTGTTACTCATAATTCCGCTTTAAAAGATATGGCTGATCAGATAATTAGAATTAAAAACGGAAAAATAGAAGAAAACACAATAAATACTAATATAATTCCTGTCGAGGAGATTGAGTGGTAATGAAAAAGTTTCTCAAAACTGTTTTTAGCTTGTTTAAAACTAATCTAGGCAAGTTTATTGTCAATCTTTTAATAATTGTTTTATCAAGCACGATAATTACTGGTTTAGGGGCGCTTACTAGCATATATGAAAGAGGATATTCTGACGTCTATTCTAGTCAAAAAATCTCAGATATAATTGTAAAAAATACAACTACAGAAGGTTTTTCTGATGAAGTGATTTCCAATCTTTTAATTAACGATAATATCGAAGCAGTTTCTAGTTGTTTTGTCAGTGATTTTGAACTTAACGATGGAGAATCTGCTACTAAGAATATCTACAGGGTTTATTATCAAGATTTTTACGATAATTCAGTAAATAGAATTCAAGTAACTGAAGGAAGATATCCGACTGAAAGAAACGAGATTTTAATTGAAAAACCAAATAGAAATACTATCGATTATAAGATTGGAGATAAAGTTGAATTAGCTTTAGGCATATTAGGTCAATTTGGCATTCAAACAGAATATACTATAGTAGGTTATGTAGATAATCCTCAATATATTTCTATAGTTCCTGAAGTTTCTTATTTAAATCAAGAAGATTCAGCTGATTTAACTGTCGATTCAATCATATACATAGATAGTAATTTAAATGGCGAAACTCTTTATCCATATCCTACTACTGATATAAATATTAAGTTAAAAAATCCAGATACTATCGATTATTTTAATTCGGAATATTCTGAATATGTTCAAACGTGCTTAGATTCTATTTCTAAACAGTTAAATGATTCTAGTTATGTCTATTTAACTTTGGAAGAAAACGTCTCTTTTAATATGTTTGAAGAATATATGAATAAAATTGATGTTATCGCTCTTGTTTTCCCATTTTTCTTTTTAGCCGTTTGCATATTAGTAATGTTAATTACTATTTCTAGATTGATAGCTGAAGAAAGAAATAATATCGCTTGCTATATTTCTTTAGGTGTACAAACTTGGAAGGTATATTTTAAATATCTCTTATTTATTATTTTAGCTAGTATTGTAGGTGGTTTTATTGGTCTATTAATTGGTTTATATTTATTGCCTTATGTCGTTTATCCAGCTGTTTATTCTATGTTTTATATTTCTACACCAGTTATAGGCTTTGATTTTATGTTCGGTTTAATTTTAATAATCGCTATTTTAGTAAGTGGAATAATTATTACTAGTGTTGTTTTGGCAAATTGTTTAAAAGAGAAACCAGCTAAATTATTCCAAGCTAAAGCACCTAAACCTGGTAAGAAAAACCTTCTTGAAAGAATTAAGTTTATTTGGAAAAAATTGCCATTTAAATATAAATCTTCTATTAGGAATCTGGCTAGAAATAAAAAGAATTTAATTTTGACATTATTAGCGATAATTGGTTCATATGCTTTGCTGTTTTTAGGTTTTGGTTTACTTGATATTACTAAAGCTTTAGAAACTGATTCTATATATGGTGAAGTGGCTTCTAGTATGCAATTAATTTCAACAGTAATAGTCTTTTTTGCATTAGGCATGTGTACTTTAATCGTATATAATTTAGCTAATATGAATATTTCTGAAAGGCAAAGAGAATTGGCAACATTAAAAGTTTTAGGATATACAGATATAGAATGTTCTTTATATACGTTTAGAGAAATTTTCATCACATCTATATTAGGATTAATTTTATCGATACCTGTAGGATATTTTGTCGATAAATATATCTTTATGTATCTGGATTTTGGAAGTATCGATGATGTTAAATGGTACTCTTATTTAGGCTCTTTCTTGATTATTTTTGTCGCTACTATTTTGATTAATTTCATGCTTTATCCAAAAATTAAAAAGGTCAATATGAACGATTCTTTAAAAATTTTGGAATAATTATTGTAAAATTATTACGTATGAAAATAACAATAGATGAAAATAGCTGCAATCAGCGTATTGATAAAGTTATTAAAAGAACATTAAATAACGCACCTTTATCTTTTATTTATAAAATGTTCAGAAATAAAGATGTTAAAGTTAATGGCAAAAAAAGCGATATTTCTTATATAACTAAAATCGGAGATGAAGTTGATATTTATATTAAACCAGCTTTATTAGAAGAATTTTCTAAAAATGAAATAGTTAGACCAGTTAAATCCAACATGGATATAATTTATGAGGATTCAAATATTTTGATTGTCAATAAACCTAAAGGATTATTAGTTCATGGTGATGAAACTGAAAAAAGAATAACTTTGCACAATATTTTCTTAAATTATTTGATTGCTAAAAAAGAATACGACCCAAATAACACTACTAAATTCATTCCTGGTCCAGCTCACCGTTTAGATAGAAATACTTCAGGTATTGTTGTTTTTGGAAAGAATTTAGAAACTTTACAACAGCTTTTGATTTTGTTCCAAGATAAAAAAGATATTGAAAAAACTTATTTAGCTTTAGTTTCAGGGAAATTGGCTAACAAAGGTAAAATAGAATTTCCTCTAATTAAAGATCCTATTAAAGGTCAAGTTAGAATAGGCTTTATTGAAAATGGTGCTAAAAGAGCTTTAACTGAATATCAAATAGAGCAGCGTTATGGTAATTATAGTTTAGTTCGCGCCAAATTGATAACAGGGAGAACGCATCAACTTAGAGTTCATTTTCAAGCAATTAAAGCACCGATAGTTGGTGATAGCAAATATGGCGATTTTGCTATCAATGCTAAATTTAAGCAGCAGTTTAATCTCTCTAGTCAATTTCTCCACGCTGCGAGTTTTCAATTTAAAAATATTTCTGGTAAATTATCTTATTTATCAAATAAAAAGTTTGAAGCGGAGTTACCGAAAGTAGAAAAAGATATTTTATCTTATTTAGCTAAAAATGCATAAGTTGTAAATTAATGTTAAAATTAAATATATCTATATGCAAGTTTCTTATATTTTGATTTTTCTATATATCGTAGTCATCTTGCTTGGCTTAGCTTCAAACGTGAAGTTTTTGTTTAAGTTTAGTATTGCTAGTTTAATTAGCATTGTTTTAATTTCGATATATATTTACCTGGATGTTTACGTTTTAAAAATTAATTTTACCAATTTTGTCGTTTCATCTTTTAATTCGATGTTTAATCGTATTTATGTTAAGTTGGCTTTAACTAATTATGAAATGAATTTAATTTCACAGACTATATTTATAACTATTTTATTTATAGGATTATTTATTTTGTTTTATATCGGATTAAGTTTTGTAAAATTTGGAATTACTGTGACAAATAACAACACTTTTTCATATAAAAGAATAATAGGAAGTTTACTATTTATTAGTGTTAGCTTTTGCTTAGTTACTTATTTTACTGCGAATATTTCACCTGTATTTACTATTCCTAATGGGGTTTTTGACTCGTTAATTTCTTCTTGGAGGGTTTTATTTAAATGAACAACATAGATAAAGCTATCCTTTTAGCAGAGAAGTTTGGAGCATCATTTACTAATATAGATTTTTCTTATATTAAAGATATTTTGTCTTCTAAAGAATATTTGACATTGATAAATAACGTTAAATGGGCTAGTAATTTTCAACTTGAGAAAGCTATTGCTATTCAAGATGATTTTAAATCGATAAATTACGATGTTAAATCATTGGAAGCTTCAATTGTTTTAGCTACAAGGATAAACTATCTTTCTTCTTTATCAGCTGAAAACTATTATTTAAATCCGCTAGGTAAATATAATTTTGAACTAAAAACTAATTCGATAGGAGATTTAATGTTAGTTTACGATGGAGACTATCATTCTATTAATTATTTAATAAAAGATGAGATGCATACAGAAGGCTTTAAAATGAAAGTTATAGCTGATAAATGCGAAATGTATGCTAGAGAACTGGTCGAAAAAACTCAAGCTGATATCGCGTTAACTAAAGATAATAAAGGCATAGCTTATTTTATTAGGAAAACTTATTTTGCCTTTATTATTAGAGCTATTTTCTCACTTTTTGCTATTTTTGCTAGTTTATCAGTTTTTATTTTAGATATTGATATGTTTAATAGTTATTTAAATAGTTTTCCACTAAATGAAATATACACTTATTCAATAACGATATCTATTGTTGCAAGCGTTATTAATTTTTTGATTTTAATAGGGATTTTTTGCTATATTTCTAACTTCTTTTACCCGTATTTTTATTTCAAACATGAAGCGGTTAGCAAATCGAATAAGATCTTTAAAAAAGTAAGTAAATCTGCTAAAAATCTCGCTTTATATATCTTACAAGCTGTTAGAGATAAAAAAGAATTATCTAATGATATAAATCTATTTTCTACTAGTTTTATTCCAAAAGAAGAATATCTTTATTATAAAGAAATGTATTCGTTAAAAGAAAAAGGATTATATCAAGCGTTAAAATACTTTTATTTGATATTTTATTTTATATTTTTAATAGGCTTCATCTTAAGTTTAATTTACTATTTTATTAACAAGTAATATGAAAATTGAATATATTAATGTCTTCGGAAATTTAAATTATCCTAATTTATTAGAATTAGCTAAAGATAGTTATCTTTATCCTAATCGTTTTTTTAAGTTTTATAATTCTAACAAGTTTCAAGCTATTTTAAAAAATACCAGCCAGGAAAAATATGAAAAGTTTCTCGAAATAAAAAATGCCAATTATATCCAAGAAGTTTTTACTTTTAAAGTCTCGTATTTACTTAACCCATATATGTCTTTAAGATATCAGTATTTTAAATTTGATAACTATGTTCAGTTAGCAGAAACAATGTTAAATTACGCTCCTAGTATCGATGTGTATTTAAAAGATCTTTTAATCTATCATCTTTTGAGTGAATATATGGAAAATACCGGAGATTTTAAAATGTATCCTAAAATATATAAAAGCGTAAAAGATGCTGAAAAGCAGCTTGTTTCTAATCAAAATATCGCTTATTGGAACTTAGCGTTTGATATTTCGAAAAAAGAGAACTTAATTTACGATGGCAAAGAATTTAAAACGCCTTTTGAATTCTTTCAATACGTTTTAGCTATTTATGATTTATTCAAGTTTTCCTCAAGTTTTTTAGATGATTGTTACGTCCTTACCTGGTTAGAAAGAAAAGGGTATTCTTATATAGTTTCTAGATTTATTAGTTTATGTAGATTGACCGATCAAATAGATACCAAAACCAGAATTCAATTAGCAGATCAACTTTTAATTGATTTAAAGAAAGCTGAAATTAAATAAGTATGGTAAAATAAAATATATAGAGTTCAATTTAGGAGGTAAATATGACTGTTGAACAAAACGTTGAAAAATGGTTAGCCTCAAGCTTAGTTCCTGAATATTTAAAAGAAGAATTAAGAAATGCTAGCGCTGAGCAAAGGAATGATTTTTTCTACAAAGATGTTGAATTTGGTACAGGTGGTATGCGTGGATTACTTGGTCCTGGACATAATAGAATGAACATCTTTACTGTTAGAAAGGTCACTGTTGGTTTTGCTAAATATCTTTTACAAACTTATAAAGATGCTAAATCAAGAGGGGTAGTAATTTCGTGTGATAATAGACATCATTCTCGTGATTTTGTCTTAGTTTCTAGCCAAGTATTGAATGATTTCGGCATTAAAACTTACATTTTTGATTCACTTCGTCCTACTCCACTACTTTCTTTTGCTACAAGATATAAAAACGCTGTTGGTGGAATTATGATTACCGCTTCTCATAACCCTAAAGAATATAACGGATATAAAGTTTATGATGATACTGGCTGTCAATTGATTCCTGAACAGATTCAACCATTATTAGATATTATTGCTAATTTAGGTGATGAATTGGATTTAACTTATGAAGTTAGTCCTTCTAGAGGTGAACAAATAGTACTTACCAATGAAGTTGACGATGCTTTTATGGAAAAAGTTCATTCTGTCGCTATTAATAAAGATGATAAAAAAGTTACTAAGATTGTTTTCACTCCTCAATGTGGTACTTCTTCAGTTTTAGGTAGAAGATTATTTAAAGAACTCGGATATGAATTCTATCCAGTTTTAAGTCAATGTGATCCTGATCCTGATTTTTCAACTACAAAATCTCCTAACCCTGAAAAGAAAGAAGCATATGAAGAAGCTATTAAATTAGCTAAACAAGTTAAGGCAGATTTGATTTTAACTACTGATCCTGATGCCGATAGATGTGGCCTTGGCTTTTTAAATTCTAAAGGTGAATACGAACTATTTACTGGAAATCAAACAGGTGCTTTACTTATCGATTATGTTTTATCAAATAGAAAAAGACTCAATTTATTAAAGCCTAATTCTATTATTTGCGATACTATTGTCACTTCAACTTTAGGTGAAAAAATCGCTCAAAACTACGGCGTTGGATACAAATCTTTCTTAACGGGATTTAAATATATTGGACATGCTATCTTTGAAGCTGAATCGACTAAAGCCTTTACTTTTGAATTTGGATATGAAGAATCATATGGATATATCTTTGATACATTCTGCCGTGATAAAGATTCATTAGAATCCTTATTGATGATTGCTGAAATGACCAATCATTATTTATTACAGGGAATTAGATTAGATCAAGCTTTAGATAATTTATATAAACAATATGGTTATCATATTAATAAGTTATTTGATATCTATTTTGAAGGTGAAAAAGGACTTCAGGAAATGGCTAATATCATGAATAAATTAAGAAACGATGATCTAGCTGAAATTAATGGGGTTAAAGTAACTAAAATTGAAGATTATCAACTTAAATTAGTTAAAGAAAATGGCAAATTAACTAAATTGGAAGGCTTCCCAGTTTCTAACGTTTTAAAATATTACCTTGAAGATGGTTCTTGGTTAGCTATTAGACCTAGTGGAACTGAACCTAAATGTAAGTTCTATTATGAAGCGGTTGATAAAGATGAAACAATCGCTAAATCTAAACCGGATAATTTCCACAATTACATTTTAAATTTGTTAGGTTTAAAAAAGTAATCAATTAAAAAAACCCTTAGAAATATCATTAAATTGATGTAACTAAGGGTTTTTAATTTAACTTAAATATAACAACAATATAACTATAAATTGGAATTATCGTGAAGTAAAAGCTGTAAAGTCTTTCTAACTCCATCGTTATTATTTGTATCTAATGAGACCATATCGGCAGTGTGTTTAACAATAGGTGAATCAGAATTTTTCATCGCAACGCCAATTCCAGCTTTAGAAATCATTTCCATATCGTTTTGAGCATCGCCAATGCAAATTATATTTTCGTTTTTTAGATTGTATATTTTAGCAACTTGTTGAATAGAAGTGTATTTGTTAATTTGGTTGAAATAAAATTCAGCAATGTTAGTATTGGCCCAAAATCTAATATTGACATCTTCAGAAATAGAACCGACAAACTTTAAAATATCTTTAGATAATTCTCCATTTTTAATTTCAAACAAGGCTCCTAAAATATGCTTATTCGTTAACTTAGTAATATCTCCATAGTGGACGTTAATGCCATTTTTGTAAGTGTAAGTCTGTAAGCTAGGGACATCTTTTTCAAAGTAGACATCTTTAAAAGTTTCAACCATGATATTTAGGAAAGATTGTTTTCCAAACTTGTCAACAATATCAAAAACTAATTCTAGAGGATAATTTACCTGATAGAGAATTTTATCATTTTGCTTTGGATCAATTACCATTGCGCCATTATAACAAACTATCAAAGTGTTAAGTCCGATTTGATTGTAATAAGGTAAAACAGCTCTATATGGTCTTCCAGAAGCTAAACAGATTTTAACCCCTTTATCTTGTAGAGATTTTAAATAAGTTAAAGTTTCATTAGATATCGTTTTATCATCTTTAAGCAAAGTGCCATCTAAGTCAATAATTACTAATGTGTCTTTTAACATTATCTTAATCCTACTACTTTCATTATTCTCTCTAAGACAGGTTGAGCAACTTTGCTAGCTTTTTTAGCTCCACTAGCGAAGATTTCATTTAAATAAGCTTCATTTTTTCTATATTCTTCAAATTTAGCTTTGAAAGGAAGGAGTTCTTCTAAACAAGCATCAGCAACAGCTTTTTTAAATGTGCCATAATTAGAGTTATTAAATTCATGTTCAGCTTGTGATATTTCAATGTTTTTAAAAGCGGAATAGATAGTTAATAAATTTGAAATCCCAGGTTTATTAACTGGATCATATTTAACAATTGAATCAGAATCAGTAACAGCTGACATTATCTTTTTTCTAATTGTCTTTTCATCATCTTGAAGATAGATAACACCTTTAGATTGATTAGGATCATCTGATTTAGACATTTTATGAAGCGGATCAGATAAAGACATGATTCTTTTTCCTACTTTAGGAGTATAAGAAGTAGGAAGTTTAATATATTCTCCTTTATAACGGGAATTGAATCTTCTAGCGATATCGTGAGCGAGTTCAACATGTTGATTTTGATCTTCGCCAACAGGGACTAAGTCAGTATCGTATAAAAAGATATCGCAAGCCATTAAAACAGGGTAAGTAAATAGGCCAACTCCAACTTTACTTTGATTCATGGCTTTTGATTTTTCTTTAAATTGAATCATTCTAGAAAGCTCACCCATATAGATGTAATTGATTAAAATAGTATCTAAAACAGAAACTTCATAGACGTCTGATTGTCTAAATAAAGTTGTTTTTTTAGGATCAAGACCACTAGCTAGATAAAAAGAAATAATATCGTAAGTAGTAGAATGAAGCAATTTAGAGTCAATAGGTAAAGTTAAAGCGTGAAGATCAGCTACAAATATAAAGACATCGTTTTCATCTTGAAATTTAGAAAAGTTTCTAAAAGATCCAAGATAGTTTCCTAATGTCATTTTTCCTGTAGGTTTTACACCTGAAAGTACTCTTTTCATATATCCTCCTAGTTGTTTTCAAGATATTTGATAGCTAAATCAAATCTTCTATCAATTTCTTGTTTAGGTAAAATTTGTAAGATATCGTATAAGTTAGGTGACATATTAGAAGTAGTTAAACTTATTCTAATCATATTAGCTATATCTCCAACATGCCCTTTATAGCTGTCTTTATTTTTCTTGTAGATTTTAAATTGACTAGCAAAACCATATTTTTCGCCTAGGGCTTTTAAAGATTCAAACCAATCTTGTTGATTTAAACTATAATCGTTAGTTTCCTTAAATGCTTTTAAGATAGAGATAGTTAATTGCTTATCGATATTAGGGTTAAAATCCAGTTTGGTAGTTTTAAACATCTCATCGAATTTTTCATTATAGAAGAAAGCGATATGAGGGAGAATATCTGAATATTTTGTATAATCTTTTCTAGGTTTTTCTCCACCGCGTTCAATATTCATGATTCTTTCAAATTTAGAATAATCCTGATTTATTAAATCTAAAAGATCTTTTGAATAAACTTCAGCCCATTTTTTAGCTTCACTAGAAATTTTTTCTTTAGAATAATAAGCTAGAGTTTCTTTGCAGATATTTTGCAATTTAGGTAAATCAAACAAAGCCCCATCTAACGACATTTTATTAAATGTAAATTTGAAGTTTGAAATATCTTCATTAGGATTAGCTAATAACCATTCTTCGAAATTTGAGTTAGCAATGGTCATTAAATATTTGATAATTCCTTCAATAGGATAGCCTTCTTGCAAGAAATAGCTAACAGCTGCTTCAGGATCCTTTCTTTTTGAAAGTTTTCTTTTGTTGCCGTTATCTAATTTCATAATGACAGGTAAATGAGCGTATTTTGGCTTTTTAAAATTAAGAGCATCAAACAATTCAATATGAATAGGTAAACTAGAAATCCACTCTTCACCTCTAGTTACAACAGTTGTATGCATGAAATGGTCATCGCAGGCGTGAGCAAAATGGTAAGTAGGTAAACCATCAGATTTCATAATAACTATATCTTGGTCATTTTGAGTTAAATCTAAATCACCTCTAACTTCATCGTGAACTCTAATGTATTTAGTATGATCACCATTAGATTTAAATCTAATAACAAACTTTTCACCATTTTCTATTTTTTGATAGGCTTCATCTATACTTAGATGTCTGCATTTTGCATATTCGCCATAATAACCTGGAATAACTCTGTTAGCTTCTTGAGTTTGACGTAAAAGATTTAAATCTTCTTGAGTGCAAAAACACGGATAAGCTCTGCCTTGCTTAATAAGTTCTTTGATACAAATTTTATATATTTCAGCTCTTTTAGATTGAACATAAGGGCCATATTCGCCTTTTTCAAAATCGCCCATATAGCCTTCATCTTGAATTACTCCAAATTGTTCAAGTTGTTCAATTAACTGTTTACCTGAACCTTCAATTTCTCTTTTTTGATCAGTATCTTCTAATCTAAAATAGTAGATACCATTAGATTGTTTAGCAACTTTGTAAGCGACTAAAGCAGTAAAAAGAGAACCGGTATGTAAAAAACCAGTAGGGGAAGGAGCAAATCTAGTAACTTCTCCTTGTTGAGGTAATTGTCTTTCAGGATATTTTTTTTCTAAATCGTCAATAGTAAGATTAATATCCGGGAAAATTAAGTTAGCTAATTCTTCATAAGTATGCATTTATATAATTCCTTTCTTTTATTTTAATGGTTTAATATAGAAGTTACCAAAGACTTGATGAGATTGAATGACGTTGACGAAGGCATGTTCATCTAGTTCTTTTACAAAGTTGATAACTTGTTTAACTTCCGAAGAAGATACAGTCATATATATAAGTTTTCTAGGTTTACCAGTATAACCACCGATAGCATCGACAATAGTGCATCCATGAGGGAAGATTCTCATCAGCTTTTGACCTAGCTCACTATCTGAAGTATTAATTTGAATTTCTGTTTTTTGATTTTTAATATTGATAATATCAGTTACTTTAGAATTAGTGATGAAATAAATAAGCGTATATAAAGTCATAGTAATTTCATCAAAACCACCGACTTTAATCGCATTAAATAAGGTATAACAAATAACAGTAATGCAGTTTAAGATAGCAGAGTATTTTCCAACACCGGTAGATTTTTTCTCAGCGATAGCAAAAGCGATAATATCAATTCCACCTGTTGAAGTTCCAATGACATATGAAAGTCCAGAAGAGATTCCGGTAGTAACTCCACCAGCTAAGCCACGGGCGATGTAATCGTATTTAAACGAAGTAACTATATCGCTAGTGTCGCTAGTTTCAAAAATTGTAACCCAACTATCAGGTAGCGCTTGAATTAAAATGGAAGTGAGAATGACATTGATAAAAGTAATAATGGCGAACTTCTTACCTATTTTAAACCAAGCTAAGAAAAATAATGGGACATTTACTAGAAAATAAAATAGAGATTGAATGTTTTTTTCGCTTTCAGCATTGAAATTTAAACCGCAAATTTCTAATAGTCTAGTTAAAACTTGAGCGACACCAGAAGCGCCTCCAGAAACTAATGCTGGAGCGTTGCCAGGTGAAATAAAAGCTCTAAAGCCAAAAGCAAAAGCAAAAGCAGAGATAAAAGTTACAAAAATAATAGTTAGATAATTAATGACTCTTCCTAAAGGATAGTGGTCTAAGCAAAACATTTCTAACTTTCTTTTAAATTTTTGCCACTTTGTTTTTTTATGAATAACAATGTGATGTTTGATTTTATCTAATTCTTCTTGAGTAGGTAATTTATCCATAATTTGTAATATATTTCAATGTTTAATAAGTATCTATTTAATTATATAGGTAACGAAATCATTATTAAAGTAAAAATGCGGGTTATCTATTAAAAAAACCTACGTGTTAAGTAGGTTAATTTAGAACATTATATTTTATTCAGCTTGTTTAGCTTTGACATCAAGAACCTTTTTGCCGTCGTAATATCCACATTTAGGACAAACGTGATGAGGTTTAATTGAAGCTCCGCAATTTGAGCATTCAACTAAGCCGACAGGACTTAATTTAAAATGGGTTCTTCTTAATGCTTTACGGGTTTTAGATGTTCTTCTTTGAGGTACTGCCATATATATCTAACTCCTTTACTAACATACGCTGAAATATTATACATTTACGTTTTTTTAATGTCAATTAAAAAATTCTCAGCGCCAAACTTCTTAATTATTATATATCAAAATATCGATATGTTAAATAAAAATTAATTTTAACAATAAGAGCAACGTAAAATTTTTGTACTTGTATATATTTAAATATTTTGTATAATAATTTAGTGTCTAGATTTTTCAAGGAGAAAAAATGTTAGCTTTTGAAATTTTACTATTAGTATTCGCTATATTGCTTATTATTCTAGCTTTACTAACTGGTCCTAAATCACAAGGTGCTTCTGGTGCTATTACTGGTGGTACTAACATGAATATATTTACTAAGACTAAGGAAAGAGGAGTAGATAAGATTATCTCAATTATCACATTAGTATGTGGTATATTGTTCTTCTTATTTGCTATCTTAGCTCGTTACTTGTAATTATAATTTGATTATTTAGGGCTTTAAGCCCTTTTTCTTTGACAACAATATCATTAAGGAGGATATATGGATAGACAAGCTTTAATTAACTTTTTAAAAAAAGGTCCAAAAACTATAGATGAGATTGCTAATCAATTTAAACTTAGAACTAACCAAGCTTCTAGTTATCTTAATGTTTATCTTGATTCAGGTTTGATAGTTGAAACTGTTTCTGGGTATGATTTAGCTAGTAGATATGGTTTAATTTTAGCTAGATTGGTTTTAAGAAAGACCAATTTTGCTTATCTTGAAGTTATTTCTTCTAATGAAAATAAAAAATATGAAGATATCAGAGTCTCTAATAGATCATTAAATGGATATATTCTTTCTGATATAGTTTATGTTCAATTTGACAATTTTAATACTGCTTCTATTGTTGGCTTATATAAAAGAGTTGAATATTTAACTGGAAATATTTATAAATCTCCTAAAGGTGGATTTAACCTTCATTCTCGCTTATTAGAAAATAGTTCGATTCAAGCTAGAATTGTTACTAATTTAAACGATGTTAAACTTTCAGATGGCGATTTAGTTAAATGCAAAATAATTTCTAGCTATAAAGAATATATCGATTTAGAATTTGAAGAAGTATTAGTTAAAGCTAATCAAGTTGGAGCCGATATTTCTTCGATTATTGTTAATAATGACGCCCCGTTAAATTTTCCAAGTCAAGTTATTGAACAGGCTAAAATTATGCCAAAAGAAGTTATTGAAACTGATTTGGAAAATCGCGTTGATTTTAGAAATGAGACAATAGTTACAATCGATGGAGAAGACGCTTTAGATTTCGATGATGCTATTTCAGTTAAAAAGATAGCTAATGGTTTTGAATTGGGAGTATATATTGCTGATGTATCATATTATGTTAAACCTAATACTCCAATTGATGAAGAAGCTAATGTTAGAGGAACTTCTATTTATGTCGCTGATAGAGTTGTTCCGATGTTACCTGTTGAACTTTCCAATGGAATTTGTTCATTAAACCCACATGTCGATAGATTAGTTTTAGCTTGTATTATGCAAGTATCTTCTTCAGGTGAGGTTTATAGCTATAAAGTTTGTCAAGGCGTAATTAATTCTAAAGCTCGATTAACTTATAGCCAGGTTAATTCTTATTATGAAACTAACAATAGTGAAAATCTCGACAAAAGCATCACTAAAATGCTCGATATAGCATTGCAATTAAGTCAAGCTATTAGAAAAAGAAGAGAAAGACAAGGAGCCTTAGATTTAGAATCAACTGAACTTAAATTCCACCTTGACGAAAATGGAAATCCAATTGAAATTTTGAAAAAAGAACAGGGAATTGGTGAAAAACTAATTGAAGATTTCATGATAGTTACAAATTGTTCTATCGCTAATTTTTTAGCAGAAAGAAATATACCGACTTTATATAGAATTCATGAAAATCCACCTGAAGATAAAATTAACACTTTCAAAATCTTTTTGAAAAATATTAAATTAGCTGCTGATTTTCCAAAGATAATAACTCCAGTTTCTCTTTCAGTTTGGTTTAATTCTATTAAAGATAAGAAACTGAGATTTGTCGTTTCTTCATTTTTGTTACGATCATTAGCGAAAGCTAAATATTCTCCATTAAATGAAGGGCATTTTGGTTTAGCTGAACCTTGTTATCTCCATTTTACTTCACCAATTAGACGTTATCCTGATTTGCTAGTTCACCGCACTATTAGAAATTATGTTTTTAATAGAGAAAAACTCAATTATTCAGAATATTTTACTTATATGACTAATCAAGGAATCTCCACTTCTAGTTCAGAAAGAAGAGCAACTAGCATTGAAAGAGAAGTCGATGATTTAGAAGCGTGTAAGTATATGAAAAATCACATAGGTGAAACTTATAGTGGTATTATTACTAACATAGTTAGTAAGGGAATGTATCTTCAACTTGAAAATGGCATTGATTGTTATTTAGATATTGAAAATATCAATCCTGAAAAAGAATATACTTATTCTTCTAAACATTTTGACATTCAATCAAAAAGAGGCAAATTCAATAAAAATGAGCCGATTGAATTATATAAATTAGGTCAAAGTCTCGATGTTGTTATTTCCAAGGTAACTTTTGAAGATAAACAGATTCACGTAATTACTAAAACTTATGATCAATATCTTGAAAATTTGGAAAAATATAACATTGAAGTTGATAAGCAAGAAAAAGAATTTAAAAAGGCTAAAGATAATTCAAGAGTTAAAAAACATTTAGGAAGACGCTCTAAATCCTATTTGAAAAAACAAGGAAAGTCTTCAAGAGGTCACTATGGAAAAAAAGCGAGAAAATAACAAATTAATTGCTTCTAATCACAAGGCCAGATATCAATATTTTCTCGAAGATTTTTATGAAGCTGGTCTTGTATTAAAAGGTACTGAAATTAAATCTCTTCGTTTGGGCCATTGTTCTATTAACGAATCTTATATTGATATTAAAAATGGCGAAGCGTTTATCTATGATATGGATATTCCTATTTATTCACATGGAAATATCTTTAATCATGAACCAAAAAGAGTGAGAAAGTTGCTTTTAAATAAAAGAGAAATACTTAAATTATCTAATCAAGTTAAAATTAAAGGCTATACTATCGTTCCGACAAAGTGTTATTTAAAAGATGGTTTTGCTAAACTTGAAATAGCTTTAGCTAAAGGTAAAAACACTATTGATAAACGAGAAACTATCAAGAAAAGAGATATTCAATTAGATATAGCTAAACAATTAAAAAGAGGATAATATGAAAAGATATCTAGCTAATTTAACTAAATATGTATCTATTTGCAGCATAATGATGGCTTTATCATTTGTTTTAAATAGATATGTTTCAATTTCTAGCACGTGGTTTAGAATAGGGATTTCTTCTACACCTATTGTAATTACAAGTGTTTTATTTGGCCCACTTTGGGGTGGATTAGTTGGATTAGGCTCAGATTTATTAGCGGCCTTTTTAGTGCCTCAAGGCGCTTATTTTATCGGCTATAGTATCGATACCACTCTTATGGGTGTTTTGCCCTGGCTCAGTTTAAGATTATTTAAAGGACGTAGTAAAACCAAGTTTGTAATTTATACTATATTAGTAGCAGTTACATGTGCGATATCTATAGCATTTTGCAGTGAATTTGATGTTTTTAAAAAGCAAAATCTCGAATTGTATATAAGGATATTAATTCCTATCGGTGTAGCTATCTACTATGTAATTCTATTTGTAATTTACCAGTTTATTTTAAAAAAGCAGGGAAGATTTAAAGTATTTGTTAGAGAAGATGAAAAATATAGTTTATCAGATATATATTTAGCAATCTTTATTAATCACAGCATCATATCTTTATTTTTATTGCCGGCTTGGAATCTAATAACAGTTGAAATTAATTATTTGTTAACTAGTTTTACTCAAGTTATTATCTTTTTAGTTTCAGGGTTAGTTAATTCGCTTATTGTTTATTTTGTAATTAACAGTATTATTCAATCTAAAATATTAAGCTGGGTTAAATTGAAAAAATATAATTTACCGACAAAAAAATAGTCTAAAAATGAAAGATATTTTCATCTATTTATATCTAAGAAAATACTATATAATTTAAGAGTGATTTTTAGGAGAAAACATGTATCAAGAATTTAATAAAGGTTGGATAGAAGTTATTACTGGTCCGATGTTTGCTGGTAAATCTGAAGAATTAATTAGAAGAATAAGAACATTAAAATACGCTAAGAAAAATATCGTTTGTTTTAAGCCATCGATTGACGATAGATATTCTGAAACTTCGATTGCTAGTCATGCGGGTGGAAGATATAAAGCGTATCCAGTTAAATCGATTCAAGATATTAAAGATAATTTAACTGATGATGTCGATGTTATCGCTATTGATGAAATTCAATTTTTCGGTGAAGAGATTCTTCTTTTGCTCGATGAACTAGCTAATTCAGGTAAAAGAGTAATGTGTGCTGGTTTGGATCTTGATTTTAGAGGAGAACCATTTGGAATTATGCCGAAATTACTAGCTAAAGCTGAATTTGTCACTAAGTTAACTGCCGCGTGTAAAATATGTGGAGAAGCTGCGACAAGAACTCAAAGGATAATTGATGGGAAACCCGCTTATTATGAAGAACCGGTTGTAGTAGTTGGAGCTAGTGAATGTTATGAAGCTAGATGCAGACATCACCATCAAGTTCCACATAAAAATAGCAGCAACTAGCTGCTATTTAAAAATATCTTTTAATGGAGAAACTAGATTTTCAAGTCTAGTTTTTAAATTTAGATAAGTGACGTAAATAGGATAGTTATCATATTCGTCTTCTAGTTTTTTAATCTCTCTTATTTTGTCAAATAATTCTTCTTGATGTAGTTTAGAAAGCTGTTTTTTTTCTAAATTTATTTTTTCTTTTAACTGACAAAGATATTTATCATTTTCGTATAGATTTTTAACTTTTAAATATTTTTGAAACAAATCTGAATCAACTATTTGTTTTGCTAAATTTTCAGTTTCTTTTTCTAAATTAGTCATCTAGAAGTTCTCCGATTAGTGAATATGTTCTAGATTCGATAATTTTAACTTTTCTAATTTGACCAATTAAAGATTCATCGCCTTTAACATGAACTAATCTATTGTGTCTAGAATAACCTGAAATCATAGTTTTATCTTTTTTAGATACAGTATCAAATAAGACTTCTACTATTTGATTTACTTGCTTACTTGCTGAGATAGTCGCTTGTTGATCTATGAGTTGTTTTAATTTATCGAATCTAATTGACTTTTCTTTAGGAGTAATTTTATCTTCCATATAATAAGCAGGAGTTCCATCTCTAGGTGAAAAGATAAATGTATAAGCGTTATCGTAGTTAACTTTTCTTACGACATCTAAAGTATCTTCAAAATCACAATCTGATTCATTTGGAAAACCAACTATTATATCGGTAGTTAAATAGACATCAGGAATATATTTTCTAAGTAAATCTACCAAATCTAGATATTGCTTTTTATCATAGTGTCTATTCATTCTTTTCAAAATAGTATCTGAACCTGATTGTAAAGGTAGATGTAAACTAGGCATAATATTAGAATATTTAGCCATAACTTGGAAGACTTCTTCTTTAAAATATGCTGGATGAGAAGTGGTAAATCTAATACGCGGAATATTAGTTTGAGCGACAGCTTCTAAAAGCTTATCAAAACTGGAGTTAGGATCTTTTAAATCGTAACCATATGCGTTGACATTTTGACCAATTAAAGTAACTTCTTTATAACCTAGACTAATTAAATCGTTAACTTCTTTTAATATCTCATCAATAGAACGCGAACGCATTCTACCTCTAGTATAGGGAACTATACAATAAGTACAAAAGTTATCGCAACCATACATTATATTTACAAAGGCTTTAGTTTTATCAAATCTAGAAGAAGGGAGATTTTCAACGACTTCTCCTTGATTTGAAGTTACATCAAAGATTCTAGCTTCATCTTTAATACAACTATCTAACAGCGAATAAATCGAATCGATATTATGAGTGCCAAAGACTAAATTGACATAAGGGAAATGTTCTTTAATAAATCTCATTGGCTTTTCTTCTTGAGCCATACATCCACATATTCCAATAATTTTATTTGGATTATCTTTAGCGGATTGTTTTAATTGACCGATTTCACCATAGATTTTCTTTTCAGCGTTTTCTCTAATAGCGCAAGTATTAAATAAAACTAAATCAGCTTTATATGGATCTGTAATCTGATTTAAACCTAATCTAGTTAGATAGGCGACAATTATTTCAGAATCCCTAACGTTAGCTTGACAACCAGAAGTAAATAAGCAAAAAGATTTACCTTTAGCCCAAGTGGATAATTCATCTGAAATATTTAAATTAGCTTTTCTAGTTAAAGGTTTTAAATTAAAGTTTCTTTGACCAGCTTTTTTAATATTTGGAAAAGATTTGATAATTAATTTTTTTGCCATATATCCTCCTAGTTATCAATTATGTTAATTTTTTCAATTTTGATAGCTTTATTAGTAGTATTATCAAAACTTAAAATTACGCCATTAAGTAGACCAGCTCCAGTTTCGGTAACTTCAAAGCGGGAATTTAAACCATACCAAGTTCTTTCAATTACTCCACTAGCTTCAACACCTAAAATTGAATAATAAGCTCCATTCATTCCTACATCGCTAATATAGCTAGTACCATCGATAATTTTATCATCGTTAGTTTGAACGTGAGTGTGAGTGCCTACTATCGAACTAACTTTACCTTTAAATGCGTAAAATAAAGCTAGTTTTTCAGAAGTTGTTTCAGCGTGGAAATCTACAATATGGATATCTTGTTTAGTTGAGTTAACTATATCGTTTAAGCAATCAAAAGGGTTAGCATCCGCTCCTTGAATAAAGCTTCTACCTAATAAATTAGTAACTCTAATTGTTTTGTTGTTATATGTAAATAATTTGCTACCAATTCCAGGAATAGCTTTGTTCATATTATATGGGCGAACCATATTGATATATTCTTTGTTACTAGAAATTATTTCATTAACTCGAAGATAATGGTTACCCATAGTAATACAATTGATACCTAGATTAGTTAGTTCTTTATAGTGTTTTAAAGATAAACCTTTACCATGGGTAGTATTTTCACCGTTAGCAATAATAAAATCTAAAGAATATTTATGTTTTAGTTGAGGTAAATATTTAGCGATAGTATTTCGACCGATTTTGCCGACAATATCGCCTAGAAATAAGATGTTCATTATTTGGCCAATTCTATAGCGCGGACTTCTCTAATAACTTGAACTTTAATTTGACCAGGGTAGGTCATTTCGTTTTCGATTTTTTCTTTGATATTTCTAGCTAAGATAAAAGAGTCTTGATCTGATATTTTATCAGGAATGACACTTACTCTTACTTCACGGCCAGATTGCATAGCATAACAATTAGATACACCATCGAAAGACTTACATAAGGCTTCAAGTTTTTCAATTCTTTGGACGTAGTTTTCTAAAGTTTCAGATCTAGCTCCAGGTCTAGCAGCTGATAAAGTATCGGCGGCTTGAACTAAAACAGAGATGACATATTTTTGAGCAACTTCACCATGGTGAGATTCAATAGAATTGATGACGACATCATTTTCACCATATTTTTTAGCGAGTCTAGCGCCGACTTCAACATGGCTACCTTCTAATTCAAAATCGGCAGCTTTACCTATGTCGTGAAATAATCCAGCTCTTTTAGCGAGATTTTGATCTAATCCTAATTCACTAGCCATAACACCGCATAAGATAGCAACTTGGATTGAATGGTCTAAGACATTTTGACCATAAGAAGTACGATATTTCAATCTTCCTAAATAAGAGAGAAGCTCTTTGTTAACAGAAGGTATTCCAAGTTTATTAACTGTTTGTTCACCGATTCTTCTAACATTATCTTCCATGTTCTTTTTAACTTTGGAATAGATTTCTTCAATTCTTCCAGGTTGAATTCTTCCATCTTTAATTAAATCATCTAAAGTTTGTCTAGCTATCTCTCTTCTAATTGGATCAAAACATGAGACTGTAATAACTTCAGGAGTATCGTCAATTAAAATATCGACACCGAGAAGAGATTCTAAAGATTTAATGTTTCTACCTTCACGTCCGATGATTCTACCTTTCATTTCTTCACTAGGTAGACTTACTGTTGAAATAGTCTGTTCAGAAACGACATCTTGAGAATATTTACTTATAGCTAAAGAAATGATGTTTTTAGCTTTTTCATCACAACTAGATTCTATTTCATCCATTCTATTTTTCTCATATTTAGCTATTTCAGAAGTCATTTTTTCTTCGACTCTTTTCATGATTTCTTCTCTAGCTTCAGCTGTTGACATCTTAGCGACAGATTGAAGTTTTTCAATGATAGAATCAAGGCTAGCTTGAACATCTTTCTGTTTTTTAATAAGTTCTTGACTTCTTGTTTCATAGTCAGCTTTAGCGGCATCTAAAGCATTTTCACGATTAGTAATTAATTGGTCTCTTCTATCGATAGAAGCTTCTCTTTGATCTAATTTTCTTTCAGCTTCGATTGCGGCAGATTTTCTTTCTTTAGCTTCAGCTTCAGCTTTTAAAAGAATTTCATTTGAAGAGGTGCGAGCGTCTAATTTGGCGTTTGCTAGGATTTTGTCCGCTTTAATTTCAGCATCTTGAATGATTTTGTTCGCCTTATTTTGAGCTCTATCTTGATCTTTTTTATCTTTGATTTTTGGCCCTAAAAAATGCCAGGCCACAAAGAGGATAAGAGCAACTGCGACAACAATAAATAAAATGAGAAAAATTATCTCTAAATCAATCATTTAAAATAATTCCTTTCTATAGGTTGAAATAAAATAATATTACATACAAACAAAAGGCTATTATTAGCCAAAATATTGATTTATATATTAAAAATTATAATTATTTCGATATAAGTACATAAAGTACGATACTATTATAAAAAAATAAATAATAAAAGACAATAAAATAAGAAAGGTGGATAAAGCCGAAAAAAGGCTTTAATTACTAATAATTTTATTTTCCAAACAAAAAAAGATTCTTACATCGAGTTAAATTGATATAAGAATCTAAGTTTTAATTGTAAATACTATTCTTTTCTACCAGTGAAATTTGTAGTACCTATATCGCTGATAGTAAGTGTGCTAGTAGTAGCATCTCCACCCCAGCCATCTGAATCCATAGTTATAGTATCTATATAACCGTCGTTAGAAAGAGTTAAATCCATTGAATAGATACTTTCACCTGTTCCAAATAAGATATAATCATAATCTTCTAAAGCAGAGTATTTAACGCTGTATTTTGTTCCATCAAATTCAAAATCTTTCGGATTAAGTTGAACTAAAGGTAGATACATTTTATTCATGTAAGCTCTATAGCATTCAAAATCGCTGTTGAAATATGGTTTATATGGTGTGTCATCGACATTTACTATTCCATCAGTCATATCGAAGAAATAGGCATAATCATTGACATAGACATATCCACTAGATCCAAAATCGTTATAGTAATCTTTAAAGATAACTCTATCGCCATAATATTCTGTTCTAATAGTATCATCGTAATATTTGTAATTAACAGTGTAGTTGTTACCTGCTTTTTTAATAGCGTCAACTAATTTTTGTTCATCTTGAGTATAATAGCCTTCTTCAAATGGCATTTTAACTACTTCAGAATCGCTATCGACAGTTATAGTAAATCTTTGTAAATCATCATTACCATCATTAAAAGTAAAATAACGCTCGATAATTAGTTTAGAAATTTTTCCATTTTCTAGTTGAAGTTCAACATTGCTTACATAAGTAGTTGGATTACCATAATAGAAAGAAGCAGCATCTCTTGCAATTAAATTTACCATCGCTTCAAAATCAGAGTAATATTCTTGTTTACCTTTATATGTTGTATCGTTAACTTTAGTAAACATTTTAGCTGATAGTTTTTGGAAGATATTTCCGCCTAAAGTTCTTTCTTCAAAAGAGTCATCTCTTTCAACAAAGGAATAATAAATACCATAAAGATCGATTCTATAAGCGATATCATTTGATTTAACAACATAGTTAGAAACTCCGCTAGATTGACTTTTAAGATAAGCTTTGTTACCGTTAAATCTCAAATTATAGATACTTGAAGAAGGATTCCAATCGCTTTTATCTTTGTTGATAGTATCGTCAAAATAATCTTCAAAAGTGTAGTTAGTAGAAACTTTTTGAGCGTTGATAGCCTGTTGTAATTCAGGATTAATACCTTCATTATCATCATTAGGTAATGTATATGGATCTACTTCGTGATAATTTTCTAAATCGTAAGTAGTAGGAGCAGTTGGCTTACTAGGATCATTTTCATTAGGAAGCTGTTCTAAAAAGTTAGGAACTTTTTCAGTTTCAAAATCTAAAGTTGTAGTTCCAACATCAGTAAAGGTAATTTCAACTGAATCTAAGCTACCATAATAATCGTCATAGAAATTGTTAATTTGTAAATCTTTAACTTTTCCTGATTCGGTAGTTAAAATAACTTCTTCAGGTTCATCGACATAGAGCAATTTGTTAGCGATAGTAGCCAAAAATTCATCTTTAGCATAATAAGTATTAGGAGCTTGTTTAGTAAACCATTCAGCTTGTAAAATAGAGCAGAAATAATCTTGGTCAATAACATCTTGTTTAGTATAGTAATTGCCATAAAAATCTTCGTATGGAGTTTCATCAAGTTGAACTACGCCATCTTTTAATTCAAAAAAATAAGCATAATCATTTTCATCAAACATAAATCCACTTGAGTTATATTCTGAGAAATAATCTTTATAGATGCCATCTTCTGTGCAAATGTGTTTGTAAGTTAATTCACCGCTATAATAGACATTAGCTGTGTAATTTAATCCCATAGCATCTAAAGCTTCTTCTAATAATGGATCAGGTTTAGTTTGACTAGTTTCACTTGAAGAACTAGATGTTTCAGAAGTAGAACTAGTTGAACTAGAAGAAATAGGAAGAGAAGAAGTTTCTTCCAAAGAAGTAGACGAACTTAGTTCAGTTTGACTAGAAGAATGACTAGTGTTACTTGAACTAGAGTTTGAATAGGTGGTTGTATCACATGCAATTAGTGAAAATGCACTAATACATACAACAACTGGAAAAACAATTTTCCTTTTCATAATTGATATAATTTTCCTTTCGTAACTTATGCTTTAATTATAATGTTGAAAAAAACTATATTCAACAAAAAATTTCAGGCATTTTAATTTGCACAGATTAAATAGTTAAATACAAAAGATAAATTGGCATTATTTTGTTATTTAAGTGTCATTAGTCGGCCTTGATTTTAACTAAAATTAAGCTATAATTATATAGCTAATAAGCATATGGGAGTGTATGGTTTCGACAGGTAAAGAGGAATCATAAATGCAGCGGAGTGGTGAGCCTAACTTACCTAAGCACGATAAATGCCAAAAAGAATTTTATCCCTTTTGTGAAGGCCAACAATATGATGGCCTGCGCTTGCTAGTTTCCTAGTAATCGACCATTGGATTTTAAAAATCCACACAAATGTCTAACAAATCTCGCTATTCTATTCGGAGATTGTTAGGCATAACCAAGAATAGATAGTTAAAGTTAAGATAACGTAACTTTAATGAAAATTAAGTTATCAGCTAGATGAGATTCTTTCGTCTATAAAGAGCTTATCTAGTAATAATATAGACTAAGCTGTAGTATTTGTGATGGAGCTTTATTTGGACAGGAGTTCAAATCTCCTCACTTCCACCATCTTATAACTAACATTTTGATGCAATTAAAGGGTGTCAAAATTAGTGATATTTGTCCGAGAAATCGGGCATTTTTTATTATGTTGCGTTTTTCTAGTAGATATAAATTGGCTCGAAACTACGGATTTTCTAATTTTAGTCCTACTAGACAAACGATAACCCTACTAGACAAACGTTAGGCTACTAGAATATTCAACTTAGCGAAAAATATAAATAATGGCGCCTTAAACCTCCCCAGGTAGGTCTTAAATAGTCCTTGGGGTACCGAGCAATGGGGACTCACGAAAAATACGGGATAAATATTTTGGAATTCTCGGTTTTTCAAAAAATATATGGGTTTTGTAGGGTTTTTGCTTCCAAATATTATTGTTTATGAGCCAATTCATAGAGCTCTTTAATTTCTTTAGGTCTATATGAATCGATATTGTTCTCAAGTTCTATTGTCGATCCAAGTTCCTTGGCCTTCGTATAGTACCATTCCTTGTATTTGAGCATCTGGAGGGCTTTCTTAAGCACTTTGATTTGGTTCAACGTCTTTTCTTTTTGTTCTTTGAAGAAATTAAGCCTTTCATCGATAGTAGAATCACCTTGCTTGACCATCATGATAAAACGTTTTATGTCCTTCAGTTCGACGTTTGTCTTCTTGAGACATTCGATTATGAATATAGTTTCCATGTCTTGTTCGCTAAATTTTCTTATGCCGTTCTCTCGTTTGATGTCTGGAAGTAAACCTTCCTTGTCATAATAACGGATAGTGGATATTGAGATGTTGAATCTTTTGGAAATCTCACCGATCGTATATGTCATTTTAAATTTCTCCTTTTTATGTATTGACCTAAAGTTAGGTTTAGGGTTTATAAATATATTAGCACATCAAGTGACTAGAAAGTGAGGAAAAATTATAAATAAAAACGTTGTTTTGGAACAAGAGTGGGACAAGACTTTCAAGTTGGATGAGAATGTAAACCATGAGAAAGTCGTATTCCACAACAGATTCGGTATCGATTTGGTTGGTGATTTATATTCGCCTAAAAACATTAACGAAGATAAATTACCTGCATTAGCAGTGTGTGGTCCATTCGGTGCGGTTAAAGAACAAGCCAGCGGATTATATGCGATGGAGATGGCAAAAAGAGGATTCATCACGCTTGCATTTGACCCTTCATACACTGGTGAAAGTGGTGGTTATCCTCGTTATAACGCATCGCCCGATATCAACACTGAAGATTTTCAAGCAGCCGTAGATTTCTTATCGACATATGGGAAAGCAGATCCTGATCGCATCGGAATCATCGGCATATGCGGTTGGGGAGGATTGGCTTTGAATACTGCAAGCATCGACACGAGAATAAAAGTGACGATCGTCTCTACGATGTATGACATGAGTAGGATTGCCGCAAAAGGGTATTTTGATCAAAATGACAGCGAGGTAGAGCGTCATAAAATAAGAGACACTTATAGTAATCTAAGAACAAAAATCTATGGAAGCGGTGATTATGGTAGAGCGGGAGGTTGTATTCCTTTACCAGTACCTGACGAAGTTCCTTTTTATGTCAAAGACTATAGTGAATACTACAAAGGACGTGCCTATCATCCTCGTTCGCTTAATTCTACGGATGGATGGAATCTTATCGGAACTATGTCTTTCTTGAATGCGCCTATTCTTCAATACACGAATGAAATACGCTCGGCAGTCTTAATTATTCATGGCGAAAAAGCCCATTCCTGCTATATGGGAAAAGAGGCCTTTGAGAACATGATGAAGGGAAATCCGAATCCAGAGAATAAAGAGTTATTAATTATTCCTGGTGCGGTTCATACGGACCTTTACGACAACCTGGACATCATACCTTTCGACAAGATTGAGAACTTCCTTAGAACTAATTTAAAATAAGTTTATCAGGAATGATATAACATGAAAGTTACACTTTTGATATTGCCAATCTTTTTGTTTGCAGCATGTTTGAGCTCTTGCAATAGCACTCAACCAACTACTAATGAAACCGGAAGTTCAACAAACGAAAATCAGGAAAGCGAGAATGAATCAAATGAGGATGAAAACGAAATGAAGTTAAAACTTGAGATTAAAGATTATGAATTCGATGTGACACTAGAAGAAAACGACGCCTCGCACGAACTTGTCGAAATGGCAAGAAACGAACAGATAACAATCAATTTCGAGGATTACGGCGGTTTTGAGAAAGTCGGTCCTTTGGGAAGAAGTCTGACAACCAATAATACTCGTATCACGACGAAGCCAGGGGATATCGTTCTTTATCAAGGAAACCAAATCGTGGTGTTCTATGGATCGAACACCTGGAGTTATACGATGCTTGGGCATGTCGATGATTTGACTTATTGGGAAGAGGCATTAGGAAACGACGATGTCGTAGCGACCTTTACCTTATTGGAGTGACAAAAATAATGAATAGAGAAGAATATTTAAAATTAGTATGTGAAAAAGGATATGTTGATAGTGATGGCGAAGCGCAGCGTTTCATGGATGAATTTTCCTATCGTGCACAAAAAATAGTAAGTGTTTCGTTTTACTAGTAGGGGTGTCGTTTTGTATCAATCCGATAGCACAAAGGCATTATGACAATCGATGTCTGCCATTTTGAAAAGAGTGTGCAGACGTTTTCTTTTATATATATTTGTTGGCTTTGCGATTTTTAACGTTTACCTTATTATCAATACATCAAAATTTGAGGTCAAAATCAATAAGACCAAAAAGCTTTGGAAGAGTACGCAAAAGAGTTTAAGCTATTTATTGATGTTAACACCAAAATCATCCAAGACTAGGATATTTTGGTGAAAAATGAAAGCCATCGCTTTTTTAATGTCTTAAATATTTTGAGGAAATTGCAATTTTATTAGAGGGAGCACGTCGTGTAGGAAAGACGACAATTGCTACAAATTTTGCAAAAGAAAATTACAAATCCTGTATTTTTATAGATTTTTCTAACGTCTCTAAAAGTATTATTGATTTATTTGATGATTTGTCTAATTTAGATTTTTTCTTTTTAAAATTGCAGGCATTAACTTCGGTAAAACTATATGAAAGAGAATTTGCAATTATTTTTGATGAAATACAATTTTGTCCTAAAGCTAGACAAGCGATAAAATATTTAGTTGGAGATGGTCGATATGACTATATCGAAACCGGATCATTAATAAGTATAAAGAAAAATGTTAAAGATATTCTAATTCCTTCAGAGGAAATGAAGATTGATGTTTATCCTTTAGATTATGAAGAATTTTGTTGGGCTTGTAATATAGATTATTCAATATTTAAAGAAATTTTAAAATCTAATAAACCATTAGGGAATTCAGTAAATAGAAAACTTATGAGAGATTTTAGACTTTATATGGCTATTGGAGGAATGCCACAGTCGATAGAAGCATTTTTAAACAAAAAAACATTTAACGAAATAGATGCAGTTAAAAAAGAAATAATTAACTTATACAAAGATGGTTTAGAAAGATTGATAATAGTGGTAGAATATCGATGATTTACGACGCAATTCCAAGCCAATTAGCGTTAAATAATAGAAAATTTTTATTAAGTAGAGCAGTGAATAAAAGACCAATAAATAAAGATTTAGAATTACTTTTTGATTTAATTGACTCAAAAACCGTATTAATTTGTTACAACGTAACTGAACCAAGTATCACACTTAATTTAACTAAGAATTTAAGTCGATTTAAATTGTATTTAAGCGATATAGGATTATTTACCACGATGCTATTTAATGATAAAAGCCTTATTGACGAGAATATTTATAACAAATTGCTAAGTGATAAATTAGATGCTAATTTGGGGTATTTATATGAAAATGCTTTAGCTCAAATTATAAAATCAAATGGCAGAGATTTATTTTATTATTCTTGGTATGAAAAAAATAACAAACATCCTTATGAAGTTGACTTCTTAATAAGTGATAAAAATAAAATAATCCCCATTGAGGTAAAATCAGGAAATATAAAGAGTCATAAATCATTAGATTTATTTGTTGAAAAGTATTCTCACATAATATCAAGGAAAATTTTATTTTCTCAAAAAGATATCTCCAATGATAAAATGATTGAAATTAAGCCGATTTATTTGTCTCCTTCATTAATTAGTGATCTTTAAAACGCTGCCCTATAATATAGATATATTGTTGGAATAATAGGGGGATTTTATTAAAAATATGTTGTTCATTTCGCTATAAGTGTGCGTAATATATTAAAAGCGTTGTATATAGGCATTTATTGAAAATCTTATGAAAGCGAACTCATTACTGAATGTGATGAAACAATATTCAATTTTAATTTAGAGGAAGCGATAGTTCATAAATGACTTTTTAGTTTTAAACTACGAATAAGCTATTCATTTTAATACCAAAAAAGCAATCAAAATGAATAATATAAAAAGATAATAAATAAGGAAACAAAAGTGAACGTTAGTAGTCTTTTAATCGAAAAAAGTGAAAATAAAACTTTCAGATGACTTACCAGTATCATTTAATATGGCATAAAATATGCTAAAATAAATAGATATTTTGAATGTTAAAGATAATCTAAATGAGGTAATAAATTTATGAAAATATCAGTGGTAATGATTTGTTACAATAGGGAAAAAACAATCTACAGCGCTCTTAGTTCTATTGCTAAACAATTGAATAATGATGATGAAATAATAGTAAGTGATGATAATTCTAGCGATCAGACAATAGATATAGTTAAACAGCTTCAAAACGAATATCCTATTATTAAAATTTTTGAACACTCTAATTTAGGTATTGAAGAAAATATGAAGTTTGCTTTTTCTAAATGTCAAAATGAAATTGTTGTAATTGCTGATTCAGATGATATTTCTCTATTAGGGAGAATAGAAAAAATACGTTCTTGTTTTGAATCAAACTCCAAATTAGAGGTTATATATCACAATGCTGAAATTATCGATGAAAATAATAATGTTACTTCTTTAAATTTCTTTGAGACTTTTAATCAAAAGTCTTCGTTGATAAATATGATGATAAAAACGACGTTTTATGGAGCGTGCATGGCTTTTAAAACTTCATTTATTAATATGTATGCTAAAAACATTGTTGCTAATTCTATACCTTGGGATCGCTATTTAGGTTTTATTGCTAAAGCTAGAAAAACTCTAATGTTTTTACCTGATGATAAATTGCTTCAATATAGACGTTGGCTAGATAACGCTTCAATAAAAAAGAAAAGCAGCTTGATTCAAAAATTCAAGGTCCGCTTTTCTTGGCTTAAGCTTTATATAAAATATCGCTTCAATTAAATAATGATTATCAATTAATTTTTAGCAAGCTCATCAAAAACAAATGTAGTGTTTTCAAATAAGTTTAATACGCCTGAATAAGTTGAATTGTTATTTAATTCTTCTTCTGTTGAAAATAGGCAGATAATTTGATTTTCTTTAGCTGAAAGAAAAGTGGTAGTTAAATATCCGCCAGTATAGACATCAGGATAGAAAGTTAACAAGATTTCAGCAGGAGTTGAGCCAGGTAATTCAACGATGTTATTTTTATTAAAATAGTCTACTCTTTCATCGTTAGATGGGTAAGCAGGATGACCTTTATAGAAAATATCATAAGTATCGCTGTAATTTTCGATAACAAAATTCATCGTTTGTTCAAAATTGTATTTATAGGAATCTTCAACTGAAGGGGAAGTGCCTAAAATTACTAAGTTAGGTTTACTAGATTTTTCAAAAAGTTCAGCAACAGATTCTTCTTGACCATTATTAGACCATCTTGTACCAAAAAGATATTCAAATTTCGATTTTAAATTAGCATCCTTATTAAAAGTTTCATACATTTCTTGATATGAAAGTTTAGTTAAAGTTTTATCGATTAGTTCTTTTAATTGTTCATCTTGAGCGTTGTTAATTAAAGTAGCTTTATCGTAAACATAGTAGTTGACGTTGTCTTTTATGCTAGCTAAAGCAAAGTTACCTTCAATATTGTTAATAGTATTGTAATTTGGGCGGCTATTTATGTTTTTTAAAACATCTTCTACGTTATTTTTATAAGTTAAATATTGATCGTAAGTTTTAAGATTTTCACTAAAAGCTGAGTTAGTTCAAATACCATCAGTTAAGAAATTAACAGTAAAGTTATCTTCACTAAAATATTTAAACATATCTACAACCATATCAGTTTCATCAGCATCGCAAGTATAAAGATTAACTTTAACATCTGGTAAATCAGTTACTAAATCGCGAATAAACGTTCTAGTAGCTGGAAGGTCATTATTGTGGAAAGAATCAAAATCATTATTTTGATAGTTTTCTCTAATTCCAGGAACTAAATGCCAGTTAGAAGGAAGATAATCCCATTTATATGTACTACCTCTATCTAGGACAATATAAGATGGAATATCTTTTTGTAAAGCAAGGTAAGAAAAGATAGAAACTGGAGCAGTTGCACGTAAATAGCCGATGTTAATTTCAGCAACATCAAGAGTAAAATTGTTTTTTAAATAAGTTGTGTTATCAGTTTTGTTTTTAACTACTAAAGTGAATTTACCATGTCTAGGTAATTCAATTTCCATATCTTCTAAGACGTTATCAACACTTGAAATTAATTCATTATTGCTATTGTAAATTTCATATTTAGTATTTGATAGATTGATAGTACCAGTTAAACTGACATCTATTTTCAATGATTCATCTATCTGTTCAATAGTTAGATTTATATTTTGATTAAAATCTTGATTAGAACTAGAAGAGCTAGATAAGCTTGTGGTTGGTTGTTGGTTATCGCAGCTTACTAAGCTAATAATAGCAAGTGGTAACAATAATAATTTAGTAATTTTCATTTTTTTATTTCTCCTAAAACGTTATATATATTATGTTATTTAATTGAAAAATTCAAGCGATTAGAAAGAGTGATAAAATATATTTGAAAACATAACTAGGAGAAACAAAATGAAAGTATTGATTACTGGGGCTTCCTCAGGGTTAGGTAAACAGTTTGCTAAAATTTATTATTCAAAAGGCTGTGATTTAATTTTAGTTGCGAGAAATATCGATAAATTAAATAAATTGAAAAGAGAATTGGAATTAGAAAAAAGCAATTCTAAAATTGAAATAGTTAGTTTGGATTTATCAAAAGAAGAAAATTGTGAAAACTTAGTTAATCGATATCGCGATGTTGATATTTTAATAAATAATGCTGGTTTTGGCGATTGTGGATATTTTGATTCTACTAGTTTAGATAAAGAACTTTCTATGATAGATACAAATATTATCGCTTATCATATTTTAACTAAGTTATATTTAATTCAAATGGAAAAGAGAAAGTTTGGTAAGATATTAAATGTCGCATCTATCGCTGGTTTTCTTCCAGGTCCATTAATGGCAACTTATTATGCTAGTAAAAGTTATGTTGTTAGACTATCTGAAGGGGTTAATCAAGAGTTAAAAAAGAAAAAATCAAGCGTTAAAATAAGCATTTTATGTCCAGGACCAGTAAAAACTAACTTTAGTTCAGTAGCAAATGTAAAATTTAAATTAAAAGAGGCTGATAGTAGTAAGATTGCTAAATATACTATAAAGAAATTTGAAAAAGGAAAATTTTATATCGTTCCAAAATTTGAAATTAAGCTAGTAAGATTTTTAGCTAAATTAGTTCCAACTTCTTTAGTTAGTCAAGTTGTCTATAAAGTTCAAAGAAAGAAGCTGTAGATATTTTATAATTAAGATATTTATGGCGAATTAAAAACCGAAGCTAATTATTGTAAAAAATAGACGTTATATATTTTTTAATTGAAATTAAAGACAAAAAATGTTACTTTAGAAATATCGGAGGTATTTTTATGAAAACCGCTGCAAAAGTGTTTTTAATCTTAGGTATGGTTTCGGCTGTTTCTACGTTTTATTATACTTGGTTTTTTGGAATTATTTATACGTTATTATCTCTATTTATTGGAATTATGACTTATAGAAAACTTAATACAGCTTCATCTAAGCATGAAATAATAGGTTGGGGTATTGCAAGCTTGATAATTGTTAATATAATTGCTGGAATTTTAATTTTGTGTTTGAAAGATTCTGATTTTAATAACAGCTATGAAACTACTTCAATATCTGATTTAGAAACAAAGCTTAATGAGCTTGATAAATTAAGAAAAGTTGGCACAATTACTGAAGATGAATATCAGGAATTAAGAAAGAAATTACTTGGAGGTGAAAAATAATGAAAACTGCAGCTAAAGTCTTTATTGTTTTGTCTATTATATGTTTTTCAATAGCGCTGCTAATTTTAATAATTTCATTAGCAGTAATATTTGCTACTATACAAGATCCTAGCATTAATCAATCTGAAATTCAGATGGTAATTAACACTTATGTTGCATTTATAATTATTTTAAGCATTTTATTGATAGCTAGTATTGTTATTGCTGTTTTTACTTTTAAAGCTTTAAATAGAGGTATGAGTAAAAATCAAGCAATATTATATGGTTTGTTAAATTTACTTTTAGTCAATGTTATTTCAGGAATATTGATTTTAGTAATGGATACTGAAGAAGATGTAAATGGCATTTCTAAATCTAAAAATTTAAGTAGCGATTTAACCGAATTAAATAGCTTATATGAAAAAGGAATGATTACTGAAGAAGAATATAATGATTTAAAAAAGAAATTAATTGAGAAAAATATTTTAAAATAACATTTTATTATGCAAAAGCTGTTTCAAGATATATTGGATAATTATCTTTTGTTGCCAAAGTTAGTTAGTAATTCTTCAGATGTTTACGATAAATTAACGAGGCTTTTACCTAATGAAATTAGCAAGATTTTAAATAGGAACGATTTAATAGTTAAAGGTTCTATTGGTCAAGGCGTTAAGTCATTTAACCCGTGGATTTCTATTTTAAATAAAAATATCGCTATTAGTACTCAAGATGGTTTATATATATGCTATCTATTTAGAAAAGATATGCGTGGCTTTTACCTTGTTTTGATGCAAGGAATCACTTATTTTACTAGTGCATATAAATCTAACAAGTACAAAGCTGCTAAGTTAGTCGGTGATTATTTTTTAAAAGAAATTGCGGATTTACACCAATTTTCTAACAAGCCAATTGATTTAAATACTGATTCTAACCGCGGAAAAGGGTATGAAAAAACTACTATAATTTCTAAATATTATCCTTCAAACAAATTTAGTGAAGATGAATTGATTCACGATTTAGAGACTCTTACAAATATATATGATGAGATAGTTAGCTATTTTTCATATTCTAATTATGAAGATATTGTTAAAGAAGTCCTCGCATATGAAGATAGTTATAACAATCCTAAATTTAACGTTGATAAAGCTAGTAAATTAATTAAAGATGTTTTAGATGAAAATGGGGTTTTTCCCAATGATTTTAATAGAAAATTAATTCAAGTTGTCCCTAAAATAGATAGAACTTACAAGTTTAGAAGATTGACAAATCCACTATTAAATAAAATAGATTATTTAAAGAAATGTAAAGAGGACCTCCGCGTTGGTTTATTAGGTGAAAAATTGATTCTTTCTTATGAAAAAGAAAGGTTAATTAAATCTAATTTAGCTAATTATGCCGATAAAATTGAATGGGTATCTTCTCGTTCAGATTCGTTTGGTTTTGATATAAAATCTTTCGATTTAATTGATTCTAAACCAACACCTATTCAAATAGAAGTAAAGTCAACTTCATGTAAATACGATATAGAATTTCCAGTTTCTAAAAGTGAAGTTAATAAATCTAAAGAATTATCAAAAACTTACTTTGTTTATAGGTTATATAATATCAATTCAACAGATGTTAAATTTTATCGAGTTAAAGGAGCGATAGAAGATAATTTTGAATTAGATCCAATTACATATTTAGCTAGATATAGAGGTCTTATTAATAAATAAGATTTTTAAAAGAACATATTTAAGCGACTTTAATTTTGCAAAATTAAAGTTTTTTTATGAATACAATTGACAAATTTAAATGGGGGGTCTTTTCTTATGATTTTAAAAAAAGTATAAATAACCTATAATAATTTTAGGTGATATTTATGAAATATATTTTAGTAATTGACCAAGGAACAACATCAACTAGAGCTATTTTATACGATAATAAGTGCAATTTAATTTATAAATCACAACAGGATTTTAAACAATATTATCCTAAAGTAGGTTATGTTGAACACGATCCTAAAGAAATCGTTCAAACTGTTAGAAAAGTTATATCTGATGTTGTAAATCAAACTAATATCGGCTATGACGAAATTCAATGTATTGGAATTACTAATCAAAGGGAAACAATAGTCGCTTTTGATAAAAAAGATGGACGACCATTATATAATGGGATTGTTTGGCAATGTCGTAGAAGTCAAGACTATTGTAAACAATTAGAAAAAGATGGTTGCAATGATTTGATTTATTCAAAAACAGGTTTGAAAATCGATCCGTATTTTTCAGCAACTAAAATAAAATGGCTTTTTGATAATGTTAAAGAAGTTGCTGAACTCGCCAAAAAAGGTGAATTAGGCTTAGGTACGATAGATACATATTTAATGTATATTCTTTCTAAAGGAAAAATATATGCTAGCGATTATACTAACGCTTCAAGAACCATGTTATTTAATATTCACAGTTTAACTTGGGATAAGCAATTATGCGATTTATTTAATATACCGATAGATATTTTACCTATTGTTAAACCTTCAGGTTCATATTTTGGATTAACTAGTAAAGATATTATTGGAATGGAGGTGCCAATTACTGGTGTAAGTGGAGATCAGCAAGCTTCATTATTTGGACAACTTTGCCTAGATAATTCTAAAGTCAAAGTGACATATGGAACAGGATGTTTTTTATTAATGAATACTGAAAGTGAATTAATTAATAGCAAAAGCGGATTGCTAACTACTTTAGCGTGTTCGTTAGATAATAAACCTAATTACGCTTTAGAAGGAAGTGTATTTATGGGAGGGGGATTGATATCTTGGTTAAAAGATGAATTAGGTTTAATTTCTAATGTTAGTGAATCTGAAAAACTTTCCTTAGAAGTAAAAGATTCTAACAATGTAGTAATTGTACCAGCCTTTGTTGGTTTAGGAGCTCCATATTGGAATTCTAGTTCAAGAGGAATAATAACCGGATTAACTAGAGGCGTTAATAAAAGCCATATTGTTAGAGCCTGTTTAGAAGCTATTGCTTATCAAGTTTACGATGTAATTAAAGCGATGGAAAAAGACACTTTATCTTCATTAAAAGAAATTAGAGTTGATGGTGGAGCTAGTCAAAATAATTTTTTGATGCAATTTCAAGCTGATTTATTAAACATGAATATAATTAGGCCGTTAGATTTTGAACTTACTAGTAAAGGAGCTGCTTATCTTTCAGGAATTACTTCTAATTTATTTACATTAAAGGAAATAAAAAGCCTTCCAGTTCCTAGCACAAATTTCATTTCAAAAATCGATGCTAGTAAACAAGAAGAGCTTATTAAAAAATGGCAACAGGCATTAAAATTAGCCTTAGCTTATTAAAGCAAAGCCATTGATCTTAAAACGACAATAAATCCAAAGATAGTTATAATAGAAAATAGGGAAGTCCAAACGACTAGTTGACTTGCTAGTTTACCATCGTTATTCATTTGTTCAGCCATAATAGCGCTAGAAACAGCGACAGGTGAAGCAAATAAAGCGATTAGCGCAGGATAGACAGATTCATCGAAGTTTATTAAATTGGTATATTTAGAAAGAATAATTGCTCCGCCAATACCAATCAATGGAACGATTAAGACTCTTGATAAAGTTCCACCAATAATTGGTTTAAGCATGCCTTTAACAGTTGAGAAATCAAACATACCACCTAAAACAACTAAAGCTAGTGGAGAAGCAATATTAGCTAAATCAGTAACGCATTTAAAAAACAATTTACAATCTCTTTCTAAAGAGAAAACTAAGCTGCCATCGCTATTAGTAGGAATAGCATATCTAATTCCTAAAACGACTAAACCGATAACAACACCGATAATTAGCGGGTTAGTAACAACGCCTTTTAAAGTTTTTAAAAGGTGTTTACCTAAAGAGGTTTTTTCGTTTTCATTTTGATTAGTGTCAAACATAGTTAAAGATATAACAGCTAAGACATTAAAGGTTGGAATTGAAAAAGCAGAAAGTAAAGCGGCGATAGCTTGACCATTAGTTCCACCTAATGAAGTAGCTAAAGAAACGCCGATTATTGCGTAATTGGAACGAAATACACATTGTAAAATAACTCCTTTTTGTCTTGGGTCTTTAACAAAGAATTTACAACATAAAGCACCGATAACAAAAGCGAGAATAATACATATTTCAGAATAGAGAACAACACTCCAATCTATGCTTTCAAAAGATTCGATAGAGTAGACGTTATAAAATAGTAAACAAGGTAAACAGACATTGAAAACAAAAGAGTTTCCGACTTTTAAAAAGCCATCTGTTAAAAAGTGAATTCTTTTTAAAATGTAGCCTAATAAAATTAATAAAATGATAGGTAAGATAGCATCAAGCGCAAATTTAAACGTATCTAATATTTCCATAAAATTTAACAACTAAGAACAATTGAGTCTAGTTAACTTCTCCTTTCAAGAAATAATTTTAAATATTTCGCAATAGAAAATTAATATTAAAATATAAAAAAAGTGTTTCATTTTGAAACATGTTATATAATATTGGTATGAAAATGCTAATAGTTTCCTCGTATAAAGAGATGGATGAATTGATTTTGAAGTTAAGTAAAGAGATAGGAGATGAAATAATCTATTTACCTGGATATAAATTAACTAAATCAGAACTAGTTGAAAAGATAAATAAGCTCAATATCGATATCGTATTAGCTAGAGGTGGAAATTATCTTTATATTAAAGAGAAAATACTAGTTCCGATAGTAAATATTGAAGTTTCTATTTACGATTTAATAGAAGATATCGATTTATCTGATATTTCAAATTCGCTATTAATAGGATTTTCTAATATTACTAAAGATGCTAAAAAATTAGCTGAACAGACTAGTTACAAGTTTAATATTTTAACGATAGATAAAACGGAAGAAATAATTCAGAAAATAGAATATATTAAAAGTTTTAAACACATTTATTCAGATTTAAATACATATAGATTTTTAAAAGAAAATAAGATTGATTCTAAAATAATAACAACCTCGTATTTTTCTTTAAAAGAAGCGTATCTAAAAGCGAAAGATGTTTTAATTTCTTTAAAAAACACTCTGTTAAAAGAAAAGATACTCGATGCATATTTAGCTGATGAAAAATTAAACGTATATTTATATAGGCAAAATAAATTGTTTATTAAAAGAATAACTTTCGATTTTAAAATTGCGGAGATAGATGAATTTATAAAAAAGAATTTAAAAAGTTTATTAAATAAAAAAGACACAGAATTTACCATTCATTTTGAAAATTATTTAATTGATATTTACAACATGTTTTTTACTTTGGATAAAGAGAAGTTTGTCGCTATTAAAACAAGGTATATTTTATCTAAAAAGCTCAAATTTTTGCCACAAAATAACATTGACAATTACTTTGTAAGTTTAAAAACTAAGAAAGAATTAGAAAAATGTTATTTGACGTCTTTTCCAATTGAAATGATAACTTCAGATTTTGAATACGCTAAATATTTATTAGATTTAATGAATAAAAATTTTAAGTTGAATTCTGAGGTTTTGATATTTAATGGTTCAAATTTAAATGAAGAAAAAAATCTAAAGTATCTTTTTTCAAATTCATCACCTTTATTATTTTCAAAAAGAATTATTTGTATTCTCGATGTTGATCAAATTAATTTGGATAATTTAAATAAAATATTAAATTTTATTTATCAAGGGAGTTTATATCTTGTAAATAAGATTGTATTTATTAACTTAAAAGACTCTAAAAGTTTAAATAATTCGAGATTTCCAATTGAAAAAATATATCTTGAAGATTTTAATTCTTCCATTAATAAAAAGGAAATTATTAGAGAAAAGCTCGATAATTATAAATTAAAACTAACTAATCAGGAAATAAATTATCTTGAAAATTTCAATTTTAGCCAAGGTCAAACTGAATTAAATAAAATACTTTTTGAATTGTCTGAAATAGAAAATGTTTCGATAGCTGATATCAAACAAATTTGTTTATCATATGAAGAAAAGACACCGATTGAAAGTATAGATACTAGAAATTTAGATATGGATAAAGTAAAATTTAAAAATGTAATTCAAGCTTTAAGACTCGCTAAAGGAAATAAATCACAGGCAGCAAGAATTTTAAAAATAGGCCGAACAAGCTTATATAGAATTTTAAAAAACAATGATGTATAAGTTATTTCAAGCAAATAATGACGATTTAACTAAACTGATAGATATAATTCGTCAAAGAATCAAATGGATGGATGAAAATTCTATTTCCCAGTGGAATAAAACGAATTATTTAGATATTTTTGATTTAAATTATTTTAATATGATGCAGCAAGAAGGAAAATTGTATCTAGTTAAATGCGATGGAAAAATTGTCGGCTCAGTTGTTTTTCTTCTAAATGATGATAGATGGTTAGATAAATCAAAAAGTTTGTATATTCATAATTTAGTAAGTGATTTAGCTTATAAAGGCGTAGGGAAATTTATTATTGATTCATCTTGCAAATTTGCTAAGAAAAATCACTTGGTTTCACTTAGATTAGATTCAGATATACATAATAAAAAATTGCTAGAGTATTATCAGAGTTTAGGCTTTGAAATAAAAGGAAAATGCCAAGTGGGAAATTATTGCGGCTTTTTACAAGAAAAGAAAGTTTAAATGTGTTAAAATTTATTTATTCAAAGGAGGAAAATAATGAGATATACATGGGATTTAACCGACATTTATAAAAATGAAGAGGAATTTAATTCAGATTTTGAAGCTTTGAAAAAATTAATTCCTAATTTTGCTAATTATCAAGGCAAATTAAACGATGAAAATGTTTTAATGGCTTATTTAACTTCCGAAAGAGAAGTAGAAAGATTGTTAAATAAGTTATATACATATGCTGCAAGTAAAGCTGATTTGGATAGAAGAGATATTCAAGCTAATTCTATCGAAGCAAAAGTTGAAGCTAGTTTAAGAGAGCTAATTTCTATAACTAGCTATGCTGATCCTGAATTACTAAGTTTAGGTAAAGCGAAAATTGATGAATTTTTAAATAAACACCCTGAATTTAACGACTATAGTTTTATTTTCACTAAGTTATTTAACGGGGAAAAACACGTTTTAACTCCTGATAAAGAAAAGATTCTTTCTTATTATAATGGCGTAAGCGGAGTTGCTAGTAATCTATATTCAACTTTATCTGTATCAGATTATATTTCAAATACCGTTAAATTATCTAATGGAGACAATTTAGAAGTTAACGTTTCTAATTGGACTTCCTTAATTGAAGAAGCTTCTTCTGCTGAAGATAGAAAAATAATTTTTGGAGGCTTATATAAATATTTTGATTTACACAAAAATACTTATGCTGAAATTTATTCATTAGGCTTACAAGCTCAGTTAGCTAACACTAAATCAAGAGGTTATTCTTCTATTGTTGAATCTCATCTTGAATCTAATCAAATTCCAGTTAGCGTTTATGAAAATTTAGTTGAAGTTGCTTCTAAAAATTCTGCTCCGTTAAAAGAATATTATAAAATTAGGGCTAAAGCTTTAGGTTTAAAACATCATCGCTCTTATGATCGTTTCCTTCAACTTGCTAAATCAAATAAGAATATTACTTATGAAGAAGGTTTAGATTTATTTTATAAATCCATTGAAAGATTCCCATTAGATTTTCAAAATAAGGCTAGGGAAGTTAGCAAAGAAGGTAGAATTGATGTTTATCCTTCTGAAGGAAAAAGAACAGGGGCTTATTCAAATGGTGGAGGTGGAGTAAAACCTCATATCCTGTTAAACTTCTTAGGTAAACTTGATGATGCTTTTACTATTGCTCATGAATCTGGACATTCAATTCACACTTTATATTCAATGGAAACTCAGCCGTTATTAAAGCAAAACTATACTATTTTTGTTGCAGAAATTGCTTCGACATTTAATGAACACAATTTGTTAGACTATTTGTTAAAACAAGATAATCTTTCAAAAGAAGACAAAATATCGTTACTACAAAAATCTATCGATGAGATTGCTTCTACTTTCTATCGTCAAACTCTATTTGCTCAATACGAGTTAGAAATTTCAAAATTAGTTGAAGAAAATCAGCCTATAAATTATGAAGTTTTATCAAATAAAATGGCCGAATTATATATGACTTATTATGGAATTGATATTAAGGAAGAAATTTATAAGCCATTAGTTTGGGCTTATATTCCTCATTTGTTCTATTCTCCATTTTACGTATATCAATACGCTACTTCTTTTGCGGCTTCTTTAGAAATCTATAGTCAAGTAAATAGCAATGTTGAAGGGGCATTTGATAGATATATTTCACTATTAAAAAGCGGTGGAAGTGATTATCCAATTAATGAAGTTAAACAAGCAGGTGTCGATTTAACTACTAAAGAACCATTCTTAGCTGTTGTTAGAAGAATGGAAAAACTAGTTAAAGAACTTAAAGAATTGTTAGGCTATTAATAAAAAAAGTGCTATAAATTCTAACTTATTAATAGAGTTATAGCACTTTTTAATTGGTAAAATTTAGTTATTTTTCAAGATATTTTAAGATTTCATCACCGATTTTTTGAAGTTCAGCTTCATCTTGAATCTTGTTTCTATTTGGATCCATGGCGAAAGTTGAACCCCATTCAAAGCTATCTTCATGATATTTTGGTACTAAATGGAAGTGAAGGTGATGCATAGTATCCCCATAAGCTCCAAAATTAATCTTATCAGGATTAAAAGCTTTGTGAATAGCCTTAGCTACGTTTTTAATATCTTTCATGTAATCTAGTAAATCAGTATCGGAAAGTTGACTGATATCATCAACGTGATCTTTATAGGCGACAATGACTCTACCTTTATGAGATTGTTCTTTAAAAACATAGACAGTTGAAGCTTTTAAATCAGCAATACGATATCCGAATTTCCCATATAATTCTGGATTTTCATCTTTCATACAATAAGCGCAATTTTTTTCTAACATAGAAATCTCCTTTAATAATATTATTTTATCACTTAACATGCTGGTCTTATATATGACAAGTTTTTAAATTAGGTTAATCTAACTATAAAACTACCGTTAAATTTTATATAATATTAACGCTTAGTTTGACTTATAAAATAGCTAACTAAATTGGAGTAAGTAAAATTATGGAAAAGAAAAAAGACAATAAAAAAATTTCTCTTTTTAAAAGATTTATTTCCTATTATGGACCATATAAAAAATTATTTTGTCTAGATATGATAGCTTCGTTTTTTATTTCCGCTATCGCTATGGTTTATCCAATCGTTACTAGATATATGTTAAAAACATACATTCCAAATAAGGATATAATGATGATAGTTATTTTATCGATAGTTATTTTAGCTTTATATATTATAAGAATGTTATTGAGATATTTCGTTCAATATAAAGGCCATGTAATGGGAACTATGATGCAGGCAAACATGAGAAAAGATATGTTTTCTCACCTGCAAAAGTTGCCTTTTAAATATTATGATAATCACGAGACTGGCAGAATTATGTCGAGAATGACTAACGATTTACAAGATGTTTCTGAACTAGCTCATCACGGCCCAGAAAATTTCTTTATTTCAGGATTTATGTTAGTGGCGACATTTGTTTATTTAATGACGTTAAACGTCTATTTGACACTTATAATTTTTGCAGTTGTCCCCGTTGTAATTTTTATTGTTGCTAAGATTAAACACGGTATGGCACAAGCGTTTATGGAATCGAGAAAATCTATAGCAAGTATCAATGCTTCAATGGAAAATTCCATTACTGGAATTAGAGTGACAAAGGCTTTCGACAATTCAAAAGAAGAAGAAAAGAAATTTGCAGTTTCTAATCAATCTTTTTTGCAGGCAAAATCAAAAGCATATAAAGCTATGGGTAAATTTCAATCTTCTACTAGCTTTGTAACTGATTTATTTAACCTTATTGTTTTATGTGCCGGCGCTTTATTTATGGCATATGGGATTATCACTTATGATGTATTAGCGGCTTTTATCGTTTCTATTAACTTATTTATCAATCCGTTAACGACCTTAATTAACTTTACTGAACAATTTCAAGATGGTGTAACTGGTTTTAAAAGATTTTGTCAGGTTATGGATGAAGATATTGAAAAAGATGCACCTAACGCTAAAGAATTAACTGATATTAAAGGTAAAATTGAATTTAAAAATGTCAATTTTCACTATTCTATTGATAAACAGGTTATTCAAAACATCAATTTGACTATTAATCCAGGTGAAAAAATTGCTTTAGTTGGTCCTTCTGGTGGTGGTAAAACTACTATTTGTCATCTTCTCCCGCGCTTTTATAAGATTGATAGTGGGGAAATTTTAATTGACGGGAATAATATTAACGATTTAACTATGGCTTCACTAAGGCAAAATATCGGCATAGTTCAACAAGATGTCTTTTTGTTTAATGGAACGATTAAAGAAAATATCTTATATGGAAATCTAAATGCCAGCGATGAAGAAGTAATTCAAGCTAGTAAAAAAGCGAGATTATATGATTATATTATGGAATTACCGGAACAATTTATGACTGAAGTAGGTGAAAGAGGCGTTAGACTTTCTGGTGGTCAAAAACAAAGGTTAGCTATCGCTAGAGTCTTTTTAAAAAATCCAAAGATATTAATTTTAGATGAAGCTACTTCAGCATTAGATAATTCAACTGAAGCTTTAATTCAAGCGGCTTTAGATGAACTTTGTAAAGGGAGAACTACTATCGTAGTTGCTCATAGGTTATCAACAATTAAATCCGCTAATGAAATTGCAGTTATTTCCCATGGTAAAATTCTTGAAAAAGGAACCCATAATGAGCTTCTTTCTTTGAAAAATGGAATCTATAAAAAACTATATTACGCTCAGTTTAGAACTGATGAATCTTTAGAAAGGTTAAATTTAGATTAATATGGCTAAACTAGGTATTTTAAATAAAGATGTTTTATCAATATATCACAAAGTCAAATTGGATTTAGCTTATTTAAGTAAGTTAAAAGGTAAAAGAGAGCTTCCTTACTTAGATAAAATGATGTATTCGGTTTATCTTGTTAGCCTTCCTTTTTTAGAAGATATAATTTCTAATTCTAGTTTTTCTTATGTTAATTTATTGAGAATGAAGATGATTTTAACTGGGTTAAGTTTAGCTAATTTAAATCGCAATATTGAATTTACTAGATACAATATTCCTTTATTTGAGTCCTCATATGATTTAATTAATTATAGGTTTTATCATAATTATAGATTAAATAAAATAGATAAACCTAAGCTTAACCTTTCTTATAAAATAGCTCAGAAAAATTTTCAAATTATGGCTAAGCTAGATAAATTACATACAAAATATAGCTCATTAACTGATTTAATTAACGCTAATATTCCTATTTTGTTAGGTAGAAATTTACTTGATACTATTAAAGTTGAATTAGGTTATCAATATAAGCTGATTTATGAAAATATAGATAGTTTTTTAAATTTAATAGATTATTCTAATTTAGATTCTAAATATTTTTATGTCTATCAAACTATGATAGTTAATCTTCTAATTACTGCTAGTAGGCAATTTAAATTAGACAATCAATTAACTAGAACGCATAAAGTTAAAAAAGATTATTCTAAATATTTAAATTATCTTTCAAATATTGAAAGTGTTTATAATAAGCTTCTTATTAAAATATCTACAAAATATAAAGGAAGTTTTTTAGAGGGTTATTTTAACCAATATTTAGGCTTAAAAAAGTCGATAGAAATAGATTTAAATTATCAAAATGAAATAGATTTATATTTGATATATAAATTGAACCTCGAAATGATAGTTAACCTCTCTAGTCTTATTGACTTTAATTTATCTTTAATTAAATTCCCAGACCAAGATATTATTTCCGCATATAAAAAAGAAACATCGTTAGTTAAAACAAATCCAAATATCTACAAATATAGTTTCAATGAACTTTTAGATGTTTGTCTAAAAAATCATCTTAATTTTAATTTTAAAAATTATTTAAATTTATCAAATAAGCAGTATATTATTTTCAATTATCAAAAAGCTGATGTCGTATCTAATTTAAATGGTTATATGTTTTACGCAGAGAAAAATTTCTATCAGTTTGATTTTTTGAATTTTGATATTTTAGATAGAATTAATTTGGATTTAATAAAATCGATAAATCAGAGAATAGAAGGAATAAATCTTCAAAATGAAATCGATGAATTGGATAATCTAATAAAGATGCAATAAATAAGTTTATTTAGAATTCCAGCTTAGAAAAGACTTCACCTATTTTATTGTTAATATATAAGAAATCTTTCAATGGATTGTCGTTTAGATTTATTAAGATTTTGTTTTTTCCATTAAAATAATCTATAAATGAAGCGGCAGGATAGACTTTTAAAGAAGTACCACCTACTATAAGTAAATCGGCGCTAGAGATGCTGTTGATGGCTTTTGTAATTGAATTGTAATTCAAACTTTCTCCATATAAAACTACATCGGGTTTAATTATTCCGTTGCATTTATCGCATCTTGGAATTCCAATTGAATTTTTGACATAGCTACTAGAAAATTCTTTATGGCAATTTAAACAGTGATTAATATGGATGCTACCGTGAAGTTCAATGACATTTTTACTTCCAGCAAGCTGATGTAAACCATCGATATTTTGAGTGATAATTGTCAAATCTTTTTTCTTTTCCAATTGGGCTAATTTGATATGGCACATATTTGGTTTAGCATCTAAAAACATCATTTTTGATTTGTAGAATTCATAAAATTTATCTGTATGTGCATAAAAATATCTACCAGAGACAATTTCTTCCGCAGATAAATTGTTAGTGAAAATTCCACTAGCTGAACGAAAATCTGGAATGTTAGATTCAGTAGATACTCCAGCCCCTCCAAAAAAGACGATTTTATTCGCTTCGAGAATCATCTTGTTTAATACTTTAATACTTTCAATTGTTTTTTCATCCATAAATTTATCCTCAATTAATTATAACCCTTGAAATATTTAATTAGTATTCATAAAATAATATTGTCCTGTTTGAAAGTGAAAGAAGGGAATTTTCCTAAGCCACTCACCTAGGGACCATTAATCGTGTTAGATTGTAATTAAGGGCACTGAAAAAGTGAATTAGGATGGTACCGCGGATTTATTTCGTTCCTAAATCATAAGTGCTTTTTTATTTGCTTAAAGGAGAAAATATATGAGAAAAATGTCTTCTGATGAAATTAGAGATACTTGGTTGAAGTTTTTTGTATCTAAAGGTCATCATATTGAACCTTCTGCTAATTTAATTCCTCAAAACGATCCTACTTTGCTTTGGATTAATGCTGGTGTAGCGGCATTAAAAAAATATTTTGATGGCAGTTTAAGACCAGAATATAGAAGGTTAGTTAACGCGCAAAAATGCATAAGAACTAACGATATTGAAAATGTCGGTCACACTTCTAGACATCATACTTTTTTTGAAATGTTAGGTAATTTTTCTATCGGCGATTATTTTAGAAATGAAGTCATACCTTGGGCGTGCGAACTTCTCTTAGATGAAAAATGGTTTGCTCTTCCTAAAGAGAAACTATATATAACTTATTATCCAGATGATTTAGATACTAAAAATCTTTGGATTAAAAACGGTATGTTAGAAGATCACCTTATTCCATTAAAATCAAATTTCTGGGAAATAGGTGAAGGCCCAGGTGGCCCAGATACTGAAATTTATTTTGATAGAGGCGAAAAATACGATAGAGAAAATAAAGGTGTCGAATTAATTTATAACGATGAAGATAACGATCGTTATATTGAAATATGGAATATTGTCTTTTCTCAATACAATTGTCAACCTGGTGTTTTACCAAGAAATCAATATAAAGAGTTGCCACATAAAAACATCGATACAGGAGCTGGATTAGAAAGATTTGCATGTATACTTCAAGGTGTCGAAACTAATTTTGATACTGACTTATTTATACCGATTATTAAAGCGATTGAAGCTAAAGCCAACGTTTCTTATCAAGATAATAAACTTGCTTATAGAGTCATAGCCGATCATATTAGATCAGTTACTTTCGCTTTGGCTGATGGAGCGTATTTTTCTAATGAAGGAAGAGGATATGTTTTAAGAAGGTTAGTTAGAAGAGCGATTAGATATGCTAATAAGTTAAATTTACCTATCGGAAGCTTATCTAGTTTAGTCGAAGTTGTCTGTAAGACAATGTCTCATTATTATTCATATTTATACTCACAACAAGAAAAAGTCTCTAAGATGATTCTTTTTGAAGAAGAGAAATTTTCTAAAACGTTAAAACAAGGTGAAAATCTTTTAAATAGCTATTTGTCTTCTAGTGATTTTTTAGATGGAAAAGACGCTTTCTTACTATATGATACATATGGCTTTCCTTTTGAATTAACTCTTGAAATCGCTTCTGAAAAAGGCAAGAAGGTCGATGTTGATGGTTATAAAAAAGCTATGGAAGAACAAAAACAAAAAGCTAGAGCAGCTAGAGGTAAACTTGAATCTTTCAAAGCTCAAGATAAAGACCTTATGGAATTTAATTTACCTAGTGAATTTATTTATGAAGATGAAATTTTAGAAAGCAAAGTCATAGGTATTTTTAAAGATGGCAAGCAAGTTGAAAGCATAGATGATTATGGCGATATCGTTTTTGATAAAACTAACTTCTATGCTGAAAGTGGTGGTCAAGTTAATGATATCGGTGAAATTAAAAATGAATCTACAAACTTAAAAGTAAATATGGTTATTCCTTCACCAAACAAACAAAACTTACATCACGTTGAAGTTTTATATGGTCAAGTAAATCTAGGTGATAAGTTTACTTTAATGCCTGATTTTAATAGACGTCAATTAATTAGAAGAAACCATTCATCCGCTCATTTATTTCAAGCAGCACTACAGCAAATCGTCTCTAAAGATTGTCATCAAGCGGGTTCATATGAAGATGATAAAGTTATGAGGTTTGACTTTACTTTAAATAGGAAATTGACAGATGAGGAAATCGATAAGATTGAAAAACAAGTCAACTTATGGATAGCTAGTAAAATTCCACAAGAAACTAAAGTTATGGATTTAAAAGAGGCGGAAAAATTAAATGCTATGCATTTATTTAATGAGAAATATTCTTCTAAAGTCAGAGTTGTTTCATTTGGGGATGTTTCTAAAGAATTCTGTGGAGGAACTCATGTTAATAACAGCCAAGATATAGGTGTATTTGTTATTGGAAGTGAGCAATCTATCGCTAGCGGAATTAGAAGAGTAACTTGTTATACATCTATTAACGCTTACGAATATATGAAAAATAAAGATTTGGAATTGAAAGATATCGCTAGAAGTTTAAATGTCAAATCCGATAGAGAAATCTTAGCTAAATTGTCCGCTTTGAATTCAGAAAAAGAAGAATTGAATAAACAAATTGAACTTTTACAAGGTAAGATTGTTTCAAATTATATTCAAGAAGTTAAATCTAATAAACAGATAATTAATAACAAAGATGTATATTTAGCTAAAGTTAGCAACTTTACTCATACGCAAATTGTCGATTTAATTCAAGGAATTATATCTTCACCTAATTCAGCAATTTTAGTACTAAACATCAAAGAAAATAAATCTGAAATTGGAGTTGGATTAAGCAAAGATTTGATTTCAAACACTTTGAAAGCAGGAATGCTAGTTAAATTAGTTGCTAGTAAATTAAATGGTTCAGGTGGTGGAAAACCTGATATGGCATTTGGAGGCTTTTCTAACACTTCAAATCTCGAAATAGCTTATAATTGTTTTAAGGAGAATATTTGATGCGCGCATTAGGTTTAGATTTAGGAACAAAGACATTAGGAATAGCGATATCTAGAACTGGAATTATCTCTTCAGGATATGAAGAATTCCGCTTTGACGATCCAACTTGGCAAATTCCTTTACAAGAAGTTGAAAGAATAGTTAAACTAGAAAAGATAGATCATATCGCATTAGGCTTACCTTTGAATATGGATGGAAGTGAATCTGAAATGTCGACGAATTGCAGAAATTTTGCTAAGTTAATTTTAAAAAAATGTCCAGATATTAAAGTTAGTCTTATTGATGAAAGATGGTCGACAAAACAAGCTACTAGAAGTATGTTGGAAGCTGATCTTTCTAGAAATAAAAGGAAGAAAATCGTCGATAAAATGGCTGCTATTATTATTTTAGATACTTTTTTGGAAAGGGGATATTAAAATGGCACAAGAAAAAGAATATATTACTTTAATCGATGAAAATAACAAGGAAATTCAATTTGAACTTTTATTTTCATTTAATAGTCAAGAATACAATACCCGTTATTTATTTGTTGTTGATCCAAGTGATGAAACAGGAAATTCGGCTTTAGTTTTTAAAATGGATGAGAATGGTAATGTTACAACTGTTGATGATAGTTCATCTTCAGAAACTGATTATATAAATAAAATATTTGACGATTATCAAAATGGTATTTTAAATCCTGTTGAAGATGAACATTGCGAAGATGAAGATTGTTCAAAACACCATCATCATTGTGGACATGATTGCACATGTACAACTGGAGATTGTTCAGATTGTTCACAGGTCGATTGTCCTGACAGTAATTGCAAATAAGATTGCTAAATTTTTATTAATAGAGTATAATAATTCGGAATAAGGAGAAATGTCAAATGTTAAAATGGTTTAATTCTCAATCTAGATTAATTCAAATCATCTTATTATTGATTCCTGTTGTTAACTGGGTCGTTGAAATTTTAGTAAGATGGTCTAAATTTTTCAAAGAAAAGGGCTTAATTAGCTTAATCATCGCCATTGTTGTTACCTTCTTTGGCCTTTTTGTCGGTTGGTTAGACTTAATTTGGTGTTTATTATTTAAACATTTATTCTTAGCTGCTTAATTTAATAAGTAATTTAGATTGAGGGGACTTTAATTATTAAAGTCCCTTTTTTAAAAAGAGGGAAGTATGAAAATAGCATCTTTTAATGTTAATGGAATCCGCGCGATTATTAAAAAAGATTTTTTAGAAGATTTTAAAAAATTAGACGCTGACATTTTAGTAATTGAAGAAACTAAATATACTGATCAAGGCGATAATAAATTTCCTTTTGAACAGGAAGGTTATTATTTGTATTGGACTAATTCTGAAGTGAAAAAAGGTTATTCTGGTGTAGCTATATATTCAAAAATAAAGCCATTATCTATTCACTATGGTTTAGAAGATAATAAATACGATGATGAAGGTAGAGTAATTACTCTTGAATTTGAAAAATTTTATTTAGTCGGCTGTTATGTCCCTAATTCAGGTGAAGAGTTAAAACGCCTTGATTTTAGAATGCAGTTTGAAGATGATTTGTTAAAATATCTTAAGGATTTAGACGATAAAAAGCCTGTAATATATACTGGGGATTTAAATGTCGCTCACATGCCTATCGATTTAAAAAATCCTCAATCAAACACTAGATCTGCTGGTTATACAATAGAAGAAAGAAACGCTTTTACTAGATTGTTAGATAACGGGTTTATCGATACTTTTAGATATTTATATCCTGATACTGTTAAATATTCTTGGTGGTCATATCGCTTTAGAGCTAGAGAAAAAGGTATAGGTTGGAGAATCGATTATTTTGTCGTCTCAAAAAGGATAATTTCACTAGTGAAAGATTCTGAAATTAGAAATGATATTTACGGCTCAGATCATTGCCCAATAACCCTTTTAATTGATTTATAAACTTGTTAAAATAAATCTAAGAAAGGTGCATATTATGTTTAAGTTTTCTATTGCAGTTAAACCTAATGTTCAAGATGGTGATAAGTTATATTCACTGATAAAAAATTATTTTTTAGCTAAAGGAAATCAATATTCTGAAGAAAATCCTGATATTGTTTTTTGTGTCGGCGGAGATGGAACTTTATTAAATGCCATTAAAAATAATTTTGGTAAAAAAGCTTCATATATGATGATAAATGCTGGTACTTTGGGCTTTTTTAGAGAATATGATCTTGACCAAATGGATCAGTTTTTTACTGAATTTGACTATGATAAACTTCAATATGAAACCCATAATTTCTTAGAAATTAGCGATATATATGGCAATAAAGCTTACGCTTGCAACGAATTTATTTGGGCTTCACCAATTTCTACATTGGATTTAAATATCTTCGTTAATCACAAGTATTTTATGACTGTTAAAGGTAGTGGAATTTGTATTGCGACTGCTTTTGGTTCAACTGGTTATAATCATTCTTTAGGAGGTTCTTTGTTAGTTGGTAATTCTGGGAAGGTTTTATCTTTAATTGCTCCAATTAGAAATAAAGCTATTCACCCATTAATTAATTCGTTAGTTTTACTTGATGAAGATGAATTAACTATCGAAATGAGAAATCACGTCCCTTGTTATATTTCAGCTGATATGCGTCAACTTCCTAATTTGAAAGGTGTAAAATTCAATATTAAAAGTTCAAAAGAGACTTTCTCTTTGGCTCATTCTACTGTTTTTGATAACTATACTAGAATTAGAAGGTCGTTTGTCGATTAAATTAGTTTAAGATATTTTAGACTTTCTTTCAATTCATTACTTGGTAAACCTTTGATGTTATCAAAACTACCTTGAATAATTTTATAGGTAAAATATCCTTTATCTTGTATTCCATATCCTCCTGCTTTATCAAATGGGGATTTTGTTTTTATATAATCTTCAATAGCTTGATTGTCTTTAAAAGATATAGTTAATAAAGATTTTACTTTATTAGAAATAACTTTGTTGGAATTTAAAAAGATTACATAGCTAGTAACAACTTCGTGTATTTGATTGTTTAAGTTAGTTAGCATATTAAGCGCTTCTATTTCATCTTTAGGCTTATTGAATATTTTAGAATTGTAAATTACAGTTGTATCTGCAGATAAGACGTAATCAGTTGGATACGAATTAGAAATATCTAAACCTTTTTGATAAGCGATTAAATAGGAAAGATCTTCTAGGTTATTAGAAGTAATTTTTCTTTCATCTATGTTGCTAGGAACGATTAAAAAATCTTTTTTATAAATTGATTTTAATATTTCAATTCGTCTAGGAGATTTACTTGCTAAAATTAACATTTTATTAATAGGTGATAGTTTGAGTGACTACGACTGGATTTCTATGTGTAATTTTATAAAAATATCTAGCGACGTAGTTAGTAGCGAAATCTTTTAAGACTTCTATATTAGTGTTTTGACTGAATTTATTAACTATTTCCTTAGCTAGGAGAGATTTTAAATCTTTAACATAGCTAGAATCAGAATTAATATAGTATGAGAAACCTTTAGTATCTATAGTGATTTTATTTTCAAGTAAGCTGTCATTATGAAAAATAAGCAGCAAGCTAACTAGTCCATTAGTAGATAATAAAGATCTATCTTTAATAACGTTAGTTGAAATACCAAAAGATTCTGTTGTATCGCAATATTCGACATCAGTGAAAATTCTTTCTCCATATCTGCATTTGTGATTTTCTAAAATTACGCTATCGCCATTAGCGCAAACAAAGGTGTTTTCACTAGGCAATCCACATTCTTTGGCAATATCAGCGTGAAGTTTAAGCATGTGATATTCACCGTGAATTGGCATAAAATATTTAGGCTTAATAAGTTTTTGCATCAAGCGTAATTCCTGTTTGCAAGGGTGGCCTGAAGCGTGCAATCTATTTGATGATGAGTTAGTTAAAACGTTAGCCCCTTCTCTAGTAAGTTGGTTTATTACTTTGTTGATAGCGGTAGTATTTCCAGGAATAGGAGATGATGAAAAGATAACAGTATCGCCAAAGTTAATTTTAACTCTATGCTGATTAAAAGCGATTCTTGATAAAGCGGCTAAGCTTTCACCTTGTGAACCAGTGCATAAAATTAAGACTTCACTTGGGTTCATCTTTTTAATAGCTTCTAAATTATTTATAAAATAGTTATCGGGAATTTTAATAAAACCATATTCTCTAGCTGCTTGGATATTTGATTCCATCGAGCGACCTAAGATAGCAATCTTTCTTTCATATTTAATTGCAGTAGCCAAAATTTGTTGAATTCTAGAAATGTTAGATGAAAAAGTAGAAATTATGATTCTACCTTCTGCTTGTCTAAAGACCTCATTAAGAGAATTGACAACTGATTTTTCAGAAGGAGTATATCCTTCTTTTTCGGCATTAGTTGAATCAGCTAATAATAAATCAACACCATTAGCTCCGCATTTTGCTAATCCAGATAAATCAAAATCAAAATCGACAGGAGTTAAATCTACTTTAAAATCACCAGTGTGGAGAATATTCCCGTGAGGTGTTTCAATTTTAATAGCATATGAATCAGGAATAGAATGGGTAACATGGAAAAATTTAAAAGTAAAATCATTAATTTTAATGACGGAATTTGAATCGTATTCAACAAGTTTAACGTTTGGCTTAGATTTCATTTCTTCCAATTTATGTTTAATTAAGCCAAGAGCTAGTTTTGGAGCGTAGATTACCGGAATTTGAACTCTATTTAATAAGAAAGGAATTCCACCGATGTGGTCTTCATGGCCGTGAGTGATAAAAAGAGCCTTAAAGCGAGATCCAGCATCTTTTACATGCGAATAATCAGGAATAATATAGTTAATTCCAGGTAAATCAGGTGTAGCAAATAAAACGCCAGCATCAATTAAAATTTGAGTAGAATCATTTTCTATACAATATGTGTTTTTACCGACTTCACCTAGCCCACCTAAAGCGACAATTTTAATGGGGGAATTATCGATATTGTTTCTTTCATCCATAATATATGCTCCTTAAAAAATTAAAATTCCACGTTTTAAAATTAGAATTGCATCCAAGTAAAATTTTTAATTTAAATATTTCTTAAATATATTACATTAATGATCTTTAAAAGTCAAAGAAAATTAGTTTTAGATGGCTATAGCACCTTCAGGAACATAAAGTGGGTTCTTTTTGTTAATTCTATCATAATATAAAATACCATCAAGATGGTCATATTCATGCTGTAAACAAATTGCTAAATAACCATAAGCAGTTATTTCAACATCTTTTTTAGTTAAAACATCGTAAGCTTGTAAAACTACTTTGTTGTATCTTAAAACTACACCAGGATGTTTATTAGGAACAGAAAGACAAGCTTCACCACCATCTAGATATGCTTGTTTAACTGAAGTGCGGAGAATTTTTGGATTAAGTAAGCCATATTGATATAGTGATTTACCATCGTTAAGATAGATAGCAAATCCGCGTTTATTAATTCCAATTTGAGGTAAGGCTAAACCGACACCAGGTTCTACGTCTTTATGAAGTTTGCAAAATTCTTCATCTTGAGAATTTTTTAAATATTCAACCATATCAGTTAATAATTTATGGTCTTGTTCAGTATATGGTTTATCAAAATCTTCGCATTTTTTTCTTAAACTAGGGTTTGAATCTAATACAATTTTAAACATATTTTTCCTCTTCGTTTGTAAGTATAACAAAAAAACAATTATAATAACAAAGAATATGAACGCTTTAGAAGATAAAATAACTGAAAATATCTATAAATATATCGAGGATTTTAAACAATCTAATGAATATGTAGAGTGGAAAAAATTAGATAATCAGATTTATTTAGATAATTCTCTTAGACCATTATTAGAAGAAAAACAAGAGATGGAAAAAAGGTTTAGAAATTTAGATAGTTCAAGTGTAGAATTTCAAAACCTCTATAAGGATTATTTATCTTTAATTGATAGAATTAATTTAGTTCCTGTTGTTCAAAAATACAATCAAGCTAGTTTAGAAATAAAGAAAATAAAAAATATTTTAGAAAGAGAATTATTTATCAAAATATATGAATAGAGTAAGGATAATTAGCGGAATATATCGTTCGAGATTGCTTAGTTTACCTAAGTTAGATAAAAATATCAGGCCGACTCAAGATAAAATTAGAGGAAGCGTGTTTTCAAGTATTGGCGATATAACTGACTTTATAGTTTTGGATCTTTTTGCTGGAACAGGGGCATATGGGTTTGAATCTATTTCTAGAAATGCTAAATTTGCGTATTTTAACGATATTAATAAAGATTGTTGTCAAGCGATAAAAAAATCGGCTTCTTTATTAAATTGCCTAGATAAAGTTAAAATTTTTAATTTAGATTATTTGACCTTATTAACTAAAATGAAAGGTGTTAAATTCGATTTAATTTTTTTAGATCCACCTTATAAAGATGAAGTTAATTTGAAGATTATAAACTTTATTTTAGATAAAGATATGCTATCGAAAAATGGAATAATAGTAGCTGAACAAGAAATAGAATTAGCTCAGATTGAAAATTTAGAATTGAAACAATACAAATATTCATATAAAAGAGTCGGTATTTATAGAAAGGTCAATTAATTATGAGAAAAGCTTGTTATCCTGGATCGTTTGATCCAATTACCAATGGACATCTTGATATAGCTATTAGAGCTAGCAATATCTTCGATGAGGTTTATATTATCGTATCTGAAAATATCGATAAAGGTAAGTATATGTTTACTCTAGAAGAAAGAATGCAGATGTGCAAACAAACTTTTAAAGATTACAAAAATATCAAAGTGGTTCCTGGGAAAGGTTTAACTGCTTATCAAGCTAAAGAATTAGACTGTCAAGCTATTATAAGAGGCTTAAGAATGGTTTCTGATTACGAATATGAAGTTCAATTTGCCGCCATTAATGAATATTTAGAAAAAGATATCGATATGGTATTTTTAATGGCTAGAAAGGAATTTTCATTTATTTCATCAACTAGAGTTAGGGAAATTTATCAATACCATGGTGAAATATCTCATCTTGTTCCTAAACCAGTTTTAGAGATGTTTAAAAAGAAAAAAATTGAATATTTCAATTAATCGATTTGAATAATTATCAATATATTGAAAGAGAGTTAAAAGTAAAAGAGCTGTAGTTAGCAGCTCTTATTTAGTTATTCACTAACGATAGAAGTTTCAAAGAATTTAGTAAGACCTAATTCATATTGAGTGATGCTATCGACATCGCTTCCTTCACCTTCAGTATAATTGATAGTTAGATATATTTTAGCAATGTGGAAGTTGAAGTTTTCATCTAATTCAGGATCGGATGGAGTAGCTAATGTTGAGAAAGTAGCGATAGCAGGATCGATTAATTCACTAGGTCTAAACCACATTAATGTACCATTAGGAATGGTATCATCGCTATTGAAGGAGTTAGTTTGTGTGACTTCGTTACTACCACCTTTTTCAGACTGATTTTTCCACCAGTTGTAGACATTTTGATTTGGGTTAGTGTTGTTATTGTTAGCAGCTCTAGAAATGTCTTGAATCTGCTCAGTGGTAATTTTGAAATAATTGTACCAGTTTTCATCAGAGTTGTAAGTTGCTTTGTTAGCTTCAGTAACATCAGTTTGTAAATAATAGATTTTTACAGGGTCTTCAGTTTCACTAGAATATCTTTCGATAGCTTTTTGTAATTCTGATTCGCTAGTTCCAGGTAAGGCAGTTTGGAAATAAACGGCAAATTCATCACCGCTAGCATCGAGATTTTCAATTTTTGAAATCATTTCAGAGTAGGTGATACGATTGTTTTCAAAATATTTAGAACGATTAGCTTCGCTAACAGCAGCTGTAATTCCACTAGTTATAGGACTGATACATAAAACAACAGCAACGACTATACCAACAAGAATAACAACTTGGAACCAAGCTGTTGATTTAATCCATTCCCAAATTCTATCATAGACTTTCTTCATGTTTTATCTCCTTTTAATATATATATTAAATAAAAGCAATTAATTGCAATCTTTAGTATAGTAACATTAAATAAGTCTATCTTCAATAAAAAATTGCTGTAATATATTTATTAATTTTAGGTAATTAAAGATGCTGTCACTTAGTTTACGATGGTTTAGTTAGTTAATGTGTGAAATTGAAATTTAGTTGATTTAATTTCATTTTTTGTAAATTTATGTGCTGCAAGCATAAAAATTCAAAAAATAGAACTAGTAAAAATAAAAATAATATTTTTTTATATACATATATACAATAAGAACAACTATTTTTCGGTTTACGACTTATCTGTCAATTTTGTTAAAAATTTTTTCTAAAAAATTATGTTGACTTAATTGCGACTTGGTGTTTTATTAATATTAATCATTTTTGAAAGGAAAACTAAATCATGAAACGCAAACTTATTTTTCCATTAAGTTTAGCCTTAATGGGTGTAATTAGTTTGGTAGGTTGTAACACTAGTGAATTGACTTCGTCATCTGTACAGGTTTCTTCTCAGACAACTGATGTTACTAGTAGCTCACCTATTCAAACTATTTCTTCAAATTCAGATTCTGAATCAGAATCTACTCCATCAACTAGTTCGCTTGACACTTTAACTATTAAAGATGTCATTAAAGTAACTGTTGATAAAATTCCTGAATTGAAAGTTAAACAGACAATTGATTTAACAAATTACGTTCACTGTTTAACATCCTCAAATCAAGAAGTACCTTTAGATAATATTCTTGCTAATATTAGCGTTAGTCAGGCTAGCAATGAAACTGACACAGGTATTATTGGAGGGTATAATCTTGATAATCAATTAGAATTAACTGCTTTATATGAAGGTAAAGTTACTATTGATGTAAATGTTAAAGTCTCAGTTACTAAAACTATTTCAGCTAGTGTAACAACAAATATTGTTTCAAATGATGAAATAGCTCAAATAGTCGATAATTTTGAAACTTTAAGCGATAACTATACTGTTACTATGGGAGAATATATCGGTGTTAGAACAGAAAAATATTTCGCTTCAAACGATTCAGGCTATGTATGTTTAGATGATGGTAAACTTTATAAATTTACCAGTGATGATATTTTACAAGGAACCAATTTTAATGTTTTACCAACTGTTGAAGCAGAAGATGGTTTATCTGCTATTCAAGAAACAGTTCCAAGTATGGATATTACTTCAACTAGCTTAATTTATGAACCGATGTTTGAAATGAATGATTTGGAAGGTGAATATGCTATCGTTGATTCTAATAACATCACAAGTTTAATGAATGTTTTAGACTTGGGTAGTGTTATTCAAATGCAAGATGGCTATTATATACCATATGAATTAAGTATTGTTAGTTATACTCAAACAAGTTTAACTATGAATTTGTTTTTGTTAAATATTTCGACATATAGTTTAATTTATCTTAAAACTCCAATTGTAGTTAGCAATATTGGAACTACTAGTTTGGACTATTTAGATGAATATATCGATTCTAAAGTAATTCCTAGTTATACACCTACTAGTTTAAGTCAAAGGTTTGCAGAAATTAATCAGGCGATGAATTATACTATTTCTGCAACAGGTGCTTTTTATGAATTAGGTAGCGATAATCAGATTGCTATTACAGATTTACCAAATCAATCACAAATGGCTGATTTATATTTAGCCGCTACTAGTCCGAGAAAATTTATGTTTACTGAGGATGGTGAATGGGTTGAATCTTATTGGTATGATGATTATACAGGTTCGTTTGAAAAGAGCAATTACGGTTATTTAAATCACGTCGATGGATATGTTTGCAATTTTACTATGGAAAATGGTGTTGCAAAAATTGGTAGTAAAGAAACCGATTATTATTTCCAAGAAGTCCCAGCCCCATTTTACGATGAATATGGATTGAATTTATCTATAATTACTGATGAAGTCTTTGAAGGAGCAAATTTAGTTCAAGATGATAACAATCCTAATTTATATCACTATGAATGCATTAATGATGAAAATATATCAGACTATTGGTATGACAATTCTTTTGGTGGACACATGCTTGAATTAACATATCAAGATCTGTATACGATTTTTGCTGATAATTCTCAAGGGACACCTATAATCTACGATTTAACTATGGATATTGAAATAGTAGGCGAAGAAATTCATTATGATATTACTATTCCATTAAATATTAATGGAACCGATATTGTCGATTTTAAAATCGAAGGCAAAATTGCTGATGTCGGCACTACTATTATCAATGGCTTAGAAGATATTTTAGACGATGAACCTAGTGCTGGTTCTAGTTGGGATGATTGGTATTAATTAAAGAATAGAACCACTTTTAAGATGTAGATACAAACTTAATTGTGGTTCTTTTTTAGTTGTGTAAAAAGTTAAAATAACATATCAGGTAGATTTTATAATCTAAATATTTTTATTTTTATTGTTAATAGTTATAATTAGTTGAAATTGTTAGGAGTTAACATGATATATTTTAAAAACGACTATATTGAAGGATGTGCAGAAGAAATTTTAAATGAATTAAATAAGACTAATTTTGAAAAGAGTGTTGGTTATGGCGAAGATGAATATACTAAAAAAGCTATCGGGTTAATAAAAAAAGAAATTGGCAATAGTGAAGTTGATGTTCATTTTTTAGTAGGTGGAACTCAAACTAATTTATGCGCTATTTCAATTTTAAAACCATATGAAGCTGTAATTTGTGTCGATAGTGGGCATATTAATGTTCATGAATGTGGTGCGATTGAACATTCAGGACACGCTATTAGAACAATTGAAAACATAAATGGAAAAATCGATATAAAGAAATTGGTTGAATTGCTAGATAACACTTCTTCATTCCACATGGTTAAACCGAAAATGGTATATATATCAAATTCAACTGAATTAGGGACTATTTACTCTAAAAAAGAACTAATTAAATTGAGAGAAGTCTGTGATAAATACAACTTGTATTTATATATTGATGGAGCTAGATTAGGTTCAGCATTGACTTCTAAATCTAACGATTTAACTTTAAAAGATATCAATAGATATGCGGATATGTTTTATATTGGCGGAACTAAAAATGGCGCCTTGTTTGGTGAAGCTTTAGTTATTTCTAACCCTGAAATAAAGCCTTATTTTAAATATATTATGAAGCAAAATGGCGCGATATTAGCTAAAGGTAGATTGCTAGGTATTCAATTTAAACAGCTATTTACTGATAATTTATTTTATAGGTTGGCTAAGCATGAAAATGAAGTTGCTTTAAAATTAAAAGAAGTTTTTATCAAACACGGAATTAAATTTTACATTGAAAGTGATACTAATCAGCAATTTGTCTATTTTCCAAAAGAGAAATATTTAAAAATTGAAGATAAAGTTGTCTGTGAAATTCAAAAAGAAGAAGGTGAATACTACATTGTTAGATTTGTCACATCTTTTTCTAGTAAATTTGAAGATGTTGAAGCTTTTGATGCTATCTTAACTCAACTAGATTAAAAAAATAAATAAAAAAACTTCCTTACTAGGAAGAATGACTGGTGCCTCGTGCCAGAATCGAACTAGCGATTGATCCTTACCATGGATCCGTTATACCACTTAACTAACAAGGCGACTAACAGCATGTATAATATTAAACTAGTCGCGGTAATTTGTCAACAATATAAAACAAATTTATTGTTTAATTCTCGATAAATAAATTTAGCATGGTATAGCAAGCTAAATTTAATTAAAAAAGCACGAGATTTTAATAGTTAAAACAATAGTTCATAATTTGCTATTTACTTGAAAAATAGTATAAAATAAAGGTGCCTAGATGGCAATGCGTTTCCTACAGTTTATCATCGGGAACGGATAAGATTGATGGTGTTGAAAGCTAATCTTAGAATTAGGATCCTAAAGTCAATTTTGATGTGCCCACCTTATTATAAGGGAAGATGACACGCTATCTAGGCCTTTATTGTTAATAATAGAACGGGGTAAAAAATATGAAATACGACAATCTTTGTGTTAGCTGTATTAGAAGTTTATGTTTAGATGCAACTAATAAAGCCAATTCTGGCCATCCTGGGATGGCATTATCTTCAGCCCCAATACTTTATACTTTATACACTAGACATCTAATTAGTGATCCTAGTCATCCTAATTGGGTAAATAGGGATCGCTTTATTCTTTCTGCTGGTCACGCTTCAATTTTGCTATATACTATTTTGCATTTATCTGGATTTGGAGTTAGTAAAGATGATTTAAAATCTTTTAGAAAACTAGGTTCAAAAACTCCAGGTCATCCTGAATATGGAAAAACTCCAGGTGTCGATAATACTTCTGGACCATTAGGGCAAGGTTTAGCTCAAGCAGTCGGTGTTGCTTTAGCTGAGAATATGCTTTCTAAAATGTATGTTGAAGGTGAAAAGTTATTTAATCATTATACCTATTGTTTAGTAGGTGATGGTTGTTTACAAGAAGGTGTCGCTAACGAAGCAATCGCTTTTGCTGGAACAAACAAATTAAATAAATTGATCGTTTTTTATGATTGTAACGATGTAACTTTAGATGGAAAATTATCTGATTCTTCTAACGAAGATATGGCTTTGAGATTTAAAGCTGCTAATTGGAATGTCATTTTAGTAAACGATGGTAACGATTGTGATGAAATTGATAAGGCTATTCAACAAGCTAAATTGGAAAAAGAAAAGCCTAGTTTAATTATCGTTAAAACTATTATAGGTTATGGTACTCCTTATCAAGGTACTAATAAAGTTCACGGTGCTCCTATTGGAATTGAAGCTAGTGAAGAAGCTAAAAAATTCTATCATTATGATTATGAGCCTTTTGAAGTTCCTGATGAAGTTTATTTAACCTTTAAATCTTCTATTACTAATAGAGGTAATATCGCGTTTAGCGATTATGTTAAAACTTATCAAGAATATAAACTCGCTCATTTAGAAGAAGCAAAATATATTGAAACAACTATTGAAAATGACGTTTCTAGTTTGCTAATTAAAGATATTGATTCTTTAATAGTTGAAGAAGATGAAGCCACTAGAGTAGCTTTTTCACATATTTTAAATTTAGAAGCTAAACATTTGAGAAATTTGGTAGGTGGAGCTGCTGATGTCGCCTCTTCAATTAAGACGATTATCAATGATGAAAAAAGTTATTCTCCAAGTTGTCAAACTGGTAGAAATATCAATTATGGCGTAAGAGAATTTGCTATGGCTTGTATTCAAAATGGACTTTTACTCCATAAAGGATTGCGCAGTTTATGCGGTACTTTCTTTGTCTTTTCCGATTATTTAAAACCTGCTATTAGAATGGCGGCATTATCTAAATTACCAGCTATTTATATCTTTTCTCACGATAGTATCTATGTAGGTGAAGATGGTCCAACTCACCAGCCAGTTGAGCATTTAGCTATGTTACGTTCTATTCCAAATGTCAATGTTATTCGTCCATGTGATACTAGGGAAACTTTTGCGAGTTTTAAATTGGCTTTAGAATCTACATCTACTCCTACTTGTTTAATTTTATCGCGTCAAAAAATTTCACAAGTACCTAATACTAATTATTTAGGTGTTAAAAAAGGTGGTTATATAGTTTCTAAAGAAAAAGAAAAATTGGATTTTACTTTAATAGCTACTGGTTCAGAAGTAAGTTTAGCTTTAGCCACTCAAAGATTGCTTTTAGAAGATGGAATAGATACTAGAGTAGTTTCTATGCCTTCATTTTATAACTTTGATAGATTATCTGAAGCTGAGCAAAATGAAATTTTAGGTCCATCGTATTCTAGAAGAATCTTTATTGAAGCTCTATCTTCTTATGGATTATATAAATATAGCAAATATGTTTTTGCTCAAAATGAATTTGGCTTATCGAGTTCTGGAAAAGAAGTAGCGGCTTATTTTGGATTTACTAGTTCAAATTTAAAACAAGTTATTGAAAATTACATAGAAAAAGAAAACAAAATAGATGACTAAATCGTTAGATATCGTTTTTGAAGATGATGATATTATTGTTATCAATAAGCCATCTAATTTACTTACTATCGCTACAAGCTTACAAAAAGTAGAGACTCTTTATCATTTTGTCAGTAATTATGTAAAACAAAGATATGGTAAAAATAGCAAGATTTTTATCGTACATAGATTAGATAAAATGACATCGGGTTTAGTAGTTTTCGCTAAATCTTATCAAGTTAAATTAGCTTTACAAAATATTTTTGAACAAGGAAAAGTAACTAGAAAATATCACGCTATAGTTACTGATAAACCTAAATTTGAAAATGGTGAAATTATAAATTATTTAATTCAAGATAAGTTTGGTAATGTTTTTATTTCAAATAAGAACAATAAAAATGCCAAAAAAGCAATAACTAGATATAGAGTGATAGAAAAAAATAATCTCGGATATCTTTTAGATATTGAAATATTAACAGGAAGAAAAAATCAAATAAGAATAGGCTTAGCAAATTTATCGTGTCCGATTCTTGGTGATAGTAAATTCGGTGGAAAAAAAGCCAGGAAATTATATTTAAACGCTTATTTTCTTTCTTTAGCAGCTTTTAAAAAAGAATATGTTTTCAAAATCTAGTCAAAAACTATACTTTGTATATTTTATAAAATGACAAATTTGTTACAATAAATTTGTAGAAATAGAGGTGAATTATGATTATTGTCTTTGTAATGGATTCATATGGCTTATTAAATAATGGGACTAGCGCGACTGCTCAACGCTTTGCAAGTGAATTAGTTAAATTAGGTCATACAGTTAGAATTTTAGGGGTTGAATCAGAAAAATATGAATCGGACCCTAATTATTATGGATTGAAAAAGTTTTTGTTACCTGTTTTTCAACCTTTAGTTGATTCTCAAGGTTTCTCATTTTGCCGTTGGGATGATATACCTAAAATTACTAGTGCGTTAACTAATGCAGATGTAGTTCATTTATTTTTGCCATTTCCATTAGAAAATCAAGTTAGATTGATTGCTCAAGAAATGAACATCGCTGTTACAGGAGCTTTTCATCTTCAGCCTGAAAATATCACATATACTATTTATTTAGGTAAAAGCAGAATAGTTAATAACGCTTTATACAAATTTTTCTATATATATTTTTATCGTCATATTCGCCATATTCATACGCCTTCAAAGATGATAGCTGATCAACTTGTTAAGCACAAATACAAAAACTGCGTATTTCATCCAATTTCTAATGGGGTCTCGGATTTATTTAGGCCTATTAAAGTAAGTAGGCCTAAAGAATTGGAAGGGAAATATTTAATTTTAATGATAGGTCGTCTTTCTAGGGAAAAAAGACAAGATTTAATTATTAAGGCTATTGCTAAAAGTAAATACAATTCAAAAATTCAACTGATTTTATGCGGCCAAGGACCTTATTATGAAAAGTTAGTTAAGCTTTCACAAAAGCATTTAGTTAATCCTGTTTTAATTAGATTTGTTAAACAAGAAGAATTGTTAAATATCATTAATTATTCTGATTTATATATCCATGCTTCTGATGCTGAATCTGAAGCAATTGCGTGTATTGAAGCCTTTTCTTGTGGATTAGTTCCAATTATTTCTAATTCTCCTAACTCAGCTACCAATCAGTTTGTCGTTGATGATAGATGCTTATTTAAACATGGTGATCCTTCTTCATTAGCATCAAGAATAGATTATTTTATCGAGCATAATGATGTTAAAGAAGAACTATCTAAAAAATATATTGAACATTCTAAAGATTATCGCTTACTCGCTCAAGTTAAAAAGTTAGAAGAAGTATTTAAAATCGCTTATAAAGAACATGAAGAAGGTAAAGATATTCCTAAATTAAAAGAATCTAAAATTGATACTTGGAAATTAAATAGATTAAAAAAGATATTGAAAAAGAAATTTAATTTCGATATTGAAGACTTTGCTAAAGTCGAAAGAAAAGATATAGATATAAATAAAAAACAATAGTCTAAATATTACTGATTATTAGCGTCTATATAATCTTGAATAAATTGTTGGCTAGCCTGAATTAAACCATTGACTGTCGATTCTAATGGATAAGCTGAAATATGAATCGGTAAAGATAGTTTTGTTTGGAAATATTCTCTAGTTCCATTTAACAAACACCCTCCACCAGAAATAGTAATTCCAGAATGAATAATATCAGAAGCGATTTCTGGAGGGGTGGTTTCTAATGTATCAATAATTAAATTTACGATATTATCATAAACTTTGATTAAAACTTCGGATATTTCATTGGTCGAAATAACTATAGATTTAGGTAGGCCAGTTATAACATCTTTTCCGTTAACTTCTAATAGTGAATTGTCAAAATCAGATAATAACGTACCTATTTTCATTTTTATATACTCGCTAGTCTTATTGCCAATAAGAAGGTGATGTTTGGTTCTAATATATCTAGTTATCGCTTCATCAAGACTGTTACCAGCAATATTACTACCTCTAGATATAACGATTTTTCCCATTGTCAAAGCGGTAATATTAGTAGTAGAACCGCCGATATCAACTAACATAGATCCTTTAGTAGAATATATATCTATTCCTGAACCGATAGCGCTAGCTTTAGCAGCATCAGCTAAAAATATATTTTTGCCTTTAAGCATACTAGCGACATCTAACAAAGCTTCTTTTTCCACTTCAGTTATATTTGATGGAACTGAAAAAATAACATTGTATCTTCTAAAACTTTTATCTAGATGTATTGTTTCTAAAGCTTTTTTCAAATATGAATAACAGGCGAATTTACTAGAGATAACCCCTGATACTATCGGTTGAACTAATTCCATATTAAGTGGAACTTTTCCGATTAATTTATGAGCTAAGTAACCTATTTCAACTATTTTTTTATCTTTTTTATTCCAAATTAAACAAGTAGGTTCATCATATAAAAGCTGTTCAGAATTTGATGATTTAATTCTAGTGTTATTTGTTCCTAGATCAATACCGATAACTTTTTTTGCCATAATTTACATTAATAATAATAACATAAAATTAACTTATTCAAAAACAAAAGCGCTAATTTGTAGCGCTTAGTTATCTTTATGATGTGCTTCGTATTTCTTTCTGTTAGCAGTATCGAGAATCTTTTTACACATTCTAATATGATTAGGGGTAATTTCAACAAGTTCATCAGTGTTGATATAATCAAGACAAGCTTCTAATGACATTCTTCTAGGTGCTTTTAATACTACTGTATTATCCTTATTTGAAGAACGTTGATTACCTAGGGATTTTTGTTTAGTTACTGTAACAGTTAAATCCATGTTGTATTTATTTTCACCAACGATCATTCCTTCGTAAACTTCAACACCTGGGCCAATAAACATCGTGCCTCTTTCTTCAGTGTATTTTAAAGCGTAAGCAGTTGATTTACCTGTATCGACACTAACTAAAACACCGACGCTTCTTTCTCCAAGTTTAGCATTTACCATAGGTCTATATTCTTTAAAAGAGTGGTTAGCGACACCATATCCACCAGTCATTGTCATAAATGGAGTGTTAAATGAAAGTAAACCACGGCTAGGAATAACATAGTTTAATCTAGTTAAGCCATTGTTTGATTCCATTGAAACTAGTTCAGAAGAACGTCTACCAACCATATCCATAACCGCTCCAACATATTGATCTGGAACATCGATTTGTAAATCTTCGAATGGTTCATTATCAACACCATCGATCTTTTTAATGATGACTTCAGGTTTAGAAACTTGTAATTCAAATCCTTCTCTACGCATGTTTTCAATTAAGATAGATAGATGAAGTTCACCTCTACCAACGACGATAAACGATTCAGTTGAAGGAATATTAGTATATCTTAACGAGACATCTCTTTGGCATTCTTTATAAAGTCTTTCTTCAATTTTTTTGCCAGATAACAATTTTCCATCTTGACCAGAGAATGGGGAATGATTGGCTGAAAAAGTCATTTTTAATGTCGGTTCATCGATTCTTAATCTTGGAAGAGGCTGAATGTGATCTTTAATACAGATAGTTTCACCGACATTGATATCAGCTAGACCACCGACTGCGACAATATCACCAGCATAAGCTTCTTGTAATTCAATTTTATTTAAGCCTAAAAAACCGTAGAGTTTGGTGATTTTAAATGGTTTTAACGAACCATCAAGTCTAGCACAAATTACATCTTCACCGACTTTAATAGTGCCTTGTTCAATTCTACCAATACCAATTCTACCGACATAATCGTTGTAATCAAGCAAAGAAGGTTGAAATTGTAATGGAGCTTGATAATTAGATTTAGGGGCAGGAATATATTTGATAATTGTATCAAAGACAGGATCCATACCTTCTTTTTGAGTTTCTAAATCTGCTGAATAAGATGATGTTCCTTTTAAAGCAGAAGTATAGACAACAGGGAAATCTAGCATATCGTCATCAGCACCAAGTTCAATAAAAAGATTTAATACTTGATCAAGAGTAGCTTGAATATTGGCGTGAGGTCTATCGACTTTATTAATAACTACAATTGGTTTAAGGTGAGATTCGAAAGCTTTTTTCAAAACGAAACGGGTTTGAGGCATAGTTCCTTCAAAAGCATCGACAACTAAAACAACGCCATCGACCATATTCATGATTCTTTCAACTTCACCAGCAAAGTCTGCGTGTCCTGGAGTATCGACAATATTAATTCGATAATCTTTATAGTTAATAGCAGTGGTTTTAGATAATATCGTAATACCTCTTTCATGCTCTAAAGCGTTTGAATCCATGACATCGATATCGACACTTTGATTGTCTCTAAAAGTGCCAGAATATTTTAATAATTGACCAACTAAGGTAGTTTTTCCATGGTCAACATGGGCGATAATAGCAACGTTTCTAATTTCTTTCATTTTTAAACCCCTTTATATAACTATTGTTTTTTAACAATCAAAAAAATTATAGCATTAAATATATATTATTTATATTTAAAATTGATTAACGGCACTTAGTAAGTGCTTACAATATGTGAAAACTTGCAAAATACGAGGCGGATAATTTATATTAGATAGTTGAAAAGAGGATATAAACATGAAAATTTGTATTGTAGTAGATGATAATGCAGGCTATACAAAAAAAGAGACAGAAAACACTAATATCTTTGTTGTAAAGATGCCTATTTTAATAAATAACGAGATTTTTTATGAAAGAGAAAATATAACTTATGAAGAGTTTTTTAGTAAGTTAGCTGATGATAAAAACAATGTAAAAACTTCTCAGCCATCACCAGGTGAAATCATCTCATTATGGTCAAACCTTTTAGAAGAATATGAACAAGTCATTCATATTCCTATGTCAAGTGGTCTTTCAGAATCTTGTAATACCGCTAAAGGCTTAGCCCAAGATCCTGAATTTGCTAATAGAGTATTTGTAGTTGATAATCACAGAATCTCAGTTACAATTAAAGATTCTGTTAGAGATGCTCAAAAATTGATTAACGAAGGTAAAACTGGTGCTGAAATTAAACAAATTTTGGAGCAAAATGCGTTTAATTCTACGATTTATATTATGGTTGATACCTTAAAATATCTTAAAAGAGGTGGAAGAATTACTCCTGCCACTGCTGCTTTAGGTACTTTATTTAGAGTTAAACCAGTATTGTCGATTTTTGGTGAGAAACTCGATTCTTATTCAAATAAAGCTATGGGTTTAAAAAAAGCTAAACAAATCATGATAAACGCTGTTGAAAATGATATTAAAACTAAATTTAAAGACGTTGCTAAAGATAAATTAGCTTTTGGTATCGCTTACACTTACGATGAAGAAGCGGCTAATTTATGGAAAAAAGAAATTGAAGAACATTTCAATGTAAAAGATATTGAAATGAATCCACTTTCATTATCAGTAGCTACTCATATTGGCCCAGGAGCTTTAGCTGTAACTTTAACTGAGGTCTTATAAAATTAACATGTATTTACCCCTAGTCCTAGATAAGTTAGGAAAGGGGTATTTTTAATGAAAATGATTGAAAATTTAAAGGAGAAATTATGTCTGAAGAACTACAAGAATATTTTCGTTTAGTAAAAAATGATCCTAATCAAAGGGATAATCAAATGATTGAATATATCGATAGTATGGTCAATATTCATGAAAGTCAATTCAATAGTCTAATTAATCCAAAATATAATTTATCATTGTTAACTATTTTACTTTCATATGCAGAAAGATTGTCATACTTAGATAAAAACAGAGCTAACTATGAAACTTATTCTGTTTTTGCAGACTTATTAGAAGTTAAAAAGATTAAACAAAGTCAATATGAAGAAAATATGAAAAAATGCTATCTACAAGAAAACAAACCTATAACTTCAATATTCAATATGATTGTTGAATTATCTAAAGATATTTTAAATCCAATTTTCAGAGTCAATTTAATTTTATTTTCAATTGGAATATTTAAAGATGAAGGGGAAATTACTTCTAAACAAAAACAGTTCATCGCTGAACTGTTTAAGAAACTACAAATTTAGAAAACTAGAATTTAGCTAGCTTTGCTGGCTTTTTTCTTTCTAATGAATATTTGAAATAATCATCGACTTCTTGTAAAGTATCAAATTTAGCCATGGCAAAGTAATCACCTAGACCATCGGCTAAAACTGGAGGATTATCGTCAACATAACAAATATTTAAATAATATTTTTTTCTAATATCATTCATAGAATGTATATAACTGCCGTTGTATCTTCTTCCAACATAAGCACAATAATAATGAGGATATTGAGTATATTCTCTATTTTCGTTAAAGGCAATTATATCTGCCCAAATTTGATAGATATCTACTGAATAAGCAAAGTCAATCATATCAGGGGTATATCCACCTGGAGCGCGCATGTTAACTTCTAAACCATAAATATCACCTTTTTTACCTAGTTTAGAGTCTTTTATTAAACGGAAGAATTCTAAATGGAAGAATCTAGATTTTGCCCCAAAAGCGTGTAGAATTCGCTGGGCTGAATTAAGTAAATCAGTTGGAATAGTTTTAGAAGTATAATAGTAAACATCGGTATATTCAACAACTATATCCATAATAGGCAATGGAAAAACATGGTGAGTAGGAAAAATTATGTTTCCATTTGAATCGCAAACACCATCAAGAGAAATCAATTCACCATCTATATATTCTTCCATAATATAAGGGCGATCTCTAAATTCAGTTTCCTTTTTTATTAAAAAATCTTCTAATTGTTGATCGTTAGAAATTTTATATGTGAAAGAAGATCCAACACCATCATCAGGTTTAACAATAACTGGATAACCAACCTCTTTAATAAAATCTAAGCATCCTTGTTTAGATTCAACTAGATGCCATCTAGCGGTTTTTACATTGGCTAATTCATATTTTTGCTTCATTAATGATTTGTGACGGAAAAACTTAATTTGATCTAATTTAGGACCAGTTTTGATGTTGAAATCTTCTCTTAATTTAGCATCATCTTGTAGCCAAAATTCATTGTTGGATTCTAAAAAATCAATTCGGCCATGTTTAGAAATAAAATAGGCGACGGCGCGATATTTTTCATCGTAGTTTTTTAAATCGTGGACGAAGTAGTAATCATCAAGAGATTCTTTAACTTGATTAGGTAAGCTTTCATATGGCATATCGGCAATGCCAAATACTTTAACGCCATTTTTTCTCAAAGCTTTACAGAAACGATAGTAATTAAATGGAAAATGCGGTGATACAAAAACAAAATTCATACGTAATTTAAACCTCATTAATATTGTATATTAAAAAAAATAGATTTCAAGGAAATAGAAAATATAAGCGGTTTCTTTTAATTGGAAAATTAATTTATAAAAAAATTATAAAAATTGAAAACTTTTTAGATATATCTAAGTGAAAGGAGAGTTCAATTATGAACGAAAAAATTTTTGAAAGTTATAGTTTTAAAGAAAAAGAGGAGAAATTGATAGAAGTGTCGAAAGAATACTTTAAAAATGTGCAAAAGTTAATTAAAAATAACGACATTAGTTTGAAATCAATTTCGACTAATCCAAGAGAATTTCCCGTTATTGATTTATCAAATATATCATCAAAATTTGTTTCAAAAGAAGTAAAGTTTGTTTTTTGTGTAAACTTTGCAATTGCTAGTTTGACTAGACAAGAATCCACAATATTAAATAATGATTTCTTTTTCCCAAAAGATAAAAAATGGTGGATGGGAATTTATTCACAATCTAGTTATTATCGTTTTAAAGCTAGAGCAGTAAATAAATTCTTAGAGGTTTTAGATATATGATTAAAAAACCATTATTAATTGGTTTAGCGTTATTAAATTTATTTAATATAACTAATAAAGACGATTTGGAAATTATATTAAATAATGCTAGGTTAAATGATGATGGTTATATATTAAATTTAACAATTAAATCAAGCGATAAACTCGATTTAAATATACAATTTAACAAAGTTACCATTTATTCAAATAGCATTGATAAATTAGCCAATATTGATGTTTTAATTCCTAATCAATTTGGCGAATTAAATTATACTGGTTATTCTAATTTGGAATTTTTTTATAAGACTATTGAGGAAGAAAGCTATCATAAAATTACTAGCAACATTTCAATACTTGGGTTAAAAGATTTGGATTTTACCATAGAAAATGGTAGTGTTTCCATTGATTTTGTATTAAATAACAAAATTAGTTATTTAAAAAAAGAATATGAATTTATCAATATGGTGCCTTTAATTCCAATTGATACTAATATTGAATCATCTAAGATAACTAGTTTAGTTAAGTTTGAAACAAGTGATATTTCATATCTTGATTTTTATTTATATTTAAATGAGAAGAAATATATGTTAAAAAAGCAAATTAGTAAAGATGATAAAGGAAATATATATAAAATTGATCTTTTACTTGTTAATCCTATATCAAAATTAAAAAAGGATGAAAATGACGCATATATTATTGGAATGTATTCATACAAATTTGAGTATTCATTTCGATATAACATTGAAATTAAACCAGTAGAAGTATTTGATTCAGAATATTCTAATTATTTTTATACTTGGAGTATACAAGATGTTTAAGCTAGTTAGTTTAATAGTGATGCTACTATCTTTTGTAAGTGCCAAAAATTTAGAATATAGTAAATTCCAGCAGGTAAAATATCTTGTTTATACTGAGTTTCAATATTTAGTTAGACAACAGACATATTATTTAACAAGTTTTGAAACACCGATGATTAATTATACGAAATTAGCTGATGATTTTATGAAGTTTATCAGCGATTATAACATATCAATTATAAAAGTTAATTATATAAATAACGGAGGGTATATTTATCCAATTTACGTAAATAAACTGGAATATATTCTTTCATATCAAATTTGTTTTATTAATGAAGATTTCAAGATTAATGTCGAAATAAATAGAAAGGAAAAATAATGAAAAATAAATTTATATTACCATTAGGTATCTATGTTGTAGTTTCAAGTTTATCAGCATTATTAGTTTTGACAAATTATATTATTGGATTGGCAGTTTTTGTAATAGAATTAATTTTAGCTATTTTAATATATAAATGTTTTACAAATATTGATAAAAAGATTAAACATGAACAGGATTCTTCAATATTTCGTTTGAAGCTATTAGAAAGCTATTCAATCAATCATTCTCTTGAATATAGTTTAGATAGTCTCCAAGCTTATATGAAAGATAGCAGTTTGGATTTTGAATTTAAAGATATTTTATTAGATCACAGTTTATTAAATAGATTAGCAAGTAATTTTAATTCACAAGCAGTTGAGAAATTGTTTAATGAAAATAAATTAGGCAATATCGAACAATGTATAAAATTAGAAAGAGAATATTTAGATAAATTAGATAGGAATAATTATATTTCAAAAATAATTACAAATTTATATCAATTATCCATATTGTTAGGTATTGTTCTTTCAATTCGAATTATTTTTGGCGATGAATTGTTAAATTACAATTCGTTAGTGTTTATAAGTGTCTTTTTATTGGTTTTGATTTTACCGATGATTTTAATATGCGTTAGTTCAATTAGAAAGGAGAAAGAATTATGAAATTTGATTTTAAAACGATAAAAGAAAAATTCTTTCATAAAAGTAGCGATGAAAATGAGTTACCAAAGGAAGTGAAAAAGGCTTCAAACAATAAATTGAATTATATATGTATAGGCGTACTAATAGTGGGTATAATTTTAACTTTTGCTAGTTATTTTCTATATAAAGATATGTATATTTCGGTAATTGTCATAATGATATTTATCTTTATCTCAAGCTTCATATATTATTTATCAACTTTAAAAATCAACAAATTAAATAATGATCCAGAATTAAAAATCAAAAAGCAATTTGTATGTGAGATTTTGTCCAACTATTTAATGACAAATCAATATCTCGATTCACTTAAATATGCATATGAACATATGGATACATCATCATTTAAAGACAATTTATCAAAAATTGATTTTCAGGATGTAAATTCGATTAAAACATTTTCTTTAAAAAGTGAAAATGATGAATATTTTGCTTTTGATAAACAACTGGAAGAAGTAATTTTACTCCCATTAAGTTTAAAAGGAACTAAGCAATTAGAATGTTTTATTAAACAGGCTAAGATGTTTTTAGATATTAAGCTAGAAAAAAATGCATCTGAAGCGATTGTTAATGTTAATTTAATTATCTTTGCCTGTTTTTATATAACGTTTATTTTAATGATGGTATTATGATAAAAAAGTTTGTATTAACTGGCATAATTAGTTTTGTTATAGCAAGTTTTTCATATCAATCTAAAATTTTAGATTTAAAAGAAAGATTAATATATATTTCTTCGCAAGTAGAAACTTATTACAAAGCTAATAAAAATATATATGAAATACTCGATGACGATGAAATGTTTTATTATGAGTTAGATGTTGTGAATAATAGAGTTAACTATGTTGTTTCAAAACGAATTTCTAGTTTTTTCTATACCGATGTAGTTTATGAGATATCTAGCTATTTTTTCTATAAGGCCAATAATTAAATTTATTTGATATATAAATTTAATAATAGTATCATATACCTAGTTGTTTGGAGGTTTAATATGAAAAGCATTGTTCAAGATCTAGTAGATAGAGGTTTGTTAGATAATTTTTCAAATCGTGAAAAAGTCGAAAAGTTATTGGAGACTAAACAAACTATTTATTGCGGTTTTGACCCATCAGCTAAGTCGTTGCAACTTGGAAATTTTGTTATGATTACAATTTTACAAAGATTGCAGAAAGCAGGTCATAGAATTATTGCTATTATCGGTGGTGGAACTGGTATGATTGGTGATCCTTCTGGCAAAAAATCTGAAAGACAATTTTTAGACGCTAAAAAGGTTGAAGAAAATGTTGAATCTATCAAAAAACAACTTTCAAAATTTTTAGATTTTTCCAATCCAAATAAAGGTATTTTATTAAATAATGGCGATTGGTGGGGAAAAATTTCTGTTATTGATTATCTACGTGATTATGGTAAGTCATTTTCCGTTAATTACATGTTGAATAAAGAAATTGTCGCTTCAAGATTAGAAGTAGGCATTTCATATACTGAATTTTCATACATGATTTTACAGGCTGGTGATTTTTATAGATTACACACTCAGTATGGCTGTAATTTACAAATTGGTGGTGGTGATCAATGGGGAAATTTAACTTCTTCATTAGAATTAATTAGGAAAAAAGAACCAAACGCTCCTGCTGAAGTCTTTTCTATTAAATTAATTACTGATTCTGAAGGAAAGAAATTTGGTAAATCAGAAAAAGGTGCTTTATATTTAGATGCTTCAATGTGTTCTCCATATTATATTTATCAATATTTTATTAATGTTTCCGATCAAGATGTCGGTCGTTATATGAAAATATTTGATGATAGACCATTAGAAGAAATTCAAATTGATATCGATGAACACTTAAAAAATCCTGGTTTAAGATTAGGTCAAAAGAAACTTGCTTATTTAATAATTAGTAAAATTCATTCCTCAAAAGTTGCTGATGAAATGGTTAAAATGTCTAACGCATTATTTACTGGTGATTTTAATTCATTAAGAGAAGAACAAATCCTTGAAGTTGCAGATGGTTTAGCTAACTATGTTCCTGAAACTGATTCGATAGGCTTATTAGATGCTATGGTTAATTTAAAGTTAGCATCATCGAAAAGAGAAGCAAGAACATTTATTGAGTCTAACGCTGTAAAAGTTAATGGAAATTCTGTTAGTGATGTTAGCTATTATTTATCATCTAAAAACGGTTTGTATGGGCATTTATTTTTAATAAAAAGAGGTAAAAAGAATTACGGTTTATTAAATTTCAAAAAATAATAAGTTAATTAGCTGCTAATAATAGCAGCTTTTTGCTTGTCAAAATAAACTTTTTAGCACTCTACACTTGAAAGTGCTAAAAAGTCAGGTATAATATTAAGGTAGATTAGAAAGGAGAAAATTATGGCTGAACAAAAATATACACAAAAAGTTATTCAAGTGATTAATTCTGCAAACGATATTGCAAAATCTAATTCTAATCCTAGTGTCGATGTTCCTCATTTGCTTAGAGCTATCTTCGATGTTGATTCGTCACTATATGTGAAAATTCTTGAACGTTTAAATATCGATACTAAGCTTGTATCTCAAACTATTGACGGCTTTTTAAATCAAATAGTTAAATCTTCAAGTAATGAAGAAGTTTATCCATCAGTCGATTTTAAAAATATTATTTTTAATGCTACAAAATACCAAAAAGAATTTGACGATGATTATCTTTCAATTGAACATTTGCTTTTAGCTCAATTTGATTCTAAGAATTCTTTAGTTAAAAAACTCTTAGAAATTCCTAGTTACACAAAAGAAAATTTCTTAAAAGTAATAAAGGATTTGCGTGGAAATCAAAAAGTAACTAGCGATAATCCTGAAGATACTTACGATGTTTTAAATAAGTATGGTAGAGACTTGGTTGAAGAAGTCGCCAAAGGCCATGTTGATCCAGTTATTGGACGTGATGAAGAAATTAGAAGAATTATTCAAATTCTTTCAAGGAAGACTAAAAATAATCCTGTTTTAATCGGTGAACCTGGTGTTGGTAAAACCGCTGTTGTTGAAGGTTTAGCGTGGAGGATTTTTAAAGGTGATGTTCCTGTTTCTTTGAAGGATAAAACGATATTTGAACTTGATTTAGGGTCATTAATTGCTGGTGCTAAATATAGAGGTGAATTTGAAGAAAGATTGAAAGCTACACTTAATGAAGTAAAAAAATCAGAAGGTAGAATAATCTTATTTATCGATGAAATTCACATGTTAATTGGAGCTGGTAGAACAGATGGTGCCATGGATGCAGCTAATTTGTTAAAACCTATGTTAGCTAGAGGTGAGTTGCATTGTATCGGTGCTACTACATTAGATGAATATAGAAAATACATTGAAAAAGATCCTGCTTTTGAAAGAAGAATGCAAAAAGTTTTAGTCGATGAATCTAGCTTAGAAGATACTATTACTATTTTAAGAGGTATTAAATCTAGTTATGAACAACATCATGGTGTTCAAATTACTGATGATGCTTTAATCGCCGCAGCTAGTTTATCTAAAAGGTATATAACAGATCGTCATTTGCCTGATAAAGCTATCGATCTAATCGATGAAGCCTGTGCAAAAGTTAGAATGCAAATTGATTCTATGCCAGATGAACTTGATGAAGTAAATAGGAAATTAATGCAGTTAGAAATTGAAAAAGTTTCATTAAAAAACGATGAAAGTGAATCTGCAAAATCCAGAATTGAAGAAATTAGTAAAGAAATTTCCAATTATCAAACTCGTAAAGATGAATTGACATTGCAGTGGCAAAATGAAAAGAAAGCTTTAGAAGATATTAAAGTTTATCAACAAAAATTGACTCAAGCAAAATTGAACCTTGAAAAAGCGATGAACGATGCTAATTATAATGAAGCGGCTAGATTACAAAATTTTGAGATTCCTAGTTTGCAACAAAAGATTGCTTCTTTAAAATCCAAAGAAGGAAAGCAACAAATTCTCAATGAGGTAGTAACTGATGAAACAGTCGCTAACGTCGTTTCTTCTTGGACAGGAATACCTGTTTCTAAACTTACTCAATCTGAATCTTCAAAAATTTTAAATTTGAAATCTGAATTAGAAAAAAGAGTAGTTGGTCAAGATGAAGCTTTAAGCTTAGTTAGCGATGCTATTATCAGATCTCGTGCTGGAATTAATGACGAACATAGACCACTAGGATCATTTATGTTTTTAGGTCCTACTGGCGTTGGTAAAACCGAAGTTGCTAAAGCTTTGGCAGAACAGCTTTTTGATTCAGAAGATCAAATTATTAGAATTGATATGTCAGAATATATGGAAAAATTCTCCGTATCAAGATTACTAGGAGCACCTCCAGGTTATGTAGGTTATGATCAAGGTGGTCAATTGACAGAAGCAGTTAGAAGAAAACCATATTCAATAGTGCTTTTAGATGAAATTGAAAAAGCTAATCCAGATGTCTTTGATATTTTACTTCAAGTTCTTGATGATGGTAGATTAACTGATTCTCAAGGAAGAACGGTTGATTTTTCAAATACCATTTTGATTATGACATCTAATATTGGTTCTGAATTTCTTTTAGAAGGTAATACTATCGAAAATAGAAATAAAGTTACTGAATTACTTAAAACTAAATTCAAACCTGAATTCTTAAATAGAATCGATGAAATTATTATGTTTAATTCTCTTACTAAAGATGTCGTTAATAAGATAGTTGAAAAGTTCTTAAATATCTTACAAGGTCATTTGAAAAATAGAGAAATTAAATTTGAATATTCATATAAAGCGGTAGAAAAGATTGCTAAAGATTCTTATGATCCAGTCTATGGAGCAAGACCAATTAGAAGATATATTCAAAAATATATTGAAACTCCATTAGCTAGTGAAATTATTCAAGGTAAGATATCTAGTTTTTGTTACTTAGATGTCAATAATGACGAGTTCGTATTTAAAAATAGTAAATAATTATTAGGCGCCAAATTTATTGGCGCCTTTTGATAAAAATCTTTGACATTATTTAGTTTTTCATTTACAATAATATTCGCTGTTGATATGGCGAATGTGGTGAAGTGGTAACACACCCGGCTGTGAACCGGTCATGCGCGAGTTCGATCCTCGTCATTCGCCCCAGTGAATTTGTAACTCAATTGTCCCTTGGTTAAGGGATTTTTTTGTTAAATAATTTTTTTATTTTAAGATAAAATTTTGTTAAAAATTGACTATTTGTAACACTTAATTTTCGAATTTATATATAAATTTATATATATTTTAATTGGTTTATTAACTATCTTTTTATGTTATATAAGATATCAGAATTGTCATGCTATTATCATTAAATAATATAGATTTAAAAGTATATCTAATATTTATATTAGACTTTGGAAACTATTTATAACTGATTAAATCTAGTGTATCAGCTAGTTTAAATTTATCTTAGTTTACTTTTTTCAAAATAATACAAGTATATAGGAAAATGTTTTTATGCAAACTATATTTATTTAAAAATTTAAATGTTTGTTAGATGTAAATTGATTATTAATTGCAGGGCTTTGTCTAAATATCATTTGGGCTATTTTCGAAAATAAGCATTAAAAAAGGTTCATATCATTTTTTGATGAATGTGATATGAACCTAGAATATAATTAAATTTTTAAGAAAGCTAGATAGCCTTTATATGCTTCATAGACATCAGCTTTTGAAACGATTTCCATAGGAGCATGCATATTTAACACTCCAATTCCAGCATCGATTACATCCATATTGTAATTGCCTAGTATGTAAGCTATAGTTCCACCACCCCCTGCATCGACTTTGCCTAGTTCTGCAGTTTGATAGTTGACATTGTCTTTTTCCATAGCGGCAAATACTTGAGCGATAAATTCAGCTGAAGCATCGTTAGAACCTGATTTACCACCTGAACCAGTATATTTATTAAAGACGATACCTTCAGAAATTTTACAGGCGTTTTTCATATCGTTAACTGAATCATATAATGGGTCAATTCCAGCTGAAACATCACTCGAGAGCATTTTTGAATTTGTCAAACAAACTCTTGCAGAATATAACGCATCTTTTTTACCTAAGCTGTGACAGATATCAGCGATGGCATTTTCAAAGAAAAGAGAGTGAGCACCAGTAGCACCTATTGAACCAACTTCTTCTTTATCTGTTAATAAGCAACAGAGAGTTCTTTTTTGAGGCTTTGAATCTATTAAGGCAGTTAAAGATGTATAGGCACAAACTTTATCATCGTGACCATAACCAGCTATCATAGAACGATCTAATCCATAGTCTTTGGTTTTCATAGCTGGAACGACTTCTAATTCAGCGCTTAATAAATCTTCTTCATTAATGTGATATTCATCTAATAAAATCTTTAAAACGTTTTGCTTGACAGGATTTTTCTCTTTATCAGGTAGTGGGATATTAGCGATAGTTAAATCTAAATTTTCACCTTCAATAGCTTGAGCTAATGTTTTTGACATTTGTTGTTTAGATAAGTGAATGAGTAAATCACCTATACCAAATACAGGGTCATTATCGTTATCTCCGATATGAATTTCTAATTCAGTACCATCTTTTAAGCATACTATACCATGGATAGCTAAAGCGCGAGCGGTCCATTGATATTTTTTAATTCCACCATAATAATGTGTATCAAGCAAAGCAAAGCCATCTTTTTCGTAAAGAGGAGATTGTTTAATATCTAATCTAGGTGAATCGATATGAGCGCCTAAAATAAGTAGGCCAGATGTGATATCTTCACTTCCTAAAATAAAAGCCGCTAAAGATTTTTTCTTGTTGACGATATAAAATTTATCACCTGGTTTATATTGTTTAGCAATGGTAAATTCTTCAAAACCATGTTGTTTTAATAAAGCAATACTATTTTTAACAAACAATCTTTCTGTTTTAGAGTTAGTTAAAAATTCTTTGTAGTTTTCAGCATACTTGAATATTTCATCTTTTTGATCATTACGCTGTAACCAAACGTTTTTTCTATACATGTTAATAAAAATTCCTTTCTAGAGTAAATGATACTTAAAATTTTATCTTTTTTCCATTTAAAAGCTCAAAAAGATTATAAATCTTAGCTATATAATTTAAAATGTAAATAAATATGTGTTTTAAACGACTTTTTAAATTATATCTTTTGATATTTTATCGATAATTTTTTAAAATAATAGAAAGGAACGAATATGAAGAAAATCGACGATAAGTATTTTATAAAAAAAGAGGGTGTAAATTACAATTTAAGTATTGAGGATAGTTTAAATGAAGGTGAAAAGATTCTTTGGAAATCTAAGCCATATAGGAAATCATTTATATTGTCATCAGTTTTTAAATTTGCGCTGTTTGGAATTATTTGGTTGGGTTTTGATGCTTTTTTTATTGTAATGATTGTTAGATTTGCCAGCCAATTGCCGTGGTTTGTTTATATATTTTTTGCAATATTTTTTATGATACATCTATTTCCAGTTTGGTTATGGATTGCTAATATAATTAGTGCTAGCAGGCGCCAAAAAATGGAAGAATATGCTTTTACTAGTACAAGAATTATAGTAAAAAAAGGCTTTATTGGTGCCAATATAGAAAGCTATTTCTATTCTTCAATTACTAGTGTTAATCTTAAAATTGGCTTAGTAGAAAGAATGTGTAAAGTAGGAGATATTTATATAGTTGCTCAAAATCAAAAAGTAATTTTAGAAGATATTAAAGATCCTTATTTTATCTATTCTAAATTGCAAAAAATTGCTAACGATATTAAAAGTGATATTATTTATCCAAATTCTTTAAGACCTAAAGAAAATCACGGATATAAGACAAGTTATAAAATTGATGATGATTTTAATAAATAAGATATATTAATTGTTAAATAAATACATCAATTTGGAGGGAATATGGAAATATATTTTTACATATTAATTGGATTAGTAATTTTACTTTTGATTTTGTTAATAATTGTGACTTTAATTATTTTAGGTAAGAATAAGCAAAATAACACTGCTAAAAACAAATTAGACATTGCAAATATTACTAGTCAAATTAAATCTAGTGTTGATAATTCTAATGAAGTTCTTCAAAAGGTTAATAATGCAAATTACACCAATTATCAGACCAATTTAAAAGAAATAAAAGAAAATTTTGATTCATCAATCGCTAATTTAAATAAAAATGTCAATCAAAACATTCAATCTTCTGTTTCGCAGATTTTTGAATCTAATTTTAGATTGGTAACGCAAAAGCTCAATGATGTCAATCAAGTCATCAATCAAATACAAAATGTAACTAACGATATTGTTAGTTTAAATAAAATTTTGTCTAACAATAAAAATAGGGGCGTTTTTGGTGAAGTGTTGCTCAAGCAAATTGTCAGTGATGTTTTGACAACTAACCAGTATAAAGAAAACGTTATAACTGTACCTAATTCACATAATTTTGTAGAAATGGCAGTACTAATTCCTAATTCTAGCAATCAAATAGTCTATCTTCCAATAGATTCTAAATTTCCATTAGATGCATACACAAAATTAGTCGATGCTTATTCTTCGAATGATAAACATTTAATCGAAGGTGCGAAAAAGGAATTTATATTGCGTATAGCTAGTTTTGCTAAAGATATTCGTCTGAAATATATTCAAGTTCCATATACTATGCAATTTGGAATTATGTTTTTGCCTATTGAAAGTTGTTATTTGGAAGTTTGTAAATTAAATATCAGTGAAGAAATATATAGGAAATACCAAGTTATAATAGCTGGGCCAACTAGCTTATTAGCTTTGTTAAATTCTTTGGCGCTTGGTTTTTCAAGTTATGAAATTCAAAAAAGAAGCGACGATGTTAGAAAAGCACTTTATAATTTTAAATCTGAATTTGAAAAGATGAAGAAAAATTATGAAGAAGTGTCAAATTATTTAGATAAAGCTAAATTGAGTTTTGAAAATTTAATAGGAGTTAGAACAAGACAGATGGAAAGATTGGTAAACAAATATGATTCTAATATTTCTAATTTTGAAAACGACAAAAATAGTGATAAAATTTAAAGTACACTTTAGTTGTTAGGTGTTAAATAATTGTATGAGACGATTTTTTAAGGGACTATTTTCTCGTCCGGGAATTACTGCTATCACATTATTAATTACGTTTGCAATATTAGGAACGCTTCTTTTTTATACTGATAAGTATTTTTGGATAATAATATTTTTCTCGGCTATTTTATCGATTATATGCTCGATTTACATTATGACTAAAGATGAGATTCCTGAATATAAATTGCCGTGGATATTATTGGTTTTATTTGTTCCTGTTTTTGGAATTCTCATTTATTTGTTATATGGTAGAACTATACTTCCAAAAAAAGAAAAAGAAAAATATATTGAACATTTAAATAGAAAAATTGATTATATAAAATCAGGTGATGATATTGAAAAATTAAAAGGTGATTTAAGTGTATATAATCAGTTTTATTACCTTTCAAAAGCGACTTGTTCTCCAATATTTTCAGGAAATAAGATTAAATATTATCCAATTGGCGATGATTTTTATGAAGACTATTTAGAAGATTTATCCAAAGCTGAAAAATATATTTTCATTGAATATTTTATTATTGGCGAAGGTTATTTTTGGTCAAAAATATACAAAATTCTTTTAGAAAAAGTAAAACAAGGTGTAGATGTTAGAATAATTTATGATGATTTTGGCTCTATTGTTTCAGTTCCGGTAAATTTTTATAGACTTTTAAATAAGCAGGGGATAAAAACTATTTGTTTTAATAGATTTAAACCGATATGCTCATCTATTTTTAACAATAGAGATCATAGAAAAATTACTGTTATCGATGGCAAAGTCTCATATACTGGAGGATTGAATCTTTCTGATGAATATATTAATAAAGAAAGTAGATTTGGCGTGTGGAAAGATTCTGCTTTAAGAATTGAAGGACCAGCTTGCGATGGATTTTTAGCTTTGTTTTTGTCTATGTTTGATAGTGGAAAATTAGATGTTATTCACGAATATGAAAAATTTATTTTTCCTAAAAAAGAGCGTTTTGAAAATGAGCAAGGTTATATTTTACCTTATGGAGATGGTCCAAGAATCGTCTACGCAGATTACATCGCTAAAAACGTTTTTTTAAACGCTATAAATTCCGCTAAGAAATCAATTCAAATTTCAAGTCCATATTTAATATGCGATTACGAATTGTTAAATTCACTTGTCAATGCTAAAAAGCGCGGTGTTAAAATTGATTTTTTAATTCCTGGAATTCCTGATAAAAAAATCATTTATTGGTTGACGTTAACTAATGCTAGAAAATTGTTTTTAAATGGAATTAATGTATATAAATATCAGGAGGGATTTAACCACGCTAAAAATGTTTTAGTTGATGATGAAATAGCAATTTGTGGTTCGATAAATTTTGATTATAGATCGTTAGCTCACAATTTTGAATGTGGGGTTTTGATGTATAAAACTAGTTGCATTCAAGATATGAAAAAAGATTTTGATGAAACCTTTTCTAAATCAAAGTTGATGGTAAAAAAAGACTTTATAAATAATTTTGTCTTGAGATTTTTTATCGCGTTGATAAATATTTTTTCACCGATGTTATAAATATATATATTTACTAAATTAAATGGTATACTAATAAAGATTGTTTGAAGATGTAAACAAGGAGGGAAATATGGAAGAAAATAAGAAAGTCAATTCAAAAGATAGCAAAGATGTTCTTCTTAGTGATAAGGAGAATGAATTGGTCGATTCATTGATAGATGAAACTACTAAGCCAAGTCAAGTTGATGAAACTAATCCTAGTAGTGAAAATCAAAGTGATTTAGAAGGTGAAGTTGATAAAACTCAGCAGGCTTTAGATGAAGTTAGTCAATCGCCTGCTGCTAAAGAAAATCAACTTGATCCTAACATTTTAGATAATACAAGTGATGTTATTTATGTTAGTTTACCTAAATATGAAGGCGAAAATATCGAACAAGATGTCGAAGCGAAAAGAAAGCAATTTAGAAAGTTAGTTGTTAAATCTAATCGCTATTCTAAATATGGAATGATTGCTGTATTTGTCTTGATTATAGTTTCATTTGTTTTAGGATTTACTTTACCTGAAAATATAAAGTGGTTAACTTATATCTTTATTGCTTTAGCTATTGTCTTATTAGTTTTAATGTTTATTTTAACTAGAAGAGAACAAAAAGGAATTTCTTTAGAAGTTACAAATTATGTCAGTGATGTTATTAGTTTAGTCGATAGCTTCGTATTTGATAATCCTCGTTTTGAAGATGTCACTTATTCTGTTAAAGATAAATTGCAATTAGATGATATTGTTCAAGCGCATTATTTTGATACTATTAATAAATTTAATTCTAGAAATGTCGTTAAAGCAAAATTAAACGGCAAAGAATTTAAAGTTGGTGAAATCGCTTGTGTCAATCCTTTCCAGGCAACTTCTACTCAAGAAGCTAACGCTAAGAAAAAGCCAGATATTTCCTATGGTATTTTTGGTAAATATATTTGTTATCCATTAACTTTAATTGAAGATACTGGTCTTATTGTTAGATTAAGTGGCAGAAATGCTTATATGCCTACTTATTTAGATGGTTATCTTGAATTACAAGTCGAAAATTTAAAAGAGGATTATAAAGTTTGGACAACTAACAATGTTGTCGCTACTAATTTACTTTCTAATCCTGAATTAATCGAAGTTTTAAATTCTATTTCTCCTAATGATTTTTTAGAAAATGTCTTCTTATGTATTAATTCTAACGGATTAAAAATTGCACTTAACTTTAATGAAAGTGTTATGGAAGTCCCTACTGAAGCTCCTATAAATGGAACTCCATATCAAGAATATAAAGCTGAACTTGATAAAGTTATTCAAATTATCGATATTATCGAAAAATCAAATTGTTCTAATAAATAGAGAAGTTATATTCCATGCGTTCTTGTTTGATAAAAAGCTTTAAACACGATGGTAGTTCTCATCGTTTATGGATGTATTTAGATTTGATTAAAGAAGATGAGAACTTCTTTTACTTAGCCGCTAAAAGGGCTAAAGTAATTGAACATGATGGTAGAGAATGGCGTGCCCAAGAAGGTGCTTTATATATCATGTCTAAAAATCGTTTTTACAATGTTATTTGCATGTTTACTTCACCTAATAAAGTTTCCTATTATGTTAATATCGCTTCTAATTCACTTATCGATAAGACTTGTATAATTTTTATCGATTATGATTTAGACTTAAAAAAAGGCGAAGATAAAAAAGTTAAAGAAATCGATTGGGGTGAATATAAAGAAAATACGATTAAATATGGATATTCTAATAAGTTGCAAAAAGTTATAGAACTTACTTTAAAAGAAGTTGAATTAGATTTGAAAAACGGAATCCATCCATTTGACGATGCTGAAAACATGAAAATGTATGAAAATTATCTTTTAGAAAAAAAGGAAGTGAATTATTGATATGAAATTTATTTCACATAGTCTTGATGAAACTATATCGTTAGCTAAAATGTTTGCTAGAGGGTTAAATCCAGGTGATGTAGTTATTAGTTATGGAAATCTTGGAGCTGGTAAAACAGCTTTTAGTAAAGGAATTGGACTAGGTCTAGGTGTAAAACAAATAATTAATTCTCCTACCTTTAATATCATGAAAGTTTATAAAGGGGAAAAATTAAACTTTTACCATATTGATGCTTATAGATTAGAAGATAAAGATGCAGTTTCTGATATTGGTTTAGATGAAGCGATTTCTTCTAACGATGGAATAAGCTATATCGAATGGCCGATGTTTATTTCTAACTATTTAAAAGATGTTAAAAATATTTATACTGTTTGGATTAGTTATAATGATGATGGAACTAGGACAATCAAGATAGAAGAAGGTTATTATGAAGAATAGATTATTTGTTGATACTTGTTTAAATCAACTGACATTAGTTTTGCAAATTGATGAATCGAAATTTGATAAGGTTATTTTAACTTCTAAAAATCAAGTTGCAGAAATGCTAATTCCATCTATTAAATCTCTTTTGGAAAGAAATGGATTTAAATTTAATCAGATTGTTGAAATATATATAACTTATGGGCCTGGTTCATATACTGGCGAAAGATTAGGTTTAACTTTTGCCAAAATTTATTCCTTATTAAATAAGGATGTTAAGATATATACTATTTCAACCTTGCAGGCCATGATGATAGATGATTCAATTTCAATTTGTTTGATTGATGCGAGAAATGATGCGAGTTTTACCGGGGTCTATCAATTAGGTAATCCTATTCAGAAAGATGCTAGGTTAGAAAAAAACGAAGTTGAATCTTTAATTGAAAAATATCCTAACGCTAAACTTTTGTGTTTAGATTCTCAAAAAGAAATATTCTCTTCAAGATTTAATAAAGAAGTCATTGGAATAGATTATTCTACTTCTCTTATTAAAAACGCTAAATATTTTAAGCTAGTTACAAATCCTATAGATTTAAAACCGATATATTTAAGAGGGAAAAATGGATATTAGTTATTCAATAGATATTTCAAGTTCGGATTTAGAAAGCTTAGCTATCTTATCAAACAGTTTATTTGCTGAAAAATCGCGATTTTCTCATAGCGATTTTATAGATATGTCGAATCAAAAAGATATTTACTTAATTGCTAAAGCTTATATAAAAGATAGTAGCGAAATAATTGGATATTTTGTTTCTAGGCAGATTCTCGATGAAGCTGAAATCTATCAAATTGGAATTAAAGATAGTTATCAAGGTCAAAATATAGGTAAACATTTACTTGAATTTAGTCTAAATATACTAAAAGAAATGAAGATAAAAAAAGTCTATTTAGAAGTGAGAAATAACAATAATAAAGCGATTAATCTTTATCAGAAAGTCGGTTTTATAAAATACGGGCTTAGGAAAAATTACTATGAAAACAACATTGATGCCTATTTATATAGAAAGGAGTTAATTTAATGAAAGATGAATATATTTTAGGAATTGAATCTTCGTGTGATGAAACTGCTTTTGCTATATTAAAAAATGGCAAAGAACTTCTTTCAAATACCATTTCAACTCAGATTGCTACTCATGTTAAATTTGGCGGAGTTATGCCTGAAATAGCTTCTAGATTACATCTAGAAAATATCGGTTATGTTTTTAAAGAATGCTTTGAAACTGCTAAAATTGACCCAAGTCAAATTTCCGCTGTCGCTGTTACTGGTGGTCCTGGATTAATCGGAGCGTTACAAGTAGGAGTTATCGCCGCTAAGACTTTTTCTGCTTATTATAATGTTCCATTAATTAACGTTCATCATCTTGCAGGACATATCTATGCTAACCAATATGGTGGAGATTTTAAATTTCCTTTAATTGCTGTAATTGCCTCAGGTGGAAATTCTGAAATTATTTATATGAAAGATGATTTGAATTTTACAATCGTTGGAGAAACTTTGGATGACGCTATTGGTGAAGCCTTAGATAAAATAGCTAGGGAACTTGGATTAGCTTATCCAGGAGGAGTTAGTATCGATAAATTAACTAAGGATAAAAAAATTAAACCAATTAAACTTCCAAATGTTAAAACTAGTGGATATAATTTATCTTATTCTGGAATTAAATCTAGTTTAATTCGTGAAATTCAAAATTTGAAAAAAGAAGGTAAATTAGACGAAAAGACAGTAGAATCTTATGCGTTTTCTGCTGAAAAAGCCTTTGTAGATCAACTTTTAAAGAAGGTGTTTTTAGCCGCTAAAAATTACAGTGTAAATCAAATTGTTATCGGTGGTGGAGTTTCTGCTAATTCATATTTGCGCAAGCAAGTATATTTACTTAATAAATCAAATTACGAAATTTTAATTCCACCTTTATGGTGTACTACTGATAATGCTGCTATGATTGCTAAATTAGGGTATATCATGTATAAAAAAGGACAATTTTCTAGTTTGGATTTCCCGGCTTTAGCTTCGGTTGAGTTAGAAAAAAGAGCCTAGTAAATCATAGTAACTACGTACTTTTTGTTGTATGATAGTAAGTAGATAATTTACTTATCTAAAAAATAAAAATTAAAAAAATGTTTCTAAAAAATAAAAATTAAAAAAATGTTTCTAAAAAATAAAAATTAAAAAAATGTTATAAAAATATTATTTATAGAAGGAGAAAAAAATGGCAACCTATATGACTGTTAGAGAACTCTATGAAGGGGTTTATTCAAAAAGTTTGCAAGATGGAATGAAAGTAGAAATCGATGGTTGGGTTATCAACAATCGTTTTATGGGGAAAATGGGTTTTATCAATTTTAACGATGGAACCTGTTTTAAAAATGCTCAGCTAGTTTACGATGATAGTTTTGCTGATTTTGAAGTTAGTGAAAAGTTAAGATTAGGTTGTTCTATAAATATTCAAGGTATATTACATGTTACCTTAGATGGACGTCAACCATTTGAAATTCATTTAACTAAGTTAAATTTAATCGGAGGAGTTGATGATACTTATCCTTTACAAAAAAAGAAAACTTCTTTTGAATTTTTAAGAACTATCCCTCATTTAAGACCGCGTACTAATACTTTTAGAGCTGTTTTTAGAGTTAGATCTGTTCTTTCAATGGCTATTCATGAATTCTTCCAAAATGAAGGTTTTGTCTATGTTCATACTCCTATTTTGACCTCTAATGACTGTGAAGGTGCCGGTCAAACTTTCCAAGTAGTTTCAGATATTTCTCATCCTGAAGAATATTTTGGAAAAAGAGTGACTTTGACTGTTTCTGGTCAGCTTCATGTTGAACCATTCTGCGAAGCTTTTAGAGATGTTTATACTTTTGGCCCCACTTTTAGAGCTGAAAAGTCCAATACAAGTCATCACGCTGCTGAGTTTTGGATGGTTGAACCAGAAATCGCTTTTGCCGATTTATATGATGATATGGATTTAATTGAAGACTTCTTAAAATATATCACTAAATATGTATTAGCTAATTGCCCAGATGAAATTGATTTCTTCGACCAGAGAATTGAACCTGGCTTAAAAGAAAAATTGAATAATTTTGTCAATAAGGATTTTGTTGAAGTTGAATATACTAAAGCGATTGATATTCTTCTTGAAGCTAAGAAAAACGGCCATAAATTCAACAATGACAACATTTATTGGGGCTTAGATTTAGAATCTGAACACGAAAGATATTTAACTGAAGAAGTTTTTAAAGGTCCTATTTTCTTAACTAACTATCCAAAGGAAATCAAAGCTTTCTATATGAAACAAAATAGCGATGGTAAAACTGTCGCTGCTGCTGATTTGTTAGTGCCTGAAATCGGTGAATTAGTCGGTGCTAGTGAAAGAGAAGCAGACTTAGATAAGTTAACTAACAGAATGAAAGAATTAGGAATGGATGTATCTAGTTATCAATGGTATCTAGATTTAAGAAGATATGGTTCTTGCCCACACGCTGGTTTTGGTTTAGGCTTTGAAAGAATGATGCAATATTTAACTGGAATGAGCAATATTAGAGATGTTGAAGCTTATCCACGTACATATAAGGAATGTGACTTCTAGTTATGTTTAAACATAAAAAAGTTGACTTAATTGAAGAAAAAAACAAACAGCAATTAAATCGTTTGTCAAATCAAAATCAAGTTAGTCAGGCTAATTTAAATCAGTATGATTTTAATTCTAACAGCAATCAAGCTAACAATATTTTGAATAGAAGTTACAATCAAGTTGATAATTCAAAATCTAACAAACCTGAAAAAGTAAAGCTATCTAATGAAGAGATGCGCCTTCGCAACACTAAATTAGCTATGATTTCTCTTAGAATTTGTCTACTAGCTATTTTAGTTGGTTTATTATCTTATTTAATTGTCATTATTGTTAAAATGTGTATTTAGAATATGTCTGAAGTAATTGCAATATCTAATCAAAAAGGTGGTGTTGGTAAAACTACGACTGCTATTAATCTAGCATCGTGTTTAGCTAGCTATGATAAAAAGATACTTTTAATTGATTTAGATCCTCAAGGAAATTGTTCACGTGGAATCGGAGTCGATTCTTCGTTATTAAAATATACGGTTTTTAATTTTCTTCTACAAAATGTTCCTAACGATAAAATAATTAGAAAAACTGGCATTAAAAATGTAAGATTAGTTCCTTCTAATTTGGATTTAGCAGCTGTAGAAATTAAGATTAGAGATATGGGAAAGCCTTCAAGTTTGGATTATTTAAAACTTGCAGTTGATAATGTTAAAGATAAATATGACTATGTAATTATCGATTGTCCACCTTCGTTAGGTTTTTTATCTTTAAATGCTTTAACTGCATCTAATAAGGTTATAATTCCAGTTCAGTGTGAATATTTTGCTATGGAAGCTATAGCGCAAATTTTGGCTGCTATTAATAATATTAGAATGTCATCTAATCCTAGTTTGGAAATTCTAGGCTTTTTGTTAACTATGTATGATAATAGAAACAAACTATCGACAGAAGTTACTTCAGAAGTTATGTCTACATTTAAAGAAAAGACCTTTGTAACTAGAATTCCTAGAAATATAACTATCGCTGAGTCTCAAGCTCTAGGTCAACCAATAAATATATATAAGCCTCGCGCTAGTGGGTCAATGGCATATCTATCTTTAGCAAGGGAGATTTTATCTTATGGACAATAATAAAGGTCAATTTATCAAACCTGACGCTTTAAAAAATCTCGTAAGTAGATATGGCTATAAAAAGGAGATAATTAAAAAGATAGAAGAGGCTAGTCAAGTTGATCAAATAGTCAATCTAGATATTTCTTCTTTGAGCTTATTTCCGTTATTTTTAGAAACTAATTATCCTAATATCGAATTAAAATACCTCGAAAGATCAGTTGTTAATGAGGGTTTAATTTTACCTTTATTTGTATATAAATACGATTCTAAAATGACTGTTATAAATGGTGTTAAAAGATTTTTAGTCGCTAAAGCTAACAAATTAAAATCTCTTCCGTGTATTGAAATAAAGGCAAGTTTAAACGATGTGATCTGTTATATGTTAAACAACATGATAACTAATAAAGATAACGCGTTAGTTTTAGCTTACGCTTATAATGTCTTAATTAATCAATTTAGCATGTCTGAAAAAGAAATTCAGATTTTAACCAATCTTTCTCATGGTCAAATTAACAATATGTTGAGACTTTTAAAATTATCTAAAAAAGTGAAAAATCTCATATTAGAAAATAAACTATCGTATGCTAAAGCAAGATTGCTAGTTAATTTACCTTTGGATGTTCAAGATAAAGTTGTAACTAAGTTAATAAATCTATCTGTTAGAGAAGTTGAAGAATATTTGAGAAATTTAAAAAGTGGAAATTTAGAAGCTAATAAAAAAACTAATATCAATTATAAATTAGTTGATAATACGATAGTAATTTATCCAGAAAGCCAAGATCAGTTAAATAAAATAATTCGTATTTTAGAGGAAACTAATTTATGAATTTAGTTAGATTGCAAAAAATAATTGCCGATCGCGGTTATTGCTCTAGAAGAAAAGCTGAAGAATGTATCTTAAACAAACAAGTTTATGTCGATGGTAATTTAATAGATAGTTTAGGTCAAAAATTTGACGAAGATAGTGTTTATATTAAAATTAACGACGTTATTTTACCTCCTAAAATTACTTCTAAATATGTTTATTTAGCTTTAAATAAACCGATAGGTGTAATTTCAACTAGCAGTGATGATAGAAATAGAAAGACAGTTGTAAGCTTAATTCCTAAAGAATATGGAAGGCTATTTACTATAGGTAGATTAGATATAAATACTTCAGGCTTAATTATACTTACTAACGATGGAGAATTTGCTAATTTAGTAAGTCATCCTTCATCTAGTTTAGGTAAAACATATCTAGTTACTATTGATGGGTTTTTACTGTCAAATCAGAAAAAATCACTAGAAAACGGCATCTATTTAGAAGATGGTTTAACTAGTCCAGCTCAAGTTAAGTTAGTTGAAATTAATAAGGAAAAAACAATTTTTGAATTGACGATTCACGAAGGTAGAAACCGCCAAGTCCGACGTATGGTAGAAGCTATTAACCATGTTACTTTGGCGTTAAAAAGAATAAAAATAGGCCCGATTGAGCTCGGAAAATTAAAATCAGGTGAATATAGAGAAATAGATATTAGTTTAATTGAAAAGATAAAATCACTCTGTAAGGAAAACAAAGCTAATAATACGTATAAAAAGAAGTAAAAAGATTGTGTTTTTAACTACTTTTCTATATATTATGTATTTGCTATGAAAAGAATAAACACTCATAAATTAATATTGAAAATAATAAATATCGCTTTATTATCGGCATTAGGAATTGTTTTAATGTTGTATGTTAAACTTCCTTATCCATTAGCTCCATATCTAGAAATTGAAATTTCAGATACAGTTATTTTAGTTGGCTATGCAACAACTGGATTTTTGGGAGCCTTATTTATCTGTATTATTAAAACGTTAATTTCTTTATTAGCTATGCCAGTAGGAATATATTTTATCGGTCAATTAGCTGCATTAATTTCTTCGTTAACTTATTTAATTATGCTGTTTTTATTTGTTGAAATTTTTAGGTTTTTTTCAAAAGAAAAACACAGGTTTTTATTTAGACTTCTAGCTTATATTTGCATTGGAATAGTTAATTCATTAGTAATGACAAGTTTAAATTATCTATTTATTACACCTACTTATTTAACTGGTGAATATGTAACTTGTTTTGATTCTAAAATAGTTGAACAAATAACACATACTCTTCAAACTAGTTTAAATAATCCTAATTTAAATTATTTTCAAGCAATATTTATTTTATATTTTCCGTTTAATTTATTAAAATCAAGTTTAGTGTTAGCTGTTTATGAAATATTGTTTAATTCAATTTTGTTTTTGATGGTAAAAAACAATCCGAAAATCGCTAAATATATTATGCCAAATCAAAAATCTAAAGATGATAGAAAAGGCGACAATTCTAAATAGTTAAACATCTTGAAATAGTTATATTTCTCTTATTAAAATAATAGAGCTGGAGTCATGGCGGAACTGGTAGACGCATAGGTCTCAGAAGCCTATAGGTAATTCCTGTTTGGGTTCAAGTCCCAATGGCTCCACCATATTAGAACGACATGTCTGATACATTCTTAGTCGCTGACTATGAACTGAACCCCATTTCATGTGAACTAAATGGGGTTCAGTTCACAAAAGGGTATGTAGACTTTTTGCTTTTATGCGATAAATAAGCGTTTTTGAAAATTGCTCCGTTTGCCTAGTAGTCAAAAATGACGATATTTAGGCTACTAGAGAAATTTTATGTCTACAAGAGAAACGATAGTTAATCTATTTCTCAATTATTTAAAATTCAACTCTTTAGCAGTATAATAAAGGCGAAAACGAGCGTGGACTTTTCCTGAGTCATCATCTTTTTGCCACACAACCTAGTGATGAATAAGTAATTTTGCATT
>CASEGJ010000005.1 GCA_949287425.1 uncultured Caryophanales bacterium
AAAGTGGATTTACCAGCTCCAGAAGGACCTATTAAAAAAACTAATCCAGTATCAGGCAAATCTATATTTATATCAACTAAAGCCTCAACATCTCTAGATTTAGATTTATATATCTTAGTTAAGTTTTCTATCTTTATCATATTTAAATTCTCTATAAATAGTAAATTGAAGGATTATATTTATCAAATAAAACTCTATTTCCGCTAGCATCATCATAATATTTACTAATATCATGGTAAGGAGGATCAACTGGAACTAGTACATAGTATGTATCAATACCTAATATACTTGATGGTGTATATTCCTTATTAGTATCAGCGTTAAAAACCCCACTTTTCCATTCACTAACATTATATTGATACTGATAACTAGCAAAAAAGTAAATCTTAAATTTTTGTCTAAAGCACTCCTGAAAATATGTATAATGCGAGCTATTAGAATTATCTAAAGTCACAACTTCTTCTCTAACTTCTTCAAAATATGTAGAAGTAGATGATGATTCTGTAATTGTTTTATAATTTTCGTCAGTAGTTGTCGCTTTAGCACTAGCATTTGAAGATAAATCAACTTGTAAAAAGCCCAAATCTAATTTAGTACTAGTTCCTAATGCGCCAGAAACTTCACTAGATTCAATTCTTCTATGCCCTTCTTCAATAACTGTTGAAGTTGCTTTAGTAACTGAATTAGTCCTTTTTATATCAATAGTACGTGTTTGATATGCTCCAACGCCATAATTAGATAAAATTTCAACTGGTATATCAATATATTTTTCAAAAGTGTATGTAAAAGTTAAGACATTGATAATATCTTCCCAATGCTTATCATCTTTAAAAAAGCCTGATTGATATGTTTGAACAGATTTTAACGACCATGTTTTATCAGCAATATAAGGAAAATTAGGATCAGTTCCAATAAATCTTCCTAATCCTTCCTGCTCATAAGCAATATAATCTATTACATAATTAATTCCAGTTATATCAGTATCAACAGGTACATCACTTCTAGTTTTGTAAATACTTCCATCACCATTTCCATCATCTTTAGAAATATCTCCTAAACCATAAGTAACTGCTTTAGATGGTGTTTTATACAAATCACCTATCTTAAGATTACTTTCAAGGCTAGAATAATTCAAACAACAACTAAATGTAGTCAATAACAACATTATAGCCTTTCGCATAAATTTTTTCCCCAATTCATGTTTATATTTTATAAGACATTTATAATCGTGTCAATATATTGTCGTTTGTTTTTAGCGTTATTTTTAAAAATTCAAAATATAAGAATGTAATCTATAAAACGGAACTTACTATTTCAATTATCTTATTAAAATTTTTTTGTCTTTTTTTCTAAAATATTATTGACAAGGCTAAATAATCTTGGTATCTTAATAGAGCATGTTAAGTGCAATTGGGTCTTTAGCTCAGTTGGTTAGAGCGTGCGCTTGATAAGCGCAAGGTCACTGGTTCAAGCCCAGTAAGACCCACCATATTACGAAGTTGGCCCATCTAGTAAGTAGGCCTTTTTTCTTAAAAGGACACTTAGCTCAGCTGGGAGAGCACTTCCTTCACACGGAAAAGGTCGTAGGTTCGACTCCTACAGCGTCCACCATGCCACTTTAGTTCAACGGTAGAACGGTTGCCTTGTAAGCATCAGACAGTGTTTCGACTACGCTAAGTGGCACCATAGCTTTGAAATTATCGACCACCAAATTGGTGGTTTTTTATTTATTATCAAAATAATTTAATCGTAATATTTTTTAAAACAAAAAAAGAAGTATCTAAACTTATTATAAAGTCTAAATACTTCCCTAGCTTTCTCAATATACGATTAACGTTTAGAGAATTGAGGAGCACGTCTAGCACCCTTCAAACCGTATTTCTTTCTTTCCTTAACTCTAGCATCAACAGTTAATAAACCAGCTGATTTAAGTAAAGGACGATATTCTTCAGTAACTTTTAATAAAGCTCTAGCGATACCTAATTTGATAGCGTCAGTTTGACCTTTAAAGCCACCACCTTTAACAAAGACTTTGGCATCGAACTTATCAGTATTATTAGTAACTGAGAAAGGTTCTTTTAAGATGAGAACATCAGTTTCATAAGGTAAGAAATCTTTGGCTTGTTTGCCATTGATTGTAATATTACCTTCACCAGAGGATAAATAAACTCTAGCGATAGAAGACTTACGTCTACCAGTACCATAATAGTAGGTAACAGTTTTAGTTTGTTTTGCCATATTATTTATACCTCTCTATTAAAACTTAAGCTCTTTAACAACAGGTTTTTGAGCTTCATGTTTATGTTGATCATCAGCATAAACAAATAACTTTTTGCCCATTTTACGACCTAAAGAAGTGTGAGGAATCATTCCTTTAACACTCTTTTCAATCATTTCACATGGACGAGTTTGTAACATTTCGCCAGCGGATCTTTTCTTTAATCCACCAGTCCAACCAGAGACTCTATAATAATATTTATCTTTTAATTTGTTTCCAGATAAACTTACTTTAGAGGCATTAATGACAATTACGTAATCACCACAATCGACATTTGGGGTGTAACTAGGTTTGTCTTTACCCATTAAAATAACAGCGACCTCTGAGGCTAAACGACCTAAAGGTTTATTAGCTGCATCGACAATATACCATTTTTTTGTAGTTTCATTAGGTTTAACTAATGTAGTTTGACGTTGCATTATTTTTTTCCTTTCAATCAAGCAAATTGTTTAACCTTACCGGGGTTAAGATATTGCAATTTAGCCATTTGTTATATTACTAAATTTGTTTAATTTAGTCAATTGTTTTTTAATCTAAAAGCTAATTCATCTATGCTTTTGCAAACATTACCACTATTTAATGCTTCTAAATCTTCTAATTTTGCAGTTTTATAGTAATTGACAGATATAATTTCTATTCCCATTTGACGACAAAATAATATATCCTTTTTAGAATCACCTATATATAAGATGTCGGTGTTTTTAACATTGTAATCCTGCATTATTTGATGAAAAGAAGCGTCTTTATTAGGACCGATAATCGAACCGGCGTAAATCTTTTCAAATATGTTTTCTAAATGGAGCTTTTTAAGTGAAATTTGAGTAGTAAGAACATGTCGACCCGTAACTAAAACTAGGTGAGTTTTATCCTTTAAATACATCAATAAATCACGGAGTTTATTATCGATATTAGGCATAATAGAATCATGCAAAGCTTCATAATATCTTAAATAATCGTGAAAAGCTTCTTCATAATCATCGTAAGGAAATAGCTTCTTACATATTCCTTCTTCGTTAGAACCTAAATGACTTCTAACTTCATCATCAGATATATTTACGTTAAAATCGTTAAAGACATGATGAAAACAAATCAAAAGACTTTGAAAAGAATCGCAGATTGTACCATCAAAATCAAAAGCGACAATTTTTTTCATTATAATTAAATGTTAGCGTTAGTATAGACGTTTTGAACATCGTCGAGTTCATTTAAAGCATCGACAAAATTCTTATATTTTTCAGCATCTTCACCAGTTAAATCAACTGTTTGATCAGCAATTAAAGTAACTTCATCAATCAAAAATTCTTCTATACCCATATCTTTTAAGCAGGCTTCAGCTTTTTGTAAATCGTTTGGAGCAACTAAAACTGATATAATTCCTTCTTCTGGAGATTTAACTTCTTTAACATCAATGTCAGCCATAATTAATGATTCTGTTACTTTATCAACATCATTGCCGTTAAAATCAATTTCGCCTAAACGATTGAAATTGTAACTAACAGCGCCAGAATCACCAAGTTTACCACCTTTATGATTAAAGACAGCTCTAACTTCTGAAAAAGCTCTTTTAGCATTGTCAGATAAAGTTTCTACAATAACCATGCAACCACCTGGGCCAAAACCTTCATAAGTAGCAGCAATATATTCTTCTCCACCTTTACCTTGAGCTTTATCAATAGCTCTTTGAATTACATCTTTAGGAATAGATTGACCTTTAAATTTTTCTAAAGCAGCACGCAAAGCGAGATTTTCTCTAGGGTCAGGAGAACCACCTTTAGCTGCCATATAAATTTCTCTTGAAGCTTTCATATAAAGCGCAGATTTAGCTTTACCAGTAGCAGCAATACTAGCTTTTCTTACTTCGTAAGCTCTTCCCATACTATTTTCTCCTTCCAATTATATATAAAATAAGACCATCTAAAATATTAGCATAAAAATTAAAAGTTAGTCAAAATTATTGAAGCTGTTTGCTTTAATTTGTCAACTTTAGTTTTTAAACGAAATAGTAAATTTAGTACCTTGAGCCAATTTAGAAGTAACTTTTATTTCAAAATTATATGATTCGATAATATGTTTTACTATCGCTAATCCTAGACCAATTCCACTTTCTTGATTAGATTTAGAACCATCGACTTGATAAAACCTTTCAAAGATTCGATTTAAATTATCTTTACTTATTCCAATACCAGTATCTTCGATAGTTAAAATTTGATTGTTAGAATCAATTTCTATTGAAATTTTTCCATTTAGTTTATTGTATTTAATGGCGTTTTCAACGAGATTTTTCACTAATGATGAAGCATCGTCTTTATTCATGTTAATTGCAAATGTATCTTTATTTATTTCAACTTGAATATTTTTATTTTTAATTTCTAATTGCAATTCATTAACTATATTTTGACATAGCTGATTTAAATCAATCGCTTCAATATCATTGATGTTATTTTTAAATTCGTATTTTGATAGCGAAAGCATTTGCTTAACTATTGTCGACATTTTATTGGCTTTATTTAATATCGCTTCAATCGCTTCATCTTTTTCTTTTTGAGAAGATAAAAAGCCTTCTTTAAGCATTTGCGAATAACCGATAATAGATGTCAAAGGAGATTTTAATTCATGACTAGCATTAGCGAAGAAATCGCGTTTGACATTTGCTAATTCCTTAGTTAAAGAAATATCTGAGAAAAATAAGCCCACCCAATATAAAGGATATTTACTAGAATGACCGACATCGATAGAAGTTATACTGATTTTATAATTTCTATTGTTAATTTCTTCTTCTAATGTAGAATTAACTATTCTTTGATGAGCAGTTTTAATTTCTTGAAGAATGTTTGGATAATTAATTATTGAATAGATAGTTTGACCTATTTTTCCCTGAGGAAAAATTTCTAAGCAAGCCTTATTGATTATGGAAATATTAGATTTATGGTCTAACAAAATTAAACCTTGTGACATCGAATTAATTACGTAGTTTAATTTTTGATTGTCGAGATTTAACTTTCTGATTTTTTTTGCGATATCGATAGTAAAATCAGTTGTCGTATCGATTTTATCGACCTTTTCATCTAGAATCTTTGAAATTTTTTCACGAAGTTGTAAATTTTCCGCAAAATCTTTCTTGTTTTGAAAATAAATGAAAATTGTTATAAAACAACCCATTCCAACAAACAGGAGAACTTCTATCAAAATAGTTAAAGCATCTTCTATACCTTTTTTTGGTAAAAAGTACCCTATCAAAATAGTAGCAATAAAATATATACTAGCGATAAATAAAACAATAAGATACCTTTTTAAATATGAATTAATCTTTACCATTTAACTTACTAAATACCCCACACCATAAATAGTTTTAATAATTTCTGCATTTTCATCGCCAATTTTCTTACGAATAGCTTTAATATGCATATCCAATGTTCTAGATTCAATAGCCATAGTTGAACCATATATATGGTTAAATAACTCATCGCGAGTTATAGCTCTACCAATATTAGAAAGTAAATAGAACAAAATTTCAAATTCCATATTTGTTAAACTGACTTCATTATCTAAATAAATGCATGTTCTTTTATCGGCATTTAACGTGATATTTTTATAAGTTATTTCATTGTGAAATTTCGTCCTTCTAAATCTAGCGTTAACTCTTGAAAGTAGTTCTAGAATATCGAAAGGTTTACCTATATAATCATCAGCGCCTGAATCTAAGCCATCAACTTTATCAATCGGATTATTTCTTGCAGAAATAATTATTACTTGGATATTTTCATTGCTAGGTTCAGATTTAATTTCTTTAAGCAAATCTAATCCTGAGCAATCTGGAAGCATGATATCAAGCAAAATCATATCTGGTTTTTTCTTTTTAAATTCCTGCTTGAAAGATTCGCCATTAGAAAATGAAACTACATTATATCCGCCTTTTTGAAGTGTAGTTGCAATGATTTTAGAAATATCGATATCATCTTCAACTGAATAAATTAATCTTGCCATATTTTCCCCTTTTAAACTATTTGTGCATCTTTGTAATATCCAGTTGCGATATAGATGACCCATTCAGCAATATTTGTCGCATGATCAGCTATCCTTTCTAGATACTTAACAATCAATGTTGTATAAACTGATGTTGAAGATGATATTTTATCTTCATCGTCTTTTTCGATAAGTTCATTTAAAATTTCTAAATAAGTATTATCGACATAATCATCAGAATCAATTACTTTTTTTGCTAATTTATCATCTAGTTGCATATATGAATTAATAGCGTCAGTAACCATATTCATAACATATTCGACAAGTTCGTTCAATTTATCGCCATGAGTGAATCTGTTACGCTTTAATTTTAACGCAAACTGAGTGATATCTTCAGCATGGTCATCTAATCTTTCAAAGTCTTCAACCATAGTTATTACGCCAGTGACAAATCTCATATCTGATGCAAACAATCTTTCAGAAAGCATTAAATGCAAACAAATAGTTTCAATCTTTCTTTCATATGCATCAATTTCACTGTCATTTACTTGCTTATATTGTTTATTTTCATCATAGTTAAGTAAACAATCCATAGCATATCTTAAATTGGTTTGAACTTTTCCAGACATCTCTACAATAAGTTCATTAAGTTGTTTAATTTCATCTTTAATCATAATTTGCACCTCTATGAAAATCTACCAGTAATATAATCTTCAGTCTTTTTAGATTTAGGTCTTGAGAAAACATCTTCTGTTCCACCATATTCTACTAAATCTCCAAGCATGAAAAAAGCTGTATAATCTGATACTCTTGTCGCTTGTTGCATATTATGAGTAACAATTGCGATAGTATATTTCTCTTTTAAACTTCTCACTAACTCTTCAACTTTTAAAGTGGCGATTGGATCTAAGGCAGAAGTCGGTTCATCCATTAAAATAACTTCAGGTTTCATTGCCAAGCATCTTGCAATACATAACCTTTGTTGCTGACCACCAGATAAAGCTAATCCGGAAGTTTTTAATTTATCTTTTACTTCATCAAATAGCGCCGCTTCTTTTAAAGACGTTTCGACAAGTTCATCTAAAAACTTTTTATTTCTAATTCCTTGACAACGTGGACCATAGGCAATGTTATCGTAAATTGACATTGGAAAAGGGTTAGGTTGTTGAAATACCATTCCAACCCTAGTTCTTAATAGTATCGGATTTGTCTTTGTAACATCTTCACCATTAAAAAGTATCTTGCCATCAACTTTACATCCATCTAATAAATCATTCATTCTATTTAAACATCTTAAAAATGTCGATTTACCACAACCTGAAGGTCCAATAAATGCGGTAACTTTATTTTTCAATATCTGCATATTGATATTATGTAAAGCTTCAAATTCTCCGTAATGCAATTTTAAATTTTGTACGTCAAAGACCACTTCATCTTTAGAAGAAACCACAAAATTATTCAATGTAGTAGTTGAACTTAAACTGCTAATATCATTTACTTTTTTATCAGTTATTTTACTATCTAACATCGTTAACCTCCTTTACTTTTTTACTTTTTATAGCTTTTTTAATCATATCTATCAATTTTCCTAGTGACGTTTTATTTTGCTTAATCTCAAATTTATTTAAGTAGTGTGAAACTATTGATAAAATCACATTTAAAATCAAAATCATAATCAAAATAACTATTGAAATACTACAAGCAGCATCGTAATTTGGAACTTCCCCTTGCATAACTGACCAGATATGTACTGCTAAAGTAGTTGCCGGTTGTAAAATATCGATATTATCTTGAACCATAACACCTACTGCAAAAATTAACGATGCTGATTCACCAATTATTCTTCCAATTGCTAAAATTGTGCCAGTTAGTATTCCTGATAATGAATTAGGTAAAATAACTTTCCATATTGTCTGTGATTGGCTAGCCCCTAAAGCCAAAGAAGCTTGAGAAAGCGAATTAGGTACGACTTTAATAGCTTCCTCGGTATTTTTAACAATAATTGGAAGAACCATTATTGCTAATGTTAATGCTCCTGACATTATTGAACCTTTCCCACTAGAAGAAAATAGCGGTATAAATAGTAAAGCTCCTACTAAGCCAAAAATAATTGAAGGAATACCTGAAAGTAAATCAATCGCACTCCTAATAAAATTAGTTACTTTTGATTTTTTAGCATAAACACCTAAATAGATTGCACCCCCAATACCTAGAGGTAAAGCAAACGCTAAAGTTAACAATATCATATATATAGTTGCGATAAATGAGCCTCTAAACCCATCACCGCTTGTTGAAATTGTCCCCATAATAATTTGAGTTGATTTATCTAAACAACTTGCAAACCACATAGAATTTGATGTCATTTCTACTGGTCTACTTCCTTCTAATTGAGTAGAAAAATTTAAAATCAAATTATTTGGATCATTAGTAATAGTGGTCATACCTGGAACAATCCAACCTATATGAGGTGTAAATTGCCCACTTTCAGCCCCTTGAGTATATAATTCAGTATCAAATGGCGAATTAGGAACAATATAGGAAACTACAACCTGACTAACTCCACCATTACCGACACTATCGACAAAACTAACTCCCCAATATTTAGAAAAATATTCACCTTCACTCGGGCTATATTCATATTCGATAGTTAAATCGTTAGTATAATCATCTGGAGTAGCAAAATTTCTAACTACCGCTTGATAATCGCCTGAAAAATATTCCCAATTGAGATTTTTCCAACCTTTAGAAAAAACAAAGACAAAGATTGCGATAACTGCAGTTAAACTTATCCCGGTAAAAAGATAAGTGAAGATATTCTTAACAGTATCGAAAATCTTTCTTTTGGTTTTGTTTTTCGAAGTTTCTTTAACGATATATTCGCGCTGATTGTTGTCATTAGAAGGATTGACAATGCTATTATTTTCTAAATTATCCATTGTTATCCTCCTTTTTAAATTTAGACTTTATTTTTAATGTGAAATCTTTAATGTTTTGATTATAATTTACTTTCCTTTTTACAATGCCGTTGTTTTTTCTATAAATGTAATTTCTACAGGCATTCAAGCATAAATTAGAAAATAAAATTACAACCATTAAAATTAATCCGACAGTAAATCTAGCATTATAATCTAATGAGGTTCTTGAAAGCTCATTGATGCCTTCAAGCATTTTAGTTGTTAAACTAGCCGTGTCTCTAAATAATGAAAAGCTCGGTCCACTTGAAGCACCAATAACCATTTGAACTGCAGTCGCTTCACCTATTGCTCTACCCATACCTAAAATAATGGAAGCAAATATCCCTGATTGAGCCGCAGTTAAAACAATCTTAAAATTAGTCTGTGTTTTCGATGCTCCTAAAGCTAATGAAGCCATAATTAGCTTATTATCTACCGCTTTAATAGCTGTTACTGTCATTGATATTATTGTCGGTAACGACATAATCGCTAAAACTAATACCGCTGTTAATGTCGCTTTTCCACCCGCAGTTTGATACCCGATAGAACTAGCAAAATCTCTAACTAATGGTTTTAATACACCCATAGCAAAAACACCTATAATAACACTAGGAATACCAGATAAAACTGTTATTATGGTATTTATTATTGAACCGAGAAATTTCGGAGCGACTCTAGTAATAAATAAAGCGGTCAAAATACCAGTTGGTATAGTTATAACTAAAGATAGTAATGTCATATATATAGTATTAACTATCAACCAGCCAATTCCAAAATACGGTGATGCAAATGAAGTTCCTGAAATAAACTTCCAAAAGTGCAATTTAGCTTGTTCACCAGTTTCTCTAAGAGGAAAACTTTTAAAAAATGGCAATAAACCTGAATATAATAAATAGACTAAAGTAGCTAAAACAATTAATACGGATAAAAACGCTAAACCGAAAAAGATTGCTTTAACTAATTTATCAACATTGGATTTTCTATTGGTGTGAGATATTGCTTTTTGTTGGATAAATAAAGCGATATCTTCACTAGAACTAGGAATGTTTTTATTAGACATCTTGACTCCTTATTAACGCAAATAGGCCGAGGTTAATTAAATTAACCTCGGCATATAAATATCAATTAATTTAACTAGTTATTGAATAAACTAGCGACTGCTGGGAAAGTGGCTTTAGCAACGACATTGAAATATCTTTGTAATTCATAATCACCACTTAATACATTAGCAGTTGTTGGTTCAATACCATTTACAGATAAACCTTTAACACCAGTAGCAGATTGTAAGGAATCTAAGGATGCATAACCAATTCCATTAGCATCACTAGCAATATCGCTTAACATATTCCCGTTACTTGCAGCGGTTGAATAACCTTCGACAATATAGCTATAACCATCACTATCTTTACCATCACCTTTAGCATCTTTAATGCCGATCTTTTCAGTGAAACATTCTCTAGTACCTGAAGTAGCATCACGAGAATAAACCTTAATATCAGTAGTCAATTTAGAACTTGATAAGCTGCTCCAATTGGTAATAGGCTCTTTGTTAGCTAAAGCTTGACCTTCTTGATAATAATGTTCACCAGCGTAAATTCTAGCTAATTCTTCAGTTGTAATATTAGCTAATTGGTTGCTGGAATTAACAATAGGGACAACCGCATCAATAGCGAAATGCGAATGATTAGCTCCAATTTGAGTAACAGTAGTTAATTCATCGGAATCTAATTCTCTAGAAAGATAACCGACATCAGCACTACCATCTTCAACACCAGCGACAGCGGTACCTGAACCAGTTTGATGTGTAGTATCAAATTTACAAGATTTACCACTTGAAAAATATGAAGTGAATGTTTCAGCTAAAGCATCGGTAATTTTTTCAACAGAAGTTGAACCTGCGATATTGATAGTTAAACTAGAATTATCAGCTTTAAACCAAGCATAGTCATTAGCGTTAAAACTTGTAGCTTGAGTAAGAGCGTTGCTAGGTAAGATACCTCCATTTTGAGAAATGATAGCTAAACCTTGTTTAGAATAAGTAAAATCGATCCAAGCTTGAACTAATTGAGCTTTAGTGGCTGAAGTATCTTGGTTAGCTGAGCTAGAGACACTAGTGTTAGTTTGACTTGTAGATGATGAACTAGATGTTTCAGTAGTAGTGTCACAAGCAGTTAAACCACTCATTGCTAATAAAGCGACTGATAGTGTTAAAATTCTTTTAATTTTCATAAAAATACCCTCTTTCATTTAACAAGCTTAGTATAAAAAAAAGTTTTTTTATAAAAAATCATAGTCTTGTAAATGAAAGTAAAAGGATTGTAAACATCGTCAATTAATTTTCAATTTTTCAATTAAATTTAAATTGTATTTTCTAACTAACATGATTGCTTTTTCATTAGCTTCTAAATTATCTATTTGCTTAGGAGAGTGAGCATCTTGACCGATAATTACTTTGGCGTTATATTTTTGACAAGTTTGTAAAAACAAATCAGTAGGATAAACATATCTATTTATCTTACCTATCTTTTTCATTCCATTTCTAATTCCGGCAAGGTTAATTTCTAAAGGAATATCTAACTCGACACATAGACTAACGATATCATTCATAACCTTTTTGACGTCTTTATCGATATTTTCTATATTTGACATAAAATAATCAGGATGAGCAAAACATTTAAAGCAACCTGTCTGCAAACTCGAAAAAGTTAAATCTCTATATAGATAAAGTTCACTTGCAGATTTTATTTTAGAAAAATGACAAAAAATCTTTTTGTTATCATCCATAGCTAAATGATTGCCTAAAATTAGATAATCAATTTTTTTAGAAGAAATAAGTTCTCTATAAAAAGGATAATATTGAGGAAAGGCCTCCGCTTCAAAGCCAATATAGACTTTTATTCTATCTTTATATTTATTTTTAATATTAGTTATCGAAGAAATATAATCTTCAAATAGAGAAAAATCTCCTCTAATGCCAACTTCAGAATAACCTGGTAACATAATATGGTCTGAATAACCTAATTCAACCATGCCAGCTCCAAGAGCTTCTTTTAAATAATCTTCATCTTCCCCTGAAGCATGTCCACATCTATATGTGTGAGTGTGATAATTTGCTTTTAACATATCTATCTATTCACCTTTATAATATACCTTATCTAATATTAAACCACTTGCGGGAGCTTTAAAATTGATATGAACTTTATTTTTTCCATCTAATTTATCTTTTAACTCATCTAAAGTAAGTCTACCTATACTAACTAAATAACAAGCTCCAATCATATATCTAATTTGATATCTGCCAAAGCTATGACCAGTAATTTTAATTTTCAAATAATCCTTCTTTTTGACTAATTTACAACTATCGATTTTTTTATATAAATTTAATTTAGATTCATCAACAGAGAAAAAGCAGGAGAAATCATGTTCGCCTTCCATTAATTTTAATCCTTGTTCAAATTTATCAACATCTAAATTAAAAATAGGAACAAAACAAAATCTATCGTTGAATGGGTCATATTTTCCAAGGTGAATATTATATTCATATCTTTTTTTATAAGCGTTTTTTCTAGAATGAAAATCTAGTTTTACTAATTTAGACTTTTTCACTCTAATATAATTTGGTAGCAATCTATTTAAAACATACGCTAAGTTACTAGCAGCAATTTTTTCACTATCTGCAATAAAATTAACTATAAACATTCTAGCTGATACTCCTTTATCTAATCTAGAGCAAGGAATAAGTTTAACTTTTTGATTGAAAACTTTAGAAATAAGCTCAGTCAAAATTCCCTGCACAGAAGAATAATTAGTCTGTATCTGTGTTCCGTTAAAATAGTTTCCATCAAAGCATATTTCTAAAAGATAATTAACCATTTATCACTTCTAGAATCATATCGACAAAATCCAATTGATAGACGCTTAATACTATCATACCTGCTAAAAAGAGTACTAAAACAACACAGGAAATAGAATTAGAAATAGACCATTTTCTTTTATTGTATCTCGTCCTTTTGGCTAGTGGATCATATCCTCTTGCATCCATAGCATCAGCTAAGTCACTCGATCTTGATAAACAAGAAACAAAAAGTGGAATTACTAGTGAAATTAAACCTTTAATCCTATCTTTTAACTTTCCATTTTTAAAATCCACACCTCGAGAGGCTTGAGCTTGCATAATTCTACTAGCATCATCTGCCAAAGAAGGAATAAATCTCAAAGCGAGAGAAATAGTCATAGCAAATACGTGAATTAAAACTCTCATAGTATTACAAAAACCTAAAGGAGTTAATACCCATTCCATAGCGAAAGTTAGTTCCATAGGTTGAGTTGTCGCTGTTAGAATAGAAGTTAGCATAATCATCAAAATTAATCTAAACACTATATAAAAAGTTCGATAAAACGCTTCATCATAAAAATCAAAACCAGCTATCGTAAACCATATATTACCTTGTTGAGTAAAAAACATATTGACAATCAATAATAAAATCATCATAAGCCAAATTGCTTTTATCGATTTAAATATAGACCAAATAGAAACTTTACCAATAAAAACAACTATCATTAACAAGATAAAAAAGATAGCAAACATTATATAATTTTGAAAATTTGAACCGTAGTTTAAAAATAAAGCGACAAAAAAGACAATATAAGCTATTAACTTAATTCGGGGATCAATTTTATGAATGCAACTAGATATAGGAATATATCTACCAAAAAGCATATTAGACATTGTTTTTTACCCTTTTAATTTCATCAGCTAAACTGGGAATATCTTTGATATTCTCAATATTTAAATCCAAACCATTTTCAATCAAAGCCATCGATAAATTAAAAACTTCTGGTGGTCTAATTGAAGTTTTAGACATCAATTCTTTATTTCTAAATATATTTAACGGAGTATCGATTGAAACTATTTTTCCATCATCCATCAAAATGACTTTTTGAACATATTTAAAAACTATTTCCATATTGTGAGTAACTAAAACAATATTTTTGCCACTTTGATAAATTTTATTAAAAAGTTCCATCATCGATTTTTCACCTTCTGGATCAAGGCCAGCTGTCGGTTCATCTAAAATTAAGACATCAGGATCCATAGCTAAAATTCCCGCTATAGCTACTCTTCTTTTTTCTCCACCTGAAAGTTCAAAAGGTGAACGTTGATAATAAGATGAATCTAATCCGACTAAATCTAAAGCAATTTTAGCCTTGTTTTCAGCTTCTTTTTCATCGACTTTAAAATTTAATGGACCATAACAAACATCTTTTAAAACACTAGATTCAAACAGTTGATATTCAGGAAATTGAAATACTAAGCCAGCCTTTTTTCTGAGCTTTTTAATATCAAATTGCTTTCTTTTATGAAATAACTTCAGTTTAGTTAAACTAGTATCGATATAGTAAGATTTATCTTTTAAAGTGTATATCTTGTATTGATCGAAACTTACACTTCCCTCACTAGGAACTAATAAGCCGTTAATATGTTGAATTAAAGTAGATTTACCTGAACCAGTATGACCAATTAATGCCGCAAAAAAATGCCCGGATAATTCTAAATTTATATCGTAAATAGCTTTTGATGAAAAAGGAGTATTTTTCCCATATATATGTGAAAGATTTTCAAATTTTATTTGCATAATCTATCTACTAGTTCCTCTAAGCAACTAGCTCCTTTAACATCTATTCCTCTTAAAGCTAACTGAGTATCTAATTCAAGATAAAAAGGAATATCTAATCTATATTTTAAAAGCAAATCCCTATTTTTAAAAACTTCCTTAGGACTACCATCTAAAACTTTTTTTCCGTCATCTAAAACAATAACGTGATTAGCTTGATAAGCTTCTTGAATATCGTGAGTGATTGAAATAACAGTCAGTTCTGGATTAGCTCTTTTTAATGAATATATCAAATTTAAAATTTCTTGTTTTCCTTTTGGATCTAACATACTAGTCGCTTCATCCATAATAAATATCTTTGGATTTCTAGCTAAAACACCTGCAATAGAAACGCGCTGCTTTTGACCACCAGAAAGTAAAGATGGTGACTTATCTAGATATTTTTCCATGCCGACTTTTTTAGCATAATCATCGATTATATCTTGCATTTTTGAATTAGGAACACAGTTATTTTCTAAACCGAAAGCGATATCTTCTTGAACAGTTGAACCGATAAATTGATTGTCGGGATTTTGAAAAATAATTCCGAGATCTTTTCTAATCTTATATAGATTTTCATCGTTTAATTCCATATCAAAAATAGTAATTTTGCTATTTTCATCAGCGACTAAAAGTCCCATTAATATTTTAGCAATAGTCGATTTACCTGAACCGTTATGTCCAACTAAAGCGACATATTCGCCTTTTTTTATTGAAAAAGATACATCTTTTATCGCTAAATCATCATTGTTAATCCGATATGAAAAATTTAAATTTTCAACTTTTAATACAACGTTATTTTCTATCATATTTTTCGCCCAAATCTAAATGCTGTAAGTTTTTTTCGTGCTTAAACATCTTATATTCACGCATAAAACCATATATCCAATATGCGATTATTAGACAAACTGAAAAGGATACAAAAACCCATAGATATATCTTTTTAACTTCTTCACTGCCATTAATTGCAATAGCGATTGAAGAAGCTAAAATAACAACTAATATCAGTAAGATAACAAATGTTCCTCTTAAATAATATTTGTAATTAAATTTAAATTTCATCGCCATCTCCAAAATCGATATGTGGAAGTCGAGAATTATATTGTCTAACCTTAACTCCAGCATTTGATAATATCGTACTACTTGCTATACCTAGACCATCATCTTTATGTTTGCTTGAAAGATAAACAACTTCAATAATTCCACATTGAACGATAGCTTTCGAACATTCGTTACATGGAAATCTAGTAACGTATAATGTGGCTCCTGTTAAATCTTTATTGGCATTTAAAATTGCGTTTAATTCAGCATGAACAACATATGGCCTTTTAGTTAAAAGTGGATCTGGATTAGTTTTACCCCAAGGCATATCTTCATCTTTGCATCCTCTTGGCATACCATTATAGCCTAAAGATAAAACTCTGTTATTTTTAATAATTGCCGCTCCAACTTTACAGCTAGGATCTTTTGAGCGCATTGAGGAAAGAATAGCTATACCCATAAAATATTCTTCCCATGAGATATGTCTTCCTTCTTCCATAAATCCCCTTTCCATTTTACAGTTAACATTGTTATTTTATCGACAATTTTTAACTAATTAAAGCAAAAAATAAAATTATAATTACTCGCTTTGACTTATATATTATAAAATACATATGTAAGTAAAACAAAATAAAACTTAGGAGGCAATATGAAAGAAATAATTAAAGCCACTAAAGGCTATAAGAAATACGCTTTAATGTCGCCGATATTAATGATAATAGAAGCTCTAATTGAAGTTTTTATTCCTACTATTACTAAAGATATCATCGATATAGGAATTCAAAATTCCGATTACACTTTCATTTGGCAGCGATCTGTTTTGATGATTATTTTAGCTATAATCTCTTTTATTAGCGGTGTTGGAGCTGGTTTTTTTGCTACTAGAGCTAGTGCTGGAGTAGGTAAAAACATCAGAAAAGCTCTCTATGATAAAATTCAAACTTTCTCTTTTGAAGATCTAGATAAGTTTTCAACTGCTAGTCTAATTACTAGACTAACAACTGATGTTAGCAATGTTCAAGCTTCTTTCCAAATGACAATCAGAATTTGTTTTAGAGCCCCTATCCTTTTTATTTCCACTTTAATTATGGCTTATATAGCCTATCCTAGCTTTGCAAATATCTATGCTATTGCTGCTCCAATAATGTTAAGTCTAGTTTGTTTAGCTACTTTCCCTGCTATCAAATTATTTAGACAAATGTTTACAAAATACGATAAGATGAATTTAATCTCTGAAGAAAATATCAACGCTATTAGAACTGTCAAAGCTTACAATACTCAACAAAGAGAAATTGATAAGTTTGTTCAAGCGTCAAAAGAAACTAGAAACATCGGTTTTAAAGCGGATATTCTCGCTTCTTTTGCTAATCCTATATCTTCAAGTTCTATCTATGTCTGTAGTATTTTAATTTCATATCTAGGTGCTATGTTAATATTTAACGATTCTTCTAGTTCGCATATAGGTTTAGTTTCTATGATGATAAATTACGGAACAACTATTTTAATGTCATTAACTATGGTTACTGGTATTTCTATCATGCTATTTATGTCTAAAGCCTCTTTAGATAGAATTCACGAAGTCTTTATTCAAGAACCGTCAATCGTTAATCCTAGTAACCCACTTACAGAAGTTAAAAATGGCGATGTCGAATTTGACCACGTTTATTTTTCTTATTCTAAAAACGATGTCATGTCGCTTAAAGATATTACTTTCAAAGCCAAACAAGGCGATATTATTGGGATATTTGGACCGACTGGTTCTTCTAAAACAACATTAATATCGTTAATTGCTAGATTATATGATGTTTCACAAGGCCAAGTTAAACTTGGAGATGAAGATGTTAGAAAATACGATTTAGTAACTTTAAGAGACGCTGTTGGTGTCGTCTTGCAAAAAAACACCCTATTTTCAGGAACTATACGTTCTAATATGCTTTGGGGAAATCAAAAAGCTAGCGATGATGAAATTTATAAAGCATTAGAATTAGCTCAGGCTAAAGATTTTGTCATTGAAAAAGGCGGCCTCGATTGTAAAGTTGAAGAAGAAGGCACTAATTTTTCAGGTGGACAAAAACAAAGACTATGTATCGCTAGAGCTTTATTAAAATCTCCTAAAGTTCTAATTTTAGATGACTCTACTTCAGCTGTTGATACTAAAACTGATGCATCTATTAGACAGGCTTTCAAAACTTATATTCCAACAACTACCAAAATTATTATTTCTCAAAGAATTTCTTCTTTGATGTTTGCTGATAATATTCTCCTTTTAAAAGATGGCGAGCTAGTCGAACAAGGTAGCCATAATTATCTATTAAAAAACAGCAAATATTATCAAGAAATTTTCAATGCCCAGGCTAAATCATCAGCCAAATTACAGGAGGAAAAATAATGCCACCTCGTTTTAATAATTCACATAGACCTAATATTCCTAGCAAAGTTTATCATCCGTTTAAACTATTTATCCGCATGATTAAAAATCTGGTAAACAATCAAATACCTTTAGTTTGTTTAATTGTTCTATTAATGATTATCGCGGCTGGTGGACCAGTAATTGGCACTAGTTTACTAACCCCTATTTTACAAGCCGCTATCGATAAAGATTTAAATCAAATTTACTTATTACTAACTATACAAGCGTGTATATTTATCCTAGCAATCATTTCTTCATTTATAGCACAAATAACAATGGTTAGATTAAATCAAAATGCCCTTCATAGAATTAGAGCCAGGATGTTTAAGCACATGGAAGATCTTCCTATTTCCTATTTTGACCAAAGAACTACTGGTGAAATAATGTCGATATATACAAACGATACTGATACTTTAAGACAAGTCTATTCTCAATCTTGTCCTCAAATAATTAACTCAATCGTTCAATTTATCGCTTCATGTACTATGATGTTTATCTATTCATGGGTCTTGGCATTAATTTCGTGTGGCTTTCTTATCCTAGTATTTTTAACTATTATATTTATTTCTAAAAAATCATCTAGACATTTCATGCGTCAGCAGATTGACCTTTCTAAATTAAATGGTTTCATTCAAGAAATGACAAATGGCCAGCGTGTAATTAAAGTATTTAACCATGAAAAAGAAGCTATTAATGATTTTAAACAAATAAATGAAAGATTGGAATTTTCAAACGCTAAAGGTAACTTCTATGGTTCAATTATGTTCCCAGCTGTAAATAATATCGGGTATTTGTGTTTTGCTAGTAACGCTATGGTTGGTAGCTTATTAATTGTCAGTGGCGCATTTAACTTACAAGCGACAATATTAGCTTCATTTATGAATCTTAATAAAACGTTTATGATGCCGATTTCTAATGTTGCCTCTCAAATTAATTTCATTTTCCAAGGCTTAGCTGGAGCTAGTAGAATCTTTTCTATTCTCGATGCTGATAGTGAAGTTGATAATGGCTATTACACATTAGTTAAAGTTAGAAAAGATGAAAATAATTCTCTTGTTGAAGATTCTAGTTCTACTAATTTATGGGCGTGGAAAAACACTAAAAATGGTGAACTTATCGAATTAAAAGGCGATATTAGATTTAACGATGTAGATTTTAGCTATGTTGAAAATAAACAGGTTCTTTTCGATATTAATTTATATGCTAAACCAGGTCAAAAGATTGCTTTTGTTGGAGCAACTGGGGCCGGTAAAACTACTATTACTAATTTATTAAATAGATTTTACGATATCCAAAAAGGAACTATTTTATTCGATGGAATCGATATTAAAAACATCAAAAAGAAAGATTTAAGAAACTCTATTGCTGTTATTTTACAAGATACAAATCTATTTACTGGTAGCATCGAAGATAATATTAAATATGGTTGCCCTAATGCTAGTTTAGAACAAGTTATTAACGCTGCTAAGCTTTCTAATGCCGATTCGTTTATTAGAAATCTCCCTAACGGATATAAAACAATAATTACTGGAAATGGTTCTTCTTTATCTCAAGGCCAAAAACAATTAATTTCAATTGCTAGAGCGGCTATTATGAATCCACCTGTTTTAGTTTTAGATGAAGCGACTTCTTCAATCGATACATATACTGAATCATTAGTACAATCTGGTATGGATAAGCTTATGATTAATAGAACGACGTTTGCTATCGCACATAGACTTTCAACTGTTCAAAACTGCAACGCTATCATGGTTTTAGATCACGGACATATAATTGAAAGAGGCACTCACGATCAATTGCTACTTGAAAAAGGCATATATTACCAACTGTATACTGGAGGACTGGAATTAGAATAAAATTTTTCTTGACAAAACTAATCGACTAGATTAATATATTCAAGGAATAAATCCAAGGAAAGTCAAGTTTACTTGCACCTGAACTAGAATTATAGTTAGGTAAATAGCCACTAGATACTAAAATGTATATATTGAACTATTAGCGAGCACTTGACTATGCTCGCTTTTATTTTATTAAGGAGGAAAAACTTATCAACGCGCCAATTTTTAAAAGACCACCACTACCTAAAGTTTCAAAGGACCTAGTAAATGAAAACATCCCGTTTCAACAGGTCTTAGTTATTGATGAAAATGGGAAAAAAGTCGGTGTCATGTCTATCAATCAAGGCTTAGAAATGGCCTACAATAAAGACTTAGATCTATTTTGTATCGCACCTAATTCTAAACCTGCCGTCTGTAAGATTATCAACTATTCAAAATACAAATTTGAAAAAAAGAAAGCTGAAAAAGAGGCTAAATCCAAACAGACTAAACCTAATCCTGAAAAAGAGATTCAAATTACATCACTTACTAGCCAACACGATATTGAAACTAAGGCTAATCAAGCGATTAAGCTCTTGCAGAAAGGATATAAATTAAAATTAGTCGTATTTTTAAAAGGTAGAATGATTGATAGAATCGATGTTGCTCAACAAGCTTTGCAAAAACTTATTGATCAGTTGATTGATTATGGCACTATCGATAAGCAACCTACTAAAGAAGGTAGACAATATTTCTGTTTTATGTCACCTATTAAAAAGAAAAATTAAGGAGGAAATTATGAAAGTTAAACAAAAATCTAAACGTGCTGTTTGCAAACGTTTACACGTCACTGGTTCTGGTAAAATCATGAAAAACGGCAATACCAACACCAGCCATCTTGCTTTATCCAAATCACATAAAAGAAAGATGCATTTAAGAAAGGCCGGTGCTCTTTCTAGAGCCGATAGAAGACGTTTAAATCGTCTTATTTCTAGATAATAGGAGGTAATAAAATGAGAGTAAAAGGTGGAACTGTCAAACACGATCACAGAAAGAAAGTATTAAAATTTACCAAAGGTTATTTTGGTTCTAAACACACTCTTTATAGAACAGCTAACGAAGCTAGAATTAAAGCCTTAGCTTATAGCTATACTTCTAGAAGATTGAGAAAAAGAGATTTCAGAAAATTGTGGATTACAAGAATTAACGCTGCTTGCCACGCTAACGATATCTCCTATTCTAGATTCATCAACGGCTTAAAATTAGCTAAAATTGACTTAAATAGAAAGATGCTTTCTGAAATTGCTATCAGCGATCCTAAAGCCTTTACTAGCTTAGTTGATACTGCTAAAAAAGCTCTTGCCAAATAAATTGAAATTTAGAAATTAAATTAGCTGCTAGAAATTGTTTCCTAGCAGCTTTTATTATGTAAAAAGATAATAAGATTTATTAAATTAGAAGTAATTCTCTTCTTCGGAAATCATTTCGACTTTAATATTTTTATAAGCTTCATCTAAAAGATTAGAAAAGTCAAATTTACTTTCGTAATAATTGACCTTATCAAAATGAGGACAAGTAGTAGGATTTTTTACACTAAATATCGTACAGCAATCTTCATAAGGTCTAATTGAAATATCATATGTTCCTATAAATTTTGACAATTTAATAATATCCAACTTATCATAGGTAGCTAAAGGTCTAATTATCGGCAATATGCAATCTTTTTCAATAGCGCGAATAGATTGCAAAGTTTGAGAAGCTACTTGACCAATTGATTCTCCGTTACATAAAACAATATCCTTGTGATTTATAGCTACTCTAGAAGCAATTTGTAACATCATCCTTCTCATAATAGTAATCGCATAACTTCTATCGCAAACTTCATAAATTTTCTTTTGAATTTCAGTAAAAGGAACAATATATAATTTTATACTAGGCTGAAAAACATTTAATTTTTTAATTATATCTTTTATTTTGACAATTACTTGCTCAGAAGTATATGGAGGAGCTGCAAAATGAATCATTTCTAATCTAACTCCTCTTTTCATCATTAAAAATGAAGCAACTGGTGAATCTATTCCTCCAGAAAGAAGCATCAAAGCCTTACCAGCAATTCCAGTAGGATATCCACCTAAACCAGGATAGGATTTTGAATAAATATAAACGATATCTTCTCTAACAGTAATATGTATTTTAAAATCTGGATTGTGGACATCTACTTTTAAATTTGGATAATTGTGCAATAAATTACCTGCTACTTTCCTATTGATTTCATCTGAAGTAAACGGAAATAGTTTATCTATTCTTTTAGCGACTACCTTAAATGTTTTATTACCTTCAACTTCTTTAGCTAATTCCAAACATTTATTAACTATAGAATCGATATCTTTATTAACACTCTCACATAAAGAAAAAGAAAGTAATCCTGGAATTAAACTTAAACGAAATTTAACTTGTTCAAAATCTTCATTATTAAGATATATATAGATGTGATCATGTTTAATATCATAAGTTAAATTAGGAAAAGATTTTAATCCATCTTTGATATTTTGACCGAGTTTTTTAATAAATTCTCTAATATTTTTACCTTTAGTTGATAGTTCACCAAAGCGAACCATAATTATATTTGAATGTTGCATATATTATCTCCTTTTAATATTGTTGACTACATCTAATAAAATAGAGACGAAATCATCAACTTGCTTAATATCTTCATTACCTTCAAAAGAAACTCTAATTGAATTTTGAGAAATAACATCGTTATATCCCATAGCTTTTAAACAACTTGAAAATTGCTCTTTTTTCGATGAACAAGCTGAAGTTGTTGAGACATAGACTTCTTTGCTAGAAAGAGATTCAACCACAACACTTGCTTTACTAGTTAACAAAGAAAAGTTAAATATAAAATTTGAAGAATTTTCTCTATTTGTATTTATATGAAACAACATAGGATACTTACTTAATTTATCATATAATCTATCAAATAGAATTTTAGCTTGTTTTTTTCTTTGAGGATAACTATTTAAATAGATTCTTAATCCAGCCGCTAACGAACAATTTAACGGAGCATTAATAGTACCTGAACGATAGTTATCTTGTTGACCTCCACCTAAAATAAGCCCGTTAATTTTTAAATTCTTTTTAAAGCAGACAAAGCCTGATGATTTTAACCCGCCAATTTTATGTCCAGACATAGCAAAACCATCTAAACAAGAATAATCGATATCAGTTTTACCAATTCCTTGAGTAACATCACTTATAAAATAAGCTTTAGACTTACTATGCACAAGTTTAGAAATCTTTTCAATATCAAAATTGAAACCGACTTCATTATTAGTAGACATCAAACTAACTAGAATAGTTGAATCATCTAAATTGGCTTCTAATTGAGAATAATCTAAATTTCCATATCTATCTACATCAAGATAAACAGCTTGATATCCTTCTTTTTCTAACTGTTTAAATACTTCTAAAACAGAAGGATGTTCAACTTTGCTAGTTATTATCTTTTTGCCTTGACGAAAATTTCTTTTAACTATCCCTTGGATTAAAAAATTGTTACCTTCACTAGCGCCTGAAGTAAAAACAAGTTCATAACTAGGTATTTTTAATAGATTTAAAATTTGTTTAGCAGCTTTGTTTTCATACTCTAAAGCCTGAAATCCCAAATGATGATTTGAAGAAGGGTTTCCTATCAATTGAAGAGTCAGTTTATTAAAAATATCTAAAACTTCTCTATTTACTAAACTAGTTGCGGCGTTATCAAAATATATCATACTTAATTATTATTAGCTTCTTGATTTGATTCTCTTTTAAAAATATTAGCAGCTTGAACACTCGCTCGTGAAAAATCACCTTCGTTAAATGCTTTTTCAACTGTGACTAAGCTATTGCGGCATTCTAATGATAAAAGTCTATATCTATTATCTAAAACTATAAATTCTTCAGCTCTTTTTAGCAAAACTAAATTGGAATCAATTTCGGCAAATAAATTATCAAAATACGATTTAGCTTCATTATATATAGAATCTAGTTCCATAACATCTAATGGTAAAGAATTTAATCCTTTATCTAACTTAACTAAATATTGATATCCGAAGTTCAACTTTTCTAAATATACATCTATAAAATTTTTAACATATGTGAGATTGACCTTATTTTCATAAACTCTCATTTTTTCATAATATACGCGAATAAACTTATAAATATTATCTGAATCAGCTTTTAATGATAAAAGATAATTTCTAAAATCATCAAAGACATTTTTAACTTTGCTGATTTTTAAAGAGAGATCTTTAATAGTTTGCATCAAAACAGAATAAGGTTGTTTAGTAGCAGAATTAATATAACCATCAAGCATTCTCTTTTTAGCAGACATTACATCAATAAGTTCTTTTAAAGAATCCAATTGATTGATATAACTTGGCGAAATCTTATATACTTTCTGATATTCTGGAAGGCTATTTTTCAAATTGGCATACTGTTTTTCAGCATTGTATGTCGAAGTGTTAATTAAACCATTTTCAGCTTCAAAATCTTTTCTAGCTTTTCTTTCAGTATCAAAAGCATTTAGAAAAGTTGTAATTTCCATAGTAATATTTTCTAAAGTGCTACTTACTCCAGAAATAGATAGCTTTGCTAATTTACTGCGACATTTTTCTAATTTACTATTCATTTCATCGATAGCTTGTTTAACGCCTAAATGATGAATTGGATAGCCATCTTGTAAAAGATTTTTATATGTTTGTTCTAAATCGTTGATTTTTTGAGGTACGACTTTTTCAGTTAAAGTGTTTAAGTATGGCAAATCGACCATAACTTTATTTAAAGCATCAATCAACTGTTCAATTTCAGGAATAATCTTGCTAGCTTTTTGATAATCTGCAAAATTTAAATCATCTTCAAATTCCACGAACAAATCAGTCAAATGGTTAAAAATCTCTTCAAAAGAATCTTTTAGACTATCTAAAGCGGTAATATTATCAGAATACAATTGTTTTAACTTTCTAAATTTTTCTTTTAAAACAACTATCATCATTCTTAAATCTTCTTCTTTTTTCAAAATAGCTTGTAAATCATTATTTAATTCAATTGCTTCTTTTGAAAAAGTATCCATTGAAATTTTAGTAGAACCAATTATTGAACCTATGCCTTTATACGATTTATTAGCAATTAAATTTTTTAAAGATTGTACAGCTAAATAGCAAGACTTATCATTATCTTTTAAAATCTGATTAAATCTAGAATTTGTCGATTCATATATGGATTGATAGTTAGAATTGTTAGAAGCGATAGTCTGTACCCTTTTGATCATATTGGAACAATCAGTAGAAAATGTATCGTGAATAGAATTATATCTTTCCTCTAAATCACTGACTTTTTTCTTATTAGCCTTTCTTTTTATGAACAAAAAAGATAAGATGCCTAGTACAACAAACGCTAGGCTTCCTACTATAACAAAGATAATAATTAAAACATTTTGCATATTTTCAGGCATATTAATTGATAGTAATAAATAATAAGAAATTAATTTTTCTTAGTTGAACCTCTTGTAACAAATTTTGCAGTAAAGTTAAATACTTTATTTTTATCGTCAAGTTCACCTTTTAGTAACTTGGTTAACATTCTAACTGCGATAGAACCAACTTCAAATAAGTCAATATCGCAAGAAGAAACTTGAGGTCTAACAATGTAAGAATATTTAGTTCCAACAATAGAAATAACTTCTAAATCTTCAGGAACTTTAACTCCAGAAGAAATAGCGGCATTAATAACTGCACATGCAAGAGAATCTCTTGGACAGATAAATAAACCGTGTTTATTAGAATCAGATTCAAAATAGACTTTCATATCAGAATATAATCTTTGATAAGAATCTTCTGAATGGACTAAGGCAATATTTTTTCCAACTTCTCTACCGAAATTTAAAACTGCATCTCTAACTTCGTCCATCATATTTCCAGCCATAGAAACATCAAGATAATGCACTTCATCTCCACCTCTATCAAAATACGATTTTAAAAAGTTAATAATTGGAGTTGTATAATCTAAAATCATCGATCCGAGATTTTCATTTTTCATGTGGTGACCGACAACTACTAAAGGTATGTTGTAATTTTGAATATATTTAATTTCATTTTGATCAAGCTCATCATCAAAAATAACTGCACCATCAACATGACTAGAAATTAATTTTTCAATGACAGCTTGTGCGTCTTCTTTAGAATGTCTAGCGACAAACAAAGTGGTTTGATATCCATATATTTTAGCAATATCAATCATACCAGCTAACATGTTGCAAATATAAACATAGTTAACACCTGGTAAAACAATACCGATATTGGTAGAACGATTAGTAGCTAATCCTCTTGCTAATGCAGATGGTCTATACCCTAAATCTTTAATAGCTTCTTGAACGCGAAGACGAGTTTTTTCAGTAACATTATCTTTTCCGTTAATAACTCTTGAAACAGTTGCTAAAGAAACATTCGCTCTTTTAGCAACACCATATATAGTTGCTCTATCTTTTATATTTCCACTCATACTTCACCTCTATAAAATATTTAAATACATCCAATATTAGTTTACTTAATTTTAAGTCAAAAATAAAGCTAATTTAAAGTTGACTTTAACCATATTAAAACCCCTTAGAAAAACTAAGGGGTAAAATCACATCGATCAATAATTCAATTAAATGATTTCGTTTCTTTTTTCATCAACGCGGCAGAAATATGCTCTATCGTGCATACAAACTGGGCATTTCATTGGAGCGGATTTACCAACGTGAATATATCCGCAATTCTTACATTTCCAAATGACAACTTCATCGGAGATAAAGACTTTATTAGTTTGTAAGTTTTCTAACAATTTATTGTATCTTTCTTCGTGAACTTTTTCGATACTAGCGACACCTCTAAATTGATTAGCGATATCTTTGAAACCTTCTTCATCAGCGACTTTAGCAAATTCAGCATACATTTCAGTCCATTCGTAATGTTCACCTTCAGCAGCAGCTTTCAAATTGTTGGCGGTATCTGAAATTCCACCCATTGCTTTAAACCATAATTCAGCATGTTCTTTTTCGTTGTTAGCTGTTTCTAAAAATAATTCTGAAAATTGAACATATCCTTCTTTTTTGGCGACTGAGGCATAGAAAGTATATTTATTTCTAGCTTGAGATTCTCCAGCAAAAGCAGTTTGTAAATTTTCTAATGTCTTTGTTCCTTTTAACATTTCTGGTGTAGTAGCCATTAATTTCTTCCTCCTAAATACAGATATTAAATACCTGTTAACTTATTCTAACATAAAACTAACTGAATTTTGTTTGTTTTAAAATATTTTAATAACTAATTGTCAAAATTAATTTCAACAAGGTGATTTTTATAACTAAAAATATCGATAATAATTGAATAAATTAGCAATATTAATCCCATCAAGCAAGAAATTGCAAAAAATACATATGCGACAATGTATAAAAAGTTAGAGACATTTTCATTTGAAAACGAACTGATAGCTAAAACTTCGCAAACTATATAAATTAAACAAGAAAAAATAGCAGTTAAAATCAAACATACATCTATAAATCTCCTGTTTTTAAATTCTTTTAATGACCAATAAAAAGAAAATAGACAAAACACTAAACTCATCATAAAAAACGGCAACAATTTTACCATGATAATTGGATCATTTAAACTTCTACCATAAAAAATAAAAAATAACGAAATTATCAATATGATAGATATAATACAAGTGAAATTTTTAATTAAATATTTTTTCAACATAATCAAAACTAGATAAACAAATTAATTATAAAATAGGCCCAATTGTAAAATGTCTTTGAAATGGTGACAAAATCCTCATGAAAACCGACCTGGTTTTGTAACCATGTATTCATCTGTGGAACAAAAGAACCAATTAAGACCATTACTAACATAATAATTACAATGCTACATCCTGATTTAAACACACCATAAATTAAACCTAACAAGCGATCAAAAATACCCTTTTTACCTTCTTGTTTTGCTTTTTCAGATTTAAATAAATTAAATAGGAAATTAACAATTAATCCAGCAACTAAACCTGCAATTATAAATAAAATGATAAAAGTAACAGCATAAGTTATACTTGCGACAAATGATGATCCCATTGCTACAGCTACTGTACTAGTATTTATAAATACTTTAGAAATAAAAAATGAAGCTAAGAATTTAGGAACACCGCATTCAACATATATATTTTTCAATGAATCTATATCGTTAGTAAATTCACTATATGGCATTTGTAAAAAAATACTTACTTCATTAGAAGAAGCACCATCAATAAACTTGTTAGCCCAAAATTCCGACCAAGTATTGCCAAAATTATTAGTGGTTAGAATCAAATTAGCTAACATTTGATAACACAAAATAGCAACAGTAAATCCAGCAATTGTTACTGCTAAACTTTTAATTTTCTTTTTTGCACCTCTAATAAAGCCAATTAAGCCACCTAAAACTAAAAGTGCCAATATTATATAATCTAGTAATTGCATTCATCTTCTCCTTAACAAATATATTATAATACATAACTTATAAACTTTTAAAAACGAAGACTGTGAAATTTTGATAAAAGCATGCTAAATTAATAGTGGTGATAATATGAATAGAAAACTATATACAAAAAATGAATTGATGCAAATCGCAATAAATGAAGCCAAAAAAGGAATTATAAATAATGAAGGCGGTCCATTTGGAAGTGTCATTGCTAAAATGATAGATGATAATAATGGATATCTAATTGCTAAAGGTCACAATCAAGTTGTTAAAAATAACGATCCAACTTGCCATGGTGAAATGATGGCCATTCATAAAGCTTGTAAAAAGCTCAACTCTTTCAATTTATCCGGATATACTTTATTTACTACAGGTGTTCCTTGTCCAATGTGCTTTGGTGCAATTTTATGGGCAAACATCGATAAAGTTTACTATGGGTGTGACTTAAAAGATACTGAACAAATCGGCTTTAAAGATGAAATATTTATGCAAAAAATCAAAAATTCCGCAAAATATGAAGATAATTTTATTCAACTAGATAGGAATCAGTGTTTAAAATTATATAATTATTATTTATCTTTAAAGAATAAAACCCCATATTAATCTTCTTCTAATTCATCTGGTTTAGATTTGTATGAATAAGTTTTATTCATTGTTTTAGCTTTTCTTTTCTTTAGCATAAAGATAATACTTACGACAATTACAAATATTATCATAGCTGAAATATAACCTAGCATATCGATACCAACATCAGCTAACGTACATCCTCTTCCTGGAACAAAATATTGAATTATTTCTGTTAATCCAGCAATTATAAAGCCAATTAACGATGAACAACTAGCGGCAATTAATCTAGAAATATACGATTTAAATTGAATTACCATATATACACATGATAAAAATCCTATAAAGAAGAATAAGCCAAAATGTCCAATTGATTTTCTTACAAATAAGGCAAATTGCTTAAAGATACTATTGGTATCTCTAACGATATTAAAATATATAAATACTGAATATGATTTTAAAGAATCTTCTCCTCCATATGTCATTTTATATTTAGCTTCACCAACACCTTTTAATGAAATTTGACCATTATAATCAATAGAAACAACATTGGAATCATCTAAACATTCATATCTAATATTAGTCGATGTCGCATATTCAAGCATCTTTGGAACTAACTGATATGATTTACCATATAACAAAGTAATCGAATAATATGTAATTCCATCTTTTACTTCTTTTTTAAATTCTTTGGCGTTTAATTTAGAATTATCTAAGCTAAATGAAGAAGTAGCATCAACTACTTTGATAGTTTTAGTTAAAAACACATCTGGTTCCATTTTAGATTGACAAATAATTTGACAAGTACCTTTAGAAAGACAAGTAGCATACCCACTATTATTTATAGAAATAATATTTGGATTACTCGAAGAATAAATAACATCTTTATATGTTGCATTATCATTAATAATACTTCCAATTTGCATAGTTGTACCTATAGCAAAAATTCCGTTATTAATATCAGGAATATTTTCTTTAGGATAACTAATAGTATCAATTGTCAGTGAAAAAGCATCCATATCTATAGGTATATATGTGATATTTAAATCTAAATATTTAGATAAATTATCAACGTTTTTAACGATAAATTCTAGTCTAGAACTACCGATATTAATTGGAGAAACAACGTTATTTTCACTACTATAAACAACATTTGAATTACTAACTTGAACTTGATAAGGATAATCTATCTTGTAATTTGAAATATAACCATCTTTAAATTTGTTAGAAAATTCAAATTCCATTTTTACTTTTAAAACATCTTTAACACCGAGTTCAATAGAATTTGAAGTAATTTCACTAGCTATACCATCATTATCAATAGAAGTTAAATATGAGATATTAGGAACATCAACTATTTCAAGCGTGTAATTTAAATCGTTTAAGTTTAGCCCTTGCTTATCAAATCCTGAAATTAATTCAAAATTAACTTTACCAACTTTTATTGGTAATACTTCGTTAATTTGTCTTAAGTTAATTGGAGAATCAATATCGAGTAAATTGCGATTTGCATCGTAAAATTCAATGTTATTTTTTCCATTTGTAACATTCAAAAACACATCGGTATTAGAATATTGGCTTGGCATAATTGAAAACTTTTTAAAGATATTCTCTTCTGGAATATTTAAATATAACTTATTGAAACAATTACATTCACTTGACTCTAAATCAGTATATAAACTATTTAAACTGATACTTTCTAATGAAACTGTCGAATGAATTTCTTGATATTCATAATGGAAAGTCAAATAACTATCCATTGTATTTTTATCAAAATAATAATTAATTTCACCATCTGTTTTAGAAGTGCTATTTTTAAGCTTAAAAACTAATTTATTATATGAACTGCTAATTAAATTTAGATTATTAGTATCATACTCAACCATATAGTTATTTAAAACATATTCTTTTGAATTTGAAATATTATATGGAATATTAATTGTAAATGTATCTATTGAACATATCTCATTAATATAATTAATATTTGGCGAATAGCTAGTAATAAGTTTATCTTTAGATACATCATCAATATCTAGATATTTTTTACTAGTAACATTAACATCGAAAGTCGTATTAATTACCTGATTTTCATCTGTTTTATATTCTAATAAAATATCTTTATAAAGCTTATCTTCATTTTTATTGTTAGATTGAATTATTAAATTAGTATTAGATACATTAATAGTTAAATCTCCATAATTACTTATTTTTAATCTTGATGGATCAAAGCTAGCATCGATAGGATTAATAATAATTTTAGAAGTATATTTATCTTGTAAAGCGTACATATTTACATCATTGACAAAAATCGATTCAACTTTTTTATCGATATTATCTTCTTTTGCTTTTACTTCAACAATAAAACTATCATTAATTTCACTATTTTCTAAACTAGCTACTTTAATAGTAGATTTACCTTCTTTTAAACCTTTTATTAACCCTTTTTCAGATATACTAACTACAACTAAATTAGAAGAAGAAAACACTACATCTTTATTTGTAGCATTACTTGGAAAAATTTCATACTTTAATTGATAAGTCGAATTTATATCTATAGCTTGAACTAATTTATTAACTATTTCAATTTTCTCTATTTTAATATCGCTAACATTAAAAGTATACTTTTTAACTAAATTTTCATTATGGATAGATGCAAAATATATATTCAAATTATCTTTAGCTTTAGTAAATGTGATACTTGAATCAGAATTGATAGTAAAATATGATGTATCTCCACTAACTTTTACTCCCTTATATGATGTATCTTCTGGTTCATAATTAACTGTATATTTAATTTTGTCGCCAACTTTAACGTTTTTAGATTCATTAGAAAATTCAACACTAAAATTAGCCAGATTTTTAACGTTATCTTCATCATAAATATCATTGATATTATCGTTAAAATTACCCGTAATTGAATTAGATTGATTAGCAGAAATTGTCCCAGGTAAACTAGCTTCAGCAATAGCTAAACCGCTAGCTGCAATATACAATCCTAAGAAGATATATTTAACAAATTTACCAACCTTTGCCTTTTTTAATCTATTCATAATATGTCCTAGAAATATTATAAACTATTTTATTTTTAGCCGGCTGAGTAAATGTTATTTTTTGTCATTTTTTGTTTTAAATGTGTTGAGCTTCAAAACTAACAAAAATACACATCATTATATATTCTTTTTAAATTTTAAAACTGTATCCTTATACTTATCTTCTCTATATAAAAGACAAAGATTTGTTTTCCATCCAGCTGCAAATTCATCAAGATAATTAAGAATCATTTCAATTGTTAAAGATGAGTATATTAAACCATTATCTAGAAACTTTTCTGGTGGTGTTAAATAATTTAATCTATCTATTAAAATATAATCATATTTCCTATCCAACATAAGTTTTTCAATTGTTTTCTTTAATAAATCAATAGATCTAACATCAAAATCATCAACAATTGAAATACATCCACCATTTTTACCATTGATATTTTTTACATGATCAGAATTAGAAGTTATTTCATGTTCATCCAAACAAAAAGTGAACCTTTTTAATATTGTATTTGCGTTTAAATCAAAACTAACAAACAAAATTTTTTTACCATCAGTAAAATCAGCACTTATTTTGTTAAATATATTTGTAAGTGTCTCTTCTTCATTGATGATAGTAAATAATTTAATATTTAGAAATGTATTTTCCATGTTTCTTTATATTCAATATTATAAAAGTTTTAACATCTAAAATCTATCATTTCATCTTCTAACGAAATGAGATAATTGAAATAGTAAGTTCCATTTTACAAAACATAAACTGCATTTTAGTTTTACACAAGCAATTTTATAGTAAAACCAAATTTTTAAAATCAATCTTTTCAAGCTGATTTTATCTACTAACAAAACTTAAAAAAACGCTCGATTTCTCGAGCAAATATCAGTAATTTAACACGATTATTTATGTCAAATATTGTCTTCTATGGTGGCGGGGGCAAGATTCGAACTTGCGGCCTCCGGGTTATGAGCCCGACGAGCTGACCACTGCTCTACCCCGCGATAACAAGCAAACACTTTTAAAGTGCTTTATAATTTTAACACATCATTTTATATAATACAACAAATTTTTACATTGACTTAGCCTAACTGGTATATTAATAAGCTATACACAAACCATTTTTACTTAATTATCAATCAAATTAGTGCTAAAGAAAGCACTTTTATATTGAAGTAATTGACATTAATATATTAAAATGTTTTTGATAATTTTAAATTTTGAATCTACAATTAAAATTTTTAATTATCTTTTTTATAAAAAGGAGCTAGTGGGAATGATTGTAATTACAGGGGCAAGTGCAACTGGAAAAACAGAAACAGCTAAAGAATTAGGAAGTTTATACGACATTAAAAAGGTCGTTACTCACACTACACGAGCTAAAAGAATAGGTGAAATCGATGATGTCGATTATCATTTTGTCACTAAGGAACAATTTCTTCAATTAGAAAAAGAAGGTGCCTTTGTTGAAACCACTGAATATAACAACAATTTCTATGGCACAACTAAAAAAGAAATTGCTGATAATAAAGTCGTTGTGTGTGAAACTAATGGAGCTAGAGTCTGGTTAAGTTGCAAAGATCCTAGAATCGTTGTCTATCGTCTTCACGCTTCTTTACAAGCTCGTGCCTTAAGAATGAAGCAAAGAGGTGATGATCCTATCTTAATCGAAGAAAGATTAAAAAATGATGTCACTAGATTTGCCGATGACCAATTAAAATCAAACAAAATTTTTGAAATAGATACCGAAAAATATTCAATAAAAGAGGTAGCTAACATAATCTATAACGATTATATTAACTACCTAAAATCCTTAAATGATTAAATGATTAACTTACTAGCTATCTAGCTAGTAAGTTTTTATATAAATCAATGTATTCATTTACCTGTTTTGACCATGAAAAGTCTTCTTTCATGGCATTTTTAATCATATTATCTAATTCTTCAGAATGTCCATAATACATTTGAATAGCTAAACCTATTGAATAGTCAAAACCATTTTCATCCCAGCCATCAAAACTATAACCAGTGGCATTTGCTTTATTATCATAATATGAAATAACTGTATCGTTTAATCCACCGACTTTTGATACGATAGGCAAACTACCATAATGCATAGCGATAATTTGGCCTAAACCGCATGGTTCAAATCTTGAAGGCATCAAGAAGAAATCACTTCCAGCATAAAGTAAGTGTGAAAGTTCTTCTGAATAACCTAAATAAATTTTCAAAGTGTTAGGATATTGATTACAATAATCTTTTAATGTTTGTTCAATATTACTATCCCCTTGGCCAAGTAAAACTAACTTAGCTCCTTGACTAGCTAATTGTGGGATGTTTCTAACTATTCTTTCAACTCCCTTTTGAGAGGTTAATCTTGAAATAGCAGTAAATAAAGGACAATCTAATTCGTTAAGATTAAAGCCGAATTTTTCATAAATAGCTTTTTTATTAGCTAACTTTCCTTCTTTATATGTTTTATAATCATACTCTTTAACAATATGAGAATCGTTATCTGGTGAGAAATTAGTATAATCGATACCATTAACTATTCCAAACATATCAAATCTTCTGTTATTTAAAATATAACCTAAACCATTAAAGGCTTTAAAATCAGAAAGCAATTCATTAGCGTGAGTTCTAGAAACTGTTGAAATAGCATCAACGCTACAAATTCCACCCTTTAGTAAGGAAACTTGATCGTTAAATCTCAATAAACCTGATGAATAATAATATTCTTGTAAATCTAAATATGACCCAAGGTTATATGGATTAAAATAACCTTGGAATAAAGGGTTATGTATAGTTAATAAAGAACGGAATTTCAATCCAGCATCAGCTAATAACAAAGGCAAAATAGCAGTTTGCCAATCGTGAACATGAACAATATCAGGTTGAAGGTTAAATCTCAAAATAGCTTTTCTAACTGCTTGGCAGAAAAAAGAAAATCTTCTTTCATCATCGCCATATCCATAATAGCCATCTCTTTCAAAGAATTCTCCACATTCGATAAAATAGAAAGTGACATCATCTCTAACATCTTTTAAGATATTACAACCAATCATTTGATTGCCCATAGCTACGCCAAATGAATCGACAAATTCATAATTATCTAAAACGCCTCTTTTAGTTTTTAAATAGAATGGCAAAAAGACATAGACTTTGTGCCTTTTTTTAACTAAAGCTTTAGATAGACCACTTACAACATCTCCTAATCCGCCAGTTTTAGAAAATGGTACAGATTCACTAGCAGCAAATACTATTTTCATATTAGACTATATCTCCTCTTTTAATATAGATTACCTTTTCATCACTACCGACAATTTTCTTGGTGTGAATAATTCTAGCTTCTTTATCGCAAACGACATATTCTAAATGAGTAGATTCAGAAATATATGAACCAGATAAGATAATACTATCTTTAATATAAGCTCCTTCTTTAACAACTACATCTCTTCCGATTATTGAATTGATAACAGTACCATCAATTCTACATCCATTAGCAATAAAAGATTGTTTAACAGAAGCGTGATCTCCATATTTTACAGGAGGAGTATCATATGATTTAGTATAAACTGGCCAACTTGAATCAAAATAAACTTTCATTATTTCTGGATTTAAAACTTCTTTAGAATAATCCAAATAATGTTTTAATGAATCAAAACAACGTAAATAACCATCAAATTTATAAGCATGAATAGGAATATCTTTATAAATCATAGCCAAAACGTCGTTTAAAGTATATAAAGATGAAGTTCTTTTTCCTAAATGAATTAAACCTTTCAAAACTTCTTTATCTATAATAGCAGTTTGCATATAAATGTTAGCATCATCACTTGTCGATAAATTTTTAGAAATATCTGTAACTATATTTTGATCGTTTACTTTAATTTTATATTCACCGATAAATGCTGATTTAGCGTTATCTACCTGTTTATAGAAAATAGAAATCTTGTTGTTATTTTTAATGTGTTCATCGATATATGGTCTAAAATCCATTTTGTAAATCATATGTGTAGGAGCGATTATACATACTTCTACATCATCAGGAATAGATTTTAAAAACCAACTATTTTCAATTAAGTTATTGATATCGTGGTTATATGTAGGAGAAGTAGCATATGGTTCATCATATAAAATAGAAAGGCCACCTAATTTAGAGTTTTCATTATAAATATGACCATCTCCAATATGTTGAATGATAGAACGTAGATTTTTCTTAACTAAGACAGCCATTCTATCGATACCAGAATTGGCAAAATTAGAAAGAGGAAAATCCATAAAAGCGTATCTTCCTAAAAAGGAAGTAGAAGCTAATGAACGTGTAGAATTAATTCCTTCACATTCAGGACAATAATGCAAGTTTAAAATACCGACAGCTTTTGATGACATAATCTTCTTCCTCCTTAGTTATTAATTAACAATATTGGTTCATCTTCTTTACCAATATATTCGCCTTCAACTTCAATATTTGGGCTTACAATAGCTCTTTTAATATGACTATGGGCTTTGATAGTAGTATTTGGCATAACTACGCAATCTTCAACAACAGCACCTTTTTCAATAGTAACACCATTAAAGATAACTGAATGTTTAACTTTACCAAAAATCATCGCGCCTTGATTGGCCATAGAATCGGAAATCTCACCATTTTTACCTAAAAAGCAAGGTGATGATAAATTATCTTCTGACATTATACGATTGGCATTTTCATAGATATTAAGTTCACATTTATCATCTAATAAATCCATATTAGCTTCCCAAAGTGAATCGATAGTACCGACATCTTTCCAATAGCCTTTAAATGGATAAGCGTATAATCTCTTTTTAGATTCTAACATGCTTGGAATAATATTTTTACCAAAGTCATTTTCAGATTCAGGGTTTTTATGATCTTTAATAAGCTCATTTCTTAACATTTTGTAATTAAAAATGTAAATACCCATACTAGCTAAAGTTGATTCAGGGTTTTTAGGTTTTTCAGTAAAAGATTCAATTTTATAATTTTCATCTGTTTTCATAATACCGAATCTTTTAGCTTCTTCTAAGCTAACTTCAATACAGGCGACAGTTAAATCAGCACCTTTAGAAATATGGAAATTTAACATATCGTCATAATCCATCTTATAGATATGATCGCCAGATAAAATAATTACATAATCTGGATTTTCTTGTTCTAAAAAGTCTAAGTTTTGATAAATAGCATCAGCTGTACCATTGTACCAAGATGCTCCTTCTTCAGTTTGTTTAGGAGTTAAAGCAACAGTCAGCGACTTTTTACCATCGATACCCCAGTTGATACCATTTGATACATAAGTATTCAAAGGTGTTGATTCATACTGAGTAAGTACACCAACTGTATCGATTCCCGAATTAGCACAGTTAGAAAGTGGGAAATCAATAATCCTGTACTTTCCTCCAAAATAAACCGCAGGTTTTGCTAATTTTTTAGTAAGAGATTTTAATCTAGTTCCCTTACCACCTGCTAATAGCATAGCTACCATCTTTCCTTTTGCCATAATACTTTCCTTTCTATTTTAATATGTCAATATGCCATTTCCCTTTTCCTCAGGGGCAAAATTAACCTCACCGTTAAGATTTGTCACTATATTAGTGACACCTTGAATAAGTCCAATTAAAGCTTCAACTTGCTTTTCTAAAATCTGATCGTTAAGTTTATCAGCTAACTTTTTAGTTAATTTAAATTTAAAACCTTCTAATAAAACAATTAATTTGTCTTCTTTAATAGTAATTGAAATATCGGTCTTAACATAAAATGAAAGTTCACAAATAGCATCAGCGACTTTTTTATTGACGATTAAATAGATTTCTGGACCTAAAGTTGTATAACAAATAAAGTTAGCGAGATTAGATATTCCATCAAAACCATATCTATTTATTTTTAAGCCATCATATCTATCTATTTTAGGCTCACCATATGTTCTAAATTGAATATAAGCGTGAGTTTTAACTCTCGTTAAAGAAGTAACAATCAATAAGCCATCAATATTTTTGTTCTCGTAATTTTCCAATTCATATTGATACATTTTTAAATCAGCTAAAGAGGTATTAGCTTGATAACTTGAAACTAGATTTGGAGAATAAAAATCCAAATCTTTTAAATACGATATATTGTCATTTAATTCATCTTCTTTAACATCAATTTGATTAAAAATAACGCCGTTAACTTTCGCTTCCATAACTAAACTAGAAAAATACTTTTCTTGAAAAATAGCACTTTGCTTCTTCATATAGAAAAAATTGAAAGTGAAATAACTAATTATGCATAAAATAACAATTCCAACTAACAATAAAAACCTCTCTAAACTCGATATGTAAGAAAAATCAAACAAATTTGCTTCAATAGGAAAATACGGCCAAAATTCCAAGCTTGAAACAGAATTAAAAAAGCCGTTAAACCAATTGTAATAAGAATGGCCTAAACAATAGATGAAAATATATAAAAAATATATGAAAAATATACCAAAAGACAATAAATAGGCATATAAATGAGATTTAAATCTCATTTTTCTTTGTAGTTTTACTAGATTATCAGATTCAGAGATAACTGTTTTAGCCATACCTAATAAATTTTCTATATTTCTATTATACACTTTAAAGCCCTTACAAAAAACATTTTTTTTAATAGAATCGCTAGTAAAATTTACCATTTTAACAACTGCTAATTTGCAAATTTATAACACTTAATTATCTCAAATTGAAAATATGCGTTTTTTTAATTAAAAAAGCGTTATTTTACAATAATAAAAAAGCTGATAAACCAATTTTAATACTCAGTTTTATCAGCTTTTATTAAATATTTTTACACGTTAATTTCTAAATTTGCTTTAGCTATAGTATTGTTATCTAATTTCTTTTTATCTTGATATCTATCGATTCTAGAACGGTTATGTTTAACATCGTGCATAACAACTAAAGTCAAATCGACTTCGTTAACTAAATCAACAACCTTTTCAGTAGGAGTAGATAAAATAACTTGTAAACCAAACGATCTTAATAAACTGACAGCTTCTTTAATTCTTGAACCATCCATCTTTGAGAAAGCTTCATCGAAAATAACGAGTCTAATAGTATCAGAATGCTCATCGTTAGTTCTATATAATTGAGCGAAAGAAGCTAATATAGCGATGTAGAATGGAGTTTGAGTTTCACCACCAGATTGTCTTTTGAAAGTTCTTGCCAAACTAGATTCAGTATCAGAATTCCCTCTTTTGACCAATAAGTCAAATACCAAATATGTTCTATAATCAGTAAATTTTTCAACGTTAGCAATTATTTGTTCTCTTTGATCGATAGAAGATGTTGTCGATTCAGAAATCATATTAAATAAGTTATTTAATACAGCGCCGTATTTTTCAAGATAAACATCTTCAGCATCACCGACATTTAATAACAAATCATCGGTAATCATATTGTAATATTCAATATAGTCTCTATTAGGTTCGACCAAGAAACGATATGAATCTCGACCGAATTTTACATCTTTTAAAGCTAAATTAAGTTCATCAATTTGAGTTTCAATAATCTTGAATGAATTTCTAAGCTTGTAAATAAAATCATCCTTGAACTCTTTAATAGCCTTTTTATGTGCCACTTCGATTTGTTGAAGATAACTAGGTAATAAAACTGTAGTTAAATTATTTAATTCATTGTCAAAATCTTCATTTGAATCTTCTTTAGTAGTGTCGTAAGAAAGATGATAAGTAACAGTGTATTTACTTCTTAAATCAATGAGCTTATCTTTACTTATCTTCATTCTGTTTTGAGTTTGAACATAAGTGATTCTAGCTTGTTCAGTAATCTTAGTTAAAGACATTGATTCAATAGCTTTTTCAAAGAAAGGACCATATTTTTCTTCAACTAAGCTAGGATCGTATTTTAATAATTTATCACCAGCAATAGTAACATAAGCGGATTTAGTAGGAATTAAATCATCTTTTAAAGTCTTGTTAGTATTTTCTAAACCGCCTTGTTCAATCAAAAGCTTGTTTTTCTCTTCTTCTAAAGCCTTAATATCAGATTCAATTGATTTAATCTTATTATCATAAGAATTAACTTCACCTAAATCTCCTTCTTCTAACTGATTGTCAAGACGTTCAATTTCTTGATTGAAAGTATCAATTTGTTGTAAAGAAGAAAGATCAGAGACAAAAGTCTTAATTTCTGAAGAAGAAATAACTTCCAGAGTAGCGATAGCTTTAAAATAAGAATTTAAATCGTTATAAATATCTAATTTACGATTAAATTCATTTAAATCATCTTGTTTTTCAAAAGCTGATTCTTCAGATATTTTAGTGCCAAAAAACGGTGTTCTTTCTTTTAATGAGAAAGAAGCAAAATTCCTATAACCTGTTAAATTAGGTAATAAACCATTTCCAGATTCTCTAGCTTCTTGGAAAGTTTCACATTTTTGAACTCGACCTAACAAGAAATTAGCATAAGCCCTTGCTCCTTTATTAGAAGTAACAATTTCTTCAGCGACAGAATTTTCTTCAGCTTTAAAGTTTCTAGCTATCAATCTTTGAGTATCAACTAAGCTTAATCCATATAAATCGTATTGTCTAACTACTCTATCTAAAATTTTAGCACCATCGACATAATAATCTTCATTATTAATAAAGAAATTAAATTTTTGAGTATTTATATATGCTTCAATTGATTTAACCCATCTTTTAGTTTTAATATCGCATAAATCACAAAAGAAATCGATTCTAGCATCTGGATATTTTTGTCTCAATTCATCTTCAAAAGCAGCCTTAACTTGCAAAAGTTGATTAGAATAAGGCTTTTGGCCACTAGTTATCGCAAATAATTGGCTGTTAATTGCACCGATTGAATCGTTTAAATCAGCGATAGTATCTTCTAAAATATGAACAAAACGCAAACTAGAAGAGTGCAAAGAAGACATTTCGGTTTGAAATTCATTTAACAAATTAACATCGATATCTTTTCTTTCAATTTGTTCAAGTAAGCTAGTATAAGTATTAGTAAATTCTATAGCGTCATTTTTAAACTTTTCTAATTCATCAGCTTCCCTATCAGTTAAAATACTTTCATCAAAATTATTTAATCTAACGTTAATGGCGTTTAAAGCTTCAGAATATTGTCTAATATATGATTTTAAAGTTAAAGCTAAAGAAGCGTAGTTATCTTGTAAAGTAGCAATCTTTTCTAAAACGACATTCTTTTTAGAAGAGATTGAAGAAGCTAATGAATAGCCTTGAGAACCGACTTTTTTGGCTAAATATGATTCGGATTCAGATTTTAGTTCAGCAATTTGTTCATCTTTTTCAGCTAAAAGCTTTGAAATTTCAATAATTCTAAGATTGTTTTCATCTAATCTTTTCTTATATGATTCTAAATCTCTTTTAGCAGATTCAAAATTAGCTCTATCGACAACATAATCCGCTAATCCCAAATTCGATTTAATATTTTGATAGTTATTATAAGCTTCTTGAATAGCTTTTAAAGAATCAATTTTAGTTTGAATCTTTTTGGCTTCAATTTCTAATAACTTATACTGCTCAATATTAGTCTGCATAGAAGTAATATCGACCTTATGAGGTAGATCACAGACAAATTCAGTAATAAAAGACGAAATATTAGTAAATGGTGTAAAAGAAACAGCATTTTTAAACAAAGAGAAAAACTTATCAGGTAAATCGCCTAATATCTCTTTTAAAAAGGCTTTATATGCAGTATTTGTATCGAAGAATTTATAATCTTCAGTCTTGTAATTAGCTTGGAAGAAATTCGATAGTTCTTTATATGACATCGGTCTAATTAAAGACTTATTATCACTATTAGAAGAATTGGAAAAATTATTTTCAGGAAATTTATCGTTTAAATAGAAAAATCTATGTTCTTCTTTATCATCTTCATAACAATCAAAGACGATACCTAAACTGAAAGTAGAATCTTTGCTATCGTCGTAAAATTGCATAGCAATATACGATGAAAATCTACCAGGTCTAAGAGTCATAACTTGCCCTTGGCTAGTTTCACCTAATTCGCAGCGTAAATATCCACGTAAAGTTCTACCTGTTCTTTCATTAGCTGCCTTATTGAAATTTCTACCTGAAGTATCAGCTAATAAAAGGACTTGCATAGCATCGATAATAGTTGATTTACCAGTACCATTAGAGCCAGTTAAGAAAGTAATTGGTTTAATTTCAACAGTATCGTTAAAAAACAAATGCCAGTTAATTAATCTAAGCTTATTTAATATTTTCATAACATTTCTCCTTTATTAACATCAAATGGAGTATCTGCAACTGGAGCATTAGATGTTAAAGTTTCATATAGACTATTTAATCTAGCATTAGAAATAGCATATCTAATTGAAGGTAAGATATCAAAAGAATAGCTGACATCAGAAAAACTTCCCCTTCTAATAGCGATGATATTATAACTAGACAACGTTCTTAAACCCGCTTGAATAGTAACAGCGGAAATTCTTCTATTGACAGTTGATAAAGAAAGCTCTTTTAAAAGAGACTTTAGAGCTATTGAATCAATAGTGACTTCATTTGAAGTGGGATTTGAACCTAACTTATCTTCGTAGTAACTTCTTAAAGCGTAAATTAACAAAGTAGTTACACCATCGATTCTTATTTTATTAACATCAAAACTAGATGAAGTAAATATAACCCCATTATCATCATCTTTAGTAACTTCAATACCAGCAAAATCTAAATAAGAAGTTATTAAATCAAAATGACGTTCAATAAAAAGATAATTAGGATTAATTTTAAAAGTGTTAGTAGGCTTATCAAAACTTCTTCTAACTATAAAACAGTGATATAACAAATTAGAAAGAACTTCTTGAAACTGATTTTGCTCTCCTCTAGAAAGCTTTTCATATTCTTCTTCAAACATTAATATTTTCCTCCCTTTCTAGTGAACTTGTAATTTGGAACTATAAACTTGTTATTTATAAAAGTTTCATCTAGACGTTCAATAGAATAAAACATATCACCAAATTGTGCTCTGACAGTAGCTAAGATCAATAAAATCATATCGTCTAAAGATTCTAATTTTATGTCTTTAGTTGTTATAACTTTCTCATTGTTAAAGTTTTTAAGCATAAATTCATTGATAGAATCTTGAGAAAACTTAGTAACTTCAGTTTCTATATAATTAGCTAAATCGCTATCTTCACCAAAAAGTTCATCTTCCAATGCTAGTGGTTCAACTTCTTCACGAGCTTCACGTTTAAATGGCATAGTTAGTGAATCAGAACTAACAAAGCCTTGTCTATATAAACAAACAGTATCGCTAGCTTGATTAACAATCCCGATATTAGTGTAATCGCCTTTATAATCTAAAGGTAAACTATCTAACGCTTTAGCCATTGCCAATATAACAGTATCTAATTTACCTTTGATAGACTTATCGGAATTAGATAAATAATTGACTTTCTTTTGAACTGCTTGAGTATATTTAGCATTAGCTTTATCTATCTCGTTAAACGACTCATTCAATTTGTTATAGATATCTATAGTCTGCTGAATCATCCTATTAACGATATCGAAGACTTCACTTGTTTTAGTTTTGGCATAGCTAGGATCATATTTAGCTTGACTAACTAACTTAGCCATGATTCTTTTATCTTTTTGCCATCTAGTTAAAATTTTAATTACAGGCAAAGCGTATAAGCCTAAAGAATCGTAAGTTTTCATCGGGTGATATATCTTATCACCAACTTGCTTTTTAAAAATATCAAAATGCTGTTTTAAAGCTTCATTAGGATCAAAAACACTAGTTAAATTATGTCCAAACACGCAAATAGAATGATGAAGTAAAGTGACATTTAATTCAAGCTCATCGGCGTTTTTTCTAGCTGAGAGTAAAGAACGAAACATATAATCATCTTCTTTTTCATCTTCTAACGATAATTCAGAATAAGTTTGATGAACTAAAGGAACATATAATGCGGTATCTTGAGAAAGTTCATCAATTAGCTGCATCATTTTAATTGAATAACTAGGTAAATAAAGCATGTCAGCGTTAGTTACTGGATCTTTTTCAAGATCAATCCAACCTGTAGCACATAACTTTCTAAAAATGTAATTCGTTTTACCATTTATTGTTTCAATATCTGTTTCGACAATATCATCATCACTAGAAGAATCATCTAGTCTATCTAAATTAACATCAAACAAAGACATAATCTGATCACAATGGCTTCTTAACATGTTTATATAATCAGATTTATGAATGTTAGTCTTATAAACTTTTAAACACTGGTATAAAGTTATTAACGCATAAGAATAAACAGCTTTATATTTTCTCGACAATACAGAAAAGAAATTTTCTGGAATTTTATCAAATAGATTCACTTAATTTTGTTCTCCAAAGATTTGTTTTTACACAAAAATATTATATGTTTAAATGATTTTTTTTACAATCTATATATTGAAAAAATTTACGTTAAATATTGAAAATTTTATATTCCAGCAATATCGAAATTATTTTTTGAATTTCTATAGGAATATTTTAAAACTAGCTCTTTATCTATTTGACGCAACCTGTCAACTTCATTAGCTATCTTATCTTCGATAATTTTAGAAAGTTCAATGGTAGTTAAACCTTTAAATTCACTAGGATAAATAGGGTTCAAAAATGATATTTGGATAGGATATTTTTTCATTTTGAGCTTTTTATCTAAAACTCTAAATCCACCATATATAGCGACTAGCTGAATAGGCTTATTAGAATTGAAAGCCGGTTTTAAAGAACCAGGTTTAAATTCATTTAATGTATGTAAACCATCTTTAGAACGAGTCCCTTCTGGGAAAATAACGACACTTTGTTCTCCCTTTTTTAATATAGAAGTAACTTGCATCAAACACCTTATTTCAGAACGAAAATCTTTTCTATCCATAAATATACCATCGATGGCCTTTAAAACTTTTCTAACATATGGAAATTTCAAAACTTCAATCTTGGATAAAAACGTCAATGGTTTTTCAATTACCGCTAAAAAGCTCAAAGCATCCATATTAGATTGATGGTTACAAATAAATAAGCAGTTAGAATCTTGAATTAAGTTTTCTTTATTATTAACGATAAATAGACAATCTAGCTTTTCACAAACCTTAACGATTAAATCGTGAGAATAATTATATCTATCTATTAAACTGAATTCATCTTTATGTTTATTTATTTTCGTCAAAAATCGCGATTGAGATAAAACTAAATAACCAGCCTTACAAACTATTTTAAAATACTTAAACATATCTTTCTCCTATTTTACTAATATCAAAGCGCTAAGAGGATGAATTTTAGCAGAACTAACTGACTTTTTCAAATCGAAATCAACCTTGCAATCATCGTATAGAACTCTATTGCAGCCATCTAATCCAAGATGAGTAGTATGCAAAATAGTTGGATTAATATATATTACAAGTTTAACTTCTTTATTTTTTGAATACTTAATTTTTAAACAACCATTTTCAATATTTTCAAACGAAACGGCATTTTCAATTTGAATTCTGTTATTTAAATTGAATAAATCGTAATATCTCTTTTTTATTTCAATGACATTTTTAACATTTTCAACTAAGAAATATCTTTCAACCATCATTTCAAAATCAAAGCCGTTAATTTGATCGCCGGCATTATATGAATTTCTAATTCCCTTTTTTGTTTGACCAAATTCTTGTCCCATATGAATAAAACAATTCCCACAAGCGAGAATAGAAATAGTATTAATCAAATTTTGAGTGGATAAAACTTCCATCAAATTAGAATTAATAGTAATTAACTTATCAAATAAACAGTTATCATCGTGACACTCAACATAATTAATCGATTGACTAGCTTCATCAAATAACGGTGGAAAAGCTATAGGTTCAACGCATCCGGCAAATACATGTTTAAATCCTTCAATATAATTTATATCTCCACTTAAATAACCTTTGCAAAATAGATTGTCATTATAATTACTACCTCTAGTTATATCTCTAAATCTATCGTTAAAAAAGCCTATGTTTTTCAACTGACTAGCGTTTTTCATACTAGAACGCTCATTGGAAGGTAAAACTGATTGCATATCCCAACCTTCACCATAAACCATAGCTAATTTGTCTTTTTTATGAATTAACTTTTCAACTTGCTGCATGCTAGTTAAATCGATTAAACCCATCAAGTCAAATCTAAATCCATCTATAGAATAGACATCCATAAAAAAGCAGATGTTATCTAAAACAAATTTTCTTATCATGAATTTTCTAGTTTCAAGTTCATTTCCGCATCCTGTCGCATTGGAAAGATGACCCTGACTATCTTTTCTAAAACAATAATTCGGACATAAAATATTTAAAGAATTGTATCTAGCATCAAAGACGTGATTGAATACAACATCCATATTTACCCTAATTCCCTTTTTATGAAAACTGGAAACTAGATTTTTAAATTCAATCATACGAGTGTAACAATTTTCTGGATCTGAACTAAAAGAACCTTCTATCGCGAAGTAAAACTTAGGATCATATCCCCAGTTATAAGATTCTCTAGGGAAAGAATCATTGACAGTTTGAAAATCAAAAACCGGCATTATTTGAACATGACTAACACCTAAATTAGCAATATAATCTATACCTATCGGCTTACCTTTATATTTAAGATTAGATTTAGATAGCAAGTTAAAAGTTCCAGCTTCGGAAGAATAATATAAACTAGTCATATCTCTAACACTAAGTTCATATATGTAATTTCCTTCTAACTTACTAGGTAAATTTTCTTTATATGTCTCAAGATTTTTTATTTTATTGATATCGACAATATACCCGTGTCGAGAATTAGTATCAACTGAATAAGCATATGGGTCAACAACTTGAAAAAATTGACCATTGATCTTAACTAAATAAACATATTTAAGACCTTCTAAATCACCTTCAACGATCGTTTGGAAAACACCGTTAATTTGTCTATCCATTTTAATGACTTTGGTAGTCTTATTTAAGTCGGTGTAATAAATTTTCACATACATTTGACTAGCTAAAGGCGAAAAGACTTTAAATTCTGTCTTTTCTTTAGAATAGATAGAACCTAGTTGACCACGATATCTATATCTTTTTTCAAAAGAATCTAAACCGGCAAAATATGTAATATCCAAATTATATATTCTATTTAACTTGTCATAGATTGTATATTCTTTACCTATTTTAATTTCTTTTGAAAACTTATAAGAGCAAATACATGATTTACCATCGTGAGAAACTAGCATATTATCCAGTTGAAGGTTTTCTAAAAATTTACCATTTTCATATAATTTAACAATCAATAAATCTTCTTTATTGAAATAATCATAATACATTTCAATTCTATGTAAATCGATAACTTTAGCAGATCCACTGATATTTTCCATATAACTAGCTCCCTATTTTAATAAAACGACACTTACAAGATAACCATCGTGAGAAATAGAAACTTCCCCAACTTCCTTTTCTAAATAATATAAATGAGGTTTACCATTTTCATCAGATAGTATTTCAATATCCTTATAAGGAATATTCTTTTGATTTTTAGCCTTTATAAAAGCCTCTTTAGAAGCAAATCTACCACCGACATATTCAATCTTTTGCTTGATATTATCGAGTTTTTGATATTGTAGATATTCTCTTTTAGAAAGCAATCTATCAGCCAAGCTAGAATAAGACTCTTTTATTCTATCCAAATTAATTATATCGACACCTAACATAATAATCTAACTTAAATATAAAGATTTTTCACAACTAGATAACTGCAAGATAAAATCCTTAAACATTTTATAATCTAAATTAAAAATTAACGAGTATAATTTATTGACATTAAGGTTATATCTTAAAGCCTTTAAAGCGAATCTAAATGTCATATGCAAAGAAATATGATATGAAGATAATTGCCTATTTAAATATTGTTTAATATTGACAAATTCCTTTTTAGTAATTTTGATTTTATCTATTTCAAGACGCAACAAATCTAAATTTATATCCTTGTTATTTAATATAAACATCTCTTCATAAAATATATTATTACTAGTTTCAATCACTTTTGAATGAATCGCATCTTCGATTTTATTTTTTAACGATTTAAAATCAGTTAATCTATTCGATAAAGGCAAATATAAATAATTTAGATATTCATATATAGCATATAAACTATCTCCATATTTATATAGCAATTCCTTTTTATCAGGAAATTTTACCCCTACTAATAAATATTTAATATCTTTAGGTACATTTAACTGATTTAAACCTTCCTTTTTAGTTGAAAAATTCGCTTTAGTTATTAAACTAGGATATTCATGTAAAGAATAACTGTTAAAAACTTCCATAAGTTGATTTGAATCTAGTTTAGAAACAACGATTATCTCCTTATTGGTCTTTATAAAATACTTTTCAATAAATGAGACTAACTCTTTAGGAGTGATAAAATCTATATTTTCTAAATCTAAATAATTTAAACAAGGCAAATCATCTTCAATAAACAATCTGTTGTAATTAAATAAAGTGTAATTATCACTTATAGCAATTGTGGCTTTAAGTTTAGCTAACTTTTTAATCTTTTCAAAATCTATCTTGTCAAAAGAAAACTCACTTACCATTCTAATGAATTTATCAAGGCCAATCTGAACATCGTCATTAGAACTAGAAAAAGTAAAAAAGATATTATCTGTTTCAATATTATATGTTACTTTGTTTTTATATTCATCTTCATTGACAAAATAAATCAAAGCCTCAGCAGCTAAATATAGCAACAACTGATAATATTTAGAATTAGGAAAATCCACAAATTTATTAGAAAGACCAAAAGGTAAGCTCAAGCTCATCTTTCCCTCTTTATATTTATTAGAAGAAATTACTTGAACATGAAAGCAACCTTGATAAAAGCTATCGATAGGAACTAATGTCTTAGCTTGATAACTATCTCTCTCTTTCATAATTTTTTTACTTTTTAGAAATTAAATATGTCCTTGGAAATTTAATAAAGTCAGAATAGAAAGCCATAAACTTCTTATAAGAAGATTTGCATGCTAATTCAACAACAAGCATATCGGCTTTTCCATTAGCAAACGAAGATAACATACGTGAATATAACAAATCTATATCGGCTTTATATAAATTAGTAAATTTCTTTAAAAGAGCCTTTTTAGCTTTGTAAAAATCCCACTTAGAAATAGGTGTAGGATTTGATAAAAACTTTTCAATTTGTTCTTGTAAAACCTCAGGAGTACCAGTTTGGAAGATTTGATAAAAATAAGCATCTTCTAAACCTTCATGTAAACCAGATTCTTTCAAAGCAAACAAAGCAGGACAATTAGTTTTTACTAAATTAGTAACTTCAGAAAAAATCAAATGCTGAATTAAGAAATAATAGTAGAAATTTTCTCCATTGTATTTTTCAAATAAAGATTTTCTTGAAGGGAACTTAACACCTAAAACTAAACTATCAGTTAAATTAGTATAGCCTAAATAGGAAGGAACTGATTGATAGTTTTCTTTAGATGGTTTATATATTGGTTCTTCATATTCTCCTCTATTGGGAAATTTATGAGTTTCAATTAAATTTGCAATATCGGTAGGAGAAATATTTCCAACGACAAACATAGTCATAAATTGAGGGTTAAAGAAAGTATTAAAAACCTTTTTAGCAGCAGGAAGATGAACTAATTTAATACTTTCTTTATTACCTAAAGGAGACTCTTTCATTGGAGAAGAATAATAAAGATAACTTCTTAGTTGTTCATCTACGTTTTTATTCTTCTCTTCAATTTTAGAAATAACTTCTTTTTTCAACTCTTCAAATTGATCATTGGTAATTTCAAACTTATCTAACAAACTTAGTAAAGCTTGCATATATTTACCAGCTTGAGAAATTTCACAAGTAACCTCAAACGAAGTGTAAGATTCGTAAACCTTGCTTTCAAACTTACATTCCCCATCAAATAAGCAATCAGCAGAACTCGGGTGATATTTACATAAACCGGAAACAAGCATGGTCAATGTTCCTGGATAAATCTTTTGCTTATTGATAAAAAAATCCTTGCTAGTTCCACCTTTAGAAACATATATACCAAATTTTACTTGCTTAGCTTGAACAACAGGAACCACTAATAATTTCATTCCTGTTTTAAACTTTTGTTGAAATAAAATTTTATCTATTTTAGTAAATTTTAATTTTTCCATATTTATAATCCTTTCTAAAAATTAATTTTCACTTTCATCTGTCGAATTTTCTGCTATAACTTCTTTTCGACCATTAGGTAAACTCTTAACTATACCTTCTTCTTCTAAAGCATCAATTAAACTAGCAGCGCGAGAATAACCAATACTTAATTTTCTCTGCAAAAAAGAAGTAGAAGCAATGTGGTTTTCAATAACTATACTTTTAGCAGTCTCATATAATTCATCTTTAAAACCAGCTGCTTGACCAAAGGAAGTACCTAACTTACCAACTATATGTTCACCTTCATTAAAATTAATAAATTCTTTATTATATTGAGGCTGACATTGTTGTTTTAAATATTTACTTACCATTGAAATTTCATTTCCTGAAACAAAAGGAGACTGCAATCTAACAATGGCTTTTAAAGAAGGAATTCTAGCTAACATATCGCCATGGCCCAATAAGGTTTCAGCACCAACTTCATCTAAAATGGTTCTTGAATCAACTCCAGAAGGTAAAGCTAAAGCTACTCTTGCTGGAATATTGGCTTTAATAGTACCAGTGATACATTTAACAGTTGGCCTTTGAGTAGCGATAATTAAATAAATACCAGCTGCTCTAGCTTTTTGAGCAATCCTTTGCGTGTTAGAATCGACATTTTTAGGATCTTGCATCATCATATCGGCAAACTCATCAATTATGCAAACAATGTTAGGTAAGATTTCCATATCTGGATTATCTTTCCTAAGTTCGTTATATTCTTGCAACTTTGAACATTCAAATCTAGAAAGTAAAGAATATCTTCTATCCATTTCATCACAGAGCTTTTTTAACATTGAAACAGCCTGAGTAATATTGGTAATAATAGGACAATATAAATGTGGGATATCTTTATATTTAGAAAATTCAACTGTCTTTGGATCAACTAAAATTAACTTTAATTGATCTGGATAATTTCTCATAATTAAACTCATGATAATAGAATGAACAAAGACAGATTTACCTGAACCAGTAGTTCCAGCAATTAATAAATGAGGCATATCATCCAAAGAAGTAGTAATAACTTCATTAGAAATAGTTTTACCAAGTGGAATAGTTAATCTGTCATTTTTCTTTAAAACTTCACCATAACACTCTTTGAAAGATACAGTCATCCCTTTAGCGTTACCAATTTCAATTCCAGAAGTATTAGAGCCTTGAACAACACCTTCAATTCTTACAGACATATCTCCGCATAAATCAACCTGAAGTTCATTTAAAACATCTTCTTTGGTTATTTCAGAAACTTTTACCCCTTCATCACGTTCGATATTAAATCTAGTAACAGAAGGCCCAATAGTAAAATCCTTAACATGCGCACCGATATGCAATTTATCAAAAACGCCATTGATAACTCCTATTTTAGCTTCAGCTGCCTGTTGATTAACTTCTAGTTTAGAAAAATCATCATTTTGTTGAAGTAAATTAATAGAAGGTAAAACATAATGTTTCATACTCATTGGTTTTTGTAAAGAAGTCGGCGATTTAAACTCTTCCTTATTTATATTAGTAGTTTCAACATCAATTTTATTTTCAACTTTTTTGTCCATACTACTAGTTAAAGTATCATTGTAATTAACTTCACTTACACTAGGTTGAGACTTGTAAGAAATTGTTTCAGAATTATTTTCTTTAAGTGGACTAGAAAATTGAATTTCATCTTCTAAAGAATTATCAGTTTCATCTTCTGAAATAACATTTCCATTAGAAGAAACAAAATCAATCTCATTAGCAGTATCATCTTGATTTAAAGTAGAACTATCTATATTTTCATTCCTATTTAAACTAGCATCATCTAATTTGGAATCTACTAAATTAGCTGAAGATACATTTTCTAAAGTATCAGTCTTAAAAAGATTATTATCTTCAGATTTAACAACTTCTTTATTTTTGTTATAAAAAATATTTAACCCTGTTTCATCTAAATTTGCTTTGCTATTTTTTTCATATTGAGAGTAAGCTTTAGCCATAGGTGAAATATCATTAATATAAGTAGTATCTTCTAAATCCTCTTTTTCAGGCTTAGGATCAAAAATCGTAGTCTTAGTGTTCAGTGTCAAATTATCATTTCGATTACCAAAGTCAATTTCTTGAGTTTGGACATCATTTTCACTTTCTTCAATTTTCTTTTGAATCTTTTCCTCAGTTTCAATTTTTTCTTGGCTCATCTTAGCTTTCTTTTTTAGCATATAGTCTCTAATAAAAACATACAAAGCTAAAATTGGTGCCCTTAAAATTAAAATTGCACCTATCAATAAAAAAATTACTTCAAAGCAAATAGTACCAGCATAGCCTAATCCAGTCATAAATAAACTAGCAAACATATAACCTAAAAAGCCACCATACAAGCTTGAAATAACCAATTGATTAGATAATTGTATAGAATTTACTAACTTAGATTGAAATTCGCTATTATATAAATAAGAAAAATTTCCTATTGATAAATCTTCAACATTCATACTGCTTGCTAAACAGCTAAATAAAATTATAAAAATAATTCCTAAACCAGAAAAAGAAAATTTGAGCTTAGGAAACTTCATAAAAGCCATTAAATATAATCCATATAGACCAATTAAAGGAAGAATAACATAACTAAACATTCCAAAAACATAGCTAAATGCATATAAAATTAGGCTTGATAATCCATATGAATTAAAAAACGCAATAATTACAATTAACAGTAAAATTGTCCCCAATAAAAATATTGGAACCTTTTTTGAAAAAAAACCAAACTTGAAATTATTTTTGTCATTTATATCTAAATTATTCATCGATATCACCTTGATTAATTAGCAAATTAATTATACTAAAAAAATGAGGTTTTGTTTACTATTTTACGTATATTTATATAAAAAGTGACAAATTTAATTTAGATTCTATCTTTTATAATTATCTATTTAGTTTTTAAAAAACTTCTTCCCTCTAAAAATGGAATACGTTGAGAAAATTCTCCTACTTCAATTGATTTTAAAGCGTTGTTTAAAATAAACATTTTCGAATCAATATCATCTAACATATGTATTAAATAAGCTTCAGGAGTTTTAGGTAAAATCGAAGAACCATATTCAGGCTCACCATGATGAGATAAAATGATATGAACAACAATAGCTAATTTATCTTCTGATATTTGAATTCTTTTTCCAACTTCTTCAACAATATTAGCCCCGATATTAATATGTCCTTCTAAATTGCCTTGCAAAGTATAACTAGAAGCAATAACCCCATTCATCTCAACAGTTTTACCGATATCGTGAAGTAGACTTCCAACAATTAAGTAATCTAGATTTAACTGTGGATATTGTTTAGCAAAAAATACAGATGCTTCAGCTATACATATAGAATGATATACAATACCAGATTTATAAGCGTGATGAACACTTATTGCAGCTGGATAGTTCATATATTTTTCCTTATTTTCATTTATAACTTGAATAACTAGCTTTTTTAATTCTTCGTCTTTAACTAAACTAATTAATTCGTATAATTTACTTTCAAGTTGCTTACTTGAGAGTGGACAACCAATTAAAAAATCATCCATATCAATTTCACTTACTTCCATTTTAGAGACGCTTTCAACCTTTAACTGATTGCTACCTTTATATTTAAATATATTTCCACTTACTAAAATTACATTATTTGGCTGAATTATATCTAAATCATCATCTTTAATTTCCCATTTTTTAGCAACTATACTACTAGAGATATCTTGAAAATTGATAGTTAAATAATTTGAGCCAGTCGAAGTTACTCCCTTTTCAACTGATTTAACTAATAAAGGTCCAGAAAATTTCCCCCCTTCATCAAGGTAGTCTTTTAAATATTTATCTAACATCTTCACTTACCTCCTTATATGTCTTTTTAATTTTATCATAGGAATATCCTTTTTTTATAAAACGCGCACAGATTTTATTAAACATTTCTTTTGAAGATAAATTCTTATTCACAGCAATAAAAGTTAGTATCATCTGTTTTAAATTATCTTCTTCTTTTTTAATAAATTCATTTTTAACATAGTCATTTTCATCCATATATTTTTCAAAACTAGTTACTGAAACTTCAAAGCTATAGCCTAGTTCAGCCAATTTTGAAATAACGCTATTTTTCAATTGAGCGTAATCTTTATTTTTATATTTCTCAACAAGTTTAGAAACAACATCTATTAAATTTGATTTATATTCTTGTTTACTATCTAAAACTTGTTTAATTTCTTTTTTAGAATATCCCAAATTGATTAATTTATATTCAATTAACGATGTTGAATATCCTTTTTCTAAATAAGTTTCAACATAATTATCTAAATAATTTTTAGGATCATATATACCTTTTTCAATCAAAAAATCTATCATTTGTTCAATACTAGATTCTTTTAAACCTTTTTTTATGAGTTTTTCAAACAGTACCTTTTTAGGATAGTATTTAGAAGTTACTAACTTAAAAAGATAATTAAAACCTTTAGAATCTTTTTCAAGTTCTAATAATCTTTCAAATTCAAATTGGCTAAGCTCTTTTCCTTTATATATATAAAAATCCAAATTTGCATATAACAAATTAGACAATGTAATTTCTTTTGTATTAGAAAACGATATCTTAACATTTTCATTTGAAGAAGAAATTTCTTCAACTATATTACCAATAACGTTGCAAGGCTCTTTTATAAACATTTATCATCCTCTTATAAAATAAATCTAACGAATATTTTTCAACGTTGTTTTTATACGCTTGTGAAATAACTTCTTGTTTTTGTTCAGGCTTAAGATTTCTAATTAAATCGAGTTTTTCAAAAAATGTCTTTTTATCGTAAAAGAAAAATCCAGTTTTTCCATCTTCGATACACAAAGTTAAATTTTTATCATATTTTGCTAAAACTAACAATTTACAAGCCATCGCTTCATTAAAAGTTAAACCTTGTGTCTCACTAGTTGAAGCGGATAAAAATAAATCGCCAATATAATAAAAATAAGGAACTAGTTCATGCTCGACTGCTTTTGTAAAAATTGCAATATCTTTCAAAATGGAATTGCTGGCTGCTCTTTCTAAATTTTCTCTATCTGGACCATCACCGACAACTAACAATTTAACCTTATCTATAAGCTCTTTATGATTGCTTAAATATTCAGATAGATAATCAAAAATTTCTAAGTTAGATTTTTCTTTAGCGATTCTACCTAAAATCAAAAAGACAAACTTATCCTTTAAATCGTACTTATCAATTATCTCATTTAACTTATCTTGTTGAATTTTATCATAATCAAACATAGAAAAATCAATTCCAATAGGAATGACATTTATATATTTTTTTACGCCGTATTTAACAAGAATATCTTTAGCTTTATTTGAAGTTGTCGTTAGTTCAGTATTAGTATCTGAAACAATTTTAGACATAAAAGCAATAATTTTTTTAGCAACAGTATCAACTGGTTTAAATCCACCTGTTATATAATAAGTATAATCTTCATACAAAGTATGATAAGTATAGATTAAAGGAACATTCAATCTTTTAGCTATGAATCGACCAAAAATACATATCGACATCTCAGTTTGAATATGTATTACTTCAGGTTGAAAGTCTTTAACTAACATAAAAGCTTTTTGAGAGTAAAGTCTAGCCAACTGATAATTATATATTCTTTTTAAAACCACACCTGGAATTCTAATTACCCCATCTTCGTAACTTAAATGCTTTTGATTAGGTTTAGAAATAGTAACTACTAAAACTTGATGCCCATTTTGTTCTAAAACTTTTTTTAATGTATAAGTAGCTGTAGCTACCCCATTTAAATAAGGAGGATAAGTATCTGTAAATAGTGCAATTCTCATTTTATTGCTCCTTTTTTTGCTTTTTCATTTCTTTTTTTAATAAACGCTTTTTCTTTTTTTCAAGTTTTCTAATTTTACTTTTGTCAATAGCTTCTAGATCTTCTTTAATTGCCAATTGAACTTGCGTATCAATTTTCTTTGATTCTTTAATATCAGCTTCAATATTTTCAAGGTCTTTATAAACTTCCTGCAAAGCTTGATGGACATTTAAATTAGAACTAGGTTCATATTTTTCAACATCTTTATTATCAATAAGAGTTTCTTTAATATGCTTAAATGATTCCTCTAATTGCTCTGCTGTAATATATTTCAAGGCTTCATCTTTAGCTTTAGTTTGCTGCTGAGATAAAATAGTGTTAAATTTATCGACAGTTGAAGAAATTATTCCTGGCTTAATTGATGTATTAGTCATTTCTTTTAAAACAGGCGTGTCATTTTCATTAACAGCCATAGATACGATTTTTAAATCGACAAAAGTTTTTTGTAACGAAGAATAAGATTGTTTTGATTGCTTTGGTGAACCGCCATAAGAAATAAAAACTATAAATCCGACAAATAAAGTGAAATAAAATGAAACTCCTCTTGTTAAAATGTTAGCAGCTGAAGTAATACTATAATCGTTATATATAGAAGAAAACAATATTTGGAAAGCTCCTTCAGCTACACCTGATGAACCAGGAATAGGAATAAAACCAGTTATCATATTTTGATAAGATGAAGACCATAGACAAGTCATATAAGTAGATATATTTACAAAACTAGTATCTATATCTTTACCTAGTGCTAATCCTGCGATAAATGGCAAACTGTAAGTACATGAAAACTTTAAAATTTCTACTAGCAATATAGAAATTAACAAATATGGACTTTTAAATAATCTAGTTAACTCAATTCTAAAAGAAGCGACTGAAGAAGCAATCTCTATTCTCTTTCTTTTCGGATCTTTAATTAAATGAATCTTATATAAAAAATTGACACCTTTTGATAGGATGAATCTATGCAAAGGCTTTAAATAAGCGAGAAGTAAAATAATTAACAAAACAAATATATTAATTACAAAACCAATAACTGAGAAAACAATAGGAGATAACTCTAAATTAAAAATATTAATATTATCCATTTTTAAAATAGTAGAAGAATAACCAAAAATCATAGCAAAAACACCATAGACAATTACAACAATCTGCGAAACGATAAATAGCATTACTAATACACTAGCGGAATTACTAGCTTTTACCCCCTGTCTAGAAAAAGTATAAGCTTGGGCAAATTGACCACCAGAACTAGAAGGAGTAATAGCAGAAAATAGTGAACCGATAGTCCCATTTAATACACCTTGATAATATTTGTAATGCTTATTGTACGATTTAGTTAAAATAGTTATCGCTAAACCTTCAAACAACATTGCCATTATTGCCATTGCTATCATCAATATAATATATCCAAATTTGGCCCCAACTATAGAATTCCAAATAGCGACAGGGTCATCTTTTAAAATATAGTAAAAAGCTAAGATAGTTACTATGGCAATAACCAAGCATAAAAACACGTATTTGAAGACGGCTTTGCGCTTAGATTTACTATTTTGTTTTATATTTTTATCTTCCATATTTACTCATCTTTTTATACAAGATATTATATTATATTATTGATATGAATATAAATAGTACATCGAAAAAGCCAACCTATCAAATTGCTTTTATAAGTATGATGCTGTGCTTTGAAGTTTTATTGATTTACTTAAATCTAACTATTCCTTATCTAGAAATTATTTTGCCAATAATAATTCCTTTTTTAGCAACATGCGTTGCGATTAAAGCTAATTATCTATTTAAGATAGTATATTTATTAGCTAATGTTGCCATTTGCTTTTTAGATATTCAAAATGGCTTTTTAGTATTTTTGCCTAATTGTATTATCGGTCTGATATTTGGAAGTTTCATTTCAAAAATCCAGCTGAATTTCCTTTCTTTTTTTTCACTGATAATAGCGTCATTTTTAGCTGAACTATTCTCAACATATCTATTGATATATCTTTATCAAATTGATGTATTTCAGATCTATCAAAATCTTTTTAAAATATCTAACGATAATATATTAAATTTCTATATGATTTTTAGTTTTATTGTTTCAAGTATATCTAGCTTATTTATATATCTATTCTCTTATGAATATTTAAATAGATTAAAATTAGCAAAAACTAGCATAGATAAGCCTTTTTATTTATATATCTTTACTTTGATTTCTCTAGCTTTATATACGTTATTTTATTTTTTTAATTTAAGCTTATGTTACATATTTAGCCTAATATGCTTAATTAGCAATCTCTATTACTATTTAACAAGTAGAAAGTTTATAAATTTAAAATACCTAGTTATAGAAATTATCTTAAACCTAATTTTGTCAGCAATTTTAATATGTTTTTTATTAATTCCTAATATTTTATATAAAACTTTCGGAATAATTATATATTCACTATATTTAAACTTTTCATATTTAATTATGATAAAATATCTTTATAAGGTTAAACCTTCTTTACAAATTGACTTATTAAATAAACAAAAATAAATATGGATAACATCTTTAAAAGATTAGGAATAGGCATAGTTAGTATAGTTTGTGCCCCTTTGTGGATAGCGTATTTTCTTATTTATATAATATACGCAAGTATCAATTTAATTATTTCCCCTTTTAAAATACTCTATTATTACTTAAAAGGAAGGAAATATACCATTAAAAGTCACTATGATTTACAAGCGGAAGCTATATTAAATCAAGAGCCTAATTTAAATGCTAACAATAATCCTCCACCTAATAATCAACAACCTATTAATATCAACATTAACTATGTGCCAAATCAAAATCCTAATTTCCCTAACAACAATCAAATAAATATTCCTAGCTTTGATATTTCTAATAATCAAGTTAGTTCTTTTGATCAATTGAACAATCAATTTGACAATAATCAATCTAACATTCTAGAAAATAAGGATGAAACAAATGAATGACATTTTAATTATATTAGCTGATACTCAAAAAATCGAAAGGCGTTTGATTTTCGTTTTGTTAATCGTCTTTTTACTATTGATTATCATTGCTGGATATTTACAAAAATTAGTAGGATATATCATGCGTCAACAAGGTCTAAAAGTCGATACTATGATGTATAATATATTAACAAACAAAGTCATAGTCGATAAAAAAATCTTTTTAAAAGAAGCTTATAGAAAATCGATGGTTTATTTTGTCAAAAAAGCTTACTTGCCTTTTATTGGTATTTTAATATGTACTTTTGCCATCTTAATTTATGGTTGGGCAAATAACAACGATTTTTCTTACTATACTTCTGGCATAGATAGCTTTAGTTATCATTTCTATTTCCCAACGACAACTTTATTTGGAATGACTGTTATTTCTAACTGGCCTAGCGTTGTTAAAACTCCCGATTTCTCTTTTGAAATTAGCAAATACTATGCCTTAGTTTTCACTGTATTATTGGTAATTAGCGGTTTAATATATCTTTATCAAGTTCAAGCTTATATTTCTAGATGCCTGAGAATTAGACAATTAGCGAGAAAATATTTCATTAAAGAACTCGTTAACGAATCGACAAATAAACAAATATAGAAAGGAATTTTTTATGTCAGAAATTAAAAACGTCTTAGTAAGTGGTGGCCTTGGTTATATCGGTTCACATACAATATGTCAACTCGTTCAACATAACTATAATCCAATCATAGTTGATAATCTTTCAAATTCTTGTTTAGAAGTTCTAAATAGACTAGAAATTATTAACAATAGAAAATTTAAATTCTATCAATTAGATTGTACCAACTTAGAGGAATTAGAAATAGTTTTTAAAGAAAATAAAATAGATGCCATTATTCATTTTGCTGCCTATAAAGCAGTGGGTGAATCAGTTAAAGAACCTTTAAAATACTATTTTAACAACCTTATTTCTTATCTAAATATCATGATGTATTTAGAAAAATATAAAGTTAAAAACTTTGTTTTCTCTTCCTCAGCTACTGTTTATGGCATTCCAAATCACGTTCCGTTATTTGAAACTGATCCAGTTCAAAAAGCCACTAATCCTTATGGCTCAACTAAAATCATGATTGAAGAAATGTTAGAAGATTATTCTAAAGTACATAAAGATATTAATATTGCAATTTTAAGATATTTTAATCCTATAGGTGCCCATCCATCTGGATTAATAGGTGAACAGCCAAATGGAATCCCCAATAACTTAATGCCATATATTACCCAAGTCGCCATTGGAAAATTAGAAAAACTCACCATCTTTGGTAACGATTATCCTACTAGTGATGGAACTTGTATTAGAGATTATGTCCACGTTATGGATTTAGCGGAAGGTCACGTTCTAACTTTAAATAAATTTCAAAAAGAAAACACCGGTCTAGTAATTTATAATCTAGGTACTGGCAAAGGAACATCAGTTTTAGAATTAGTTAACGCTTATATGCAAGCTAACAATATTAAAATACCTTATGTTTTCGGTCCAAGAAGACAAGGAGATGTCGTTTCTAACTACGCTTCTACTAAAAAAGCTGAAACTGAACTGGGATTTAAAGCTAAATATACCATCTATGATTGTTGTAAAGATTCTAATCATTTCCAACAATTAAATCCAAATGGATTTGTTAAAATAAATAAATAAATAAATACCGGCTAAACTGCCGGTATTTTTGCTACTTTTTCAATATTTCTTCAAGTTCGAGTTCAGTTAATAGTTTATTATCTAAACTATTTAAAGCGGTAAAACCATCCCTATTATAAACATCTTTTCTATTGTAAGTAATTTCATTAAGGTGATTTGTAAGAAATTTACCACCCGCTTCTTCTAAAACAATCTGAGGCGCACAAGTATCCCACTCTTTAGTTCCTAAACCAAGTGAATAACAAACTTCTGCTTTTCCTTGAGCTATTAAACAACTTTTTAAAGCTGAACCAACGTATTTTATATCGCTAATTTTCTTGTTACTTTTAACAAAATCTAAGTACTTTTGATTTTTGTGAAAACTGGAATTTAAAACAGTCAAATTCTTCTTTTTACTAGAAACGTGCAATTTAGAAATCATTTCATTACTTGAAAAAACATAGCTACCTTTATCTTTAACAGCAAAATATATTTTATCTTGAGCTGGAATAGCCACTACGCCTATTACAGGTTGATGATTTTTAACTAAAGCGATATTAATTGCAAACATATCGTCTTTATTAACGAAATCTTTCGTTCCATCTAAAGGATCAATAATAAAGACGTATTCTTTATTTAATCTAGTTAAATCATCTTGATCCTCTTCTGATAAAATCGCATAATCTGGAAACTTTTTACTTAAGCTTTCTTTAATAATTTTATTTGAAGCTAAATCAGCACTAGTAACTGGTGAATTGTCGTTTTTTATTTCAACGCTAAATCCAGATTTATATTTTTCCATAACTACTTTAGAGGCTTGTTTAGCTAACTCTAACATTGTTTTTAATTCTTCTTGATATGGTGAAAAATAATCTAATAAAGCCTGTTGACAAGCATCGATAACTTCTTGATAGCGGCTAAATTTATCTAATGTGCATCCTGAGGCATTTAAATGACCTCCTCCAGTAAATTTACTAGCGATTTGTTGAACATCGATATTTCCTAATGATCTAAATTCACAAAAAGCTTTTCCATCGCTAGTTTCAGCAATTATACACCAAAGTTTAGAAGCATTAATTCGACCTAAACTATTGACAAAAATAGCAGCTTGATGCGGATTGTAACCATATTTTTGACTATCTTTATATGGAACAATACAATAACAGACACCTAAATCAGTCTTTTGATAATGTGAATATAAATATCCATTAAAGCGAATAGAAGATTCACTAACTACATACATACTAGAATATAACTTATTAGCATCTGCACCATCAGAAAGTAATTTAGCCCCAATTAAAGCTGATTTATTATTAGCATACATAAATCTATTAGTATCAGTTGTAAATCCATAATATAGCAAATCACAAGCTAACTTAGGTAATTTATCAAACTTAGTATAGAAAATTTTAGCGATTATCTCCGCACATGAACTAGCCTCATCTTCAATAATTTCTAATTGACCAAAATGCTCTTTGAAAATATGATGATCAATTTTAATCATACCTAAATTTTTCAAGCTAAAGGCACGTGAATCACTTACTCTAACTTTATCAGGTAAATCTACACATATGACTAAAGAATTTTCAATAACAGAATCTTCAACATCATCCATATGAGGAAAATCATCAGGAATTTTAGAAATATCAGTTCCTAAAACGTAAACTTTCTTTTCTGGATAAAGGTAATTTATAAGATATTTTAACCCTTGGGAAGAAGCATAGCAGTCCCCATCAGGATAAATATGACCAAAAATACAAATAGAAGAATGCTGCTCGATAATTTTAAAAAATTCTAAATATAATTTATTTTCCATAATATCCTCTAAAAAAAGGACTAGATTAAGCATCTAGTTCCTTTTGAATATCATCATCTGAAGAATCATCATCGCTAGATTCAAAATCGCCTTCTTTTTGCTCATCTTCACCTAGTAAAGAAGTAGTATCATCAATTTCGGATTTATCTTCATCTTCTTCATCGATATCGTTGTAAGCTTCATTCATATCGATGTGAACTTTATCAAAGCTGACTCTTTCACGTAAATCCCAGTGGTTATCTTGTAAGACAACAAATTTTCCATCTAAAGATAAGTTAGTGTAAAATTGAGCCATTTTATCCATCTTTTCTTGTTCAGAAAAGCCTAACTCTTCAGCTACTTTATCCAAAAGTTCATTAAAAGGTAATGGCTTTCCATTTTCCTTTAAAACATCATAAGCGACTGCTAACATTGATTTAACCATAATATATTTTCTCCCTTTCTTTTATATATTACATGTGTTTAGGAGCATTAACTCCAATTAAATTTAATCCTTCAGCTAATACAATTCTACTAGCATTTACTAACCCGAGTCTTTGAGAAGTAATTTCAGGATTAGAAGCATCAAGAATTCGACATTTTGTATAAAACTCATTAATACATCCTGCCAATTCCCTAACATACATTGTAATTTTACATGGTTGCAATGTCAATGCAGAATCCTTAATTACGTTTTTAAATTCACCTAATTTTTTAGCAAGAGCAATTTCAACATCGGAATTTAAACTAGTCGGTTTAATATTTATTTCAAATTTCGATTTCGCCATTTCTAAGACAGTGCATAATCTAGCGTGAGCATATTGACAATAATACACTGGATTAGTTGAGGATAATGACTTAGCTAAATCTAAATTGAAATCTAAATGTTGAGAATTAGCACGTGAAACAAAGAAGAATCTTACAGCATCGACACCAACTTCTTCACAAAGTTCTTTTAATGAAACGGCATTACCTGTTCTTTTTGACATTTTAAATTCTTGACCATCTTTAAATAACCTTACCATTTGAACTAAATCGACTTGAAGCTTATCTGGATTGTAACCTAACGATTTCATAGAAGACTTCAATCTAGAAATATATCCATGGTGATCAGCTCCTAATAGATCGATAAGATATTGATAACCTCTATCAAATTTGTCTTTATGATAGGCGATATCAGGTAACAAATAAGTATAACTACCATCAGATTTAACAATTACTCTATCTTTATCATCACCATCTTTAGTTGTATTTAAATAAGTGGCTCCTTCTTTTTGATAACAATATGGTTTTAATAATTCTAAAACCTTTTCAACTTTATTAGCATCTCTAATAGCTTGTTCAGAAGTAAAAACATCAAACTCAACTCTAAATTCTTTAAGATCTTTTTTGATGTTATCTAAAGCTAATTGAATACCTTCTTTTCTAAAAAATGAGAAATCTTCATCGTGGATATGACTATCGCCATATTTTTCAACAAGCGTTTTAGCAAAACTAACAATATCTTCACCATAATATCCATTTTCAGGTAACTTAGCATCTATACCAAATTGTTGAAGATACCTAGCTTTTAAAGATAAAGCGAGGTTATTAACTTGATTTCCAGCATCGTTAACATAATATTCTCTAGTAACATCATATCCGGCTTTTTTCAAAATTCTCGAAAGAGAATCACCAACAGCAGCGCCTCTAGCATGTCCAAGATGCAAAGCACCTGTTGGATTGGCAGAAACATATTCTAATAAGAGTTTTTCACGTTTACCTAGTTCAAGCTGAGCGTAATTCTCTCTTTCAATATTAACTTGTTCAACAATATCTAAAATGTTGTCTTTTTTAATAAAGATATTTATAAAACCAGGCTTAACAACTTCGAGCTTTTCAATTTCATCTGAGTTTAATCGTTCAACTATTTTATTTGCTAATTCTATAGGAGATAAATTTAAAGATTTAGCAAATCTCAAAGCTAAATTAGTGGAAAAATCTCCATGCTCTTTAACTTTAGAGGGAGTTAAAACGACATCTTCCAATTTCAAATTTTCAATGATAAATTTTCCAATTTGATATATTTCTTGTTGAATCTTATTAATTTCCATAATCACTCCTTTATCAATTTATAAGCTCCGTTAAAACTATGCACTAATTCACCTTTAGAATACAAAGTATACGCAAATTCAATTTTTTTAGAAAAGTCAACTTCTAATTTACTAGTAATTAAATCATATTCAACTATGTAATTCTGCTTGATAAATTTCATTTTTAATTTTGTTTTATTTTTTAAATCCAATTTCATCATTATAGAATAACTATCTTGAACTTCTTTTAATAAGAGTAAGAATTTTCCATTATGATACATTTTAACTATCGATTTATCTTCCCCAAGTAAAACTATTCTAGAATTTGTCTGAGAACGTATTTGATATTTTGTCTTTGTCAAATCCCCATCTTGAGTAAATAAATAAAACATAGCTATTTATATTAATACATCCTATTAAAAAAATCTACTCTTTTCTTATTAAAAGACTAGCAAAACTAGCAACCGCTTTGTTTTGACCTAAAGAATCTAGTTTTTCATTTGTCATCGCTTTAATAGAAATCTGTGAAATATCTATTTGTAACAAATTAGCGATATTTTCTCTAATTGATAAAATATAATCTTTCAACTTTGGTTTTTCCAAGATGATAGAAATATCGATGTTGTTAATTATATAACCTTCTTTTTTAACTAAACTATAACAAAATTCAAGAATTTTAGAAGAATCGTAATTTAAATATTTCGGATCGTTATCTGGAAAATAAGTGCCTAAATCCCCTAAAGCTAAACTTCCTAACATCGCTTCAGACAAGCTGTGAAAAACGACATCGCCATCAGAATGAGCGATACAAGAATACTCACAAGGAATATTAATTCCACCTAATTTAATTTGATTGCCAGCTTTTAAAGCGTGAACATCATATGAAGAACCAATTCTATATTCCATTTTCTCACCTTATTTTTTTGTTACATTAAATTTAATAAATAGACAATCTCCATCTTTGACTAAATAGTCTTTACCAACAGTAAGTATCTTACCTTGCTGACGTAAATTAGCTTCTGTCAAATATTTATCAATATCATCAAAAGTATAAACTTCAGCTTTGATAAAACCTTTTTGAAAATCAGTATGAATTAATCCAGCGCATTCAGGAGCAGTATAACCATCTTTAAAAGTCCAAGCTCTAACTTCATCTTCCCCACAAGTGAAAAAAGTTTTTAAACCTAGTAAATCGTAACTAGCTTTAGCTAATTTATCCAAACCAGAAAGATCTGTTCCTAACATGTTTAAATAATCTTGTCTATCTTGATTAGAAAGAGAAATCAAATCTTCTTCAATTTTGGCAGAAATCGGTATAGCTATGCATTTGTGAGATATAGCATAATCATTGACTTTTTTAAAATAAGAATCACTTAGTGGATTAGCATAACTTTCTTCAGAAACATTACCAACATATATACATGGTTTAATAGAAAGTAAATTAAGAGGCTTCAACATTTCTTTTTCCTCGCTAGTTAAATTACAATCGCGTATAGATTCTCCATTATTTAAATGAGGTAACAATTTATTTAATAAATCTAATTCTGCTATAGCTTCTTTATTTTTTTGTAAAACAGCTTTTTTAGTTGTTTTTTCTAAATGATTTTGAATCGTTTCAATATCAGCCATAATCAATTCGTAATTGATAGTTTCAATATCTCTAATCGGATCGATATCACCATCAACATGAATAATATTAGGATCTTTAAAACAACGGACAACGTGAACTATAGCATCGGTATTTCTAATATTGCCTAAAAATTTATTACCTAAACCTTCACCTTTACTTGCCCCTTTTACTAAACCAGCAATATCAATAAATTCAAAAGTCGCTCTAACTTTCGATTTAGGTTTAAATAATTCGCACAATCTATCAAATCTAGAATCTTTAATTTCAACAATACCCGAATTTGGATTTAAAGTAGCAAATGGATAATTTGCAGCTAATACATGTGAATTTGTTATGGCGTTAAACAAAGTGGATTTTCCAACATTTGGTAAGCCAACTATACCCGCTTTTAATGACATATTTTTTTAAAACCTCAATACAATGCTATAAAATTTTATCACAAATACAACTAAAAGAATAACAAAATAGCTTCCTATAATAGGAAGCTAATGTTAACAAATATATTCTAACTATTTAGATTCAGTTTTTTCAGTTTCAGTTTTACCAGCTAGTTTTTTAACATGGTTAGCTCTTAAACCACGGTCAGAACTTTCGAGATCGTATTCGACTTCTTCACCAACAGCAGCGGTTTTATAGCCTTCCATATCAATAGCAGAATAGTGGAAAAAGACATCTTTACCATCTTCGCCTTTGATAAAGCCATATCCTTTTTCTTTGTTGAACATCTTTACTTTGCCATTCATCTTCAAGTGAACTACCTTTCTTGTTATAATTGTATAACGAATATTATTGTAACATTAATTTACTTAGTAAGTATAAACTTAAATGTAAATTTTCTATATATTTTCTATCTTATGATGTATTTTGACACTTTTATTGTTCCCAAGTCCTTTTTTAGCAAATAACGGCCTAAAATATATACTTATTAAAACTAAAAATGAGATGGTTAAAGTTAGTAAAAAACAAATTAAATATATTCTAGGTTGAAAAATGTTATTAGCATTAGTTAGTTGTCCATCTAGCTGTTTAGATAAAAAGAAATTTGAAACAGTCAAAGTAAATATTGAAGATAAATACGAAATTATTCCAAGAATATAAGAGATAGTAACATAATAGGAAACAATATCTTTTTTCCTATAACCATTAATTTTTAAAACTTCTATTTTATTTTGATCTTCCTTAATAAATAAAAATATTATTAGTGTTATTAAACTTATTCCAATAAGAATAGAAAAGATGGCGAAAACATATAGAAAAACCCCTATTCTATCTATAACATCTTCTAAAGAATTTTGAATTTGTAAACACGGTAAACTAAATTCATATTCCAAATATGAATTGGATAAATCTTTTAAAACACTTTCCATATCAATGCCATTATCGAAAAATATTATAGCTCTATCGATTTTTTTATCTTGAATATCCAATTTAAAATTCTCCATGCAATAATTAGAAAGAAATCTCGATTGATGATATAAACTATTATCTTCATCTTCAATTATTCCAACAATTTTTAATTCTCCATCTCTAAATATATTTTTATATGATCCATTTTTCATCTCTATATCAACTAACATAGTTAAATATAAAGTCTTATCTATTGCGTAATTTTCACTTTCAAATAAAGTTTTAGCTAAATTCGATGAAATTGCTATTTCACTTTGATTGCTAGCTAAATTACCATATTTAGCTTTTATTGGTTTAATATAAGATTTAAAAATTAATGGATTGGAGTAGCTGTTTGAAATATCCCCCATAACTACTCCTTGATCAAATTTAATAGTTGAACCTTGAAATCCTTCTAAATCAAACTGAGTCTCATAATTATAATCTTGAAGCTTATTTAAATATTCTTTTTTACTAGAAACATAAATCGGCTTTAAAAAACCAGAAACCATACCTTCATCTGAAGTATAGTAAATAGAATCTGAATAAGATACTTGGTCAATATTATTTTGATACTTATCTACAATTTCTTCTACTTTAGATACTTCAACTTCATTTTGATAATCTTTATAGACAATCAATCTCTTTTTAGAAAATTCATCGTCATCTTGATAGTATTGTAAATATTCATCTGAATTCATGCTTTTTAAAACTAAATCGTCAAAGGTGGAATATCTTTCTACCTTCGAAATAAATTCAGAGATATTATCTTTAACAATTAAAATTCTCCCTTTAAAAAAATACCATGGTTCACTTGGACTTACAGAAAGATCATCATAAGTTTTCAATTCTAAAATATCTTCAATAAAAACTTGATTAAAATAAGGATTTGTATGAATTATTCTCGGATGAGATTGCCTTACAACATATTTGACGTTATAGCTAGTTTCTGTTTGATATGACCATTCTTGATTACTGGCTAATAATGATAAATTTAAATCGTTATTTAATAGATAAGAATTGATGTTTTCTAAAGCGTTATTGCTAGATAAACCTAAATATTTTGCTATTGAATTAATAGTATTTAAATCTACACCTAAAATAATTTCGTCATCATCAAGATTCATTGAATAATTTGAAAGTTCATCTATTTCTAAATAATAAGTAAATTCACCAAAGCTACGAATGGAAAAATCATTTAATCTCATCTTGATATTATCATCAAGCAAATATACGCTGTTACCACTTGAAAAAATTTCTTCGTAATTTATTTTATAATAATAGCTGTCACTGATAATTTCACTTCTAAAATAACTTTTTAAACTCTCTATTTCATCTTGATTAGCAGATTTATAATACGGAGAAGAAACACTTGTTTCCTTGTTTTTGATAAGAAGAGTATTGTTATTAAAACTAGTATCTAAAATATTATTTAACATTGAGGAAACTAAACTTGTCAAAATCAAAATTAGTCCAATACTAGTTAACGATATAGTCATTGCAAAAATAGAAAATGCAAAATATCTCCCTTTTTTAATTAAACACAATAACCCTTGTTTAATATTGATAAATAAAGATATATTGCATCTTTTATAATTGATTTTATTTTTGTTTATTTCCCCTTTTAAATTCCCGTATTTTACTTGAATAATTTTCCCGTTTGATAAACTGATAACAGAAGTAAATTTATCGATATCATCTATATTATGAGAAATAATTATAACTAATCTTGATTTAGCTAATTCTTCAAATAAATATGTCAATTTTTTTCTAGCTTTAAAATCTAAAGGCCCAAGTGGCTCATCTAGTAAAATTACTGGTGTTTCCTTAATTAAACTTCTTAATAAATTCATTCGTTTTAATTGTCCACCTGAAAGAGTGTTTAATTTTTGATATAAAATATTTTCAACTCCCAATTTATTAGCGTAATATCTTATTCTAGCGATTTTAGAAGTTTTACTAGCAGAAGATATATTTAATGACATCATCAAATTATCCATTACGGAAAGCTTTTCTTCAAAGATATCTTTTTGTAAGGAAATAGCGACTTTTGTGCGTAAATATTCACTTTTTTCATCGTTATTTAAACTAGATAATTCCCTATTATCAAATTTAATAGATCCTAAATAGTTAGTTAATAACCCAGCTAAGCAATTTAACAAAGTTGATTTTCCACTTCCTGATTCACCAACTAGATAATATAGTCCTGCACTTTCAAATTCAAAACTAACATGGTCTAAACCTTTAATCTTATTTGGATAACTATACGATACGTCATTTAACTTAAACATTTATTCTCCTTTTAAAGATAAAATCAATTGATTGGTATATGTCCTTTTTAAAGGTAAATATGAACAAAAATAGCAAAAGAGAAAATTGACTATCAAAATGATTATCAATTCTACAATATTAGGTAAACTAGTAATTGATAACGGGATTTTATAAATAGAAAAAAGTTTATTAACAACTATATATAGAATGCTTCTAAGCAAAAATGTACCGATTATTGAAACTAAAAACATTAAAATAATTTGACCAAATCCAAGTCTAAAATAATTTTGCTTGCTTACATAAAAAGATAAATATAAACCTAGTTCCACTTGCTTTTCTTTATAAAAATTCTCGATTACAACTAATTCCAAGAAAAAAGATGAAACAACAGCTAAACCAATAAACATAAAAACTAAAAACGATAATGAAGATAACATGTCTTCTAAAGAAGAAAGCTGTTCTAAACTATAACTCGATATTGAAAATATATCGGCAAATTTTAAATTTATTTCATCTTGAAAAAGTATCGGGTTTTCCACATAAATCAAGTTTTTAAAACACATTAAAGGATCGTTTTCATAAGTTAACATTTCTAAACGATACTTTAAATTAATATCTTTATTCATATCGAGAATTTGAGTTAAGTTATCTAATTTTTTATTAAATAAATAATCTCTCATTAAAGGATATGAATAATATATAGTAGGCTTAAAGATTAGATTTTCTTCTTTAGAAATACCAACTATATTAAAATTTATGGATATATCTAATTTATCTATAACTTCGTTTGAAGCATAATAAGATTTAATTTGTAAAGAATGCTGAAATAACAAGCCTGATTTACTATAATTATTTAAATTTAAAATTTCTAAAAAATCCCTATTAACTACAACATCGAAATAGCTTTTTGGTATATCACCTTCAGCAAGTTTATTTTCACTTGGAAAACACGGGCAAAAATAAATTTTTTCATCGATATATTCGCTGTTGCTTTTTATATAATTAACCCCGGGAATAAAATATTCTAACGTCAAATATATTTCGATATCGGGAAAATAACTTTTTAAAATATTTTCACTTTCAAATGAGAGTTTATCCATTTTAATTAGACTCATTTCTTGATTATCTAACTCATATTCTTTCTTTTCTTGGATTTCTAAAAGATTATAGTCAAAATTATTCGAAAGATAAGTTTGTAACTGACTTTTTGAATTAAAAGACAAATTAACTAAAACGCTAACAATGCTAAAACAGATTGAGATAAAAACTAATGATAAACTCACTTTTAAAATTCTAGTTTTAAAAAATGAGTACGCTAAAAATAAACTTTCTTTCAATTTGACTTTTGCTAGCTGTTTTTTAGTAAGTATCTTGTTAGATTCTCTATTTTGGATAATTTTATTACAAATCAATTTTTTATTTTCAATATGGACAATATAATCTGAATATTTTTGAGAAAGAGACTTGTTATGCGTTACTAATATTACTAACTTTGTTTTTGAAATCTCCTTGATTATTTCCATAATTTGAATAGAATTTTCAACATCGAGATTAGCGGTAGGCTCGTCAAGTAACAATACTTTTTTATTTCCTATCAATCCTCGAACAAGGCTTATCCTCGCTTGCTGTCCATAGGAAAGTTCGCTTATTTTTCTATTTTCTAAATTTGATAAATTGATAGTTGAAAGTAACTTTTTAGCTTGATTATATCCATCTTTTTTCAAACTGCCATTAACTATTTTAGGTAATAAAATATTTTCAATGACATTTAAATGATCGATAAGGTGGAAATCTTGAAAGACAAATCCAACTTCTTCGTCATTATAATTTTTAACAATATTTCCTTTATTAGGTTTAATATAATTAGCAAGTAAATTTAAAACAGTAGATTTGCCACTTCCTGACTCACCTTCAATGCAAACTAAACCGATATTTGGAAATATAAAACTAGCATCTTCTAAAATAGAAGTTTTGCTATTTTGAGTATAATATGCAAAAGAAACTTTTCTTAATTCAAGATATGCCATCAATTAGATATATCTAATTAAAAGCTATTTTTTAGAATTCTCTATTAAGAAAAATGCATTTAAAATTAAACTAGCAATAGTAACTGGACCAACACCTTTTGGAACTGGTGTAAACATTTTAGCTTCAGGAAGAAAACCTAAATCTCCTGCTGAATCTTCATGATATCCACAATCTATAATTATTTGATTTAGATTAACATCTTCTTTTTTGACAAGACCTCTTTTACCTGTAGCTAGTATAATCACTTCACTTTCTCTAACTTGCTTAGAAATATCTTCTAATGAAATTTTAGAATGAACAATACTAGCTAAAGCATTTTTCTTTAAAGTCATTAAAAAGATAGGTAAACCAACAGAAATAGAACGCCCTAAAACCAAAACTTTTTTACCTTGCAAAGAAATGTTGTAAAAATCTATAATCTGCCTAACAGCTTGAGAAGTTCCAGAAAGATAATTTAAATTGCCTTTTGTTAATTTTCCAAGATTGCTAGAAGTTAACATATCTGGATCTTTATTTGGATTTATATCTTCAATTAATTCATTCTCATTTTCAATAGATAATGGTCTAGAGACAAATATCATTCCTAAAGGATCGCTATTAGCCTTTTGAATAGCTTTTTTAGCTTGATTATAATCTGAAATCGAACAATCAAAATTAGGAATGTTTAGTTTTGTCAGCAACTTTTCTATTTGATTTTTATATATGCTAGCCTCAATACAACTTGGGTTATAAATTAAATAAGCATTAAAACTTATTCCACTTTTAATTTTATCTTCAATTAAAGCAAAAATCTTTTCTCTAACTGGCTTACCATAAAGCAATTCCATATTAATCCTCTTTCATTTTACAAGCGTTAGGAATCTTAGGAAGTCCTGGTAAAAGCATGATTGAACCTGTAATTGGAATAATTAAACCTGCACCATTTGCAAGATCTACTTCTTTAATATGAATAGCAAAATCATCAGGTGCATTTAACAATTTAGCATCATCAGAAAATGAAGATGGAGTTTTAGCCATGCAAATATATTGTTTATCGTGATTGTATTTTTCAATATTTTCAATATCAGCTAAAGCTTGAGGAGAATAAATAACTTCTTTAGCGCGATATATTTCTTTGCAAATAATGTCGATTTTTTCTTTAATAGGAAGTTGCTTAGAATAAAGTGGATGATAATTAGAAACACCATTTTCCAACGAATAAATTACCTGTTGAGCCAATTCAACACCACCTTTAACACCTTTAGAATAAGAATCGTTAACTGCAAATTTAATTGAATGAGATAAACAATAATCGATAACAACTTGAATTTCATCACTAGTATCAGAAGCAAATTTGCCGATATTAACAATTACATCAACGCCAAATTTTTTCAAGTTTTCAATATGTCTAATCATATTAGCTAAACCAGCTTTAACAGCTTTAACATCTTGGCTAGTTAAGCTTTCTTCATTAGCTCCACCATGAAGTTTTAAAGCGCGAATAGAAACAACTAAGACAGCGACACTCGGTTTTAAATCGCATTCTTGAGAAATGATATCTAAAAATTTCTCAGCTCCTAAATCGGCACCAAATCCAGCTTCAGTAACTACAATATCTGCCAAACTTAAAGAAGTTTTTAAAGAGATTATAGAATTACATCCACAAGCGATATTAGCAAATGGTCCACCGTGAATTATACATGGATTATTATATCCAGTTTGAACTAAGTTAGGATATAAAGCATCTTTCATTAATTTGCTTATAGCACCTGAAATATTTAAATCTCTAACAGTAATCTCTTTTTTAGAATAAGAGTAACCGACAATGATATTATTAACTTTTTCAATAAAATCATCTTTATCTTTGGCTAAGCAAAATACCGCCATCAATTCACTAGCAGCTGTTATAACAAAACCAGTGTGTCGCGATGGAATAGCTTTATTTATATTGATATCTATCTCTCTAAGATTTCTATCATTCATATCAATACAGCGTTTAAATTTAATTGTCGAAGGATCTAAATCTAGACTATTTCCCCAGTAAAGAACATTATCAATACAACTTGCGATAAGATTGTTAGTTGAAGTAATAGCGTGAAAATCTCCATTAAAATGAAGATTGATATCTTCATCAGGTTCAATAGAGTTTTTTCCACCTCCAGTAGCTCCACCTTTTAAGCCAAAATAAGGACCTAAAGAAGGTTCACGTAAATTTAAAATAGCGTTGCGATTTAAAAAATTCAAAGCATCGACCAAAGAAATAGCCGTTGTAGTTTTACCTTCACCAAATTTAGTGGGTGTCATAGCGGTTATTAAAACTAACTTGCCACGATGATTTAAATTTGGCTTTTTAATAACTTTAGCCTTATAATTGCCATAAAGTAAGACATCTTTTCTTGATAAATTGATTTTTTTAGCAATAAGAGAAATGTTTTTCGCCTTCATTTTAATACCACCTTTTTAATATAGCTGCTTTATATAATTATAAATTAATTTAAATAGTTTATAAAGAAAGAAACTAGACTTAATCCTAAAGAATTAGGAACTAAGACATTTGAACCGATATATGAAGTTAATCTTTTGCTAGCTTGTTCAGTTGAATAAGCGACATTAATTAAACTAAAATCAGTAATTCCTATTTCTTTTAAAGCTTTTTTATAAGCTTTAGCTAACGGTTCACCTATCATATCGAGTGTGCCTATTTTAATTTTAGAAGCATCTTTTCTTAAACCAGTTCCAGTTGCAGAAATAAAACCTATGTTGTTTTCTAAACAATATTTAGCAATTATTGCCTTGCTATTTACATCATCAATACAATCAAAAACAAAATCGCAGTTTGATATATCATCTACTTCAACTTCTTTATTTAAAGCTACAATTTGAGCATATGGATCTATTTTTAACAAATGCTCTTTACAAGCGTTTACTTTATCTAGACCTATATCTAAACTATCGTAAACAATTTGTCTATTTAAATTGCTAGCTTCAATCTTATCTTTATCTATTAAAACTAATTTAAAGGCTCCTAGTCTTATTAAACTAGTAGAAACTATTGACCCGACTCCTCCTAATCCAACTACAGCAATTTTCATTTTTTCCAATTTAGAAAGAACACAACTAGATATACTAGCTCTATTTCTAATTTTTCTTTCGATATCTATACAAATATAATTGTAGATATCTTGGCTAGACAAAGTGATTATATTTGGAAATTGATGGCGCAAAAACGTCCTTTGTCTTTTAGCGTATTGTCTAGTGTTTTGTTGAACTTGCTTAATCATATCTTCTTTAGAAAGATTGTCATTTAACCCGGCAATTATTTCTTTATATCCAATAGCTTTAAAAGCTTGAATGTCTTTTGGATAATTTTTTAAAAGAGATTTAACTTCATCAAGTAAACCTAACTCAAACATTTTTTCTACGCGAATATCAATTCTCGAATTAATTTCTTGAGTTGAGATATCAATATTAAAAAACTTAGCTGGATAAATTAGTTCATCGCCATTTTTATTTTGATAAATTGGATTACCTTGTTTAGCTAAAACGATAGCTCTTACCAATCTTCTTTTATTGTTAATATCGATATTTTCATAACTTTTAGGATCGATATCATATAAAATTTTTTGTAACTCCTCTATATTGTATTTTTCAAACTCCAAATTTAAATATTCATTTTCAGAAGTAAAAACGTAGTTAAAAAGCGCTGCTTTAACATATAAAAAACTGCCGCCAGATAAAATTACATCTCTATTTTCTAAAAGATAACCATCTAATAGTTTTCTAACTTCTTGCTGATACAATTTGACGTTGTAATTAGTTTCTAGAGAAATATTAGAAATCATGTGATATTCTATACCATCTAATTCCTCTTTACTTGGTTTTGCTGAACCGATATCTAGCTTATCATAAACTTGAAAAGCATCAGCATTAATTAATGGGATATTAAATTTTCTCGCTAATTTACAAGCCAAATTAGTTTTACCAGAAGCAGTTTGACCTAAAATAACATAAATCATTAAAATCCCGTCCTCTTAAACATTTTTTCTATTTCATATTTAGATATTTTAATAACAGTTGGCCTTCCGTGTGGACAATTTAAAGGATTGCGGCATTTAGCGAGATTTTTAATTAAAGTTACCATTAAATCCCTAGTTAAAACTCTATTAGCTTTAATTGACATTTTACACGCTTTAGTAGCAATAGCTAACCTTTTAACGTCTTTTATCGAAATATTTCTATCAGAAAGAACTTGATTGACAATATCGTTAATAACTCCTATATCTTCTTTTTCAGTTAAAGAAGTTGGCAATTCATCTACTTTTATAGAATTCTGACCAAATAAAGAAGTATAAATTCCTATATCTTTTAATAGTTGAATATGCTTTTCATCATAGTTAGTTTTTAAAGAAGGAGTTAAATCTATAACAATAGGAAATAAAGGAACTTGACGATGAGAATTAGAATCGAATTCATCTTCGCATTTTTCAAAATTAATTCTTTCATTAGCTGCATGCTGATCGATTAAATACATTCCATCTTCAGAATCACAAACTATATAAGTTTGTAAAACTTGACCAATAGGAACTAAACTCGGAAAATTAGAATTACTCTGCTTAATCTTCTCATCTTTAACTTCAATATTTCGTTCATCTTCAATATAAGAATTTGAATCATAAACTTGGAAAATCTGTTTATTATTATTTTCAAATAATGAAGTATTTGTATCTATTTTAGAAGTAGCTTCTTTTTTATCATCCAAATCAAATTGATCGAACAAGTTTAAATTAGAATTTGAATTAGACGAATTATCAACTTTTAATGGTGAATGATTTACTTCAAGCTTATTTAAGCTAGCTTGAGGAATTTGAACTTGATCAAAACTCGCTCTAGTAGTTGTTAAACTTTGCAAAACTTGCCTATAAGTATCTCTAGCTAAACTTTCCTCACACGATAATCTAACTTCCTTTTTAGCTGGATGAACATTGACATCGACTAAAGAATAATCGACTTGATACATAATAAATATCAAAGGATATCTATTAGGTGGCAAATAATCTTTATATGCATCAATAATCGCTTTTTGAATCTTAGGCATATAAACGCTTCTAGAATTTAAAAATGTCAATATATTATATCTATTTGAATAGGAAAAAGAAGGATGAACTACATAACCTTCACCTTGATACCCATCCCCTTCTAATCTAAATTTCAAGCAATTTTTAGCAATATTAGTTCCATAAATTAACGCTATAGCTTCTAATAAATCGTTTCTACCAGTCGTATTAATTACAATATTATTATCGACTTTCATCACAAAAGAAATATTAGGAAAACCTAAAGCCATATGCTGAACAACTTCTATACACGCTTGAGTTTCAGTCTTTTCAGATTTTAAATATTTTAAACGAGCCGGAGTATTAAAAAACAATTCTCTAATTTCAAAACAAGTCCCTTGAGAAAAGCTAGTTTGACTTATTTTTAATTCTTCATCAGGATTAGATTCAACTTTATACGCCAAATTAGATTCGCTACAAGTAAACATAGTAACTTTAGAAATTGAAGCGATAGAAGGTATAGCTTCACCGCGGAAACCTAAAGTTGAAATTTTCATCAAATCATAAATAGAAGTCAATTTACTTGAAGCGTGTCTTTTAAAAGCTAACAAGGCATCTTCTTTATCCATTCCGCAACCATCATCTTTAACTTTTATTAGACCTTTACCGGCTTTTTCTATAGATATTTCTATTTTCTTAGCTCCAGCATCAATAGAATTTTCAACTAATTCTTTTATAACTGAAGCCGGTCTTTCAATAACTTCACCAGCAGCAATCATATTAGCTAAATTAGCTGACATTACTTTAATTTTAGACATAGTTACTCAACCTTCTTTTTTAATTCATAAATTAAATTTAACGCTTCTAATGGTGTTAAAGTTAACGGATCAATTTGTTTTAATTTATCTATTACTTCACTGTTAGTTGATGAAATTGGCTTTTCAATTTTAATGTTAGTTTCTTTAATATTGTTATAATCGATTTTGTTACTTTCCAATTTAGCTAAAATTTCTTCCGCTCTTAAAATTACTTGTTCGGGCAATTTTGCTAATCTAGCGACATTAATTCCATAAGATTTATCCATAGCACCCTTTTCGACTTTGTATAAAAAAGTTATATCTTTATCGTTTTCTAAAACGGAAACATGGACATTTTCAACCTGTTTTAAATCGCTAACTAACTTAGTTATTTCATGATAGTGTGTTGAAAACAAAGTTTTAGCGTGAATATTATTTACTACATATTCAATAATAGCTTGAGCTAAAGCCATACCATCATAAGTAGCAGTTCCTCTACCTATTTCATCAAATAAAAGCAAAGAATTGCTAGTGGCATTTTGTAAAGCGCGATTAGTTTCTTCCATTTCTACCATGAAAGTAGATTCACCTTTAATTAAATCATCGCTAGCACCAATTCTAGTAAAAATAGCATCGAAAACATAAATTGAACAGCTTTCAGCAGGAACATACATTCCCATCTGCGCCATAATAACTATCAAAGCTAATTCGCGCATATATGTCGATTTACCACCCATATTTGGACCGGTGATAATCAAAACATCTAAATTGGTAGACATATAATAAGAATTAGAAATAAATTCATGTTGAGAATTAATTTTTTCTAAAACTGGATGACGCGCTTGCTTAATATCTATAGTCTTAGCATTGTTAAAAATAGGTCTAACATAATGATTTAAATTAGAAACAACTGCATTAGAACACATAACATCTAATATAGCGATACTATTTGAAAGCTTTTGGATTTGTTCAGTATATGATTTAACATAACTTCTAAGTTTTTGGAAAAGCTTATATTCCATATCAACTCTAACTTCTTGAGCGTGAAGAAGTTGTTGTTCGACATCTTTTAATTCCTGAGTGATAAATCTTTCCCCAGTTGTCATAGTTTGTTTTCTAATATAGTTATATTCGTCTTTAACTTGGTTTAAAGCTCCGTTAGAAACTTCAATATAATAGCCAAAAATCTTAGAATAACCGACCTTTAATGTTTTAATTCCCGTCCTTTCCTTCTCTCTATTTTCAATTTCAAGAAGGTAATTTTTTCCTTCGGTCGCCATCTTGATAACTTTATCTAATTCGCTATCAAAACCGAGTTTAAAAATCCCACCTTCTTTAATTGTATTAGGACAATTTGGATCGATAGCTCTTTCTAAAACATCTAAAAGCTCATCAAAATTTCCTAAACCATCATATATAAATTGAAATTCTGAATTATTTAATGCTTCTAAACTCTTTTTTAACTTAGGAACAATATTTAAAGAAGCTTTCAATTGCAGCATTTCTTTACCAGAACACGAATCAAAGCCGACTCTAGCTATCAATCGATCTAAATCGTAAATTTGATCTAATTCAGAAATTAAATCTTCTCTAATTAAATAATTATTAATGAGAATTTCAACCATATTTAATCTATGTTGAATTTCATTGATATCTGCTGATGGTTCATTGATATAAGATTTTAACAATCTAGCTCCCATTGGTGTTTTAGTCTGATTTAACAACCAATATAAGGAACCATAACTACCTTCGCCTTTAATATTTTTAGTTAATTCCAAGTTTACTTGAGAAGAATGATCTAATTTTAAAAATTTATCTAAAACGATATTTATAGCGGGTTTAAAATAATCCAAAGATCTCTTTTGAGTTTCTTGAAGATAATTCATCAAAGTACTAACGCAGCTAATTTGCCTTTGATCATTTAAATTCTTAAATAAATTTTCATACGAAATATCAATTGAATCATTATTAAAATAAGTGATACATATCTTAGTGTTAGCTTTAATGACATTTATTAAATTTGCATCACATCTAGTTGAAACAACAACTTCTTTTACATCGTAATTAATTAAATTTGATAAGACTTCCTCATAAGAATGATTTAAATTAAAAACTAAAATATCTCCGGTAGAAAGATCGCTTAAAGCCATAATATATAAATATTTTAAATCTAATAAACACGCTAAAAAATTATTATCAGTACCCTTTATATCTAAATTAGCACCAGGAGTAATAATTTGAATAACGTCTCTTTTAACTAGACCTTTAGCTTGTTTAGGATCTTCCAATTGTTCAACAATTCCGACCTTATGACCATTATCAAGAAGTTTTTGAACATAATTTAAATAAGCATGATGAGGAATACCACACATCGGAACTTTTTCTTTTTGACCAGCAGATTTACCTGTTAAATAAAGCTGTAATTCTTTACTTGCAACAATAGCGTCATCAAAAAACATTTCGTAAAAATCACCTAATCTAAATAAAATTATTAAATCAGGGTGTTTTTGTTTTACTTCTAAATATTGTTGAATCATCGGAGTAAATCCGGAATTTTCTTCTTTTTTGTTTTTACTCATACTTATAAATGCTATTAAATTATAGCAAAATTTCCACTTAAATTAAACTTTATATATCAAATTACAACAACGTTAAAAACGAGTATTTTCTATTTTCTACTTTATTAACCTAAAGCAACATCTAAAATCATCATAATTACAAAACCTAACATTAAACCCCAAGTTCCATAATGAGGATAACTAGATAAATGGGTTTCTGGTATTAAATCTTCAACGACAACAAATATCATCGCTCCAGCAGCAAAAGATAAAAACCACGGTTGAATAGAAGAAAGATTTGAAGCTAGAAAATACCCAACAATTGCAAAAATTGGTTCAACTATACCACTTCCTATTCCATATAAAAAGGCTTTCCATTTGCTTTTTGTTTCATTAACCATTGGTAAACTAACTGCTAATCCTTCTGGAATATTTTGAATAGCGATACCAATAGCTAAACTTAGTGCAGCAATATAACTTGAATATTGATTTATAACTGCAGCAGCACCAAAAGCAAAACCAACTGCTAACCCTTCTGGAATATTATGAATAGTAACAGCTAAAAACATTTTTATAGGTTTTTTTAAATGAGTCTTAATTCCTTCTTCTTTATTATTTGCCCTGTGAAAATGAGGAACTAATTTATCAATTAAAACTAGAAACAAACCACCTATAAGAAAGCCGATAGCAGCAGGAATAAAACTATAACTCCCATAATTACTAGCTTGTTCAATTGAAGGAACTAGTAAAGACCAAATAGAAGCAGCAATCATTACTCCAGAAGCAAAACCTAAAAATAAAGTGTTAAGTTTACCATTAAGCTCCTTTTTAAAGAAAAATACTATTCCTGAACCTAAACTTGTTGCTAAAAAGATAAGACAAATACCTAATATAGTTAATCCTAATTCTGACATCTTATATCCTCTACTTTCTATTTTGACACGATTAAAAAAGCTATCTAACTAGCACAAAGACATCGTTAACTTTAAAATTTAATCTAATGACAAACTTATTATAGCGCGTGAGATTTTAATAAACAAGGAAAAATGTTAGTTATAACTAACTGCATTGAGAATAAGCACATTTCCACGTTAGTTTTATATATAAACTAACAAAACTCACATACATTAACAATATAAAAAGCTATCTAACTAACAAGGTTAAATAGCTTTTATATCTATAAATTTAGAAAGGTCAATTACTTGATTTCAATAGATTGATCTTGTTGAACTTCCTCAACAGGTTTTTTAATTTCAATAGTCAAGATACCATCGTTCATATTAGCTGAAATATCGCTTCTTTTAACATCTTTACCGACAAAATAACTTCTAGAATATGAACCGACAAATCTTTCCTGTCTAATGATATTACCTTTTTTATCGGTTTCTTTATCTTCTTTCTTAGAATTAGCAGAAAGAGTTAAATATCCGTTATTTAAATTGATGTTAATATCTTTTTTATTTAAACCAGGAACTTCAACACTCAATTCATATTTATCATCATATTCACTGATATCTGTCTTTAAAACACCATATCTGTTGCCTTTTCTAGGTAAGCTAGGAAATCCAAAGAAAGAATCGAAGATGTCGCTAAAGCCATCGTCAAAATCTCTATCTAATGAATAATCGCGTCTATTTTGTAATTTGTTTTCCATAATTTTTACCTCCGTTAGCACTCTTACTTCCTAAGTGCTAATTATATTATATCTCACTTTTTAGCAATGTCAATGGTCGAGTGCTAATTTTTTAAAATTTTTTTAATGTTGAATTTATAAGCATATTTAACCAATTTAAAAAAGTTTTTTATTAAAATAAATTTATGAGGTGATTAAATGAAAGAAAAGTTTAAAGTTGAAGGTATGTCATGTGCATCATGTCAAGCTCACGTTCAAAAAACAGTTAGTAATTTAGAAGGCGTTAGTAGTTGCAACGTCTCTTTAATTGAAAAAAACATGGTGGTTGAATTTGATGAAACCAAGCTCAATGAAGATAAAATTATTAAAGCAGTTAATAATAGTGGCTATCACGCTTCTATATATCAACAAGAACCATATAAGCTAGTGATGGCTAAACAAAAACAAGAACTCAAAGTTAAAAAAATAAAAATTATCATAACTTTAATTTTTTTAGTTTTAGAAATGGTCATCGCTATGGGTTATATGTTAGCGATGGAAAATCACTTTGTTTTTATTTCAAACAATCCTTTAGTTATTATCCCTTTAGAAATAGTTTGTTTAATTCCTATTTTAGGTTTGAATTTTCACTATTTTACAAACGGATTTAAGGCTTTATTTACATTAAAACCAAATATGGATTCACTAATAGCTATCGGATCAACTTCCGCTATTATCTATGGTTTATATATTTTTATTAATATTATTATTCTTTCTATTAACTCTCCTTCTGATCCTATTATCCACGAATTATCAAATAAGCTTTATATTGAATCAGCTGGAACTATCGTCGGTTTAGTTTCACTTGGTAAATATTTTGAATCTCTTTCATTAAATTCCACTATGGCTTCTATTTATAAATTGATGGAACTAGCGCCTGAAGAATGCTTAGTTGTTAAAGATGACAAAGAAATTCTAACTAAAGTTAAAGATGTTAAAGTAAACGATTTAATCGCTATTAAACCAGGAATGAAAATTCCTTTTGATGGAAAAATAATTTCTGGATATGGTAATTTAGATGAATCTTCTTTAACTGGAGAAGCTTTACCTATCTATAAAAAAGAAAATGATGAAGTAATTTCTGGAACTTTAAATAAACAAGGTAGCTTCATTTTTAGATGTGAAAAAATCGGTGAAGATACTACCTTAAATAAGATTATTAGCCTAGTTCAACAAGCTAGCAATTCTAAAGCAAAAATTTCACAATTAGTCGATAAAATCGCCTATTATTTCGTTCCTATCGTAATTTTGATTGCAATTGTTACTTTTATCAGCTGGATATTTATTTCTAAATACAACTTCGATACTGCTTTTAACTATGCAATATCGGTTCTAGTAATTTCATGCCCATGCGCTCTTGGATTAGCCACTCCAGTTGCTATTATGGTTGGAACTGGTAAAGGAGCACAAAACGGCATTTTAATTAAATCCGCTCAAGGTTTTGAAAATCTCTCTTCTATTACTAGCGTCGTTTTAGATAAAACAGGCACTATTACTAAAGGCCAAATGTCATTAATTGATATAAAAGTTAACAAGGATGAACTTAGCAATATCTACTCTTTAGAATCTCAATCTGATCATCCTTTATCCATCGCTATTAAAAACTATGGAGAAACTAACAACTTAACAAAAAAAGAGGTGAAAAATTACAAATATTTACCTGGACTAGGCCTAGAAGGTGAAATTGATAATTTTAAATATGTAATTGGTAATTTCGAACTTACCCAAAAATATTTATCTAAAGAAACTATTTCTAATTTTGAAAATTACTCCAAACAAGGTAAAACTGTTTTATTTATCGTAAAAGATCAAAAATATATAGGCCTATTAACTTTATCAGACACTTTAAAAGATTCTTCTAAACAAGCTATTGAATATTTTTACAGACTAGGCAAAAAAGTTGTTTTACTTACTGGCGATAATAAAAATGCCGCCACTTATATTGCCAATAAAGTTGGAATTAAGCAAGTTATAAGCGAAATTAAACCAGATGGAAAACTCGATGTTATTAAAAATTTACAAAAAGAAGGTGAAAAAGTTTTAATGGTCGGCGATGGAATTAACGATTCCCCAGCTTTAATTCAAGCTGATGTAGGTATGGCGATTGGAGCTGGTTCAGATATCGCTATCGATTCAGCTGATATCATTTTAATTAGATCAGATTTACTAGATGTCATTTCAGCATTCTTACTATCTAAAAAAGTAGTTAAAACTATCAAAATGAACTTGTTCTGGGCATTTTTTTATAACACTATAACTATTCCTCTAGCTGCTGGCATCTTATCGAGTTTTAATATTATTTTAAACCCTATGATTGCTTCAGCTTGTATGGCGCTTTCTAGTATTACTGTCGTTTTAAACGCCTTAAGAATCAATTTCTTCAAACGTGAAAAATATAACGTCAACAAATAAGTTGTATATGATAAAATAAATAAGTAGCAATTTAAAATTAAGGAGTCTTATGAGAAAATTTTACGTTTGCAAAGGTTATGAAAATTCTCAAGTAAATCTTCCAACTAGAAGCACTAAATTCTCAGCTGGATATGATATTTCATCTATTCAAGATGTTACTATTCCACCTCATGAAATGAGAATAGTACCAACTGGATTAAAAGCTCAAATGAATGAAGATGAAGCTTTATTTATCTATCCACGTTCTTCTTTAGGAAGAAAAAAATCACTGATGTTATCTAATAATATCGCAGTTATCGACGCTGATTATTTTGAAAATATCGATAATGATGGTCATATTATGATAAATCTATATAATTTTTCTAACAAAGAACAAAAAATTGAAAAAGGTGAAAGATTTGCTCAAGGTATTTTCATGAAATATTTAAAAACTGATGACGATATCGAATCAAAAAATTCTCGTCAAGGTGGATTTGGCTCAACAAATAAATAGAAATGAAATATTCTAACCCTATCTTAAATGCTGATTATTCTGATCCTGATGTAATCTATCATAATGGAGGATATTATTTAGTATCTTCCTCTTTTAATTATGTCCCCGGGATTCCTGTAATGTATTCTACTGATTTGGTTAACTATAAAATTATTTCATACGTTATAAAAAAATTGCCAAGTTACTATAATAAAGTTCGTCCATCTAATGGGGCTTGGGCTCCCTCTATTCAATTTTATAAAGATAGATTTTACGTTTTTATTCCCTTTCCTGATAAAGGAATTTACTATTCGACATGTAAAAATCCTTTTAAAAGAGATTGGAGCAAATTAAAACCATTATATCTACTTAAAGGTATTGAAGATCCAACTGTTCTATTTGAAAATAACAAAGCTTATCTTATCTTTGCTTTTGTTAAATCTAGAATTGGTTTCAATTCTAAATTAGCTTTAATGGAATTTTCGTTAGATTTAAAAAAGAAATTGCTTCCTAATTATAAAATCATTTATGAAGCTGATGAAAATAGCCAAACAATAGAAGGGCCTAAAATATATAAAATTAATGATATTTACTATATATTTGCCCCGGCATTAGGAGTAGAACACGGCAGTCAAGTTGTCCTATCTTCTAAATCGATATATGGTCCATATAAACTAAAAACTGTTTTAAAAGAATGCGGAAATAAAATTAATGGACCTCATCAAGGTAGCTTAATCCATTTTAACGATAATCAATACGCTTTCTTGCATTTTTCACATGATGAAACATTAGGAAGAATAGTCTATCTTCAACCTGCTAAATTACTAGATAATGGCGAGTTTGAAATTGGAGATAATGGAAAGCCAATCTATAACGGAGAAATTCCAACAATTGAAAATAAAACTAACTATATCGATTATTCAGATAAATTTAATTCAAATAAACTTAGTCTAATTTGGCAAACCCCCGCTAATGTTACTGATGATTTTATCTTGCCAACTACAAGTGGATTATTTTTAACTACCAAGCAATTAAAAAAGCAAAATCTCGCTGATTTTCCATATGTTTTAACTCAAAAATTCTCTTCTAAAAAATTTGTTTGCTCAGTTGAATTTGAACTTTCAAATTTAAAAATAGGTGCTAATTTTGGATTAGCTATCATTGGAGAACAATTTTCCTATATAGAAATTTTAAAACGCCAAAATTCATTTTTAATTAGTTATTACACTCACAATTTAAATTCTAAAATAGATAAATTAATTAAACAAAAAGAATTTAATAAATTACCTAGCAATCAAATAATTTTGGAATTTGGTAACAACTTAGCAAACATATATTTAGATAAATCAAATTTCAATTACTCGTTTAACTGCATTAAACAGCATTATATCGGTTTAAGAATCGGTCTATTTACTTATTCAAAAGATGAAATTGAAGATTCAAAAATTAAATTTACTAATTTTAATATTAAATATTTATAAAAAGGAGCCTCATGGAAAAGAATAAACAAACAATATACCCTGGCAGTGTATTTACTGCTAGACATTACGACCAATTTACTAAAAAATTCACTTCTCATCCTTTTGTCTGTGTCTATAATCAAGCGTTAGATGATTTAATGGATAAAGAGACAAACATCATAGGTTTATTAATTACTTCAAATAACAAGCAAGCGATTAGACAAGTGGAAATTTCTAAATCTAAAAATCCATTTTTAGATAATGATTCTTACTGCTATTGTAATAACATTTACACTTTTGATAGAAAAGATATAAAGCTCATCGGCCAAATTGATTCAGATACTTTCTTTCAAATAGTTAAAAAAAGACAAGCGATTATTAGAGGTGAAAACGATCAGTGTGTTCAAGCTTTAATGAACATGCGCGGATATGAATCTAAAAAAGAAGTTCAAAAAAGAAACGAAATAAAAAAGAAAAAAACTATATCTATCAAACCTAAAAAGAAGAAAGAAAAAACAAAACTCACTATTAAGCCTAAAAAAGAAAACAAACTTCAAGTTCAAGCTTCATATTTTCCAAATTTTGAAAATACACAGACAAAATCCCTCCCCAATCGAAGAAATAACATTTCGCTAATTTCTAATCACAAAGAAACTTTACAGGAAAAAATCGAAAGAGAAAATTTCTCTTTTGAAGTAAATCCTGATGTTAGTAATATCAAATCTATAAAAAAGAAAGCCAAAAGGAAAAAATAATGAAAAAAATATATTTTTCAGCCTCTATTTCAGGAGGAAGAGACGATAGTCAAATCTATTCGTTAATAGTTGAAAAACTAAAAAAAGATTTTATTATTTTAACTGAACATATCGGAAACGAAAATCTAGTTAAAAAAGATAAAAACTTATCAGCTAAAGAGATTTATACCCGCGATATTAATTTTTTAAATCAAGCCGATTTTGTTGTAGCGGAAGTTTCTACCCCATCTTTAGGAGTGGGATATGAACTTTCCTATGCGTTTAGTATAAATAAGCCAACTTATGTTTTATATAATTTAAATAAATCTAAACCTCTTTCTAAAATGATCTCAGGAAATCCATTTTTTAAAATATTTTATTATTCTAATTTAGATATGTTAAATCAACAATTAGATCAAATTATCAAACTGCAAAAAAACTAATATAATATCAATTGGAAAGTAGAAATATTATATGCCTTTGGATGTAATCCTCTACTTTGCTATTGTGGAACAACAATGAAGAAGAATTCGCCAAAAGAGATATTTACGATGAATATATAGACTTCAAATGTCTAAAATGCGGCGTCGAACACGAATTAGAAGCTGATATAGTTTTTAAATTGTTTGAACCTGAATATGAAGAATATCCAGAGTGAATTTGTAATGATTATAAGGGTGGAACTATGGTTCCAATCGATATTTATAACAAGTTGAAGAAAAAAGAGTTCTTATTTTCAAAATACACTCTTCTTTTTTGTTAAAAAATGAGACTATATTATTAAAAATCCGAAAATACAAATTCCTAATCAAAAGAAAAAAGGACTATAACTTGCCTCAGCAATTTATCTAAGGTTTTGTTACAGCCCCTTAATTTTTATTTGTGAAACATCGATTTAATTCTATCGAATATATTCTTATTTTCAGGCTTTTTTACTTCGATTTCTTGAAATTTAGAAAGCAAATCTTTCTGTTCTGAAGTTAACTTTGAAGGAACCTTAACATCTAAGTGAACGTATTGATCGCCATCAGGATTATAGTTAGTTCTTGACTTAACACCTTTTCCTTTTAGTTTTAATATTGCGTTGACACTAGTTCCAGGTTTAACTTCAACATCGCATTTACCATAAACAGTATCAACAGTAATTGTACAGCCTAATATCAAGTCAATAACACTGATGGATGAATGGACGTGAATATCATTACCATCACGTTCAAAATTCTTATCAGCAAGAACATTTACTTGGATATATAAATCACCTGAAGGTCCACCATTTAATCCATGATATCCTTTACCAGCAACTTTTAAAACTTCACCATCACTAATTCCAGCAGGAATATTTATTTCAAGTTTAGATTTAATATGGTTATAACCTTTTCCAGAACAATTTGGGCAAGCTTCTTTTATCGATTTACCTGTACCATGGCAATGTGGACAAACAGATTGTTGACTTACAACTCCTAAAATGGTTCTCTGTTGAGTCCTAATTACACCAGTACCATGGCAGTAACTACACGTTTCATATGAAGTCCCGTTTTTAGCACCAGTACCTGAACATGATTTACATGTTTCATCATATTCAACAGGTATTTCAACACTAGTTCCTAAAATAGAATCCATAAAGGAAATTCTAATTCTAATTTGCTGATTTTCACCTTTCATTGGACCAGCTTGACGCGAAGATGTTCTTCTTCCACCACCACCGAAAAATTGTGAGAAAATATCACCTAAATCAACATCATCTCCAAAACCAAATCCACCTTGGAAGCCATTAAAACCTCCTTGATTAGCAGCAGCATTTGGATCGACACCGGCAAAACCATATTGATCGTATCTCGCTCTTTTATCTTTATCTTTTAAAACTTCATAAGCTTCAGTTACTTCTTTAAACTTAGCTGGAGCATCAGGAGATTTATTTAAATCCGGGTGATATTGTTTGGCAAGTTTTAGATATGCTCTTTTAATTTCTTGATCAGTAGCAGTTTTCGATACACCTAACACTTCATAATAGTCTCTTTTTTCTGCCATAACTACCCTCCTTTTTAAAAACAATTAGGCCTAGAAATTATCTAGGTCTAATCGTTTAGATTTTAATGTTACTTCTTTTCTGTGTAATTAGCATCGTAGACGTTTTTATCGTCATTAGAAGCATCGTTACTTGTATTAGTAGAAGTATCTTGTTGAGAATTAGTTTGAGCTTGACTACTAGCAGCTTGTTGAGCAGCGGCAGCTTGTCTTTCCAATTCATCAAGTTTACTCTTTAATCCTTCAATATCATTTTTATCCAAAGCGGATTTAACTTCATCTCTCAATTTAGTAACTTGTTCTTTTTGATTTGGATCAATCTTATCACCAGCATTAGATAAAGATTCATCGATATTTGAAATTAATTGTTCAGCTCTATTTCTAACTTCAACTTCTTCTTTACGTTTTTCATCAGCAGCTTTATTAGCTTCAGCTTCTTTAACCATTCTATCGATTTCTTCTTTAGAAAGGCCATTGGAATTAGAGATAGTAATTTGTTGTTCTTTATTAGTATCTAAATCTTTAGCTTTAACATTGACAATACCATTGACATCAATTGAGAAAGTAACTTCAATTCTAGGTTGACCTCTTCTAGCAGGTCTAATTCCATCAAGTTTGAAATGACCTAGCATTTTATTATCTCTAGCCATTGGACGTTCACCTTGGTAAACGACAACATCAACAGCAGGTTGATTATCTTCAGCAGTTGAGAAAACCTGTGATTTAGTGGTAGGAATAGTGGTGTTTCTTTGAATTAATGGGGTCATAACACCACCTAAAGTTTCAATACCTAAAGTTAAAGGAGTAACATCGAGTAAAACAATATCTTTTAAATCACCAGCAATGACAGCACCTTGAATAGAAGCACCTATAGAAACAGCTTCATCAGGGTTAACAGACATGTTAGGTTGTTTACCAGTCATTCTTTTAACAAGTTCTTGAACAGCAGGCATTCTAGTTGAACCACCAATTAACAAAACAGTATTTAAATCATTGAAAGTTAATTTAGCATCAGACATAGCCTTTCTAACAGGTTCTTCACATCTAGCTAATAAAGATCTAGTTAAGTCTTCAAATTTAGCTCTAGTTAGTTTAGTTTCAAAGTTAACAGGACCATTAGCATTAAAAGCGATATAAGGTAAGGTAATAGTAGCTTCTAATGAGCTAGATAAAGTAATCTTAGCTTTTTCAGATTCATCTTTTAATCTTTGTAAAGCCATCTTATTAGTTGAAAGGTCAACACCAGATTGTTTCTTGATTTCTTCTAAAAGGAAATCAGAAATAGCTTTATCCCAGTCATCACCACCTAAGTTAGTATCACCTGAAGTAGCGACAACTTCATAAACACCATCAGCAATATCCAAGATAGAAACATCTAAAGTACCACCGCCTAAATCAAAGACCATAATGTTTTGATTTTTATCAGTTTTAATACCATATGCTAAAGCAGCAGCAGTAGGTTCATTAATAACTCTAACAACATCTAAGCCTGCAATAGTACCTGCATCTTTAGTAGCTTGTCTTTGAGCATCGTTAAAATACGCAGGACAAGTAATAACAGCTTTTTTAACTTCATGACCGATATTATCTTCAGCGTATTTTTTCATATATGCTAAGACTTTAGCGGAAATTTCTTGAGGAGTGTAATCTTTGTTAGTGCAGCTAATATGAACTTTATAATCGCTACCCATCTTTCTTTTAATAGAATAAACAGTATCTGGATTAGTGACCATTTGTCTTTTAGCAGCATCACCAACTATTTCTTCCCCATCAGATTTAAATGAGACGACAGATGGAGTTGTGTTACGTCCTTCTGGATTAGGAATAACTTTAACATTTCCATCAGCCTGCATATAGGAAACTACTGAGTTAGTAGTACCTAAGTCAATACCAATAATTACTTCTTTTGCCATAAATATTTTCCTCCAATCATTTTATTTTGAAGAGGTTTTATCCTCTTTATCATCTTTTTTATCAGCTGATTTTTCTTCAGCATTTTCAACTTTTTCTTCTTTTTTATAGACAGAAACCATCGCTGGTCTAATCATTCTATCATGGAGAAGATAACCACGAGCTAAACAAGCACAAACGCTGTTATTTTCTACTTCATCAGAAGCGATTTCTGTTTGAATAGCATGCATGTTTTTTTCATCGAATTTATCACCTTTTTTAGGAGAAATGAAGCTTACTCCTTGTTCTTGTAAAGCTTGTTCAATTTGATTAAATATCATCTTAAATCCCATAGCGAAGTTATTGACAACAGGATCTTTAATTTCAGCCTTAAATGCCATTTCGAAGGCATCTAATGATGGGATAAGCTTTTCGATAAAACCAGCAGAACAATACTTTATAAATTGTTGATGATCTTTTTCAAGAGATTTTCTAGTGTTAGCTAAATTAGCATATGCTTCATAGTATTTGTTTTGCCATGATTTTGTCTCTTCTTTTAACTTAGCGTTTTCACTTTGTAAGAAAGAAAGCTGCTGATTTAACTTTTCTAGATTAACATCTTCTTTTTTAACATCTTCACTAGTTTCTTTTTTATTATCTATATCTTTTTTATTTTCTTCCATCTTTCTTTCCTTTCTTCTTAGTTTCATTTAAATCCCCCTCAGTATTTAATTCAGCAGACCTTTCAAAATATTCATCTATCTTCTTAACCATATATTGCAACATAGTAATAATCTTTTTATAGTCCATTCTCTGCGGACCAACTATTGCTAATTTTGCATCGATATTGGGGATCTTACAATCTTTTGAAACAATTGCAACATTTGAATCATCTTCTGAAATTGACAATGTATATTCACTATCATCACCATCTTCAACAAGTTCAGCAATTTTAGTTGGATTGTTTAACAAATCAATAATAGATTGTAACTTTTTAGTATCAGATTCATATTCAGGAAGTTCAATTAACTTTTCTGAACCATAAGCTCTCATTCTCTGCTTAGCGAAATTTAAGAAAGCTTCCGCTAATGCATCAATAACAACTTCTGATGATTGACCGATAGTTTCAGAAAGAATTGGTCTCATCGCATTGATTCTACTATTAATCTCAGAAATCGGACTACCTGTTAACCTATTGTTAATTATCTCGATACACTTTGAAATACTAGCTGCTTCCACATTAGAATGAACAATGAATGTTTTTGAATCAGTGTATCCTTTATCAGTCATTAAATAGACAGAAATTTTAGTCTTATCTGGTAATAAAGTAGAATTAATAAACATTAAGTGTTCATTATCAGCATCTGGTCCTAATACAACAGCAGCCATTGAAGTTACTTCAGATAATATCTGACAAGACTTAGATAAGACATCTTCAACAGATTGTGATTTTTTTGAAAGTACCAATTGAAATTCTTTTTTAAACTTATCATCTAAAGTTTCGCTGTCAACATGTTTTTGAATATGTTCAGCATAATAAGTATATCCTTTAGTAGAAGGCACTCTTCCAGAAGAAGTATGAGTTTTTTCGATTAGGCCTTTTGCTTCTAAATCAGCCATTACATTTCTAATAGTAGCTGACGAATAAGGTAAATTGTACTTTTGCAAAAGAGTGTTTGATCCAACTGGTTGAGCGGTTTTTACATATTCTTCGACGATATATTTCAAAATCGCATCATGTCTAGATATTTCCATAATCCCTTCCTTTTAGCACTCATTATCATCCAGTGCTAGTATAATTATACCTTCTATATTAGCAATGTCAAGGTATGATTGCTAAAAAACTACATTTTGTTAACTTTCCTTTTAAAACAAATGTTTTTGATTAAAAGACTTATATATAAAATAGGAATAAAAGATAACCTTTCAACTAAAAGTCAAAACTTTTTTTAAAATTTATAAAAAATAACTTGCTTTAATTTAAAGCATATGGTTAAATAATACTTGCGACGGATCAGTGGTGTAGCGGTCTAACATGCCTCCCTGTCACGGAGGAGATCGCGGGTTCGATTCCCGTCTGATCCGCCATTTTATTTTAATCATTTGGCCCGATAGCTCAGCTGGTAGAGCAAGGGACTGAAAATCCCTGTGTCGAGGGTTCGACTCCCCCTTGGGCCACCATGAACTAAAATTGTCTGAATTATTGTTCAGACCTTTTTTATTTTTGTAATTAAAATAGATACTTAATCTTAATATATGCAAATAATCCTTAGTAAAATAAGTTAATGATGAACATTATATATAGTAAATAATTTATAAAAATTTCATATTTGTTCGTAATTTAATAGAGTTCAATCCAATTAATTTATTACAATTATCAATATATATTTCTTGATGTATTTCTTGTCATTATATATTATTAACTTAATAGAAACTTTAATTAAAAATATGAAGGATAAAAGTGAAATAGGAAATGCAATCAATAAAGACGAAACGACTAAACCTATAGGAAAAACTAGAGCTATATTATCTATTATTTTTAATTGTTTAGGTATTCTTGCTTTTTTATTAGTTTTCGCAATGATTTTTATAGCTAAATTTAACTGGGCTTATTTATTAGCTTACTTAGCTTTTTATCCTATTATTGCTATCCCATGCCATATTATTGGAATTACTTTAAATTTTGCTATTAATTTCAGAAACAAAAGTAATTTTTACTTAAAAGTCGTTGCAAATATTATTTCTTATTTATCTACTTTGCTTACAATCTTAGATATTATTGTTCTAATTAGCTTTTCAATAATTTTATATATTTAAATTTGCTACATAATTGAATAATTTTTATATTTTATATAAAAAATTGGATAACATTTTTAGTTGTTAACCAATTTAATAAAAATTGCAAAATATATAAATTGTTTAGTTATTCAGCTGCTGAAATTACTGCTGAAAAGCTTCCATAAAAACTAGTGGTTCCGATAATACTTATACTTGATTCAGAAACTACCTCTAATGTAAGTTTAGAAATATATGTCATAAAATCAGAGCTTGGGAATGTTAATAAATTAGCGATAAATTCAATAGTAGCACTATCAGTCACAATATATTCATCTTGCAAAGTTGCATCCGCTTTAAATGATGATGTATCTAGATTATTTAAACTTGTAAAGACATCGTTTTCTAACATATCTCCATCATAAGTATCACCTAATACTTCTTCACCCTCTACTAAAGTATATCTAGTTAATTTACCTTCGTTCATCTTATAACCATATGATTTAGTTTCATCAGATAAATTTTTAACTAAGTAATTAGTTTCACTAACATTAATTTCAATATTACCGATTTCATTCAAATTTGGAGCAAAAGTACTAAATTTATTTTCAAGAACAATCTTGTAATTCTTGCTATCTTTAATACTAGTAAAAGTCTCTATCAATTTAGAGATATCACTTGAATCAAAATCTTTATTTTCTTCGATATAAGATTCAATAACATCATTTTTAGTAGTATTGATATTAGTAATTACAACATGGAAAGTAGCTTCAGATTCAATATGTAGATCAAATTCCAATTTAGTATCAGAAATAGAAGTAAATAAAGCATAATCAGTTTCAGCATTTACTACTGGAAAATAATTAACAGTATGAACTAAATCATATAAAGAAGTTAGAACTGAAACATTGTTAGATAGTTTTAACCCACCTTCTACTTCTTCTAAAGATAAGTTACTTAAATTGATATTCTTAAAATTATGAATACTACTTACATTGTCCCAAAAAGAATGAGAAGTAGACGAACTATATGTAATTTCACTTCCTATAACTACTTGATTACCTTCTAAAGTGAAATTATAAGCAGAGTTAGCAAGATTCAAATACCCTTTACTTAAACTTGGAGTTAACTTGTTATCTGAATAGTAATAATCGCTAGTTACAGTATCGATATAGTGATTAGAATTGCTAGAATTAGTAACTTCTAAAGTATAGTTATTATCATTTTTTAAAGTCTGCAAAACAGAAATTAGATTTTCAGATAAATCTACTTTAGCTGAACCACCATTTTCAATATATTCATCAATATAAGGAATTTCAGTTTCACCAATTGAATGCAATTCACCCACACAACTACCAGTATAATTAGGATTATCTGGAGTAAAAGTAACTGTTGAAATAAAACTGGTCTCACTAGTAACTTCTACACTAACTTCAATATAAGGTAAAACATAAACATCACCATACCCAGCAAGAACAGCAAATAATAATTTATTAGCATCATCAGTTATCTTATAAGTATTATCTTCACTTACTTGATTAGAAAAAGCGTCAATATTAAAATCTGCAAAACTAATAATTGCATTATCCCATAATCCTGAAATAACACTCCCCTGCTGATTTCTATAAAAATCGCCTGGAACTACTTGGTTATCTTCAATAATAAATTCAAAAACTTGATTTGAATTATCTTCAGCATAACCAAATGGAACTGCTGAATCATTTGATGGATTAATATAATCAACATAATAAGCTTTCTCAGTATAATAGATGTTAGTTGTCATATCGAAAATTTCATCATTCATCGTATATGTATAATTTTTTAATTCAGCGATATTTCTCATTACTTGTTGTAATGAAGGTAATTCCTTGTTTGTTGAGCTGCTAGTAATAGGAGTTTGACTAGAAACTGAATTTTCACTTGAAGATGAACTGCTCCCTACTCCTGTTTGATTATTACAAGCTACTAGCATCAATATAGGTAAAGCTAATATAACTGTTAAAAACTTTTTCTTCATAATTTTCCTCCTTGCATAATAGTAAATAAATATTATCAAAGCGCTTTTATTTATGCAACAAAAATACCCCTATAAATACATATAGAGGTATTAAGATTTAATTAATTAGTTTTTGTCAAAATATTCTTTGGCGGATTTAAACATCTTTAATTCATAATTACCAGGAACGTTTTTATAAAGCCCATAACCAGATCTTTCAGCATGTCCCATCTTACCAAATATTCTTCCATCTTTAGAACAAATTCCTTCAATAGCCAAAGTTGAACCATTAGGATTAAAATGAATATTCATAGTAGGATTATTATTTAAATCGACATATTGAGTGGCAATTTGTCCATTTTTAACTAATTCTGATAGCAAATTATCTTCGATAACAAATCTACCTTCTCCATGTGAAATGGCGACATTATATATTTCATCGACTTTAGTATTTTTTAACCATATAGATTTATTAGAAGCGATTCTTGTTCTTACTATCATCGATTGATGGCGAGAAATAGTATTAAATGTCAAAGTAGGTGAATGCTCATCACAATCTAAAATCTTTCCATATGGAAGTAAACCCAATTTAACTAAAGCTTGGAAACCATTACAAATTCCTGCAATTAATCCGCCGTTTTTATCTAAAAGATTCTCTACTTCATCTTTAATCAACTTATTTCTAAAAAATGAAGTGATAAATTTAGCAGAACCATCAGGTTCATCACCTCCAGAAAAGCCTCCTGGAATAAAAATAATTTGAGATTCTCTAATTAATTTGGCAAATTCATAAGTAGATTTAACAATATCCTGACTCGTCAAATTATTAATAACGTAAATTGTTGGATCTAAACCTTCATCGATGGCCTTTTTAGCTGTATCATACTCACAATTAGTTCCTGGAAATACTGGAATTAATATTTTAGGTTTATAAATAATTGTTGGTGAATGAGGATATTTATCTATCTTATAAGAAACTTTTTCAACTTTTTGCTTTTTCCAAACCTCATTTTGCTTTTTAAAGTTAACTGGATAAACATTTTCAAGTTTATCTTCGTATCGTTTTAAAAGATCTTCAAGTAAAATTTCTTGATTTTGATAGGTAAATTTAGCTTCGGAAATTATTTTACCTAGTTCGATAACTTCAAAATTTAATTCAGAAACATCATCAATATCTTCCACTTCAACTACTATACTTCCATATGAGTAATTAAATAGTAAATTTAATGATAAATTAGAATCGTATTCAAAACCTAACTTATTGCCAATCGCTTGTTTAAATATGGCTTCACTAACCCCACCATAACTAACTGCGTACATAGAATATACCTTCTTACTAGAAACTAATTCTTCACAAGCTTTAAATACATCTAATAAAGATGAGATTTCAGGCAATTCATCTTCATATTTTGGCTTAAGTAAAATTACTTTATGACCTACTTGCTTAAATTCATTTGAAACGATATTATTAACATCACTTGTTGTAACAGCAAATGAAACTAAACTAGGTGGAACATCTATATTTTCAAAACTACCTGACATAGAATCTTTTCCACCAATAGAAGCAATTTGTAAATCAAGTTGAGCTTTTAAAGCACCTAATAAACTAGAAAGCGGCTTTCCCCATCTAGAAGCATCTTTATTTAATCTTTCAAAATATTCTTGGAATGTTAAATAAATATCTTTATATTTACATCCAGCAGCAATCAATTTACTTACCGATTCAATAACTGCTAAATATGCTCCTTTATATTGATTTATTTCAGAAATAAACGGATTAAAACCATAGCTCATTATAGAAGCTAAGTTTGTGTGTCCTTTTTCAACAGAAACTTTAAAAGCTAAAACCTGTTCAGGAGTCAATTGATATTTTCCACCATATGGCATCAAAATAGTATTAGCACCAATAGTAGAATCGAATCTATTTACTAATCCTTGCTGAGAACATACATTTAAATCAGAAACTAAATCAAAATAATTAGATTTAAAATCACCAGTTATATTCTTAGAATAATTTCCCTGTTTATTAACTTTAACATCAACGTGCTTTTTAGCTCCGTTAGACGAAAGAAATTCTCTAGAAATATTGACGATTACTTCATCGTTCCATCTCATTGATAAATATGGCTTACTAGTAACTTTAGCAACAATATTGGCTTCTAAATTTTCACGATTAGCTAACTCTAAAAATTCCTTAGCATCATTGTAATTAACAACAACAGCCATTCTTTCTTGAGATTCAGAAATAGCTAGTTCTGTTCCATCTAAACCTTCGTATTTTTTAGTTACAGCATTTAAATCGATATCTAATCCATCAGCTAATTCACCAATAGCGACACTTACTCCACCTGCACCAAAATCATTGCATCTTTTTATTAATTTTGTTGCCTTAGGATTTCTAAATAACCTCTGTAATTTTCTTTCTTCAAGAGGGTTGCCTTTTTGAACTTCTGCACCACAGTGAGATAAACTTGTGACATCGTGAGCTTTAGATGAACCAGTAGCTCCACCACAGCCATCTCTACCAGTTCTTCCACCAAGCAAAATTACAACATCCCCTTCTTGAGGAGTTAATCTTATAACATTTTCACTTGGAGTAGCAGCTATAACAGCACCTATTTCCATTCTTTTAGCAACATAATTAGGATGATATATTTCATTAACATAACCAGTAGCTAATCCAATTTGGTTACCATAAGAAGAATATCCATCACTAGCAGTTTGACAGATCTTCTTTTGAGGTAATTTACCTTTTAATGTTTTAGATATTTCACTAGTAGGATCACCAGCTCCAGTTATTCTCATTGCCCCATAAACATAGCTTCTCCCTGAAAGAGGGTCTCTAATAGCACCACCTATACAAGTAGCAGCTCCACCAAACGGCTCAATTTCTGTTGGGTGATTGTGAGTTTCATTTTTAAATAACAACAACCAATCTTCTAATTTATTATCAACGTCGACTTTTATTTTTACAGTACAAGCGTTAACTTCTTCTGATTCATCTAGCTTATCTAATTTGCCTAGTTTTTTTAATACTTTAATACCGATTGTAGCAATATCCATTAAACAAATTGGTTTTTTATCATTTACTTGTTTTCTATATTCAAGATATTCTTCATAAGCTTTTTGAATAGTGCTATCTTCAAAAATGACATTATCCAATTGAGTTAAAAATGTAGTGTGACGACAATGATCTGACCAATATGTATCGATAACTTTAATTTCAGTAATACTTGGATCTCTTTTTTCAGATTTAAAATATTCTTGGCAAAATTCTAAATCCGCTAAATCCATAGCTAAACCATTACTAGTTAAAAATTGCTCAAGTTGATTTTTAGTATATGAAATAAAGCCATCGATAATTTTTACTTTGTTAGGTTTAGGATAAGTTTCAATTAAACTATCATAAGAAGATAAACTTGCAAGTCGAGCTTCAACAGGGTTAATTAAATAATCTTGTATCTTTTTAACATCATCATTTGATAAATTACCATAAAGTTTATAGATAGTAGCTGTTTTAACTAACGGTCTTTGTTTTTGAGTTAACAATTGAATACATTGACTAGCCGAATTAGCTCTAACATCAAATTGACCCGGAAGATATTCAACGCCAAATACTATAGAAGCATCATCATTTAAACTAGTATATGTTTCATCAACTTGCTTTTCAGAAAGAATCAAATCGACAGCTTTTTTAAAATCTTCTTCAGAAATTTCATCTAGATCATAGCGATTAAATATTTTGACATTTTCCAAATTAGAAATGCCTAAAAACGTTTTTAAATCACTAAGTAAACCTTTTTCTTTAGCATTAAAACCTTCTTTTTTTCTAACGTATATTCTATAGACCATACTAATTCTCTCCTTTAATAAAATCTATACCTGATTTGCCAATATCTTTTCTATAAAATAAATTTTCACATGAAATCTTTCTAACATCTTTATAAGTGTTAGAAATAGCTTCTTGTAGAGATTTTCCAAAATTAACAATCCCTAATACTCTTCCGCCATTAGTAACTAACTTACCATCTTTTTTACTTACACCAGAAAAATATACATTTTTAAGGCCGTTTAAATCTATTAGATAACCTTTTTGATAAGAATCTGGATAACCTTTACTAGCTAAAATTACGCAGCAAGCATATTCGTTTTTAAATTTAAGATTCACTTGATTTAAAGTTTCATTACTTACATGTTGCATAACGTCTAGCAAATCGTTTTTTAGTAAAGGTAAAACAACTTGAGCTTCAGGATCACCAAAACGAGAATTATATTCAATAACTTTAGGACCTAATGGAGTTAACATCAATGAAAAATAAAGACAACCTTTAAATTTAATACCTTCTTGATTTAAAGCATATAAGGTTTTATCAATTATATTTTTCTTGCAATATTCTTCTATTTCTTTTGTATAGCATGGATTAGGAGAAATAGTACCCATTCCACCAGTATTTGGACCTTTGTTATTATCGTAAGCGCGTTTATGATCCATTGAAGATATCATTGGTAAAATAGTTTTACCATCGCAAAAAGTCAAAACAGAAACTTCAGGTCCAGTTAAAAATTCTTCAATAACAATTTTGTTACCAGCTTGGCCAAATTTAGCATCTAACATCATAGATTTAATCGCTTGAAGACCTTCTTGCAAGTTATTAGCGATTATTACCCCTTTACCTAAAGCTAATCCATCAGCTTTAATAACTTGAGGAAAGCTAGCACTTTCTAGATATTTTTTAGCATCTTCATATTTTTCAAAAACTTCAAATTTAGCAGTAGGAATATCGTATTTTTCCATGAGTCTTTGTGCAAAAATTTTGCTAGCTTCAATCTGTGCGGCCTTTTTATTTGGACCAAAGCAAGGAATAGAATGTTCTTCTAATAAATCAACTAAACCATTTGCTAACGGATCATCTTGACCAACAACGACATAATCTATTTTTTCATCTAAACAAAATTTTAAAATACTTGGAAAATCTAACGCGGAGATATTAACAGGAATTGCAACATCTTCCATACCTATATTTCCTGGTAAAACATAAATCTTTTCAACTTGTGGATTTTTTCTAATACAACTAGCAATAACATGCTCTCTTCCACCAGAACCAACAACAGCAATCTTCATCATTTTTCTCCTAACAACATCTTAGCGACTTTTTCACTCGCTAATGGCAATATCTTCCATTCAGCTAATCTCATTATCCGTTTTTGAAGGCTTTCGGGAGTATCATCATCTTTTACTTTTACAGCTTTTTGCATAATAATTTTTCCACCATCGGGAATTTCATTGACAAAATGAACACTAGCACCGGAAACTTTTACTCCATATTCTAATGCCTTTTGATGTACTTTTATTCCATAATAACCTTTTCCACAAAAAGAAGGGATTAATGAAGGGTGAATATTTATTATCTTGCCATTTAATTCTCTTTCGAAATTAGAAATAAATTCACTTGATAAAATAGCTAAATAACCAGCTAAAACAATCAAACGTATGTTGTTTTCTTTAAGTAAATTTAAAATATAACTATCATCTTTACTAACATAACTAGGGATATTGTGATTTTTAGCCCTAGTTAAAGCGTAAGCATCCTTTTTGTTAGAAAGGACAAATTTTATATCAACATGAGGCATAATTCCCTTTTTAGAAGAAAGAATTAAATGTTCTAAATTAGTTCCGCCTCCAGAAACAAAAACTGCAGTATTTATCTTTTCCATAATTAGTGATGAAACAATCTCGAATGTGTAAAGACCATAACCATGTTATATAAGTTAGCTTTAGCAATAACATCATCATCGCGAATTGAGCCACCAGGTTCAGCAACATAACTTACTCCTGATTGACTAGCCCTATCGATATTATCTCCAAATGGGAAGAAAGCATCAGAAGTTAAACTGACACCTTTAATATTAGATAAATATTCTTTTTGCATAGTTCTAGTAAATGGTTCAGGTTTAATTTCAAAATAATTTTCCCATTTACCTTCTTCTAGAATATCCATATAGTCATTTGAAAGGTAAATATCTATCAAATTATCTCTATCAGCTCTTTTTAAATTAGATTTAAACTTCAAATCTAAAACTCTATCAGATTGTCTTAAAAACCATAAATCTGCTTTATTTCCTGCTAATCTTGTGCAATGAACCCTAGATTGTTGACCAGCACCAACACCGATAGCTTGACCTTGATAAGAAAAGCAAACAGAATTAGATTGAGTATATTTTAAAGTAATTAAACCTACAGTTAAATCTAAAATAGCCTCTTTGGTTAAATTTTTATTTGTAGTTACTATATCTTTAAAAGTGTTTTCATCCACTCTATAATCATTTCTTTCCTGTTGAAAACAAACGCCAAAAACATCTCTAATTTCTAATTTTTTAGGAACGTAATTAGGATTAACTTTCAATATACAGTAATTTCCCTTTTTCTTTTCCTTTAAAAGTTCTAAAGCTTGCTTAGAATATGAAGGGGCGATAATACCATCAGATACTTCTCTATGAATCAATTTAGCAGTAGTTAAATCACATTCATCAGATAACGCGATAAAATCACCAAATGAAGAAAGTCTATCTGTACCTCTTGCTCTAGCATAAGCACAGGCTAATAAAGAATCATCAAGTCCATTAACATCATTAACAAAACACGCTTTTTTTAAGCTTGTTGGCAAAATAGAACCTACGCTAGCTGAAGTAGGAGAAACATGCTTAAAAGAACTAGCAGATGGTAAATTGGTAGCCTGTTTAAGTTGACTTACTAATTGATAAGAATTAAAAGCATCTAATAAATTGATATACCCTGGTTTACCATTTAAAACCTCAAAAGGCAAATCAGAACCATCTTCCATAAATACTTTAGCTTGCTTTTGATTAGGATTACATCCGTATTTTAACAATAATTCTTTCATGTTATTCCTCCGATAAGCTATATTTATTAATTATCTTAGTAGTGATCTGTTTAGTTTTAACATCTATATATTTTACAACTAAAGAAATCTTGTTCTTTTCGTTTAATGAATTCCAAATTTTACTCGCTAATTCTTCAATATTTAAACTTGGTAAATCGATTAACTTAGGTTCACCATTAAAACTTAATAAGACGTTAGATTCACTAGGAATATTTGTAGCATAAGTATGGATAAAATAGCCGCAATTTGGATTAAATGTATAATTAAAAAAGAACCTTTGACAATTTAAACCGAGATTTTCTTCGGATTTTAAAATAGACAATTTAAAATTCATTTTTTCAAAATCTATAATAGCAGAGATTCGCGGAGTAAAATTTGGAGAATCAGGTTCAAATTCTCTAGTTAATAAGCTTTCTTCAAAGCTTTTATTTTCTTGAAGAAAATTATAGATAGTGTCTGTTTGATCTCCATTAGTAACAATCAATTTATTGTCGTATTTTCTAACTGGATAATAAATTATTAAACTAGGATCTTCTACTAATTTGGGATTTGCTGGTAAAATCTTGACATTTTCCCCATCTTCAACAAAAACTCTATTTTGAGAATTTTTGCTTCTTCCCATTATAAAATAGATTGAGCATATTGTATGTGAGTCAATTTGACCGACAATTATTCCTCTACCTGGATACAAACTGCCCTTTAATTCGTCAAATAAATCTAATTTCATTATCTAACCTCAACTTTTTCTTTGTCAGATTTTTCAATTTGACCAATGCAATATGCTTTTTGATTGTTATTTTTCAAAATTTCTATGGTCTTTTCAACATCTTTTTTATCAACAGCTAAGACCATACCAACGCCCATATTGAAAGTGTTAAACATATCGTGAATAGAAATATTCCCGACTTTTTGAATGTATTTAAATATATCTAAAACCTCAATTTCATCTTTATATATTACGCCTTTTAAACCCTTTGGAATCGATCTAGCTAACTTTTCATAATAACCACCACCAGTAATGTGAGAAATAGTGTGAACTTCAACTTCTTTTAACAATTCCAAAACAGGTTTAACGTAAATTTTAGTTGGTTCTAACAAAACTTCACCTAAAGATTTTCCACCTAATTCAGCAACTGGCTTTAAAAGTTCATCTTTAGATTTATTATCAATATCAAAGACTTTTCTAACTAATGAAAAACCGTTAGAATGAACCCCTGAAGAAGCTAAGCCAATTAAGACATCGCCTTCTTTTAATTTGGAACCATCAATTATTTTATCTTTTTCAACAATACCGACACTAAAGCCAGCTAAATCATATTCGCCTTCTTTATAAAATCCTGGCATTTCGGCAGTTTCTCCACCAACTAAAGAAGCATAAGAATCGATGCAACCTTTTGAAACGCCCTTAACTAAATTAGCGACAACTTCCGGTTGATTTTTACCACAAGCAATATAATCTAAAAATATGATTGGTCTAGCACCTAAACGCAAAATATCATTAACACACATTGCTACACAATCAATTCCAACTGTGTCGTACTTTTCCAAAATAAACGCTAATTTGAGCTTAGTTCCTACTCCATCAGTACCGCTAACTAAGACAGGATGAGTATAATTTGATGGAAGTTCAAATAGTCCATAGCCACCTTTATCAATCTTAGCGCCATCAAGTAAAGTAGCTTGAACATACTTTTGCATTAATTCTACTGCTTTATAGCCTGAAGTTATATCAACTCCAGATTGTTCATATGCTTTTGAAGAGGAATTTTCCATATTAATCTCCTTTATTGTTTCTTTGTGAATGTTTTTGTTTCCATTCATCAGATATTTTGTTTTCAAAGCGGTTTTTTGAAGCGTTTGATGGTATTTTAGTTGGATAAACTCCATCGAAACACGCCTTACAATATCCTTGATTGCATTTTCTAGGACAAACTATTTTTTCCAAAGCTTCTAAAGAAAGATAACCGAGTGAATCAACTCCAATTATCTTAGCTATTTCAGGAATTGTATGGTGAAAAGCAATCAAATTTTCTTGAGAATCAACATCAGTTCCATAATAACATGGATAAATAAATGGCGGACAAGTTAAACGCATGTGAACTTCTTTAGCTCCAGCATCTCTAACTAACTTAACTAATCTAGCAGAAGTTGTTCCTCTTACTATAGAATCATCAACTAAAACAACTCTTTTTCCTTGAATAACTTCTTTAATAGGATTTAATTTAAGTTTGACCATTTGTTCTCTAAGTTTTTGATTACTTGCAATAAAAGTTCTACCTATATATTTATTTTTTAACAGTCCTATTTCATAAGGTATTTTAGATTCTTTTGAATATCCTATAGCCGCATCTAATCCTGAATCAGGAACTCCAATTACAACATCAGCATCAACTTTATGCTCTTTAGCTAATAATTCACCAGCTTTAACGCGAGCTTGATGCACGCTTGCTCCTTCAATAATAGAATCAGAACGCGCAAAATAGATATATTCAAAAATACATAAAGAAGACTTCTTGCTATTGCAATGTCTAGTATATGAATTAATAGTTCCATCGAAATTAAAGACTAAAATTTCGCCTGGTTCTACATCTCTAATTAACTTAGCACCTACGCAATCTAAAGAACAAGATTCAGAAGCTACAACATAACTTCCATCTTCCATTTGACCATAGCAAAGAGGTCTAAAACCATATGGATCACGGCAACAAATCAATTTAGAAGGTGTCATCATTACTAAAGAATAAGCTCCGTCAATAACATCCATTGTTTTATCTAAAGCTTCTTCCATAGATTTAGAATTTATTCTTTCCCTAGTTAAAATGTATGATATAACTTCAGTATCAGTTGTAGTTTGGAAAATACATCCTTCCAATTCTAATTTGTTTCTCAATTCATATGAATTAACTAAATTGCCATTATGACATAAAGCTAAATGACCTTTAGAATGATTTACAACCATAGGCTGAGCATTCATTCTATTAGTAACTCCAGAAGTCGAATATCTAACATGGCCAATACAAATTGAGCCTTTACCTAGACTTGCTAATCTTTCACTAGTAAAAACATCGTTTAACAAACCTAAATCTTTATAATAGTGAAAAATACCTTCGTTATTTATTGCAATACCACAAGCTTCTTGACCGCGATGTTGTAAAGCAAATAAACCGCCGTAAGTTAGATTTGCTAAATCTTCTTCTTTTTGACTAATAATTCCAAAAACACCACACTCTTCATTTATTTTAGCCATGAAGTTAGTTTTCTCCCATTAATCTTTTAATAACTTCATGATAAGCTTCTTCAACATTTCCTAAATCTCTTCTAAATCTATCTTTATCGAGCTTTTCATGAGTTGTCGAATCCCAAAAACGGCAAGTATCAGGAGAAATTTCATCAGCTAAGATGATTGTTCCATCATTTAACTTACCAAATTCTAATTTAAAATCGACTAAATCGATATTATCTTGTTTTAAGTACTCTCTTAAAATATCGTTAATTTTTAAAGCGTAATTAGTAATAGTAGCTAAATCTTCTTTTGAACATAATCCTAAAGCGGCAATATGATAAGAATTAACTAAAGGATCACCTAATTCATCATCTTTATAGCAAAATTCTAAAACTGTTGATTTTAAAATTTCACCTTCTTTTAAACCTAATCTTTTAGCTAAAGATCCAGCAGCAATATTTCTAACAATAACTTCAAGAGGAACAATTTTACACGCTTTAACTATTGTTTCAGTGTGATTTAATTCTTCTACATAATCAGTAGGAATCCCTTTAGTTTCTAACATTTTCATTAAAAAGTTAGTAACTCTATTGTTAATAGCCCCTTTACCGATAATAGTTCCTTTTTTAAGGCCGTTAAAAGCAGTAGCGTCATCTTTATACGAAACGATATAGTAGTTAGGATCTTCAGTTAAAAAGACCTTCTTAGCTTTACCTTCGTATTTTTGTTCTTTTTTAGTTAAATTCATAATATCCTCCATATTTTAACTTTTATTTTTAATTGTATTTTTTAGAAACTAATTCATTTTTTTCCAAAACTTTATTTCTGTTATCAATTCTAAATTGTTGTAACTTTTCTAATAGTTTTGGTTCATTTAAAGCGAGAATTTCAATTGCTAACAAACAAGCGTTACTCGCATTATCAATACCGACACAAGCAACTGGTACACCTTTTGGCATCATAACTGTCGATAATAAAGCGTCCATACCTTCTAGGTGTTTACTTGAACAAGGGATACCGATAACTGGTAAAACAGTTGAACTAGCTATAACACCACCAAGATGGGCAGCCATTCCTGCCCCACAAACAATAACCCCAAAATCGTTTTCAATAGCTTTGTTAGCAAATTCTAAAGCTTCGTTAATGCATCTATGAGCTGAATAGACATGTACCTCAAAAGGAACTTCAAAATCTTTTAAGACTTGTATTCCTTTTTCCATAATAGGTAAATCAGAATCAGATCCCATAATAAGCGCTACTTTTTTCATTCTTCCCTCCAAATCGTAAAAAATAAAAACAATAAAATGAAGTATTAATCCAACTTCACAAAGAACTAGTCAGCAATAAGGCTAATATCAATTTTTCTTGCAATAAATAATAACTTAGATCACTGATAGCTCTAACGATTACTATCTTACTTAAAATATAAAACACCATAAAAATTTATTCAATAGTTTGAAAATAAAAAAATTATTAAAGCGCTATCAATTTGTTTTTTAAGTCAAAATATCTTTTTTACACAAATCTACTATTAAAAATTATTGCTTAGTCTTTTGCTAGTTGTTAATATTAAAAAGTAGAGAAAAAGAGGATATAAAATGATTGAACGTTACGCTAGCAAACAACTTATCGACTTATTTAATGATGAATCGAGATTCAAAGCCTATTTAAAAACCGAAATTGAATGCACTAAAGCTTGGGCTAAAATTGGTGTAGTTCCAATTAAAGATGCTGAACTAATTGAAAAAAACGCTAAAATTGATGTCGCTAAAATTATCGAATTAGAAAATATCACCCATCATGATATAGTAGCTTTTACTAGAGTCGTAGATACTTATTTAGGTGAAGAAAAAAAGTGGTTGCATTTTGGTTTAACTTCCACTGACATCGTCGATACTTCTATGTCATATCTATATAAACAAGCCAATCAAATTATTGAGGATGAATTAGTTTTACTTATTCAAGCTGTTAAACAAAAAGCCATCCAATATAAAAACACCCCTTGTATAGCTAGAACTCATGGTATGCATGCTGAAGTAACTTCTTTTGGATTAAAATGGGCTTTATATTACGATGAACTTAATAGAGATTTCAAACGCTTTAAGCAAGCTAGAAAAGATTTAGAAGCCTGTAAAATATCTGGCTCAGTCGGTAATTTTGCTAACGTCCCACCTGAAGTTCAAGATTATGTCGCTTCTAGTTTGGGCTTAACAAACACCAATATTTCAACTCAAGTTCTTCAACGCGACAGACATTCTTACTATGCTAGTGTAGTTGCAATAATCGGCTCAACTATAGAAAAAATATGCTGCGAAATTAGAAATCTATCTAGAACTGAAATCCACGAATTAGAAGAAGGTTTTTCTAAAGGTCAAAAAGGCTCTTCATCTATGCCTCAAAAAAGAAATCCTATCTCTAGTGAAAATTTAACAGGAGCTGCTAGAATGCTGCGCGGTTATCAAACAACCATTTTAGAAAATAACGCTTTATATCACGAAAGAGATATTTCCCATTCTTCAGTAGAAAGAGTTGTCTTAGTTGATTTAATTGAATTATTTGAATATATGGTTAGAAGAATGACAAGAGTCATCAATAATTTAACTATCTTCCCTGATAAGATGCTTGAAAACATTCAAATCACTAAGCAAGCCTTCTTTTCTCAAAGAATCATGTCCAATATCATTTTGAAAGGATATTCAAGAGAAGAAGCTTATGATTTTGTTCAACCATTAGCTATGAAAGCTGTTCTAGGTGGTCAAAACTTAGAATCTCAACTTAGACAAGATCCAACAATTCAAAAAATATTTAATAGTGAAGAATTAGATAACTTATTTGATATTTCTTACTATTTAAAACATGTAGATGATATTTATAAGCGTGTAGGTTTAGAATAAAATCAACTTACATCTAATTTAATAGACTTGTTGTTAATAGCAACAAGTTTTTACATGTTTTAAAACTAGTTAAAAAAATACCTCAATCCTATACTTAGAATTGAGGTAAATATCATAGTTATTCTTTATTCTTCTTTTGGTTTTCTTATATATAAAATTCCAATTGTCTTAGGCCCACAATGAGATGAAATAACACAACCTGCAACAGTGTGAACGATATTTTCTTTTGGAACATATTTTAACAATTGTTCAATAGCATAATCGTTTTCACCATCCATATGTCCTGAATCAGTAACAAAAACTACAGATGTATCGATATTAGGATAATCTTCTTCAAACATTTTTAACTGATAATCGACCGATTTTCTATATTTACCACGAATTATTTTATATAAAGATAATTTATTGTTAGTAACCATAGCTACAGGGTGAATAGAAAAGATATTAGCCATAGCTTTAGTAAATCCTGAGCAACGTCCACCTTTATTTAAATAATCAAGTTCATTGATACAAAACTTAGCAGAAACTAAAGGAACTAATTTTCTAACTTTACTAGCTATTGTATGAACATCATCTCCTTCATCGCGAAACTTGCACATTTTTAAAACTAATAAACCTATTCCAGTAGATAGAGATTGAGAATCGACAACTTCAATTCTATCTTTACCTAATTCTTCACTAGCTAATAAAGCGTTTTGATAAGTAGAAGAAAGACCAGAACCTATACCGGTATAGATAATGTCGTATCCTTCATCGATATATGGTTTAAAAAAATTAATAAATTCACCGACATTAATCGCACTAGTTTTTGGAGTACAGCCTAATTGACTAACTTTTTTATACAATTCCTCACTTGTTAAATCAACACCATCTAAATAATCGATATTTTCAGCAGGAAAAATAACGTGAAGAGGAATGATTTTAATAGAATTATCTTCAATTTGTTTACTGGTTAAATCGCAGGTAGAATCAGATATTACAATGACTTTATTCATAATTTGGCTCCTTAATAATATAATACAAATTATGTACTTATTTTTCTATTTCATTTTCAAGATTTGACAACATTAATTTAATTCTATTTTCCTGATTGACTTTACTTGCGCCTGGATCATAATCAATCGGAGCAATATTAATATCAGGATAGAGTTTTTTAATAGGTCTAACCATTCCTTTTCCAACTATGTGATTAGGTAAACAACCAAAAGGCTGAGCACAAACAATGTTTTTTATTCCTCTTTCAGCCATATTTACCATTTCAGAAGGAATTAACCACCCTTCTCCCATTTTGACACCTTGATCGATAATTTTATGACAGGCGTTTTTTATTTCATCAAAATCTTCATATGAATCAAAATTGTTTTCTTGTAACATCCTGTTCATTTTCTTATTTTGATAATTTAAATATTTATAACCTATTTTAGAAAAATGATGGATTAATTTATAGTGGCCGTAATATTTATAATCTATTTGATTATTCACTAGACAATATAACAAAAACTCTAATAAAGATGGTACTACTGGTTCAGTATTTTCTTCAATCAAAAAATCGAGAAGATGATTGTTAGCTAACGAGGAATATTTGACAAAAATTTCTCCGACAATTCCAACTTTAGGTTTTCTAACACTAGGTAATTTTACTTGTTTAAACTGATTGATAATATATTCATAATTAGATTTATGCCTATTAAATTTACGATGATTTAACTGATCAATTAAATAATTTACACATTTATCCTGAATTTGATCAACTTGATTCAAATAAGCTTCATATGGTTTAGTTTGATTATATAAAACCATAAGTAAATCGCCATAATACACACTAGATGCAAACTTTAACAAAAGAGGTAAACTCATTGGAAATGAGCGTTCTTTTTCTAAACCTGAAATATTTAAAGAAATAACTGGAACTTGTGGAAAAGTCTTTTCCATTGCCTTTTTAATTAAAGGTAAATAGTTAGAAGCACGGCATCCTCCACCAGTTTGAGTAATAATAACCGCCACTTTATTCAAATCATATTTTCCTGATTTTAATGCTGAAATAAATGAACCAGTAACTACTAAAGCAGGATAACATGCATCGTTATGAATGTTTTTTAAACCTTCATCTTTTATTTCTCTACCTTCATCTAAAATGAGTTCAGCTTTATAACCAGCTTTAAGTAAAACTTCCCTAATCAATTTAAAGTGAGTAGGTAACATGTTAGGAAGTAAAATCGTATATCCTTCCTTTTTCAACTTCTTAAAAAACTTTTTTCTTTCGCTCATAATCTTTTTTCTCTTCAATTGCCGCTTTTAACGATCTTAAACGTATTCTAACAGCACCTAAATTTGATATTTCATCAATTTTTAGTTGCGTATAAAACTTGCCGTTTGATTCTAAAATAGATCTAACTTCATCGCTAGTAATAGCATCTAATCCACATCCAAAAGAAACTAACTGAACTAATTCCATATCTTTTTGATTGATAATATAATTACTAGCTAAATATAACCTAGCGTGATATGTCCACTGATTTAAAATTTTAGTTGGAACTTTATAAAGCTGTTTGCTAGCTATATAATCTTCGCTAACTACTGCCATATCCAAAGAATTTATCAAAGTATCTATTCCGTGATTGATTTCTTTGTCGATATGATATGGTCTACCTGCTAAAACGATAATTGTTTTATTTTGTTTCCTGGCAAGATTAACAATTTCATCTCCTTTAGCAATTACATCCTCTTTATATTTTAAATAATTCGCTCTTCCACATTTAAATGCCCTATGAATTTTATTATAAGAAAAATTGTATTTTCCTAGTGCTTTTTTAAGAGTTAAACAAGTCTTTCTAACATCGTTTAAATCAATAAATGGATTTAAAAAATTGTCAGAATTTAATTCTAAATTGTTCTTTTTTAAAAGCTCACCATAATAAGCGACAACTGGACAATTAAAATGATTATCAGAACGATGCTCATCGATATTATAAGTTGAAGAAGGATAAAATATAAAATCGACATTTTTATTCAATAAAGATTCAATATGTCCATGCATTAACTTAGCTGGATAACATATAGTATCAGAAGGAATAGTATGTTGACCTTCAAAATAAAGTTGACGAGTTGATTTGTTAGATAAAATTACTTCAAAACCTAAATCAGTAAAAAATCCATCCCAAAAAGGTAAAAATTCATACATCGCTAAACTTAATGGCAATCCGACTTTTCCAATAGTTTCTTTCTTTTTATCAAGAAGCTTAGTTATTCTAGAATATTTGTAATCATAGAGGTTGAGATTTAAATTAGAAACTTCTTTACCTTCGCCTTTTTCGCACTTATTTCCTGAAACAAAACTTCTACCATCGTTAAATTTAATTATTGTCAAATTACAATGAGCTGTACAAGCTCGACATATCGTTCCAATTGAAGTGTAACTAAAATTCTCTAATTCTTCTTTAGTAATAATTTTAGAATCAGATGATTTAGCTTTTTCTTTAGCATATAAACAAGCTCCAAATGCCCCCATTAATCCTGCTATAGATGGTCTAATAGCTTTCTTGTTAGTTTCCATTTCAAATGCTCTTAAAATAGCATCGTTTAAAAAAGTACCGCCTTGAACGACAATTTTATCACCTAATTCAGCTGGAGATTTAAATCTAATCACTTTATATATAGCGTTTTTTACTACTGATGAAGATAAACCAGCTGAAATATCTTCTAAACTCGCTCCTTCTTTTTGAGCTTGTTTAACTGAAGAATTCATAAAAACAGTACATCTTGAGCCTAATTCTACTGGATGTTTAGAATATAGACCTAATTTAGCGAAATCGCTAACTCCTATTGACATAGCATTAGCAAAAGATTGTAAAAATGAACCGCATCCTGAAGAACAGGCTTCATTTAACATTATTGAATCAATCGCGTGATTTTTAATTTTAAAACATTTAATATCTTGACCACCGATATCGATAATAAAATCGACATCAGGTTCAAAATAGCTAGCAGCTTTATAATGAGCAACAGTTTCAACTAAACCATATGGGATTTTTAAAGCTGATTTAATAAGGTTTTCACCATAACCAGTAACTGCACCTGAAACTGTTTTTAAATCGTCACTAGCATTTTGATAGATAAGTTTCAATTGTTTAATAATAGTATCGATTGGTTGTCCATTATTAGCTGAATAATGTGAAAATAGTATCTTATTATCTTTAGAAAGTAAAACTAACTTTGTCGTAGTTGAGCCAGCATCTATTCCTAAATATGCTTCCCCTTTATATGTAGATAAATCAGAATATTTAACTTTAACATCTTCGTGATCTTTTAAAAATTGAAGGTATTCTTTTTCACTTGAAAATAGCGGTTGAGAATAAATAATTTTCCCTGATAAATCCGCTTTAGAAATAATTTCTTCAAGCTGATTTAAAGAATATGTTTCCTTTTGACTTTTAGAATAAATTGCCGCACCTAAAGAAACAAAGTTTTTAGCATTTGATGGAAAATTAGCTTGCTCATCACTTAATTTCAATCTCGATTTAAAAGCGTATTGCAGACCTTTTAAAAAAGATAATGGCCCACCTAAAAACAAAATGTTTCCAGATATTTTTCTACCTTGAGCTAATCCAGAAATAGTTTGATCGACTACAGCGAAAAATATCGACATAGCCACATCTTCTCTACTAGCACCTTGATTTAATAATGGTTGAATATCTGATTTAGCAAAGACCCCGCATCTAGAAGCGATAGGATAAATCTTTTTATATTTCAAAGACAATTCATCTAATTTAGAAATATCGATATTTAATAATGCAGCCATCTGATCGATAAATGCCCCTGTACCTCCAGCACAAGTTCCATTCATTCTCTGTTCTAATCCACCGCTAATAAAAATAATCTTGGCATCTTCACCACCTAATTCGATAACAGCATCAGTTTGAGGATAATATTTTTTAACAGCCAAATAAGAAGCTTGAACTTCTTGAACAAAACCAATATTAGTTTTACTTGCTAACCCCATACCAGCTGAACCAGTTATCGAAACGTGAAACAAAATATTTTCATATTGATTTTTAATCTTTTGAATTTGTTCTAAAACGGCTTTTTTAACTTGAGAATAATGTCTTTCGTACGAGTTATAAACTATATTATTAGCATTATCAATTATAGTAAATTTAACTGTAGTTGAACCGATATCTATACCTAATAAATATTCTTCCATATTTAAACTAAACTTCTTGCAAAATTATTATAATCAATAAAATTTAAAATAGACATAAAATTACTTGCTATTGTAGAATTATCTTTCAAAACTGTCACAAATAAAACTATCAATAATATTCCTAATGCTATTCTATAATATCCAAAAACTGTAAAACTGTGATTTTTAACAAAATTAGTTAAGAACTTGATGCTTACTAAAGAGATAACAAAAGCCACTACTATTCCAATTACAAGTAAAATTATTTCAAAACTAGTGATAGTTTCTCCGCTAACGGCAAATTTAACTCCCTTTAATAAAGAAGCACCTAACATAACTGGAATCGATAAAAAGAAAGAATATTTTGTCGATACTTCTCTTGAACATCCAATTAACATTCCCGCTAAAATAGTAACTCCACTTCTTGAAGTTCCTGGAATCAAAGCTAAAACTTGAGCTAAACCAATAATTAAAGCCGATTTCATAGAAAGAGAATAAATATCATTGACCTTAAAACCTACTTGTTTTCTTTTAAAAATATATTCTAATAAAACAAAGAAAACACCATAGACAATTAAAGTTATAGCAACAGTAATATAGTTATATAGGTATTTATCTAAAATATCATCTAAAAACAAGCCTAAAATAGCAGCAGGTAAACAGCCTATTACAATATTTAGCCAAGTTTTATATATCGATTTTTTTTCTTCATCAGTTTTAGATTTAGAAAATGGCCAAAGTTGCTTAAAAAAAGTAACAACTACAGCTAAAATTGCCCCTAATTGAATTACTACCAAAAAGAATGACCAATATTCTTGACCAAATTTTGTAGAAATATTAAACCACTTGTCTAAAATAATCATATGCCCTGTTGAAGAAATAGGTAACCATTCACTTATTCCTTCGACAATTCCAATAACGATAACTTTAACTATGTCAATAAATTTATCCATATCTAATAAGTACAATCTTTATTATTTTAAGCCATGTGATTTTAGATGTAAATATTTGAAATAGAGATGAAGTTTTGATAATATATCAAAGTAATAGGACTTATTTTTAAAACTATTATCATTTTTTAGAAAAGAGGTTTTTAAAATGTCACAATTAGTAATCCAAGGTTCACAATGGGGCGATGAAGGTAAAGGCAAAATCACTGACTATTTTGCCCAACAAGCCGATATGGTAGTAAGATCCCAAGGCGGAAATAACGCCGGTCATTCTATCGTATATAACAATCATCGCTACGCTTTAAAATTAGTTCCTTCTGGAATTTTTAATCCAAATACTATCAATGTTATCGCTAATGGAACTGTTGTCAATCTAGAAGCTTTAAAAGGAGAACTAGATTTATTAGAAAGCCAAGGCATAACAAAATATCAACTTGTTATTTCTGATCGAGCTAATATCTTAATGCCTTATCATATTGATCTTGATGGAGCGAAAGAAGCAAACCTAGGTCAAGCTAAAATAGGTACAACCAAAAAAGGCATTGGACCTTGCTATACTTCCAAAGCTGAAAGGATTGGCTTAAGAATGGGAGATTTACTTGAAGACGAATATCTTAAAGATCACCTTAAAAGCATTCTACCTATAATTAATATCGAACTGAAATCTTACAATTTAAAAGAATATAGCTTCGATGAAGTCTACTCGTATTTAAAAAAATACGCTGAAATATTCAAAGACAAAATTACTAACACCTCAATTCTCATTAACAAATATATAAAAGAAAATAAAAAAGTCCTTTTTGAAGGAGCTCAAGGAGCCATGTTATGTTTAGATCATGGCACTTATCCTTATGTTACTTCTTCTTCACCTTTAGCAAATGGCGTAAGTTTAAATAGCGGAGTTGCTTGCTATCTTTTAGATAAAGTTTTGGGTGTAGCTAAAGCTTATACTACTAGAGTTGGCGAAGGCCCTTTCCCTTCTGAACTCTTTGATAAAAATGCCGATTTATTGCGTGAAAAAGGACATGAGTATGGAACAGTTACCAAACGACCAAGAAGAATAGGTTATTTAGATTGCGTAGTGCTAAATTACGTTAAAAACATCACTGGCATGCAACATTTAGCTTTAATGTTAGTAGATGTTTTATCAGTTTTAGATGAACTTAAAATCTGCGTTTCTTATTCATTAGATGGAAAAACTATCGACTATGTTCCTTCTAATTTATACGCTTATAATAGATGCAAACCAAACTATATTACTCTACCTACTTTTAAAGAAGATATCTCTAATTGTAAAAGTTATGATGAACTTCCTACTAATTGTAAGAAATATATTGAAGCCATCGAAGAAATTACCGGATTAAAAGTTTCTATTATTTCAGTCGGTCCAGATAGAAATCAAACTATCGTTAGAGAAAAATTATTCTAATCTAAATTTTCTTTTAAATAATCTAACATCAATTTTAAGGCTTTGCCTCTATGAGAGACAGAGTCTTTTTCTTTTGGACTAGCAACTCCGAACGATTTTTTCAATTCATATGAATAAAAAATTGGATCATAGCCAAAACCATTTTCGCCAGTGATTTGATATAAAATTTCCCCTTGAGTCTTTCCAACAAAAACCTTATCTTCATTTTTAAAATTAACTAAGGCGATAGCGGAAGTAAAATTAGCTCCTCTATCTTTTTTATCTTCTAGCATTTTAATAATTGCATTTTGTTTATCTTCATAAGAACTATTTTCCATAAATCTTTGAGAATATATACCAGGAAAATTATTTAAAGCGTGAACTTCTAAACCTGAATCATCGCTAAAAATTATTTTATTAGGAAGCTTATTAGAAATATATCTAGCTTTAATTAATGCATTTTCTTCAAAAGTAGAGCCAGTTTCTTCAACATTTAAATCAATATTAAAATCTTTTAAAGAATACACTTTAAAACCTAACGGTTCTAACATTCTTTTAAATTCTTCTATCTTGTGAATATTACTAGTTGCCACTACTGCTTCTTTTTCCATAAATTTTACCCTCTCTTTTAATTAAATATATCTTTTTTGTTTTTTAATAAACGCTTTCTTAAATATTTTAATAGAAATTATGTTTAATTTAGTATATTATATAAACGAATTAGATAACTAAAGCGTTTTTAAATTTATAAAACTTGTTTATAGTGCCAAACTTTAGTTGTGAATTATATAGTAAGGAGTTAACAATGGCTGGACAAAAATACAACAATGTCGGTTTACCTTGTGTCAAAGTATACGCCCTAGGCGGGTTAGATGAAAATGGAAAAAACTGTTATTGTATCGAAACTTTAGATGCGATATTTGTAATTGAGTGCGGTTCAAAATACCCTGATTTATCAACCCCAGGTGTCGATATAATCATCCCGGATTTTTCATATTTAGAACAAAATAAAGAAAAAGTGAAAGCTGTTATTATTTCTCATGGTCACGATGATGAATATAACGCTTTGCCTTATTTATTAAAAAAGATAGGTTTTCACATACCTATTTATACGACTTTCACTACTAAAACTATCATTGAAGAAGACTATGGTAACAGATATAAAAACTTCAACTGGAAAATAATTAAACCTTCTGATGATATGTTAATTTCAGGTTATCCATTCCACTTTTTTGCAACTACGCATTCTGTTATGGAATCGTTTGGTTTTTCTATTGAAACTCAAGCTGGTAACATAGTTTTTACTGGAAATTTCATCACTGATTTTGGAGCTCAAGGTAACTTTACTATCGATGTTCCTAAAATGGCAAAAATCGCTGAAGAGAAAAAGACTTTATTAATGTTATGTGAATCTTCAAGCGCTGATGCTAAAGGTATAGCTTCTCCTACACATAAATTAACTCCTCATATTAAAAATCTCATTGAAGAAGGTGAAAAAAGAGTCTTTATTGCCACTTACAACCAAAATTTATACAACATCTCTGAAATTGTTAAATTAGTTATTGACAATAAGAAAAGACTAGTTATCACTAATCCAAAACTACTAGATGTTTTACCTTATTTTATTTCTAATGGCGATTTAATTATTCCTAGAGCTAATCAATGTGGAATTCAAGAAATTAACAATTACCCTAGCAAAGATATTGTCGTCTTAATTACTGGAAGAGGAGAAGAATTATTTAACACAATAATTAGCTTAGCTAAACAAGAAAGCGAACTTTCTAAATATATTACTATCAATAGTAACGATGCGTTTGTTATGGCTGCACCTCCTGCTGCTAGTATTGAAACTCTAGCTACGGAAGCTGAAGATGAGTTATATAAAACAGATTGCGAAGTAATTTTCTTAAAAAGACAAGATCTTTCTGCAATGCACGCTCAACAAGAAGATATCAAAATGATGATTTCTATGTTCAATCCTAAATATTATATGCCGGTTCAAGGTGAATTTAGATCTTTGATGGCTAATGCTAAAATCGCAGAAGCTATGGGCTTTGCTTCAGATAAAATATTCTTGTTAGATAATGGTATGGCTCTTTGTTTTGATAGAGCTGGTAATATAATTCAACCAGTCCCTCAAATATTTACACCTGGATCAACTTTTATCGATGGTTTGGGAGTTGGAGATGTAAAAAACAACATCGTCGATGAAAGAAATCTCATGGCTAATTACGGTGTAGCTATTTTATCAGCTACCTTCTCATTTAAAAACAAATGTATAATTGGCGAACCTCAAATAACTTTTAAAGGCTTTGTCAATAAAACCGATTCAATCAAAGCGTATAACGGAGCTAAAAATCTATTGGCATCATATTTAAATAAAATGTTAAATGACGATAAAGCAAATATTGATACATATAAAAACAAAATAATTGAAGCTGTAACTTCTGAAATGAGAAGAACAACTGAAAAAGCTCCTCTAATTAGCGTCAATTTAATTAATTTAGATTAAAAAATGGCTAGTTTGTATATACCCTTAATCTAGATAGTTATGTGGTGATATATCATTTACTAGCCATTTTCTTATTCAACTAATTTAGGTCCGTTAGAAGTTCCAATTCTACTAGCTCCAGCTTGAATTAATTCTTCCATAAATTCTTTGGTTTTAATTCCACCAGAAGCCTTAATCTTTGGGAAATCTCCGCATACTTCATGGAGCAATTTAACATCTTCAACAGTAGCCCCATACTTAGAAAAACCAGTAGAAGTCTTAACAAAATCAACACCGGCTTCTTTGCATAGTTCACAAGCTTTAATCTTCTCTTCTTTAGTTAATAGACAACATTCAATAATTACTTTTAAAATTATAGGATGCTGCTCAGTATAACAAGTTCTTCTCATTCTTTTTAATTCGTAGAGAATATCATCGTATTTTTTATCTTTTAACCAAGAGATATTTATGACCATATCAATTTCATCGGCACCTTCAAAAATAGATTCTTTAGCTTCCTCAATTTTTGCAATTGTTGACATAGCGCCTAATGGAAAACCGACAACCGTACAAGTTTTAACATCGCTTCCTTCTAATTGACGATGAACTAATCCAACATAGTCACCATTTACACAACAAGAAGCAAAATTGTACTTTTTAGCTTCTTGACATAAATCGATAATTTCTTGTTGAGTAGCATCTGCTCTAAGTAAGGTTGAATCAATTAATTTATTATATTCCATAATAAGACCTCTCTTTTAAATATCTTACCATATTTAAAGAAAACTCGCTAAAAATTAACACCATTAACTTCGACATATGGTGTCGGATTATAATCGGTAGTAGAATTTAATTTCCCACCACCGGTGATATTACCAAAAATTTCGCCCCAACCATTTTCATAATTTAAATATTCTTGAAAATCATTATAGTGGTTATATGTGTAAAATACATGCCTATTTGAAGAGTCTAAAACTTCCATTGGAGTTGAAGTATTATAATATCTAGTATAGACAATTCTACAAGTACCTCTATTTATTCTTTTTCCGTTATTATATGAATAATCTCCTATATCTAATTCATAATAAGTAATAAATCCACCAGCGCCATCGATATCAGGTAAAACAGGTTCATATGGATATTTTTCAACATCACCTAAAAAGATAGAATGATTTAATCTTAAATACTTGCCCCAAATACTATTTGAAGGATTTCCACTTTTTTTAGATGTGTAATTACTAGGAATATCGTTAAAAGCCCAAATATATGCTGCTACTTCTTCTAAACTAACATAAGCACCAGATTTAAAAATTTCATTAACAACATTGTTGTTAGAATCGACAATCTTATATGAAATAGGTTCGTTTTCAGCATTATATGTATAATATTTCGTAAGGTTTTTATCATATAAACCATCTGTTTTAGGTTGATTGGTAGCTATAGTAGGTTCTTTTTTATTAGGAACATCTAAATCACCTGAAAGAAAACCATGCTGACTTCTATAATAAGCATCTAAATTAGATGTAGCTTTTTTATATGAAGAATAAAATTCTTCTTGACTTACGCCTATATATGGATCAGGAAAATATTGACTTGAAGAACTAATTAAACTAGAAATAGAACTTGAAGATAATTGACTATTAATACTTTCAGTTGATGAAACCGATGAAACTAAATTAGTTGAACTGCCAATTGATTCAGTTGAAGATGAAGATGTTTCAAAATGGAAAGTACAACTAGTAAGTAAAAAAGATATACTGATTAAAAAGATAGTCTTATTTTTTCTCATATTTAATATCGCCTATAAAATAATACCACAATTAAATTTGGTTATCTTCTTTTTTAATATCTTCAATATATCTAGTCATATCGAATTTTTCAGTCTTTAAATTTTCTTTCCATTTTAAATTATTATTGGAAATCTTAGATATCTTTTTTAAAGAAGCTCTATTTTTAAAAAGATTTAGAAAACTAAAAACAATTGCTAAAAACAACAAACACGCAAATAATATTGTTAAAAAATAGTGAAACTTTAACTTGCTAATTAAAGCCAAAGTTAAAAACACGACACTTAAAATAAAACACAAGCTAGCTAACAAAGTAGATGTCACAAACTTAGAATTAGCTTTTTTAGCCTTATTAATTAATATATTAATTGAAATAGTTGGGCTTTTTGAATGATGTAGTGCTTGATTTAAAGCGATAAAATCTATTTTAGACAATTTTAAATTAGTATTGTTATTAGTTTTAATTTTTGATTTATCTAAATTAAGATAAATAGATTTTCCATTTTGATCTTCTAATAAAGCTAAGTTAGATTCTCTATCAAAAACTACATATTTAAAATTGTCTATAGGATAATATATATCATCGACTAAAAAATATTCATCGACTAAAGCTAAATTAAAAAAGCCTTGATTTTCAATATAACCTTTATCGTAACTTGGTAAATCGAATTCTAAATCAATTTTCTTATTTCCACATTTTAAATTTGATAAATAACTAGTTATGTTATTTAAATTAGAAAAAGTATATTCGATATTTAATTTATCTTCTTGATATGTCAATTCCTCATTTGTAAACAATATTACTGAATATATTTGAGTGGATCTAATTTTTATATTCAAATTAGAAAAATATCTAATTAACTGTTTTTTAAATTTTTTCATTTTCAAATATGGATTTTCTCTAGTAACAGTTAATTTTTCGTCATTTTTAGAATATGTTAAACTAACTTCTTTTTTAGATTTATATTTTAACTCGCCTAAATAGTTACATTTTTGGACTAAAACTAAATTATCTTTAACAATTAAAACATAGTCCATTTTTACTATATTATTCCCTTTAGAATTAAATAAAATTACATCCTTAAAACACTTGTCGGAATTTTTATCTAACAAATCAAAAATAGTACTATTTCTATTGTATTCCTCTTCAGAAATATTAAATGAGGTATAAGAATTAAATGTCAGATAATTATCTGCTTTATTCAATTTATCTAACTGAATTACACAATCTTCTTTTTTTAAACTCAAATCCATAACTACATAGTATTATAAGGCATTGTTAAGCAAAAAAAGAATAATTTCCTTGTAAATTCTTCCTTAGTTATGTTAATATAAATCGGTATGTGAAAGGAGTGAATTATTTTATATGGCACAAATTAAGTCACAAATGAAAAGAATCCTCACAAATGAAAAAGCTCACGTTGCTAATTCTCAACAAAAATCTGCAGTTAGAACTTCTATTAAGAAAGTCAAACTCGCTGTTGAAGCTAAAGATTTAGCTAAGGCTGAAGAATTGTTAGCTAAAGCTACCTCTTTAATCGATAAAAGCGTCAGTGATGGTATTCAAAAGCAAAATACTGCTAATCGTCAAAAAGCCAGCTTAAACAAATTAGTTAACACTTTACGCGCTTAATTAATTTAATTTTACTTTATAAACTAACTACTAAGCTTTTTGTCTTAGTAGTTTTTTTATTTGTGAAAATAATTCTTTCTAAAGTTCAAAATAAAAATTTCTAATCTGTCGTTAGGGTTATCTAAATCAAACTTAATATTAACTTCTATTTCGTGAAGATCAACCATCATATTTAAAATATCGTTTGATGTAAAATTACCTAATGATTTTTTAGCATAATACACTTTACCTGACTTGCATTTTAACTGATTAGCTATTTGATCGTTAGAAAGATGCTCTTCAGTTAACTTGCTAACTTCATATAAAAATTCAAATTGACTGGCAAATACAGGTATTAAACTAACTGGATAGTTTCCTTTTGAAATCAAATCTCTATATGAGTGAATAGCGTCTTTTATCAAAAACTTAAACAGATCGTTAACAATAACAAAAATATCATCCTCCAATTTAGGGGCGACTAACACATTTACATCTTCAATTCTAATTTTATTGGTATAACACATCAATTTATCTAAAGTGTTAATCATCAATGTATAATCGTTATTAGTTCTTTTAACGACTTCCAAGATAGCATCTTTAGATATTTCTGCTAAATTATTTCCAACATATGAAATACCTATATTAACTAAATCATCGCTTGTTTTAGTTTGAATATTTTCAATTTTAGCATTTTGTTTTAACAGTTTAATTAATTTGTTAGAAGATTCTGAATTTAACTTACCTAAGCTAGTTAAATAAAGATCACATTCTGGATTTTGATTAGCGACATATTTTTCCAAACTAGTAAAATCCATCTTAGAGCGCCAACTAGCAATTGCTGGAGCTTGATCAGATAAGAAATAACAATTATAACAAATAACTACTTTCATACTATCAAAAAAAGAAGTTTGGGTTGCAGAATCAATAGCATCTTGAATAAGTTGATTATACATATCAAAACTTTGGACATTAAACTCGTTAACTTCAATGCCTTTATCTTTGATGTTTTTATAAATAGCTTGTTTCAATAAATTTGAATCGCTAGAAGAAATTACATAAATCATAACTATATATCCATTTCAAATAAAAATTTAACTTTATTAAATGACATTTTATAAAATAGAATTCCAATTCCTATGTATATAAAACTCGATATTATATATCCTATATAAAATAAACTTGGATTAATAAAATAAAATAACAAAGTTAATCCCCAGCTGACAATTGGGAAAATTAAGCTCAAAAATGTTATTGCTAATGCCCCCATACCTTTTTGAATATCAGCGCTTGATTGCATATTAAAATTAACAAACTTGCAACCACAATAAAAAGAAAACACATTGCTAGCTTGAGAAATAATTACAGTTAAAATCGTCAAAAATATCAAATTTAAAATCGGAAATCTAAAGATAGAAGAAAATACGATACTAACCACAATAGAAGCTATTAAATTAATTAATCCACCAGGAATCATTTTAGAGATTATATATTTTTGCCTATTGATAGGCAATGTTTTTAAATAAGCAAAACTACTTCCTTCTAAAGATAAATTTATATACGATGAAAATGGATTAAATATACATATAATCCATAACATTGAACATACCATTTCAATTATAGGTGATATATTATTATCTTTAGTAGAAACAAAATAAGTTAAACAGATAGAAACAGATATCGTAGCAAGTGTTGAAATCAACGTAATTAAACAGCTAATTAAACTAGAAGGATTAGCTTTTAATAAATTAAACTCACGTTTAAGATAGATGGTTAATTCTTTTCTTTGTTTAAAACTAATATCGATTTTTCTTTCAAAATCACGCCCTTTTAACTGCTTTTTATTCTTTTTAGCGCTGTTATTTAAATTCTTAATATATAACTTGTTTGAAAGAATAATTCCACATATTATTACAACAACATCAATAATAAACCCATATAGCCAATTCCAATAATAACTTGAATTGTATAATAGCATCGATTTACTTGGAATAATTCCCGACCAGTTGATTATTAAAGAGAATTTATAATACGTATTTAATTCAGACATGACATTAGCTAAATTTTCAGTGTTTGTTAGTTCATAATCGACACTTGGGGTAGTTATTGAAACCATCGCTAAACTAAATGCGCCTATTAAAAAACAAACCATGGAAAACATAGAAGCATAAGTCTTATTGGCTGAAAATGATTTAATTAATGAAAATAAATTAGCTATTATAAATGCCAAAAAAGAAATCGTCAATATTAAAGATAAAAAGATAGCGATAGCCATTATATAGCTATACCAAGGCAATTTTAAAACAAAACAACAAGCTAATAACTGAGCTAAAATTAAATTGCCACCATATAAAAAACTAAAAATGACATTTAAACATCCTCTTGCTAAAAATAACCGCGTTCCTGAAATTGGTAAAGCCAATAAAAAATCAGATTTTGGATCAAAATAAATCTGAGGAATATATCCTAAAGCAAAAAAGAAACAATATATTATTGAAAAGCTAAGTGAAGTTTGCAAAAACTTTTCAATTATTAAATTATCGGCTTCTAAACTTCTATATGTAGTTAAAGCGTTAATAAATAAAGAACCGAAAACAACAAAAATCAATAAAGAGGCAATAAATTGAGGAATTGCTAAAGAACCTTTGATTGGTTTATTGGATTTTTTGGTTCTATTAGATGTAGCTAATGAACATGAATATATAGCTTTTACTAAAAAGATAAAATTTTTCATTACTCTTTTGTCAACTCCAAAAACAAAGCCTCCAATGACTTATCTTGTTCGTGTTGAAGGTTTCTCAACTCATCCAAAGTCCCAACAAAAGCCAATTTGCCTTTTGAAATAATTCCTATTCGATCACAGACTTTTTCTGCGACATCTAAGACGTGAGTTGAAAATAAAACCGCTTTATTAGAATGAGCGATATCTTTCATTTTTTCTTTGATATTAAAAGCAGCTTCAGGATCTAGACCAGTTAAAGGTTCATCTAAAATCCAGTTTTTAGGATTATGTAACAAGGACCCAATTAAAAATATCTTTTGTCGCATTCCATGAGAATAATTAACAATATAGTTATTTAAATCATCGTAAAGATTAAACTCTTTCGCTAATTCAATTCCTTCTTCTTTGGCAATATTTAAATTCAAATTGTATACTGAAGCGATAAAGGAAAGATAATCAGCTCCAGTCATTCCTAAAAACATATCTGGACTATCAGGAACAAATCCATTTAGCATCTTAGCTTTAGTTGGTTCTTTTTGCATAGAAAAACCATCGATAAAAATTTCACCTTCACTAGGAGATAATATCCCGGTAATCATTTTTAAACTCGTTGATTTTCCCGCCCCATTTGGGCCTAATAAGCCGAAAATTTCACCATCGTTAATAGTTAAATTCAACTTGTTAACAGCAATGAGATTTCCAAATGACTTACTGATATTTTTTAATTCAATCATTTTTTAAAATAACATATCCTTAATTTTTTCAACTGGATATAATGGCTCATCAATAACTTCCATTTTTTCAATGATGACATTTTCAATAGGAGCGTCGTTTCTATCGACTTTAACACTTGCTATCTTATCTAAAACATCAAAGCCATTAACTAATTTGCCAAAAGCAGCATATTGGCCATCTAAATGAGGCGAATCTTTATGGCAAATGAAAAATTGAGAAGTACCAGAATCAGGAATATAAGTTCTAGCCATAGAAATTACACCTCTAGTATGTTTTAAATTATTATCAACACCATTAGATTTAAATTCACCTTTAATAACGTAATCTAAAAATTTTTGATGTGGTTCACCATCTCCACCTTGAATCATAAAATCTTTAATAATTCTGTGGAATTCTAAACCGTCGTAAAAACCAGAATGAGCTAACATAACAAAATTGCTAGCGGTATTTTTAGCGTTATTATAATCCATTTCTACTTCCATAACACCGTAATTTTTGACGTAAATTTTAACCATATTTCTTCTCCTTAAACCAATATTTATTTTACTACATCTTAAGTTTCTATAAAACACTTTACAGGGTCTTGCTTACTAGCTTTTAACGAAGGAATTAAAGCTGAAATAAACGTTATCAAAATAGAAATAGCTAAAATAATTAAACAATGCGTAAATTGTAAATCTGCAATATTACCGGTGTTATAACTTGGATAATAATAAGAAATTAAATAGTTGATTGGAAAAGTCAAAACATATGTAAATAAACACGCTACTATTCCTGAAACAAAACCTAACAGTATCGTTTCAGTTTCAAATATCATCACAATATCTTTCTTTCTAGCACCTATAGATCTAAATAAACCTATTTCTTTTTTTCTTTCTAAAACATTATTCATAGTTAATAAACTAGTCATTGAGCAAGATACTATTAAAGAAACACAGGCGAAAATAATTAAAATGACAGAAACTAAAGATATCATTGAACCGACATCTTCAATAATGTAACTATTTGTCAGTTCAGAATAAAATATTCTCTCTTGTTGATTGCTAGCATGGTCAAAGCTACATGATTCATCTATCTGGTTATATTCTTTTAACTTATCTAAAAGTAAACTTCTCGTTTCTAAATCATATGGAAAAATAACTACTGATTGTATATTAGAATACGCATTAATATAACAGTAAATTGAAAACAAGTATCTATACGCTAAATTAATTTCAGATACATTGTTACTAGAAAATAAATTCACTATCTTAGTTATATAGTTTTTTAAGCTTGAAATATCAGTTAAATCCAAAGATTTAATTTCATCGATAATTAAATCTACTCCCAATTTATTAGCTTGAGAAGCTAAATATGAAAAGCCATAATAAGCCTGAGAAGAATCTAAAGAAAAGCAAACGAAATATTTAGATATCAACTTGTTAAAATCATCGATAGGTAAACTTGAATCACTAGAAGAAAATTGTAAATATAAATCGTATAATTCTTCTCCAAATTTTATTAGTCCTTCCTGAGGAGAAAGTTTATTGTCATTTTCATCAACTAAACTATCTAATATTGAAATGTTGTTAGTAGCATTTAAATTAATATCGCTAGTTTTATTAATTGAGAGATGTTTTTCTAATAAACTTGGTAAAAAGCATAAACTAGGTGACATACTTGAATAATTTGAATCTTTTTTCGGACGTAAAATACCGACAATTTTTAAAGTTTCACCTTTATTAGATAAATAATTAGTTTCAGCATCAGCTTTTTTATAGCGTTTAATTTCTCTTTTGTATACTTCATCATCAGCAAGATATGTTAAAGAATTTAGACTATCATATGTATAAACTTCGCTATTTGAAAATATCTTATATTCTTTAGAAAGTACATCTTCAAAACTGATTGGAGTTACTTTTGTTTCTAAATTTAAATTTTGTACATCATCTTGAGTATCGTTTTGATTATAAAAGCCGAGGTTTTGTAATATTTCAAAATCGATAGAATTATATTTGTCAGTAACTAAAACAAGCTCATTTTCGTTTTTGGGAAATTCCCCTGCTATTAAATCATATTGCTGTAAATCCCCGTAAAGTTCATGAAAGATATTTGTCGGTAAATTTGAAAGATTAGCAATGGAATTATAACTAGCTGAAATAGAGGTATTAACATAGTTATACCCACCTAAATTTTTATTATCGATAGAATTTGGAAAATTTGTAACTAGATTAAAAGAATAGCTATTTCCATAGTTAACAGTATAGCTTTTTATCAAATTTTCACTTTGTAAATAATCCAAGTAATTAAAATACTTTGAAGAAAACTGATTTAAAGTATAAGAATAATTATTAGAAGCATCGACTTTAGGATAGATTTCTTGATTAGAAGGATATTCTACTCCTGAATTATAATCTCCATAACTAGTATCATCATAATTTCTTGAATAAGCATTAGCGACAATAGGTAAACTTGATGCTGAAGATTGCGATAATTTTGCTGAATAATTGCTAAAACCAAAATTTAACGCTAAGAAAAAACCTATTCCTATCATTCCAAATGAATTAGCGATACTAGTAAGAATAGTTTTCCATTTTTTATTAAAAAGATTTCTAAAAGCTAGTTTTAACATCAATATAAAAGAAAGAGCTTTGTTAGTATAATTATCATCTTGATTTAAATTGTCTTCCCTTAAATTTTCTTTTCTATCTATATTAGAAATTTTTCCATCTTCTAAATATATAATGCTATCTGCGTATTTATTAGCTAGTTCATAATTATGCGTAACTAAAATAACTAGCTTATCTTTTGATAATCTTTTTAAAATTTCTAAAACGAGTTTTGAATTTTTAGAATCTAAAGCCCCTGTTGGTTCATCAGCTAAAATCACTTTAGGTGAAGTAACAATCGCCCTAGCGATAGCGACTCTTTGTGCTTGTCCACCTGATAATTCGTTAACTTTCTTGTCTTTTTGATCTAATAAACCAACTTCTTTTAATGCTGAATCAATTAATTTATCAGTTTCTAATTTAGAATATCCCCTTAAATTTAAACCTAATTCGACATTTTCTTTAACGTTTAATTGAGGGATTAGATAATAATTTTGAAAAATAAAACCTACTATATTATTTCTATAGGCATCTTTTTCTTTACTAGAAATATTTTTTAACGATAGACCATTATAAAAAATATCACCTGAAGTAATACTATCTAAACCACCTATTAAATTCAATAACGTGGTTTTTCCACATCCAGAAGGGCCTAAAATACAAAATAATCCTCTACTAGGAAAATTAATAGAAATATCGTTTAATGCTCTAAAATTAGTTTTATCGCTTTTATAATCTTTAACTAAATTTTTAATCTCAATCATAATATGATTTTAACATATTAAACAGTTAATTTTTTATATATCGGATACAAATACATCAATAAAATACCCGCTATTACACCATTGATAGTGCCTTGAATTAAATTAAAAGCAAAATCTAAAAATAAAACATAGACTATATTGCTAGGAATTTCCATATTAGGAAGATAAACATACTGTAAATAATCAGGTAACATATATAAACCTGCCATAATAATTCCACCGATAATAAAACAAATTACACTTATTAAACAATCTTTTAACTTAATTTCTTCTTTTCTAACTAACAATTTAAATAGATAACCCGCTATTAAACCTTCTATAAATTTAATAAAGAAAGTAAAAGGTGCATAAAAAGCATAACCTAAATATAAATCTGAAAGTGAAGAAGAAATCCCACCTACTAATCCACCGACAATAGGATTAACTAAACTAGCCATTAAAAAGACAAATAAATCAGAAAAGTTTAAATATCCACCAAAACCGATAGGTATAGCGATAAAAGAAGTAAAAATAAATTCTAAAGCTGCAAAAACAGCGATAATAGTAATATTGTAAATAAATTTCTTTTTAGTTAAAGATTTCATCATTTTAGCACCTCATTTTGAAAGTTGTTATTTCCGTTAAAAAATTCTTTGTTAGTCAGTTTATTTTTACCGGGTTTTTGTAAAATTTCTAATCTAACTGTACCTTTTTCTAACTGAAGAACAATTTCACTTTTGTTAGCTATAATAATTTCTCCTATTTTTCCATTAGTAGAATAATCTTTAACACTAGCTTTATAAATTTTTAGTTTACTAAAATCATTTAACAATAAATATCCACCTGGAATCTCAGCTAAACTTCTCACTTGATTGACAAAACTAACTGGATCTTGATTGAGATTTAAATGTTCATCTTCTTTTGAAATCATATAAGCGTAAATTAATCCTTCCTCACTTTGAGGTTGAGGAACTAATTTATTTTCAAAATATAACGGCAAATATTCATTTACCATATCGCATGCTAAATTAGCTAACCTTAAAGATAAACTAGTATAGTTATCATCTTCATTAATATCTATTTCTTTAGAAGCGTATATATCACCAGCATCGAGTTTTTTTACCATTTCCATCATACAGATACCAGTCTTTTTATCTCCGTATCTTAAAGCGTATTGAATTGGCGAAGCTCCTCTAAATCTAGGCAATAAAGAAGCGTGGAGATTTAATGGTTTATATTTAGATAAAGAAAGAACCTCGTCTGAAATAATTTGACCATAAGCAAAAGTTAGTAGTAAATCAGGTTTAATCTCTTTAAGAAAATCAAATTCCCTATTTAATTTTGCTGGCTTATAACAAGGGATATTATATTTGCTAGCTATATTGCTAACTTCTGAAGGAGTAAGAATATTTTTTCTACCTCTTCTTTTATCTTCTTGAGTAATTACTGCGACGATATTAAAACCACTTTTTATCATGCTTTCTAATAAATAAGCTGATATATATGGTGTTCCTAAAAATACGATTTTTTTATCTAACATTATTTTCTCCTATAACACTTTATTATTATAAACTATTAAAATATATTTGCTATATTAAAAGAAAGGTCACATATGATTTGGAAATTAAAAAATATCATTCAGGAAACAAATCACCCATTTTTAAACTATTTTACCTTAACATACGAGGTTGAAGATTCTAATAATCAAATAAAACAATATTCGTATTTTATGGCCTCAAGAAGAAAAAAAGAAGAATTAGTCTGTTTGCATAAAGATAAAAACTACGCCGATGGAGTTTTAATTCCTTGCTATTTTATCGACCCTAAAACTAACCTTTTATCTTTAATAGTCACTAAACAATTTAGACCAGCTTTAAATAGATACGTTCATTCTTTTCCTGCTGGCTTAGTTGATAAAGATGAAGATTTAATTACCGCTAGTAAACGCGAAGCTTTAGAAGAGGTGGGAGCAGTTATCGATAAAGCGGAAATATTATGTAGACCTGGTCCAACTTCAAGTGGACTTTCTGACGAATTAAACGCTATTGTTTTAGCTCATGTCAGTCACTTTGACAAAAAACACCTTGAAGAATTTGAAGATATCAATTTTAGAATAGTGCCATTTAAAGATTTAGAAAAAGAATTAAGTGAACATTTCTTCGCTTTGCAAATTCAAATTATTTGTCGATATTTATTGTTGTATTTTAAAGGTCAATATTAATCAATAAGAAAAGCTGTTAGAAGTTGTGTTAAAACAATTTACTAACAGCTATTTTATTAATATTTTTCAACTATCTTTCTAGCTATATAGACCCCATTTGCCCCAGCTTGAGATAATCCGCGGGTAATTCCAGCTCCATCTCCACCGACATAGAGGTTTTTAATTTTTGTTTCGAAATTAGAATCGACTGGTATTCTATCTGAATAAAACTTAGCTTCAACACCATAAAATAAAGTGTGATCATTAGCAATACCTGGAGTAATATGGTCCAAAGCTTTAATCATAGTAATTAGTGACTGCAATGTCTTATATGGTAAAACTAAGGAAAGATCTCCTGGAACGGCTTCTTTTAAAGTTGGAACAACAAAGCCTTCATCTATTCTTTTAGCTGTAGATCTTCTTCCTCTAATTAAATCTCCGAATTTTTGAACGAGAACAGAACCGCCGGAAAGCTTATTGGCTAAACCGGCAATTACTCTTGCATATTCATTTGAATCTTTAAATGGTTCAGAAAAATGATGAGATACTAATAAAGCAAAATTGGTATTATCTGAACCTAGTTTACTACTGCCATATGAATGGCCGTTACAAACTATAACTCCGTTGTTATTCTCAACGACAACATGACCAGAAGGATTAGAACAGAAAGTTCTAACTTGTGTTCCTTCTTCAGTATTTAATATAAATTTACCTTCGTAAAGATATTTATTTATGTCGTCCATAACTATGTTGTTAGTTTCTACTCTAACACCGATATCAACTCTATTGTTAGTAGCGTTAATTCCATGTTTTCTTAACATAGCTGATAACCAATCAGCCCCAGGTCGACCTACACCTATTACAATATTTTTCCCATAATAAGTTGTATTGTCGTTTCCACCAACAACACCTATACATTTTCCATCTTCAACAATGATATCTTTTACTTCGAAAGAGAATCTCATATCAATCTTGGTTTGAAGGTAATCGAAAATATGTTCGAGGATTTGTAAATTTATTTCTGTTCCAAGATGTCTAACTCGGCTTCTAAGTAATTTTAATCCAACTGCAATAGCTTTCTTTTCTATTTCTTTAACTTCATTAGTATATGGATCAGTAATATTATCAGGAGCTCCAAATTCTAAATTTATCTTATCGACATATTCAATAAGCTCAATAACTTTATCGTTAGGAAGATATTCATTCATCCAGCCGCCAAATTCAGTTGTAATATTAAATTTACCATCTGAAAATGCTCCGCATCCACCAAAACCAGCTGTCATTGAGCAAGCGGGTTTACACCCAGAATTACCATAAATATCCTTTGGACAAGCTTTGATTTTCTTATCTAAAATCGGACAACGACGATGATAGATATCTAGTCCTTTTTCTAGCAATAAAACTTTTAAATGCGGCTTGTTTTTTATTAGTTCCAAGCAGCTAAAATATCCCATTGGTCCAGCACCAACTACTATTACATCATATTTTTTATCTTCCATATTTTCTTAAACCCTCAAATAGTTTAACACATTTATTTTAATTTGAAATTAACTATTAGCAAATTGAGTTTGATAAAGTTTGTAATATTCACCTTTTTTAGCTAAAAGCTCTTTGTGATTTCCCTTTTCAATAAGTTTTCCATCATCTAAAACTAAAATCATATCGGAATTGATAATAGTAGAAAGACGATGAGCGATAACTATAGAAGTTTTCCCTTCCATTATCTGATCGAAATCTTTTTGAATGAGCTTTTCATTAACAGTATCGATATTGCTAGTAGCCTCATCTAAAATCAACATTTCTTTTGGATTTAATATTAATCTTGTAATACATAAAAGTTGCTTTTGACCAGCTGAAAGTCCACTGGAATTTGAAACGATACTCGAATATGATTTTTCCATCTGTTCAATAAAGTAATTAGCACCTGAAACTTTACTAGCATAGTAAATTTCATCTAGACTCGCTTCACTTTTAGAATACTTAATATTATCTAGAATTGTTCCATGGAAAATCCACGTATCTTGTAAAACCATACCGATTCTTTCGCGTAATGAATCAGAAGAAATATCATTGATATCAATATTATTAATAGTTATTTTTCCACTATCGATAGGATAAAACTTCATAATTAAATTAATTAATGTGGTTTTACCACAACCAGTTTTTCCAACAATAGCAACATGGCTTCCTTTTTTAATAGTAAATGACATATCTTTAATAATTGGTTTACCTTTAACATAGGAAAAAGTAACATGGTCAAAAACCAAATCTCCAACTTCATTCAAAATTATCTTGCCATCTTTTACTTCATCAAACGATGTTAATTTTTGAACTCTAATAATAGAAGCATAAGCAGTTTGAAGTTGACTGATAACTTCTGAAATATCGTTAAATGGATTGGTGTAATTATTAGTAAACATTAAATATGTCATTAAATTACCGGTTGTCATATTGATAGAATTATTGACGATTAATATTGCTCCTACTACGACAACAACTCCGTAAATTAAAGAATTAATCAATCTAGTTGATGGATTGATAATTGAAGAATAAAACGAAGCCTTCATATCGTGCTTTTTTAATTCCTTAGCAATAGAATCAAAATCTTTTTGAGCTTGGCTTTGATGAGAATTTGCAATAATCACCTTTTGGTTTTCAATATTTTCGTTAGCTAAAGAAGATAATTTACCTCTATAGTTAGATTGCAAGGCAAAAGTTTTAGATGTGCCTTTAGCAATTAAAGAAGCAACTATTATTGATAAAGGAGTTAAAACTACAACGATAATAGCTAGTTGCCAAGAAAATACAAACATCATAACTAAAGTAGCTATAATAGTAAATAACCCGGTAAATAGCTGAATAAATGTCTGAATAATACCATCTGAAATTATACTGATATCGTTAATTAATGTAGAAATAATATCCCCGTGACATGTTTGATCTATTATGCTAATTTCGCTATTTACTATCTTTTCAAAGGAATTATCGCGCATATCTTTAGCAATCTTATAAGAAACTGAAGAAGCTAAATAAGCTAAAATCCAATAAAAAATTGAAGAAATAAACATCATTAAAACAATAGAGCAAATAATTAAATTTATCTTTGCAAAATCGACGCCATCTTTCATATAATCTAAACCAATTCCGCTGGCGATAGGAATATAAATATTACCTGCTACATAAAATAAAGAACAAATAAAAGCCACTGATAATTTCAAAGTATAAGGCTTAATATATGAAAGCATAAACTTAAATGGAGATACTTTTTTCATTTTAATTAACCTCCACATTTTGAGAAAGACAAATATCTTGATAAGCTAGACAATCTTTTACTAAAGTTTGATGATTACCAATTCCAGCTATTTTACCTTTCTCTAAAACAATAATCTCATCGCAATCTTTAATTGAAGAAACTCTTTGAGAAACATATATAATTAACCTATCAGACAAATTATCTTTTATAGCCTTTCTTAGATTAAAATCAGTTTTAAAATCTAATGCAGAAGAAGCATCATCTAAAATAACAACCCTAGCATCTTTACATAAAGCGCGAGCGATAGTTAATCTTTGTCTTTGTCCACCAGAAAGATTTTTACCTTCTTGATTAATTAAACCTTCTAATCCCCCTTTAGAATCAACAACATCCTCACACTGAGCGATTTTAATAGATTTTTCAATTAAATCTAAATTGGCATTTTGATTTCCAAATTTTAAATTTGACATGATAGTCCCTGTAAATAAAACTGGATTTTGACTAACTAAAGATATGTTTTTATTCAAATTTTCAAAGGAATATTCCTGGATGTTTTTTCCTTGGAAATATATTTGACCACTATCGACATCATAAAAATGATTTATCAAATTAATCAGAGTAGTTTTACCAGCGCCAGTTCCTCCAATTATTCCATAAGTTTTCCCTTCCTGAAGAATTAAATTGATATTTTCTAAAGACAATTTACTATTTTTATTGTAAGCGAAATTAACATTTTTAAATTCGATACTTATTTTTTTATCTAGTTCTACTTCCTTGTTACCGACAACTAAACTCGATGAACTTGACAAAACTTTATTTATTCTTTTGGCACATGAAGAACCCTTAGAAAAAATAACTATGAGGTTAGCAACAACAACTATAGCAGCAGAAATTTGAGACATATAATTAACTAAAGAAACTATATCTCCTTGAGTTAGACTACCTGAATCGACATTTATAGAGCCTAAATATAAAATTAAGACAATACATGTGTTAATTACTAATAAATTTAACGGGTTAGATAAGCTAGAAATCTTCGCTAATCTTTCAGAAATTTTTTGAATAGTATCAGATGTTACAAAATATCTTTCTTTTTCATAATTAGATTTATTAAAAGCTCTAACAATTCTGGCGCCAGTTAAATTATCATCGCTAATTTTAGTTAATTCATCTACGTTTGATTGAACCTTTAAATTGTATGGTATTGATACAAAACCGATAATAAAAATAATTAAGCCTAATAAAACACCACCTACAAGAAAAATCCACGCCATACTAGGAGCGATAAAAATAGATAAAATCAAAGCACCAATAACAATAAAAGGGGCTCTAATAGCTAGTCTAAGCATCATCATTAACGCGTTTTGCGTAGCGATTAAATCATTTGATAGATTAGTTTCTAATTTCGAAGGAGTAAACTTATCTATTTCTCTATATGAAAATGAATTTATTTTTTTATAAAGTTCATTTCTTAAAATATAAGCGTAATTAGTGGCTACTTTAATTGAAAAATATTGACAGACCATTGTCATTAAAAAACCGACAATCGCTAGAATTAACAAAATTAAACCTTGAATTAAAACGTAATTAACTCCACCATCTCCATTAATTCCCTTATCGATAATATTTTTAACAATCAAAGGAGTAATTAATCCAAACACAGCTTCAAATATTTTAAATATCGGAGCAAGAACAATTTCTAACTTATAATCTTTAGCGTATTTAGCAAATAATTTAAACATATTAATTTCCTTGTTAATTATACTAAATAATTTAAAATTTTGTATTTTGATTTATTAACTAGCAAATTAAAAAGCTGCTAAGATTTTCTCCTAGCAGCAAATTTTTAAAACGATAAATTAAATTAGTTTAATTTAGCTAATTCAGCCTTGATGTTTTCTAAATCTTCATCAGTGCCGCCGTTTTCAACTCTATATAAAACAGGAACGTTGTATTGTTCAGCAATCTTATCACCAGCGCCACAGAAAGCAGGATCATAAGCGTGATCACCACTGACGACAACACCTTTTAAATTAGCGGAATTGTTAGCTAAAAAAGCGTCAACTTCAGCAGGAACATCACCAAAACCATCGGTGTAAGTGAATAAGACATAATCACCATCGACAGTTTCATCACCAGATTGGATGTAAGTGGCGGTTAAACCTAAATTGTCAATGATAGATTGAACATTACCAGTTCTAGATGCATAAGCGTAATTCATGTTTTATAAAACCTCCTTGTTAAAACATCTAACAAAAATAATATACAACTTATTTGAGTTTTTAACAATTAAATTGCATAACATTGCTAATTATTTAATTAACTTTTGCGTTTAACTATTTAATCACGATTATCTTTAGTTAACTTTTGGGCAACTTTTTTCAATTTCCTCTTTTATTTTTATTGAATATAACATATAATAATAAAGCGTTTGGAGGAATACCCAAGTGGCTGAAGGGGCGGGCTTGGAAAGCTCGTAGACATGTAACAGTGTGCAAGGGTTCAAATCCCTTTTCCTCCGCCAGGTTAATTAAAATTTTCTCGATTTACTAAATCGAGTTTTTTTATTTGACTTTTAAAATTTTTAAATCAAAAACAGCTACTAGATGCTCTCTAATAGCTGTTATTTTTATTGATTATTTGAATTTGGAACACTAGTTGAACTAACTTGAGTTGTTTCAACTTTTTGTTCGTTAGCTTTCTTATCTTCTTCTTCAAGAAGCTTTTTCAATTTTTCAAGCTGTTTAGATTTTCTAGAAGTTCCTTTATCGACCTTATTAGCGAAATGATATAAAAATCCAATTAGGAAACACATCGCAATTAAGCAAATAATTGAACCTAAAATCCTAAAATCTACTGTTGAAGATAAATTTAGATAACTAGATAGAGTTTTTTGAGCTTGATAGATAGGATTATATGCTAATTTACCCGGTCCATTATAAGCATAGATTCCTAAGCAACAAACAACTAATCCACCAATCCAAATTAATCCAAATATTGAATAAGCTACTATTTCAGAAGTTCTTATCTTCTTTTTATTCATAGCCATTTATCTTATTTGCTTTCTTTTTTATCTTCAGCAATTTTTTCGTTAGTTAAATTTGTAGCTTCATTAGCGGCATTTTGAACTTTAGATTTATTAATTAAATCTCTTTCAAAATTAACTAATTCGGCATAAATTTTATTGAAGACTCTAACCCAAGCATCTCTATATCCAGGAATTAATGGGACAAAGATAGATTCAAATGCACCCATAACTTGGCCGAGATTTTGACCTTCAGCTAATTTTTTAGAACCATCGAAATAATGGAAATTATCTTCCATTCTAGTAATAGAATCTAAGAAGATAACATCGTTAGATTTATTATGAGCTCTTAAGAAATTAAAGAAACCGACAACTCTAGCCATTTCATTGTTGATAAATGCACAAGAAGGATCAACTTTAGGATCGAAACCAGGTTGAGTAGAAGGATCGACACCATTTTTCTCTTTTTCTTGAGCGATATAAGTTCTTACAGCGTTATTGTATTCAGCAAACTTAACATTGAAAGTATGAGCGACGGCTCTAAAAGCTACAGCTCTATAGAAAGGATCATCTTTTACTAATAAATCAGCAAGATCAGCTTCTAAACTACCTTCTTTTTCAAAAGTAGTCTTAAATCCTAAACAAACATCAGCGATAGTTTCATGTAAGCCGATGATATAGTCTAATAACTGAATGACTAAAGAAGATTCAACGACAATCTTGTTATCTTTATCAAGTTTAACAATTCTACCTTCGTCAGCATAGACATCTTCAATAAACTCATTAACTTGAGCTTTAATTTTATTTCCAATAGTTAAATTAGGATCTTCTTTAGAAACAATTTGTGAATTTTGTTGACAAAATAAGCTAAATGGTGAGTTTTCTTCAACTAAATGAAGAATCATAGCTTTTCTTTGTTTATAAATATCAACATTGTAACCAACTTTAGGATCGCTTGGTGGCAAAACATATTCTAAAGTGTCACGAATAATAACACCTAATTCATATATTGCCATTACATATCTAGTTTGTTGATTCATTAATTAATACCCCCTATTATCAAAAACGATGTATATGAATACTTATTTATTATATAGCTTATAGAAAGCTATGACAAATATTTTATTTTTTCAATTTACCATTTTCTAAAACAAATTCTCTTATATCAGAAACTTTGTTAATAATATGGCTAGCTTTATCTAAAATAACTTTTTCTCCATTAAACATGGCAAAAGAATTTTCAAACTTTTCAAACATCGCTAAATCGTTATATGAATCACCTATAACAGCGACTTCTTCTTTTTTTATTCCTATTTGTTCAATATATTCAAGTAAAGTATTAGCCTTATTAACACCGGCATTTGTTATTTCTAAGGCTATAGATGCCGCATTTATTGTAAGCTTATTTTTATATTTTTCCTTTAAAGCTAAACTAGCGTGCAAAGCGCGGATTTTAGCAGCTTTAGATAAACCAAATATCGGCATCAATTTAAAAACTGTCCCGTTAGCGATATCTTTAACAACTTCTTTTTCAGATACGATGTATTTTTCCATATAAACCCCTGAAAAAATATTGATAAATATCCCTAAATAAGGAATGATGCTTTTTTTAACGACAGATACTTTAATTTGATCTGTTTCATCAAAAACTAAAAAACCTAAAACATTATAGTTAACTTTTAACTGCATATAGACATCAAAGAGAATGCTTTTAGGAATATAATTTGATTTAATAAATTTTCCATCTTGATAGATAAAAGCTCCATTACAGCCAAGAACTGCTAAATCTATTCCTGTCTTTTTTTGAACTTTCATTGAAATTCGTCTATCTCGACCAGTAACTAGAACTATTTTCCCTCCTGCATTATAAAAATCAATCAAGAACTTTTTGTTTGATTTTTCTAATAGAGTCAATCTTCTTTTTGGATAAAATAAAGTGCCATCCAAATCGGTGGCGATAAGTTTAATCATCTGCAAAGTTATTATAATAAAAAGCAAACAAAAAAACCATCTAGGCTTTTTTCTAGATGGTTTAAACAATTTTTTATCTAATTATCAATTTCAATTAAACCTAAAGTATTATCTTGTCTTCTATAAAGAATAGAAGGTTTTTGAGTTGTCGAATCTAAATAGATAAAGAAAGAGTGATCCAAAGCTTCCATTCTAGCTAACGCTTCATCAGCATCCATAGGAGTTAATGTTAAATTCTTTCTTTTAACAATTTTAGAGATAGGAACAATTTCTTGATTAGCGATATCGTCTTTGATGTTTTCAATTAAAATATCTCTACCAAAGCTATTTCTTTTTTGAAGTTTGAGAATTTGAGTTTTAACTTTTCTCATTTGACCTTCTAATTTATCAACGCATAAATCAATAGCGCCATAAAGATCTTTTTCATTAGAAACTTTAGCGCGAAGATACATATCGGTTGCTTTAATTGAAATTTCAGCAATTTGATAATGCTTTATAAGTGAAATTGTAATGGTGCATTTAACATCGTCGTTATCGGAAAAATATTTTTCCATTTTAGAAACTCTCTTTAAAGCGTAATCCTTTAAAGCAGGAGTAAATTCTACTCCATGACCTACATACTGATACCTCATAGTAATAGTATTTTCCTTTCTAAGAGGATTAACTCATCCTCACTTGTACTTATATTATAGCAAATTAAAGAAAGAATGTAAGCTCTTTAAATTTAAATATATCCACTAATCGTAATTGATATCGCTAGATTTATACCAGTTAGTTTGATCGATAACTTTAATATAACCTTCTAAAGAATCTGAAAGTAAAGTTCCGCCATTTTTTAAATAAAATTCTATTTGATCTATAACGTCTTTAGAGATAATTTCACCTGGAATAACAATAGGAATCCCAGGAGGATAAATCATAACAGCTTCACAGGAAATTTCACCGACAGAATCTTCAATAGGAACTATTTTACTAGGTGCATTAAACGCTTCTCTAGGACGAACAACTAACTGAGGATAGATATATTTAAAATGCGGAATATTAATAGTGTTATTCTCTTTAAAATATTTCTTAGAAAGATATTTAAATCCATTTATTAAAATATCGATATCTTCTTTAGTTGTTCCAATTCCAACGATAGCTAATACTTCACAAACTTCCGCTAATTCTAGTTGAATGTTAAATTCTTTTCTAAGCTGTTTTAAAACATCTAAACCAGAAATACCTAGCTTATATGTATTGATTACTAATTTTGTTTTATCTATAGAATATCTACTTGAAGAAGTGCAATAATTATCATCTAAAATAGATAAACCTGGGATTTTTGAAATTTCTTCTCTAGCGTAATTGGCAAGTTGCAAAGCTCTATCGATAAGTTTTTCACCTTCAAAATACAAAGTTTTTCTCGCTGCATCTAAACTCGCTAATAAAACGTGATTAGGAGAGGTTGAAGATAACATAGCAAAGACTTTTTCAATTCTAGAAACATCGATATTTTCTGAATTAATTAGTATCAAAGAAGACTGAGTTAAACTACCGGCTGTTTTATGAATAGATAAAGTGGAAATATCTGCTTTAGCATCCATAGCAGATATTGGCATTTTTTTATTAAAGACAAAATGCGCTCCATGAGCCTCATCACAAATTACTAAAATATTTCTTTGATGCGCTTGTTTAACAATGTTTACTAAATCGCTAGCAATTCCAAAATATGTAGGATTTATCACAAAAATCGCTTTAGCATCTGGATTTTCATCCATGGCTTTTACATAGTTATCTAAGCTTACCCCATTAGCGATACCGGTTAATTTATCGACATCTGGTTCAACAAAAATAGGATATGCTCCAGATAATATCAAAGCATTTATTACAGATTTATGAACGTTTCTAGGAAGAATAATTTTATCTTTAGCGCGCAATAAACCGATAATAACAGTTAAAATTCCCCCGGTTGTTCCATTAACTGAAAATATAGCTCTATCAGCGTGAAAAGCTTTTGCAGCTAATTCTTCAGCTTTTTTTATTACACCTTTCGGTTTATATAAATTATCTAAACCTAGAGGAGCGTTAAAATCTGATTCAAAAACTTTATCACCAGCATATTTAACTAAATCATTAGTAAATCTTCCTAATTTATGCCCAGGAACATCAAAAGGAACTGGCTTAGAATCCATATAATCAATACAAGCCTGTAAAAAAGGTTCTTCTAATTGCAAGACATCATCTTTTGTTAATTTAGCCATAATATTTATTTGTTTTCTTCAATATATTGTTTAATTTTATCGACATAATCCAACTTTTCAAATGGCAAATCTAAATCTGGACGACCAAAATGACCATAGTTAGATAATTCAGCATATTTAAATGATGGGTTAGTCAATTTAAATCTTTTAATAATTCCAGCAGGTGAGAAATCGAAAAGATCTTCAATTGCGGATAAAATTAGTTTTTTATCGACATGTTCAGTATTAAATGTCTCTACTGAAATAGAAATAGGTTTACTTACTCCAATAGCGTAAGAAAGTTGAACTTGGCAGCGATCAGCTAATGAACTAGCGACGATGTTTTTAGCACAATGTCTAGCAGCATAAGCGGCAGATCTATCGACTTTAGAAGGATCTTTTCCTGAAAAAGCGCCACCCCCATGTGGACATGAACCACCATAAGTATCAACGATAATTTTTCTTCCAGTTACACCAGTATCACCTAATGGACCACCAATGACAAATCTGCCTGTAGGATTGATGTATTTTTTGAAATCAGTATTCATATTGAAAGATTCACTTACTGGGATTAAAACTTGTTCTAAAATCATTTGTCTAAGTTCTTCAGTGGAGATATTTTCATCGTGTTGACAAGAAAAAACGACAGTGTCGACTTTAGAATGATTAGGATCAGTATAATCGATAGTTACTTGAGCCTTCATATCAGGTCTAGTGTGAACTAATTTACCTTCTTTTCTTAGTTTAGTAGCATATCTAACTAGCTTATGAGCCATAACGATAGGTAATGGCATATAGTTTTCTGTTTCATTACTAGCATAACCAAACATTATTCCTTGATCACCAGCTCCCATAGAAGAAGAATCATCAAAAGAAGAATCGACACCGATAGAAATATCGTGTGATTGAGTTTTTACTAAAATTTCCACATCGCAAGAATCAGCACCAATACCGATTTCAGAAGAGGTATAACCGACGTTTCTTAATACATCTCTAGCAATCTTTTCATAATTGACTTTTCCTAAAGAAGTAACTTCACCAGCAATGATAACTTTTTCAGTTGTCATCATAACTTCAATAGCTACTCTTGAAGTAGGGTCTTGTTTTAACAATTCATCTAAAATAGCATCGGCTACTTGATCGCACAATTTATCTGGGTGACCTTCAGAAACTGATTCTGAAGTAAATAATTTCTTTCTTTCCATCTTATCTCCTAACTAGCTAAATAATTGTATCAAAATTACATTCAATAATTAATTTAATTAGCTCTTTTTATTTTAAAATCTAAAAGCACACCTTCTTCATCTTGATATTTCATCTTGCAATTAATAGGTATTCCTGAATAATTTACACCAGTAAAATATTTTAAAATATCCTGAAAATTTAATTTGTTTAAATTTAAATCATTGTAAGCGGATGAAAATCTAGCTAATGCTTTTAAGTAAAGCTGATTAAAAGAATCTTTAGAAGAAACACCTGAATAAGGATTTTTCCAAATGTGATGTTCTTCATTTAAAACTTTTTGATCTTGATTGCGAGGAATATATAATTGACCTAAAACATTTTTGCCTAATTTAGAGCCAAATTTACCGCTGCCTTTATTGACAAATTTGTAAATTTTAATCATGTTTTCTACTCCGCTAAGATAGTAATTAGATTTAACTTTAGTGGAAAAAACATTCTCTATGAGTTTATTGAAACTATCGTTAATAATTATCAATTCTTCCTTGTCGATATATAAAACTTTTTCTGGATGATATATAAGTTCTTTCTTGTTTCTATAATTAGCCAAAGAGGAATCTATCCTTCCTTCAAAATGAGCGTGAGAATAATGATATATGCCTTTTAAAGAGCTTGTTTGTGAATTGAATCCTGAAAAATAATAAACGTATGGATGAGAAATACTATCTAAAAAATAATGGGATAATTGACCGATAATAAAAGACAAAAAAACATCTTTAGAATGTAGATCTTCTAAATTATCAATAATTTTAAAAGCTTCTTTAAACAGCAATTTTCCATCTAATCTATGTAACTTTGAACCGTATTTTGCTTTAAGCATCTTTAAAGAAAAATTCGAAGGTAAATAGTTAGAAAAAAACAAGGGGTCAGGTCCTTGAGCACCTAACTTAAAAGCGTTAGAATAGCTTACTAGACATGACCCATCATTTAAATTTGAAAGAAAATCCTCTGCAAAGAAATTATGTGTTAATAATGAAGGCATAATTTCCAGTCAATTTTCATTTATTTATTTAACAATAGTACCGTAAACAACTCCACTAGCACAGCTTGCGTTACATTCATCAGTATCGATATGCATAGCTAAAGCGTATTTTTCAGAAACACGGATAACAGTATCAGCGAAGATAGTCTTTCTACCTTTACCAGTATCAACTAAGACAGAGACTAATTCTCCATTTTTAACTCCGAAATGTTCAGCATCTTTTGGAGTCATATGAATGTGTCTTTTAGCGATGATAACACCTTCTTGTAAATCAACTTCACCAGCAGGTCCTTTTAAAGTGCATTTACCAGAATTAGCAATATCGCCAGATTCTCTAACAGGAGCAGTTAAACCTAAGCTTCTAGCATCAGTAAATGAAACTTCAACTTGGTTAGCATTTCTAACAGGTCCTAAAATAGAAAGCATAGCAGATGGTCTAGTTCCATTAGGATCTTTTTTGTTATATCCGATAACTTCAACTTTATCAGTAGAAGCGAATTGTCCAGGTTGAGATAATTCCTTTTTAACCTCTAATTTGTGTCCTTTTCCAAAAAGAACTTCTAAAGTTTCTTGTGTAACATGAACGTGTCTAGCACTAGTTTCGACTAAAATTTTGTCATTATTTTCCATATTGGTTTTCCTCCATAAATAGATTACCACAATTAATTAATCATGGTATATTATTTACTAAATATTTTTATATAATTACATTGATATGAAAAGTAACAAAATTGATATGAAAAGTAACAAATTTAAACTAGCCAAATCAGTTGAAGAATTTTTAAAAAGCAACTTAATAAGTTATAAAAAAATCATTCCTATCGGAGATGGGATATCAAATTTAAATTTTTTATTAGATGATAAGCTAGTGCTAAAAATTGGTAACATCAACTTTTTTGATAAAAACAATTTGGAAAGAATAAATTTTCAAAATGAACTTGCCAAAAATCACTTATCCAGTCAAATTGTCTGTTTTGATATTCAAAATAATCTTTCTATCTCTAAATACATCCCTAACTTATCAAAAATAGATGTTAACAATATCAATTTACTTCAAATTGAAAAGATAGTCGAAGTTATTAAGACTTATCAAAAATTCAACTTATCTCTTCCAAAGCTCAATTATCAAAAACTTTTAAATCAATATAGAATCAATATTCCAGTTGATAAAAGAATATATCTAGAAAAAGTAGAAAATTCCAGTTTGTTAAATCTAGAATATGAGCCATCTCATTTTGATTTAGTCGATAACAATATCCTTTTTGACAAAATGCAAAACTGCTATATCATCGATTTTGAAATGGCTTATCTTGCCCCTATCAATTTTGATTTAACCAGTTTAATTTCTGAAAATGAATTTTCTAGTGAAATTAAAGAGAGCATAATTGAAAGTTATTTTAGCGATAATAACAAACTTAACTTTTTTAAAGCCAATTTAGATATGTATATAGCTATATTAGATTTACTTTGGTACCATTGGGGAATATATAAATCAATCTGTGATTGTAACGATAAAAAAGAGATCTTTTTAGATATAGCTAAAAACAAAAAAGAAGATCTTTTAAAGCGCATTTCCATGTTTAAATAACATCTTACACCTTGTATTTTTATAAATCATATTAAGTTCAATACTAACATTTAATTTGAAATTTATAACTAACTAAATTTATCTAAATAAAATTAACAATAATAATATGTTATTATTTAATTAGGAGATGAAATAACATGGATAAAGCCACTAATAAAAATATCAAAATAAGATTTCTACATATTATTCCTATTGTTGCTAGTTTAATTTTACCAGTTTTATATTTTTGCCCTATTCACTATGTTTATTCTCCTTATCATGGTGGAAAATATTATAGTGTCGTTAACGGAATAACTGGCACAGGTGGTGTTGCTATTGCCTTACTTTCTATTCTCTTATTTATTTGTGCAATAGTGTTTGGCTTTTTAAATATCTTTTTATACAATAACAAAAAAATAAAAATTATCGGATATTTTATCTATGCTTTTGCAGCGATATTTTGTATTTTAACTTTCGTTTTGGCTTTTTATTCAAATAGCTTCTTACCAAAATAATTGAACTTTCTAAAAAAGGAAATGTATTTTAATACACTTCCTCATTGTCTTCTTTTTCTTTTTGCCAAGATTCAAATCTATCAATACAAGATTTAATAATAGTTTTAGCTGCTTGTTTATTTTGAACTTGTTTAACAAAGTTATTGGATAAATCTAAACCCTCCAAAGCTTTGTATGTTTCAAAGAAATACCTAATTTCTTGGAAAATATGGTTAGGTAATTCATTGATATCATCAAATTCTTTATACATTGGATCTTCTAAACAAACTGCGATAATTTTTTCATCAGCTTTACCTTGATCATACATTGTAAAAACCCCTATAGGTTTACAGTGAACTTCAACTAAAGGCAAGATTGATTCTGACATTAAAATTAAAACATCTAACGGATCGTTATCTTCAGCTAAAGTGCATGGGATAAATCCGTAATTAGCAGGATAGTGAGAAGAAGTAGATAAAATTCTATCTAGTCTTAAAGCTCCTGTTTTTTTATCTAGTTCATACTTTGTTTTAGAACCGCGCGAAATTTCTACAACTGCAATAAATTCATCAGGAGTGATTAATTTAGAGTCAAATTCGGTAAATAAATTCATCTTTCTTCCTCCAATAAACTATTTCCTTCCATATAGCTAGGTTTTGATATACCTAATATATCAAGTATACTAGGTGCTATATCTATAATAGTTTTCCTATTTTTTATCATACTACTTTTTCCAACTAAACAAAATGGGACTTTTGACAAAGTGTGATTTATGTATAGATTAGAATTAGCATCTAATTCTCTATCGATTTTGCTATGATCTGAAGTAATTAACAAAGTATAATTGTTTTTTAAACATTCGTCATATACAAGTTTAATTAAACTATCTAGATGTTCTAAGTTTTTGATTTGAAAATTAGGTGAGCAAAAATGACCAAAGACATCTAACGAAGAAAAACTAGTAAAAATAAAATTCGCTTCATTATCTTTAATCGCTTGACAAGTTAATCTAACTATCTCATTGTCATTTAAGTTTGAATATTTTGAAAAATTATCCAAATTGTTTAATTTGACTTCTAAAAATTTTGAATTAGGTAAATTAACATATTTCATCCCATCAAAATAGTAAGTTAAATAATCTTTTGAAAGCGAATCAGAAATTCGAATTTGAGACAAATTGTTTTCCGAAATAATTTCTCCTATTCCTTTTTGATATTTTAAATGAGGATAACAATATTCACCTTTGCATGGATAAGTTAATTCTACTAAGGAAACATAATAAATATTATCGACAAATTGATAATCTTGATTTATAAAGTCAGTTACAAATTGTTTGTTAGTAAAACAAATATTCAATTCATTAATAAAACTAGCTTCATATATCAAACTTATAACAAGATCGCCTTCTTCTATCTTTTTAAATGTTTCTGGATTATAACCAGGTTGAATATCACATTCCAAATTTAAATTCTTTTTTTGAGAAGATAAATAATCTTCTATTGAAAAATACGGGTTACCTTTACCAAAAGCGATATTGTTATAAGCTAATAAAGGCTTTGAAAAATCTTTTGAATTATCTAAAGCGTAATTTCTTCCACAAACAGTATCAATATGACCTACATTTTCATTTATCAATATATCATTTAAAGCCTTGTATAAAACTAATGCGGAATTTTTAGATGAATCAATTCCATCGAAAATCACATGTAAATGAAGCTGATTTTTAAATATTCCATAAAGCTTAGCGACCTTAATTAAACTTACAATATGGTTGAAATTACATATTTTACCTAATTGAGAAAGTAAACATATAATATGGACTTGTTTAAAATTATCTCTAGCGTATTTTAAATTCTTAGATAAAGTGTCGTTGTTATAAAATTGGCCAGTTTCAATTTGATTAGAAATATACGATTCAATTAGATATGGTTTATAACCTAAACCTAAACAAAGATGCCCATAAGAAGAATTAGAAGGTTGATTTAAACTTAAGCCTACTAGTTTAGAACTGGCATCTAGATATTTTGTCGGATATGTTGAAAAAAGATAATCTAGAGTAGGTTTATAAGCTAAATTGACCAAATTTCCCTTATTGTTAACATTTATACCATATCCTGATAGATTTAAAACAACAAGCTTTTTTTCCATATTAAAATGAGATTTTTATCTGTAAATTGAGCTTTAATATTTTGCTAGCAGTTCTAGCAAACGGCATAAGTAAAAAGGCATTATATTTTGCGGCTTTTTTATTATATACTTTATACTTTGCATCGGATTCTTCTTGATACTTTTTTAATTTTTCAACTTGTTCTAAGCTAAAACATTTTTCATATCTTTTATCTTCATTGTAAATTTTCACTAGATACATAGCGCAAAAATCTACGACATTTTTGTATTCAGCCCTTTTATTTTGATCTAAATTAGGTAAATTATTTAATCCTTCAGAAATTATCTTATAGGCTTTTTTATCAAACTTAAATCCGCTTTTAGTTAATTCTCTAATTATTAAAATAATATTATCCCCTCTTTGCTTTTCAAAATCTATTAATTTGTCTAATTCAGCATCGACCTTGGGTGAAAGCTTTTTGGCGATAACAGCGAAAATAAACCCGCATAAAAAAGCTAAAACAACTAAACAAGCTAAGACTATAATTAACAAAACCCACTCGTTCATATCTTTGTATTTCTCCTACTTTCAAATATAATTTTACCCTATTATCTTATTTATTCAAAACTATTTTAAGAGTATAATTACTTTGTATGAATATCGCATTGATTTTAATCGCTGGCAATTCATCTAGACTTAAAGATTATATACCTATTAAAAAACAATTTTACAAAATTAACGACCAAGAATTGTTTTTATATAGTTTACACACTTTTTTTAAATCCTCTTTATTTGATTCTATCTATTTAGTTATCGATAAAGACGATGAAAGCCAAGTGATTGACATTTTAGAAAACAACGAGCTTTTAGATATTGTTAGGATAGTTTACGGTGGGAAAAATAGAAATTTTTCTACATATAACGGCTTACTTGCTATTAAACAAGATTATCCTTTTGAACTTGATCAAATCAATGTTTTTGTTCACGATGGAGCTAGACCTTTAGTAAGTTTAAATTTGCTTTCTAAATTAGATACAGAATTAAAAACTCACGATAATTGTATTCCTTATTCTCAAGTCTTTTCTTCTCTATTTGATTTAAAAGACAATTGTTATGTAAATAGAAATCAATTTAAAACCATTCAAACTCCAGAAGCTTTTAATTTTAATTTGTTGTTTGCTGCTATGAATAATATCGATTTAAATTCAGATGAGTTTTTAGATGAAGGAAGTATTATATTAGCTAACAATAAACCTCTCCATTTCATTGAAGGTGAATTTAACAATATAAAAGTAAGTGATATTCAAAGCTTAAAACTAGTTGAGGAGCTACTAAAATGAATGAAATAATTCAACATTCTATCGGTGAAAAAGTCAGTGTTAGAATTACTTCTATCGCTCCTTTTGGCGCCTTTTGCGATTTAGTTGATGGTGGATCTGGATTAATTCACATCTCTGAAATCGACAATAAATTTATTAAAAATATAGAAGATTATTTACCTGTAGGTTCTGTTTGTGAAGTCGTTATTACTAAATGCTTGGATAAGCCTTTTACTTATGCTTTGAGCTTAAAACGACTTTCTAAAAGAAAAAGACAGCCTTTAAAAGCTAAAATTAAACCATTAAATAGAAAAGACCACAATAAAGAAATTTTGGAAGAGTGGAATTTTTCCAAATTAAAAGAAAATTTAGATTACAATATAGATAGAGAATACAATCGACTAACAGGAGGTAAATAAAATGGTTGAATTAAAACAAGTCGGCAAACTACTATCTGAATTAGATTATTCAGAAATCGATGCTAGAGATGAACAGATTCGTTCAACAATAGCTAACAGAACTGGTGCAGGTAACGATTTCTTAGGTTGGACAAATTACGTTTCTAATCTAGCTGAAGAAGAAGTTACTAGATTAGTTAACTGCGCTAATAGACTTAGAAAAAATTACGATTGCTTAGTTGTTGTTGGTATTGGTGGTTCTTATTTAGGTGCTAGAGCTGCTATTGAAGCTTTAAATGGTTTATTTCCTAGTGATCCTTTCAAAATTTATTTTTTAGGAAACACATTATCTAGCAACTATACATATCAGATTTTAGAACAATTAAGAGGCAAAAGATTTGCTATCAATGTCATTTCTAAATCTGGAACTACTACTGAACCTGCTATCGCATTTAGATTATTAAAACAAATGCTTGAAGAAGAATTCGGACATGAATATTTAAAAGATGCTATTGTTGCAACTACTGATAGAGCTAAAGGTGCATTAAAACAAGAAGCTGATCATGAAGGTTATGAACAATTTGTCATCCCAGATGATATCGGCGGTAGATATTCAGTTATCACCCCTGTCGGCTTACTTCCTATCGCTTGCAGTGGAGTTAATATTAAAGCTTTCTTAGAAGGTGTTAAACAAGCTGAAATCGATTATTCTCCTAAAAAATCTTACAAAGAAAATCTCGCTTATAAATACGGAGCAACTAGATATCTACTTTATAAAAACAAACATCTCCCTGTCGAAATGTTTGTTTCATACGAATTACAATACGCCATGATTAACGAATGGTTAAAACAACTATTCGCTGAATCTGAAGGTAAAGATAAAAAAGGTCTATTACCTGATTCAGTTACTTTCACTACTGATTTGCATTCTGTTGGTCAATTTATCCAAGATGGTTCACCTATCTTATTTGAAACAATCATCAACACTAAATTACCTCAATACGATATAACTATCCACACTGATAAAGAAAATCTCGATGGTTTAAATTATTTAGCTGATAAGAAGCTTTCCTATGTTAATCAAAAAGCCTTTGAAGGTACTTTAAAAGCCCATACTGAAGATGGCAACACTTTCGCTAACATCATCACTATTGAAAAGATGGATGCTGCTAACTTAGGTAATTTATTCTATTTCTTCATGCAAGCTACCGCCTATTCTGCCTATTTATTAGATATCAACCCATTTAATCAACCTGGTGTTGAAATCTATAAAAAGAACATGTTCTTCTTACTAGGTAAACCTGGTAGCAAAAAATAAAACCTTGCTAATAATTTAAATATGTGTTATTTTATTAAAGCATGTTTAAATAAGAGGAGGTAATTATGTCAAGAGTATGTCCTTTAAGTGGCAAACGCCCTGTTACTGGAAATAACCGTTCTCACTCTTTAAGAGCTACACGTAGAAAATGGAATGTCAATCTTCAAAAAACTACTATCATTGTCGATGGTAAAAAGACCAAGGTTCGTATTTCTACCGCTGCGTTACGTACTTTAAGAAAGAACCAAAAAAACGCCACCAAAGTAGCTAAAGAAGAAGTTAGTACTAATCAAGCCGCTGCTTAATTAATTTAAAATTATTAACCATCTAAGTACTCCTTAGGTGGTTTTTTGTTTTAATAAAAGAAATTCATTAGGATACTATTAATAATTAATAAGCCTAAACTTAAAACCTGAGAATAGATAAAAACCCATTCTAAGAAAGTTAAACCATTAAATTTCGGGCGGATGTAAATAGTCTTTCCATTTTCTTCAGTTTTTTGTAAGCTAGACCAAGTTTTTAATTGAGGAATAAAAACTAATCCAAGTTGAAGGATACCTAATATAAATAAAACAATAGCGATTACAGAATTAAAATTAAATGGGTTAGATAAACTTAAATTGATAAAGTAATTTATACCGATAGATAAATTACCACCTATAGTGCCTATAAATAACAATATATCCCCAATAAGGTGGAACTTATAATAATCCAATTTAAACATAAAGATAATTAAAATACCTATTAGGCCAATAATTTCTAATATGATACTTGAAATTGAAAGTATGTAACTATCTAAACCTAGATTAGCGACATAAGAAATTGAACTTGATAATACAAAAATAAAAACTAAAACTAATAAAACGAGGTAACTTTTAAAAGTTTCGCTCATTTCAAAAGGAAAACAATTGAAAATAGAATAATCTTTCTTCTTATTAGAAAATAAGAAAAATAGACATATACCAAGACCGATAATAAAACTGATTGATGAAAAAACTAAACTAATCATTGTTAGTAAGTACTACTAGTACCCCTCCTTTTAAAACTTTTAAAGTTGAAAGTCTTTCTTGAATTTTAACAGAAATAATTTCGCTAGTGGAAATCTCTAGTTCCAAATTGTCTATAGGCTTATTTACATGTTCCATAGAAATTACACAGCTAGGAAAACCTATCAACGATAAATTTGAATATCCCTGTTTTGTTATTATATAACTACCTTCTTGATAATAACTAATTAAATTAGAATCATCTTGAATAATTATATGTCCTTGCTTGTTTTTAGTAAGCAAAACTAAAGAGTGAATATAATCTAATCTACCAGAAATACTATCTAAAATAATAATTTCCTCATAGCCGTTATTTAAGATAAAATTAACGACTTTACCTATTAAAGAAGTCGGTTCATCTTCGCTGTTATATTTTAAAATCTTATCTTTAGAAAGATAAGTTAATAAATTGTTTAAATCGATAGTAGTAAAACTCGATATCGCATATGTTAAAGGAATATCTTGATCTTTAGCAATCAAAATTCCTTCATCTAAACCGACCATATCATAATCTCTATAGCGGTTTAATATTTTAATAGAAGCGTGAGGGGTTATTAAAACAAGCTTTTTCATATTAGCATTCTAACATGTATTTAATAGCTTGATCTGGATGATCGTTTGTCATTAGATACTTTCCACTTACAACGACATCAGCGCCTTTTTGTTTTACTTGTTGAATATTAGTATCGTTAATTCCACCATCGACTTCAATTAAAGTAGATAGATGGTGCTTATCTATATATTTTCTTAAAACTTCAATTTTATATAAAGCGTTTGGAAGAAATTCTTGGCCGGAAAAGCCTGGTTCAACTGACATAATTAAAATGACATCAAAATAATTTACATAGTCTAAAATATCTTCAATTCTCGTTCTAGGTTTAATTGATAGACCTACACTAATCGGCTTTTTTGACATAGATCTAATTTGTTGTTGAACTAAAATAGGATCTTTAATCGCTTCATAATGAATAGTAATATTATCAGCTCCAGCTTGAATAAATTTACTGGCGTATTTTACTGGATCAGTAATCATAAGATGAACATCGTTATATAGTCCATATGAAGAAAGATCTTTAACTACTTGAGGTCCAAAAGATAAATTAGGAACAAAATGTCCGTCCATAATATCATAATGCAGCCACTTACATCCTAAATTTCTAAGTGAAATGATAGCTTCAGCAAAATTAGAAGAATTAGCTGAAAGTAAGCTAGGCGCAATTATTAATTCTGACATATTTATTCCCCTTTCATCTCCATTAATAGTTTAACATAATTTTGATATGATTCTTGATTTAACTCCCCATTTTCTAAACCGAGTTTAACTTGACATGATTTTTCTAAAACATGCCTGCAATTATTAAAATAACACTTGGTAGCGTATTTATAAAAACCTGGGAAAAACATAGCTAAATCAGTTTCTTTTAAACCTATCATTTTTAAATCTAAAGAAGAAAAACCCGGAGTATCACCAATAAAACCTTCATCAAAAGGAAGCAAAATAACTTCTTTTGTCTGATGCTTACCTCTTCCTAAAGAAGTAGAATATGAACCTATCGCTCTATTATAATTAGGATCAATTAAATTAGTTAAACTTGATTTTCCCGCTCCAGTTTGACCCATAAAAGCTACGACTTTTCCTTTAATTAATTCTTTTAATTCAAGATAGGCATTATCTTTAATAGAAGTAAAATAACACTTATATCCTAAGGATTTATAATATGAAATATATTTTTCAATCTGATTTACTCTTTCTAAATCCAGTTTATCTTTTTTAGTAAAAGCAATTATACTAGGAATGTTACAAAAATCTAAATAAGTTAAAAATTTATCCAATAAATACGATGAAAAATCAGGTTCAATAGTAGAACACACAACGATAGCTAAATCTAAATTAACTATTCTTGGTCTAATTAATTGATTCTTCCTTTCTTGAAAATTAACTATAGTTCCATCACTAGCAATTTCGACATAATCTCCGATAAAAATCGGACCTTTTTGATTTAATAAGGTCTTTCTTGGAGTAGCTAAAAACTCTTTTTTATTTTCTAAATCTACAATCTTATATTGTCTTTTATTTCCAGAAACTACTAGATTTTTCATTTTTATTTATCTTTATGGAAAAGTTTGCTCCAAAATGATTCTTTCTCTTTAATTAAATCGGGATTTTGAAGGATTCTTTCAATATCTTTTCTCATATCAAAAGCTGATCTATATCTATCATATGGAGATTTAGCGCAAGCTTTATAGATGATTTTTTCAATAACTTGAGGAGTTTTTGGATTGAACTTTCTCACCGATGGGAATTTATCTTTAATGTGTTTTAATGCGACTGTTACGGCTGATTCATCATCAAAAGGAACTCTTCCTGTAATTAGTTCAAAAAAAGTTATGCCTAATGAATAGATATCTGATTGAGCCGAAGCAGGATTACCTTCTGAAATTTCAGGAGCTAAGTAATGAACAGAACCGACAACGACATCAGAACGAGTAATATGAGCGGAATTTTGGAAAGTTGCAATACCAAAATCCCCTAATTTAATCGTTCCATCAGGAGTAATAAAAACATTTTGAGGTTTAATATCTCTATGGATAACTCCATGTTGATGAGCGTAATATACAGCTGAACAAAGCTGATACATAATATCACACGCTTCTAAAAAGGAAAACTTACCTCTAATAGTTAAAGCGTCTTTTAAAGTTCGACCTTGAACTAGTTCAGTAACCATATAAGGGCGAGATTCATATGTTCCTAAGTTATAAACCTGAACGATATTTTGGTGTTTTAAACTAGCAGCTGCTCTAGCTTCCCTTTCAAATCTAGTAAGATTTAGAGGGTTTTTCATCGTATCTTCTTTGATAATTTTAATAGCGACATCTTTTTCAGTAATGATGTCTTTTGCCTTGTAAACTTGAGCCATTCCACCTTCACCTAAGGCTCCAGTTATTTTGTAACGATCGTCAATTATTTCTCCGACTTTCATTTATCTAACCTCCAACACACATACTGAAATATTATCTATGCCTCCATTAACTAAGGCTTTTGAAACTAAATCTGAACATAAACTCGATGTAGGATTATTTAATCTTTCCACCCACATTTTTTCAATATCTTCATCAGTTACCATATTTGATAAACCATCTGAACATAATAATAATCCTTGATAATTAGAATCAATTATTTCTATATCGTAATCGATGCTAGAAGAAATTCCCATAGCGTTCATTAAAACGTGTCTTTTAGGGGATGTCTTCATTTCTTCTTTAGAAATAGCGCCTATTTCATAAAGATATTCAACGACAGTTTGATCTTTAGTAATTTGAACCAACTTGTTATCTTTTAACATATAACAGCGCGAATCTCCACAGTTAATAATAGCGGTATATTCTTTTAAGACAATAGCCATTACTAAAGTAGTTCCCATTCCGTTAAATTCATCTTTAGAAGATGAAAGCTTATGAATAGCGGAATTAGCTTTTTTCATTATCTTTTTAATTGTGGTTTTTAAATGATATTGATTAGTAAAATCGCAGTTGGAATCAAGCATGGAAAGAACCATTTCCTTAGCCATTTTAGAAGCTACTTCTCCACAGTTATGTCCACCCATACCATCGCAGACTAATAAAACTTTAAAATCTTTATTATCTAAAAAACCGACTTCATCTTCGTTATTTGGGCGGCGATTACCGACATCAGTCTTACATGCTATTGAAACGTTATTTATCATATCTAGCCCTCAATTGACCGCAGGCGGCATCTATATCTGAACCGAATTCTTTTCTGATAGTCGCTTTAATTCCGCTATCTAAAAGAATCTTATGGAAAGAATGAATTCTATTATTTGATGAACGTTTAAAATCGTTTTCTATAACTTCGTTATATGGTATTAAATTGACAAAACCATGGGTAGGTTTAATTAATTCAACTAATTTATACGCACATTCATCAGAATCATTTAAATCTTTAATCATGATGTATTCAAAAGTCATTTCGCGTTTAGAATCTTTGTAATATTGAACTAAGCTAGGAATGAGTTTTTCAAGAGGATACATCTTGTTAATTGGCATTATCTTATCTCTAATTTCATTACTTGGAGCATGTAAAGAAACCGCAAGATTAATCTGCAAGCCTTCTTTACCATATCTAAGAATATTAGGAACAATTCCACAAGTAGAAACTGTAATATGTCTTGCTCCGATATCTAAACCAAACTGAGAATTGATAATTCTAATAAAATTAATAACGTTATCATAATTATCAAAAGGTTCACCTGTACCCATAACTACTAAGTGAGTTACTCTTCTATTTGAATCAATCTCTTTAAGTAATCTATTCATTACTATAACTTGACCAACTAGTTCGTTAACTTTTAATCCTCTTACTTTTTTTAATAAGCCTGAAGCGCAGAATTTACAACCCATAGAGCAACCGACTTCAGAACTTACGCAGATTGAATCACCATAGATATATTTCATTAAAACTGTTTCTATCTTTTTACCATCTTCTAATTCTAATAAAAGTTTAATTGTACCATCACTAGAAATTTGCTTAGTAAATATCTTAGGTAAGTTCATAGAAAACTTTTCGTTTAATTCTTTCCTAAATGCTTTAGAAACATCGCTCATCATATCAAAGCTAGTGGCGTCTTTTTTATATAACCATGAGAAAAGCTGTTTACCTCTATAAGGCTTTTGATTTAAAGATACCATCTTTGTTGAAAGTTGCTCTAAAGTAAACGAATATATATTTTCTTTTTCCACAGCTATTCTCCCTTAGATAATATAGCACAATATATTCCATCTGAATTATATTCAAAAGGAAAAATTTGTTTAGAACTAATTAATCTATATTCACTATGCTCACTTATAAATTCATCTATTAATTTACTTGTTTCATTTAAATTGATGGTAGCAACCATATAAACTAATACACCTTTAGATTTTAAATATCTATGTCCTTCAAGTAAGCTAGCTTTTTCATTTTCAATATATTTATTAATATCGGATTTTTTAATAGTTAATAATAGACCTGGACGTTTTGAAATTTGACCAAGTAAAGAAGAATTAGGAGTAACAAAAGCTAAATCATAGCTATTATAAGGTAAATAAGTTCTTAACATATCCAAATCAGCTAAATAAGCTTTAACATTATCTAAACCTAATCTTTGATATTGATATCTAGCTTTTCTATATAAAACATCTTTTTCAAAAGAAGCATCGATACTTCCATTTAATTCTTTTAATCTAATAGCGATATTGCTAGATAATCCAGAAGTAACTCCATGAAGGTGAATAGCTTTCATTCCAAAAGATAAAACCACCTTATTTAATAACATTTGGAAAGAGAGATCTTGTAAAAAAACATTACCTAACTTCGCATCGTTTTGATAATTAAAACCTATGGAAGAAGAATAGATATAAGCATCATCAACATCATCGATTTTTTGATAGATATTCTCTTTTAAAAGTTCATCTTCAGAAACTTTCAATTTATTTCTTCTTACATATATAGGCCTTTTATTTCTATTAGTATGAAGTAAATTTAACAAAATATCATCTCCATATTGATTAGCCCACATCTTAATTAACCACATAGGAGTAGAAAACATCAAAGAATCGTATTTATAAATATCAGTTAATACTTCACTAGGTAAATTGAATTTATGATTGCTAACAAATTCCAACTTTTCTTTTAACATAGCATTATCAAATCTAAGTAAAAAAGTATCGTTAACTTCACTAGCTTCTTCAATAACTTTAAAACTAGCTAAGCTTTTTTTCATATACCTCAATTGATATATAGCTAAAATAAGAAGATAGATCTCATCATCATCTTCCTCAAAATCAGGAAATAACTTACAAGCTTGATATCTAAGTAAGAAAAAATGTCTCATCCCACCTTGGATGGTTCTACTAAAATTAGTAAAATCTTCATTTGAAAAATTATATTGAGTCTTAAAATTTTCAATTACAAAATGCGCAGGTTTTTTATCATCAATAATAGCTTTTAAGCCTTTTAATCCAACTTGTAATATATTCATAAATTAAAAAATCGTCCATAAAAATTATACCATATATAAAAGGGAAAAATTTTACAATTAAAAATATTCTAAAAACACGTTTAAACCTCTATTACTGATTAACATACAACTTTTTACGTTACTTTCAAACCATGTTTCTCTATATTTTCTTCTAAATCATTAGCAGATTCTGACATTGTAGTATATTTAATTGATATGTTTTATTAGATGGTACTTCCCCACTTTCAAGTGGATTTTTAATTTGATAAGGTTTAATTTTAGATGATAAATCTATATATTTTTATTCAAGATTTGCTTTGTTATGTATGAATGTTCAGCTTGAATTTTTTTCTTATCTTCCTCACTTCTTGCTATCTCTATACCTTTTTTAAATGCTGAAATTAAAGTAGAATCATAAGATACCTTTGTTCCATCTAAAAAATACACATCATATTGATTTTCAATAGGTGAGGTTTTAATTTTATCTTTATATTCGCCACCTAATTCACTCATATCTTTAATGTATTGTTTATATTCTTCATCTGTTAATTTAACTTTAAAACTCATATTATCAATTCTCCTACCAAAAATATAATACCCCATCTTTTGCACTTAATAAGGCATAATTTTAATTATTATTGCACTTTTTTTATTAACTAACTTTTATAAAGACACTTTATCTCTCTACTATTACTTTAATTTTTAAAAGTGATATTATAAAAACATGAAATACTTCTTACTAGTTTCTAAACCATATAAATACGAAGATATTCAAACAAAGAAATTGGAATTGTCAGATTATAAAGTTTTTATATATAATTCTCGTTTTTCAACATTCTGGAAAAAATTTAAATTATACTTCAGTTTTAGTTTTAAAACTTCTCTTTATAATATGAGATTTTGTGATTTTGATTACTTCTTCAAACCTTACATTGAAGAAATATTACCAAACTATTTATATGTTGATGTTTTTACAATAAAATCAAATGAATTTAAAACAGTAGATGATGTTTTGAAATTAAGTTTGGAAGAAATAAAATCTATTTCAAAGAAAAGACGTTTAGTTAGTAAATTTTAAATCGAAATATTGTTTAAAAAATTTCAATTTTTTTAAACAATATGCTCACCCTTTTTTATAATTTACCAAGTAACTACTTTATCTACTATTTCTTGCTGCTCATTAGCTGTTTTTCTTAAGTAAATTCTTGTTGTTTCAATTGACTCATGCCCCATCAAATCAGCTAACAAAGCAATATCATTATATTTCTCAAGAAAATTTTTCGCATATCGATGTCTAAAAGAATGAGGATACACAACATTAGGATCTATTCCGAATTTAATTGCGTATTTCTTTAACTGTTGTGACACACCTCTACTTGTAATTCTTTCGCCATATCGATTAACGAAGATATAACCACTATCAAGATTTAGATCTTTTTCAATCCATACCTCAGCTTCATTCCTAAGAGATTTAGGAATATAAATTCTTCTTATCTTTCCACCTTTGGTATATATATCGATGTATCCTTTTCTAACATGCTCGACTTTGATTTTAATAAGTTCACTTATTCTTGCCCCAGTTGCTGCTAGAAACCTAACAACGAAATACCATTGTTTATTTTGTTCTTTCTTTAGTTTCTTCTTTAGAAATTGATAATCAGAATCACTAATAACATTTTCTAAAAATAATCGCTGTTGAATCTTAACTGATTTGATTTTTAGATTTTCTTTGCCTATAAATACCAAATAATTATTAATAGCTTGGATTTTTAAATTAACTGTCTTCGCTTTAAATTTCTCTATAAGTTTAGACTTCCAAGCTAGCAAATTAGTTTTAGTAATTTCATCAAAATAAAGAAAATAATTCCTCACTGCTATCATATAAGCACTGATCGTGTTCACTGCTAGATTTAGACTAACTAAATATGATTTAAAATCATCCATGTTTAAAATTTCCTTTCTTGGGTGAGCATATTTAGTTTGCCTTGTTACTTTTTATAATTGCTATTATGAGAAGAATACTCGAGATGTAAAACAATTCAAAGGTGTTTTACCTTATGAGTTGCCGAATGGCTGGTGTTTTATAAAAATCAAAAATATTGCTTCTTTATACAATGGGGATAGCATCAATCATGATGTAAAGAAGGCAAAATATACAAATATTGAGGAAGGATTTAATTATATAGGAACTAAAGATATAGGATATGATAATCAAATAAATTATGAAAATGGAGTAAAAATTCCTTTTAATGAACCTTTTAAAGTTTGCCCTAAAGGAAAAGTATTGTTATGTATTGAAGGCGGAAATGCAGGGAATAAGATTGCTATTTCCGAAGAAAACGTCTGTTTTGGCAATAAATTATTGTGCTTTAATACTTTTTTATTCGAAGACACTTATTTATTTATTTATTTACAATCAACGATTTTTCGCAACGTTTTTAAATCTAAAGAAACAGGTTTAATAGGAGGAGTTTCTATCCCAAAGATAGGCGATTGTTACATTCCGATACCATCACGAAACGAGCAATTAAAAATAGTAAAAATAGTAAAAGATTTTTTAAATAAGATTAATTCTATTAATAGATTGTTTGTCGATATTGAAAATTTGAAGTTAAAAATAAAAAGTCGCATTATATCTCTTGGAGTTCAAGGCAAGTTACTAAATACTGACGATAACTATTATT
>CASEGJ010000006.1 GCA_949287425.1 uncultured Caryophanales bacterium
TATAGTTAAAAGAATAATCTTTAAAATAAATCAACAACAAAAGAAACTATATTCTAAGATCTTTTTAGAATATACGATAATAAAATATAACTCAGCTGAAGATGTTGGAAAAAGAAAAGAAATAGCAACCTATGGAGCTGATGAAACAAAACTAACCTTCCCTATTAAGTATTGTTTTGGTTCTATTGATACATACGCTTTTAGTTCAATCCAGGATTATCTAATTAACGATTCAACATCCTTGCAAGATATAGATAAAAAACCAACTCAAAATGAAGACTTTGCTAAATCAGTACTAGAAAAGAAGATAAATAAAACTACAGATACTATTAATATAGAAAAAACTACTGAAGTAGTAGATAAAAAAGACGAAAAAACTAAAAAAGAGTTAGGTTTTACCGATAAAAACGCAAAAAAAGAGACTAGGAAAACAAAAAAAGATAAGCAAAACGACAAATAATGACTTAAATATAATAAACATATATATAATACTATGTATTATATATATTTATTATTAAGGCGCGCATATATGTATATGTGTATGTGTATATTAATTTATGAAATTAATAATAGATGAACAGCAAGCTTTAAAAACAAGAGATAAAGAAAGTATAGAAGATATAACATTATCTGAATTAGTTAATCTTTATCTTTACATCTATAAAGCTAAAAATAAATCAACAACATTAATCAGAGTTAATAGAATTATTAATAACTATTTATTAGCATGCATCAATCCTAATAAGTTAATTAAAGATATTAGTTCAGTTGATTTTGATAAATTTAGAAATCTATTAATAGCTAACGATGTTGCTAATCCTAATTCTTATATATCATATGTTAAAGATCTTTTTAAGTTAGCATATGAATATTTTAAATACTATTGTTATCCAGCTTTTAAGATATTACCTATTAAAAAACAATTTAACCATCTAGAAAATAGATTAAAAGCAAAAGATATATATACTATTGAAGATGTTAGAAAGATTTATAGAGTTTGTAATTCATCATTAGAACGATGCTTAATAATGGTTCTATTCTTTATGGGATTAAGAATATCAGAGATAAGAGGTTTAAGATGGGATTCTATTCAAGGTAATCATTTAAATATATCTTGTCAAGGAACATCCAGGATACAAGAAGGCTTTAAAATAATAGATCCTAAATCTATTTTCTCTGTTAGGTCTTTACCTATGCCTAAATTTTTAATAGATGAATTAAAAAACTTACATAAGATAAATAAAAATACTATTTATATCTTTCAAAATAAAAAAGATTACCCTATTGGTGAAACTACAATTAGAAGATTGTTAGTTAAATTAGCTAAAAAAGTTAACATTAAATATTTACATCCTCACGCTTGGAGGCATTCCTGCGCTAGTTATCTATTAAATAGTTTAAATTGTTCAATGACTGAGATAAAAGAATGGTTAGGACATTCATCAGAAGAAATAACATCAAAGATATATGTTCATTTATATAAAGATAAGAAAGAAAAAATAGCTATTAAAATGAGTACTAAGAAGTCTATAAAATGACTTCTTTTTTAGTTAAAAAACTAAAAATAAAACTAATAAATTACTAAATCTCAGCTAATTTGACCCTTTTACAAAGCCGTTTTTGTTAAATTTTGTTAGCATTTGTTAGATTTTGTTAACATTGTATATTTTGTTAACAAACGCCTACTATTGCAATCACAAAAATCCCCTCTTAATCTTCTTAATGTTTCCCTCTTAAGAATCTCCTTTCTTAATTATCTTTTATTACCTAAAGTAGCTATATATTATATATATTTAAAAATACTATTACCGCTTAGCGCTGGCATAGAAAAACGATCATTTTTTAAAAGTTATCCACAAGAAAACAAATTTTGACTATCTATCACGTTTTGAAACTAGATTCGGTACAACTTGGTACACTTTTAGATACAAATGTTAAAAATCAGCTCTCTAATTACTCTATTATTAGATATATTTAATAATTATATATATAAATATCGAAAAATAACCGCTATAAATAGTCAGTTTTTGACAAAATTTGCGATAATGACCAATTTCCTCTAACCGCACCATTTTTTATGCCTTATTAAAGGCTTTTTTTGTTTCTAAAACAAATTTAATTTATTGAGCATCATTTTTAAAATGCAATAAATCAATCAAAATCTCATCTAAAATATATAAATATTTATCTTTAATAGAAAGATAATCGCTGTTTAAGTCAAAATAGTCTTTTAAAGAAATATATTCTTTTTTATATTCTTCAAAGAAATCTTTTTTATATAAATTAAAATATTCGTTGATGCTAAAGCCTTTCTTTAATCGTAAGTGCAACATTAAATAATTAAACTCATCATCATTTTGATTTAAAATTTCAAAATTTGAGATGATTTTTTTTGATTTTCTATTAATATAATCTAAATATCTATCAGTAATTGTATATCTAATATTATTTAAATACCCACTACTTGATAAACCTACACCATAATATTTCTTATTTAGCCAATAAGCTAAGTTGTGCTTACTTTCATAGTTATCTAAAGCAAAATTAGATACTTCATAGCGGTGATAGCCATATTTTGAAAGATAACTCGTTATAAATTCATATTCATCCGCTAACTTATCATCATCTACTATAATATTAGAAAGCTTTGCTAGTTTTGTTCCCTTTTCTATTTGCAAGGCATAATATGAAACATGTTTTACCTGTTTTGATATAGCGTAATCCAAATTAAACTTAATATCGTTTATATTTTCATTACTAAGTCCATAAATAAAATCCAAATTAATATTATCAATTCCGTTTTTTTGTAATAAAGCTATAGAATTATCGACTTTTGTAATATCGTGATTTCTTTGTAATATTTTAATTGAATCTAAATTTAACGATTGAACACCAATAGATATTCTATTTACATTGTAACTTTTTAAAAGATTAACTTTATCCTCTGTTATAGATTCTGGGTTTATCTCAAAACTAAATTCAAGTTCAACAGTAAATTTATCATTTAAAAATTTTAATAACTTTTCTAACAAATCATATCTTAAATAACTAGGAGTTCCTCCACCGATATATATCGTCTTTAAACGATTTTGTGTAATCAGTTTTAAATCGTTTATCAAATAATCTATATATTCTTCCTGTTTAGAGTAATTCGGAATAAATTTACAAAAATCGCAATATGAACAAATATGTTCACAAAAAGGTATGTGAATATAAAGATGATCACTTGGATATGAATACAACTTTTTTAAACTAATCATTGATTTTACGGCGTGGTATAGGTCGATATACAAATTTGTTCTTTAATTGCGACTTTTGGTAAAAGCCAATTTCAGCTAAATAATCCATGGAAGTTCTCGCAGTTTCATATGAAGTTTTTTCTTCATTTTTAAATTGAGAAATAGTATAGCTTCTACCAATAGTACAATGCGAAGCGTAAAAATGCGCCTGATTTTTTTTCATATTCGGGTATGTTTCAAGAAGATCTTTAACTATCTTCTCAACATCGTTGCTATTTAAACCAGTTGGAAAGATTGGTAATGCGACATTTACTTCTCCATATAAATCGACATTTTTCTTTTGTTGATTATAGTAATTTAATCCACTTGAAATGGGGTTTGTGTCATCGTTAGATGGAGGTAATTGACTTGCATCGAGAAGTTCAGAAGTTGTTTGAATGTCCATCGGTATATTTTTTTCAAGAGATTTATCCTGACTTATCGATATAACTACATCATTTAAGTCCATTAATGAATTTGACAAAAAATCTAATACAAAATCAACGAAGTAAGTAATATCTTGAGTTTTTTGAACGGTCTTTTTAATTTCTTCTAACGTTTCATCTTTCAAAAGGAAGAGATTTTCAATTTCAATAAAATTGGCAAATTCTGAATATCCAGCAATAGAAAGAACCAACTTGAATCCAAGGCAAGCTATCTCTTTTCTAAAATCAGGATAAGGATTGACATAATCAAGATAAAATAACGAACATATTGCCCTAACAAAAGCAAATTCCTTACTGTCATTAGCGAATTCAATTAATTCATCAATCATCGGTTGAATTCTATCAACTAACGCTTCTTCATAAATATAGCCTTTCATATAGTAATGAGGCGTTGTTAAAGAAGTATTTCTAAACTGATTTGACTTCAATTCATCTTCTTGGTAACTACTTTTTAACAAAAGAAAATACAAAGCATTTAGATTGTTAATAGATAAATTAGAGCTATCTAGATTAAAAATATAATTTAAGCCACGTAAATAATTGTCGATAATGATACAGTCGTTTGGAATAGTGGAAACAGAAGAATCAATCAAAGATTGGATAAAACTAGAACTGATGTCGACATTGTTAATTCTGCTATATAGACTTAAAATATCTTCATATATGCTAGACTTTAACCTGTTTTTAGCTAATTCGCCCATCTTTACATATTTTAAATATGCGCTGTTTGTTTTTCTTTCCAAATTGATTAAACGATTAGTAATTGAATTAGTTAAAGTTAGTGAAAAATGTGATCTATCGATATTTGAAATTACTAGTGACTTAGCAAACTGTTTACGATAATCAAGTATTTGTTGCCAAAATACTTCGATATTAAAAATATTTAGACTTTTTGAAACATCATCTTTTGTGGAATATTTTTCTTCAGAAAACTTTTTTAAGTCAGTAGCCATATAATTTACCTCATGAGTTAATTATAGTTTAAGTAAGTAAAAAGTAGCAATATTTTTACTAAAAAAATACTATTTTTTTACTAGATTAATCATCTATAGATAAAACAGCAATAAATGCTGATTGAGGAACTTGCACTTTACCAAACTGTTTCATCCTCTTTTTACCTCTTTTTTGGGCTTCCAAAAGCTTCTTTTTTCTTGTAATATCACCACCATAGCATTTGGCAAGAACGTCTTTTCTAACCGCTTTAATATCGCTTCTAGCAATTATTTTAGAATTGATTGCAGCTTGAACTGGGATTTCAAATTGCTGGCGTGGAATAACTTCTTTTAATTTATCGACTATAGCTCTACCTTTTTTATATGCGGATTGACGATAAACTACACTAGTTAATGCATCGACAACTTCTCCATTTAACAAAATATCCATTCTAACTAAATCAGAAGTTTCATATCCAGTAAGTTCATATGATAAACTAGCATATCCGGAAGTTATTGATTTTAACTTATCAAAAAAGTTAAAAATAATTTCAGATAAAGGTAATTTGTAAGTTAGTTTTATTCTTTTATCATCGACATATTCAGTTGAAATATAACTACCTCTACGAGCTTGACAAAGATTCATTATTGTTCCCATATATTCACTTGGCGTCATGATTTCAGCTTGAGCGAATGGTTCTTCACTTAATTGAATAGTTGTTGGATCAGGAAAATCACATGGGTTTTGTAAAACTATTTTACTCCCATCTTTTAAAGTTAAATGGTAAACGACACTTGGAGCGGTACATATCAAATCTAATCCATATTCATTTTCCAATCTTTCCTGGACGACATCCATATGTAACAAACCTAAAAAACCACAGCGGAAACCTGAACCAAGAGCATCGGAATTTTCAGCTTCATAAACTAAAGAAGCATCATTTAAAGCTAATTTTTCTAAAGCTATATGCAAATTTTCAAAATCTTTATTATCGCTAGGATATAATCCAGCATAAACCATTGGCAATATCTTTTTATATCCAGGTAAAGGCAAGCAATTTTTATTGCTAACTAATGTAATAGTATCACCTGAAACGACATCTTTAATATCCTTAATTTGAGCAGTTAAGTAGCCTACTTCACCAGCTTTTAAAACATCGACTTTTACTTCTTTAGGTGTTCTAATGCCAATTTCTTCAACTTTATATGTTTTTTTAGCAGCAACTAGATAGATTTCATCTCCAACTTTAACTTGACCTTGCATAATTCTAATTAAAACTACTACTCCGCGATATGGATCAAATTTAGAATCGAAAACTAGCGCTTGTAATTGCTTAGTTTCATCACCATTTGGAGCAGGAAGCTTATTGACAATTTGTTCTAATAAATTTGGAATTCCTTGTCCTGTTTTAGCTGAAATTGGAACACTATCTTCTGGATCGATGCCTAATGTTTCTATTAAGTCTTCTCTAGTTCTATTTAAATCGAAAGTTGGAAGATCCATTTTATTAATTACTACTAAAATAGATAAATTGTTATCAATAGCTAAATAGGTATTGGCTAGAGTTTGAGCTTGAACACCTTGAGTACCATCAACAACCAATATCGCTCCTTCACAAGCAGCTAGCGATCTAGAAACTTCATAAGTAAAATCAACATGTCCTGGAGTATCAATCAAATTAAAAAGATAATCTTCGCCATTTTGAGCGTGATAATTTAAACTGACAGCGTTTAATTTAATTGTAATTCCTCTTTCTCTTTCCAATTCTAAATCATCGAGCATCTGCTCTTTTAATTCTCTTTTTTCAATAGCGCCTGTCGCTTCTAATATTCTATCTGCTAAAGTAGATTTACCATGATCAATATGGGCGATTATGCAGAAATTTCTAATGTGTTTTAAATCGTATTTATTCATCTTTCCAAAATCTCTTTAATATTTTAACTAATTCTTGGGGATAATTTAAAGTAACAATATTCTCATATGTTTCATTTAGAATAGAAAGATAATCTAAATGTCGATATCTAGTATCTAATAAAATGATAACCCCTTTATCATTTTCATCTCTAATAACTCTTCCTGATGCTTGAAAAACTTTATTTATTCCAGGATAAGTATATGTATATTTAAATGCGTTTTCTTCATCGTAACTAGAATAATAATTTAATAATTCTTGATTGATAAAAGAAACTTTTGGTAAGCCAACTGAAACAACTATCGCTCCAATTAACCTATCTGAAACTAGATCTATACCTTCGCTAAATACTCCACCTAAAACCAAAAAACCTAAACAAGTTTTATTTGGATTAGAAACAAAATGGTTTAAAAATTCTTTTTGAGACAGTTCAGACATATTGTTAGTTTGGAAATAACAATCGATATCATCGTCATATTTGAAATATTTTTTAAAGCTCTCTAAATATTCAAAAGAAGGAAAATATATAAAATAATTTCCCATTTTAGTTTGAATAGTTTGCAAAATAACCTCTTTAATATAACTTAGTGAATTGTTGCGGTTTTTATAAAAAGTATTGATAAATGGATTAACAATAACAAGCTGATTTTCTTTTTTAAATGGCGAAGGCAAATATAATTGGTTGGAATAAAAATCTCCTCCTAGCATATCTATAAAATAATTTTTAGGAGTTAAAGTCGCCGAAAAAGCTATTACTGACTTAAAAAAAGTATAAGCTTGCCGTATTAACTTCCTTGAATCAAGACACATTATTGAAAATGAAAGCAAATTATTATCACTATCAAAAGTGTAAAAATACGAATAAGAATTATCTTGAGATGGCAATTTAACTAGAAATGAGAAATCATAGTATAAATCTAAAAATTCGTCTAATATATTTTTATTCTTTTTGAAATAATATTTCGATTTTTCAATAAATTCGTTAGCGAGATCAATTAATTCATCATCGATTTTAATTTCTTTTTGTATGTTTGGATAATTTGAAGTGGAATTAGAGTTTTTAATATTTTCAAAAAACAAAATTATTTTATCGAGAACGTCTTTTAAACTAGTTAAACCTTTTTGACGCTTTAATCCATCTAAAAGCTCTCTTACTACTTTTACTTTTTTTACTTCGAGTATTAATGAATACATATCTCTGACCCTATTAGGAAGATTATGCGCTTCATCAATTAAAAGCAAATAAGGCGGTATATCTATTTTATTATCATCAAAAAATCTAATTAAACGGGCGTGAGACTCAAATAGATAGTTATAATCACCAATTATTACATCGACGTAATTTGAAAGATCAAGTTGAAATTCAAAAGGACATATTTGTTCTTTTATAGAGTATTCAATAATTGTATTTTCATCTATTAGATCATTATTTTTTAAGCATTCAATTATCAATCTATTGATTTTATCGTAATATTTTTTAGCATATGGACATTCATCAGGATTACAGTGTCCTTTTTTCTGATTCAAACAAATTTTTTCTTTGCTAGTTAAACTTATTCCTTTAATATTTAATCCATTATTAAGTAAAAGACATAGACAATCAAACGCGACTTTTTTAATAGAATTTTTGCTAGTTAGATAAAAAATTTTATCATAATCTAATTTTCCTAAATCTTTAATAAATGGATATAATGTTGAAATCGTCTTACCAGTTCCAGTTTTAGCTTGAATATAAGCAATAGTTTCTTGCTTGCCAATTTGTTCAACATAATCAATGAGCTCTTTTTGATATTTTCTATAACTGGAAAATGGAAATTTTAAGTTAGAAATAGAATTGTTTCTTCTAATTCTAAATTTTTGAAACACTTCAATAAAATCGAGATATTGATTTAAAAGTTGATAAATATATTCTTCAAGTTCGTTTCTATTGTAAAAAAACAAATACGGCCTAATCAAAGAAGTATCTAATTGAGAAATATATGTCAGTTGGACTTTAATTTGTTGCAAATCTTTATCTAACATATAAATATAAGCATAAAAACAAGCTTGACCTAAATGCCAAGATGAATTTTCATTATAAAATGTTTCAAGATCATCGGAAGAAGTTTTAATTTCATCGATAGTGACATTATTGTTAGAATTAACAATAATACCATCAGCTCGCCCTGAAACTATTATTTGATAGTCTCTTAAATTAAAAGTGTGACTCAAATAATATTCTGGATAGTAATTTGATGCTTGATTGTGCTGATAACTATCGTGGATTCTACTACCTTCTTCCATAGCGTTAATGTTAAAATAACGCGAATCTATATCGCCTTTTCTCAAAAGTAAATCTACGATATCATGAACAGATAACTTAAGTGTTTTCATCTTATTTATTTGTTATTGAATAAAACGAAGTTCCAATTACATTATCGTCAAAAACTTCATCTTCATAGCCAATTATCAGATAGTCTACTCCACTATCAAGATATTTATATGCTCTTTGACCATTATCTAAAAAAGAATCTTTATATGTTAATAAAACATATTTAGAATTGATTGATAAATTTAAATAAGAGTTTGCTATAACAGTTTGCTTATTTATATTTACTAAATATTTCCCATTTTGATTTTCGATAATTTTACCAAGATAAATAGGTGAATCAACCAAAATGACATCCTCATTTAAATATGACTTGATTAGACTTGATATTAATTTATTTAATGGTTGATTAGTAGTTTTTAATTGACCTGATATTTTTAATTTTAAATAGTTATGTGAATTAAAAACATTAACTCCAATCAATTTATCTAAATAATATAAGCCGACAAAATCACCTTTTTGAATAATTTTGTCAGGAACATAGTCATTTTCAATCACGATAAAAATAACATCTTTAAAAGCAGGATAATTAAAATACAAACTCGCTTGATACATTTTATTTCTTCCTTGCAATAATTCTATGAATAGATTTGTTTTTTAACTTAAATTTCTTTTCATATTCACTAGGATAGTCTTCATCATCTAATTTATAATCATCTATAAAAATTACATCATAGCAATTGACTTGTCGAAAATACTGCTTGGAATATTCATAATAGATGTCATTATCCGTTTTAAAATAAATAATTCCATCATTTTGAAGATATCTATAATAAGTTGATAAATATGTCGGATAAGTTAAACGTCTCTTATGTTGTCTATTTTTTAACCAAGGATCGTTAAAATTTAAATATATAGCTTTTAAAGAATTTTCCTTTAAATGTGGAAAAAGTTTATCGACATTTGCATTTAAAAATTTTAAATTTGTAACAACACAGTTATTTTCTTCTTGATAATTGAGCAACTTTTTTACTGAAATAGCAAAAGCAGTATAGCAAACTTCAACCCCGAGATATTCTAAATCAGAATACTTATTTGCCCTATCAATTGCAAATTCACCTAATCCTGAACCAATTTCTAAAAGATCAACTTTGTCTATTTTTTCTATTTCATCTTCGCGAAAAGCGATATTTTTATTTTCGCTGACCAATTGATCAGACCACGATTTATAACGTAACCTCATCTTAATTATTAACTAATTTAACCAAATTGTATAAAGCATTTAAATAGATAGCAATCGACTTTTTAAAATCATCTAGGCGCAAATATTCACCATCTTGATGCATTAAAGTATCTATTCCAGGAAATTGCATTCCAAACGCTACAGTATTTTTACTTTCACGTGAATAAGTTCCTCCACCGATAGCAAGCACTTTTGAATTGTAATCGCCAGTTTCATCTTGATACGCTTTTAATAAAACTTTTACAAAATCAGAATTTGGATCAATAATAAATCCTTCAGATGACGAAAGAAGTTCGACTTTATCACAACTAGTATTCTCTTTGACATTTTTGATAGCATCTAGTGTTAAAACATTTTCAGGTAAACGCATATTTACATAAATAGTTAAAATGGAATTTGAATATTCTATCTTACCTACACAATATGAAGAATCAGCAAAGTGGTTAGAAGAATAATTACCGTGGAAATTTTTTCCATCGCCAAACCTATAATCTTCAAATATTTTATTCAAAAGATTATTTTGATAGTATCCACTTAATAGATTTAATAGATGCAAACCAGCATTGACTCCTTGCCAAGGTAATGAGCCATGGCTAGGTTTACCTTTAATAGAAAGAATATTGTTTTCACATTTAATTTGTACTTCTGGATATTTTTGAGAATATTTGTTAATAATATCATCGAGCTTCAAATTACTAACATCGAGATTCACTTCATCTAAAACTACATTTAAAGCTTGACCAAATTTAAAACTAGATATACCTGGTAAATCAATTTTATAACTAGCTTTGTATGAAAAGATTCCTTTTTCAGCATAGATTAATGGATAATCAGCATCTGGTGAAAATCCATAACGAGGATAAGGTTTATTCAATTTATGAAAATAGTGTTCTAAACACGCTGAATTTCTCTCTTCATCACCACCGACAATAAATCTAATTTTGCAATTAGAAATATCGTATTGATCTTTTAAAATTTTTAATGCGTACAATGAAGCGACAAGAGGTCCTTTATCATCAGAAGAGCCTCTAGCATACATAATTCCATCTTTTATTGTTGGATAAAAAGGATCAGTTTTCCAATTCTTAGAAACCGGAACAACATCACAATGAGCATAAATATCAATGATGTTATTAGAAGATAAATCACCACAAGTAAACTCATCGACATAGTTATCGCATCTATCGACATTAAAACCCATTTGCTTAGCTAAATTAGCCAAAAATTCCAAACCGTTTTCAACTCCTTGTCCGAATGGAGTTTTACTAGTAACACTTGTTTCATCATAGATAGTATTAATTGAAACAATTTGTTTTAATGTGTCTAATGCTTCTTGATAAATAACTTCAGCTTTTTTATAAAATTCAGTCTTTTCCATATTATTTTTCCTCTCTTTCAAGCAAATTTACAAATTTATTAATTCCTTTAAAAACATGAAGCTCGTCGTAAATAAAAGAATCAAAATTTAATTTTTCTTTTAAAATTTTAGCAATTAATATGCTATCTCCTCCAGTTAAAACTAAAGAAACATTAGTATTATAATATTTTTTTAAATAATTATAATAACCAATTAATTTAAATCCTTCGCCATAACTAGATGAAGAATTAATTGCGTCTTTAGTAGAAAGACTAAATAACTTATCAGGTATATCTAATTTAAAATCATCTAATAACTCTGTTGAATTAAATAGAGCTTTATTGATAAGTTTTAATCCTGGTCCAATTGCTCCACCTACAAAATTGTAATTTTCATCGACAAATAAAAACTTACTTGCTGTACCATAATCTGCCAGTAAAGTTAATTTATCGCAGGCGATTATATCAAAAAAAAGATCTCCTCCTAAAATATCGATATTATCAATTTCATACCCTAGCTTAGAAAGATATTTTGGATACATCGCATTTGATAATTCAGTTATATTTCTACCATTATTTAACAAAAATGCATCCTTAAAAATTTTGTAATTGTGTGAATTAACTTGACTAACATAACAGTTAGTTGAAGTTAAATTGCAACTTGATAAATAATTTATAACATCTTGTTTAGAATATAAAACAGCTAGCTTGTTTTCGAATAAAACGTGAAATGCAGTATTACCTATATCAACTAACATTCTATTCATAGTTTTCTCCCCCAAGAATAGTATTCTTCATCTTTTTTCAAGTCTACTCCATCTTGCTCATCACTAACTAAACTAAATTTATAATCTGCAAATTCCTTCAAAAAGTCTTCTTTCGAAATAGGAGAACTAAATTTAGAGTTCAAATAAAAAATCTCATTGTTTTTGACGACAAAAAAACTAGATATTTGCTCTTTTTTAGTAGCTAAACTAACTACAATATAACCTTGAAAAAGATAATCTACAGCGCTATTAACATCAAAATATTCATCGTATACCATCGCAAATTATTTTATCAAAAATTCAATTTAATTTCATTGATATATACTTGCCAATTACTTATTTAATTTTGACAATTTAAGATATCCAGATAAAAATATATAATATTATTAATAACTGCTTGCAGTTAATATGAAAGGTTAACTTAAATGAATATCTTGTTCTTCCTCTTACCTAAGAAAAACGTCGAATACGTCTTAAACACATTCACTATTAGACAAACCTTAGAAAAAATGGAATATCACCATTATACAGCAGTACCAATTTTAGATAATCAAGGTAAATATGTTAACACTATTTCTGCTGAAGACTTACTTTTTTGCTTAAAAGATAACAAATTCAACTATCAAGAAACAATGCAAGTAAAAATCGAATCGATAAAGCCACTGCGCGATATTAAAGCAATAACAATTGATAAGCAAATGGATGAATTGATTGATTTAGTTACAAATCAAAATTTTGTTCCTGTTGTCGATGATAATAACTACTTTATCGGTATTATAACTAGAAAATCAGTGATTACCTTTTTTCAGGAACAATTTAAAAAACAACAAATGATTTTAAATCAAAATAACCATGATGAATAAGAAAAAAAGACTGTTATTTAAATTAATTTTCATATTAATTGAATTATTATATGATGCCTTTTTAGGCGTTATAATCGGCTTAGCTATTGGGTTATATCAAAAAGGCATCTATTATATTTCACATTTATCTCAAGATTTATTTGCAAGTAGAGATTCTTCAAGTATCGTAATTTTAGTAACTAGTTTTATATTGCTAGCAATAGTTAACTATTTTTTGATTAAATTTGTCCCTCATATCGAAGGTTCAGGTATGCCTAATTTAATCTTAGGTATTAAAAAACATCGCAATATCGATTGGAAAAAAGGCATTCTAGCTACTATAGCCAATTCATATGTCTCTTGTTTTGCTAATCTACCTGTCGGATCAGAAGGAACATCTATTGTTCTTGCTGGTAAAATTGGAAAAATGGCTCAAGACATAATTCACAATGATGATGAAGATGATTTACATCTTGCAACTGGCGCTGGTTTTGGAGCAGCTTATATCTCCCCTCTTTCAGGAATCTTTTATATTTTTGAAGAAGCAATTAAAAAATTCAAACCAAAATTACTAATTAGAGCTATTGTTATTACTAGCTTATCTGCTTATATGTGCTTTTTATTAAACCATCATCAACTTCTTGAATTAAAAAGTTACTATAGACCTGATTTTAACGATACTTATATTCTTTTATTATTAATGATAATCAACATCCCTCTTTCGTGCTTATTTTATAAATCCATGACTTTTTTTAAACGTTTTTTCCTAAAGCACGATAATCTATTTATTTTTAAATATCGTTCATTTTTATACTTTTTAGCAGCGTTAATTTTAAATTATTACTTTTTTGATTTAATGGGTTCTGGTACAAATATAATTAGTATTAATTTTTCTAGTCTTCCAATGTATATATTAATTATAATTCTGATTTTTAGATTTCTAATTACTTGTATAATTTCAACTGGAAAAATCACTGGCGGAATAGTTATTCCAATAATGGCAATTGGTGCACTTTCAGGTGAAATTGTCTCTAGTTTATGTACTTCTGCACTCAATATGCCTAATCAGTATTACGATTTAATAATTTTAATTTCAATGTGCATGGTATTGGGAATTGTAAATACTTGTCCACTTACTGCATCAGCTTTAGTTATAACTAGCATATTTAACTATACTGGTAGTTTAACTGAATCAGCTATATTTATTCCTTTCATCTTTATTAGTTTTGTTCTAGCTAATGCTATCGTTAAACTGTTTAAACAAAACGATATCTATGAAACATTTGCTGAAATCAATCTAGAATATCACTTAAAATCAATGACTTATGGAAATTAGATATTCCTCTTACTATAATTAAAAAGATGAAAATAAAAGTTTGTAACTTTCTTAAATATATTATTCTCTATTTAACAATTGGAATAGTTATTGGAGTTAGCGTAGGTCTATATCAATATCTTAGTCAAAAAATTATTGAATTATCTAATTATCTATTTACAAACATAAATGTAACTACTATTTTAATCGTTGTTTTTTCAATACTTATTCTTTCCCCAATTTCATTTTATATAATTAAATACAATCCCGATTTAGATGGTTCTGGTGTCCCTTATTTAATTAGGCAAATCGATGAAAAAGAAGATATTCATTCCAAATTATCAATTGTTTTTATATATATCAATTCATTTATTACATCTTTTTTTGGTTTTCCACTAGGTTTAGAAGGACCTTCTATTGTAATATCAGGTAAAATAAGTTGTTTAATACAAAATATATTCAAAAAAAATATCGATTATGATTTAGTTTCTATTTCTGCCTCTGCAGGATTTGGTTGTGCCTTTTTGTCCCCATTAGCAGGAATAACATACTATTTTGAATCACATCCTAAATCAATCAAAAATATTAAACTATTAATCACTAGCCTATTTATTAATATAGCTGCATTTACGTTTACATATTTAATTAACAAACATCATTTATTACAACTTTTAAATTTTCCAAATCTAGATTTTAATTATATATACATTTTCCTAATTTTAATAATTTTAAATTTGATATCTGCTGCTATATTTGTCAATTTAACTATCAAACTAAGATACCTAGTTAAAAAGTACAATTCTAATTTTTTCGTTAAATATCGTTCGTTTTTACTATTTATAATTATTGTTATATTAAATTATTATCTTTTTAACTATATGGGTGCTGGATCAAAAATAAAAAGCTTATATTCTATCAATCTGCCAATTATATATTTGCTAGGCATATTATTATTTAGAATAATCGTTACTAGTATATCTAGTAATGGCAATGTAAGTGGTGGATTAGTAATTCCATCTATGACATTAGGAACAATTATAGGACAAATCACATGTCTATTCTTGAACAAGTTCTTTAATCTAAACCCAGATAATTTTGAACTTATCATTCTAGTTTCAATGACGTTAAGTTTTGCAATTATAAATAAAAATCCACTTAGTGCTAGCATATTAGTAATTAATGCTATATTTAATTTAACATTCAATATTCTTAATGTTTTAATTATATTCCCACTTGTAATTGTATTTTTCTACCTCGCTAGTTATTTGGCAACTTTGATGAATTTTTCCAATTTATATAAAAAGATGAACGATGTAAGCAAATTAAAAATATAGAAAAATACATTGTCGATAATTTATAAATGCACATTCAATTTTTTAAATTACAATACATTATTTTAATATGTAGCCTTGTGTAAAACTAAAATGCAGTTTATGTTTGTAAAACGGAACTTACTATTTCAATTATCTAATAATAAATGTTTCCCTTGCAATTTGTTAATTATTATGATTAAATAATTAGGCATGGTTCCGTAGCCAAGCTGGTAAGGCAAATGACTGCAACTCATTCATCATCGGTTCGAATCCGTTCGGAACCTCCATTAGCGCCCATAGCTCAATTGGATAGAGTGTTTGACTACGAATCAAAAGGCTGGAGGTTCGAGTCCCCCTGGGCGCACCATTAATTACCTCGGGACATAGCGTAGCTTGGCTATCGCGCCTGCTTTGGGAGCAGGAGATCATGAGTTCAAATCTCATTGTCCCGACCATGAAAAAATAAAATGAGCTCGATATCAACTATCGAGCTTTTAATTTATAATTTTGAAAATTTCGGCAAAATCATTAATGGCTAATTTTGGATTATATGATAATAATTCCTCTTTAGGTCTATAGCCATATAAACACGCTATTTTATTAATTATGTTTGAATTGTTAGCTAACTGCATATCGACATCAGAATCACCTATATATACTAATTCATCACATTTTAAACTATTTTCTTTGCATAGAAATTCAATTAAATAAGGATTTGGTTTTACAGGTGTATCTACATCAATACCATAAACTTTATCAAAGATATTTGGAAATAATTTCTCTATTAATTTATTAGCGGGAACTAACGGCTTATTAGTAACGACAAATAACTTATACCCAAGTGATTTTAGTTTATTTAAACTGGTGCTAACATTTTTATATGGCTTTGATAAAACACAGACGTTTTTTTGATAATAGTTTAAATAGTCGGTATAAATTTTTTCAAATAAAGATTTTGAAACATCAGATAAATTTTGATAATTTAATGCTCTTTGAATCAATTTTTTAGATCCATTACCTATAAATTTATAATAGATATCTAAATCAATTGGCAAAAACCCATTTTTCTTTAAACTATAATTAACGCTTTGTCCGATATCTTTAACAGTATCAACTAAAGTACCATCTAAATCAAATACAAACGCTTTAATCATTAAAATGCCGCCTTAAAATCAGTCCACATTCTATTTAATTTATCGGTCTGTGCACCAAAATCTTGCATTATAGCGCATCTTTTAACCGTCTCTTCGCTTGGATATTGAGCGTCAAATTGTCTGCCTCTTTCTTCAACCTTAATTTTAGCTTCAACACCATCTGATAAAGTACCTCCAAAGAAATAACTTAAATCTACTTCATCATAGCTATCATAATCTGGATCATCTTCACTAGCAGCATACCACGAATTGACTAATTCCCAAATTTCATCGCCAGCTATTGCAGAAGTATAGCCAGTATAATCCATATTTTTGGCAGCAATAGAAGGTAAAGATAAGAAGTCTAAAAAATACGCCGCTAAATTAGTATTTGCGCCTTTTGGCATTACCCAACCATCAAACCAAATATTAGATCCTTCTTCAGGAATAACATAACCTAATTGACCACCCTCAATTTCAGAATCGTCCGCTTCATCCATAGAATAAACTGAATCTCCAGACCAAGCTAAAGAAGCTAAATAAGTCCCTTTAACAATTTCAGTTTTTCCATCATCAACTTCTAAGCCGTAGATGTTATTCTTTAGTTCAATTAGAGCTACACGACATTTTTCCAAAGTTTGATCATCGCATCTATTAAAAATTTCAGCTAATTTGGAATTATATGTATCACCATCGATAATATTATTTTGATAATCTTGTTTTAACTTAACTAATTCGTCTTTATAAACATACATTACAGCAGTAAAATATGTATCTCTAACTGAATCTTTAACAGTAAATTTACCTTTGTAATTACTATCCCACATAACTGACCAACTAGAAAGTTCTTCTTCAGTTAATTGATCCATATTATAAGTAAAGCCCATTGTCCCCCAAGTATATGGAATTGAATATTTTGACAAATTGTTTTCATCGAAAAGATCTTTAATATATTTAGAAGCGTATTTGTTGTAATTAGGTAACAATTTATAAGATTGATTAGCTAAATCATAATCAAATTCTTCTAACATATTCTCTTTTGCCATCTTTTGAATCATATAGTCAGATGGGCAAATCAAATCTGCTTTTAAAGAACCTAGTTTTAATTGATTATAAACATCTTCATTGGTAGAAAATGTCGCATAATTTACCGTTATTGTTCTACCTGTTTGCTCGTAATAATAATTTTTAAAATCATCTAATACACTAGTTTCATCTTCAAGATAATACCCATCATCATCTATACCAATATTAATATAATCTTCCCAGTTATAGATTGTAATAGTATCATCAGTAATAATATTCTCGCAGGAAGTTAGATTAGGAAGTAAAATAGAAGCAAGAGCTAACGCAAATAATGTTTTCTTCATTTTATTTTTCCTTTCTTAAACTATTAGAATTTTTTGAAGTTCTAATATTTAAAACAATCATTACAATTAAAATTATGACAAAAATAATGGTAGTTAACGCCCTTAATTGTATTGGAAGTCCGCTTTTTTTAGTAGCAGAATCAACGTAAGTTGACAAAGTTTCAAAAACCATACCATTACTAGAAAATGAAGGTTTAGTAAAAGCAGTAATTATATAATCATCTAACGATAAAGTAAATGAAAGCATAAAACCAGAAATAATACCAGGGACTATTTCAGGTAAAACAACTTTAATTAACGCCTTAGATTGATTAGCGCCTAAATCCAAAGCCGCTTCATACAAATTAGGATCCATCTGCTTTAATTTTGGCTGAATTGATAATACGACAAATGGAATCGTTAAGACAACATGACCGATTAGCAATGTTAAAAAGCTTCTTTCCCAACGGCAAAAGACAAATAAAATCGCTAGAGAAATAGCAATGACTATTTCAGCGTTGACTACTGGAATTTGTGTAATAAAATCTAAAACATTTCTAACTCTTTTTTTCGAATAGAACATTCCAATAGCTCCTAACCCACCTAATAATGTAGAACAAGCAGCGCTAGAAACAGCAACTAACAATGTATTTAATACTGCGTCCCATATTTTTTGAGTATAATAATTGTTAGTAGAAAATAGCCTGATATAGGTTTCAAAAGAAAAGCCATCCCATACTCCAACAATATCAGAAGAAGTAAATGAAAATACCATTAAATATAAAATTGGGGCGTACATTATAACCAATATTAAATATATAAATAACCTAGCTAAAATATATTTCCAAGTATACTTTTTATGTTTATAAACTCTAGTAGAAGTTTGTACTGATTCATTTTGATTTACCATAACCCACCTCTAACTTTCTCTTCTTTTTTAGAATTTTTTGTTACTAATAATGAAACACCAATCATTACTAGCATAATTAAAGCCAAGACTGAACCGACATTGTAATTTGAAGCAGAACCGAATTGTAAAGCAATCAAATTACCTATTAAAGTAGTTTTTCCACCACCTAATTTATCGGCGATTACATATGATGACATAGTCGGCATAAATGTCATTAAAATTGCAGAAACAATTCCAGGTGATGACATAGGTAATATCGTTTTAACAAAAACGTAAAATGGGCTAGCTCCTAGGTCACTTGCAGCTTCAATTTGCGATTTATCTAACTTTAACATAGTAGTATACAAAGGCAATATTGCAAATGGTAAATAGTTATATACCATACCGATAATTGTAGCAAGTAAAGGCATATTAGCAGATGTAATCCCCATCCAAGATAGAATATCTTTAGTAGCTATTGTTCTAATTACAAAGTTAATCCACATCGGCATAATAAATAGATAGACCAATATTGTGTTTTTGTTGTATTTGCTATTGGCTAATAAATATGCTAATGGATAAGCGATAATTAAACAAAAAATAGTATTTAACCCACCAACTAATAAAGACATACCAATAACTTGAAAATTTGAACCTTGAGTAAAAACAGTCGCAAAATTTTCAAAGGTAAATTGTCCAGTTTCTCTACTAGTAAAAGCATAATAAAATATTAGTAACAATGGAAAAACGACAAAGAGAATCATAAACAATCCATATGGAATGCATAAATCTTTTCTCGTCAATCTAAAATGTGGCACATGAAACTTCTTAAGCATGTTTTTTATCCCCCATCTTCAATTTCATATGAATATATTTAGGCTCAATTTTAACACTAACTTCGTCGTTTTCATTCCATAAATATGGAGTATCTAAAACGAAATCTTCTTCGTCTTCAGTTCTAACAGTAACTTGATAGTGATCTCCTAAATAAATCATAGAAAAAATCTTTCCGATAACTTGTCCATCTTCTGGATTATCAGAGATACTAATTCCATCAAATGGAACTTCGATAGTTACTTCTTTATCTTCAACATCTATTGGATTATTTTTCTCATCAACCAAAACTCCATCTTCGTTAAAATGAGATTGAGGAAACAAAGAAAGAATATCGCATTCAAAATCAACACCTGCAAAATTCACTTTATAATCAGAAGTCAAATAACCATCGTAAAAATTTGAAGTAAATGGCTTAGCCATGATTTGAATATTATCAGGTTCAATACTAATTGAAACTTCCTTCTTGTCAGATATTTCTTTTGTCGATTGAGCAATCAATTCGTTTTTTCCAATCATTATAGTGTATTCATAATGAATACCTTTGAAGATTTTATTAGTAACTATACCATCGACAGTTCCTCTACCTTTAGAAAGAATATTGACATCTTCTGGTCTAACGACAACATCGACTTTTTGATTTGCAGGAAAATCATCAACACAGGAGAATAATTTTCCTAAAAATCTAACTTTGTGATTAGGATACATAGTGCCAGTATAAATATTTGATTCACCAATAAAATCAGCGACAAAGGCATTTTTAGGTTCATCGTAAATACCTTTTGGTGTTCCTACTTGTTGAATTTCACCATCGTTAATTACAACGATAGTATCTGACATTGTTAAAGCTTCTTCTTGATCGTGAGTAACATAAATAAAAGTAATTCCCAATTTTTTATGCATTTCTTTTAATTCAAGTTGCATTTCTTTTCTCATTTTTAAATCCAAAGCACCTAATGGTTCATCTAAAAGAAGAATTTCTGGTTCATTAACAATAGCTCTAGCGATCGCTATTCTTTGTTGCTGACCACCAGATAAAGTAGAAATATCTCTTTTTTCAAAGCCTTCTAAATCGACAATTTTTAACGCATTTTTAACCTTTTCTTCTATTTCTTGTTTACTTAAATGTTTGTATTTAACAACTTCTTTACCTCTCCAATTTTTGGTCTTATATGGTATCTTTTTTAATTTCAAACCAAAAGCGATATTATTAAAAATATTTAAATGAGCGAACAAAGCGTATTTTTGGAAAACAGTATTAATCGGCCTTTTATATGGTGGAAGTAAAGAAATATCTTTTCCGTTTAATAATATCTGACCAGATGTCGGTAATTCAAAACCAGCTATCATTCTTAAAGTAGTTGTTTTACCACATCCAGAAGGACCTAAAAAAGTGACGAATTCGCCTTTTTTAATTTTTAAATTAAAATGTTCGACTGCAAAAGAGTCTTCGGAATTTTCATATTTTTTAGATACGTCTTTCAATTCAATAATATATTCGTTGTTATCAATGTTATTTTCAATTATTTCTTTTGCCATTTTATATATGCCTTTCTATTAAAAGTTCGGAGGTGAAGATATCCATATAACCTTGCTTACTTTGTCTTTTGGATTATATAAATAATGAACCTTGTTAGTTGTAAAATAAAATGTTTCACCTTTTTTTAATCTTATTTTCCTATTGTCGTAACAAACGACAACTTCACCATCTAAAACATAACCAAACTCTTCACCCTCATGAGGATTGTCTTCGCTAGTTTTACAGTGCGGTTCAATACTTACAATGATCGGTTCCATTTCATTTTTTTGAGCGTTATTAACTAACCAAGTTAACGAATAACCATCTTCATGCTTAGTTATATAATCTTCTTTTTTATAAACTATCTTTTCATCTGATTCATCTGAGAAGAACTCTTTTAAAGATGTTCCTAATACAGTAAGAATCTCAGATAAACTAGCTAAAGATGGAGAAGTTAAGTTATTTTCCAGCTGAGAAATATAACCTTTTGTCAAATCAACTCTATTTGCTAATTCTTCTTGCGATAAATTATATGAGTTGCGTAAATCCCTAATTTTTTTACCTAAATCCATACTCCTCCTTTCGTTTTATAAAAATAATTTTTTTGTTTAAAAATACTAAACACTAGAATAATTTATAACATTATTTCCCCAATGTCAACAAAAATTTTCCCAAAGGAAATTCACATCTTCTTTTTTTAACTTTTATAAGCTTTAAAACGCCTTTACTATCGCTTTTTTGATAAAAACTTTCATTTAAAATTTTTAAACTTTTTTTATTGAATTTTCCCTTTTAATTTCTACTGAATTTTAAAATTTATTATTCTTAGTATAACTTTGATAAAAATTAAGTATTTAAACTTTTTGTTTAATTTAACTAAATAAATAATAAAAGCAAATATATGTTACAATATTCTAGTAAGAATTATGATTAAAGTTTGTTTTGTTTGTTATGGAAATATCTGCAGATCACCTAGCGCTGAATATATTTTTAAATATTTAGTTAATAAATATAATCTCACTGATAAATTTGAAATTGTTTCAAGAGGAATATCTTCGTGTGAAACTAATAATGATATCTATTTACCTAGTAAAGAGATATTAATAAAACATAACATACCTTTTAAACGACACTTTGCTAAAAAAATAACAATTGAGGATATTGAATCAAGCAACTATATTCTTTGCATGGAAATTTCTCATTTAAACAACATTAAACGAATTTATAATCCTTCATATTTATCTCAAAAATTATTTTTGATGACACATTTTAATCAAAATGATAAAAATGAAGATATAATTGATCCTTATTATTACGATAATTATGAGCTGACATATCAACAAATATATTCATCTTGTCTAGCTTTTCTTAACTATATAATCGAAAATAACTTAATTAAATAAACTATGATTCATATAATTTACTCTGCTAATGATAAATATTTTAAAATGCTGTATCTTTCCTTACTATCTTGTGTAAGAAGAACTAAAGAAGATATATGTTTTCACATTCTTTCTATGGATATAGATACTAAGAAAAAATCATTTAAAAAAATAACAGTTAATCAAATTGAATTTTTAAAAGAAACAGTTAAGAAATACAATATTAATAATCAAGTTAAATATTATGACTTAACTGAAATATACGCTTCTTTATTAGGAAATGGCGCTAATAAAAATTCAACGTATTCACCATATTGCATGCTTAGATTACTCACTGATAAAGTTTTTGATTTAGACTATGTTGAAAAAGCCATCTATTTAGATACCGATACTATGGTAAATAAAGATATTTCACTTTTGTCAAATATAGATATATCAAATTACGATTATGCTGCTTGTATAGATGTAGCTGGTTCTATTTGGTTTGGTAATACATATATAAATTCAGGAGTACTATATATAAATTATAAAAGTATAAAAGAAACTAAACTTTTTGATCGTTGTCTCGAATTTATTAAAAAATATTATAGAATTCTCCCTGATCAAGATGCTCTAAATTACTGTAATCCTAAAAAACTTATAATCGACAAAAAATTTAACGAGCAAAGAAATATGAAAAATGATACAGTAATAAAACATTTTTGCAAAGCTCCGCATCTATTTCCGCCAAAAATAGTTAATATCAAACAGACTGAAATAGATAAAGTCCACTCTATTTTGAAAATTTTTGACTTTGATGATGATTTTAAAATTTACTTAGAAAATGTAAATGACCCTAAATTAAAAGATATACTTATCTAACTTATTTCAAATTATTAAGATAATGCATCAAAATACCTGCACTTACTCCAACATTAAGAGAGTCAATTTCTTTGTTAATTTCAATATATATCTTTTTATTTGCAATATTTTGATTCTCCATTTTTACTCCTTGCCCTTCATTTCCAAATACAAGGACATACTTTTCATCATCAAATTGCATTTTTGATAGATTTTGACCATCTAAACTAGTAACATAGATAGCATATCCTAATTTTTTTAATTCTAATAAATTATCTTTTTTTACTATATTTAAATCAAAAATAGCGCCTTTAGATGCCTGAATAACTTTGTAATTATATATAGAAACACAGTCACTAGACAAAATAAAATCTCTGAAATTAAAAGCTAAACCCGTACGCAAAATAGTTCCTAAATTTCCAGGATCTTGAATACCATCTAAATATATTATTCTGTTTGAAAGTTTATCTGTATTAGCTTTTAAATGCGCAACAGCCATAACTTCTGGTAAAGATTGATATGAAGTTAACTTTTTATACAAACTTTCAGATAAATTAATATAATCTACATTTTTATAACTATATTTGTTTGATTCTCCTAAATATATAACAAGATCAAGTAACTGATTATTATATGCCAAATCTACTAAATCTTTTCCTTGAATAAGAAAATATCCATCTTTTAATTTATTATCTTTAATTTGTAATAATCTTTTAAATTTTGAATTATCTTTTGAAACAATAAGCATTAAGCTAAATAATCTCCATCATTAATAATTTTTACATATTTATAATAATTTGGACAAGCTTTTAAAACGACATCATAAAAACTTTTAGAATGATTGCGAACCAAAAAATGAGCTAATTCATGTATGATGATACTATCTGAAATCTCGCTGCGAAATGAATAAAGATGATAATCGAGATTTATCGATTTAGATTTTGACTTATTTAAACCTAAATAAGTTAAATTAGATGAAACATTTACATCTATATCAAAATCAAATTCAAATTGTTTAGAAAGGATTTTAACTCTTTTAGTAAAATACATTTTAGCCATTTCAAAAAAAGAATTAACTAAATTTGTGTAATTTGATGCATAAAAATATTCTCCTTCTTTCATCTTTTCTGAATTAGAAGTTACTTTATAACATTTTCCTAAAATATAAACACGTTCTTTAGTAATATTATTTATGCCTTTCAAGTTATGCCTATTTAATAATCTATCCAATTTAACAGATTTATACACGTAATTAAAATAATCGGTAACTATATATTCTAATTCGTTATTAGAAGAATCTATATTTGAAATCTTGTTTGAAAAAAAACGAATAAAATCACTCTTTGAAGCAAAAATAAATAACTGACCAAAATTAAGCTTAACGCGAGTTATTTTATTTTTAGTAAAAGTAAGGTAAAAAGATAATGTTTTTGAATTGATTTCAATTTGAAATGGTCCGTAATATTTCATATTTTCTTTTAAATTAAATAAAAAAACCGGCGACGACCCTATCTACCGAAAAGTACATCAGGCACAATAGCGCTTAACTTCTGTGTTCGGAATGGGAACAGGTGTAACCACTATGTTATCGTAGCCGGAGGGAAGATATAAACTGCA
>CASEGJ010000007.1 GCA_949287425.1 uncultured Caryophanales bacterium
TGCAGTTTATATCTTCCCTCCGGCTACGATAACATAGTGGTTACACCTGTTCCCATTCCGAACACAGAAGTTAAGCGCTATTGTGCCTGATGTACTTTTCGGTAGATAGGGTCGTCGCCGGTTTTTTTATTTAATTTAAAAAAATGCAAATTTTTATATGTCATTATTGTCATTATAAGTGGTATCTGTATCACTTATTTTTTTATTATTTTACTAATTACGGCTTATTTAAGCGATATTTTTATTACGTCATCAACTGATTTAAATATTTTATATTTTATTTAAATTTTTATACTTTTGCTATTATTTGTTTAAAATTGTATACTTAATTGTCTATGTTTTTATTTAAACTATATATTTTATTATTAAAAATATATAAGAAAGGTATATTATGATAAAAAAATCTAAAAGTAAATGGATTGCAAGTGGAGTTATCGCTTTTACTAGCTTAAGTTTAATTGCAACCGGTTTTGCCTCATGGGTAATAGGTACTTCAGTTACTAATACCAATTTTAATGGGGATGTTACTATCGATACTGTTGATGATGATAGCATCAAATTAGAAGTTACTCCTACAGAGAATAAGTTAAGTATTTCTGAAAATGTTGCTGCTAATCCAGAAAAAGATTATTTAATTCATTCAACTGGTAATGATACTGATTTAGATATTACTGTTACTATTAAAATCACTATGGGTGAAGATTATTTAAATGATCACGATTTAAGTAATGTTACGTTTTCATTAGCTAAAGCTAGTGAAACAAATCTTAATGGTAGTTTAACTGCTTCAAGTGAAAATAACCAGACTGGATTCCATACTGGTTCTAGTTTAACTTATATTGAATTAGATACTAATACTACTACTGTTAACTTTACTACAGAAGGAAACAATCCTTTTACTAAAGGTAGTGCTACTAACGGCTTAGTTACTTATACTTTAACTAACCATAAAGTTAGTTTTAAGTGGGGAAGTTATTTTGGTAATGAATCTCCAGTTACTTACTATAATAAAAAATTAGAAGAAGAACATTCTAAAGAAGATGGTGATGTTTTCACTTTAAAGGCTAAGATTGCTCAAGAAATGAAAGCTTTATCTGGAATTAATCCTTCTGAAACTAAAAAACCTATCGAATTAGAAGCTAAGTTAGGTGTTACTGATAAAGAAGTTACTGAATAAATTTAGATTGGAGAATATCAAATGAAAAAACACAATGGTAAATTAAGGCTAGCTTTACTATTATTAGGAGCTGGTATTGTTGTTGGTGGAGTCGGTTTTTCTAGTTGGATTATCGGTGCTCAAATTACTGATGATGATTTATCAGTTACTTTAAGTGTCGATGATACTAAATCTCAATTTGTTAAAATTGAAGCTAGCTGGAATGATTCTGAAGATGGTAAATTAGTTATCGCTGAACCAGCGACTCAAGAAAGTGAAGAAACCAGCTCTTCTAGTTCAACTAACTATGTTACTTCTGATGGAAATCCTAATGCTAAGATGGATGTAGATATTAAATTTACTATTACTACTGCTAAGGATTTAGATGTTTCTAATTATTCAGTTTCTATTAGTTTAGATGAAACTAGCTCTGCTATTTTTAAAGCTAAAGATAATTCAACTACTTTCCATACTAAAGATGTAGAATCTAGCCCTGAAACTTATGGAACTTATGTTAATTTTACTAGTGTAACTATTGAAGATACTGATTTTGGTGAAGAATCTCCTGAAGGTAATTTAGATACTTATACTTTTACTAAGAAAGTTAGTTTTACTTGGGGTAGTTATTTTGATTCTAAAGCTCCTAGCGCATTTTATAATGAAAAATTAGCTAGTTTAGATCAAACTTCTGCTTTTGATAAGTTAGATGCTATTACTAGTGAAATGAACGCTATGAAAACAGCTTTAAATAATCAAACCGTTAAATTAAACATCAAATTAAATGGTGTTAATAACGCTTAATAATTTAAGGAGAAAATTATGAAAAAATTAAATAAAAGAAATTATAAACTCGCTGGTATATTTGGAGTATCCGCTATTGCCTTAGCTAGTATTGGTTTTGCTAGTTGGGTTATTACTGGTGGTAATACTGAAGCTGAAATAAATGGATTATCAGTTACTGCTGTTGATGTTGATGATAATAGATCTTTAAAATTAGAAGCTAGTGTTACAGATGGAAATGTTACATTTGGGCCTAGTGTAGTTAAAGATTCACCTATTCAACCTTCTGAAGGTACTTCTGAAGAAAATTTAGATTATGTAATTTCTGTTAAATTAACTCAAAATAGCGCTATGACAATTGAAGAAGGTGATACTATTGTTACCACTTATACTTTTTCTAGTCAAATTGTTGGATTAATTAGTGGTAATTATATTACATTTGCTGGAGGTGAACTTAGCGGTTCTACTATTGCTGTAACTTATACAATTACTAATACTGATGTTACTGATGTTAAAGATAATGTTTTAACTATAACATTAACACATAAATATGGTTGGGGAACTAAATTCGGTTCTAAAAATCCTGCTGAATATGCAAAAGATTCAGGTGCTAATTTAGATAGTATTGTTACTGATTTAAATAAGATTCATACTGATTTAAGTGAAGAAGGTGCTACAGCTGTAACTGCTAAAGTTCAGTTTAATAAAAAAGCTGCAGCTTAATTTAAACTAAAATTTTACATACAATTATTTATTAAATTGAATGTTAATTAGAAAGTGTTAAGGTAAATACAAAAAAGATGTCGAGTATTGAGATTATTTCTCTTATCGTTACTATTATTTGCTTGCTATCTTTTTGTATTGCCTTTACTTTCTTGTTTAGACATTATTTTTTAACTAGCATAGAAGCTATTAATTTAGGAAAAGAAGATAGAGATATTATTGAAATAGCTAAGCAGGAGTATATAGATAGTAAAAATAAAAAGAATAAAGTTCTTTCTATTGTTAGTAAAGTCGCTTCTTATCTTGTCCTTGCTATCGTTGTCGCTTTTTTTGGAATATCTTTATATAGTAGATTTTCTAACAACTTAATTCCTTCTGGCAATTCGACTTTAGTTGTTATCGCCAGTGGATCAATGTCAAATAAAAACGCCAATAATGAATATGTTCAAGATCCTTCTATCAACAATCAATTTAACACTTATGACATTATTGGAATAAGTAAATATACTTCAGTTAACGATGTTAAATTGTACGATGTTGTCGCTTATAAATCTAAACAAGGGACAACAATAGTACATAGAGTTATAAATATTGTCGATATTGATGGTAAGATATTTTTTGAAACTCAAGGTGATGCTAACGCTTCAAAAGATTCTAACATTTATTATGATGGATATTTATCTTACGATGAGATTTACGGATATTATAATGGGTTAAAAATTCCAGGTTTAGGAGTGTTTGTCGTATTTTTGCAATCTAATGCTGGTATTATTACTATCTTTGCTATCATCTATTGTTTCTTCATGTATGATTTCTATTCTGATAAATACAAAAAGAGCATTGAAACAAGAACTTCTTATTTAGTTGAAAAGCTCAAGATAGATTTTGCTGAAGATATCAATTTAGATGAGCAATTAAAAGTTACTTATTATGAGAAATTAGATTACAAAGGTAAGACATATATATTTGAAAAAGGGGAAATTGAACCTGATAAAGATTCTAATTTAAAATTAGAAAGTTCTTCAAATGAAGTTAATAATAAAAATACAGAGCTTTCACAAGATGAAAAGTTAGATAAGGAGAAAAATGAAAATGACTAAGAAAACTCATTTTACTAGGAAAAACTACATTGCGTTTGCTATGGTGTTTTTCTATGCATGTGTCAACATGTTTGTCGCGGCTTGTATCGATACGACCTCGGCTTTTGGTAAACAAAACTTTTTGTTAAAATTTGCCACTCAGATTTTGATGTTTCCAAAAATCAACGCCCAGTTTAACGCTTATATTTTAGTAACATTATTTAATTTCTTTGTTGTAATATTTGCAGCTGCTTATATCTTTGAAAGAAGAACTGCTATTTTCTACAATGAAAATCCTTCTTCTAAAAAGTATATAACTACATATATTTTGACGTTATTAGGATGTCTTGTTTTATGGTTAGGTATTTCTATTCCTTGTCAATATCCTGATTTTGCTAATAACTTATCTAATTCTTTCTTATTCTTTTTAGAAATGCTATTAGTAGGTCTTATTATTTACTTAGCATTAGCGGTCTTTATTTTCTGTATTTGTGCTTTATATGTCAATTTTAAAAATATCGATAAACCATTTAGATTCAATGCTGATATCGATAATGAAACTGAAGAAGATGTTTCAGATCCTAATCAAGAAGAAAGATCTTCTTTAGAAGATGTTCTTGGTGATGGTTCTCAACTAGGTAATAATTCTAACACTGGAGTTAATGGTGCTAGTAGTGGTGGTTTAGTTTCTAGTGGAGAAGAAATTATTGGTGATGCTAATTATATTTTCCCTGGTTTAACTACTATCGATAAAGAAGAATTAGCTGATATTAAACTTCCTTATGCTGAAATTGAAAATTTAAGCTTAAGTGAACTTGCTAATAATTTTAGAAATTACTTAGCTCAAAAAGAGCATTTATATTACGATATCAATACTATTAGAGCTTTCTTAGCTGGTTTAGGAGCTTCTAGATTAATTATTTTAGAAGGTCTTTCTGGTACTGGTAAATCTTCCTTAGCTAGATATTTTTCTGAATATATTTCTGAAGATTCTTTCTTTGAAGCTATTCAAGCTACTTATAGAGATAGAACTTCTTTATTAGGTTATTATAACGATTTCTCAAAGAAATATAACGAAACCGAATTCTTGAAAAGATTATATAAGATGACATATCGTCCAGAAGATGTCAATATCATGGTTCTTGATGAAATGAACATCGCTAGAATTGAATATTATTTTGCTGATTTTCTATCTATCATGGAATATCCTATGGATAAATGGAATTTAAAAGTCATGGAACTTCCATATGATTTTAAACCTCCTGTTCATTTAGAAAATGGCTTTATTAAGATTCCTAATAACACTTGGTTTATCGGTACTGCTAATAAAGATGATTCTACTTATACAATTACTGATAAAGTTTACGATAGAGCTATTACTATTTCTTTTGATAATAAGAATGAACCTTTCGAAGTAGAAGGGGATTATCAACCGATTCAATTATCTTATAGACAGCTTAACGAATTGTTTGATTTAGCTAAGCAAAAAGAAGAATATAGAATGAGCAAAGATGATTATTCTAAATTCTTTAAACTTACTAACTTTGTTTATGATACTTTTGAAGTTGCTTATGGTAACCGTATCTTAAATCAAATTGATAATTTCATTCCTGTTTTTGTTGGCTTAGGTGGAAGTAAACAAGATGGTCTTGATTTTATGTTTGCAAGAAAGATTATTTCTAAACTCGATGGTAGATTAGAAGATTATATTAAACAAGGTTTAATCGATTTAAAGGCCTTGATAGTTAAAACATATGGCGATAATAGTTTTGAATTAACTATGCGCGCTATCGATTCATTAATTAGAAAGTTATAATATCTAGAAGTTTAAAATGTTAAATAACGTACAGGGATTTTATTCTATCTTAGAAACTAAGTTAGCTGATCAGATTAAAAGTGGGGTTAGCTATTCTAAGTTTTTGACTTGCTTAGAAAATATCCCTTTACAAGCTAAATACGATTTAACTAGCTTACTTAATAAGGCTAAAGAAATTAATAAAATAGCTTATAAAATAGTTTCTATTATTTCTAAGCCTTATTTTAAAACTAATAGAGAAGAAGTAATTATTAGAAGTGAACTCGCTAGCAGTTTATCAAATGAAAGTTTTAGAAAGACCATGCAGGATTCTAAACTTTGGAAAAACAAAAGAGGAATAATGTCACCTAGCGAAGTTCATACAGAAGAGACTATTGAAACTATCGATACATATGAAAATAGATTTATTAGGATGCTTGTAGATATTCTAGTTGATGAATTAGATGAATTGAATCTTCAAATGAAGCTTATTTCTAAATCTTTCGCTTCTAAATATAAAATCGATTCTTTAAATTATTCTAAGATTTCTTTATTAAGTAAATACGAAGCTTTTAAATACCCTTATAACGAGGATTTTATCTTCGATAGCAGCGATAGTATTGAATTGGAGAATTTAATATATAAATTAAATAAGTTATTTAGAAAAATAAAAGCTAGTTCTTTTTATGAATTCCTTTCTAAATTTCCTTATCCTAGAAATATTATTCCTACTAACGTTTTAATTCATAACCCGTTATATAGTTATTGTTATAGATATTATAAAGATAACTATTTAAATAGTTCTTTTGATGCTAGTAAAGAGGATAAATTGTATTTTAGTTATATTATCTGTCTGTTTTTTAACTATTTTAAATTGTACGATGTTAAAAAATTAGCTGGATCGAGTAATATTGACGCTTTCTTTTTTGAAGATGATCTAATTGAATTTAAAAAATTGAAGTTTACAGATAGAATGTTTGAATATGTCATTTCTGAAGATAGTTCTAATCTTGAATTTAACATTCAAGTTAGATGCTTATTAACTAATTTAGATGAATTAAATTCAATCACTTATAAAGTTAAGATAGTTAAAAGATTAACTAAAAAGATATATAGAAAGTTAATTAAAGAAAATCCGAATTTATTGATAGTTTGTCTTTATGATGAAGATAATATCTACGATGGAGTATTAAATCTAACTTATTTTGATAACGATCAGTTAGATTTAATTAAAAATTTCTTCACAAGCTTAACTATGTTATTTAAATTAAAAGATGTCGGTAGTTCAAGATGTCTATGCTGTGGTGGAAGTAATTTGTTTATTAATGATAGTGAAATTAGCTGTCCTAATTGCAGTGCCAGTTATCTTATGTTTCAAAATCAAAAGGATAAATACGTTTGGATTAAAAAGTTATGGAGGATAAAATGATGGAAAATGAAGTTAAAAATGTAATAGAAGTTAAAAATCTCCATAAAAGTTATAAAGATAAAGTAGTTTTAGATGATATTTCTTTCAATTTAAAAAAAGGTGAAATACTTTCTATTATCGGTAAAAATGGTATCGGTAAATCGACTACTATCGATTGTATCGTCGGTTTAAAGCAAAAAGATAGCGGTAAAATAAAAATTAACGATTTCGATTTGGATGAAGATTACTTACTAGCTAAAACTCAATTTGGCTATGTCCCTTCTGAACCGACTTTATATGAATGTATGACTGGCCAAGAATATGTTAATTTTATCGCATCATGTTATGATGTCTCTCAAAAAGATTACAATTCAAATTACACTTTATTAGTTAAATATTTCGATTTGTCTAAATTTGATATGAATAAAAGAATCGCAAATTATTCTCATGGTATGAAACAAAAAATAGGTTTAATTGCTTCTTTAATTCACGATCCTGATATTTGGATCTTAGATGAACCTACTGTCGGATTAGATATTATGACATATACTCAATTAGCTAAACTAATTGTCGATTTAAGAGAAAAAGGAAGAAGCATTTTTATCGCTTCACACAACATTGATTTAGTAAGTGAAATTTCAGATAGAGTATTGATTTTAAACAACACCAAGATATCTAAAGAATTAGATCTTAACGCTTCTAGCTATCTTAGAAAAGATCTCCAAAATATCTTTGTCAATACATATGAGGATAGAAAATGATATTTGAACTTATAGCTAAAGATTTTAAATTATCACAAGAATATGTTATAAAAGGAAAATTAAATAGAATACTAGGTATAATTGGTAAACTTATTTTCCTAGCTTTGGTCGTAGCTTTAATTTCTTTTATGACAAATTCTTTGGATAAAAAGATAGTTAAATATTCTCCTAACTATGGATCTATTGATTTTTTAGTTTTAGTTTTATTTATCTATTTTATATTTAACGTTTTTCAAGCTATCGTCTTTGGTAGAAAGATGGTATATAACAATATCGACAATTTGATATTAAATACTTTGCCTATTTCTAACGATTCAATTATCGTTTCTAAAATGATAAACGTTTATTTAAGATTGGCGATTGATGGTATATTTATCATTTCACCGATGTTAATTACTTATGGAATAACTAGAGCGAGTGTCGCTTATTATTATATTTTCAGTTTAATTTATCCATTTTTAATTAGTTTAACTAGTTTAGGATTAGGTTTTATTTTCGTTAGTTTATATGAATATATCTATCGTTTTTTGAAAAATAAGGATATAGTTCAATTTATCTTAGCTTCCTTACTTGTAATAGGATTATGTTATTGTTATCAATATTTCTTAGCTTTATTTTTAAACGCTTTAGAAGATTCTTCTATTGGGGAAGTCTTTTCTAGCGATTTTATTGAAACTATCCATTCGTTAGGAACTTATTTAATTCCTGTTTCTAATATTATCTATCCTTTATTTGGAAAAGGAAATGTCTTAGCATATGCTTTATTATTTTCTGGCTTTTCTATTTTAATGCCTTTTTTAGGTTATTTTGTAACTTGTTTAACTTACTCGAAGTTATCTAAAATAGATTCTATTTCCTTTAATCAGCTTTCAACAAAGCAAAAAAAGCTTACTGGTGAAACTTACGCTTTAGTTAAAAAGGAATTTAATTTGATATTTAGAAATTCATCTTCGACTTTCTCATATACTTCTTTGTTAATTATGCTGCCATTTTTAACTTATGTTGTTATTTCGGCTTTAAATAATATTATCTTTTCAAATATGAGTATTATTGTTGGAATGTTTCCTAATTTAGCTAACTATGTTAATTTAAGCTTAGTTTTGTTATTTATTGGAGCTATTAATACTTCTTCATCTAATTCCATTTTAAATGAAGGTATGAATATGAATACTATTAAGCTTTTACCTATAACTCCTTTTAAAATGATAATGATTAAAATTAGTGTACCTTTAACTTTATCTTTTATCTCTTTATTAGTTTCTGATGCGGTTTTGGTTTTGACTAACTGTATAGATATATATTTGTTTTTATATATTTTAGTTAGTGGAATTATTTTATTAGTGGTTACTTCTTTTTTAAATATCATGTATCAACTTCACGATAAATGCAGTTATAGATTTAGATTGACTAATTTAACTAATTTAATTTATCTCGGGTTACCTATCTTAATGCTTGCTATCAATATGATATTGGAATTTCTAAGGATGAAAATATATTATTCTTACCTTGTTAATGGAATTGTATTTATAGCTTTATTAGCTTATACTTTCATCAATTACAAAAAGAGAATAGTTAGGTATTTTAAAGAAATGGAGGTTAAGAATCTATGAAGAAGAAAACTTTGTTAGTCTTATTAATCATTCCATTAATTATCGGTTTGATTTCTTTTGTCTCCGTTTCTATTTTGATGAATATAGTTCCTATCGATATCGATGGAATCAGTTGGAACTATCGTTCACAAGAAGGTTTTAAAATTTCCGATCAAGGATATTTATTACAAGCTAGTCCAATAATTAACGATACTAGTAAACCATTAGCTAATGGAAACGATTTAATTTGGTATGTTAGTCAAGATCAAGATGTCGCTTCAATTGAAGAAGATCAAGATGGTAATTTTTACCTTTTAGCAAATAACGAAGGTCAAGTTGAAGTTACTTGTTCAAATGAGAAAAGAAGCGTTAGCAAATCGTTTACCGCTATCGTATATGAAAAAGGAACTATTATTATTAATCCTAAATTACCTACTTCTGGTTTTTATTCAAGCAATGTCAAACAAGATATAGGCGAATATGATTATACTGATTCTAATACTAGCAACCAGAAAAAGAAAGCTAGTTTGCAGATAGATGTTGAGGCTTTAGGTGATTCAACTTCTATCGATGTTTTAGATATTTCTAATAATATTACTTATTCGTCTATCGATTCAACTATCAATTTCACTTCTAGTGGATTAGCTAGTATTACTTTCTATGATCCAAATAACGTTTCTATTATTGGTGAATATAGTTTTAATATAGTTGCTAACGGTGTAAATATATATACTTATTCTGATTTATTAAGAGCGACTAACAAATCCAATTTAGGAGAAATTGCTGTATTGAGAACTAACTTTTTATCTTTAGATCAAATGTATGAATATACTACTGTTGAAAATGAACACGGCATTAGCCAAAAGATATATTCTTCTACTATTAAACAAGGTGTTGATTCTAGAGTAAATCAGCTGTTTGGTAATTTCAATTTTGAAACTCAACAATTTAGCTTTTTAAGTGAAGTATATACTTACGAATCTAGTTATTTAACTAGCTATATCGATCAGTACAATCAAGCTTTTAAAGATGCTAACGTCAGTAAATTAAGATATGTTGGTCTTCATGTTCAACAGGATTTTTACGGAAATGGATTTAAACTTTCCATGCATAATTTAGCTTATCCTAGAAATGGATATAACAGTAAAAATTACGATAGCCAAGGTAGAATAAAACCTGCTGAAGGTGATATCTTTAAAGGTCCACTTCCATATATGGCAATTGGAGATATGAAAGATAACAATATCATTTCAGCTTACGGATTAGATAATTCAGGTATTTTAGTTGATAAGGATAATGTTTGTATTACTGATTTACAGGTTTCTAATACAGATCAATTAGATAATTTATACGATTATAACTATGTTGGAACTGTTATAGATGTTGAAGCTAACAATATCACTATTAAGAATTCTATTATCTCTAATGGTAAAAATGTCTTAAGGGGATTTTCTAGTGACAATTTATTAATTGATAATTGTATCTTGAATAGAGCTGGTGAATTTTTGATGTTAGTTGGATCTAATAGATATGAAAAAGTCGATACTACTAATCGACAAGTTAGTTATTCTTATTTAGGTCAAACTCAAACTGATAGCTTTGATAACGCTATGAAAAAAGCTAGCGAAAATTCTTCAAGTATAGATAATAAGATTCTTTCTTATTTAGGAGTTGGGGATGAAGTTTCTACTTCTATAGACAATTGGGTTAAATTTTTAGAAAGCATACAAGAAAATATCTACGATGTTAAAATTGCTAGTGATGATTACGATGCTAATATAACTGTTAGAGATTCTTATTTTGCTACTTCAGGAATGTTTTCTATCGCTTTTGAAACCAATTTCAATGGACCATATCTATATAATGGCTCTCCTAGCTTTGTTAGTGAGACTTTTAATGAACTAGCTTATCCACCAAATAATATCGGTGGAACTTCTTATCCAGTTAAGTTAACTTTAGAAGGCGATACTGCTTTTTACGATTATAAAGATATCAATACTATCGATATGAACAGTTTAATTGAAGAAAATCTCTCTTCGTTTATTAATGGGGTAGTAGATGACCCTAATTCTGAAATTAAAATTACTATCGATGATTTCTTCCCAGTTAAACCGGTCTTGAAAGACTTAGGAAAAGAATATATCTATTCAGTTAGTCAAACTGATCAAGATGGTAGCATAACTAAGAAAGATTATATCAATACAAAAGTTATCTTCTATGGAGGAGGTAACAATCAATCTATCTTAGTTAATAATACTAACGATGCAGATAAATTGTATTCTAGTCAAATTAATATCGATTTAGTAAGATCTTTATCTTCTGGTCAATACGCTCAAGATTTTGGAGATTCAACTATGAACGCTTTAGTTAGAGCGTTATCTAAATGCGTTTTAATGGTTACTGGTTCTCATCCATTTAGAGCATATTTAAATCAAAAAGTAGCTAGCAATACTAAACCTAGCGATTTCGATTTAACTATCGATACTAACAAGTTAATTAACAATAGGAAATAGGAGGAAGTTATGAAATTAAAAGGAATTAAATATGTAGGTATACTATTTACCTTGCTATTTACAAGTTCATGTGGAGTTTTATTTGGCGATGGAGAAGGTTTAACTATTGAAAATATAACAACAAATAAAAGTAATGGAGTTACAACTTGCACAATTACTTATACCGATGAAGAACAACCACCTTTAGTTTTTACTATTGATGATGGTGTTGCAGGTAAAGATGGAGTATCTATCTCTAATGTTACTGCTAAAGTTAATGAAGATAATTCAACAACTTTAACTATCACTTTTTCTGATCCTAGTGTAGAACCTATTGTTTTAACTATTCCTAGCGGTCAAAAAGGTCAAGATGGAAAAGACGGAAAAGATGGTAGAGACATCGTTGGAGTTAATTATCGTAAAGATGATACTACCAATCAAACTATCATATCTTTTAAATATTCAGATGGGACTAATTCAGCTGAAATAAGTATTCCTAATGGTAAAGATGGCCTTTCAATTACTAAAATTGAATCAGTTAAACAAGATGATGGAACTAGTTTAATTATTTGTACTATGTCAGATGGAAGTCAATTAGATTTCAGCATTGAAACTGGTAGAGAGATTGATAATATCACTTCAAGATCAGATGATGAAAAATATTATTTAGATATTACTTATCAAGATGGTGTTATTCAAACTATTGAATTTGATAAACCATCTCCAAATAAATGGTTGACAGGTATTACCGTTCCTGAAACTAGCTTAGGTAGTGAAGGGGATTTCTATTTAAATACCAATAGTGGAGATATCTATCAAAAAATAGGTTCTTCATGGGTAAAGTTATTTACAATGAATATTGAACAAAATATCAGCTATACAGTTAATTTCCACATCGATGAATCTAATGGGGAATATTGGCCAGTTGATGCCAAGGTATTAAATTCAATTAGAGTTGTTAGTGGAGATAATATTTCCGATTTACAATCTTATTCTAAACCTTTAAAAGATGGATATACTTTTACAGGTTGGTATACTTCTAAAGTTGAAGATCCTTACGCAGGTAAATTTGATGATCTAACTAGCGTTAATAGAGATTTAGATCTTTATCCACATTGGATTATCGATTCTTCTAGTCAACTAATTTAATTAAATAGAATATTTATCTATAAAATTTATTAAAACCCGCTTAGTAAACGGGTTTTTAAAATGATTTAAATAAATTATAATTATGTCAAATTAATATGGATAGTAGAATTCGTTGCATTTTTGAAACAAAAATTAGTTTTAGTAATCTAAAAAATAAGTTAATTTTGTTATAAAGCCAGTATCTTATTTAAAAATGTCTTTGTTTTTATAATGCTTTTAAAATAAAACGACAAAAATTAGAATGTCAAGATTTTGTAAACTTGCATAAAATTAAATCTATATATATAATTAGTGTGCTATGTAGCTTGCTACATATGGGTTTATCTATCCAATTTTGGAGGTTATATGTCGAATAATAAGCTTTCTCCATCCTTAGATACTATCGCTAGTGTAATTGGAAATACATTGCAAGAGGTCTTCGGTGTTGTTGGTTTAGGTAATAAAAAATCGCTGAAAGATAACATTAACATTTTCTTTAAAACCGAGTCTTTTAAAGATGGAGTAGCTGTTAAAAAAGAAAATGACAAATATATTATTGATATCTATGTTATCTTAAGTTATGGAGTAAAAATTAGTGAAGTTATAAATAACATCTCTTCTCAAGTTCGTTTTAACTTAGAAAAGAAGTTTAACATCAAGATTAAAAGTATTAACATTTTTATTCAAGATGTTAAAAAGATATAGATAGTAGTAAAGGAAAGATAGTATGAATAAAATCGATGGTATTATTTTTAAGCAAATGATTATTTCTGGTTCAAATAATTTATATAATTCTTATCCAGAAGTTGACTCTTTAAACGTTTTCCCAGTCCCTGATGGTGATACTGGTACTAATATGAATCTAACTATTCAGTCAGGTTTAAAAGAAATTACAAATAGAAATGATAAATCTATTTCTGATATTGCTAAAGCCTTTTCTAGAGGTTTATTAATGGGCGCAAGAGGTAATTCTGGCGTTATTTTGTCTCAGATCTTTAGAGGCTTTTATCAAGGCTTAGCTGGTAAAGAAGAAATTGATGCTTTAGATTTAGCTGACGCTTTTACTTCTGGTAAAAATGTCGCTTATAAAGCTGTTATGAAGCCAGTTGAAGGTACTATTTTAACAGTTGTTAGAGAAGCTAGCGATACCTTAGCTAGATTAGCTAAAGTCAATATGTCAATTACTGAAGCTATGGAAATTTTCTTGAATGAAGCTGAAGCTAGCTTATTAAGAACACCTAATTTGCTTCCTGTTTTAAAAGAAGTTGGCGTGGTTGACTCTGGTGGTGCTGGTTTTTGTAAGATAATTGATGGATTTGTTAAGGCGTTGAAGAATCAAATTGTCGAAAAGAACATGCCAGAAGTCTTAGATGTTAGCGATAAAAAGGCTGAGCAAGCTAGTTCTACTAGTGCTCAGGCTAAATTGGAACATAAAGAATTTGGTTATTGTACTGAATTTATTATAAGATTACCTTCTCAAATTGATTTAAAAGGTAAGCGTGCATTTAAAGAAGAAGCCTTTAAAGCTATATTAAACGTCCATGGTAATTCTATTGTCTGTGTTAGAGATGGCGATTTAGTAAAAGTTCACATCCATACTAAAAATCCAGGTAACATATTATCTTTCGCTCAACAATATGGTGAATTTGAAAAGATAAAAGTTGAAAACATGGCTGTTCAACATTCTGAAATTTTAGAAGCTGAAAATAAAGCTAATCAAGAAGTTAAAAAAGCCCCTAAGAAAGATTATGGAATAATTTCTTGCTGTGTCGGTAAAGGAATTGAAGAGATGTTTAAATCAATAGGTGTCGATTATATCGTCTCTGGTGGTCAAACTATGAATCCATCTACCGAAGATTTTGTTAAAGCCATTGAAGAAGTTAACGCTAAAACTATTTATATCTTTCCAAATAACTCAAATATCATTTTAGCTGCTAATCAAGCTGCTAGTGTTAGTAAAGATTGTAAGGTTATGGTTATTCCATCAACATCAATTCCTCAAGGAATGGTAGGATGTATGATGTTTAACCCAGAAGCTAACCCATTAGAAAATGAAAAAGAGATGTTAGAAGCTATTAAGAATGTTAAAACTGGTCAAGTTACTTTCTCAATTAGAGATACATCAATCGATGGTATCGATGTTAAAAAAGATCAGTTTATGGGTTTATTTGACAAAAAGATCGCAGTCGCTAAAGATGATAAATTAGAAGCTAGTAAAGCCTTGTTAGATATGATGATCGATGAAGATTCTTCTTTAATCACTGTCTTTGTCGGTGAAGATGTTACTAGCAAAGAAAAAGAAGAGCTTGAAAATTACATTAAAGAAAAATACGATTCACTCGATTATGAATTTAAAGATGGTGGTCAACCTGTCTATTCATTTATAATTTCAGTTGAATAAGATTGTTAGAGTATTATTAAAGTCTAAGAGGATTTCTTCTTAGGCTTTTTTAAATGTTTTAAGAGTGTCAAAAAACATCATTTCTTTATTATTTGACTTATCAATGTTATACTTATTAAGTAATTGTTATTAATTAACTCGTTTTTTAATTAGATAAAAATATGATAAAAATAAGAAGAATAGTACCTATTTTTGGATTACTTACTCTTGGATTAGTTGGAGCAGGTTTTTCTAGTTGGGTTATAAATGTTCCAGTTGATGTCGATGGAATTTTTGATGTTGTTGGAGTGGAAGTAGAATCTAATTATGTTTCTATAAGTATTCCAACTAATGAGAGGTATGAGCTTACCACTCAAGGATTTTTAAATTCAGAAGGATATTTTGAAACTAACAATTTTACTTTGTGTTTACAACTGAATTATTCAAGTATGTATTCAACAGATTTAATTAATAAAAATATAAAAACTACTATAAATATTAGTCAAATTTCACCAAGTAATTTTTTACTTACTTCAAGTGAAGTTTTAGCTGATAAGATTCCAACTGCTTACTATATCGATTATGTTAATAGAGAATACGATAAAGCTAATCCACATAATATTGATTCTACAAATATAAGTTTTGATGAAAATAGAAATCTAAAGATAGATTTTAATTTTAATATTCCTTCTTCTCAAAGCGAATTTAGAAAACAAATATATATTAATTTTGATATTTCAACTGCTACAAATGGTGATTTCAAAACTAATGTCTACGATAAGTTAGCAGTGAATGATATATCACTTAAATTTAAAGTAAAACTAACAACACTTATTGGAGAATAAATTAAGTCATGAAAAGAAAAATAAGAAAGTTACCTTTAGTGTTATCAGCGTTATCTTTAACTGGATTAGGTTTTTCAGCTTTTGTTGTTAGCAATAATGAAGTGACTATTGGATATAATATTCAATCTTCTGAGCCTATAGTTTTTATTGAAAATGATTATGATAATCAAAATGACAATCAGTATTTTACTTCGATAGCGAAGGCTTTAAATTACGCTACTAGTGGAGATAGAGTAATAGTAATTCCACCTAGTAAAGAATATACAACTATCGAAGATAAAACTATCCATGTCGATGAAGATTTAACTATTAAAAATGGTGTTAGTTTAATATTGCCATTTAATATAGTTAATACTAAAGATCCTGAATATGGTGAAGAAAGTTTAATTAATGATGCAATAGTCATAAAAAACGAAGGTACATCTTATGCTAATAGAAGTGGTACAGGCGTTTCTTTTGCTGACAAAGATGAAGAAAGTGTTAAAACTAATTTGAAGCTTAACGTTCAAATTGAAGATGGACATACTATTAATATTGAAGAAGGTGGGAAATTAATTGTTGGTGGTCAATTAGGTGTAGGTACTAGCAATCAAACACCTACTGGTCATACAACAGGCAATTACGCTCAAATCACTTTAGGAGATAAATCTAAAATAATAAATAAAGGTACTATCGATTGTTATGGATATATTAAAGAAAAAACATTAACTTCAATTAATGAAGATAATAGTTTTATTCAAAATGTTGGCGGTATTGTTTACGAACCTTTCGTAATTTACGATTATAGGGGTGGATCCAACACAAGTGGTATGTATTTAAAAGGAAATATGACACCATTTGCTGTTTATGATTTTCCTAACATTCAAACTAAAATTAGCTTTGATTCTAATTCGCAATTATATGGTTATGCAGATTTATTTACATCAAGCATGGTAATTGTTCCTGAACGTCACAATTTAGCGACAATTAATATGCTAAGTGATTCTTCTAATTCATTAATTCAATTAGCTAATGATGCTGTATTAACATCTAAATACTCTAGCTTAGCTACTTCAACAAACAATAAGCCTAATTTATATACTCAATTTGCGGATAACACTCAAGATGCATATTCTAAAACGGAATTAAAATTTACTAATGGTGAAGTTTATACTAATGGAATGCAATTAGGTATATCTGTTTTGGGCGTATCAATTAATTTATCTACTGATACTGTATATTTTCCGGTTCCATATAAGTATCAAGTTTCTTTAGAAAATTGCAATGTTGATTTTAATAGTAAATTTAGATTTATGCCGGGTTCTTCATTATATATTGATGAAAGTTCTATAGTAAACTTTAATGAAAATATGATGTTTTATCAAAGTTATGAAGATAAATCAACTATTAGAAAAATTTATCCGACAAAAGAAAAGCTACTTGCTAAAGGCTTTAGTGACAAAGCAGATTTAGTAGTTGATGGAGAGTTAAATGTAAAATCTAATTTTGGTGGATATATTCAGCCAGGAAGTAAGGGAACTGCTACATTAAATTTTGCATCTACTTTTAAAAATGGAGTTGCTGAAAAAGAAGGTCAGGGAGATGTGTCAAAGGGTGATTTACTCGGAAATACTTCTGAGGTTTTAGCAGGAAACTTAGAGGTTATTGCAAAATGTTGTAGATTTGCCACTTATGCCAATTATTCTGAATCAGCTGTAGGTCCATATTTTAATTCTCAAACTGGAAATAATGATTTATATTTTGAAGCCAATCAATCTTTTAGATCTAAAGATTGTAATTGGGTTAATAATTTAGAATCTTCAGATAGTTTTTATATAAAAAAATATCGTGTAAAATTTGAATTTGCCACAAAAGAAGAATCTAACATTGATGAATTTACAGTAACAGTTGCTGATGATTCTAATGGAATTAATTCCAAAGTTTATAATTTAACTAGGGACAATATGTATCCTATTTTAGTTAAAGAAGGGCAATATTTTAAACTTGAGTCTGATAGTAAAGCGACTATTGCTTTGACAACACCTTCTGGAAGCTATACTAAAGGTCAATATATTCAGCCTACTCAAGATTACTTATTTACAATTACTTTAGATGCAGATCAAAATACTCCTGGTTGTGTTATTGAAGGCACTTTAGTAACTATGGCAGATGGTAGTTATAGAAAAGTAGAAGAACTTAAAAACGGTGATTTATTAATGGTGTTTAATCATGAAACTGGTAAATTAGATGGTGCTCCTATCATGGTATATGAAAAAGAACCATTACAAGAATATAGAATTATTAATTGTCAATTTGATGATGAATTAGTGAAAATCAATTATGAACATGGTTTCTTCGATTTAGATTTAAATAAATATGTATATTTTAACGATAATAATTATGCCAATTTTATTGGTCATAGATTTGTTGGCTTTAAAAATGGTCAAAAGACTATTCAAACTTTAAAAGATTGTTATGTTACTTATGAAACATGTAAAGTTTATGGTTTTGCTACTTATAAACATTATAATTGTATAACTAATAATATTCTTTCTATTGAAGGTGGTATAGATGGTTTATTTAATATCTTCGAATATGAAAATGATAGTTTAAGATACGACCCAGTTAAGAAACAACAAGATATAGAAAAGTATGGATTATACACTTACGACGATTTAAAACATATCGCTAATGAAATTATTTTTGATGCAGCTAATGGACCATATTTAAAAGTTGCTGTTGGTAAAGGTATATTAACTTTGGAAAGATTCAAAGAAATCGTTGATAGATATGGCGATGAAGTCGAATTAAATTAATTAGTTTTGTTATAATTTAATCATGGACAGAGCTAAAGTTAGGGAAATATATTCTAAATTAAAAGCTAATCACCCTGAAGATATTTTGCGTCACTTTCCTAAAAAATACGAGTCTAATCAAGTTACTAATTTGAATGGGGATTTTTTTCAAGGTCAAAGTGTCGTTTTATTTGGAGTAGCAGAAAAAATAACATCCATCAAAGCCGGTAATATTATTAGATTTGAAGTTAACAGCTCCATTTTCCATATTAATACCAAGGCTATGATATTTAATCAACCATTTTATTTAAAAATGCTTTCTAATAAAGCTAGTTATTTTTTCTTTGGAACATATTCTGAAAGATTAAAGTTAGTTTTAGTTACTAGTATCTTATCTACTAACAATTATTTAGTTCAATTGCCATTTAGGCCTATATATTCTTTACCAACTTCTATTTCCCAATCTAATTTTTATATTTTGATTCACGATATTTTAGAAAACGATGGAGATTATATAGTCTCTAATTTACCTAAAAAATATATTGATAAATATAAATTAGAACCTATCTTTCAAGCATATAAAGATGTTCATATTCCTTTTAATAAAGATACTATCTATCGTGGATTAAGAGTTTTTAAATATATGGAAGCTTTAAAATACGCCTTAGTTAATCTTTATAATTTAAAAAATCAGGAAGTTATTAAGAAAAAAGAGATGCTTCCAATTGATAAAAGTAAAATCAACGATTTTATTTTAAAATTGCCATTTAAATTAACTAAGGATCAAATTGAAGCTATTAGAGAAATTATTCTCGATATGGATTCAACTAAGCTGATGAATAGATTACTTGAAGGGGATGTTGGAACTGGTAAAACAATAGTCTGTTTCACTTGTTTATATGCTAATTATCTTAGAAAGGGTCAAGGGGTATTATTAGCTCCTACTCAAACTTTAGCTAATCAGCACTACCAAAATGCTTTAGAGACTTTTAAAGATTACGATATTAAAATTTGTCTATTAACTTCTAATACATCTAGTAAAGAAATCAAATTAATAAAAGAAGGTTATTATAATATTGTTATTGGAACTCATTCTGTTTTTTCTAACAAAGTTGAATATAAAGATCTCACTTTAACAATTATTGATGAACAGCATAAATTTGGAGTTAAACAGCGTCAGCAGATTATTCAAAAAAGCTTATATAACGATGTTTTAATGATGTCAGCCACCCCAATTCCTCAGACTTTAACTAAGATTATTGTCGATGATTTATCTGTTTCAGTTTTAAAAAGTTTTCCTTTTAAAGAAAGGGAAGTTACTTCTAAAGTTGTTACTAGCGATGATCCGATAATTTTTAAATCTATTTCTCACGCTTTAGAAATTAAAAAGCAAGTGTATATTGTCGCACCTAAAATTGAAGACAATGAAAAATCTAACAAATTATCAAGTAAGTATATTTATGAAGAAATGGTTAAAAAATACGGTGAAGAAAATATCGGTTTACTTACTGGTAAAATGAAACTTGATGAACAAGAAAAAGTCTATGAGGAATTTAAATCAGGTAAAAAGTTAATATTAGTTTCCACTTCTTTAATTGAAGTAGGAGTTGATGTAAAAAATGCCAGTTTATTAATTATATATGAAGCTAATTATTTTGGTTTAGCTAGTTTACATCAACTGCGTGGAAGAATAGGAAGAAATGGTCAAAAAGCTTTTGCCTTATTTATCTATGATAAAGATGATCAGCAAGCTTTAGATAAATTAAACTATTTAGCTAGCACTAACGATGGTGAAAAAATCGCTATTTACGATTTAGAACACCGTGGAGGAGGAGATCTTCTTTCTTTAAGACAAGTGGGAACTTCTTTTTTACAAGTTGCTAACTTTGTCAAAGACCAAGAGATTTTTAAATGCGCTAAACAAGATGCTAAAGAGATTTTAGAAAACGAGAATTTAAAAGAAAACAAGCTATTTATTCAAGATACTTTAAAAGAATATGCTGAATTGAGCCTTACAGAAAAATAAAATAAAAATATATTGTTAGCTAGCTAATGATATGTTGATTTTTTCCAATTTTTTCTTTATAGTTAAAATTGAGGTTTTTAATAGGAATATTAATTATGGGACAAACATTAAAATACGATATTTTATCAATTCAAGAAAGAGCTGATAACGCTAAAAAAGAAGGCAAAAAGGTAGTCTGTGGATGTGCTGGTATGCTTTTTAATGAAGATAAAGAGTTAGGTACTTATAAAGTAATTAATGCGGCATTGAAATCCAATTTAACTAACTATCTTGCTTATCCTTCTGTAATTGGTTCAAGTGAATATAAACAAGGTGTTTTAAATTGGGTTTTTGGAAATAAATTAGAAGAGATTAAAAAGAGATTCGCTATACCTTTTTGTGCAACTTTAGGTGGAACTGGGGCTGTTAGTTTTGCTTTTAAACATGAAAAAAGGGAAAATAACGGCAGTGTAGTAATTGCTGATATCCATTGGCCAAATTACGAAAATATCGCTAGTGAAGCCGATATTGAATTAGTAACTCACGAGATGTTAGATGAAAATAATCAATATAATTTTGCTGATTTACAAGAGAAAATCGATGACTTATTGATTAAATATCCTTCTGTTTTATTCGTCTTAAATGATCCTTGTCAAAATCCATCTGGATATTGTTTTACTAAGGATGAATATATCAGATTATTTAATTTATTAAATTCTTACGAAGGTAAAGTTAAATTGCTTTTAGATATCGCTTATCTTGATTATGCTCCTATGGGATTTTTATTTATTCCAATCTTATTGAATTTTGATGTAAAATTTAATATTTCTATCGCTTTTTCTTGTTCTAAATCTTTCGGGGTATATGGATTAAGATTAGGGGCTATTTTTGATTTAGCTGATAAAAATTCTAATTTTGATGATAAACAGTATTTTTATCGTATGTTAGCTAGATCCACTTATTCATGTCCTAATGGAGCAGCAATTGGACCAATAGCTGAAGTTTTAAATGATTCCCATAGAGTTGATAGATTGAGAAAGAATATTAAAAAAGAATGTGAAAGAATTTCTGAAGTCGGTAAAAGATTAATTAAATTCTTAGATAGAAAAGGAATTCAACATCTCCCTTATTATGGAGGTTTTTTCCTAGTTATCAAAGTAGATGATGCTATTAAGACAATTCAAGAATTAGAAGCTAAAGATATTTATTTTGCTTATATCAATCCTAATTTAATTAGAATAGCTGTCGCTAGTTTAACATTACAAGATCTTAAAGAATTAGAAAGGAGATTAGCCTAATGAAAAAATTGATTTTAGATATTGGAAAAATTCAAACTAAATTTAAAGCTAAAGAATTACTTACATATCCAGAGTTTAAAGCTTTTATCGAAGATTATTTTTCTTATGCTAAATTAGAAAGACCTAATTCTACTTTCTTTTTAAATGTCAGTGTCGATAAATTTATCCAGTTTTTAATTGATTTAGTTAATAACGATGAAGAAGTTAGTAAACAAGTTAAAGAATATTCTTTATTAAAAAGAAACGATATTTTAAACTTGATCGATTCTATTTTTGACTATTGGAGAAAGATTGAAAGATATCTAGTTTTTGTCAATACTCATAGACTGAGATATCAACATAGAGAATTTGTTGAAAAGTTAAGAGAATTTTCCGATTCTATCGCTGATGCATATAGAGATATTTACGAATTAGTTTCTTGTAAAGAGCAAACTGTTTATAGAGAATTACCTAGTGGAAGTAACGCAGGTGTTTTATTAACTCAATCAAAAGTTAGTTTACCTGATTCATTAAAATTCTTAGATGATATTCCACTTATGGAAATGGTTGAAACTAGACCGCCATTTATTATTAAAACTCGTCAAAATAAAAGGGTAGGTTTTTATTTTGAACAAGATAAAAAAGTTACTTCTTCTGATTTTGATAGTAAGAATGCTTATGGTGTATTAATTAATATATGTAACAAAAAAGCCTTAGTCTATTTTGATTTAGACTACATGGGCTTTATTGTCGCTTTAGGTAACTTATTTAAAGTTGAAACTTATACTGAAGATAAAAAAGATCAAATTGATTTTGTAGTTTTATTTGGTACTACTAATACTGGAGATAAATGTTATTACTATAAAGAAAATGGTAAATATATAGGTGTTTTACCAAAGCAAGCCAATATCGATTATTTCGGTTATGCTAAAAAGATGATATTGACTTTGTTTAATTTAATTATGATAGAAGAAAAACTCCTTCCAATTCATGGAGCAGGTATTCAAATTAGAAGAGATAACAAAGTTAAAAACTTCGTTATTCTAGGTGATTCAGGAGCAGGTAAATCTGAAACTATTGAAGCTATTAAAAACCTTTATAAAGATCAATATCAAATTGAAACCATCTTTGATGATATGGGAACTTTCCATTTAGATAACGATGGAGTCAATATGACTGGAACTGAAATAGGAGCCTTTGTTAGATTAGATGATTTAGACCAAGGTTATTCACTTAGAAGTGCTGATAGAGCGGTATTTTTAAATATCGATGAAGTTAATTCTAGAGTTGTTATTCCTATTGAAGATGAAATGATGGCGTTTTGTAAGCACCATGTTGATTGTTTCTTACTAGCTGATAATTTTACTGATAATAAAGATGGTATTGTCTTTTATAAAGATGCTAATCAAGCTATTCCAGATTTCTTGCTTGGAAAAAGAATGGCTATGTCAACAACTTCTGAAACTGGTATAGTTACTACTTTCTTCGCTAATCCATTTGGACCAGTTCAAAAAGAAGAGGAAGTTAGAAAGTTTTTACCTAACTATTTTGAAAGATTGTTTAAAGATAATATTCCAGTAGGAAAAATCTATACTAGATTATCTTTGGATAGAAAAGATGGTCCAAAAATTGGAGCTAGTAAACTAATTGAATTATTTGAAAAGATGGATTAATCCTCCATCTTTTTTTCAACATTCAATTTTTTATTTTGAATAGAACTAGTTATTTTAATTGTTAGATAAATTAAAGAAAGGACACAAGCAATTATATAGAAAGTAAAGATAAGTGTACCATAGATAGTATCAACCATAAATATTAAGGCAAAAAGTTCAGCTAATAGATATAAGATTAAAGCTACATAAGATAAGATATTAATTAACTTAAAGTAATCTTTAAAAGATTTAACCATATAATAGCCCATGATAATTACAATTATTAAGCTAATGATAGGGAAAAGAAAGACTAATGGTTCAAAGAATAATTCAGCTCCTGAATTAGGATAGGCCATCATATTTCCTAAAGTCTGAGTAGTATAATCTATACAATATCCATCTTTACATACTGTTTGTGCCTTACCCCAAATAGGCAAATTAGGCTCAAAACCTAAAAGAAGAAAAGCTCCAATTAAAATCAAAAATATGACTCCAAATTTGTCGATTTTAGTAAATATTTTAGCCATAATTTTCCTTTCCGAGAATTAAATTTTAAGGCAAATATTTGACCTCTCATACTTTTAAAATACAATAATTGTCATAAAAAAGCAACTATCAAAAATAATGGAAGAATTTTGTTGTAGATTAAATGCTTATATCAAATTAGATTTCTAGTTATAAAAAATATAAGATTTTTGTTGAATTTAATTAAATCAAAATTCCAGGCTATTTTTATTTAATAAGAATTCTTTAATTCCCATGATTAAATAGCCTTTATCATTTCTTCTAGGTTCCATACTTTGAACTACTATTATAATTTTTTTAATGAGTCGTTAATTTTATCAAATGAATGAGTTTCTTTAGCTAATTTTCCTTCGCTAAATATTTCATAAGCAGATTGAATATAATATCTATTGCTACCTAAATTTGCTACAAAATCAACTTCATATTGGGCTTTGTCTTTTTTCCATCTTGATTTTTTTCGTATGATTCAACTACTCCTACATCAACTTTAAATCCGCGATATCTAAGTTCATTATAAATAATATTTTCCATAATATGAGTTTGTTCAACTTGTCTAAAATGGAGTCTAGCGTTTCTTAAACCAATGTCTTCAAAATATATTTTAAATGGTGTATTAATATATTTTTTCCCTTTAACATCATATCTTTGAACACAACTTATTAAAAAAGTTTCTTTAAGATAATTAATATAGTTAGATATTGTGTTAACTGAAATAGAGGTACTTTTAACACTTTTAAAAGTGTTAGCTAATTTAGGTGGATTAACTAAAATAGAAATGTTAGAAGCCATAATATTTAAAAGCTCACCGATATTTTCGTCGTTATTTAAATTATATCTAGCAATAATATCTCTCAAATAAACGTTTTTCATTTGAGATTCTAAATATTCTATTTTTTGTTCGCTAGTTTTCATTGAACATATAGCAGGTAATCCACCATAAAAAGAATATTCATCAAAAGCAGTTTCTTTATTTCCAGTATAGGTAGGAAAAAATTCACTAAATGATAATGGCATTATATGAATCTCATCTCCACGGCCAGCAAATTCAGTAATAATATCGCTCGATAAAAATTTCGAGTCGCTACCAGTTACATATACATCTAAATTTTCTTTCCTAAGATAGCCATTTAAAATAGCTTCAAAACTTTCAAGATTTTGAACTTCATCTAATAATAGATAATACATATTGTTATCTGTTATTTTTGAAGAAATGTAATTTATGAATTTTTTTGGATCAACTTTTCCTTTTTCGATATTGATATCAATTAAATTTTCATCGATTAAATTTAAATCATCAGCTGAATCAAATGCGAATTTAATGATATGATTAGCTGAAACCCCTTGTTTTATTAAATGGTTGTAAAATAAATGATTTAATAAATACGATTTGCCACATCTTCTAATTCCAGTAATAATTTTAATAAAACCATTGTGCTTTCTAATGATTAATTTGTTTAAATATTTATCTCTTTTTATTTTCATGGCAAACATCCTTACTGAATATTTTGTTGCATACGCAACATTTTATTCAATGGCATACATTAAAAAGCAAATATAAGGCAGGTTTATAGGTTCTCACTGAACATTTTGTTGCAAGTGCAATAAAATATTCAATATGCCATATATTTTCACAATAGAAAGATTAGATAGAATGTATCTTAGTTTTATAATTTAATTGAACAAATAATCTTATTAACAAATTGTTATATTAAAAAACGGCTATCAGAAGATAGCCAGCAATTATCTATTTTTTAGCTCCGTAAGTTAAATAGTATTGCTTGATTCTTTCAAGAAGATCAATATCCATTATTTCTTTATGGTTAGCAAATACATAATCGATAACTTCTTGCATATTTACAATACTAGTAGCTTTGAAATTGTATTTATTAGAAAGTTCTTGTAAAGATGAATATGGACTATTTAAGGATTTTTCTTGTCTATCAACTGAGACGATTAATCCAATAATATCGACATCTTCAATATCTTTTAATAAGCTAATTGATTCTTCAACAGAAATTCCAGAAGTAACAACATCATCGATTAAGATAACTTTAGCTTTTTTAAATAGTTGACAACCTAAGATAGTTCCTTTTTCGCCGTGATCTTTAATTTCTTTTCTGTTTGTAGAATAATTGACGTTGATTTTAAAATGGTCATATAAAGCTTGGCAAGTAGAAACACATAGTGGAATACCTTTATATGAAGGGCCAAATAGGATATCAAATTCAGGGAAATTAGCTTTGATAGCAGCAGCGTAAAATGAAGCTAATTTGGAAACTTCTTCGCCTGAATAAAATGAACCAGCGTTAAAAAAGAACGGGGATTTTCTACCAGATTTCAAGGTAAAATCACCAAATTTTAAAGCTTTAGATTCTAAGATAAATTCAATAAATTCTTTTTTATATTCTTCCATATTATTCTCCTTCAAATTCTTTTTTAATATCTAGATAGGCTTGATAAGGGTCATCTGCTTTAGTAATAGAACGACCAACTACAATATAATCACAGCCTTCTAATCTAGCAAAACTTGGTGTAGCAACTCGTTTTTGATCGTTATTGGAATTAGAAGCTAATCTAATTCCAGGGCAGACTGTTATAAAATCTTTGCCAACTTCTTCATGGATCTTTTTAGCTTCAAAAGCTGAACAAACAACCCCGACTAGTCCAGCGGATTTACCTAGTTTAGCAAAATCGATAGCGGTTTGTTGAATAGATTTATCAATACCAATTTCGTTATGAAGTATATCTTCTGAAATAGAAGTTAAGATAGTAACTCCAATAGCTAATGGAAGTTTAGAAGGATCTTTGCTACCTTCTTTTAAACCTTGGATAGCTTGTTGAATCATTTGACTTCCACCATAGATATGAAGGTTAATCATATCTATATCTAAGCTAGCTAATGATTTAAATGCACCTTTAGCGGTATTAGGAATATCGCAGACTTTTAAATCGAGAAATATTTTATGACCTCTAGCTTTAATTTCTTTAACTATACTAGGTCCTTCTTTATAAAATAATTCCATGCCGATTTTAACGTAGATCGGCGTTTTAAATTTATCTAAGAATTCTAGAGTTTGTTGTTTGTTTTCAAAATCCAAGGCAATTATTGTTCTACTCATATTTTAACGCTCCTTTAATTATATCTTTTAATGATGTTATATTGTATTCTTTCATAACATTTTCCAGTTCGTCAACTATCTTTTTACACGCGTAAGGATCTTTTAAATTTAATGAGCCGACTTCAACTAAACTAGCTCCGGCATAAAGCATTTCAATAACATCTTCAGCTGAACTAACTCCTCCAACACCAATAATAGGAATAGAAGTAACTTTAGCGCATTGGTAGATAACTTTTAAAGCCATAGGGAAGATTCCAGGACCACCATAACCACCTATTTTTCTAGATAGAATAGGTTTACCAGTTCTTAAATCAATTCTCATTCCTTGATAGGAATTAGCTAAGATTAATCCATCGGCTCCAGCTTTTTCACATTCAATAGCGATTTTAGCAATATCAACTCCATTAGGAGTTAATTTCATAAATATTGGATGTTTACTAGCTTTTTTGCATTCTTTAGTAATTTGATAGGCTAAGTTAGGATCACTAGCAAGTGCCATTCCGCCATTTTCAACATTTGGGCAAGAGATGTTTATTTCATAGATATCGATTCCATCGACCTTATTTAATATCTCGATTTCCTTAATATATTCTTCTTTAGTTTCACCAGCTATTGAACATAAATAAGGTAAATTAGGATACTTATTTACAATAGGTGGGATTTCTTCTTGGGCTAATTTTTTAACACCAGGATTAGTTAAACCAATACAATTTAAGCATCCTAAACTAGCATCGGCAATTCTAGGAAGGGGATTTCCAAATCTAGGGTTAAATGTACATGATTTACTTACAAATCCACCTAGAGTATCTAATGGGTAAAAACTATCTAATTCCTTACCATATCCACCAGTTCCAGAAGCGTTCATTACTGGGTTTTTAAATTCGATTCCAAATAGGTTAATTTTAGTATCTAACATTAAAAGATTACCTCCTTTGTTTTAAAAACTGGACCAGCTTTACAAACCCCAACTGCTCCACTTCCATCGCGTTTTTTAACAGGGCAACCATTACAAATTCCATATCCGCATCCCATTCTTGCTTCTAAAGAAATATAGCCATTGTAATTTTCATCAATCTGTTTAAGCATTCCTAAAGGTCCGCAAGCGTAAACTAATTCATCTTTAACGTTAGTTTGTTTAAGTAAATCGATAGGAGTTAAATTATCTTCTTTAAAATAAGCTATTTGTAAGTTGTTATCGAGTTTTTTAAGTTCATCAAGATAATAACTTTCATCTTTAGAATTAAAGCCCACTAAGATATTAAAAGGGATGTTGTTTTCTTTTAGTTTTTTAGCTAGTAGATAGATAGAAGCTAATCCAACTCCACCGCTAACTAAATAGACTTTTTTAGAAGTAGTAACGATAGGAAAGCCATGTCCAAGAGGACCTAAGACACTGATTTTAGTTCCTGTTTCTAATTTAGTCATAGCTTTTGTTCCTCTACCGACATGTTTATACAAGATGGTAAAGTAATTATCATTGCAATCAAAGATAGCGAAAGGTCTTCTTAAAAAGAAGTTATCTAAAGAGATTAAAACATATTGACCAGGGTTAGCTACAATATCGAATTTACCTTCTAATTTCATTAGATAAGTATCGTTAGCTAGCTTAATATTACTAGCTATTCTAAAATCTTTTTCTAACATATTAATCCTCCTTTAATGGACTTATTGAATATGATTTTTCTTCTAAGACATCTAAAAGGGCGTTAACTGTATCTAAGCAAGTCATACAGAAAATACCATTTTCCCAGGCGACTCTTCTAATTAAGAAACCATCTTTAGAAGAAGTGTCATCTTCAAAAAATTGAGTGTTAACTACGTAAGTTACTTTCTTAGTTCTAATTAATTCTAAGACATCGACATTGTTAGAAGAAGTATCAGATACTTTTCTAGCATCAGATACTATTAAACCATTTTCTTTTAGGAATTTTGCTGTTCCTTTAGTAGCGTAAATTCCATATCCAATATTGAAAAATCTCTTGGCGATTTCCAAAACTTCGCTTTTATCTTTATCAGCGACAGTAATTAAGACATTGCTAGAAAGAGGTAAGCTAACACCAGTTCCTAAAAAGGCTTTAGCCATAGCTTTATTCAAACTAGTATCGACACCTAAAGATTCACCAGTAGATTTCATTTCAGGACCTAAAGTAGTATCGACACTTCTAATTTTAGAAAAGGAGAAAGAAGGATGTTTGACAAAATATTTATCTTTAATTTCTTCTTTTAGACCAGATTTATAACCTTGCTTAGCTAAGCTATTTCCTAAGATAGCTAAAGTTGCTATCTTACACATTCTAGTATTAGTAGCTTTTGATAGATAAGGGATAGTTCTACTTGAACGAGGATTAACTTCGATAACATAGACCTTATCAGTATCTTTTTCAACGTCAAATTGAATGTTAAATAGACCTATTAATCTAAATTCACGGCCGATTTTAATAGTATAGTTAACTATCGTATCTTTAACTTTTTGAGAAAGTCCACTAGGTGGATAGATGCTAGTTGAATCGCCTGAATGGACACCGGCTTTTTCAACTTGCGACATAATTCCAGGAATATAGACATCTTTTCCATCGCTAATAGCATCGATTTCCACTTCTTTTCCCAAGATATATTTATCGATTAATACTGGGGAATTATGGGAGATTTCTTTAATAGCGGTCTGCATATATAATTCTAATTCTTCATTGTTAGAAACTATTTGCATAGCTCTTCCACCTAAGACGTAAGATGGTCTAATTACGCAAGGGAAACCTATTTTGTTAGCTATTTGTCTAGCCTGGTCATAAGTGAAAGCTGAAGCGCCTTTTGGAGTAGGAATTTCAATCTTTTCCATGAGTTTTTCAAACCTATCTCTATTAGAGGCATCATCGATTGCATCTAGATCGCTTCCTAAGATTTTAACGCCTCTTTTAACTAATTCATCAGCTAAATTAATAGCGGTTTGTCCGCCAAATTGAACGATGACACCAAGAGGTTTTTCTAATTCGACTACGTGCATGACATCTTCAATAGTAAGTGGTTCAAAATACAATTTATCTGAAATAGCAAAATCAGTTGAAACAGTTTCCGGGTTGTTATTAATTACTATAGCTTTATATTTTGCTTCTTTTAATGTCAAAATACAATGGACAGTAGCATAGTCAAATTCAACACCTTGACCTATTCTAATTGGTCCTGAACCTAAAACGATGATGCTTTTTTCATTAAATGGTTTAGATTCGTTTTCTACTTGATAAGTTGAATAATAATACGGGGTTTTTGATTCAAATTCACCAGAACAAGTATCGACCATTTTATAAACTGGAACAATTTTATTATCTTTCCTATATTTTTCAATTTTCAATTGATCGATATTTAATTTTCTAGCTAAATATGAATCAGAAAGACCGTATTTTTTCCAAATTTTTAAATTAGTTGGATTTAAATTATCTTTGTTAACTTGATTTTGCAATTTAACGATATGTTCAATCTTTTGCAAGAAGAAAATATCTATCATGGTTAGTTCGTGAATGTGTTTAATATCGATTCCGCGTTTAATTAATTCAGCGATAGCAAACATTTGCTGATAATCTTTATCAGTTAGATATTTTTCTAATTCAGGAATAGTTAAATTTTTAACTTCATCTAATTCTAAAGAATCGACTTTATTTTCTAAAGAACGAACAGCTTTTAAGAAAGCTTCTTCAAAGTTAGTTCCTATTGCCATAACTTCACCAGTCGCTTTCATTTGAGTAGTCAATCTTCTATCTGCAAGAGGGAATTTATCAAATGGGAAACGAGGATATTTAATAACTACATAATCGATAGAAGGTTCAAAACAAGAATAAGAAACTTTAGTAATAGGATTAATAATTTCATCTAAAGTTAATCCGACAGCTAATTTAGCAGAAATTTCAGCAATTGGATAACCAGTCGCTTTACTAGCTAATGCAGATGAACGGGAAACTCTCGGATTTACTTCAATAATATAATATTTAAATGATTTAGGATCTAAAGCGAACTGAACGTTACATCCACCGCAGATTTTTAAAGCTCTAATTATTTTTAAAGAGACGTCTCTAAGCATTTGATTTTCTCTATCAGTTAGAGTTTGAAGTGGAGCAACGACTATTGAATCACCAGTATGAATACCGACAGGATCGACATTTTCCATTCCACAAACAACAATGGCGTTATCTTTATTATCGCGCATTACTTCATATTCGATTTCTTTATATCCTGATAGGGATTTTTCAACTAAGCATTTATGAATTGGGGAAACTGAAATTCCAGATTTAGCAATTTCAGTTAATTCCTGATCGTTTTTAGCAAAACCACCACCAGTACCACCTAGAGTATAAAAAGGTCTAACAACAACAGGGTAACCTATTTTATTGGCGGCAGAAATAGCTTCTTGAATGGTTTCAATTTCAAAAGATTCCGCCATTGGCTCGTCTATTTTATTCATGAGTTCTTTAAACAATTCACGATCACTAGCCTTATTTATCGCTTCTAATGAAGTTCCTAAAATCTCGACGTTAAATTGTTTTAAAATTCCAGATTTAGCAAGTTCAACAGTTAAATTTAAACCAGTTTGACCACCTAAGGTTCCTAAAATGGCATCGGGTCTTTCTTTATAGATTACTCTTTTAGCCGCTTCTAAAGTCAATGGTTCAAGATAGACTTTATCAGCAATTAAAGTATCAGTCATGATAGTAGCAGGGTTAGAATTAATTAAAACGACTTGATAACCTTCATTTTTTAAAGCTAAACAAGCTTGAGTACCAGAATAATCAAATTCAGCAGCTTGACCGATAACTATTGGACCAGAGCCAATAACCATTATTTTCTTAATGTCAGTTCTTTTTGCCATATTTTAATATCTCTCCTTATTATCAATCATTTTCATAAATTTCTCCCACAAGATATTAGCGTCGTGAGGCCCAGCCGCCGCTTCTGGATGGAATTGAACGGAGAAAACAGGGTATTTTTTAGATTTGACACCTTCGATAGTCTTGTCATTTAAATTTATAAAACTAACTTCTAAATCAGTATCTTTTAACGAAGATTCATTAACAGCGTAAGAGTGGTTTTGAGAAGTGATTAAAGTTCTTCCAGTTTCTAAATCGACAACTGGTTGATTAGCACCACGATGGCCAAATTTCATCTTATAAGTATCAGCCTTACTAGCTAAACAGATTAATTGATGACCTAGACAAATTCCAAAGATAGGAATATCTGTTTCAATTAATTTTGCAATATTATCAATAGCTTCTTTATTATCTTTAGGATCACCTGGTCCATTAGAAATTAAAATTCCATCAGGAGAATAAGAGAGAATTTCTTCATAAGAAGTATTACCTGGAACGACAATTAATGAACAGCCTCTTTTAACTAAAGATTGAACGATATTTAATTTACAGCCAAAATCCATAACGACGACTCTTTTACCTAAAGAAGGAATTTCATAGGTCCTTTTTGTCATTACTTGTAAGGTGTGGTCGTGTCTATAGGAGGAATTTTTTATAATTTCAAAGCCATGTTGAATATCCTCTTTATTATCGACAAAAATTGCCTTCATAGAACCATGTTCTCTAATTTTTAAAACTAGCATTCTAGTATCGATATTTTTTAATCCCGGAATATCATTTCTTTTTAAGAATTCATCAAGACTTAGTTGCGAACGGAAATTAGAAGGATAATCTTCTAAATTGTTGCAAATTACACCATCCATATATGGTTTAATAGCTTCAAAATCATCTCTATTAATCCCGTAATTTCCAATCATAGGATTAGTAAAAACAACCATTTGATTGAAATAAGATGGATCGGAAATAACTTCTTGGTAACCAGTTAAACCTGTATTAAATACAATTTCAGAAATTTCTTTTTTAACTTTTCCACCAAAGCTTTCACCTTCAAAAATGGATCCATCTTCTAAAAGTAGATATCTAGTCATCTATTTCCTCCTTATAAATTAAATTGCCATTGACGTAAGTTTGTAAAATCTTTCCGTAAACTAGTTTATTTTCATATGGTGTATTTTTACCTTTTGAAACGAATTTCGAACTGTCTATCTTATATTGTTTATCTAAATTAACTACAGTAAAATCCGCATAATTTCCTATCTTTAATTCACCTTGTTTATCTAATTTAAACCTTTTAGCAGGACATATAGTCATAAGTTCAATTAATCTATTTAGACTAACTAAATTAGATTTAACTAAATCGGTATATAAAACAGGAAAGGAAGTTTCTAAGGAAGTGATTCCGAAAGCCGATTCAACTAAGCCTTTAGATTTATCTTGTAAAGAATGAGGGGCGTGATCTGAAGCTATCATAGTGATAGTTCCATCATTTATCGCCTCAATCAAAGCCAATCTATCTTCTTTAGTTTTTAAAGGTGGAGTCATTTTAAAATTGGCGTTAATTACATCATCGCAGACTAAAGTTAGATGATGGCAAGTTGCTTCAGAAGAAATATCGACTCCTTCTTTAATAGCTTGTTTAATTAAATCGATAGATTGTTTACATGAAACATGGCAGATATGGATGTGGGCTTTATATTGTTTAGCGTATTTTATATATCTAGCCACTTCAATAGCTTCTGCTAAATTAGACATTCCTCCATGAATTCCAAGTTTTTCAGCTTGCAGGCAAGTTAGCATAGTTCTTTTAGAAGATTCTAAGTTTCTATCTTCGCAGTGGAAAGCTAAGATGACATCTTCTTTGTTAGATAGTTCCATAGCTTTTTTAATTACTGGAAGAGTACGTGGACCATATCCACCATCATCGGTAAATATATCTATACCTAACTTTTTAATATTAGGGATATCAACAACTGTTTCGCCAGCTTGTTTATAAGTTAAACAGGCATAAGGATGAAGTTTAACTTTGCCTTTTTTATTTAAATATGCCTGGTATTTTTTAATTGATTCAACCTCATCTGGAAAAGGAATGACATTTGACATAGGAAAGATAGTAGTAAATCCGCCTCTAGCGGCTGCTAGACTACCAGTTTCAACAGTCTCTTTATATTCTAAACCAGGATCGCGAAGATGAACGTGAGCGTCAATTAAGCCTGGTAAAACTACATTGTTATTTAAATCTATTGTTTTATAGTCTCCATTTATTTTAATATTGTCAGCTATATTTTTAATATATTCATCTTCAATTAATATTTCTTTTTTAACTAAACTAGAATTTTTATCTACAATTCTTAAATTTTTAAATAAAGTCAACATATTAAAAACTCCAATCTGAATTTTTTTCACTGAAAGGTTTTTCATTAAAAGCGCGTTTAATAATAGCTTTTCTAACTAAAACCCCATTGGTCATTTGTCTAAATATTTTAGATTTACTAGCTTCGACTAAATCAGAATCAATTTCTAGTCCGCGGTTAACAGGAGCTGGATGCATGATGATGGAATTTTCTTTCATCATTTCATATCTTTGTTTAGTCAATCCGAATTTTTGATGATATTCTTCTTTAGAAATATGCATCGGACCTTCTAATCTTTCAAATTGAATTCTTAATAGCATGACGACATCTGAAGATTTAATCGCTTCATCGATATTAGTAAAAGGGAAACCTTCTCTTTTAAACTCTTCTGGTCCAGAGAAAGTAACATCAGCTCCAAACATCTTTAATGCTTGATAATCGGAATTAGCAACTCGAGAATGGGCAATATCACCTATAATAGCGACTTTTAACCCTTTAATACGATGAAAGTGTTCTAAGATAGTATATAAGTCTAATAAACATTGACTAGGATGATTTCCACATCCATCCCCGGCATTAATTATAGGAATATTAATATTAGTAAGTTGCTTAAAATATTCATCTTGTTTATTTCTAATAACAAGAGCTTTATAACCGATGGCTTCAAACGTCTTACAAGTATCATATAAAGATTCGCCTTTAGTTAAAGAGGAGAATTCAGGATACATATCTTCAACTTTTAAACCGAGTTGAAGTTCAGCTGATGCGAAAGAATAGTGAGTGCGTGTTGAATTTTCAAAAAAAAGATTGGCGATAGGACCATTAGTCGATAAATGCCAATCTTTATAGAGATTTGAAAAACAATACGCATCATTTAGTAAATCAATGATTTCTTCTCGTCTTAAAGAATCGATAGTTAGTAAGCTATTTGGATGCATATTATCTCCTTTTGATTTAGTTTTTTCCAATAAAAAATACTATCACATTTTGAATAGATAATAAAGAAGAAATTTTGTATAGAAAGCGGTTTATTAATCTTCGAGTTTTATCTTTTTTGATTTAATTTGAAAATATCTAACTATCGTTATTATTAAAATAAATATTAAAGGTAAGATTAACAATAAGTTAGCTAAGATACTTTCAAAATAATTAGCATCTATTTTAAAGTAATTAGCTTTGTTTAAAAAATAAAAATAACAAAAATAAGAAATTATACCTAAGCCGAAACTAAGAATTATAAAAATATATTCAAAACCATATATTCTTTCTTCGTTTTTATCTTTATCTTTTTTAATATAGGAAACAAAAAAGGAATGAACCATTCTATCAAGATTAGCTGTCATCATCGTTGAAGTAAAATTGTGGGAATTTATCTTTTTAAAACTTTCTAATAACATAGCTCCTATTAAAGAAAGAAGGATATCGCTAATTATGTTGTAGATTGAAAGTGAATTAGCTTCTAAAATGTTGTCATTTTGAATAAATTCAGTAGGGATAAATATATTTATTAAAATTAAGACTTCAATTAATATCAATTCAATAACGTGGAAATCTTTTTCTTTTTTAGAATATTTATATTCGATAAAATTGGAAAAAAACAAACCTAAAATAAAACTTACAATTGTTAGTAAATAAACTAAAGCTTCATAAAAATTAGAACTGATTAAGCTAGTGAAAGTATAGATTAAATTTCCAGTTTGCATTAAAGCGAATCTACCTTTGCATACTAAAGAATATATTTCTAAAAATCCTCCGCAGAAAGAAAGGAGTAAAGCTAATATTAAAACGGTTAGTTTTTTATCGTATTTTTTAATCATACTTTAAAATTATAGCTTAAAAGGGTAATTAGGTTAATATGGTAGTGAAAAAATCAGTTGTCTTTATTTTTGAAATATAGTAAAATTATCAAGGTCTTTTATGACCTTTGCTGTTCCGCTAGAAAAGTCACATCTATGAACACTAAGTAAAAACGTAAAAAAGGAGGATGAAAGATGAATAAAAATCTAGTTAAAGAGATTGAGAAGTCTCAAATTAGAAGCGATCTTCCTGACTTTGCTACTGGTGATACTTTAAGAGTCTCTGTGCGTATCATCGAAAATGGTAAAGAGAGAATTCAGGCTTTCGAAGGCGTTTGTATCGCTATTCGTGGTTCTGGTGTTTCTAAAACCTTTATCGTTAGAAAACATTCTGGCGGTATCGGTGTTGAAAGAAATTTCCCTCTTAATTCGCCTTTAATTGCTTCAATTAAAGTCTTAAGACACGCTAAAGTCAGAAGAAAGAAGATTTTCTTCTTACGTAACAGATCAGGTAAATCTGCCCGTCTTGTTGAAAAGCTCTAATTTAAAAAATCGCTGTATCTTGAAATTTATAGATACAGCTTTTTTCATGCTATAATTTTTTAGTATGAATAAGAAAAATATATACCTTTTAATTGTATATTCTACTTTGCTAGCTATCTTAGCTATCTCTTCTTATTTTGCTATTAGTTATGTAACTAAATGGAATTTTTATACTGGGATTATCGTTACTATTATTTATATAATCGCTATTTTTTATTTGTTGTGGCATGTTTATAAAGCTAGTTATGATATCTTTTTTGAAAAAAAGCAAAAGAGAGAATATGTTTTAGGTGAATATGATTTAAATGAAAAAAACGCCAACTTAAATCACCTTAAAAGCTATTTTGAATATAACAAATATAAATCTATCAAAGTTGAAGAAACTAATTTAAAAGGGGATTTATATACTAAGAAGAACAGGACAAGTATCTTAGTAACAACTAGTGAAAATATTAAAGATAAAGACTATTTTAATAACGATGTTACTAATTGTTTAAAAAATGAAGCTTCTAGTTTAGATGGATTAATTGTCATTGTTTATATTCCAAATAAGTTAGATAAAATTACTTCTAGTCTGCATTTATTAAATAATCCATATAATATTTCTTCTTTAAAAATTTATGTGGTTGTTTCAAATAAGATGGATAAATTATATATAGGCTTACATAAATCCTGTTTAGATAACAATTATGTAGAATCTTGTTTACAGTTATTAAAAGAAATATATTCAATCGAGGGGTGATTATGTCAATAATTAACAATATAAACTGGTTTCCAGGCCATATGAAGAAAGCTTTTGATCAAATTAAACAAGTTTTACCAAGTATAGATTTAGTCGTTGAAATTGGAGATGGTCGCGCCCCTAAATCTTCATTAAATCCTTATTTAGATAAATTAGTTGAAAATAAAAATAAGCTAGTTGTTTTTTCTAAAAAGGATCTTAGTGATCTTGCTAAGTTGGAAAAATTTATTTTAGAGTACAAAAAAAGAAATATTCCTGCGATATATATGGATTTTAAATCTAAACAAGATATTAAAAATCTAGTTCAAGTTATGGAAGCTACTAAAACTAAAAAAGAAAATAAATATCTTAAATACGGTTTAGTTCCTCCAGCTAAAAGATGCTTAATTATTGGAATTCCAAATGTCGGTAAATCGACTTTAATTAATTCTATTGCTAATAGAAAGGCTACTAGCGTTGCTAATAAGCCAGGACATACTAAATCCCAGCAGTTAATTAAAGTTTCTTCTAAATTAGAATTAGTCGATACTCCAGGAATTTTACCACCTAATTACGATGATAAATTAGCTAGTTTACATTTAGCTTGGATAGGCTCAATTAAAGATGAAGCGATTGATATCGAACAGATATATACTAGCTTAGATCAATTTGTCATTGAAAATTATCCTAATTATGTTTATCAAAGATATAACATAGATAGATCTATTCAATTAACTAAAGAGAATTTTTATTTAGAAATCGCTAAAGCTCGTAATTTTATTTTAAAAGACAATCAATTAGATATTAATAGAGCAAAAGTTACATTTTTAAATGAATTTAGATTAGGTGTTTTAGGAAAGGTTGTTGTTGATGACTAAATTAAAAGAATATGATTTAAGCTATTCTAAATTAAATGCACAAATAGTAGTCGCGGGTTTTGATGAAGCCGGAAGAGGTCCATTATGTGGGCCAGTTGTTTGTGCAGGAGTAGTTTTAAAAAGAGAATTTGATTCTATTGATATTAACGATTCTAAAAAGCTCACTGATAAACAAAGAAGGAAGGCTTATCAAGAAATTATCGATAATTCTATTTTTTACGATATAGAAATTATTTCTAATAAGATAATTGATAAGATAAACATCTTAGAAGCTTCAAGACTAGGTATGCAGTTAGCTTTAGATAAGATGATGCAAGCTAATATCAAAGTCGATATTTTACTTACAGATTATATGAAGCTTAAAAACACATATGGGCTTAGTTTATATCCTTTAAAAAAAGGTGATGCTACTAGTTTAAATATCGCGGCAAGCTCAATTTTAGCTAAAGTAACTAGAGATGATATCATGCTTGAATTAGATAAAAAATATCCTCAATATGAGCTTTCTCAAAATAAAGGGTATCCAACTAAAAGGCATCTTGAACTACTTGAAAAATACGGTGTTATTGAAGATATATATAGACTAACATATAAACCAGTTAGAGAAATTTTAGAACCGAAATTATTTTAATTATAAAACTTGATTGAATCTTAGCTATATCTAATTGAAGGAGATAGTATGATTTTACAATCAAGACAGGTTTTATTTTATTTTAGCAACAAATATAACGGAGATTTTAAATTAGCCTTTGAAGCTATTAAGGCTAAGGAAAAATTAGATGAAAGTTTACTTAGTTATTACTTAAGTCTTAACAAGGCAAACTTTGTAACTTTATTAGACGAAAATTATCCTGAATGCTTTAAAAATATATATAATCCACCTTTAGTAATTTACTATTATGGAGATATTAATTTAATAGGCAAGTTACCTATTTTAGGTGTAGTTGGTTCAAGAAAGATTACTAGTTATGGTCAAAAATCTCTCGATATGCTTTTTAATAACTTAGATGCTAGTAAAGAATTTGCTTTAGCTTCTGGTATGGCATATGGAGTTGATTCTTATTCTCAATATTTAGCCATTCAAAATAACATTAAAGTAATTTCGGTTTTAGGTAGTGGAATAGAACAAATATATCCACTAGCGAGCAAAAAGATATATAACTATTGTAAAGATCCAAATAGCGGTTTAGTTATTTCAAAATATCCAAATAACGTTTTGCCATTAAAAGATCATTTTCCAAGAAGAAATTCCATTTTAGCAAGCATAATAACTTCTTTATTAGTAGTAGAAGGAGAAATTCAATCTGGCACTTCTATTACAGTTAAAGATGTTTTAAATCTAGGTAAGGATATATTATGTATTCCAAATAGAATAGATTCAAAATATAAATTGACAAATCGCTTGATAAAAGATGGTGGAGAAATTTGTCTTTCGATTGACGATATCTATCAATCTTTATTTAGATATGGAAAAAAATAAAATTTTCTTAAATATATAAATATATATTTAAAGGAAAAGAAGATAGAAAAAATTTAAAAATACCCCCTTGACAAAAATTCATCAAGTTTGCATAATCGGTAAGAAATATTTGATAGGAGAGCATATATAGATGAAATTAGTAATTGTAGAATCCCCTAATAAGACTCATACTATTTCTCAATTTTTAGGAAAAGACTATTTAGTTTTAGCTAGTGTTGGACATGTTAGAGATTTAGCTACTAGTGGAAAAAATGGATTTGGTGTTGATGTCGATAACAATTTTACTCCGACTTATAAAATAATTCCTGGAAAGCAGAAAATTATCAAGCAATTAAAAGATGCGGTAAGTAAAGCGAGTGAAGTTTATTTAGCTACTGACCCTGATAGAGAAGGAGAAGCTATCGCTTGGCATTTGGCTAGTGTTTTAGGCTTGGATATTTCTTCAGTAAAAAGACTTACTTTTAATGCGATTACTAAACATGAAGTCTTATTAGCTATGTCTAAACCTAGTCATATTGATATGGATTTAGTCGCCAGTCAAGAAACTAGAAGAATAATAGATAGAATTATCGGCTTTGATTTATCCGAATTGATGAAATCAAAAATTAAAACAAGATCAGCTGGTAGAGTTCAATCAGTCACTTTGAGAATGATAGTTGAACATCAAAAAGAAATCGATAGTTTTATTAGTAAAAACTACTATGATGTTAAAGGATTATTCGGTTCTAATTTATTTGAAGCTAGCTTATATTCTAAAGATGGCAATATCTTTAAACCTTATTCGATCGATTCAAAAGAAAAGCTTGAAGAAATCAAAGCTAATTTAGGTAAAGAATTTAAAGTAGAACCATTAATTGAAACTCAAAAAGTCACTAAACCAAAATTGCCATTTACCACTTCAAGTTTACAACAAGAAGCTTTTTCGAGATTCAATTATTCGGCTAAATTAACTTCTTCACTAGCTCAAAGATTATTTGAAGGTGTGGAAATTAACGGTGAATTTAAAGCTTTAATTACTTATATTAGAACAGATTCAACAAGGTTAGCTAACGATTTCCTCGAAGTCGCTAATCAATATATTTTAAGTAAATATGGTCCTAGTGCTTTAGCTAGTTCACCATTAAAAACAAAGAAAACTAGCGAATTAGTTCAAGATGCACATGAAGCTATTAGACCAATTGATTTAAATTTCACTCCTAGTATGGCTAAAGAATATCTTTCAAATAGCCTTTATAATTTATATAGATTAATTTATGCTAGAACTTTAGCTAGTTTAATGCAGCCTAAAATAGATTTAGTTACTAGTGTTAGATTATCTTCTAACGGTTATGTTTTTAAATCAGAAGCTAGTAAAAATATCGAATTAGGTTTTATGCAAGCTTATAAAGATAACGGCTTTGCTTCTGAAAAAAGCAACACTAAAAAACTTCCAGATGAAATTGTCGAATTAGCTAAAACTAATGGAACAATCAGTTTAGAAAAGCTCAACTATGAAGAAAAATCAACTCAACCACCTTCAAAATATAACGATGGTAGCGTAGTTAGATTGATGGAAGAAAAAGGTATAGGCCGTCCTTCAACTTATGCATCAACTATTTCTACATTAGAGCAAAGAGACTATATCGAATCAGAGAAAAATATTTTAACTCCAACTGAATCTGGTAAATTAGTTGTAGAAAATCTCGTAAAATATTTCCCAAATCTCATGGATTATTCATATACAAGAGATATGGAAGCTAAACTTGAACAAGTAAAAGAAGGTGGAACTAGCAAGGTAGATCTCCTTTCGGATTTTTATTCTAGTTTTACAAAAGAGTTAGCTTTTGCTAAGGAAAATATGGAAAAAATACCAGATGTTCCTACTGGAGAAAATTGCCCAGTCTGCGGCTCACCTTTAGTCTATAAGAAATCTAAATATGGTCAATTTGTCGCTTGTAGCAATTATCCTAAATGTAAATACGTTCAAAAAGAGGAGAAAGTTGTTGAAGAAGTTCCTAATAGAACATGTCCAAATTGCGGAAGTAAATTAGTCTATAGAACTTCTAAAAAAGGACAAAAATTCATCGGGTGTTCTAATTTTCCAAAATGCCGTTATATTGAAAGTTTAGAAACTAATTCTAATAGTGAAGCATCTAATCAAAATATACAGGATTCACAAAACCTTGAAAATTTCGATACTTCTTTAGAAAATACCACTTGTCCAAGATGTAAAAAAGGACACTTAGTTATTAAAAAAGGAAGATATGGTTCATTTTACGCCTGCTCTAATTTCCCAAGATGTAGATATACTCAAAAACTAGAAACAAAAGATAGTAAAAAAGATGAAAACAATTAATGTTATTGGCGCTGGTTTAGCTGGAACTAGCGCTAGTTATTTTTTAGCTAACAGAGGATATAAAGTAAAATTATACGATTTAAAACCCGATTTAATCGGTCCGTTTCATTCGACAAAATTTGGTGAGTTAGTCTGTTCTAATTCTTTAAAAAGCCAAGAAAAAGATAACGCTTGTGGTTTGTTAAAAGCAGAAATTAAGCTGTTAGATAGTTTATTTATGCAAGCTGCTGAAGTTAGTAAAATTCCTTCAGGAAGTGATTTAGCAGTCGATAGAGAAATATTTTCAAATTATATTGATAGTAAAATTAGATCTCATCCAAATATTGAAATTATTTCTCAAAAGGTCACTTGTTTGGATTTATCTAAAGTAAATATCGTTTGTGTTGGACCAATATACAATAAAGAATTTTTAGATTATATAGGTCAATTAACTTCTATAGATTCTTTATCTTTTTACGATGCTGCTGCCCCTTTAGTTTATTTTGACTCTTTAGATATTTCTAAAATGTATTATAAATCTCGTTTTGATAAAGGCGAAGGTAAATATTTAAATATTCCTTTAACTAAAGAAGAATATTTAAATTTCACTGCTGAATTAGTAAAAGCTGAAAGGGTAATAAGTCACGACGACATTCATTTTGAAGCTTGTTTACCTATAGAAGTTATCGCTTCAAGAGGAGAAAATACTTTAAGATGCGGTCCTTTACAAGCTAAAGGATTAAAAACAGATACAATTGATCCATATGCGGTAGTTCAATTTAGAAAAGATGATGTTGCTGGCAATTTATATGGTTTAGTAGGCTTTCAAACTAATTTAACATACAAAGAACAAAAAAGAGTTTTTAGCTTGCTTCCTGGTATGGAAAATGCTAAATATGCTCGCTTTGGATTAATGCATCAAAATTCGTATTTAAATTCTCCTTTATGTCTAAATAGAGATTTGAGTTTAAAAAAATATCCTAACGTATTTATCGGTGGTCAATTTTCTGGAGTAGAAGGTTATGTTGAATCAGCTGCTAGTGGATTATTAGCGGGAATTTATGCATATTTAAGAATGGAAAATAAGCCGATAGAATATATTCCAATAAATACTATGTTAGGCTCATTAGTAAATTATTTAGTAATGTCATCACCTAAGCATTTTGCTCCTATTAATGCTTGTTATGGCATTTTACAAAATCCAAATAGGAAAAATAAAATGCAGGCTTATGAAGAATCATTAGCTTCCTTATTATCTTGGAAAGATAAATTAGCTATATAATATAGTTGTGAAAAGAGAAGAATTATCGCCTAAAGTATATTCCCAAGAGTTGAAAGATTTTGTTTTATATTTAGAAAAGCAAAGAAATTTTTCAAGTTTAACTTGTAAAGCGTATCAAGAGGATATCGCTTTCTTTTTAGGCTTTGTAAAAGTAAATAAAGTGTTTTTTGATAAAGTAGATGAATCGATAATTAGAGGATATTTATTAGAATTAACTAACTGTGGATTTACTAAGACTTCCATTAAGCAAAATTTAGCTGCTTTAAAACATTTTTACAAATATCTATATACTATTAATCGAATTCAAAAGGATCCTTTTGAATTTATATCTTCTCCTAAAATTGATCAGCGTTTGCCAGATTTTTTAGAAAAAGATGAAATAGATCAGTTATTTAAAGCTAATAAAGAAAGAAAAGATGAATTAGCCATTAGAGATCAAGCAATTTTAGAATTGCTATATAATTCTGGTTTAAGAGCTAGTGAACTTGTTAATTTAACCTTACAAAACGTCAATTTAAAACAAAGAGTACTAAGAATCTTTGGTAAGGGTAGAAAAGAAAGAATGGTTCCATTTACTTTAGAAGCTAAAAATAGTTTAGAAATATATTTAAATCAATTAAGGCCAAAATTGCTTTTAAAATGCCCATTAAATCAAATGTCAACTTACGTTTTCTTAAATAATAATGGAAATAAGTTAACTTCAAGAGGCTTAGAATATATCATGGGTGAAATTGAAAAGAAATCCGGGTGTTATATGAAATTACATCCACATAAGTTAAGACATTCATTTGCAACTAGATTACTTTCTCAAGGGGCTGATTTAAGAGTTATTCAAGAACTTATGGGACATGAATCAATAGGGACAACTCAAATATATACTCACGTTACATATTCACAAATGAAAGATGTTTATGATAAGGCTTTTCCTCGAGCAAAAATAAAGAAGGAAGAATAGCTTTCTTGCTTTTAAAAAATTAATGTGTTTTAATAAATGCGCTGGCCTATTGGAGAAGTGGCTTAACTCAGTGCCCTCTCAAGGCACCATTCATGGGTTCGAATCCCGTATAGGTCACCAAAATCTGTTTGTCTCCGGTGTATAAATTACATCGGTTTTTATTTGAAATAGTAGCAAACATCATTTAAATGAAAATGAGTAAACTTTAAAATTTCTTGTAATTTTGCGTGTAAATGTAGAATTTATTTTTAAAGAACAACCAATTTAATCTACTTAAATTTGATTAATTAAAAAATTGATTTTTAACATCTTTCTACTACGTAATAAAAAAGTTAAAATCAATATCAATTATCTGATTGTCATATGATTATTTTGTTAAAGATGGAGCAGTGACTAATATATTTAGATTTGTATGCTTTAATTTACTCTTTTGATGTTTCGCTAAAGCTCAGTTTATGGATCAAAAGATTTAAAATTGAAAATCTTAGGAGTTTTTAAAATGATATTACGTAGTTATGCTCGTAATATTTCAACTGAAGCGCCAAATTCTACAATTATTGAAGATGTTAAGTTTAGCAATTTACGCACCATGGATACTAAGACATTTGATGAGTATATGGATGTCTTAAAGGATTTATACATAATAGAAAATATTTCAGCATGGAATCCAAATATACGTTCTAAAACGTCAATAAGGACTTCAGAGACAAGGCATTTTGTCGATACATCTATTGCTTGTAGAGAGCTTAATATTTCGCTAAAGGATTTAATGGGTGATTTAAATTCATTCGGGTTGTTTTTTGAAGATTTTGCCAATAGAGATTTATCGATATATGCTTCAACTCTCAATGGGGAAATTCGTCATTACTGAGATAATGCAGGGCTTGAATGCGACGCTGTGATACATTTACCAAATAAAGCTTGGGTAGCGATAGAGATAAAACTTGGTGGTGAACAACTTGTTGAAGAGGGAGCATGGTCGCTAAATAGGCTTAAGAATAAATTTGTAGAAAAAGCAGGGAAAAAGCCCATTCTTTTATGATGGTTCTAACTGCATTCGGACCATTATATAGACGTCCAGATGGTATTATGTTGTTCCTATAAACTGCCTAAAACCATAATCTACGACATTTTTTAAAATGAAAAGGAATAAACATTTTAAATTTTTACTAATTTTAATGTGAAAATGAACAATTCATCTTTAAAGAATATTTAATTACATTAATTCAATAACAGGACAATTTTTCGCTAAAATGATATATAAGTTAAAAATCATTTTTATTTTGTAAATTATGTTGAATATTCATTAATAAGGAAATGCGACGACAACAATTCTAGTAAAAATCGGAGTTGAATTCCAAATAATACTAAAATTTAATAAAGCTATGAGGTAGATACGATGATAAAAAGAACAATATTTAAAGAAATAGAAAAATCAGTTAAAAGTAGACCTATTACATTAATTACAGGAGCAAGGCAGATAGGAAAGTCAACAATTGCTTCACTTTTTATAAAAAAAAGGATTTTCATATATCTCTTTGGATAATAGCAGAAATAGAGAACTTGCACAAAGAGATCCTTATTTATTTTTGGAATTAAATAAGTGGCCTTTGATTATTGACGAGGTTCAAAAAGCTCCCGAACTTTTTGTGCAATCGAAGCAAAGGTGAATGAAAAAAACTAAAAAATATAAATAATTATGGAATGTATATTTTAACTAGCTCGCAAATGTTTAGACTCATGAAAAATGTTTCGGAATCAATGGCTGGAAGAGTTTCTATAATTCATATGTTGCCGTTATTGAATATTCATTTTATGATAAGTAATTTTATTACTTATAGATTATCGCATTTTATTAATAGCATGACACATTATGTACAGAAATTTTCTAAAATTTTTGTAGTTAATTAAAAAAGTAACTTCAAAAAATAAGGTTAACACGTCTTTTAATTAATCCTAAATATCTAGTGTTAAATCCTAGAGACAGATATAATGCCAAAAATACAATTGACTGAAAATGTAAAAACTTGTAAAAATGGTCAATACGATTGCTTTTATAAATATAATTTGAGATAATACAATTGACCAAGAATGTAAAAACTTGTAAAAATGGTCAATAGATGAACTATGGAAATTAAAAGAAATTTATATTTAAACAAGATTATTCGAAAAATTAATAATTCAATGATAAAGGTTATCACCGGAATTAGAAGATGTGGTAAATCTTATCTATTAAATAAGCTTTTTTATAATTACTTGATTCAAAACGGAATTAGTAAGGATCATATTATTTCAATAGCATTAGATAACTTACAAAGTCTTGAATTACATGATCCATATAAACTTGATAAATACATTAGAGAAAAAATTATTGATGATGATATGTATTTCATCTTTTTAGATGAGATTCAAGAAGTGGACAAATTTGTTTATTTATTAAATGGTCTTATGCAAATTCAAAATGCTGATATTTACATAACAGGTTCTAATTCAAAGTTCTTATCAAAAGATGTTATTACAGAATTTAGAGGAAGAGGTGACCAAATTCATGTCAATCCGCTTTCATTTAAAGAATTTTATGAAACATATGGCAAAGATTTTGATGATTCTTTAAACGAATATATGATTTATGGCGGAATGCCTATGATTTTAAATTTTGATAACGATGAAGAGAAGAATGAATACCTTATAAATCTTTACAAGGAAATATATTTAAAAGATATTAAAGAAAGATATGGAATTAGAAATGATGCAGAACTAGGAGAACTTTTAAATATTATTTCTTCTTCTATTGGATCACTTACTAATGCTACAAAACTTTCTAACACTTTTAAAAGTGTTAAAAATGTTGATATATCTAAAAATACAATTGCCTCATACTTAGAAATTTTTGAGGAATCATTTTTGGTTCAATCATCTAATAGATACGACATAAAAGGAAAAAAATACATTGATAGTCCTAGAAAATACTATTTCACTGACTTAGGTTTAAGAAATGCTAGACTTAATTTTAGGCAAATTGAAGAAAATCATTTGATGGAAAATTTAATCTATAATGAATTGAAAATTAGAGGTTTTTCTGTAGATGTTGGAGTTGTTTCTATTAATGAGAAAAATATTAATGGAAATTATGTTAGGAAACAAAATGAAGTTGATTTTGTTGTTAATAGTGGAAGCAATAGATATTATATTCAATCAGCATACTCACTTCCGACTTTAGAGAAAGAAAATCAAGAAATAAAATCTTTAATTAATATTCCTGATTCATTTAAAAAAATTGTTATTGTTAGAGATAATATTAAACTTAAAAGGGATGATAATGGAATTGTTACCATGAGTTTAAAGGAATTTCTTCTTGATGAGGATACATTGAATAGTTAGTATTAAAAATTGATGGAATAAGTATTCCACGAAACAAAGAATTTAAGAAAATTTTGTCTGATTTAAGTACGTCGAACAAACTAGTTATGGAGTACCTGAAGTTTTAAAACACTATGATAAGAATGTGTTTGATATTGAAGAAAACTATATAAATGTTTCTGCACCATATGGTGCAGAAAAAATTATTTCAGTTATAAAATCTAATTCAAATGTATTGTAAGATGCTTTAGAAAAATTGTGTAATAAATCACGTGTCACAATTTCTAGAATCATTAAGAAATTGAAAAAAATCATAAAAGTTGTCCCAGATAAAGGTGGCCATTGGGAAATCATAGAAGAAAAGAAAAAAGATTAGAACTATTAAACTTAGTAAGAAAAGATTTGATATTATCAATATTTAATATTGTTGATTTTTAATATGATTATGCTACTTTTTTAAATAAACAAAATGCAACATTTTTGAAACGTTATGTTGCACTTACTATTAAAGTTAGCAAAACAAAACTGTTTTTAGTGTATTAACTATATTTTTAACATTTAATGTGATACAATCCAACTATTGGAAATGTCAAAATGAATGAACATAAAGTATTGATTTATCATTATTCTTCAAAAAACAGAAAATGGTATGATGCAACTAACAGCGTTCTTTGGTATGGTGATAATAAAAAAGCGTGGAGAGTCCTATTTGTTAATTCAAAACGATATTTTTATGTTTCATTTTCAAATATGAAAATTTATGATAGTCCAAAAAGAGTGGATTTTCTAGAATTATATTATAAGAATTCACGTTGTTTTAACGTTAAAGAACTTCTTTGTTTTAATGGACAAATCTATAAAATTTTTTATGAAAACGGCCATACTTGTATAGCTCTTCCTTCTGAAATAAAAATAGTAAAGGATGTCCTTAAAAATAATAAGCAAGCAAGTGAAATTATGGCTTATTATCATAAAGTTGTTCAAGAAACTATCCATACTAAAGAAGATCAATTTTTGCTTCAACAATTTGATAATATCGATATTGTTAGTGAAGAAAGTGTTCTATCTTTATATTTAAATGGTCAATTAGAAAAAAGCAATTTGAAGTTGGCACATCCTATTATTTCACCTTTTGGTATAAATTTAAGCCAGTTAAAGGCAATAGAAATGGCTTTTAATAATAGAATATCAATTATTGAAGGTCCACCAGGAACTGGAAAAACACAAACTATTTTAAATTTAATTGCAAATGCTCTTATAAATAAGATGTCTATAGCGGTAGTATCAAATAATAATTCTGCAACAGATAATGTATATGAGAAATTAGATAAATACGGTTATTCATTTATTGCTGCAACTTTAGGAAATAATATTAATATCGATAAGTTTTTTGAAGAATATGATATAGAAATTCCTGCTTTTGAAAAAGTTAAAGTCGATATTGCTTCTTTAAAGGAGCTTTATAGTGATTTACCTTATTGTTTTGCCAATGAAAATAATAAGAAGATAGCAAGCGAAAAATTATCTGCAATAGAATTAGAATACAAGCATTTCTTATTAGATAATAAAGAAATAGATTTTTCTAAATTAAAATTTAAACCTGAAAAAGTAAAATCTGAAGATGTTATTAATGCACTTGTCTTTTTAAAAGAAAGCGATAAAAAGATTTCATTTTTTACTAAGCTAAAATTAAGATTTAAACTCAAGCTTAATAAATCGTTTTTTTCGAATAGTTTAGATAAATGTATAGTTTATTTTAATAATCTTTATTATCTAGCAAAAATTAATGAGATTAAAAAAGAAATCAATCAATTTGATAAAAGAATGAGCAATCAAACTTTAGAACAAAAAATAGACATGTTTACTAAATTGTCAAAGCAATATTTTGAAAATCAACTTTCTACTATATTTACTAATAATACTAGAAGTGGATATAGAAAAAATAATTATAAAAGAGAATTTATAGAGTTTGTGAAAGATTATCCTGTTATTTTAAGCTCGACTTATTCATTAGCTAAATGTACTCAAAGAGGCTTTTTGTTTGATTATTTAATTGTTGATGAATCATCGCAAGTTAATATGGCTAGTGCAATTTTATCAATGAGAGTAGCAAAAAATATTGTAGTAGTTGGTGATATTAAGCAATTACCTCAAATTGATGATGATTTATTTAAAGAGAGAAATGAACAATTGTTAGCTAAATTTAATATTCCTAGAACATATAGCTATTATGGAAATAGTATAATGAGTAGTCTTTTATCTTTATATGGAGATAAAACTCCTAAAACTATGCTTAAAGAGCATTATCGGTGTAATAAAGATATTATTTCGTTTTGCAATAGAAGATTTTATAATAATGAACTAATTATTTATACTAAGGACAAAAAGCAAGATTATTCGATGAAAGTAATTAAAACTAATGCTGGTAACTATGCTAGAAAGAATCCAAATGGCAGTGGCTTATACAATCAAAGAGAGATTGATGAAATTAAACAATTGCTTAATAAAGAGGAATTGATAGATGTAGGGGTTATAGCTCCATATCGTTATCAAACTCAAATTATTATGGAACAAATAGGAGATAAAGTTGAAGCTAGTACAATTCACAAGTTTCAAGGTAGAGAAAAGAAAACAATAATTTTTTCTTCTGTAATAAATGATCCAAATGATTTTGTGGAAAATGACAATTTAATAAATGTTGCTGTTTCTAGAGCAATCGATAAGTTTATTTTAGTAACTTCAGATAAAATCGCTAAATCAAATAGCGGTGTACTTTCAGATTTAGTTAATTATATTACATACAATAATAACTTTGGCATATTAGAAGAAGGCTCAATAAAATCTATTTATGATTTACTTTATGAAGATTACCAAAAAGAATTGGAAAAGTTTAGAAATGAACATCCTTCAAAAGACTTTGATAGCGAAAATATCACAAAAGAATTACTTAAAAATATTTTATCTGAATCTAAGTATTTAAGTCTGGATTTAAGAATGCATGTATCTTTAAAAGATTTTATTTCACTTAAAGGATTGTCTTTAACTAAGGAAGAATATAAATTTTTTAAAAATCCAAACTCTCATGTTGATTTTTTAATATATAACAAAATGAGTAGAAAACCTGTTTTAGCGATTGAAGTTGATGGAATTTACTTTCATGAACAACAAAAAACTCAACAAGAAAGAGATATAAAAAAGAATTCAATATTAGAAAAAGCTGGTGTTAAGCTTCTTAGATTAAAAACTAATGAAAGTAGAGAAGAAGAAAGAATTAGATCTATTCTCGATTCAATTTAATAAATATTATAAATAGATTAATTATTTAAATATGAATATTTAAATCTTATATGTTTATACTTAAATAAAATAATTTGTTAGATCAAATAAGATTATAAATATACATTCTTGTTAGAATAATTAACTATCTTATTTTATTTATAAAGTCATAGTTAAAAAGATTAAAAGATATGAAATTACATTGCTTGTTAAATAAGAAATACTTGAAAAGGTATCAATAATAAAACTTCTTTCACTAAGTCTTTTCTTATAAAAGAATAAGATAGGAATTAAACATGGAATATAAATAAAATTTTCTAATCCTAAGATTTTTAACATTTCTAAATTGTTTAAATATGAAAGAGAAACAGCAAATAATATTAGAATAAAAACAATAAAAACTGTATTCATTATAAATTGATATCTATTGCCTTTTTGATATCTTAAAAAATTAGTTTCATCATAGATATTAATAAAATACGTATCTATTATTCTTTTTATAAATATAAAACCTAGAGCTAGGAAAGTATAGGAAAAATCAACTGAGGCTAAAAAAGAATTTAAATATTTGTTTGTTTCTAATATTCCTGAACTTGTTAATTGAGGATAAATTAATGAAAAGAGTAAAAACATCAATAGAGGAATAGAAATTAATCTAAAACAAATCCTTTTTGTTTTATTGCAATTTAAATTATCTAATTTATGAAATAAAAAGTAATAGATTAATGCATATAGTCCCATTGCAAAGAATAGGTTTTTAGGAAGAAAGGAGATAAGAATATTTATAAAAAAGTCACCTGAACGAGATAGATCATAAATTAAAAGACATTCTAAGCCAGTAAAGATAAGTCCTATAAATAAGTAATTCAAGGCAGTTTTTAACGGCTTATTATTAATTATTTTGCGGTTTAAGTTAATAAAAAGGATCAAGATATTAGCTGGAGGCATACAATTTCTTAAAATATCTATGATGTTATCAATGTATTTAATTGTATGAATGTTGTTAACTTGGAAGGCGTTTGCAAATATCAAATACAAATTAAAAGAAGTTAGGAAATAGAAAAGCTGAGTGAAAATTATTAATCCGTTTTCTTTAATAAATGGTTCAATACTGATATCTTTTTTTAAGGCTTTATATTCTTTAAGATTTTTACTATCAATTTCAGTGATTTCTATATCTTTTTTATTGTTTTTGTGTTTTATGATGAAATAACTAGAAAATACACTTAGTGAAATAATTAAACCAAGACCGATAGCAAAAGAGTAGTAATAAAATTCCGATTCATGGGAATAACATTTATATTGTCCACTTTTTAAATAATCTAGATAATTATCAAGAGTTATCGAATAATTAGCTATTAAGTTTAGATTGACAGTTTCATAAATGTCTGGAAATAATTCTTCGATTTTTAGAATAATTTCCACACTTTCAAACATGTTTTCATCATCAGTTATTTCAGAATCATAAACTAGATCTTCATCAAGATAATTAAGGTAATAAAAATAGGTGAAAGTTGCCTGTGATTCTATATTTTCAACTTTGACTAATAATCTTCTTTCAAAAGAATCTGAATAAAATGAATATGTATAATCATATGTATCTAAATTAAATTTATAATCGATTCTACTTTGCGAAATATAATTGATATTTTCGTTAAATACGTAATCTATTTGTGTGTTATCATCAATACTAGTTGTAAAGATATAATTAGAATCGACTTTTATAGATTTGTCGATTGAATCTTTTCTAATTTCAAATAATTTATCATCGTAAAATGAAGTAGTATCATAAGAATAAGGAATACATTCTTTTACTGAAAGGGAAAATGAAATTAGTAAAATAACACTTAAAATAAACGAAATTATTAAAGTAAACTTTGAAGAAAATATCTTTATTAATTTAGTTGAAGACTTTTCTTCTTTATTAAAAAGATAAGGATAATGTAAATCACTTTCTTCATTATATTCATCTAAAGAAATCGATAGAGCATTGATTAATTTTTCCTTTTCTTTTTTTCGAGGATAACTATTTCCATTTTCAATATCTTTTAAACGATAAATAGGGATTTTAGTTAATTTCTTTAAATCTTCAAAAGAATAATTTAAAGCTTCTCTTTTTTCTTTTTGAACTTTGTTCCACTCCATAGAAATATTATAAAAAATCAAATCTTTTTAATCTATTGTTTTCTTATAGATATAGTCATTAAAGCTTGATTTTTATTGAAAAAGAAATTTTTAAAATATAAAATATAGGTGCTAGTTAATAATACCTTGCCTCTCTCAGTGCTTAAAACTGTCCTGGGGGGGGGGGTAATATTAGAATAATGTTATATCCTCAGATGGATCTAGGTGAAAGAAACTAGGTCTGTTTTTTATTGGGGGGGGGATATAAAGATGTTAATTTATCATTTCACTACGATGAAAAATTTGGAGTGTATTTTAAATTCTAAATTATTAAAATTTTCAAAACTTGAACATTCAAATGATCCGCTTGAGCATTTATATTCAAAACAATTAATTGATAAATTTGTAAAGCAATTATATCCAGATAATTATCAGGATATACTATCTCATTTTCATATGAATGTTTCTAATAATAATGATTTGTATTTAAATGGAATTTGTTTTTCAAAAAAATTGAATGATGTACATAATTGGATGGAATATGGCGATCATGGCTATGGTGTTGCTTTAGGATTTGATTATGATAAATTGAAAGAAATTTTTGAAGAAAATAATCTTAGTGGATATATTGATTTAAATAATGTTATTTATTCTAGAGCAAGTGTTTTAAGAAAAATTAGTAAAATTGCTAGTTTGTCAACTAATCCTATTGAAGCTGGCCGTAAATTAGGAAGATTATATCAGCGCATAAAGCAACCTTCATATTTTGTTGAATATGAATGTCGTATAGTACATTTACCTTCTGAATATACTGATGAATTTAATAAATCAAATATTTTTAGTGGATTATTATTTTTTTATGATGAAACTCTTAATAGTTATGTTTTAAATCTTGAAATGTTATATGAAAAAGACGTATTTAAAAAAATAGTTTTTGGATGTAATGTAAAACAATATATTCCTAAAATTGTCAAACAACAATTTTCAAAGAATTTTATGAATATAAAATATGAATATTCTAATGTTATTGTGAAGAAAAAGGAGGAAAAACATAATGATTAAAAGAAATTTGAAATTGGCCACACTATTTCTATTAATTTTTTCCTTTGCTTTAGCAAGTTGTAGTAATGATGGAAAAGGTGTTTCATCAAGTAGCACTAATAAATGGAGTGATATTTTATCAAATATTAGTGATAGTGATGATAATAGCACTTCTACTCATGAACATACCTTTAGTAGTTCATATGAATATGATGATACTTATCACTGGCATCCTTCTACATGTGGACATGATGTACAAGGTGATAAAGAAAAGCATAAATTTACAACATCAATAACTAATCCAACATATGAAAAAGGTGGATATACTACTTATACTTGTTTAGTATGTGGTTATTCATATATTGATAATAAAACTGATGCTTTGCCTATTACTATCACATGGAAAAATTACGATGGAACGATATTAGAAGTTGATAAAAATGTTACTTATGGCAGTATACCTAGTTATGATGGGTCAACTCCAATAAGAGAAAGCGATGGAGTTAATAATTATTATTTTATAGGTTGGACTCCTGAAGTTAAAAAAGCAACTGAAAGTACAACATATACCGCAACATTCACTGATGAAGAAATTACTTATACTATTGATTTTGATTTAAATGGTGGTACTTCAAATTCATATAAAGGTCCAATTGAAGTAAAGACATTTAGTAAAGATATGTTTTTCTTTGATTGTGTTAAAGAAGATTGGTCTTTTAGAGGTTGGGAATATAAAGGAGAAAAAATCTTTGATGAAAATGGCAATCAACTAAAAAATATTACTTTAGTTGATAATATGGTTTTTAAAGCTATTTATTCTCAAACTGTTAAATTATCAATTGTTAGTAATATTCCTGGAGCGGGGACTATTACTGGTGATGGTGAATATCCATATAATACTTATGTCGATGTATCAGTTAAGCCTAATCAAGGTTATGTATTTATTGGTTGGTACTACCAAGATACTTTACTGTCAAATACTGAAGATTATAAATATATGATGTGGGATCAAGATATTACATTGGAAGCGAGATTCCAATTAGATTCATTTACCATGCATGTTTATAGTAATAGTGAAGACCTTGGTTTAGTTTTATTAAGATCTAATATAAATAATAATTATTTAACTGAATATAGTGAACAGAGAAAATATACATCTGAGGTCACCATTGCCGCTTATTCTAAAACTGATGTTAGATTCTTAGGCTGGTATGATGAAAATAATGAGTTAGTTACTACAAATGCTGTATATACCTTTGTTATGCCTAACCATGATTATACGTTAGAAGCTAAATGGAATTATTTTAAAATTAACTACAATTTAAATGGTGGTACTAATAGTGAAAATAATCCAGAATATTTTGATATAGATGATAATGAGATTATTCTTTCTAATCCAACAAGAGATGATAAAGACTTTGTAGGATGGAAATATAATGGTGAACTTATTGATAAAATTGATTCATCTATTATTAATAATGGCAAAGATATAACTTTAGAAGCTGTTTGGAGCAATTATACATATAGTATCCTTGAAGATGATAATGGTGATAAATACATTAGTATTACTGGATGGGAAAATCCTAGTGAAGAATTAGTTATTCTAGAAACACTGAATATAAATGGTGAAAATATTCCAATAAAAGAAATTGGCGCAAATGCATTTAAGGATAATAAAAAATTAAAATCTGTTACTATTCCAAATAATATTACTAGAATTGGAAGCTCAGCTTTCTCTGGATGTATCAATTTAGAAACGATAAATATTAGTGAAAATAGCCATCTCGAAATAATAGGCGATTCAGCGTTTTACAATTGTGAATTACTAAATTTTATTAATATTCCGAATTGTGTTCAAACAATTAGCGACTCTGCTTTCTCTGGCTGCTCCTCTTTAACTTCTATTATCATTAATAATAGCGTTACCACAATAGGAAACTATGCTTTCAGTGAGTGTTCTAACTTAACCATTTATTGTAAATTCGCATCTAAACCTAGTACTTGGAAGTCTAATTGGAATTATTCAAATTGTCCAGTTATATGGTCGTGTGAAGGGGGAGGCATATATAGTGGATTAAGATATACCATTTATGAGGAAAATAATAAGTTGTTTATTACAATTACAGATTATTTAGGAACTGATCAAAATGTAATTATTCCTAGTACAATTAGCATCGGTAATGAAGATATACCAGTTACTTCTATTGATGAAAAAGCTTTTTATAATTGCAATTCGCTTGTTTCAATAACTATACCAGATAGTGTTACCATGATTGGTGATAGTGCTTTTTATGGCTGTTCCTCACTAACTTCAATAACAATCTCTGATAGTGTAACAACAATTGGCTCGCAAGCTTTTAATGGTTGTTCTTCTATTACTATTTACTGTGAAGCTGCATCCAAACCTAGTGGTTGGAGTTCAAGTTGGAATTCTTCATATAGACCAGTTGTATGGAATTCTCTAGGTGGTGGAATCTATAACGAATTTAAATATGTCATTCTAATAGATGATAATGATGAACCATATATTGAAATTACAGATTATTTGGGTTCAGATAATGAAAATGTAATTATTCCTAATGTAATTAATATTGGTAATAAAAATATATCGGTTACTTCAATTGGTCGTGAAGCTTTCAGTAATTCATCCCTATCCTCAATTATCATTCCAAATAATATAACAGCAATAGGATACTATGCTTTCTCAAACTGTACTAATTTAGAATCTATAACATTCGAAGAGAATAGTCAGTTAACAGCAATAGGTGAGTATGTTTTCTCTGGCTGTACTTCATTAATATCTATCATTATTCCAGATAGTATTACTTCAATTGAAAGTGATGCTTTTTCAGGTTGTACTAATCTAGAATCTATAATATTTGGAGAGAATAGTCAGTTACAAATAATAGGTGATTACGCTTTTTCTAACTGTTCATCCTTAACTTCAATTACTATTCCAGATAGTGTTACTTCAATTGGAAGTGATGCTTTCCGTGGATGTTCATCTTTAACCTCAATTATCATTCCCAATAGTATTATTTCAATCGGAAGTTCTGCTTTTGCTAATTGTTCCTCTATTACTATTTATTGTGAAGCCGCATCCAAACCTAGTGGTTGGAATTCAAGTTGGAATTCTTCAAATAGACCAGTTGTATGGAATTGTTTAGATGCTAGAATAACAGATGATGGATTTGTTTATCATGTTTATATAAACGAAGAAGGTGATAAATACATTATAATTGATACATTTATTGGAGTATCATCCGAAATTAATATTCCAGACGTAATTAATGTTGACGGGGAAAACATAAAAGTTACTATTATTGCTGACTATGCGTTTGCTAATAATAATAGAATTAAATCAATATCAATAGGAAACAATGTTACAACAATTGGAAGCTCTGCTTTTCGAAATTGTTTTTACTTAACTTCAATATTTATCTCAAATAGCGTTACTTCAATAGGAAATTATGCTTTTTATGATTGTGCTAATTTAAAATCTATAACATTTGGAGAGAATAGTCAGCTAAAAACAATAGGTGAGTATGCTTTCAGTAGTTGGTCATCGTCTTTAACTTCAATCACTATTCCAAATAGTGTTATTTCAATAGGAAATTATGCTTTCTATAGATGTACTAATCTAGAATCTATAACATTTGGAGAGAATAGTCAGTTACAAACAGTAGGCGAGCATGCTTTCTACGGCTGTTCATCCTTAACCTCAATTACTATTCCAGATAGTGTTACTTCAATTGGGAGTGATGCTTTCCGTGGATGTGCAAATCTAAAATCTATAACATTTGGAGAGAATAGTCAGCTAAAAACAATAGGTGAGTATGCTTTCTATGGCTGTTCATCTTTAACCTCAATTATTATTCCAAGCAGTGTTACTTCAATTGGAAGTTATGCTTTTGCTGATTGTTCCTCTATTACTATTTATTGTGAAGCCTCTTCTAAACCTAGCGGTTGGGATTTTAACACCTCAAGGCCCGTCGTATGGGTTGGAGATGATATAGTAATTAAAGGTGATTTTGCTTATGTAATACGTATAGATGGTATTGAACAATATATAGAAATTGTTCGATATTTAGGGAATAGCAATTATGTGACTATTTCAAAAACTATTGAGATTTGTGGACAAGAAATACCAATTAAGGTAATTGGTTCATATGCTTTCAATGGGTGTGCAAATCTAAAATCTATAACATTTGAAGAAAATAGTCAGTTACAAATAATAGGTGAGTATGCTTTCTATGAATGTTCTAAACTAGAATCTATAATATTTGGAGAGAATAGTCAGCTACAAAAAATCGGAAGTTATGCTTTCCGTGGATGTTCATCTTTAACTTCAATTATTATTCCAAATAGCGTTACTTCAATTGGAAGTTATGCTTTCAATGGATGTGTAAATCTAAAATCTATAACATTTGGAGAGAATAGTCAGCTAAAAACAATAGGTGAGTATGCTTTCTATGAATGTTCTAAACTAGAATCTATAATATTTGGAGAGAATAGTCAGCTACAAAAAATCGAAAGTTATGCTTTCTGGTATTGTTCATCTTTAACCTCAATTATTATTCCAAGCAGTGTTACTTCAATTGGAAGTGATGCTTTCCGTGGATGTTCTAAATTAGAATCTATAACATTTGAAGAGAATAGTCAGTTACAAACAATAGGAAGTTATGCTTTCTGGTATTGTTCATCCTTAACCTCAATTACTATTCCAGATAGTGTTACTTCAATTGGGAGTGATGCTTTCAGTGGATGTGCAAATCTAAAATCTATAACATTTGAAGAAAATAGTCAGTTACAAACAATAGGTGAGTATGCTTTCTATGAATGTTCTAAACTAGAATCTATAATATTTGGAGAGAATAGTCAGCTAAAAACAATAGGTGAGTATGCTTTCTATGGCTGTTCATCCTTAATCTCAATTATTATTCCGAATACTGTAACCACAATAGAGAAATATGCCTTTTATAATTGTTCTGATTTAACAGTTTATTGTGAAGCCTCTTCTAAACCTAGCGGTTGGAGTTCTTATTGGAATATAACTGCTAATGGTACATATCCTTCAAAATGCCGAGTAGTATGGGGATACAAAGGATAAATAGATAAACAATATGCTTGAAAGGATAAATTCTTAGTATGTATTTAATTTTAGCTAAAAAGGAGATTTTATTGCTCCTATTTACGTTTTGGTATCATATTATCTTAAAGAATATGGTAATGATGATTTTATATTAGCTTATCCGGGATATTCTTCAAGGCATTCTTATAAAAATGATAATTGTTTTGCTGGTCAAAAATTTATATGTGATAAATTATATGATATTAAAGGTAATAATAATACAGGCCTATTTGCTCATTTTATGAATCCTCAAGAAGCAAAGTATATGTCATTTTATCTTAATAAAAGATATCCTAATAGATATATGTTTTTGGATGCTTTATCTAGTAACAAGCAAGATCATTCTAAAATGATTATTTTCTTTAGAAAAGAAGCTTATAATTTATTTTTAAACTTCTATGGAAACAGTAAAATATCATCTTTAAATATTCCAAGTCAGCTAATTAAAGCTTGTGTTATTGGTTCATCTAATCAAAGTGACAATACATATTTACATCATCTTTATAATAAAAAAGCTGATAAAGGTGAGGCAGATTTATTTATAGTTAATAATGACTTTTTTGGCTTAGATAGCGAAAATAAAATTAAGATATTTATTAATGATTCAATAATAAACTTTATTGAAACTGGAGAGAGGCGTAATGATGATTATTTATATAGAATTCATCGGAAATTTACTGCCTCTAAATCTTTTGATATAGGTAATGGTAATAACACTTTATCTGATTTATTTAGAAATTTTATAGTTGAAAAATAAGATTAGTTGTCTAGTTGAATTTATTGATTGAAAGTTAATAAGGTATATTTATATGAATCAAATAGAAATGTTTTGGCAAACATATTTACAAATTGAAAAAGAAATGTTAGATATAGCAAAATATATTTATATTACTGATGAAAATGGCGATAAACAATTAAATGTATATTCTCCACATATCGCTAATTTATTAGTAAGAGTTTGTGTAGAAATAGAAGCAATATCAAAAGTGTTATATTATCGCTTAGGTGGTTCTAAACAACGTGGTGATAAATCGTTAATGTTTGATACTGATTGTTTAAAATTAGTAGATATAAATTATGCTATTTCTAAAAAAGAAGTCATTATAACTTGTCCATTATTTAACATTACTAAGGATGCTAATAAAATATTTAATACACTTAAACATGCGCATAAACGGCAAGGTACAAGTTGGGAACGTGCCTATCAGGCAGTAAAACACGATAGATATTCTTCATTGAGTAAAGGAACAGTTTGTAATTTAATACATGCTATTGGTGCATTATATTTATTAAATATTTACTATAAAAACATTAAATATTGTATTAAGTATCAGGATTTTTTAACATTTGATTTTTCTTTAGGTTCATCTATTTTTTCAGTAAATAAGCCTGAAGAAAAATATGTGATAGATGTTATTAATAATTGTCAATGCCAAGCAAAATTACAATCTAATAGTAGCCCATATATTTTAAAGTATACTGATGCATCATATAAAAGAATTTTAGAAATTAACAATAAATTAGAAGAAGACATAAATAATTTTATTAAACAGCAACCTGAATTTAATAAAGAAGAATTTTTTGATCAAATAAAAGTACAACAAGATAAAGGTCGTGTAGTACTATTTCCTGAATTATGTAAATATCGAATTAATAAAAAGATTCCTGTCAATTTATCTTTTGAAGAAAGAAAAAAGCTTTTAATTGAAAGTGAAGAATGGAATAGTAATTTAATAAAAACAAGTATTTCTAAAAAAATGATGAAATCACAGTGGAAAACATTCAAAAAGAGATTGATAATACTGGAATATTATATGGATTAAAATTACAAGAAAGTTTTGAAAAAGATAGAATTTCTCAAGCTACTAACAATGAAATATGTGAGTTAATTCTAGACGATGGTAATATTAAATATAGCATATAAATTGGTAAGTATAAAATTCAAAATAAATTCAGTAATAGGCTTAAAATGCACAAATATGTAGATTTGGAATTTTTATCTAAAACAATTTATTTTTAATTATTAATACGTTTTGTTTATGTATAAGTTTATAAGTATTTTTATATATGAAATTATATATAATTTTAGCAACAAAAATATTATTTCATGTGTAGGTAATAATTGTTTACCATTTGTATTGCTTTTAAAGATAAAATAAATAGCCAAATGATATGAAAAGTCGCAGCCATATGCCACGAAAATTAACAGCCAAATGCTTCGAAATTTTTAAAAAAGCCTGATAGTTAACGGCTTTTTCACGATTTCATAAAATGAGTAAAATACGTTAATAGAATACTAGGAAATTAATAAAACGAAAGCTTAATTTAAATAGAGAAGGTGGGCTTTCTTGAAATTTATTCGATGATTATACAAATTAAATTAATTTGTAATATATTAAAAATTTGAATTTGTATTGTATAATTAAAAAAAGGAGTTAGAGTATGAAGTATCGTAGAAAATTTACTCAAGTTCTAGCTTTAGTTAGTATATTTTCTATAAGTTGTTCACCTATTAATGCTAAGGGAAATTTATTAAAAGAAGCTAAGAAAGTTGATTCAGTATTTAGTATAGGAAATGATAGTAATTTAAAGTCTCTTTTAAATAGCGCTCAAAAATTTTCTTCTAAATTAGTTAGTAGAGGAATTAACTATTTTAAATCAAATGACAATTATATTATTTCACCTATATCAGCATATCTTTTGTTAACTATGGCTTCTGAAATGACAAAAGGTAATACTCAAGAAGAACTTTTAAAAGCTACTAACACTAATTTAGAAATTTTAAGAAGCAGTTATTCTTCCTTGTTTAGACTTTTAGAAAGAAGTTTTAAAGGAGGGGAATTTAATATTGATAATTCTATCTGGCTTAATAGCGATAGAGAATATAATCAAGATTGTTTAGATATATTAGCTAACGATTATTATTGTTCCTCTTATGAAGTTGATTTTTCAAATAACAATCAATATGCTAACCAAGCTATCACTAATCATATTGATGAAAATACCAATGGACTTTTAAAACCTAATTTTAATTTAGCTCAAGATACTCTTTTTGCTTTAGCTAATATTATTTATCTAAAAGATATTTGGAATGAATATATAGATGAACTATCTTTTCACGATGAAAAAATAGAATTTACTAATTCCAACAATTCTAAAGTTGATAAAGATTTTTTAAATGGTTTATATGTTGTAGGTAAAACATATAAAGGTGAAGATTTTACTACGTTTTATTCTTCAACATATAATGGATATAAGTTACATTTTGTTTTACCTAAAGCTGGATATAGTATAGAAGAAGTTTTTATAGAAGATAATATCAATCAAATTATGAATATAACTTCTTATGGCGGAATAGATGATGTAAATAAAATAAGGACATTTACCCGCTGTGTTTTTCCTGAGTTTGAAGTTAGTGGCTCTCACGATTTAGTTGATTTTATGGTTAATGAATTTAATATTAATGATTTATTTAATCAAAATTGCGATTTAACTGGATTAATTAATAATGGTGCTAGTGTAGGCTTATTAAAACAGGAAGTTAAATTAAGTGTCAATAAAAAGGGAATTGAAGGAGCAGCTGTAACTGTAATGGCAGGGGATGAATCAACTAGTGATCCATATTCTGATTATCAATCTATTTATGAAGAATATATTGTAGATAAGTCTTTTGGTTTTATTCTAACTGATGAAAATAACATCAATTTATTTTCAGGAATAATTTATAACATTTAAGCAATTATAGTTATTTTTATGTATTGTTAATGTTTTTTGTTTATCAAAAGCTAGTTATTGTATTTTGATGTGATTTAATTTTAAGTACTAAAATAAATTATCTACTTATTTTCTACCTTTTCTAATAGTTATGAATTAACTTTAGATGAATAAATAGATTAAAATATTAATGTATTTATGGAACAAGAATATCATTTAGCTATCGATATCGGTGCAAGTAGTGGGAAAGCTATCATAGGTTATCTAGATAAAAACGAAAACAAATTAGTTAGTAATGTTATTTATAGATTCCCTAACGGATATATTTTAGATGAAGAAAAACACAAAATATGGGACATATCTAATTTATTTACTCAAGTTAAAAACACATTAAAATACGCTTTTCAAAATTATAAAAACATCAAAACAATGTCAATTGATACTTGGGGATGCGATTATGTTTTACTTGATAAAAACGATAGAGAAATTTTACCTTGTTATTCTTATAGAGATGAAAGAACTTTAGATATAATTGATGAAGTTTTTTCAAAGTTATCTAAAAAAGATATTTTTAATATAACTGGATCTCAATTTCAAAGTTTTAATACTATCTTTCAATTATATAAAGATAAAAAAGAAGGAAGGTTAAATAAAGCCACTAGTTTTTTAATGCTTCCAGAATATTTGATATTTAAATTAACTGGTAAAAAAGTTCATGAGATAACTAACGCTTCAACAACATCACTATTAGAAAAAGATAGATATATTTATTCTCCAGAAATTATTTCAAAACTAGATTTACCTATAAATCTATTTTCCAAAATAGAAAAAGTCGGTAAAGTAGTTGGAAACTTACTTCCAGATATTGAAAAAGAAGTTGGCGGAAATTTATTAGTTAAATTAGTTGCAAGTCATGATACTGCAAGTGTTGTTAGATATATTGAAAGCAATTTAGATGATAGATCATTATATCTTTCTAGTGGGACTTGGTCTTTATTAGGGGTTAAACTTGATAGATATTTTATTAACGATGAAGTATTTAAGTCTAATTTTTCTAATGAATTAGGGAAGAATTATATTCGTTTTCAAAAAAATATCACAGGTTTATGGATAGTTCAAAACCTAGTTAAAGAAACAAATATAGATATAGTTCAAGCAATTAAATTAGCTAGACAATCTGAAATTAACGATGTTGTTATCGATATTAATGATGATAGATTTCTATCTACTAACAATATGAAATTAGAGATTTTATCTTATTTAAAAGAGAAAGGTTATATCGATAAATTTGAAGATAAAGATCTATTTAATATCGCTTTTATTTCTTTAGCGCATTTATATAAAAAATCAATCGATGAAATTGAAATGATGTTAAATAAAAAGTTTGATAAATTGCTTGTTTTAGGTGGAGGAGCTAAAAACGAATATTTAAATTCTTTAATTGAAAAGATATGTCAAATTAAAGTGATTAGCTATCCTTATGAATGTTCAGCTTTAGGTAATTTGCTTTCACAAATTGAGGATTAGATTTATAGATCATTTTAGGAGGGAATATGAGAAAAGAAGTAATCGAAGTTTATAAGAAATATGGAGTAGATGTTAACAAAGCTATAGAAACTTTAAAAAATATCGAAGTTTCTATACAATGCTGGCAGTTAGATGATATTGATGGATTTCTATCTAACGAAGTGTTAACTGGTGGGATTCAATCAACTGGAAACTATCCATATAAAGCTAGAAATTTTGAAGAATTAACTAGCGATTTTAAACAAGCCATCAAATATATTCCTGGCAAAAAAAGAGTCAATCTTCACGCTATATATGAAAGTGATAATATAGTTGATAGAAGTGAAATTACTTTCTCTAATTTTAAAAGATGGGTTGATTTTGCTAAGGAAAATGACCTTGGAATAGATTTTAATCCAACCTGCTTTGCTTCTAATATGTTAAAAGATAACTTGTCTTTATCTTCCTATGATGAAAATGTTAGAAATTACTGGATTAAACATTGTATTAATTCAATTAAAACTAGTGAAGATATTTCAAGAAAATTAAACAAGAAAGTCTTAGTTAATATTTGGATACCTGATGGTTTAAAAGAATCACCTTCTAATAGATTGTCTTTAAGACAGAATTTAAAAGATTCTTTAGATAAAATCTTTGAATATAAATACGACAGGAATTTAATTGATGTTAGCGTTGAATCAAAAGTCTTTGGAATTGGGGTTGAATCATTCACCGTTGGTTCTTTTGAGTTTTATTTAAATTACGCTAAGGAAAATAATTTAATTCCACTTCTAGATATGGGGCATTTTCATCCTAGTGAGAATGTTGCTGATAAAATTTCTTCTTTACTTTTATTTAATCCTAAGATTGCTTTACATGTTTCTAGAGGAGTTAGATGGGATAGTGATCACGTTATTAAACTAAATGATGACTTGCAAGAAATTGCTGATGAATTAGTTAAAACTAACGCTTTAAATCGCACATATTTAGCTTTAGATTTCTTTGATGGTTCAATTAATAGGGTTACTGCTTTAATTATTGGAACTAGAAATATGCATAAGGCTTTACTTAAAGCCTTACTAACTCCTTGGGATTTATTAACTAAAGCCCAAGAAGAACTAGATCATACTAAAACTTTATATCTTCAAGAAAAAATAAAAGAATTACCTTGGAATGAAGTCTATGAAGAATATTTAAAACAAGAAGGTGTAAAAGAAGACTTTTACGATGATATAAAAGCTTATGAAAATGAAATTATGTCAAAAAGAGGGGAATAAAATAATATGGATGTAATTAATGAAGTCTGCGAAATTTTAGATTTGTTATATAAACATGGCTGGGATGAAAGAAATGGTGGAAATCTTTCATATATAGTTACTAAAGAAGAAGTTAAAACAATCGTTTCTGAAGAAAAAGAAATTAGAGAATTTAAATACGATTTTGATATGACTCCATTAATTGGAAAATACTTCTTAATTACTGGAACTCAAAAGTATTTTAAAAATTGCTTAAAAGATCCTGTTACTAATTTAGGTTTATTAAAAGTTAAAGATAAGCACACGCTTTCTTTACTATGGGGATATAAAGATGGTGGAAGACCAACTAGTGAAGCTCCTACACATTTAAAATGCCATATTGAAAGATTAAAAATCGATCCACTCCATCGACTTGTTTGTCATTGTCATCCTATTAATATTATTTGTATGTCACATATTCTAGAATTGAACGAAAAGAAATGGACAGAAATTTTATGGAAGATGCAGACTGAATCAATCGTAGTCTTCCCAGAAGGAATAGCTGTTTTACCTTGGATTATTTGTGGTGGGGAAGAAATTGGTGAAGCTACAGCTACTAAAATGAAAGAATATAGAAGTGTAGTTTGGGCTCAACATGGTTTATTTGCAACAGGTAGAAGCTTAGATGAAGTTTTCGGTTTAATTGAGACAATAGAAAAAGCCGCAGAGATTTATATGAAAATTTGCGATAAACCTATTGTTCAATCAATAACTAATGAAAATTTAAAGCAGTTAGCTAAAGCGTTCAATATTAATTATCGAAAAGGAATTATAGATTAATTACTAAATTAGTAATCGGTTTTTATATTTTTAGTGTGCGTAAAAAAATCTACGCACTTTTCTTTTAAAATTTATATTGACCTAAAGTTAGCTTTAGGTTATAAAATTAAGCTACTATAAAACCATTTATAGAAAGGTGTGAAAATGAAAAATTATCCAAAAGTTATTTGTCATATGTATGTAACTATCGATGGGAAAATAGTTACTGATTTACAAGGCTATCCTAATTGTCAACAAGCCGGTGATATTTATGATGCATTGACTTTTTCTAATTCAAAAGCCTGGGGTTGTGGGAGAGAAACTTTTCAGTATCTTTCTGATGAAAATGTCGATTTAAGTCAATATCCAATTAAACAAGGTGAATTAAAAGATTATTTTGTCAAAGATGAAAGATATTGCATAGCTTTTGATAGAAAAGGCAAACTGTTTTTTAAAGAAGAATATAACGATTACGCCAATCAAAAAAGTCGCTTTGTTTCAATTTTAACTGAAAGTGTCGATAGAAGATTTCTTTCATATTTAGACAGCAAGAATATATCATATTTATTTTGTGGTAAAAAAGATCTAGATTTACCACTGTTTTTAACAAAAATTAAAGATTTAGGTATAGATGTATTTTACCTATGTGGAGGGGCTCAAATTAATGCGCTTTTCTTTCAACAAGATTTAGTAGATGAAATAAGTTTAGTAATTTGTCCTGGAATTCAAGGTGGAAGAAATGAACTTACTTTTGTTGGAGGTGATGATATTTCGGCTTTTCCAAAATATTTTAAGGTTAAAAACGTCGAGGTTTTAGAAGGAAACACTATTTATTTAACATATATGAAATAATAAAAATAAAGGAGATAATATGAAAAAGATCTTAGTTTGCTATTTTTCTGCTAGTGGAGTTACTAGATTAAAAGCTAAGGAATTAGCAAGTAAATTATCAGCTGATTTAGAAGAAATTATTCCTGTAAATCCGTATACTAAGCAAGATTTAGATTGGAATAATATTAAGTCACGTTCATCATTAGAAATGAACAATGAATCTTTACGTCCTCAAATTCTACCTAGTAAATACGATGTTAGTGATTACGATGTAATTTTTATCGGTTATCCAATTTGGTGAGATGTTGAACCTAGATGTATTGATACTTATTTAGATAGTCATCATTTAAAAGATAAAAAAATAATCTTGTTTGCTACTAGTGGTGGAAGTGGAATTTCAAATAGTATTAGCCATATAAAAAATTGCTATAAAGATCTAGATATTGAAGATGGTTTGCTATTAAATTTTGGAATTGACATAGAAAATATCAAAAAATTAATTTAAAAACATCACTTAATATTGTCTTAAAATTAAGACAAATTTTACTAACTTCCATGTTATTTTTAATTTTCTTGTATATAATAATTTTAGTATGGCTAAATATTATAAACAGTTTTATTATTCATTTTCTGAAATATACAGATTCGTCGATTAAACTTTTCCAAATTTATCTTCATCAACAACTTTAGAAGCTAAAGATGGTGATTTTGAAAATGATATAAAATTTGCCATGTTTGTCTATGAAAGATATTCTTATTTTGGTAAAAACAGATTGAGCTTAACTGTATGTTTACTTGGTGATGAATCATCTTGTAAAGTTTATATGGTAACTGCAGGTGGCTCTCAATCTCTGCTTAAGCTTTATAAGATTAATGGTTTTGGTGAACATGTTTTTTTAAATTTAGCCATTAAAAAATTAGAAGAGAAATTTCAACAGACTTTTTAATAATTTTAGATTCTCATGTAATTAATAGACGTTTTTGTTATTTTGTAGTGGTTAAAATATTTTTAATCATGTAAAATTTAATTTCTAGGAGGAATAAAAATGTGAAATTTAAAAAAGTAAATAATCAAAATGAAACTAAAGTTAATTTATTACAATCAAAAAAGGAAAGACATCAGGACTTATTTGAATGTACTAAGTTAACTTCAGAGCAGTTTATTAAAGAAAATAATATAAATTTAAAACTTGGTTTAACTGATTTGCAAGTTAAAGAAAACATTGAAAAATACGGATTAAATAGTATTACTAAAGTAAAAGAAGAAAGTTATTTAGTTAGATTGATCCATTCTTTTAGTTCGCCATTTATCTTTATTATGATATTTGTCGGCATAGTTTCCGGTTTAATTTCTTATTTTTTACCATCTTCTATTGAAGAAAAAAAGACATGGTGGATAACTCCAACTATTCTTTTAGTTATTATTTTAATTTCAGGTTTAGTTTCTTTCGTTCAAAAAAATAAATCATTAAGAAGTAGCAAAGCTTTAAAATCTCTTTCAGAAAATACAGCTAGTGTAATTAGAGAAGGTCAGACTAAAGAGATATTTAATAGTGAACTTACTATTGGAGATATAGTTTTACTTTCAGCAGGAGATATGATTCCTGCAGATATTAGAATTTTAGAAAGCAAGGATCTATTTGTTTCTCAAGTAAGTTTAACTGGTGAAATAGACGCAATTGAAAAAAGCGAAGCAGAAGTTAGTTTTGATAACACATCTAAATCTATATTTGATTTATCGAATTTAGTTTTTTTTGGAACTAATGTAGTTTCTGGACAAGCTAAAGGTGTGGTTTTAAAAGTAGGTGATCAAACTATCTTTGGTCAACTAGCTAAAAAAGTTGTTGAAAAGAAGGAAAAAACTACTTTTGAAAAAGGAATAGATGCTATATCTAAACTTTTACTTTCTTGTTTAGTTATTATGTTTCCATTGGTGTTTTTAGTTGATGGAATAGGTTTACATATTTCATCAAGTGGCATTTCTATTACTGGTGTTTCTAATTATGAGCAATGGATTGAAGCTTTTGTTTTTGCAATATCAGTTGCGGTAGGAATTATGCCTTCTTTATTACCGATGCAAGTCGCTTCTAATTTGGCTAAAGGTGCAGTAAAGATGTCAGAGAAAAAAGTTATTGTTAAAGATATTAACACTATTCAAAATCTCGGAGCTATGGATGTTTTATGTACTGATAAAACTGGAACTTTAACTGAAGCTAGTTCGACTTTAGTAGATTATTTTAATCTTGATAATTCTAGTGATGATGATTATATTTTACAACTAGCATATCTAAATTCTTTTTATCAAACTGGAATTAGATCTCCTATTGATAAATCGATAATATCTTTTTCTAAGATGAATGTTTCTCATGTTTTAGATGTTTCATCTAATTATCAAAAATTAGATGAAATTCCATTTGATTTCCATAGAAAAAGACTTTCTATATATTTAAAACCAAACGGTGATGATTCTAAAAATATTCTTATATGCAAAGGTGCTAGTAAAGAAATGTTAGAAGTTATTAGCAAAGTTAAACTTTCTAAAGACAAAAAAGAAATACCTCTTAGTAAAGAATTAGAAAACAAAATCCTTTCTAAAGTCAATCAAGAAGAAAAGAAAGGAAGAAGAGTTATTTTATTAGCGTATAAAGAGATTTTAGATAGCAAAGATATTTCTATTGATGATGAAAACGATTTAACTTTTGTCGGATTTTTATCTTTTGAAGATAAGGTAAAAGATAATACTAAACAAGTTTTGGATTCTTTAAGATATTATGGGGTAGAAATTAAAATTCTAACTGGCGATAATCTTGTTGCAAGTTTAGAAGTTGCTAAAAAAACTGGCTTTAAAAATATCAATTATATTTCAGGTGAACAAATAAATAAATTAAATGATGAAGAACTTTTAAATGAAGTTGAAAAATATAATTTGTTTTATAAGTTATCTCCAGATGATAAATATCGTATCGTGAAAGCCCTAAAAGAAAATAAAAACGATCATACAGTTGGATTTATGGGAGATGGAATTAATGATGCACCATCTTTAAGATTAGCTGATGTTGGTATTTCTTTTAAAGAAGCGACTGATATTGCTAAAGAAGCAGCAGATATTATCATGCTTGAAAACAATTTAGAAGTTTTGAAAGATGGCATTATCGAAGGAAGAAAATCATACGTAAACATGATGAAGTATGTAAAAGGTCAAACTTCTTCTAATTTTGGCAATATGATTTCTCAATGTATAGGAGCGATTTGGATTCCATTTATTCCAATGAAAGCTTTGCATATTATCTTATTAGATATTATTACTGATATTTCATGCGGAGTAATTCCTTTTGATAAAGTCGATGAAGAACAGATAGTTAAGCCATTAAAGTTTTCCTTAGAACAAATTAGAGGATTTATGTTTACATTTGGGCCGATATCTTCACTAGTCGATATGATGACATTTGCCATTTTAATGTATTATATTTGTCCATCAGCTTCGCAAGGACAATTTGATTTTTCTTGGGAGACATCTTCTAGTCAATATTTGATGTTTATGATGGTGTTTCAAACTGGTTTCTTTTTAGAGTCATTAATTACACAAAATGTCGTATATAGCTTTTTAAGAACTGAAAAGATACCATTAATTCAGTCTTTTCCATCAATTACTTTATCTTTAGGAATAATAGTGTCTTGCTTAGTGGGATTTTTTGTAGTTTATGTTCCAAGTGTCAATGAAATCTTTGATTTTATTTCTATTGATCCGATTTTCTTACTGTTTATAATAATATTTATATTTATTTATGGAATTTTGACATTTTTTGCTAAATATCTATATAAGAAAAAATATAATCGATTGCTATAATTAGTTTTAAAATTGCTATAAATTTATATCGCTTGATATAGTTTATCAATTTCGCTATTATATATGCATGTTTTTAAGGACTAAACATGAATATAATAAATAGAGTATTAGAAAGTAAAATATTTGAAGTTGATTCTAACAATATATCGATTCCTCAAAAGCTAGTTTTAATATATAGCTTTCTTGTTTATGGATTATCAAATGTTTTTGGTAATACTTTTCCTTATGCTAAATATATTATTTACGGCTTATTATTTATGGGAAGCTTTGCTTGTATTTTGCTTCAAATAAAAAGAATATCTTTAAAAAGACTTATCTTGCCAATGATATTGGTAATAATTGGTGTTGTTTTATATTATTTATCTAACGCTATTGCTTTTGTTACTATTGTTTTAGCATCTTTTGCTTCAATTAATATGCCATATAAAAAGGTTTTTAAGTATGGTTTTTATTCACAGCTGATATTTTTAATTTTTGTTTCCTTTATTTCACTATTAGGTTTTAATAAAGAATTTAACTTAGGTTGGTTAGAAGGTGGCTTTTTTGAAATTAGACATTGTCTAGGCTTTTCTCATCCAAATACAGCTGCTACTTATTATTTATTTACGACATTTTTGTTTTTTGCTTATAAACCAAGACCACATAATGCTATATATGTTTTATTTATGCTAGCTAACTTTGGCATATATATGCTTACTGGTTCAAGAACAACTTTGATAATTTCAGTCGCTTTTATTTTCGCGATATTTATTGCTAAATATGTAAAATTTAATAAGATTATCGCCTATAGTTCTTCTAGTCTTTTTGTTTTATTTACTATATTTGTAGTCGGGTTAGTCTTTTTAGCTCACGACACAAAATTGAATAGCTTTTTATCAGGAAGACTATCATATGCTTATTCTGCTATGTTAGAAAATAAAATTCACTTTTTTATCGGGACTAATCTAGGTTATCCATTAGATATCGGATATATCAGTTTAATCTATTCTTATGGTTTATATTATTATTTAATTTACTGTATTATCTTTTCAATATATTTTATCTTTGTTGGAAAATATATGAAAAAAGAGGTAATAAGTCAATTTGTAATTATAGGTGTGTTTTATTTAATATTTACTTTATCTGAAGTATATATATTTAACTATTTTTCTGTCCCATGTATTTTAGTTTTAAAAATCGCAATTGAAAATTGTAATTGTAAAATAAATCAAAATGTCGATAGTGAATATTTTGATTCTAATTTTCCTATATATTTAAGAAAATAATATTAATTTATTTGTTGTTTTTCTTTTTAAATTTGGAAGTTATATTTGAAAGAATAGATTTAATGTAATTTAAAATATAAATTGTAAATTTATCCTTTAATATAATAGATATTATTGCATATACACTTATTCCTATAACTAATAAAATGAAAATTAATAACCAGTCATTTATTTTGGTATAGACAAAATATCCAGTTAAAAAGACGGTGACAAACATTAATGAACTTGCAATTAAAGGCTTAATAGCAGAAATGAAAATTTCTTTTAAGTTCAATTTGTTTCTTGCAAAAAATAGCAGGAAAGGAATTTGAATAAATTCAGTAGTTAAAGTAGCTATTCCACATCCAATAGCACCTAAGTTAAAATAACCGATTAATAGTAAATTTAACAAGATATTTAAAATGGATGAAGATAGCATAACTATAGTGTGTGTCCAGATCTTGTTATTTGGTCTATAATAGATATTTCCTAATAGTGAATTTAACGGAGAAAAAACTACAACTGGGCATAATAGATATAAAACATCGATAGAGCCAAGATATTTATCAGTCAAAAAGGCTGGAAGTAAAAAGGAATTTATACTAGCCATACCTAAACTACAAGGTAAAGCTAAAGCAAAGAAGCATTCAAAGGACAATTTGGTTTTTTGCTTAATTTGTTCTTCATCTCCTCGTTTAGTTAAATATGATACTCTAGCTAACAAAACTATGCTTAAAGAATTTATTAGTGCTGTTAATAGATTGATAAATTTCATCGCCTGGGAATAATAACCATTTTGCGTGTTATCATTTCCAATAGCTCCTAGTAAAACGCTATTTAAATTAGTGTATAAGCTAGTCGCTAAAGCTGGAATAAAATACGGAAAAGCTTCTTTTAAATAAAAGGCAGGGTGTAAATCTATTTTGTTTATTTTAACAAGGCTATTTTTTCTAAAGGAAAAATATATGATGCTTGAAGATAGAACATAGCTAATTGACATTATGAAAGTATAGATTAAAATATCTTGGTTGGATTTAACAAAGATAAAAAAGCAGATGACTGTTAATATTTTAATTATAGAATTTCTAATCGCAATAGAAATAAAATTTTCTTCTCCTTGAAATAAAAAGACAGGATCAATAAGGATAGCAATTATATTTCCAAGCATAATTAACATCATAAATAAGCTAGTTTCATCATTAGAATATAAAAAACAAAAAGGTATATAGATAGCAATGCACATAAAAGAAAGTAGGCCTTTAGTTAACATTATGTTAAAAAAGACAATAGATTTTTTATTTACATCATCTCTAACTTCAGCTATCTTTTTAGTTCCATAATCGTTAAAGCCATAATTAGCGACCATAGTAAAAATACTTACTAATGCCGCATAATAAGAATATTGACCTAGATAAGAAGGATCTAACACTCTTGAAATATATGGGGTAGTAATTAATGGTGTAAGAAAAGTAAGAATTTGATATAGGCCATTAAATATAGCGTTTGTTTTTACTGAATGAACCTTTAGAGTTTTGTTGCTATTTTCTTCCATATTTATAACATTAATAATTATACATTAAAAATTAGTTTTCTATATATAGTAGCATCTAAATGGAAAATGGTATAAAATACAAAAGCCAATTGTAAGGAGAACTAGATTAGATGAATAAAGATAAGATATTGATTTGTATAGCTTCACATAAAAAAGGCGTTTTTCCAAAAGAAGATATATATTTACCTGTTGAAGTCGGCGCTGAATTAAGAAAAGAACATTTTTTAGTTAATTTAGATAATCAAGGTGAAAATATTTCTAATAAAAATCCTAACTATTGTGAACTCACTGGCTTGTATCAAGTTTATAAAAATTACAATTATGATATTTTAGGTTTAGTTCATTATAGAAGATATTTTGTCAATTCTAGTTTTTGTTTTAAAAAAGATTTAAAAAATGTCATAAAAACTGAAAAAATAGAAAAATTGCTTTATAAATACGATATTATTTTGCCTAAGAAAAGACATTATTATATTGAAACTAATTATTCTCATTATATCCATTCTCACAAAAAAGAAGCTTTGGATTTAACTAGAGAAATTATTAAAAATGACTATAGTGAATATCTAGATTATTTTGATAAGCATATGAAAAAGACAAGTGGGCATTATTTCAATATGTTTATAGCGAAAAAACAAATTATTAAACCATATTTAGATATGATGTTTGATATTTTATTTAAACTAGAAAAAATGATAGATTTAAATAATTATCAAGGTGAAGATAAACGCGTGTTTGGATTTATAAGCGAACTTTTAATCGATGTCTATTGTCAAAAGAACAATTTGCGTGTCAAAAATCAAAAATATCTTTTTATGGAAAAACAAAATTGGTTTAAGAAGATATTTAATTTTTTGAAAAGAAAGTTTAACAGCTGACTTTTTTGACAATTTTAAATTTAATAATTCTGAATATAATTACTAAATGATGGTAAATGAAATTACATATAAGCCAGTACAAATATTTATATTTCAAAAAATTGCAATTTGTTATTCATTTATTGTATATGGCTTAAATAACGTTTTTGGATCTAATTATGAAATATGCAAATATTTTATTTATGGTTTATTAGTTGTTTTAGCATCTATAGTTTTTTTAATTCAGATAAAAAACATATCTTTTAAACGCATTTGGGTTTTGCTTTTATTTGGAATTATCGGAGCATGTATATTTCCTTTTATTTATACACCAGCTTTAGCGGTAGTTTGCTTAGCTTTAGTATGTTGTATTAATGCTCCATATAGAAGGATATTTAAATATGGATTTTATTCTCAACTGGCCTTTTTCTTATTTGCTATTTTTATATGGCTATTTGGGTATAATAAAATCTACGATATTGGTAGTGGTGAATTTATCTTTAGAGAAGTTAGATATAGCTTAGGCTTTGGAAACACTAATACTGCTGCAGGTTACTTTTTGTTTACGATATTTTTATTTTACGCATATAAACCCCGCGCTAAAATTAAAGAAAGTCTATTATTGATTTTAGCTTTTATAATTGTATATATATTGACAGCTTCAAGAACTTCTTTGATGGCTTTTATAATATTTTATTTACTTTATCCAGTTGCTAGAATGATTAAATATTCTCCAAAGTTTAGTTACTTTTGCTCGAGCTTTTTTGTAATATTTACTATTGTTTCTATTTTGCTTTCTATTTATGGTCACGATAATGTTTTAAATGAATTTTCTACTAATAGACTTGCCTATTGTTATGAAGCGATGACCAATTATCCACTAGGTATTTTTCCAAAAGAGGAAATTACGTTGATAGTAGATATCTTTTATATACAGCTTTTATGGAAAAATGGGCTTTTTTATTATTTCTTGATAGCAACTATAATGACTGGATATTTTATTTTGATAGGTAAATATCTTTCAAGAAAAAATCTCGGTGTTTTTATATTGTTAGGTGTTGTAATTCTAGTATATGGATTAGGGGAAGCATATCTAGTTAATTTTATTTCGTTAATTCACGTGTTTTTCTTTAAATTGATTACTGAAAAAGTCGATAATAGTCGCATTTATAAAGAAGATGTACAATATTTTGATGTAAAAGTAGGTTAAAATATATTTGTATGTTAACTTTAATTGTCTGTATTTATAATTTAGAAAAATATATTGCTGATTTGTTTGATTGCTTTTTAAAACAGACAAATCAAAATTTTAGAATTATAGTAATTGATAATTCTTCTACTGATAAAAGCTTAGAAATTGTTAAATCATATTCTAAAAGATTAAAAATTGAAATATATAATCAAGAAAAAAGAGGGGTTCAATACGCTAGGCAATTAGGCTTATCTAAGGTTCAAACAAAGTATTTTTGTTTTGTCGATGGGGATGATTTAATCGATATTAATTATGTAAATTGCTTTTTAAATTTGATTAAGCAACATCCAAAAATAAAAATGTTTGAAGTCAATTATCAAAATTTCAACGATGGGAAAAAGTACAAATCGACTTCGTATAGTCTAGAAACTGAAATTTTAAAAGTTGATAGTGGTAAAAACTATTCTTTTTTTGATTATAAAGGCTACTATCAAGGTTTTTTGTGGAATAAGTGCTTCAGTTTAGATATTGCTAAAAATAACAACATTACATTTGATGAAGAAGTCTATATTGGTGAAGATGGTCTATTTATAGATAAATATCTTCAACACATAGATAAAGTTGTTGTTAATCATTCAAAATTGTATCTTTATAGAGCTAGGAAAAATTCTTTAATTCACAGTTTAACTAAGTCAGAAACACTTAAGAAAATGTCACTATCTGAAAGTAAAAGAATAGCTTATATAGATTCTTTTATTTCACCTAGTTGTCCAACTTATTATTATTGGATTAGAAAAAAAGTAATGTTATATCGTAGATTTTATAACATTTTAAAAAAGCAAAAAAACGATGCTATGGCAGAAGAATATAAGCAACTAGCCAAAAACAGTCTTAAACAAGCTGTTCAAGAAACTGAGAATTTTCCAAAGTTACGCTCTTCATTTTTAATAAAATACGTGTTTTTTGAGATGTATTTTAAAACTGGATTTTAATTATAAGTCCAATTTATCAAGTTTAGAATCGATAATTGAATAAAGATAACAATTAATATTTTGTTTATCTGGTATTTCAAAAATTCTTGTAACATTTCTTTTATAGGTAGAAAGCTGATCTAAGTAATGTTCATCATCGATGTTTTTAAGTTTATAGTCAATAATAACAGCTTTTTTATTGATTGAATCTACACATAAAAAATCAATCGAACCATATTTTTCCTGTTCTAAATCAAAATATTCAAATTCTTGATAGAAAGTTAAATTAGAAAGATTAAAAGTACTATTAGATAAAAGAGAAATCAATTCGTTTATAAAGTTTTCAATGAGTTTTCTATCTTTTAAATTCTCGATAAAATCTAAATTGATATTAGGGAAATTAGAATAATCTATCTGTTCTAAATAAGAGTGGAGCAAGCTTCCTCTTTGAGTCTTTTTAGAAATATCATCAAAAGTAAATACGATTTTACTGGCTCTTTTACCTAATCTTTTTTCTTTAAAATATTTTTCAGGTAAAAAATTATCAATAATATGAAAGTTTTCTATCTGTGAAACTAATTTACTAGGAAGAGAATTGGAATTTGAATTACTAACTATATCACTAGGATCATTTGGAACTTTATCTATATTAAATTCTATAAATTCTTTATTGTAGTGATTTTGTCTTACAGCATCTAAATTAGGGAAAGATATAAAATCTTGATAATAAGAATACTCTATTGGTGTGTTAAACAAATTGTCTTTATTATTAAAATAAAAGAAGATATTTGCTATTTTAGCTCTAGTAATTGCGACATAAAAAAGCCTTACTCTTTCTGCTAAGTTTTCAATATCGTCTTCTTTTTTATAGGCTAATCTAAAAACATTAGTAAATTCTATATTTAACCTATTTAAAACATAGATTATTTTATTGTTTTGTTTGTCTTGCTTTAAAAAGTCATCAGGATTAAATTGATCTATATAATCTAATAAATCGTCACTGAGATATTGGATTTTTATTAAATCTTGTTGATATTGTTTATCAGATAAAACTATATATCTGTCGTTAGCAAAACTAGGTAAAATAGGTCCATATTTACTAAAACAAAGTTTGGGTAGAGAATTGCTAAGTTGAATTTTAGAAGTTGTTTCAGCTAAAAATACTATATCGTATTCTAAGCCTTTTGATTGATGGATGTTAGTTATTGTAACAGCGTTCTGACTAGGTTTATAAATCTTTATGTTATCATCACCATCATCTTTAGAATTAATTAAAAAATCTGCAACTTGTTTTATATCGAAATTAAATGTATTTAAATTGGTAATTAAGCTGTTAAAACTTAAAAACGAGGCTAAACTAGAATCGCAATTATTTAAACTAGAAAGCTTGAAATATACATTTAGTTCTTTAGTTAAAACATTGAAAATTTCTAAGATAGTGGAATTAACAAGGTCAAATTGTCTAGTAATGTTTTCTAATGTTTTATAAACTGTAGATTCAAATGGCTTTTGTATTTGTAAAGTCAATTCGTCATCATTCATATTAAAAATAAATGAACGCGATAAAGAAGCTAGATAGTGAACAAAATCAGTATATTCTAGGTTTTCTTTATTTATTAAATAGCATTCTACTAAGATTAACGATTGTAAGCTAAGGTAGACTACATCATCATTAAAGCCTGTGTTAAGCTGTTTAATATAGGGGATTTGATATTTGTTTAAGAACTTTTCGTATATATCGACTTTTGTTTTAGAAGGAACTAGAATTGTAAAACTAGAATATGTGAGTTTTTTATTACTAGTATTAGAAAGAGAATTAGTTTCTTCGATTAAAGCTTGAATTGATTTAGCGATCTGTTCAGCGCATATATAACTTTTTTGATTGACAGTTAGTTTTTTATCGTCATTTATATTCTTTTCTTTTTCAGGTGATAAAAAATAACTGTGAATATTGTTTAGCTGCAATTTATTATAGGAAGTATTTCCACATTTTAACGCGTGATTTTGTTTTAAATAATCTATTCCGCCACCAGGTCTACCTTTCATTAAACTAGAAAAAATATCATCGGATGTCGATAAGACATTTTGACTAGAACGATAATTAGTTGACATACTTAAGCAGATGGTATTAAATTTATCGCCCATATTCATTTTATCTAAAAACAATTGAGGGACTGCTTGTCTAAATCTATAGATTGATTGTTTCATATCTCCGACCATAAAGATATTTCCCCTAGAATAGTAATTTCCATTTTCATAATCTTGAATAGATGAGCCTAAAAGTTTTAAAAGCTCTTCTTGTCTAAGAGAAAAATCTTGATATTCATCGACCATAATTACTTGATATTTATCTATTTCAGCTTGTCTAATATCAGGATAATTAGTAAGTAGATTAATGGCAAATTCGGTAATATCTTGGAATTCATAGGCGCTAATTTTATCTTTGAATTGTTTAATTTGTTTGGAAATTTCTAAATCAAAATCAATTAAATATTTTAAAGTTTCATCATTTTGTTTAGCTAATTGATTAAGTGAATCATCACTAGGTAGTAACATAATTTTAACAAAATAAGTATTAAAATTATCTAAGATTTTTCCATATTGCTTATTAACTTCATCAGACAATTTATCTTGGGAAAAGTATGATTTTAATTCATTTGAAAAAAGAGGGGCATTAAATGGTTTAAATTCACTTTTACTAGAATAAGATTTGCTTAATTTAATTTGAGTAATATCTAAAAAAGCATCTTTTAAATCTTTTATAGAATTTAAATTATCGTAATTAAAGTTATGAATTTTGCCATAAATATAATTAAAACATCTGTTAGCTAAATTTTCATTTGGATTATATTTTTTGTCAATCAATTTACCATAATTTGGATTTTTAGAATCAAAATACGTTTTAAAGTTAGCAAAACGTTCTAAGATGTCTTCAAAATACATTTTGGCTAAGTCTTGAATTGCGCATTTGAGGTTCTTAGGAAAATCTTTTAGGTAGTTTTCTTTAATTAAATTGAGCTCTTTTACTGGATTAGCAAGGCTTTTCTTATATGATTCAATATTATCGATAAGTTCATAGATTAGAGAATCTGATTTTTCTTGTGTACGATCAAAAAGATATTTAGATAAATTATTATCTTCTTTTGAAAATTCTTCTTCTATTTTCTTTTTAATAAATTCTTTTTGTTTGTATCTAATTATATTAGAAGGAATTATTGTAAAATCAGATTGAATATTTAGCTTATTAGCATATGTTTTAACTAGTTGATTACAATATGAATCAAATGTTTGAATAGAGCTAAAATTAGCGTTTATTGCTTCTTGCCTAAGCTTATTTATTAGTTCATCACAAGCGTAACTAGGTTTGTTAGATGAAGTTAATAATTTAATTTCACGATTAATTTCTTTAATTATTCTTTCTTTCATCTCAGCACCTGAATTATTTGTAAAAGTAATAATTAAAAAATTAGAAATATTTAAAGGAGTAGTTTCTAGTAAAAATAGAGTTCTAATGGATAAAACGGATGTTTTTCCACATCCAGCACCAGCAGATAAAAGAATGTTGCTATTTTGAATTGGAGCAGTAACCGCTTCGATTTGTTCATCATTTAGATGGACATTATCGTCTTTTTTATATTCTTGATTGGCTTTGTAGTAAGAAATAATTTCTTTTCTAATTTTGTTATAGTCCATTATTCCTCCTTATCATCTATATTTTCATCTTCTTCATCTTGGCTATAATCGACATCACAATCGATTTGGAAGTCGTTAAAATAGCTTATTTGTTTTAAGTTATCTAAGTTGTCTTTATAATAAATTTGATGTTTTTGGCTTGAATCAGCAAAAGAAATATCTTTGTAATTTTGATAGCTATCAATAGGGGTGTTTTTATAATAACTGGTAAAAATTGGAAAATAACTATCTTTAAATTTTAAACTAGGGAAGCCATTTCTAATATGATATGACATATAAACTAACTCTAATAAAGCGATATTGATAAAGATATATTTGATGCTTTTTTCTAGGTTAGTGATGATAACCTTATTTTCTGTTTCATCAAGTTCAAGGAAATTGCTAATGGTTAATTTATCTAGTTTATATTTAATATCCTTAAGATATAATGAGTATTTTACTGGTATCTTATTGAGTTTTATTTCGTCTGTATTTTGTAAGAATCTAAAATCATCTCCATCGATAAAGCTTGAATAATTTGTAAATAATTTTTGCTTACTTTGTTCATAAGTAAATAAACTAAACCCATTTAAAAGATGGCTAGTATTTGCCCCGCCTTTAATTTTAAAAGAATGAATATAACTATCTGGTTCATATATAGAAAGAATATAAGCACCTAGTAAAGAATAATCTTTTAATTTGGGATATTTATCTTTAAGCAAATTGAAAAACAGACTATAAAATGGCAATTGAAGTAATCTACCAAAGATATTTTTGCTTTTATTAAAATAAGAGCCTGGATTACTAGAAGTTTTAAAATCGATAATTATAGCCTTTTTACTATCTTCGTTAATAAAGATAGAATCGATAGAACCGTTAACTAAAATAGGGTCAAAGTTATCATCAGTTGGTTCTAATTTATAGTTAAATGAAAATTCTTCACCATCATTAATAAAAAGCTGTTTAAAATTAGTCGTTGTTTCAAAATCAACAATGCCGGGGATAATATAATTTTTAGCGTTTAAATAAGCCTTTTTTGCAAAATATTTTATTTCAGGAACAGAATAACCTTCTAAGGATTTATCACTTAATTTATTTAATGCTGAATTAAATTCTTCTTCAAAATCGATTGATTTGTTTCTTTTTTCAATTAGAGTATGAGCGATAGTTCCAATAAGAGTTTGAGGTGTTGATTTAGAAGGAAGTTTTAAAACATATTTGCAGTAAAAATCAAAAGGATCATTAAGGTAACAATCTAAACTGGAATGAGAAATAGAAAAATTCTTACCATCTTTATTATAAGCAAACATATTTTTAAAAATGGTGTTATCTTTAGCTTTAAATTGGTTAGTATAACTAGATATATAATTTGTTAAATTGTAATTATGTTGAGAAATTATATATTTAAAAAACGCGTCGTTTTCATTTATTTTTTTAGCTCTTTCATTATGAATTCCTGCATAAAATGCCAAATTTTTATTAATAGAAGCACTGTTATTTAAATTGTAAGTTGAACCGATTAATTCAAAGTTTTGATTAGGAATTTCACTAATTATTAAATTGGAATTACTATCGTGTTCGTGTTTTATATTATTAGGTAACAAGTTAGAAATAGAATAATTATTTAAAGGATCAGATAAACTAAATGATAAGTTAACATTGCTAGATAGTTTTACTAAGGTTTCTAAATTTTTAATTTTATTTTGATCTTTGATATATGAAGTTTCAAGATAAGATAAATTTTCTTTATATTTATCTGCAATTAAATCATTATCTTTGCTAGAACTGATTAAATTGTCATTTAAGCCTAAAATATATAGGTGCTTTTTAAAAGAGGCGGAATCTAATGAAGTTGAGACTTTAATACCATCGTAATATTTGTCTTTTTGATAACTAGCTTGCGATTTAAATTCCAAATATTGTTTAACGATTTTTTGAGTGAGTTTATTATCTTTTTCTAATCCAAAGGATATGCTATTAAGAATTTTATTGATACTATCGAAAATGCTTTGAAGATAATTTGGAAGGTTATTATCATATTGAACTAAAATGTTTTTTAGATAATTAACATCTAAATTAGTCGAAAAATCATCTATTATTTTCCTAACACTTTCAAGATTAATTATCTTGTTAGTTGGATAATTTAAGACTAAATTAAACAAATTAGAATGCTGAATTAAACTAGGTATATATTGATTTGGACAAACAATAAGGTAATCATTTGAATTAAATTTTTCATTGCTAACTATGTTCTTTATTAAACTATTTAGTTGTAAAAAACACTCTAAACTAACTTCTTTGTAATTTTTAATAATACGAGAGTTTGTATTTATTTTAACATTGAACACCTTTGAAAATTCATCGTCATTTAAAAAGGTATAATTGATAGAATTTTCTTTTAATAGTCTTGTTAAAGGAGAAGGTAAATTAGCATATCCATAAATATATGTTTCATAGTTTTTTAAAGAAGTTAATTTGTACTTTTGGCTAGTTAAAAGCTCTAAATTAATCGCTTTATCTTTCTTAGCTTTGTAATATTTAAAAAGTTCTATTTCTTTGTTTGAATAGTTTTCATCTATTTTATCTATAAGTTTTGAAAGTAAATTTAATTCTTTTTTGGCGTCTAAAAAATTTAGTTTTTCAATTATGGCGTATTTTACAGTTTGATTATCATCGTAACTATATGTGCAGATTTGATAAATTTCTTCTTTAGTATAAAAATGAATCGGCAATATAGATGCTTGATTAATAATTGCTTTTTTTATTGATTCAGGAACGATTAAATTTATGTATTTGTTCATATATTTTTAATTATACAATAAGAAATTACATTGTGTTAACTTTAGTTATAAACATAAATAATTAGGTCTTTTCCTATATTTGTATTAAAATAATAACGTATGGAAAATATTCAAAAAATAAAAGAAAATCTTTTGACAAATTCATCTTTTAATAAGCTTTCAGATTTTTTTTCATTGTTTGGCGATCCGACAAGATTATCCATTATTTATCTTCTTTCTAAATATGAGCTATGCGTAAATGATATAGCTTTAATTTTAGAAATGTCTCAATCGAGAGTTTCTCATCAGCTAGCTATTTTAAGAAAGGCTGATATTGTTAGATATCTTCGTAAGGGGAAGCAAGTTTTATATACTTTAGTCGATAATCATATTAAAGACCTTTTTAAAACATCTTTAGAACACGTTTCTGAAAAAGACGAAGAATTATACGAAGATAAAAAGAAAGTAGATAGATAAAATGTTTAGACTGATATTAACTAATCTGGATATAATTGACCAGGCCGTACCTTGGTTAAGTGTTTTAGTTAGTTGTTTAGCTATTGTTATTTGTTGTACTTTCTTGTCTTTGAGTTTATATGTTTTGATAAAAAAGCCAAGTAGAGAATCATTTTTTGGATATAAAACCAAATTGAGCTTAATTAATGATGAAATATATGCTCATTCGAATAAATTATTCGCTTTATCGAATTTAATTCTCAGTAGTGTCAGCTTAATTTTAAGTGTAATTTTGATGGCTTTTGTCGAATTAAATTACCTTTCATGGATATATTCATTTATTGGTTTGTTTATCTTTATTTTTGGATATGTTTGTTTACTAGTATTTACACCTATAGTTATTAAAAACAAATTTAAGATTTAAATAAAACGAGCTAGTAAAACTAGCTCAAATTTATTAGCAAATTTATTAGTTATTAGACTTTATATATTTTGGTTTATATAAGAGAACTGACATCGCGTTTAATACGCATATTGCCATAACTCCAGTATCTGCTAATGTTCCAACTATCATAGCATAATCGCCAAAATAGCCTAATGAAACTAAAATCATAAATAAAACTTTTATTAAAATTGAAAAGATAATACCAGTATATGCAGTTAACAATGTCCTTTTAGATATTGATTTAGCTTCAGCTAGTTTAATTAAATTATCATCCATAATAACAATATCGCTAGCTTCAATAGCGGCATCAGAACCAAGTCCGCCCATAGCAACACCAATATTACTAGCTAATAAGGAAGGTGAATCATTAATTCCATCTCCAACAAAACAAGTTTTATTTTCTAAAGTTAACTCTTTTACTTTGTTTAATTTGTCTTGTGGTAATAAATTACCATGTACTTCATCGATATTTAATTCTTTAGCGACATTTTGAGCTATATTTGTATCATCTCCAGATAACATGATAGTCTTTTTTATTTTTTCTTGCTTTAAGAAATTTAAAGCTTGTTTAGCGTTTAATTTAATTTCATCAGCGATAATAAAAGTCTGTAAAAATTTTCCATCTTTTTCACCTAAATATATTTCTTTATATGGGGAAATTTCTTTCGGGAGATTTTTAACATTATTTGTTTTTAATAGATCTAGTTTTCCAATTAGATAGGTTTTATTTCCTATATCTGCTTGAATACCTAGACCAGGTATATCGGTTAATTTATCGATTTTTAATAAAGGTAATTTGTTAGCTGAAGTAATTGCTACTCCAATTGGGTGAGTCGATTTACTTTCTAAGCTTGCAGCAATTTGTAAGTTTTTCAAATCGGGTTTATTAATTAAAGCAAAATTACCTTTTGTTAAAGTTCCAGTTTTATCGAAAATGAAATATTTTGCCTTTGAAAAATTTTCCAAACTGATGGAGCCTTTAATTAAAATACCTAGTTTACTAGAAACACCAATACCAGTAAAAAATGAAATTGGAACAGCGATTACTAAAGCGCATGGGCAGGAAATAAGTAGTATAGATAAAGCTTTATATAACCATTCTTTACCACCATTATTGAAATCCCAGTTAGATAATCCAAATCCAATAATAAAGATAGCTAAGGCAATTAAAACAACTAATGGAGTGTAATATTTAGCAAATCGAGTAATAAATTTTTCAGTTTTGGCTTTTTTAGTCTGCTCATTTTCAACAAGCTGCATAATTTGTGAAAGGGTAGAATCTTTATATAATTTAGTGGTTTTAATATGAATAATAGATGTTAAATTAATTGAACCAGAATAGACGTTATCATTAACTTTGCTTTCTTTTGGTAAAGATTCGCCGTTGATGGAAGAAAGATCTAGATTAGTTTCACCTTGAATTACAATTCCATCTATAGCGATTTTTTCACCAGGTCTAATTTCTAAAATATCTCCGATATTTACTTTGTTTGGATCAATATCAATGATAGAGTTATCTTCACTAATTTTATGTGCATATAAAGGCATATTATTTATTAATTTTTTAATTGAGTCTTTAGATTTATCAGTGGCGTAATCTTCTAATGTTTCACCGATTATATTTAAAAGTAAAACAAGGAGAGCTTCAAAAAATTCTCCAATAGCAAAAGCTCCAATAGTAGCAATTATCATTAAAGTAAATTCGTTGATATATTCTTTTTCTTTAAAAGCTTCAATACTTTCTTTTACTAAATCTATCACTAAGAAAATATAACCGATAAGATAAATGATGAAACTTATAAATAAATAGGAAGAATAAAAGCCAATTTGACTAAAATAAGACCAATCAAATTCAGTATAGTTTTTTTCAAAATTTTCTAAAACGATACCAACAATTAAAAAAACGAGCCCTATTGAAAATTTTATAATGTTATTTTTTAATTCACTGTGTTCGTTATGATTATGTTTATGATTACAACATTTATCGTGATTATGACAATGACAAGACATACTATCAGCCTCCAACATATGATTTCTAATTCATATGATAATACGCTCATATGTTGATTTCAAGAAGATTTGAAAAAAATTTAAAAATCACATATAGTGTTAACAAGATAGGAGATTATTATGATAGAAGATTTTGTCAATAGTAAAGATGGATATAAAATACCAATAGCTTATTTTCCTATTCCTAATCCAAAAGGTCTAGTTCAATTAGTCCATGGTTCTTGGGAACATAAAGAAAGGTATTATGAATTTATAAATTACTTAAATCAAAATGGCTATAGTTGTATTATTTCTGATTTAAGAGGACATGGAGATTTTATAAATGAAAAATATAAGTTAGCTCATATGGAAAATTTTGAAGAGATAATTGAAGATCTTCATCAAGTTAGTTTATATATAAAAAATAAAAATCCCAATCTCAAATTGTATTTGTTAGGACATTCTTTAGGAACTTTGTTTGCTAGAATCTATTTGGAAAAATACGATAGTGAAATATCTAAATTAATATTATCTGGCTGTGTATATTATCGTAGTTTTTCTTGTTTTGGGCCGTTATTTGTCAAAGCTTTATCTCTTTTTAAAGGAGATAAGTATGCTAAAAGTAAATTTTTAGCTAAAATGTCTGGTTTAGATAAACCATCTAATAAATGGATTTCATATAATCAAGAAAATATTGAAAAAACTAAAAACGATACTAAAATGGCTAAAGAGTTTACATTAGGTGGCTATGATGTTTTATTTAAAAGCAATTATGAAATAGGAAGAATTAAACATTTTCATTGTCAAAATCCGAATTTAAAAATTTTGTTGGTTAGTGGAGAAGATGACCCAATTACCGGTAAAACAAAAGGGTTAAAAAGTTCAATTAAGTTATTAAATAAGATCGGATATAAAGATGTAACTAATATAGTTTATCCAAAGATGATGCATGAAATATTAAACGAAAATAACAGAGAAAAAGTGTATTTGGATATTGTAAGTTTTTTAGATAAATAGCAGATAATAGATGAAATTAAAATTTGACAAATTATTCGTTTAATTTATATTGTTGAAATTTGCTAAGTTTATTATAAAATAAAAGTATGGAAACCCAAATTGTGTTTGAAGTTAAATATCCACATTATTTTAAACAGAGAGTTTTAACTAATCTTTCAGATTGTTTGATTTCTTTTTTTGCTAGTTTTGTTTTTTTATATTTCTTTATTAAATATTTCGATTATCACAATGTAATTATTTCTTTTTTTGCTGCGCTTAGTTTAATTGTAGCAATAATTTTATTTCTCTTATCGTTTTTCATTCCGTTTAAGCCAGGTAAAAATCGAAAATTTAAGGATAAAATATATGTTAGTTTTTATAAATTAGATGAAGATTTTACCATTAAAATTAACGCTACTTCTAAAAAAGGGAATCCGTTTTATCTTTCAGGTTTAGTTAATTATGTCAATGTCACTAAATATTATTATAAAGTTGGACTTTCTTCAAAAGAATCTATTGAAATTCCTACAAGTCAATTGACCTTAGAGCAAAAAAAGGTCTTATATGATGTTAGAGAATACGTTACTAAAAAAAGAGAATTGGAAAAAAGAACCAAAAATATCAATAGTAATAAAAACAAAGACAAAGATTAAATTTAATCTTTGATATTGCAAATATTTAGTTTTAATATTCCTAAATACGGATTAGAATTTACCTTTTTTAAGTCTTCAGTATAGTATTTTCTACAATAGTAGAAAATAGCTAATATCACTGGCATTCCTAGATTTGTTTCCATTAAAGAATTGATGGTAATAGTTTGTAATGACATGTTATTTAGTGGTCTAATTCCATTTATTAACAAAGCAAATTCCCAGCAAAATTGAACGCTAATACCAATTAAATTTAAAGTTAAAATATTTACAAATTGTTTCTTTTTAACAAGCATTAAAATAATTAGTGTTAAATACGAACAAACTAATGCTATAGCCATATAAGCGTGATATTCATTAGTGGTTCTAGTTGTATAAATATTTGCTTGGCCTCCTAATTTAGCTATACTAGGTGCAAATAACCACCAACCTATTATTAAACAAAGCCACAATTTTAAATACTTATCTTTGCTTAAACACAGCCAAATAAAAGCAAAATTAGTAAATCCATAAGACATGCTCATCCAAAATAAAACAGCGAAAGTTTGAAGGTTATCAGCTAGAATATTATCGATATATATACTTCTAGAATGAGCTAATAAATAAAAACCACAATAATCAACTATCGTGTATATGATTCCACCAAATAAGCCGAAAAGGACAGTTTGATATCTTTTTTTGTATGTTAATAAGCTTATTAATAAAACTAAAAAAACAGTATCTAAAATAATATAAGTTAGATTTAAACTTCTTGATGGGGTTATTTGTTCAAAATCGGTAAGATTAATTAGCATATTTATCTCCTTTTAGCTATTTTAGCAAATTGGTTAAGTAAAATTTATAAGCAATTTAGTTCAATTGTCAGCATCTTTTTTAAATAATTTAGATTGTTTGATTTTGTTTAAAATAATAGGGGCATAGAATTGGAAAATGTAGAAAGCAAAGAATATACAAACGTAAGCTAAATACAAAACTATTTCATAAAACATATTTACTTCACATATACCAATTTTAAAATTCATGAAAGTTGGGAAATTAACTGGAACAGGGCAGATTTGAGTGAAAGCGTAATTAGGTTGATAGATAAAAGGAAGGTGTTGACCATTGTGATTAGTTACTTCACTCATATAGTTAGTAATCAAAACGCTAGTGAAAGTAGAAATCAATATAACAATTCCATAATATATTATTGGAATTTTAATATCTTTAAATTTGAAACTTGTAATTTTTAACATGATAGGTAGTACACTTATCATAAATAAAAGTAAATGTGTAAAGCTAAAATATAAGAATGAGTAGGAAAAAATAGTTCCATAGTTATGAGTCCCTTCTTTTCCAAAATAGAAAAAGACAGTTAAAGCACCAGCACTATGGACAAAATAAGCGATATCGTAAAACACTTTTTTATTGGTGAAAACAGCTAACACAACTATGAATTTACCAATATCGCAGATAAAAAGAGGTATGGTAGAAAACACTAAGTTATATACGTTATAACCATCTCCAATTACCATGGAGTTTTTAGAAAAATAGTGAACCATCATTACTATAGCAAGTCCTCTTAAATAGAGAATTTGCTTTGAATAATCTTTCTTTTTTAAATATGAATATGCTAATAAAGTTACAGCAATTAGACTGATAAAACTTAAAAAATGCCAAATGGTGAAATTATCAAATTCAAAGAAGCGATAAACGTTTTCTGGGAAAATATCTACTAAACTTTGAAAGATGTTTAATGGGAGTAATAAAATTAATACAACGGGAAAATATTTAAAAGAAGTTAAATCCGAAAGCTTAAATTTATCTTGAATTAGAATGATGGTTGAAGATATAAATATCAAGATATTTTCCAAACAAAATAAGATTTGAATCGCTAATTTAGGCATAAATAGATTGATGCTATTATATATTTCTAATGTAACGCTATCTAAATTGTTCGAATTGCTAAATGGGAAAATAGATTTATCTAGGCTAGTATATGTCGAATAGTATATAAAAGAAAGAATACTAACTATAGGAAGGATTGTTTTAGCCATGTTTCTACTGGATTTATGTTGATAATATATACCTAATGGCAAAAGCAAAAAACTAGTCAGTTTAATATATTCTAAAATGATAAAAAATGCTGGAAACAAGTTTAAATGCCCATAAAAATAGTACATGTTAAAAGTGTAGCTATTTAGAAAACCAGCTATTAAGAGAGAACTGACTAAAATTATGTTTGTTATCTGTAATTTCTTCATCAAACAAATTATAAATTTTTTTAAGCTTTTTTAAAAGTTGATATATTAATCGACTGAGAATATTCCTGCAAAATAAGGTTTGATAGAAGTTAAATCAAATTCCGATATAGGATAATTAGAAATAAGGAGTTTTAATTTTTTATCAGTGAGGTATTTAGTGGATCTTTTAGAGAAATTAAGAATAATAAGATATTTCTTATCTTTAAAAATTCTATAGTAAGTTACTAGAGAGTCACTTACTTGTTCTTCAATAAAGTCACCAGAAATTAAAACCTCATCTTCATTCCTAAATTTAATTAATTTTTTATAGAAATTTAAAATGGAATCTTCATCATTTAATTCATTTTCGACATTAATTGAAGCATCATATTCTAAATTAATCCAACTAGGATGACCTATATTAAATCCGGCATTAACCGAATTGTCCCATTGCATTATGTTTCTAGCGTGATCTCTATTTTCGGTTTTATCAATTATTTTAAATGCCTCTTCGATACTTATATTTTTAGATTTAGCTAAAGCTTTAGCATTGTAAATTGCTGAAACATCTTTGCACTTTTCAATCGTGTTATTTTTGATGTTTTTAATTCCGATTTCTTGACCTTGGTAGATAAAAGGCGTGCCTTTTAATGTCAGTAAAAATAACGCTAATAATTTGCTACTTTGTTTGTAATATTTATTTTCATCTCCATATCTAGATACGCTTCTAGGTTGGTCGTGATTTTCTAGGTAGTTTGCAATCCAACTGGCTTGTTTTTGCCATTTGAAAATAGGTTGCACTAATTGCTTGGCAGAGAATTTTTTGGTATAAAGCGGAGATTTTTGATTGCGGTCAGCAAAGACATGTTCAAATTCAAAAAACATATCTAAACAACCTTCATTTAAAAATCTATCCGAACTTTGCTTATCAATACCAAATGTTTCTCCTACTAAAAACGTGTCGTAGTTATTTAAAACATCTTTTCTAAATCTTTTTAATATTTCTATGTTTCCATCGGAATTTAAATAGTATTTTTCACCTTTAATTGCTTTAGTTGAAGTTAAATCATCTTCATAGGAAGATTTATAAATTTTATTTATTACATCGCATCTAAATCCATAAACCCCTTTATCTAACCAAAAAGATAAAATGTCTTCAACTTCTTTTATAACATCTTCATTATGGTAATTTAAATCTGCTTGAGTCTTATCAAATAAATGCAAATAATAATACCCAGGTAGACTATCTATTTTTTCCCATGCTGAACCAGTAAAGCAGCTTTCCCAGTTGTTAGGTGGTTCAGTTTCTGATTTGCCTTTTTGGATAATATAATAATCTCTATATTTATTTTTGGTAGGTTCAATAGCTTTTTTAAACCAATCGTGACTAGTGGAAGTGTGATTTATTACTAAATCCATAACTATTTTGATATTTCTTTTTTTAGCTTCTAAGATTAGATTGTCAAAATCTTCCATAGTTCCAAAAAGAGGATTGATATCTTTGTAGTTAGATATGTCATATCCCATATCTACCATAGGAGAAGGGTAAATTGGTGAAAGCCAAATTATTCCTATGCCTAAATCTTTTAAATAATCTAGTTTTTGAATAATACCATTAATATCACCCCAGCCATCGTTATTGGAATCTTTAAAAGAAGCAGGGTAAATTTGATAAATTACTTTGCGCTTAAAATCCTTGATATTTTCCATAAAAAATCCCCCTAATATCTTAACATTTCTTTTGGGGGTTTAAATATGATTATTTGATTTATTGCAAAAAAAGATAATGAATCATAAAACAAGGTCATTAATATGCGTGTTTATTTCTAATCTTAAATTAAATTGATTAATAAATGCTGGAATTTTAATTAATAGTTGTAATGGTTGTTCTAAGAAACCTGTGATTTTTGTAACTATTATAAGGCGCGATTTTTAAAAGAGCTTAATTATCGGTATAAAAAAGCTTAAATATTTCTATGAATATTCTAGTGCTTGGGAGCCATCATCTAGCTCCATAAGAAGTTTTTTCATTGCCTCCTGTATCTTCTTTTCGCCCCTAGCAAGGACCTTGAAACTGCTTATATCGACTAACTCAATGGCACCTTCCTCGTTTATGGTTATTCGGTACTTCTCATCAATCTTGTTATATAAGGACTTCGTTTCCTTGCTGAGGTTACTAAGCTTTTCTTCTAGTTTTTCTAATGACATAATCCATGCCTCCTCGTGTATATCAATCACTTTTTGAGGCGGTTATATCAAGTTATAAAGACACTATTTTTGAAGCTTACTTTACTGATTTTATGACTCTGGCAGGCACTCCGACCGCAACTGCGTTGCTTGGTATGTCTTTGCTTACGACAGCACCAGCACCGATGATTGCACCGTCGCCGATGGTGACTCCGGGAAGTATCGTCACATGAGCACCTATCCATACGTTCTTCCCTACATGGATTGGCTTGAATGTCATCGAGCCTCTTTTATCAGGGTCCATGTCGTGGTTTATAGTCGCAAACACAACTTGATGACCTATCAATGTATTGTCTCCGATATAGATTCCACCTTGGTCCTGAAAGCAGCATCCTGAATTGATGAACACGTTCTTCCCGAGATGTAGATTCATTCCAAAATCAGTATAAATGGGCGGAAATATCTTAAGCGTCTCGCTAACCTTTTCCTGAGTCAACTCGCTCATCAGCTCTTGTATCTCGCTTTGCGGATGATACTTATTGTTTATCTCACTTACGATTTTTTGTGCACGATAGGAAGACTCGTCCATGAAGCGCTGCGCTTCCCCTTTGCTATCGACGTATCCCGTTTCATTTATCAACCTCAAATATTCTTCTCTGACCATGCTATATTCACACCTCGTTTCGAACAATCTTGCCACTATTATTTTACTTTCAAATGACTGAATATTCTAGCGCTTTTCCAAAATATTATCGACAAAATAAAATATCGACATTGTCGACTTTTCTTAATTTTGAAAAACTGGCTTATAATCTACGAAAATTAAAAACGACACTTCGTTATTACTACGAAATGTCGACTTTTTCAAGATGTCTTTGTGCTATCGCTTTAATACAATACGATACCACTACTAGCAAAATGACACCCTTACTAGATAAACGAAACCCCTTAATAAATGCTTTTCTTTAAATAATGCTCAAGAAACCAATATAAATCGCCGTCATCAGCTTTCTTTTTATACTTCTAAGCTGAGATGATAAAAGTAAAATAATTAATGCCAGTATTAGGAAAATAAAAATTATTAAGAGTAATTTATATTTTATTGAAGCAATGGAAAAAGATTTAAAACGTTGTAATGATTTATATTTTAAAAAACAAGCAATCTATAAAATGAATAAGAAAATATGTTATGTGATTTGATTCCTTTTAATAAGAAACAAGCTAGCGTCGAATTTCATGTTAAAATACAACAAACTATCCAAAAAATAGAAAAAGAAGGCTATACACCTTCTTATGAATTTGGATTAATATTATTATTTAAAAATAACGAAGTTAATACTTATTTATTTATCGATTTAGAAAATATTAATTTAGAGAAGAAAAATAAAAATATTATTATTTTGCCAGAATCTTATTATTATTGTATCTTATGTGATTATTCTGAAATAAAAACTAATGTTAAAGTATACGATAATTTATTAAAAATAAATATAGACCGAATAATTATTGAATCTGAACTATATAGTGATTATTCAAAAATAGCATCCCCAATATTTGAATTACGTTGTTCATTAAATGAAAATGAAGCAGCTGAAATATTAAAAAAAATCGCTAATTAGAAGCGATTTTTTAAAAATAAGCACTTTTTAGATTATTTAGATGATCCTTCAACTGCTTCAGTTTTCTTACTAAGATCTTCTTTTAAATTAAATGATGAAAATTCTTTAGTGTTTGGTAATTTTAAATCCCATTCATTTAATTTATTAAGTTTATATTGAATATTTTCACCACTTAATTTTAAGATATGTCCACCTTTAGTTAAATCCTTAGAGATGAAATGAATATGCCATCCTGGTAAATTCATTCCTTCAACATAATTTGGGCAAAATACACCAACGACATAACCCTCAATGTCGTGATATTCAAATTCTCTTTGATCTTTAGCAACTTTATAAAGAGGTTCATAAGGCTTATCTTGTTTAAAACAAGATCTAACTCTAACATTAAACTTACCTTCCATTTTAATCATATAGAAATAGTTTGTAGAATCTAACTCTTTTGATAGTAAAGTTTTAAAGTCTTCAATTGATTCAAAACTAATAACTTGTTCTTTAACTTTTTCATCAAAGAAAGCTACTGTTGTAAATGGTAAGCTATCTTCTTCACTCATTTCGCTTACAACACCATTTGCTCTTCCATCATAAGCTTTTCCGTTTAAAATAATAGCTTCTCCATCTAGTCCATCGTATGTACCAATGCCAGTATCACCATGTTTTAATAATTCTTTTACTGAACATGTACCATTATAATCGCCTAACATTAAATCATTTAATGTAGAAACTTGAAATAATTTATTTGTTTTCATTTTCATTCTCCTTTGTAATTTCTTCTTTATGTGATTTTATATGAAAAATCTTTTTAAAATATGTATGGTTATGGTGATGAGTTCTATAGTTGTTATTTTCATCATAAACAGCTTTTAATAACTCAGGATGAGTTTCTTGGAAAACTCTTTTTGGATTAGATATTTTATCACCTTGATGGGTTTTAAAATAAAAGTTCATAGTCCATTTTGTAAAGAAAGGTGACAAGATATTTGTTATTAAAAGGACAATTGCAAGAACAGCAACTGAACGAGAAATCATATCTTCTCCAAATGTTTCACCATTAAATGTGAAGCCAGTAAACATTGCAGGAATTGACAATGCAACTCCAGCTAATGAAGCACTTCCTACACTAGCATATCCAGGTCTTTTTAAAGCAAAACGATCAACAATATAAGGAATAATTAAAGTAACAGCCCAGTATAATAAAATTGCTACTAAAACTGATAATAATACTTGTGCGTCAAAGAGTTTTGTTAAATTAATAGTACTTCCAAATTGGAATCCTAAGAAAGGAAGAATAATAGCATTACCACCTTTAAAGACATCTCTAATTTTTGGATCTAAATTACCTAATAATACACCAAGTAAGAATGGAATAAGCAAAGAGAAAATTTGCATTATTTTTTGAATTAATGATGTACTTCCTTCACCAAATGAACTAATAAAGATAAATGGTAATAAAGGCATTGAACATATTAACATAATAGGGAATGTACCAAGATCGCTTTTATCAGCATATGGTTGAATGATTCCCATATATAATGCAGCATTAGCACTTGTTAATATACAAGTTAAAGTTACAAAGTCAATTCCAGCAAATCCATTTAAGCCACAAACGACATAAACAATTGCACTTAAGACATAAGCAGGAATTAATCTAGCAAGAATAATCCATATTCCTCTTTTACCAACTTCAACAAAATCATGAGGTTTAATCATTGTTCCTGTGCAAAATAGCATTAATCCAATCATCAACATTTGACCAGTTGATCCGAATAAATCTTGCATAGGATTTCCTAAATATTGCCATAAAGTGACTCCATGTCCTAATTCTGTTGTACCTTCTGGAGCACCTAAATTAAATTCAATAGTTAATGTACAAATTATTGCACTAATTAATAAAGGCACAAACATAGTACCGGCTGGAATTTTGTTTAAAAATTTCCAAATGCCAATACCTTTAAATTTCTTTTGTTTAACTTCTTCCATAATTTATATTACCTAACACTTTCTTTTAAATATTTTTTATTAATTGCATCTACAAGCAAAATGCATCTTCTAATTCTTTAACTGAAACGTCACCACTGAAATTGTGTATTGATTCACCATTAGCACAACTTGCTACAGCAACTTTATGAACATCTTCTTTTGTAATTCCAACTTCTTCTAATGTTAAAGGTAATCCAACACTATGCATAAATTCTCTAATAGTATTGAATTCTTCTTTATCGTTATTTTCTAATACAAGTTGAACAAGAGTGCCATAAGCTACACAGCAACCATGCATAGCAGTTTTCTTTCCAAGTGAACTTACACCGTTGTAAAATGAATTAGCTACACATAATCCACCATTATCAGCACCAACACCACTCAAATAAGTATTAGCTTCGATAATAGCCTCTAATTCAGGGGTAACTAAATGATTATCACAACTAATTTTTGCTTCTTTACCACATTTTAATAAAGTTTAACAGCAAAGTTTACAAAGAGCTAATGATGATAATGTAATGCCACCATTTTCTAATGATAATGAGCCTGTTTTATAACATTCTCTTGATTCAAAATAAGTTCCTAAAGCATCACCCATTCCTGCGACAAGAAATTTAGTAGGAGCATTTGCAATTACTAAACTATCAACTAAAACAAAGTCTAGATTATTAGGATAAAATAAATAAGAATTAAACGTATGATCGTCATTATAAATGACACTTAATCCTGTACATGGAGCATCAGTAGCACAAACAGTAGGGATTATTGCAATACGTTTTTTCTCATAATATGCAGTTGCTTTACTTGTGTCGATGGCACTACCACCACCAACTCCTACAACGACATCAATTTTTTCATTACGGACAATTTCTCTCATCTTATTAATTTCACCGACTGAAGAAATTCCGCCAAAAATTTGATAAATTCTTTTCGTTTTAGAATCTTTAAATGATTCTTCAATTAAATCATGAGTTGACTTATAAGCACTATTTGAACATATAAAAAGATAGTTATTACCGAATTCTTTTATATTTTCATAAAAATGTTTCAATGCATTTGAGCCTTGAGTATATTTTAGAGGTGCTCTCATGAGTAATAAATTTTCATAAATGATTCCTCCTCTTACGCTAGAAATTTTATTACCAAAAAATATTGAAATAAATATTTTGATGTAATAAAATTCATATAGTAAATTGTGCTACTAGCCTAATTAAATTATGGATACTTATCAAAAATTATTCGAAATATATACCAAAAGCATTTCCATTAATGATTTTGTCAAAAATATTACTAGAGAAATTAATAATCCTATTGCTTTAATTAATGAAAATTTTCAAATTATTTCTTATAGTGATAATGATTTATATAACGATAGTTTTTATGATGAAGCAACCAAAATGGGTTTTTGGTCGTTAAGCTTTGCAAAAAAAATTACTGATGAATTTAATGATGGTAGTGAATATAAGATTATTGATTATATTAACGAACATCGAAGACTATTTATTAGATTAACTTATGACAATAAGTTTGTTGGATATTGTGTAATCTTAGAAATTAATAAAAATTTAGATAGTCATAATAAAGAATTTGTTAAGGCCGCAAGTATTATTTTAGCTAAATCAATATATACCTTTGATCCAATTTCAAAAGACATTAGCAATGAAACTTTTTTAATAAACTTAATCAATCATATTTACATTTCACGTCAAATATATTTAGAAAGATTAAAAAGATCTAATTTTCAGCAAAATACAGACTCATATATTTTTATTTTTAATATAAAAAATATTAAAAACGAAAAAGAAGACTATTTTTTAAAAGCTCTACGCGAAATTAATTCAAAGCTTATATTAGTTCTTAAAGATGACTACTTAATATGCTATCTTAATGAAAACTATTCTTCGTCAACATTTTCAAAAATAGATAATTTATTATTTACATATCATCTTGATGGGATTGTATCTTCAAAAATACTTGATTTATATAAACTCGATGAAATTTTTTCATTAAATGTAAAGCTACTAACAGCATTAAATAATAGTTTTTTGGAATATAAATTGTATAAAGAAGAAGATTATAAAATCATTCTTCCTTTTTTAGAAATAGATAAAAATATTTTATTTAGTTTTTTAAATGAAAAAATAGCTAAACTATATCATTATGATTTAATTAATAAGACTAATTATATTGATACTTTATATGCTTATATATTAAATGAAAGAAGTTTAAATGAAGCTAGTAAAATTTTATATCTACATAAAAATACTATTTTGTATAGATTAGATAAAATTAAAAATATCGCTAACATTAATTTAGAAAATTATAACGAAAAACTTTCATATATATTTTCGATAGTACTTTTATATTATTTATTAAATGAATTGCATAAAATAAATTTATAAGATTAATTATTTAATAATTTTTAATTGATATTTCTTAAAAATATAAGGTTAAATTTTTGTTGTATATATTAATATTTGTCTGCTGATATATTAAAAAAATGTTTTATTTTTAAAAAAAGTATGCAAAACTAAACTTTTTTTAAAATTTTAGCCAATTAATTAATATGTTATCAATATTAGATTGATTAACTTCATGTCCTTTAATTGCTAAACCATCTTTGATAATTGCAAGTGGATATTTACTTTTTAAAATTTGAATAATATTTCCAAGTCCACTTCATTCATGTGTAACTAATGGCTTAATGATTTTATTTTCCAAATTTGAATTATCTAATAATGAATATATTTCATAAGGATATTCACCAAAATAAATAGGTCCAGCAACAATAATGTAATCATATTCATCAATATTATTTAAATATTGTTTTAACTTAGGTCTTAAATTGTTTTGTTTGTTAAAGAGTGCTTCTTTTACACATTCTTTATAATTAGGAGAATATTCTTTAACAGGCTCACATTTAAAAAGATTGCAATTTATTAATTTTTTAATACGATTTGCTAATACTTCTGTATTATCAACTTTTAAATTACCAACCGCATAATTTTCGTTTGCTCTTGAAAAAAATATTAAAATTGATTTCATAATTGATTTCATAATACATTAATATGACTTTAAATCATTATTTAAAGATTTAAATAATCTATATCCTCCAGCTAAATGAAAACAATCATAACCTTTTTGAGTCAAAATTCTTGAATATAACTTCTTAAGGCGCTAAAACATATTAAATATATTGTTTTGTCTTTATTAATTTTAAATAAATTATCTCTTAATTCATCTAATGGAATATTAACACTTCCATTAATATGATCTGCATCATATTCTTCTTTAGTTCTAACATCAATTAACAAACTATTTTCACTTGAAATTATTTTATCTAATTCTTCAACATAAAATTGCTTAACAAGATTATTTTTTAAATTTTCAAACATATAA
>CASEGJ010000008.1 GCA_949287425.1 uncultured Caryophanales bacterium
CATAAAAAGTATCATCCCTTTCACTACGTTCAAGGCACACATAGGAATGAAAACCTTGAACTAAATTTATTTTTCTATATAATAACAGTCTTGAAGGAGTGTGTACTACAAAGCACGGTAAGGTGAGTTGCAGACTTCCTGTAACTCTTGGGATTAAACCAGCATAAAAAGAAGTGCAAATGTAGGTGTTTCAAGCACACATAAGTAGTTCCTTTGAGACTGCAGATTAATCATTGACTTTAGTTAATTCTTAGTGTTACCTACATAGACAACTCACTCCTTCAAAAATATTTTTTGAAAGGATGATTTTATATGGAAGTTATTTATCCAAAAGTATGTGGTGTTGATGTGCATAAATCTTTTATTGTTGCTGTCATTTGTGATTCAACATCCATCACACCTAAATATTACAAAAAACGTTTCTCAACCTTTAATAACGACCTTGTTAAATTTAGAAATTGGCTTATTGATAACGACTGTCAAAATGTATGCATGGAATCTACAGGCAAATATTATATTCCAGTATACAATGCATTAGAAGCTTTTATCCCTAATGTCGTCGTTGCGAATCCTAAATGGGTTGCTGTTATCAAAGGTGAGAAAGACGATAACAAGGATGCAAAATGGATTGCAGACTTGTTTAAATTAGGTATTGTTCGCTCTAGTTTTATTCCTCCTAAAGATTTCAGAATTCTAAGAGAATACACTAGATATCTTTACAAACTTACCTGTAACAGAACATCTGAAAAGAATAGATTTACTAATGCTCTTACTGTTGGAAACTGTAAACTTGATTTAGTTTTCTCTGACATCTTTGGTAAATCTAGTCAAGCAATTGTTGACACCATTTTAGATAATGATTCTTTTTCAGATGAAGATATTATAAATTGTCTACGTAAAAATTGCAAATCATCACGTGAAGATATTTTATCTGCTATTTCAGGTATTAGTTTTACTTATGAACAAAAATTAAGAATTAAACTTGTCAAGGATCACATTGGTTATTTAACTAATGAAATTAATAACTTAAGAGATATTATTAACAAGATAATTGCTCCTTATGAAGAGTATATCAATCTTCTTATGACCATTCCTGGTATTGATAGAAACTCAGCAATTACTATTCTTTCTGAAATCGGTATTGATATGTCACAGTTTTCTAGCCATTACAAGCTTGCTTCTTGGGCCGGTCTTGCTCCTGGCTGTAATGAATCTGCTGGTAAAAAGAAATCTGTTAAAATTTCTCGTGCTGGTGTTTATCTTAAGCCTTGTTTAGTAGAGGTCGCACACTGTGCTGTTAAAGATAAAACCAATACCTATTATGCAAATAAATTTAATAAGATTTCTAAACGTCGCGGTAAGAAACGTGCTTATATTGCTATTGCTAGAAAGATTTTAGTTGCTATCTATCATATGTTACTTACCGGCGAAGTTTGGAATCCCCGTGATTTAGCTAATAACGAAACATCTGACAAAGATAGATTAAAATATACCAAAAACAATTTCAAACAATCTCTTAAACAATTACTTTCTTTAGGTCTTACATCTGATGAACTTATAAATTTAGTGAATCAGAATGCCAAAATCGAATAGTTAAATTTTGACTTAACTTGGGGTAAGGGGAAGTCTGCCCTTTTTTAGGTATTTTTCTAAAATAAATTTAGTTTTATTTTTCAGATTA
>CASEGJ010000009.1 GCA_949287425.1 uncultured Caryophanales bacterium
GTTATTATCACTAATTTGACTAGCTCCCGTGATATAAGGAATACCTATTTTTTCATTATTAATGAATTTTAATTCTAAATCTCTGCCAGACAGGAGTTTTCCACAGTCTTTCAATTTAATATTCTTAGAATAATAGTTATCATCACTTTTTAGAAGTTTTCCTTGAACACCCAAACCAATAATTCTTCTCTTAATTTCCGACTTGATTAATTGAATATCAGTATTTATTTTATTTAATTTATCAAGTCTAGAAGATATTTTTTTAAAAAAGTTGATAACTTTTATTTGCTCATTTAATGGTGGCACAGGAATTAAAAAATTTTTAAGCCAACCAGTATTTAAATTTATTTGAGCAGTCCCTTTGACTTGCATTTTAACTTGTTTGAAAAATAAATCACTATCCATCCATATTGAAACATAGTAGGGGTTAATTCCATCCGAAAAAAACCTTAAAAATCCTAAACTTACAAAAATACAAAAATCAAAATTAACATCAATTACTTGCGGACATCCTATAGTTCCTACTCTACCAAAAAGTAAATCGCCCTTTCTAGGTTTGCATCCATACGCTGCTGTTTCGTACTCTTCACGAGAAACATATTTACATTTTGAAAAATCCAAAACTCCTGAAGATATATCTTTTACTGATAAAAAAGGAACACCATTTTTAACATATTTAGGAGTATGTGTGAATCCTAAGTTAATTTCAGCAAGATTTCCTAAACGAGTCCATTCCCATGTATCCGGGATACTAAAAGGTATCTCTTCAGATATATTTTTAATTTCTTTACCTTTCTTCTCATAATAGCAATTATCCTCGCCTTTAAATATATATGAGAAATCATCTTTTTTGCCTTTTATTTTACCTTCATCAATAAGTCTGTCTCTTTCATTCTTAATACGTTTCAAAAGTTCGGATGCAGGTTCATCATTAGGATTTTGAGGGACTAATTTTCCTTTAATAGCAAGGTCAAGAATTTTTCTTTTTAATGTTTCTGTATCTATCATTCTTGCACATCCTTTAATAATTCTTGAAGTTCAGCGACAGCGTTAGAAATAGCATCACTTTTTTCTTGAAGTTGTTCCATTAATTCACTTAAGGAATATTTGTTGCTTTCATCTTCTTCTTTAATCCATTTAAGATCCAATTTGCATCCGTTATCTTTAATATCTTTAATCGTATATTTTCTAAATCTTCCGTTAGGATTTTCTTCGCTATAAGTTTCTACTCTCTTGGTGATATCATCTGGGTTATAACATTTTACAAAATCTTCAAGAGCAGCTTCAGTCAATGGATTTTGCTTTAATGTAAAATGTTCATTTGTCCTAAAATCGTAAACCCAAACTTCTTTAGTCTGCCATTCCTCATCCGCAGAAGCAGGCTTATTATCAAAAAATAAAACATTAGCCTTTACACCCGGTTTATAGAAAATACCTGTAGGAAGCCTTAAGATAGTATGTAAATTAGTTTTTCGAAGTAAATTTTTTCTTACAGCATCACCTGCACCATCTTCAAACAAAACATTATCAGGAAGAACTACACCACATTTACCATTGCTTTTAAGAATAGACCATATATGTTGAACGAAATTTAATTGTTTGTTTGATGTAGTTGTCCAAAAGTCTTGTCTTTCATATGTTGCGTCTTCTTTTACTTCTTCACCTTCATCATTAGTTACAGTATAAGAAGATTTTCTACCAAAAGGAGGATTAGTAATTACATAATCAAATGACATTGAAGGCTTACTTAATAAGGCATCTCTACGAGAAATTAAGATAGGATGGTTTCCTGATTGATCAATATCGTTGATATTATGTAAGAACAGATTCATCAAACACAATCTATAAGTAGTATCTACTATTTCCCATCCATAAAAGGTATCAAACTTCAAAAATTCTTTTTGGTCTTTACTAAGTTGATAGTTTTTAGGATTAGAGATATAAGCATGAGCCGATAGCAAAAAACCTCCTGTACCACAAGCTGGGTCACATATAGTTTTTCCAGGCTGTGGGTTAATGCATTTAACAATTGTATTAATTAATGCTCTAGGAGTGAAGTATTGACCAGCACCACTCTTTGTATCTTCAGCGCCTTTTTGCAATAATCCCTCATAAATGTCACCTTTAACATCAGAAGACATAGAGGTCCATTTTTGTCTGCCAATTAAATTAATTACTTTTTTCAAATTGCTAGGGTTTTTTATCTTATTACTGGCGTTACTGTATATTTCTCCAAGAATGCCATTTTTTTTACCTAAATCCTTTAAAATCTGGTCATATTTATCATTTAAAGCTGCTCCAGATAAGTCTTTTAATTCCTCCCATGTATCACTGCTAGGAAGATTAATTTGTTTAAAATATGGTTCTTTACTATATTCATCAGCCATTTTTAAAAATAGGATATAAGTTATTTGCTCTAAATAATCCAAGTAAGAAACACCATCATCCCTTAATACGTTAGCTAGATTCATACTTGCTTAATAAGTGTTGATTTGTTTTCGCTCATTGTTCAATCTCCATTTATATCATTAATCTCTGATTCATTTCATCTATCAAGGATAAATACTGATTACCAAATAAATTATAGTATTGACCTAAACCGCCCCAAGCATCAAATGGAGAAAGCTCTAGGTCACCCTTAGAAAAAGCACCATTTATACTGATACTATCTCTTATGGCTCTAAGCCATTTCATTTGTTCTTCAGTAAATCTATATCCTTGCTTACTATTTCTTTCAAAAGTCCAATCTTTAAAATTCAAATTAACAGTTTCACAAAAAGGAACCACTAATTCATCACTAGAAATTTGATTCCATTCAAACCTTACAATACTAATAATGTCAGTAAACATATTAAGTGCTGTTTTAAATCTAGTTGGATATTTAATTTGATAATATTGTCCAAGTTTTTTAATAGTAAAATTATGAGGGTCGTCTTCCATTGTTCTATAAAGCTCTTTGATCATTTCATAAGTAATAGGTCTATTCTTATAATCTTGTGAAAAGATAATCTGAAGAGCATCAAGTTCATCTTTATTTTTATCGATAAACTCTCTAAACGAAGCTATAGTCTCATCTGCTTTTTTAGCATAGTCAACATCCCATCCTGTATAAACAATCATATCTTGTTCATCGCTAACAATCTGTTCGCTCTTCTTTTTTGCTTTTAGTAAATAATCACGAAGCTTAGGGTCGAATATTGGTTTAATAGCATCATCGATTATTTCGTTTTTCTTTTTATTGAACTCTTCTTCGGTTACCTGATAATCACTGCATTCGGTAATTTTTGAATTAATAAAATCTTCATCAAAACCATTTAAAATATTTTCAGCAATGTTGCTAGCACTTAAGCCATTAGATAATTGTTTAATATCTTTTTTTGCCTCTTTATCTAAAACAGCATCTAGTCTTAATAATCTATTTGCTAAAGAAGTTAATGTATCTTCATCTTTTGAATGCCCTACTACAACTCGCATCATCAAATCTTTAAAGCTAATGGAAGGATTGCGTTCCAAAGGCCTTGAATCAGTTTTAACTGATTTTGTTACTCCAACCGCATCAAAAACAATAAATCTATCCTTTGCGAATGTCGCAGAAGGAGATACTTTTTGTAACTCATCCAAAGTTAAAACTCTTGTTCCTCTTCCAAGCATCTGTTCAAAGTAATTTTTAGAACGAACATCGCGCATGAATAAAAGACATTCGAGTGGCTTGACATCAGTCCCTGTAGCAATCATATCAACTGTTACAGCAATACGCATAGACAAACCATTTCTAAATTCTTTTAATTCATTATCAGGTTTATTTGCACTATATGTAATTTTTCTACAAAACTCATCACCTTTACCAAACACTTCTCTAGCTATTCTTACAATATCCTCCGCATGACTATCGTCTTTTGCAAAAATAAGAGTTTTTGGTAATTCTTTTCTATCAGGAAATATATGAAAAACAGCTGATTTAAAGGCTTCTAATACCTTTCTTATTTGGTCAGGAACTACAATGGTTTTATCTAATTCATTAGGCGTATACTCAATTTCTTCATCGAGCATTTCCCAACGTTTCTTTCTAGTTAATCGTTCCCTTTTTTCTACGACTTGTTTAGCTATGCAACCACCGTTTTTTGTTTTATCGGTCTCAATAAGAAAAACATCTTCTCCAACATTAACTCCATCGATAATTGCTTTTTCTCTAGAATATTCACTAACAACATTTTGATTAAAGAAAGCAAAAGTTCTCTTATCCGGAGTTGCGGTTAAACCAATAAGGAAAGAGTCAAAATAATCTAGTACTTGTTGCCAAACATTGTATATAGACCTATGGCATTCATCAATAATGATAAAGTCAAAAAACTCAGGCGGATAATTTTTGTTATAAATTACTTCTTTTGGTACATCCCCCATCACTTTTTCATCAAGTGGTTCGTCTTCTAAATCTTCAGTAAAAGAGGTGTCACCTTTCAAAATAGAATACATCCTCTGAATAGTTGAAATACATACATTGGAACTATCACTAATTGAAGACGAGTTTAGTCTTTGCACATTATATAGTTCAGTAAATAGTCGTGAATCATCTTGGGGCTTATACCCTTTGAACTCTGCTTCAGCTTGTTTACCTAAGTTTCTAGTATCAACTAAGAAAAGGATTCTTTTTGCATTAGCAAATTTTAATAGTCTATAAACAGAAGTAACTGCAGTAAAAGTTTTACCTGCTCCAGTTGCCATTTGTATTAAAGCTCGCGGCTTATTTTCACTGAACGACTTTTCTAAATTATCTATTGCTATAAATTGACAATCACGTAATCCATTAGGCTGTAATAATGGTAATCTCTTGAGATTGTTTCTTAGTGTTTCGTTCCCACGTTTTAATAGTCTTTCTAATTCTTCAGGCCTAAAAAATGAATAGACTTTTCTAGAACGATAATCATTATCTAAAGTATCTGCAAAAAAAGTCAACGAATCGGTAGCAACCCATACAAAACGTAAAGGCTTATTTTCAATAATCCACTTTAACTTGCTAGTTGCATATCTAGAAGCTTGTACCTCTGCAGTAGATAAATTATCACCTTTTTTCCCTTCTTTAGCTTCTATAACTCCAACAGGATTTTGATTAATAAAAACTATATAATCGGCAGGTCCGGTTTCAGTTGGATATTCTCTAACCACAACGCCTAAAGAGGCACGTAGATTACAATCCTGCATATCTTGAATCACATATCCTGCTTCTTCTAATTTCTTATCTATAACAATTCTTGCTTTATCTTCTGGTCCCATAATTATTCAATGTTTATGCTAATTTTCGTAATTTTAGCATAATTTATAAATAAAATCGACTATTATTACCATTTTTATGTCCGATTTTTATCACATTTTTAGACTATTCTTCAATTCACATCTTATTTTTGTGTTAACACCCATCTTATTCCTTTAACTAACCTAATAGTAGAATCGACAAAATGATTCCCTGGATTTTCTTCAAAATAAGTATTAACCCCTTGACTAGAAAGAGAATCTTTTACAAACATAATTCTATCTAAAGTAATTGATAAGACAGGATGCTTAGTCTTATATTCTTTATTTCCTATAGAAAAATACGCATTTTTAACATTTTTAGATATTTTATTATAAGTTACAAACTTATTAAAATTTCTAAACCATAAAGATCCAGATGCAGATACTACATCAGTAAAAAGATCTACTTTATAACTAGCATATAAAGAAAATAAACCCGCTAAAGAATAACCAGCTAAGATATATCTATTTACTTTAATATTGTTTGATTCAAGATAGTTAACTATCTTAGGAATAATATCACTAACTAATTCATCTAAATAGATATCACCATTTCCTTGAAAGTCATCTTCAAAAAATAGTACTTTATCCATCTTCCAAGGACTAAGATCACTATTCCAATCTAAATTAGATATTTCTAAGATGGCAAAATTATGCTTACATTTTTTAGAAAGCAAATTAAAAACTTCATCGCTACAACTTAAAAAGCTGTTAATAATAATTAAATTTAGATTATCTACTTGGTGAGAAATTAAATTGATATCTTTGTTTTTAAATCTAAACTTCCAAGTAAGCATAATTACTAATCAGTTGTTATTTATTAAAATCTTTTTTTGCTAATCTTTCTCTTTCTTGAGAGATTTGTTCTAATTCTTTTTCGTGAACTCTTTTTTCATAATCAGCAAAAGCATCACCTAAATATGGTTCAGTATTTTCATCTTCTACTTCAAAATGAGCCATATTTTCATTTGTCATATATTTTGGATAATCTTCATTGATAAAGATATGTTCATTATCTTCATCAAAATAAGTAAATAATACCCTTAAATGAACAGTAATTTGATTGACTAACAATTTAGAAAGATAAGTGGCAATTTGATTTTCTAACGGTCTATATTTTTCAGGTAATTCAATTTCTAAATCTAAATGATAAGAAGTCTGTTCTACCCCTTTATAAACTAAAAAAGAATCAGGAGTATAAAAAATTATATCTTCAGGATCAGTTTCAAAAATCTGCGCGACTTGAGAATGGATATCATTAACGATATCTTGTCCTTGAAATTGATCAATACCTAACATTTTAATAACTATCATAAACTTATCTCCTATCTTTAAATATCACTAGATGGATCAACATCTATACTTAATTGAACATCACTTGTAGAAAAAGAAAGTTCTAACAGCTGTTCAATTATCGGTCTAATTAATAAACCATCTTTATATTTTATCATAATCTTCCTGTAATAACGATTGTTTACTTTTTCAATAAAAGGAACAGCTGGACCGAAAATATCCGCCCTTTTATTTTTGTTAATTATTTGACCAATTAAGAAATTTTTAACTTGCAAGCTAGCTTCAATAACTTTATCTTTACTAGAAGCCGAAATAGTTAAATTAATCAAATAGACATAAGGAGGATACTTTCTAATCTTCCTATTTTCCATTTCAAATTTATAAAATCCTTCATAATCTTGATTTTGAGCAAATTTAATAACTTTATTTGAAGGTGAATAAGTTTGAATCATAGCATAACCTTGCTCAGATTTTCTCCCTGATCTACCAATTAACTGAGTTAATAAATCGAAAGTATCTTCATTAGCTTTATAGCTTGGAAATTCTAAAGCTTGGTCTGCTAATAAAGCAACAGCAAGAATTACATTAGGAAAATCATGCCCTTTAGCAACCATCTGAGTTCCTATCATAATATCGTATTTACTATTAGCAAAATCAGTTAATATCTTGTGATATTGACCTTTTTTTCGAGTAATATCAGAATCTAATCTAACTATTCTAGCTTGAGGGAAAAACTTGTGAATTTCCTCTTCGATTCTTTCAGTACCAAAACCAGTATAAATAAAATCGCGACTGTGACAATTTGGACAAATTAAATCTTCACTATTTAGTTCATATTCACAGTGATGACAGATAATCTTATTATCTTTTTTATGATAAGTTAAAGGCAAAGAACAATTTGGACATTTTAAAACTCTCTGGCACTTCCTACAAGTATAAATAGGTGAATATCCCCTTCTATTTAACAACAATATAGCTTGTTTATGTCTTGAAATAACTTCATTTAACTTTTCTCTTAAAGGAAGAGAAATCAAAATGGAATTATAATCGATATTATCGTATTTAGATAAATCGACAATTTCCACTTTAGGAAGTTTAACATCGTTATATCTATCGTTAAGATATAACATTTGATATAGATTATTTTCCGCTTTGGCTTTAGTTTCAATTAAAGGAGTAGCTGAACCAAAAACAACCTTGCAATTAGAAAGCTCACTTCTAATTAAACTGACCTTTCTAGCATCGTAAAAAGGTTTAACGTCCTGCTTGTAAGATTCAACGTGTTCTTCATCAATAATAATTATTCCTAAATTATTGATAGGGGCAAAAATAGCTGACCTAGTTCCAACGACAATCTTAGCTTCCCCTTTTCTAATTCTAAGATATTCTCCATATTTTTGAGCATCGGTAAGTCCAGAATGAAGTAAAGCGACATTCTTATTAAAAATAGATTTAAACTTAGAAATAAGTCTATCAGTTAAAGAAATTTCAGGAACTAAAACAATACTTCCAAAACCTCTATTTAAGTAATAATTAACTAAATTGATATATATTTCAGTTTTACCTGAACCAGTTACACCTTGAAGAAGACTAACTTTTTTATCTGAATTAATGATTTTATTATAGATTTCTTCCTGTTTAGGATTTAACTTAGCCATTTCTTCTTTTTCAAATTCAATAACTGGCGAAATATATATTTGCATCTGCCTAAGTTCAACAAAACCGTTTTTTTCTAAAAACTCCAAAGACTTTTTAGAACTTATTTGAGACTTGCTTAAAGGCGATAAAGAAAGTTTATTATATAACTTTAATTGATCTTTATTTAAAGAAATATCTAGCTTTTTATCAGTTAGATAATACTTGTAAATAAAATGCTCTTTCGGTTTATTTTTAGATGTACTATTAGGGCGTAAACTAGGTGGTAACATAGCTTTTAAAATCTCGATTTTAGGAGAATAATAATAACTAGAAATCACATCAGCTAGCCTTAATAAATCATCATCTAAAATAGGATATTCATCGATTATCTCTTCTATTTGATTTAACTTAATTTTAGTCTGATTAAAATAATCTTCTACACTTCCTTCATATTTTAAACAAGAAGTGACAAAACCAATAACATCGGAATTACTAAATTTAACTTTAACCCTTACCCCTTTTAAAATAGGTTCACTACCAAAATAAGCATAAGAAAACGGTCTATTTAACTTTAATAAGCCTCTTTCAATCAAAACTTGAACAAGATAAAACATTTTCTATCCTTGAAACTAATTAGCTTGCTGCTTTTTAATTTCCTTTTCAATTATATTTTCAATTTCCTCAGCAGCTTTAGTAACGACATCGTTTAAAACTATGTATTTATAATTGGATCTTTCCCCTAATTCTTTAGCAGCTTTTTGTAACCTAGCGCGCATAATTTCAGGGGTTTCAGATTTTCTTTTTAAAATTCTTTTAGTTAAATCGTGGAAAGAAGGCGGGATTAAGAAAATAGAAATTATATCATCACCTTGCATCTTAGCTAAAACCTGTTTAGCGCCTTGAACTTCAATTTCAAGCAAGACATTTTTCCCCTCATTTCTAAGTTTTTCAACATAGTCTTTAGGAGTACCGTATTGATTACCGACGAAAGAAGCGTGTTCTAAAAAATTCCCCTCTTCAACATTTTTATTAAAAGTTGCTTCATCGACAAAAAAGTAATCTTTACCATCTTGTTCTAACTTTCTAGGAGGGCGAGTAGTCATAGAAATTGAATAGGCTAAATTTAACCTATTGTTTTCCATTAAAATTCTTCTAACAGCACCTTTACCGACACCAGAAGGTCCTGATAGGATAATTAAAAGTCCTTTTTTCATTATTTTTTCACTTTTTTCTATACTTTTTTATTTTATCACAAATTTTATTTTAATATTAATAAAATAGTTAACTTAACTATTTTTTATTTCTAGTGTATATTAATAAAGTTGAAAGATTATGGCCTTAGATAATTTAGCACTTAAAAAAATAGTAGATAAAATGCAAGAAAACTTAGTAGGAGCTTTTTTAGAAAAGCCTTATGCGCTAAGTTTAAAACATTTCGCTTTTCCATATCATTCTTCCAAAGATAAAACCAATTCAGGAAGAGGTGTTTTAATTTTATGCTTAGATTCAAACAATCCATTTATTTCCTATTCTTTTGATAAATATACTAAGATTCAACTTAACACCCCGTTTTTTAACTCATTAAAAAAACTTACAGGCACTCAAATTGAAAGTATTAAAAAAGTTGAAGGAGAAAGAATAGTAAATATTCATACTAAAGTAGTCAATGAGCTTTTAGATACTATCAATACTTCTTACGATTTAACAATTGAACTTTTCCCTCAACAACCTAACTGTTATTTAATCCCTCTTCCTTATAATAAAGTAACTTCAATTTTTAAAGAACATAACGATATTATGTCAAAAAGATATATAGCAAGAGGTTTAAGTTATATTCTTCCAGAAAAAAGATTGCCACTAGATCAAACTTGTCAAAATCTAGAGCAAATTAAATCCTATCTTTCTTTTTCAACATATAGACTATTTGAAAAATATTCCCAAGGTAAAGATTTTAAAACGTGCCTAATTAATTTATTAAATTCAAAAGATTTATATCTAATTAACAACAATATAGAACCTTACCATTTCTCTAGAGAGGATGCTAAAATTATTCAAATTGAAAATATCTATTCTAGCTATATTCAAAATCAAGCTAGTTTAGCTAAAAAGCTGAATAATATCGATTTAATAAATCAAGTTAATAAAGCTATTGAATTAAATAAGAAAAAACAAAAACACATTCTTCAAGATATTGAAAAAGCCAAAACGCGTTTAGTTTATAAAGACTATGGTCAAACTTTATTTTTACATCAATTAGAAATTAAACCTAATAGCAAAGAATGTAACTTTGACAATTTTCATATAAGTTTAGATCCTAAATTAAACGTTATAGAAAATGCCAACAAATATTTCAAACTATATAGAAAAGCTAAATCAGCTATTGAAATTCTTACTCCATTAGTAGATAAAACTAAGTTAGAAATAGAATATCTACAAGAAAAGCTCCTACAAATTGATAAAGGAAACAATCAAGATATTTTAGAACTAAAACACGAATTAGCTTTAGAAGGATATTTAAAAAATAATTTAAATGGCAAAAAAATTAAAAAAATGGGCAAAGCATCATTTAAACCCCATTATTTAATAGGTGATAACTACAAGATAGGCTTTGGAATGAACGCTTTACAAAATGAAGAGCTCACATTTAATATAGCTCGAAAAGACAGTTTATTTTTGCATGTTAGTAACTATCCTGGTTCCCATGTAGTTATTCTTGAAGGCGATAATAATTCAACTAGATTACTCGCTAGTGAACTTTGTCTTTACCTTTCTAATTTAACTAGCGGAGATGTAATTTACACTTATAAATCTGATGTTAAAAAATCAAAAGATAAAAAAGGAATGGTAAACTTACTTTCTTATAAAACGTTCACCATTTCTAAAATTAGAGAAACATCTATTAAATTATTTGACGAAATATTGAAAAATCACTAATCGCTTTTATCTTCTTGGAAAAGAAAATCTTCCCCTTTAATAGTTTCACTAGTCGCTAAGTTATAAAAATTGCGCTGTCTTTCAACTTCGCTTAAAAGAATAGCGACTGAATTAGATAAATTGAAGCTTCTAGCATCACTTACCATAGGTATTCTTAAACAATTGGAAAAATTCTTTCTTAAAATATCGTGGGGAATTCCACTTGATTCTCTTCCAAATACTAAATAGATATCTTCTAAAACATCTGAAAAATCAACTTTAGAATAAACTTTATTTGAATATCTAGTTATATAATAGATATTTTTAGAATGATGCTTTTGATAAAACTCTTCAAAACTAGCTAGTCTTTCAATCTTGCTTCCAATTAAATAATCCATTCCCGCTCTTTTTAAAGCGTGATCAGAAAGATCGAAATTTAAATGCCCAATAATAATTAACCTAGCATCAAAACCTCTACATGTTCGAATAATATTTCCAACATTAGCGGGTTTTTCCGGTTCAAATAAAACTATATATACCATTATTTAACAATCTTTTGAGTCTTTTTAACTAAGTAAGCTAAAAGCTCTTCATCTTTAATTAGAGGAGATAATTTAGAATAGACTAATTGATGATAAGAATTTAACCAATCAATTTCTTTTTGATCCATCATATCTAAATCTAAAGATTCTATAGTAATTGGAACATAAGTAATAGTTTCAAACTTGTAAAATACACCCATATCTGTTTCAAACGCCTTGGTACATAACAAGTTATTTTCTATTCTAATTCCATATTTATCTTGCTTATAAACACCTGGTTCAATAGTAGTAATCATACCAGGAACAATTTTAGCTTGATCATCTCTATCAGCGACTTTTCTATATCTAAATCCATTAGGACCTTCATGGACATTTAACATATATGAAACTCCATGACCAGTTCCACATTTATAATCCATACCTTCTTCCCACATAAATTCCCTAGCCCTAATATCGATAGTTTGACCAGTTGAACCATCCAAGAAAATAGTTTTAGAAAGATTAATTAAAGCTTTTAATGTCAAAGTGTAATCGTGAATATATTCTTTACTTGGCTTTCCTATTAAAAAGGTTCTAGTAGTATCAGTAGTTCCTCCAAAATATTGACCGCCAGAATCAACTAACAATTCCATTTGATCGCTACTAACTACACTGCTTTTTTCTTTAGTAGGTTCATAATGCATCTGAGCCGCATTACTTCCACAAGCAGCAATTGTATCAAAAGATAAATCGAAAATATCTTTAGATTCAAATCTAAACTTTCTTAAAACTTCAGAATAATCGTATTCAGTTAAATTATTAGAAATGTTTTCTTCAAGATATTTTTGAAATTTAAGCAAAGCTAAACCATCGATAGCTTGAATTCTTTTAATATTTTCAATTTCAACACTTCCTTTAATTGCTTTCATTAAATATGAAGGATTACTTGCATCGATTGGATTTTTAAAAGAAGAATATAAAATAGCGGATACCTTACTTGGATCAAGTAAAGTAGGAATTTCACTATGAGCTTTGACAAAATTTAAAATTTCACTATATGGATGAATACTAACTCCATCAATTGAAAAATCAATCTTATCTTTATCGATAAATAAATGAGTGCCGTATTCTTTAGAAATATATAAATAAGAATAAAAAACTGGATTACATGGGATATCTTTTCCCCTTATATTTAATATCCAAGCTATATCATCTAAGCTAGTAACTAAATTAGCTTGACCACCTTGTTTTTCAATCTCAGTTTCAATTTCTTCTATCTTTTCTTTATATGTTTTAGAAAATAATTTTTCATCTATTTTAAAAACTTTTTCTTTTGATAATAAAGGCCTATTTTCAACTAAATATGAAAAATCAGTATTGATTATTTCTACTCCTAATTTCTTAAAATATCTATGTTCATTTTCAGAAATCATATATAGATTTAAACCTAGTGGATAAAGTTTATTTTGAGAGATAAACTCTTCAAAAGAAGGAACGTTTTTATCGCCAGCTCTAATTACTTTAATAGTAGAATTTTCAAGTTCATTTTCAGCTTGAATCCAATATCTACCATCAGTAAATAAATACGCGCCTGTCAAAGTAACTAGCAATTGACCAGCTGAACCAGTAAACGGACAAAAATACATTCTTTCTGAAAGGAAATAACTAGCAGCATATTCACTAGCATGATAATCGCCAGTCATTATTAAATATGCTTTTAGGCCCCTTTTAGCCATCTCTAAACGAAGTTTAGTTAAATTTTCAACTTTAAACATCTTACCTCCAAACTAATAGGCTCTAGCAAACAAAACTACTTTACTAGCTTTTTTACCGCAAATCGGGCATACATCATCAAAACCTTCTTGATTAAATGGCATACATCTAGCTGTGGCGTTAAATTCTTCTTTTATCTTATCTTCACATTCTCTACATCCACACCACATCATCTTAGCATACCCTTTATTGTTAGTTAAAACATCTTTTAATTCTTCTTTAGAATGAACTTCGACAATATGAGAATGGAGATATCTATTGGCTTTATCATACATTCCCTTATTAATAGTTTCAAATTCAGAAATAATCTTATCGACTAAAGAATCGTCAAAAGAATAGATTTCCCTAGAAGAATCAAATCTTCTAACAAGTAAAACAGAATTCTTTTCAACGTCTTTAGGACCGATATCGATTCTAATAGGAACACCTTTCATTTCATATTGAGCGTATTTCCAACCAGGTGAAGAAGGTGAATTATCGATTTTAACTCTTACGCCTTTTTCAACTAACTTATCATAAAGATACTTAGCGCGTTTATTGATTTCGCCATTTAATTCAGGACGAATAGGAATAATTACAACTTGAATAGGTGCGACATAAGGAGGTAAAACAAGGCCGTTATCATCGCCATGTTCCATAATAATAGAACCTATTAATCTAGTAGAAACTCCCCATGAAGTTTGATAAGGAACTTTTAAAGTATTGTCATCATCAAGATAGTGAATATCATAATGAGCGGCGAAAGAATTGCCAAAATAATGAGAAGTACCAGATTGTAAAGCTTGACCATCTGGCATCAAAGCTTCAATAGTATAAGTCTCTTCCGCACCAGCAAACTTTTCTTTATCTGTCTTTTTACCAGTAATAAATGGAATAGCTAATAATTCTTCACCCATTTTATTATAGATATTTAACATTCTTAAAGTTTCTTCTCTAGCTTCTGCACTAGTGCGGTGTAAAGTATGGCCTTCTTGCCATAAAAATTCAGAACCTCTTAAAAAAGGTCTAGTAGTCTTTTCCCATCTAACAACTGAACACCATTGATTATATTTAATAGGTAAATCTCTATAGGAATTTAAAATATCGTGAAAGTGATCGCAAAATAGCGTTTCAGAAGTCGGTCTAACATATAGTGGTTCTTTTAAATCTTTCTCTCCACCTTTAGTAACAACAGCACATTCAGGAGCAAATCCTGAAATGTGATCAGCTTCTTTTTGAAGTAAAGATTGAGGAATTAATAAAGGCATATAGACATTTTCATGTCCAGTTAATTTAAATTGATGATCTAAATAGTTCTTAATTTGTTCCCAGATAGCATATCCATAAGGTCTATAAATAATAAAACCTTTAACTTTTGAATAATCCATCAATTCAGCCTTCAAACAAATCTCAGAATACCATTTAGCCATATCGACTTCTCTAGGTGTAATTGCATCGTTTTTCTTCATATTAAATCCCTCCTATCAAACAAAATAAAGTATATCATTAATATAATTAATAGTTAATTATTATCAGGTTCAAACGGTTTTTTCCAGAAACCATCAGGAACATATAAAACAGAATTTTTAGGAGCTAAACTAGGACAAACAAACGAACGATAGCCAAGCTCATAAGCATATTCAATATCAGATTGACTAGCTAAATTATTAACGATAATTGGCTTTTGAAATTCTTTGACAGAATTTAAAGCTAAAACCAAATAGCTACTATCTCTTTCAGAAGTATGTAAAGCCTGATTAGATAATGGAGAAAACATATATATATCAAATAAATTCACTAATTCTTTCAACCATTCACTAGGCGTATTATCAAAAACGAGCATAGTTTTAATTCCCATTTCTTTTAATGGTGTCAATTTGTTTTCAATATCAGAATCAATTTGATAATAATTGTGAATTTCAGAAAAAGAAAAGCTAATTACAATATTACTTTTAATAGATGACACCTTTTTTAAAGCTAAAACGAGGCTATCGATATAATCGTAAGAACATTCTAAAATGAGCTTTTGAGATTTGTTCTTAGTTATACTTTGCAAAGCGTAATTTAAAACGCTGATATATAAAGGTCTAAGATAGTTAAATTTATCCGCCTGCATCAATAATTCGTCAAAGTTTGAAAAATTAGAACCGTATTGATTTAAACTGACTAAATAGTAATTTTTCCTTAATTCTAACGACAAAATAGGCGTATATTCTAAACTGAAAGTCTTGTTTTTAATAATCTTTTTAATATCGGCTTTAACAATAGCTTCTTGAGAATCGCTAATAGAAGAAATTTCTCCTTCAATAACAATTCTTTTCATACTATCTTCATCGATAGTTTGACCTGCTAATTTACTAGCCTCATTAACCGCTTCTTTTAAGCTTCTATTAGAAGTAGGAACATAATAAGCGACCCCGATAGAAGCATCGTAAAGATTATTTATTGATTTAGTATTACAAAAACGCTGAAGTTCAACTAAAATATTTTGACACAAAATAGAAATGTGATCATTTTGATTAAAACCTTTTTGAACCTTTTTGAAATCAAAAACTACCGCTTCCTCATCGTTTAAAAAAGTCAATATTCTTTCTTTATTTAAAAACTTATAAATGGAATTTACCGGTTGATAAATAGAAGTGATAGAATTGCTAGCTTCTAAATTAACTTCGCTTGTAAAAGGAATAATTTTAATAACGATAACATTGACAGATCTAGATTTATATTTTTTGCTAGCTAAAATGCTTTCGACTTCAGCTAAAGGCATAACATATCTAAAAGATTGCTGTCCAGATTTAGAACGGGCGTTTTTAATCTTTGGCAAATAGATTTTTTCAAAATGTAAAATTCCCTGTTTAACATTGTAGGAAGTAATACGCAGTATCGCCATATAATTCTTCGAAGAGTGAGAAATATTTGAAGTAACAGGTATAAAAGAATCGACACCCTTTCTAGATTTAGTAAAATCATCAATCCACTTTCTCACTTTATTAGCTTCGTCATTTTCAGTAAACGAAGAATAAAAAGCATCAGCGGTAATTACAATTTGTTTAGCCATATTTGATTTATCAAAATAAGTGACGATATCACTTTTTAGATTCATAGTATAAATAATCGTATGAGAAGTATTAAACTCTATAGTTTCATTCTGCTTTTTCTGCAAGAAAAAATATAATAGTTCAATAATAACGCCAATAATTACAATTCCAACAAAGCTAATGATAATAATAAAAGCCGCTAGTTCAAGATTCGATATAGATATTCCAGAAAAATACAAATGCATAATTAAATTATATATATTAATACTAGTTAATTATAGAATATTAAAAAACTTTTTTCAAAACTAGAACATATGATATACTTTATTAGCTTGGAGCAGTACCCAAGTGGCTGAAGGGACTAGTTTCGAAAACTAGCAGAGGTTAACGCCTGCGAGGGTTCAAATCCCTCCTGCTCCGCCATATTAGAACGACATGTCTGATACATTCTTAGTCGATGACTAGGGGTGTGCAGACTTAATGGCCACTTTTTAAATTTACGCCGTTGTAATAGTTGAATGAATATTCAGGTATACCGCTTGAAAGACTTTAAAGTTCAGGATAATCTTTAATCATTTGTAATCTCGAGACTTTGCCTTCTTAACTAATCCTAACAAAATAAAAAGCCACCAAACTAGTCAAATAAGAATGATGGCTTAAGTGATTAAATAAGTATTTTGTAAATATTTTATACTCTAACGATGTAGTCTTTCTTTCTAGGAGCTGCTTTCTTAGGTTCTTCATTAGCATAGCCAAGAGCAAGAGCTCCAACACCTCTTAATGTTGTAGGAAGATTCCACTCTTTAAGAATCTCTTTTCCTTCTTCACTATCGAATATCTCACGCTCTTTAGCAACCCAAACAGTGCCAAGTCCAAGAGAATGAGCAGCAAGCATCATATTCATAAGAACGCAACTGCCATCCTCAACAAAATTAGAAGCATTACCATCAGCTAA
>CASEGJ010000010.1 GCA_949287425.1 uncultured Caryophanales bacterium
AACTATTAATAGTATTAAGATAGATAAATCTAAGAGTTGGAATTTATCAATTAAACAGACATTTAACTTAGGTTTAAAAGTATTAAAAGGAAGTATAAAGAGATTTATTTTTACATTGTTAGCTTTAAGTTTAACTTTAGCAACGTGTTTTTTGGCGACTACTTTTAGTTTTTCTAAAAATTCTCAAACTATCAATGATGTTTTAGAAAAATATAAAATTAGCAATCTAAATCTTATTCCATATAGTGATTTTGCTTTTAAATCTGATGAAGTAGGAGGTATTTTAGAAACTACAAATAGTTATCTACCATATTTAGCTAACATCAAATCTAAAAGTGAATTTATTCCTAGCGTTTATTATTCTAATAGCAATATTTCTTCTTATATTGTTGAATATGATAAAGATACTTTATTAAATGAATACAATTATCCTATCTATCAAAAAGATGAACTTTATACTAACGAGGTGTTAATTTCTTATAAGATTGCTATTAAGTTATTTGATTTAGATACGACTAAATCAATTGAAGAAAATGTCAATTACATCTTTTCTAATTACGATTCATCATCTTTACAACTTGTTTTTAAATATAGCTATTATGGAACTAACGATAAAATTGAAAATGTCGTTAGCAAATATTCTATAGTTGGTATAATTGATACTAAACCTGCAAAAGAAAGTTATGAAGATATATCAAACTACCAAGAAAGATATTCTATTGATAATGGGATTTTTGTATCTAAAGCTGATTTTGCTTTCTTTCAAAATCAGTTTACTACTAGCAATAAATTTTATATTGCCAGTGGATATTTTTTGCCAGCTAATAGTGAAAGTATCAATTCTAAGTTTATAGATTATATTGTCGATAATCACTTAGTATTTACTTTGATGTTTCCTTTTTCAAGCTATATACTTAACTATCTGTATTTTATCGATAGTATAAATCTAATCATTGTAGGGTTGTGTCTAATTTTAGGGGTTAGTTTTATCTGCTTATTTATTTCTTTATATAAAGCTATTGCTGAAACTTATAACCAATTGATAGTAGTTTTAGCAAACATGGGAATATCTAGATTAGATCTATTTAAGATATTCTTTATTCAATCGTTAATATGTCCATTACTAGCTATTGTATTTGGAATATCAATCTATTTGATTTTAATATCTTGCCTTAATTCATATTTTATTTCTATCACCAATATTCCTATCAATGTAACTTTCCTAAATTTTAATTATTTATATGTTAGTTTAATTAGTATAGTTATTGTTGTTATCGCTTTATTGTTAAGTTACCTCTTATTGTATCTATATACGTTAAAGAAAAAGGGAAGTAGTAATTAAGTATATAAATATAAGGATTATATAGCTGGCTAATATTAACTGCTAACAAATACAATTTACTATTTCAATTATCTTATTGCAAAAAAATTGAAAATATATTGACAAGTAAATAAGCCTTGTAATAAGATATTAGAGCTGGTCTTTTGCCCAGTCGCTGTGAAGTGCGAAATTGTTGATACGCCCATAAGGGTTGTCATGATATCAAGAAAATCGTACGGAGCGAATAAGCCAAATATAAGGAGGAAAAAATCATGGCACAAACAAACAACATCCGTGTTCGTTTGAAAGCTTACGATCACAAAGTTCTTGACGCTGCTGTTAAGAAAATCGTACAAGCTGCAACTTCAACTGGAGCCAAGGTCGTTGGCCCAATTCCGCTTCCTACTGAGAAGCAAGTTTACACTATCTTACGTTCTCCATTCGTCCATAAGGATTCTAGAGAACAATTCGAGATTAGAACTCACAAACGTCTTATCGATATTGTAAAACCTAGCAAGGCTACAAGAGATACTTTACAAAGATTAGATTTACCTTCAGGTGTCGATATCGAGATTAAATTATAAGGAGGTAAGAAGATATGAAATCTATTATCGGAAGAAAAATTGGTATGACTTCTGTCTTCAGTGTCGATGGAACTCAATATCCAGTTTCTGTTATCGAAGTCTTACCTAACGCTGTCGTTCAAAAGAAGACTATTGAAAAAGATGGATATGAAGCTTTAGTTGTCGGATATGAAGATAAAACTAAGAATGTCAATAAAGCTTTAAAGGGAATTTTTGAAAAAGCTAAAGTTAGTCCTAAAGCTGAATTACATGAATTAAAAGGTGATGAAATCTATTCTTATGAAGTTGGTCAAGAAATCCCTTGCTCAATCTTCGCTGCTGGTGATAATGTCGATGTTACTGGTACTTCTAAAGGTAGAGGATATGCTGGTGTTATAAAAAGATATCACTATGCTATCGGTCCTAAAGGTCATGGTTCTGGTTATCATAGACAAATCGGTTCTTTAGCTACTAATGGTAGATGTAACAATCGTGTCCATCCTGGCAAGAAGATGTCTGGTCATCATGGTAACTATACAAGAACTACTCAAAATCTTACTGTAGTTGCCGTCTATCCTGAAAAGAATGCCATTTTAATTAAAGGTAGTGTTCCTGGTCCTAATAAATCAATCGTCAAGATTAAGACCGCTGTTAAAGCTCCTAACCTCAAACACGAAGTTAAAGAGCTAGTTAACAACACTCCTAAACAAGAAGCTAGTCAGGAAGCTAAATAAGAAGGAGTATAACAATGGATACAAATACTATTAAAACTATCGAGTTAGATGTCGTTGATTTTTCTAACAAGAAAGTCGGTACTATAAATCTCACTAACGCTTTATTCAATACTGAAATAAATGAATTCTCAGTTCAAAAGGCTGTTAAAGTCGACTTAGCTAACAGAAGACAAGCCACTGCTAAAACTAAAGGCATTTCTGAAGTTAGAGGTTCTGGTAAAAAACCTTGGAGACAAAAGGGGACTGGCCGTGCTAGAGCTGGTTCAAGACGTTCTCCTATCTGGGTTGGTGGTGCTACTATCTTTGGACCTACTGGAGTTCAAAATTTCAAATTAAAAATTAATAAACAAGAACACTTTATCGCTTTAACTAGCGTCTTAACTGAAAAAGTTAACGAAAAGAAAGTCAGTGTTATTGCCGATGAGAAGTTTACTTCTCCAAAAACAAAAGACTTCGTTAAATTCTTACAAGATATGAATTTAGCTGATAAAAAGGTCTTGTTTGTTATCGGTGAATACGATGATAACTTTGTTAAAGCTTGTAGAAATATTCCTAATTTAACTGTTGTTTCACCTGATAATGTTTCAGTCTATGATGTCTTATATGCTGATCAGTTAGTCTTTACTAAAGGTGTTATTGAAGAATATAACGAAATCTTCAACTATGAATTAGGATTTGAAGGGGAGGCTAAATAACCATGGCAGAAGAAATTTTAAATCAAGAAGAAGTTAAGCCTGCTAAGGCTAAAAGAGCTTCTAGTAAAAAAGTAGATAATAAATCTGAAGAAGAAAAACCTGTTAAGAAAGCAGCTAGCAAAAGAACTAAAAAAGCTAGTGAAGATGCTTCAGAAGTAAAAGAAGTCAAAAAGACTACTAGAAAAACTACCAAGAAAGTAAGTGAAGAAAAAGTTGAAGCTGAAGCTAAAGTTGAAAAGACTGAAGAAGTTAAACCAGCTAAAGTTAAAAAGTCAACTAAAAAAGCTGAAACAAGTGAAGAAGTTAAACCTGAAGTTGTTGAATCTAAATCCGAAGTCACTTTCAAATATAGACCAGCAACTAACAAAGATTACGATTTATTATTAAATAACATCGTTACTGAAAAAACTCAAAATTTATCAATCAATAACAACACTATTACTTTAAAGGTTTCTAATAAAGCTACCGCTAATGAAGTTAAAGCTGCTGTTCAAGCTGTCTTCGGTGTTAAAGTTGATAAAGTAAATATTGTTAAAGTCTTACCAAGAGCTAAAAGAGTTACTAGATATCCTGGTCATGTTCCTGGTTATAAAAAAGCTTACGTTAAAATCAATAAAGACTTTAATTTAGGAGAAATAGCTAAAGCTACTTCAACTGAAAGTAATTAACAGATTGCAAATTATAGGAGGAAAAATTAATGGCTATTAAAACATACAAGCCTACTAGTGCTGGTAGTCGTCATAAAACTTCTACTGACTATAGTATGCTAACTAAAAAGGCTCCTGAAAAAGCACTGTTACGTCCATTAACTAAAAATGGCGGCCGTAACAATCAGGGCTATATTACTTGCCGTCATAGAGGTGGTGGTAATAAAAGAATGTATCGTATCATTGACTTTAAGAGAATTAAAGACGATGTCCCTGGAAAGGTAACTGCCTTAGAATACGATCCAAATAGAAATGCTTTTATCGCTTTGGTTCAATATGATGATGGTGTTAAAACTTATATCATCGCTCCAAGTGGATTAAAAGTTGGTGATGTCGTTGTTTCTGGAAGAAATAAGGATATTAAAACTGGTAACTGCATGCCTTTATCTGATATTCCTGAAGGTATCATGGTTCACAATATTGAATTTGAACCTGGAAAGGGCGGTCAAATCTGCCGTGCTGCTGGTACCTCTGCTCAAATCTTAGGTAAAGAAGGTAAATATGTTACTTTGAGATTACAATCAGGTGAAGTTAGAAAAGTCTTAGCTACTTGTAGAGCTACTATCGGTGTTGTTTCTAACGAAGATTATAACCTCGTTCACTTTGGTAAAGCTGGTAAGACTAGATATCTCGGCTTTAGACCTACTGTTAGAGGTTCTGTTATGAACCCTAACGATCACCCTCATGGTGGTGGTGAAGGTAAATCACCTGTCGGTAGAGATGCTCCTAGAACTCCTTGGGGTAAAAGAGCTCTCGGTGTTAAAACTAGAAAACACAACAATCGTTCTAACAGATTGATCGTTAGACGTATCAATGACAAATAATAGGAGGAAAAAAGATGCATCGTTCTGTTAAAAAAGGACCTTACTGCGAAGCTAAGCTCTTATCAAGAGTAGAAGCTCAAAAGGCCTCTAATAAAAAAAGTGTCATCAAAACTTGGTCAAGAAGAAGTACCATTCTTCCTCAATTTGTCGAGATGACTATTGCTGTTTATAACGGCAAGACTCACGTTCCTGTATATATTACTGAAGATATGGTCGGTCACAAATTAGGTGAATTTGTTCCTACTAGAACTTTCAAAGGCCATGGTGGTGATTCTACCACTAATACTGGCAAATAAGATTAAGGAGTAAGTATAATGGCAAAGAAACAAAAAGAAGAAAAGAAAGTTGAACCTACTCGTAATCAAGCTAAAGCCATAACTAGAAATATCGGTGTAACTCCTAGAAAAGTTCGCCTAGTTATCGATTTAGTTAGAGGTAAAGGTTTACAAGAAGCTTATTCTATTTTAGAAAATACTAACAAAGCCGCTAGCAATGTGGTTTTAAAGACAATCAAGTCCGCTGAAGCTAATGCTGTTAACAATTTCCATATGAATCCTAGCGATTTATATATCTCAAAGATTTTTGCTGGTGATGGACCTCGTCTTAAAAGATATTTACCTAGAGCTAAAGGTAGCGCCTCTGGCTTAGTTAAAAGAATGTCAATGTTAACAGTTGAAGTTTCTATGAAAGGAGTTAGATAACTTATGGGTCAAAAAGTTAATCCTACTGGACTTAGAATTGGTATTACCAAAGATTGGTCTTCTAAATGGTATGCTGAGAAAAATGATTTTTCTAAGTATTTAGGTGTTGATTTAAAGATTAGAAATTTCTTATCTAGCGCCTTAGAAGCTGCTATGTTATCTCATATTGATATTGAACGTATCAAAGATAGAATTAAGGTTTCAGTCTTTGTTGCTCGTCCTGGTGTCGTCATCGGTCAAGATGGTAGCAATATCAAAAAGATCAAAGAAGGCTTAGTTAAAATTACCGGCTTAACTGATCAAAATATTCAGTTAACTGTCGTTGAAATTAAAAATCCTGATTTAGACGCTACTTTAGTTGCTAAATCAATCGCTAAACAATTAGAAGAAAGAGCTAGCTTCCGTGTTGTTCAAAAGAAAGCTATTAAATCTGTTATTTCTAGCGGTGCTAAAGGCTGCAAAACTATGGTTAAAGGTAGAGTTGGTGGAGCTGAAATTGCTAGAACCGAACAATATAGAGAAGGAACTCTTTCCTTACAAACTTTATCTCAAAATATCGACTATGGTTTTGCTGAAGCTAAAACCACTTATGGTAGATTAGGTGTTAAAGTTTGGATTTCTTTACCTGAAGCTTTCAATAACGTCATAGCTTCTGGTGAAAAAGTTAGAACTAATAGAAATGATCATCGTCCTAACTTGAGAAAGAATTTCAATAGAAGCAACGCTTCTAAAAAACCAGTTGAAGCTGCTCCAGTTCCAGCTGATAAGAAAGGAGAGTAAGCATGTTACAACCAAAACGTGTTAAATATAGAAGACCGCATGGATTATCCTACGAAGGTCTATCTAAAGGCGGTAATACTGTTATCTATGGTAGTTATGGTTTACAAGCTACCTCTGGAAATTATGTCTCTAACCGTCAAATTGAAGCTTGCCGTATCGTTTTATCTAGATATACTAGAAAAGGCGGCGATGTATATATCAGAATTTTCCCACAATTAGGTAAAACTAAAAAACCTGCTGAAGTTCGTATGGGTTCTGGTAAAGGTTCTATTGATAGTTGGGTTTGTCCAGTCAAAGTCAATAAAATCTTATTCGAAATCGGTGGAATTGATGATTCTATTGCTATGGAAGCTCTCCGTCAAGCTGGATATAAACTTCCATGTAGAACTAGAGTTGTTAAAAAAGGACAGGAGGATAGATAAATATGAATATTCAAGAAGTTAGAAAACTATCCGATAAGGAACTTGTCGAAAAAGTTTCTGAACTTAAAGGTAATCTTATGGTCTTAAGATTCCAACAAAAGTCTGGAAATTTAGATAATGGTAAAAAGATTACTGAAGTTAGAAAATCCATTGCTAAATGTCTAACTGTTCAGAAAGAAAGAGAAATTGCCTCTAAGGCCGCTAAATAGGAAGGAGATAGGAAATGGCTGAAACTAAATCAAGACGTACCTTACAAGGTATTGTTGTCTCCGACAAAATGAACAAAACCATTACTGTCGAAGTTAAAACTTATAAAAATCATCCTATATACGGCAAAAGAGTCGAATATAGAAAGAAATACAAGGCTCACGATGAGAAAGAATTAGCTCATGTTGGTGATACTGTCGAAATCGAAGAAACCAGACATATTGCCAAAACTGTTTATTTCCGTCTTATCAAAGTAGTCAGTAAGGGGGAATAGTATATGGTTCAAAACGAAACTAATCTCGTTGTTGCTGATAATTCTGGTGCTCAATCTGTTAGAATTTTCCGCTTATTAGGCGGTTCTAAAAGAAAGTCCAGCTCTATTGGTGATATCGTTATCTGCGCTGTTAAACAAGCTATACCTAACGCTAAAGTTAAAAAAGGTGATGTTGTTAAAGGCGTAATCATTAGAGTTAAAAAAGCTTATCAAAGAAAAGATGGTTCAACTATCAGATTCGATGATAACGCTATTGTTCTATTAAATGATGACTTAACTCCAAAAGGCACTCGTGTCTTTGGTCCTGTCGCTAGAGAATTAAGAGATAAAGGAGAAGGCTTTATGAAGATCATCTCCTTAGCTCCTGAAGTTATTTAATGGGGAGGAAAGATAATGAAAATTAAAAAAGGTGATAATGTAATTGTCATTTCTGGTAAAGATAAAGGCAAAACTGGCATCGTTCAAAAAGCCTTCCCAAAAGCTGGTAAGGTCATCATTGATGGTGTTAATTTAAGAAAGAAACACGTTAAACCAACCCAAGCTAATCCTGATGGAAGTATAGTTAATATCTATGCTCCAATCTATGCTTCTAAAGTTGCTATTGTCGATCCAAAAACTAAAAAAGCAACTAAGGTTGGATATAAATTCGTTGACAATAAGAAAGTCCGTTACGCAAAAGATAGCGGCACTATAATTGACTAAGGAGGTATTTATGGCTGAAACTAAAAAAGTTAAAAAGACTTCTGGAAATGGTAATAAAGCTCCTAAATACGTCTCCAGAGTTCAATTAGATTATGTTGAAAGAGTCGTTCCTAAATTGATGAAACAATTTAACTATTCATCAGTTATGGAAGTTCCTCACCTTGAAAAGATTGTTATTAATATGGGCGTTGGAGAAGCGGCTGCTAATTCAAAAGAAATCGAAGATGCTGTTAACGATTTAACTCTTATCGCTGGTCAAAAACCAGTTGTAACTTATACTAAGAAAGCTATCGCTAATTTCAAAATTAGAGAACATCAAGCTATCGGATGTAAAGTTACCTTACGTGGAATTAGAATGTACGATTTCTACGATAAATTAGTTAGCATCGCTTTACCTAGAGTTAGAGATTTCCGTGGTGTTTCTAAGAATTCATTCGATTCTAGAGGTAACTACGCTTTAGGTATCAAAGAACAATTGATTTTCCCAGAAATTGATTATGATAAGATTTCTCACATTCGTGGTATGGATATTATCATCGTCACTTCTGCTAAGACCGATAAAGAGGCATATGCTTTATTAGAAGAGCTCAAGATGCCTTTCAAGAAATAAGGAGATAACTTATGGCAAAAAAATCATTAAAAGTTAAATGTGCTGGTCCTCAAAAGTTCAAGGTTAGAGAATATAACCGTTGTCAAAGATGCGGACGTCCACATGGTGTTTATCGTAAGTTCGGTCTTTGCCGTATCTGCCTAAGAGAATTAGCTTATAAAGGCGAAATCCCTGGCATGAAAAAGTCATCTTGGTAAAAAAGGAGGTATAGAATAATGTTAACAGATCCTATCGCAGATATGCTCACTCGTATCCGCAACGCTAACAAAGTAAAAGATCCTACTGTCTCTATGTCTTCTTCTAACGAGAAAGTTGAAATTGCTAAAATCTTAGCTAATGAAGGCTATATTTCTAGCTATAAAGTTGAAGGCGACAAAGTTAAAACATTGACAATCACTTTAAAATATACTGCTAAAGGTGAAAGAGTCTTAACTGATTTAAAAAGGATTTCCAAACCTGGTTTAAGAGTATATTCTAACGTTGAAAAATTACCTAGAGTTTTAAATGGCTTAGGTATTGCGATCGTTTCTACTTCAAAAGGCTTATTAACTGATAAGCAATGCCGCTTACAAAATGTCGGCGGTGAAGTTATCGCCTACGTCTATTAAGGAGAATAAAAAATGTCAAGAATCGGTAAAAAACCAATCGTCGTCCCTGAAGGCGTCGAAATCAGTGTCAATGGTTCTGAAGTCACTGTAAAAGGACCTAAAGGAACCTTGACCCAGAGTTTCAATGCGCACATGAGCTATGAAACTAACGGGAATGAATTCATAGTCAAGCGTCCCGATGATGCAAAAGAATCTAAGATGATTCATGGTACCACCCGTGCTCTTATTCAAAATATGGTTACTGGTGTCAAAGACGGATTTACTAAGACTCTTTCCATCATTGGTATCGGTTATGCTGCAAGTATGCAGGGTAAAAATTTAGTCTTAAGAATCGGCTTTGCCAATCCAATAACTATCGTTCCTATGGATGGAGTTACTATCTCTTGTCCAGATGCTAACACTGTTGTTGTTACTGGTATTGATGCTCAAAAAGTCGGTCAACAAGCTGCTGTTATTCGTCAAGTTAGAAAACCTGAACCTTATCATGGAAAAGGTATTCGTTACAAAGATGAAAAAGTTGAACTCAGAGTTAGTAAGGCTAAGAAGAAAGAGTCAGCTACTAAATAATAAGGAGGCAAGTGAAATATGTATAAACAAATCGATAAAAACGACGCTCGTCTTCGTAGACATTTGCGTCAAAAAGGTCATATCCAAGGCACTGCCTCTAAACCTAGAGTTTCAGTTTTTCGTTCTAACAAGCAAATCTATGCTCAGTTAGTTGACGATGAAAAACGCGTTACTCTCGCTTCTGCTAGTTCATTAGTATTAGGCTTAGAAAATGGTTCTAATATTGAAGCTGCTAGCAAAGTTGGTGAAGCTTTAGCTAAAAAAGCTAAAGAATTAAAAATTGAAGAGGTTGTTTTTGATAGATCTGGATATGTCTATCATGGTAGAGTTGCCGCTTTAGCTGAAGCCTTGAGAAAAGGCGGACTAAAGTTCTAGTAGAAAGGGATAAAGAAATGGAAAACGAAGAAATGAAAACTCCTAGCGAAGTTAATTCTCCTGCTAGTGAAGAAAAAGTTGGCGAAACTAAACGCGCTGATAATCAAAAACATTCTAATCCTAGACGCAATTCTAGACCTAGAAGAACACCTGTTCAAAAAGATTATGAAGAAAGAATAGTCCATATTTCTAGAATTTCCAAAACCGTTAAAGGTGGTAGAAGAATGAAATTCTCCGCTTTAGTTGTTATCGGTAATGGAAAAGGTAAATATGGATATGGAATCGGTAAATCTATCGAAGTTCCTGAAGCTATTAAAAAGGCTTTAGCTAGTGCTAAAAGAGATTTAAGAACTCTTCCAATCGTTAAAAATGATACAATCCCTCACACTGTGAATGGTCATTTCGGCGCTTGTAAAGTTTTCTTAAAACCTGCTCCTGCTGGTACTGGAATTGTCGCTGGTGGTCCTGTTAGAGCCATCTTAGAATTAGCCGGTGTTAAAAACGTCTATTCTAAAGTTTATGGTTCAAGATCATCTATCAACGTCATTAAAGCTACTGTTGATGGTTTAATGCAATTAAAGACAGTTTCTTTAGCTCAAGAGTCTTTGAAGAAAGATGAGGACTAATATATGAATTTAAACGAACTTAAGATTCAAGAAGGCTCTACTCATTCTGGCAAAAGAGTTGGTAGAGGCTTAGGCTCTGGTATGGGTAAAACTTCTACTAGAGGTCAAAAAGGTGCTGGCGCTAGATCAGGTGGTGCTATCAATCCTGGATTTGAAGGTGGTCAGTTACCAATTTATAGACGTATTCCTAAACGTGGCTTTAAAAATATCAATCGTAAGGAGTATAATGTTATTAATCTTTCGCAGATTGATGCTTTAGGCTTTGAAGATGGCACTGAAATTGATGTTAAGGTCTTCATCAAAGATAACGGCCCTGTGAAAGTACTTGGCGATGGTGAATTAAATTGTAAAATCACTATTATCGCTGATGCTTTCTCAAAAACTGCTAAAGAGAAGATTGAGAAAGCTGGCTCTATAGCCAAGGTAAGATAATATGAAAAAAATAGCCGCCATTTTACACAATAAAGATGTTCTAAACCGTATCATGTTTACGTTTGCCATCTTTCTGATTTTCAGAATAGGATCGGCTATAACCATACCTGGTGTTTCTATTTCATCTACTGGAATTGAATCAAGTGATATTTTATCGCTTCTTAATTTGATGGGTGGGGGAGCTTTGCAACAATTTTCATTGTTTGCGTTAGGCGTTTCCCCTTACATCACTGCTCAAATTATCGTCCAGTTACTGCAAACTGATGTTCTACCGACATTAACTGAACTTTCTAAAGAAGGTGAATCAGGGCGTCATAAAATTGAAATGACAACTAGATATCTAACTATTTTATTAGGTATCGTTCAGGCTTATGGTATTATTGTTACAATGCAAAATTCTCAAGGCTTAACCTTGGAAGATAGTTCCGCTTGGGGCTTTACTAAAATTATCATCTACATGCTAGGTGGAACAATGCTACTTATGTGGTTAGGTGATCAAATAACTGAAAAAGGTATCGGTAATGGTATATCTATGATTATCTTCGCTGGTATTGTTTCAGCTTTACCTCAGCAAATTATTGCGGCTTTCCAAGAATATTTAGGTCAAAAAATCTTAACCAATGATGCGACTTTAATTTTGGAAGGTTCAGTACAATTGGCTTTGTATATAATTGGATTTGTAGTAATTATTATCTTTGTTACTTATATAGAGATTTCTGTAAGAAAGTTGCCAGTTTCTCATTCAGCTTCATCTCAATCGAAGACTTCTGAAACCGCTCAATCTTCTTTCTTACCATTAAAGATAAACTCCGCTAGTGTTATTCCTGTAATTTTCGCCTCATCATTAATGATGGCTCCTGGTATTTTAGTATCATTTATAGCTGGTAGTAACCCACCTAACTGGGCTAAACAGATGACTAATGTCTTCAACTATCAGATTTTAACTGAAATGCCTGGAATCAATGATGAAGTATGGTATATGCCATGGGGATTAATTATCTATCTAGCCTTGATTGTCTTCTTTACTTTCTTCTATGCTAACCTTCAGATTAATCCTGAAAAGATGGCCCAAAATTTCCAAGAATCTGGAACCTATATTACTGGTTTACGTCCTGGATTAGAAACTCAGCGTTATATTAGTAAAGTATTGAATAGAATCACTTTCCTAGGCGCTATGTCATTGATGTTAATCGCTGCTTTGCCAGTAGTATTATCGTTAACTGGTGCTGTTCCGACTTCGATGTCATTAGGCGGAACTGGTCTAATTATCGTTGTTGGTGTTACATTAGAAATTTCAAATCAAATTGATGGATTATTAGCTGGTAACAGCTATTCTCAAGGAGCAATTAGAAGATGAGTGAACAAAAATTAAATATTATTCTTATGGGTCCTCCTGGTGCTGGTAAAGGTACTCAGTCTGAACTCATTGTTTCTAAATTCGGCATTAAGCATCTATCGACGGGGGATATGTTTAGAGAAGCTATTTCTAAACAAACCCCGCTAGGGCTTGAAGCAAAGTCATATATATCAAAAGGACTTCTTGTCCCTGATAGTGTGACTATAAATCTAGTTAAGGATTCTTTAGCTAATGATGAATGTGCAAATGGTTATCTCTTAGATGGATTTCCTAGAACAATCGTTCAAGCAGACGCTTTAGATGAATTAACTAAAAAAATTCAGCGTCCAATATTTAAAGTAATAAATATTCAAGCTGATGAAAAAATCTTGATAGAGAGAATAGTTTCTAGAAGAATCTGCCCTAATTGCGGAGCTAGTTACAATCTTAAATCTAAAAAACCTCTTGTCGATGGTGAATGTGATTTATGCCATAGTAAACTAGTCCAACGCGCTGATGATACTGAAGCTTCTTTCAAAACAAGATTAGATGCTTATCATCAACAAACTCAACCTTTAATTGATTATTATCAAAAGAAGGGCTTATTGGTTAACGTCGATGGTTTGCAAGAAATTGATAAGGTCTTTAATGACATCTGCAAAGGATTAGGAAGGTAGTATTAATGATATATATTAAAACTGATTCTGAAATTCAAAAGATGATAGAGGCTGGTAAAATTCTCGGTCAGTGCTTCGATTTTCTAAAAGAGCATATTAAGCCAGGAATTTCTACTTGGGAACTAGATCATCTTGCAGAAAAGTTTTTAAAGCATCACCACTGCATCCCTTCTTTCAAAAACTATGAAGGATATCCAGGGTCGATCTGTGCCTCGGTTAATGATGTATTGATTCATGGGATTCCTTCTAAGGATATCATCCTTAAAGAAGGAGATATTATTTCAATCGATATGGGGAATATCTATCATGGTTATCAAGCAGATGCGGCGAGAACTTACGGTGTTGGTGAAATTTCAAAAGAAGCTCAAAGATTAATTGAATGTACACAAAAATGCTTCTTTGAAGCTTATCAACAAGCTAAAGTTGGAAATCATCTTTCCGATATATCCGCTAAAATTAGCGATGTGGCTAGTGAATATGGTTATTCTACTACTAAAGAATACGGCGGACATGGTATTGGAAAAGAAATGCACGAAGATCCATTTATCTTCAACTATGGTGAAAAAGGTCATGGTGTCATATTAAGAAGAAATATGTGTCTAGCTATTGAACCTATGATTCATCAAGGTAGCGATAAGATAAGACAACTCGATGATGGTTGGGGGGTCGCTAGTGAAGATGGCAAATTAACCTGTCATTTTGAAAATACAATATATATCGATAATGATGGGCCACATATCACTACTATCGATTCTATTGTGGAAGGATATTTAAGTAATGTCGAGAGATAATTTTATTGTTGTAGAGGCTACTGTTGAGGAAATTTTCCCTCAATACTATTCATTGAAACTTGAAAACGGAACAGTGATTAAGGCTACCGTTTCCGGTAAAATGCGCATGCACAAGATCCGTATCTTACCGGGTGATCGTGTCACTGTTGAACTCTCGCCATATGATTTAACACGGGGCCGAATTACTTATCGTCATAAGAACTGATAATCTAGGAGGAAAAATTAAATACTATGAAAGTCAGACCATCAGTTAAACCTATTTGTGATAAGTGTAGAGTTATTAGAAGAAAAGGACGCGTTATGGTCATTTGTTCTAATCCTAAACACAAACAAAGACAAGGTTAATATTTTTGAAAGGAATTTATTAAGATATGGCAAGAATTGCTGGGGTTGATATCCCTAATGATAAATTAGTTGAATATTCTTTAACTTATATCCATGGAATTGGCATTTCCACAGCTAAAAAGATTGTTGCTGAGGCTAAAGTCGATCCTACCAAAAGAGTTAAAGACTTATCTGAACAAGAAATCACCGCTATTAGAAACACTATTGCTAATGGCAATTATAAAGTTGAAGGTGATTTAAGAAGAGAAGTTAATCTCAATATTAAAAGGCTTATGGAAATTGGTTGTTACCGCGGTAATAGACATAAGAAAAATTTACCATGCCGTGGTCAAAGAACCAAGACCAATGCTAGAACCTGTAAAGGTCCTAGAAAGACTGTAGCTAACAAGAAAGTTGCTACCATGTAATTAAGGAGCATGTAAAATGGCAAGTACAAATAAGAAAAAGACTGGCAAGAAATTATCTAAAAAAGCCAGCAAGTTAAATTTCCAACGTGGTATAGCTCATATTCACGCTTCATTTAATAACACTATAGTATCAATTACTGATCCTAACGGTATGGTTATCGCTTGGGCATCTGCTGGTACTATCGGTTATTCCGGTTCTAAAAAATCTACTCCTTTTGCTGCTCAGGTTGCTGCTGATCAAGTTGCTAAAGCTTGTATCGATAGAGGTTTAAAGCAAGTTGATGTTAATGTTAAAGGACCTGGTTCAGGTCGTGAATCAGCTGTTAGAGCTTTGCAAGCTGCTGGCTTACAAATTCTTTCTATCTCTGATGTAACTCCTGTTCCACATAATGGATGCCGTCCACCAAAGCGCCCTAGAGGCTAATAAATAAGGAGGGAAATAAATGAAAACATTTCACGATAGTCGTTTTGAATTAGTCGCTTCTAAACCAGAAGAAAATTTCGCTACATATACTTTATCACCTTTAGAAGGTGGTTTTGGTATTACAATTGGTAATGCGATGAGAAGAGTCTTACTCTCTTCTATTCCTGGTGCTAGCATTTTTTCTATCCAAATTGATGGAGCTAGACATGAGTTTACTCCTCTTGATGGTGTTGAAGAAGATGTTACTGCCATCGTCTTAAATATGAAATCTTTAGTTATTTCTATCGATTCAGAAGAAGATGATGACACTCCAAGAATATTAACTGTCGATGTTAATGGACCTAAGACTGTCACTGCTGGTGATTTAGTTGTCCCTCACGATGTTAAAGTTATCAATCCTGATTTAGTTATCTGTCATGTTGCCGAAGGTGGTCATTTTAAAATGGAAGCTCAAGCTAACAAAGGTAGAGGCTATATCAGCTATGATACCAATAAAAAGATTTACAATTTCCCAAACGGGGTTATTGCTACTGATTCACTTTATTCACCTATAGTTAAAGTAAATTACACCACTATTCCTACCCGTGTTGAACACGACACTAATTACGATACTTTACGTTTAGATGTATGGACTAATGGTGCTATTACACCTGAAGCTGCAGTCGCTCTAGCTTCTAAGATTCTCATCGAACATTTCAAAAAGTTCGAAGAATTAGATGATAAGATTGCTGATGTTACTATCTTTGATAGTCATACTGAAAATCCTGCATCTAAAGCTGACGATATGACTATTGAAGATTTGGATTTATCTGTCCGTTCTTACAACTGCTTAAAGAGAGCTTCAATTTCAACAGTTTCTGAACTTTGTTCTAAGACTGAAGAAGAGATGATTAAAGTTAGAAATCTCGGTAAGAAATCACTAAAAGAAGTCAAAGAAAGACTAGCTGCTATGGGTAAATCTTTCCGCGACTCTAAATAAGGAGACTATATAAATGAAAACTCAAGGTCGTAAAAACGTACATGGTAAAGGTGGTGTTCGCTTTAAGGCTGCATATACCACTTCTAAAGACAAATCAATGTTAAGAAACGTCGTTACTCAACTTATCATTTCTGGTAAAGTTGAAGTTACATATACTGTTGCTAAACAAGTTTCACCAATCGCTGATAGATTAGTAACATACGCCAAGAAAGGTGATCTTGCTAGCATTAGACAAGCCGCTAGATTTGTTAGAGATGTCTATACTGATAAAACTGAATCAATGACCGCTTTACAAAAGCTATTCAAAGAAATTGGTCCTAAGTTTAAAGATAGAAATGGCGGATATACTCGTATTCTTAAACTCGACAACAGAAAAGGAGATAACGCCCCTATCTGTTTAGTTAGCTTTGTCGCTTAATTAAAATCTATTTATAGCTAGCATCATACTAAGGTGCTAGCTTTTTTAGTATAATTATTTTGTATATGAAATCGTTAAAAGAGCTTTTAATTAAAGGTCCTGGTCCTTCTTCATCTCATACTATCGGTCCATATAGAATTTGTTTAGATTTTTTATCTAAATTAGATAAATCAAAGGTTTATATTTCTTATAAGGTTACTTTATATGGATCACTAGGTTTAACAGGGAAAGGTCATTTTACAAATAAAGTAATTAAAGATGTTTTTAAAGATAAAGATATTGAAATTGTTTTTAATCCATCTTTTGAAGGATTAGTTCATCCAAATACGATGGAATTAATCGCATATGATAGTTTTCACAAGCAATTTAAGTTAAGATATATTTCTATTGGTGGAGGATCTTTTTGCTTAGAAAATCAGTCATTACAAACTAACGATTGTTATCCATTTAACAGTTTTGAAGAACTAAAAAAGATCATGATGGATGATAAAATTGAGGATATATATAAACTTATTGAAAAATATGATGAAAAAGATATTTTTAATTATGGAAAAGAATTAATAGAATTTTCATTTCAAACAATTGAAGATGAAATAAATTCTGAAAGTGTTATTTTACCTCCGTTTGGATTAAATACTGTCGCAAATAAAATATATAAACAAGCAAATACAATCAAAAATATAGAAGAAAAAAGAAGTATGTTGTTAACTAGTTTTGCATATGCAGTTGCAGAGGCAAATTCGCAAGGAAAGCAAATTGTAACTACACCTACTTGTGGAGCTAGTGGGGTAGTGCCTAGTTTACTTTATTATGAGTATAAATATAAAAATAAATCTATCGATGAAATTACTAAAGCTTTTTTAGTCGGCGGATTAATATGTAATTTTATAAAGACAAACGCCTCAGTTAGTGGAGCTTTATTAGGCTGTCAAGCTGAAATAGGTTCAGCCAGTTGTTTTGCTAGTGCTAGCTTAGCTTACTTAAATAAATTAAGTGTTTATCAAATTGAATATGCTAGTGAAGTAGCGATGGAACATTTTTTAGGATTAACTTGCGATCCAGTCGGTGGTTATGTTCAAATTCCGTGTATTGAAAGAAATGGAATTGCAGCAATTCACGCTTACTCTTCTTATTTATTTGCTAAAAATATTTCTTTATATAGGACAAATAAAATTTCATTTGATAATGTTATAAAAGCGATGAAAGAAACCGGTATGAAAATGGATGTCGCTTTAAAAGAAACAAGTCTAGGTGGATTAGCTAAATTATTTACAAATAAATGTTAATAAAAAAAGATGTTAATTATAACATCTGGTGCCGCTTGGTCGAATCGAACGGCCAATGGAGGTTTACGATACCTCTGTTTTACCATTAAACTAAAGCGGCGTCTAGTTAATTTTATTATATTGATATTACTTTTTCAATAAAAAAGGAAGGCTAGTTAAACCTTCCTTAAATGCGATAAATTTTAATTATTTACCTTGTTTTTCTAACAACTCTTTAATAGCTTTTAAGGTATCGAGTTGCTCTTGCTTCATATTTTCTTCTTTTTCTAAAGCGAGTTTAGCTTGGTTAGCAGCTTCAGCATCTTTAGCTTGTTTTTCTAATTCAGCTTTCTTGGCATTATAAGCATCTTCATACATAAATCCAGATTTAAGTTGCATTTGAGCTTCATAGTTCTTTCTTTTAGCTTGTAAATAAGTGAAGACTTTTAAAATGACAAATAAAGTTAAAGCAATAATTAAGAAGGAAATTACAGCGTTGATAAATGCACCCCAATTAATGGTGGCAGATTGATTGTAGACATAGGTAGTTCCATAAAGAGAATATTTAGATAAAATAGTAGTCTTCATAGATTCAATGATAGCAGCAGTAGGATTAGCATCACCATATAAAGAAACAGCGTAGGCTTTAGCTAAATCTTGTAAGTCGGCAGCTTGGAAAGTTTGACCTAAACCAGTAGCAGCGCTTAAACCTTTTTGAGAATTATTTAAAGCAGGTAAGACAGTAATTAATCCAGATAAACCACCTGGGACAGACCAAGTACAAACAGAAAGTAAGATGTTAGTAACAGAAGTAACAATGCTACCAAAGGCAGCACCCATGATAACACCAACAGCCATGTCAACGACGTTACCTCTAGTAATAAAACTCTTAAATTCTTTTACTAGTTTTGATTGCTTTTTAATTTTTAGATTGTTAGGATTAGCAGGATCATTAACAACTTCAGTTTTCTTTTCTTCCATAAAAAAATCCTTTCGATAATATATCAACAAAAAATATTATATCAATAAATGAATTTATTTATAAAGGAAATAAGAAATTCCTTATATTTTTTTTCGCTGACAATTATTCCCATACCATGATAAGCGTTTTGCAATATCAATTTAGATTTGAAAATATTTTCATTGATGGAATTATAATTTTCATCAAGCATATAGAAAGGGACTATTTTATCTATGGTACCATGTATTAATAAAACAGGTAATTTAGACGATTTAAGCGATTTTTTTGGATAAATTTTGCTAATGGGAATTTTATGTAGAAAGCATTGAAACAATATTGAAAAATATATGAAATGAATAGCGATGGATGAATGAAATTTTTTGGAGATGGAATATTTTAAGATTTCTTTAGTTGATGAATAAGCAGAATCGGCAATTAAACACTTTACGTTTTTGGGTAAATTGAAACTTGCGATATTTAGGCAAGTTGCAGCCCCCATTGAAAAGCCAAAGACAGCAATTTTAGATAAAGGATCATATTCGATTATTTTGTTAATCCACTTTTGCAAATCAAAAGATTCATAATAACCAAAGCTCGTATATTTAGCTTTTGATAGATTATGAGCTCGTTGCTCAATCATAAGAATGTTAAATCCATTATCATACATGTACTTTGCATGCAAAGATACTTCTTTGTAAGTACCTTTATAACCATGTAAGCACACAAAATATTTATGTGAGTTATTTTTTAAAAAATGAGCATAGAAATTAGTGCTTTTGTTGATTTTTAGTTCCCATAGTTCAAAATTAGGATTATTTAAGAAATATTTGTCGTATTTTAAAACCTGTTTTTTATCTGGTGAAGTAAGTTCGTGAATGTTTCTATTTGGATTTATTTTAAAAATTAAATTGAACATTTTCAAAGAAAAAGCCAAAAAGATAGCAATAAGTATTATTAATAAAATCGATATAACGATAATTATGTAAGTGACTATATCCATGTTAATAAGCATTAATAAAACCGACATATTGTCGGTAAAAAAATGGAGCAACCAACGGGAATCGAACCCGCATCAAATGCTTGGGAAGCATTAGTTTTACCACTAAACTATGGCTGCGTAACTAAATTTTACCATAAAAATTGACAATTGCAAAAAAACATAATTTAGAAAGAGCAATTTTGTGTAAAAAAAGTTAGAAAAATATTAAAAACGATGTTAATTTTTATTGTAAATATGTTATATTTATTATAGATGGTGATAGCCATTTTTCGATGTTTATTCATTAGTTTATTTAAGAAAGATTTTAGTATAATATGCCAAATATTCAGTTTTATATAGATTTAGGTTTTTCAGTAGCAATAGCTGCGTTATTTATGTTCTTAATCATATACAAAGTCAAGAAAAAGTTCGTTTGGTTGACTTTTGGAATTGAACTTGTTCTTATGATTATTTTTGGGTTTACTGGTTTAACTATTTCCACGTTCATTGTCTTAGGCGTTTTTATAGTTACAGGTTGTTTAGTCGTTTTTGTTAATCTTGGTGAATTGAGAACTTATTTTTCAAATTCTATATCTCACGCTAGAGTTAATTCCAAAGAATTGAGTCAGGTATCACGTGAAAAGTTGGCTAAAAATATCACTACAGCGGTCAAATGGCTTTCTGATACTAGAACAGGGGCTTTAATAACTTTTGAAAGAAGCGATTCATTAAATAAATATATTGATTCAGGAACAATCATTAATTGTCCAGTAACTCCTGAAATTATTGAAACTATATTTTATGAAGGGACCCGTCTTCATGATGGTGCTATTATAATTAGAGGTAATATTATTGTCGCAGCTAGTGTATTTTTTACAGCAACTACTAGAAATTTAGTCGGTAAATATGGTGCTAGACATCGTGCTGCATTAGGAGTAAGTGAAGCTACTGATTCAATTACTATTGTTGTTTCTGAAGAAACTGGAAGAATTTCAATCGCTTATGCTGGAATTTTAGAGTCAGTTAAATACGATGAATTTGAAAAGGTCTTTTCCACATTTATGCTTTCACCTTCGATTGAGTCTAAAAAGAAGGATATCGATTCTTTATAATAGTCTTATGATTAAAAATGATATTGTAGATTTTTTAATTAAAGTAGAAGAAATTTCTAAAATTGGTTTAAAGTATTCTAAAGATCCATATGCTATTGATAATTATACGCAGCTAGAAAAATTAACTTGCGATTTTATTAATAACAAATTTTCAATAAAATTAAATAGACCTAACTTTTTTTCAAGGGATATATATCCTACACCATCAGTTAGCGTGAGAAGTGTTATCTTTTCAAAAGATAGAAAAAAAGTGCTTCTCGTTCAAGAAAGAGCAGATGGAGGATATTCTTTTCCAGGAGGATGGACTGAACTTGGATTATCACCAAGTCAATCTGCTTTAAAGGAATTAAGAGAAGAAGCAGGATTAGAATGTAAACTCGTTAGACTAGTTGGTATTTTAGATCGTTATAATAATATTCCAACTACAGGAGTTCCTGAATATATAGTCGTTTTTGAAGCTGAGCCGATTAAAAAGCTAGGTCCATTTTGTTATGAGATTACTGATGTTAATTATTTCGATATTGATAATTTGCCAAATTGGTCAATAAAAAACAATCCTGAACAAATGAAAAAAATTATTCAAGCGTGTTTAAATGGTACAACTATATTTGATTAAGAAAGGAGAAAATTATGTCTACACCACACAATCAAGCAAAATTAGGAGAAATCGCTAAAACTGTTCTATTGCCAGGAGATCCATTAAGAGCTAAATTTATCGCTGATACTTTTTTAAAGGATGTCAAGCAATTTAATACTGTTAGAAATATGTATGGTTATACTGGAACTTACAATGGAAAATTGGTTTCTGTTATGGGTTCAGGTATGGGAATGCCTTCTTTAGGAATATATGTTAATGAACTATACAAGTTTTATGGTGTTGAAAAAGTTATTAGAGTAGGTTCAACCGGTTCATATTCACCTGATTGTAAACTTTTTGATGTTATTATTGCTCAAGGAGCATGTACAGATTCAAATTTTGCATATCAATTTAAATTACCTGGTACATTTTCTGCAATCGGCAATTTTGACTTATTGTTAAAAGCGTATCAAACCGCTAATAAGATGAATGTACCCGCTCATGTTGGAAATGTCTTTTCTAGTGATTTATTTTATTCTGCTAGTCCAGATGAATGGAAGAAATGGGCAGATATGGGATGTTTATGCGTTGAAATGGAAACTTACGCTTTATATTGTTTAGCCAGCTATTATAAAAAACAAGCTTTAACTATTTTAACGGTTTCTGATTCATTTATTACTAAACAAGAAACAACTCCTGAAGAAAGACAAACAGGTTTCATCAACATGATGAAAATCGCTTTAGAACTCATTTAATATATGCAGACTTTTATTTATGTGTTAATAGGAACCTTGGCTATTATTTTTGTCGTGGCCTTAATTTTAGGTTTCCTATTATCACATAAATATGCTGATAGTATTTTTAAGTATTTGCTTTGGAGAAAATTATATTCTTTAGTTCAAGATAAAGATTATTTTTTAATAAATAATTTAAATATTTCTATTGATAAAAACCAAGCGCCACTAAAAATATCTCATTTAATTATTGGCGATAAATATATATATGTTATTGCCAGTAGATATTATGAATCGGATTTAAAAGGCGAATCTTATTCCTCTCAAAATTGGGAAGTTGTTAGCAATGATGTCAGTTTAAGAAAAATATCTAACCCAATGTGGTTTAATGAACAAAGAACCATAATGTTAGCTAAATATCTCGGCTGGGATGAAACTAAGCCGCCGTTATTTGTTTCTATTGTAGTAACTAACAATAAAATAGATTATAAAATTAGAAAAGATGACAATATTAAATTTTCTTATATTTGTCATAAGTCTGAAGTTAAGAAATTGATTAAAAACATTGAAAAAATGGATAATCATGTAGTCTTTGATAATTCTAGAATGGAACATATAGTAAATCAGTTGTACGATTTATCAAAAGTAAATAATTATTACGATGAAAAAAACAAGTATTCTATTATGAATAAAAAAGGAAAATAGAGTATTATATTCTTATCGTGCGGAGGTAAAATGAATCAAAATCTTTTAAAAGTTATAAAGCAAAATTTAAATACTTATTTAAAATCGACACCGATAACTTCATTTTTATATGTTTTGTTAGCCTTTGTATTGTTTTCTGCAGTGTTGTTAGTTAACACTATAAATTTCAATATTAGCAATTATTTTTTAAATTTGTTTCTTTCTTTCGTTTTAACTTTTATCTTTATCTTTGCAATTTTTTATGTCGTTTGTCCTATTTTATATGCTTGCAGCTTACAAAATAGTGAAGTGTCTCGTTTTTCTAATAAGAAAATATCATTAAAAGCAGCTTTTATTAATTATTATAATTTCAACAAGAATCCATTTAGAATTTTTAATGTTTTTTTATTTGCTATACTTTTTTCATTGTTAGGTAGTATTGTTAGTAATTTGATTATTATTTTACTAGAAGTTAGTATTTCTCCTGATATGTATTCAGCTTATTTAAATTTGACTAATGATATTTCAAGCCAGGAAGCTTTTTTAGAAACTTACGGAGATTTATTTTATAGATATAATTCGCTATATATGTCTTTATCTTTTGTTGCTCCTGCAATCTATGTTTTATATTCACTTAGAAAAAATGAATCTACCTTTTATGTCAGCAATATTTTGTTAACTGATAATAAAATTAATACACTTTCTAGCCAATTTACTGTACTTTTAAGAAAAGGTGTCATTTCTAATGTCAGCAAAGAACATTTTCAATTAGATATATCTGTTAACTATATAGGATATATCGTTTTGTTTGTCGTTTATTTTGGGTTGTCAATAGGCTTGTTATTCATTCAAGGTATGGCTTATGAATTTATTCCGTTTATTGCTGTTATAGCTAGTTTATTGTTATACGTGCCTTTTTATGTAAAAGAAAGGTTGTTTGATATTTTATTTTATACCGCTTACTCTGATTTGATGTTAAAAAGAGTTTCTCCGAGTTTGAAAATTATTTTAGCTCAAGCCAAAACAGCCTATTATGCTAAATATGATTTAAATAGAGAAAACGACGAGGATGAAAAAGCTACTTATCAAGAAGTTAAAGAAAATGAAAGTAGTGCTAAAGATGATTCAAATAATTCGTCTCAAAGCCAAGTAGAAAGTAAACCTTTAGATAAGGATGCTCCTAAAAAAGGTGAATTAGATCAAGAAGGTATTATTGATTTTACTAAATCTGAAGATGAAGACGATTCTTCTAATAATAAAAAGTAAACTTGTTTATATTAGTAAATAATATTAAAATAATTAATAGTGCTAATAGAACGGAAGTGGTTATTATATGATTAAAATATTTGTTTCGCCATCGTGTTCATCTTGTCGAAAGGTTAAAGAGTGGTTTGATAATGAAAAAATCCCTTATAGGCTGATTAATATACTTTCCCCGATGTTAACTAAAGATGATATTAAAGAGATGATATCTAAATCTCTAGATGGAACAGATGAAGTTATTTCTAAACGTTCAAATGTTATTAAAGAGAATAAAATTGATCTAGACACTTTGACTTTTTCAGAACTTATAGATTTTATATATAAAAATCCTACCTGTTTGAAACGCCCGATTATTGTCGATGATAATAGAATACAAGTTGGATATAATTCAGAAGAAATTCGCGTATTTATTCCAAGAGAAAAAAGGATATTGTTATATAAAACAAAAACTAATTTTGATGTTAAACCACTCAAGTTAGTTAGTAAAGAGAAAAACAAAATAGCTAGTTGAAGAGAGGAAATTATTATTTTATAATAAATCGATGTGGCGTTGAGAAGACAGACGCATCTTTACTTTTATCTAAGCGAGTCATAGTTGGTGAAAGATGATATAAAAGGAAGATAAACGGATCACTTCGAGCTGAAATAAATTAAGTGCAAAGAAACATATAGTCTTTGAAAAAGGGTGGTAACGCGGTAACTCGTCCCTTTGTAGAAGACTTTTTATTTAGGAGGAAATATGGAATTAAAAAAGACATTATTAATGCCAAAAGGCAAGTTTCAGATGAGAGCTAATTTACCTCAAAATGAACCATTAAGATTAAAACAATGGGATGATATGCACCTATATGAAAAAATGGTTGAAAAAAATAAAGGACAAATGAAATTTTATCTTCACGATGGTCCTCCATACGCTAATGGTCCAATTCATACTGGACATGCACTAAATAAAATTATCAAAGATGTCATTAATCGTTATAAATCATTAAAAGGTTATCAAATTAAGTTTATTCCAGGTTGGGATACTCATGGTTTACCTATTGAAAATGCTGTTACTAAACAAGGAGTCGATAGGAAAAATATACCTGTTTCAGAATTTAGGAAAGCTTGTATGAAATATGCATATAAGCAAGTAGAGGGTCAAAAGAAAGGCTTCAAAAGGCTAGGTGTTGTCGCTGATTGGCAACATCCATATATTACTATGGATAAAGAATATGAAGCTTATGAAGTTGAAATTTTTGCTGAGATGGCTTTAAAAGGTTATATATATAAAGGATTAAAACCAGTTGCTTGGTCACCTTCAAGTGAGTGTGCATTAGCGGAAGCAGAAATTGAATATCAAAATGATGACGCCACAACTTTATATGTTAAAATGCCAGTTAAAAAGGGAAATTCTTTAATTTCTCAAGGTGATAGTTTTGTAATTTGGACTACTACTCCTTGGACAATTCCAGCTGATACAGCTGTTAGTTTAAATCCAAATATGGAATATGGATTATATTCGACAGATAAAGGTAATTTAATCTTTTTAAAAGATTTAAAAGACAAGGTAGTTAGTGAGTGCAATTTATCTAAATGCGAATTATTAAAATCGTTTTTAGGTAAAGAAGTAGAATATTGTGTGGTTCAACATCCTTTATATGAAGAAAAAGAATCTTTAGTAATTGTTGGTGAACATGTTACTAGTGATTCAGGTACAGGATGTGTTCATACTGCTGGTGGTCATGGTTTAGATGACTATAAAGTGTGTTTAAAATATAATATTCCTCCGTTTTGTCCAGTTGATGAAAAAGGTTATATGACTAAAGAGGCTGGTTCAAGATTGCAAGGCTTATTTTATGAAGATGCTAATAAGGAAGTAATTAAAATTCTCGAAGAAAATAACTACTTGTTAGCTAGCAAAGTTATTAATCACTCTTATCCTCATGATTGGCGTACTAAAAAGCCTATTATCTTTAGAGCTACTCCTCAGTGGTTTTGTTCAATTTCTAAGATTAGAAACGATATATTAAATGAGGTTGATCAAATTAAATATAAACCAAGTTGGGGTAAAATTCGACTTCAAAAAATGATAGAAGGTAGAGAAGATTGGTGCATTTCTCGTCAAAGAGCTTGGGGAGTTCCTCTTCCTATTATCTATAATGAAGATGGTTCACCTATTATCGAAAAGAAAGTTTTTGATCATATTATTGAATTAATTAGACAATACGGTTCAAATATTTGGTTTGAAAAAGATGCTAAAGATCTTTTGCCTGAAAATTATTCTAATCCTAAATCCCCAAATGGAAGGTTCACTAAGGAAAAAGACATAATGGATGTTTGGTTTGATTCTGGCTCTTCTTGGCTATCAGCTCAAAAAGCTTTAAATAGTAAATATCCAGCAGATTTGATTTTTGAAGGAACAGATCAATATCGCGGTTGGTATAATTCTTCTTTGACATTAGCAGTTGCAACTGGCAATAAAACACCATATAAGATGATTTTGACACATGGATTTATCGTCGATCAAAATGGTGAAAAATTTTCTAAATCTAAAGGTAATGGAATTTCTCCAGAAGAAATTTGCAATACTTATGGAGCAGATATTTTAAGACTGTGGACTGCTTCTATCGATTTTACTATGGCTGAAATTAAATTATCTAACGATTTAATTAAAGTTGTAAGTGATTCTTATAGAAAAATTAGAAACACTTTCAAATTTATGCTTTCAAATTTATATGATTCTGATGAAGAATTGATAGATATGTCTAAGCCATATAAATATTCACCATTAGATGATTTAATATTAAATAAACTTTATCAATTAGAAGAAAAAGTTGATAAAGAATATGCTGATTTCGATTTATTAGGTGTTACATCATTAATTGAAAACTTTATGATTAATGATTTATCTAGTTTTTATCTAGACCTTTCTAAAGATATTTTATATTGTGAAGATAAAGATTCTTTACTTAGAAAAGGATGTCAGCATACTATTTTAGAAATTAGCAAAAAACTTGCTATTATGCTTTCTCCTATATTGCCGTTTACTATGGATGAAGTTAACGATAATTTACCTTCAAAAGTAGAAGGAAATATAGCTTTAGCTAGTTTCCCTAACGATAAATACGATCTTGATAAGATCAATTATTACGATACTTTCTTAACAATTAGACAAAAGATATTCCGCCAATTAGAAAAAGATAGAACTGCAAATAAGTTTGACTCTAATTTACAAGTTGAAGTTAATTTTTCAACTTTAGATGAAAATGAAATTAAATCCATTAAATTTATCGGATTAGAAAATGTCAAAGATTATTTGATGATTGCTAAATTTAATTTGATTGAAGCAGAAGAGAAAATTGAAACTTGTAAAACGAGTTATTGCAAATGCGAAAGATGCTGGAATTATAGAGAAGATGTTAGTGATTATAATGAACATAAAGTATGTTCACGTTGTCAAAAGGTTTTAAATCATGAATAAAAATATAGATTCAAAGTTAGTAATTGAAAAGTTAAAATGGTTTTTTAAATCGTTAATTTGGTTAGTGCCTATTTTAATAGGTCTAGATCAAATGACAAAATGGCTGTTTGAAATATATGTTCCTATGGGAACTTCAATTACTGTAATTCCTAATTTCTTTTATTTTGATGTTATTCATAATACTGGTGCTGCATGGGGTTCATTAGCAGGGAATAAAGCACTGTTAATTTCCATTTCAAGTATCGCTTCTATTTTATTAATTGCTATGCTAGTATGGAAATGGAAAAAGTTATTAACTATTTATCGTATCTCTTTATTGTTGATGCTATCAGGATGTGTTGGTAACTTAATCGATAGAGCATTTTATCCTTTTGGGGTTATTGATTTTATTCGCTTCCAATTTGGCAATTACAATTTTCCTACTTTTAATTTAGCAGATTCATATTTAGTTATCGGATGTATTATTTTATTAGTTGCTATTATATTTGAGGATTACTTTTCAAATAAGAAAGTAAGAAAAAGCAAAAATAATTTAACTAACGATACGATTAATGAAGTTAAAAAAGAAGATAATTTAGGAGATAGTAATGAAAATAAAGATTGAGTTTGAAGGTCGACTTGATCAAGTTTTATCTAATCAACTAAATCTTTCCCGTAGTAAAATAAGTCAGATTATTAAAGAAGGTATTTTACTTAATTCTAAAAAAATTGATAAACCATCAACTAAAGTTAAAATCGGCGATCTTGTTGAATTTGAATATACCGAAGTTGATCTAAGTAAAATTACTCCAGTTAAAATAGACTTTAATATTTTATATGAAGATGAATATCTTATGGTTGTAAATAAACCACGCGGTTTAGTTGTTCATCCTTCTAGTGGACATTATCAAGATAGTTTAGCTAATGGATTAGCTTATTATTTTAACAAAGATAATGAAAGTATGGATGATGAATTTCGTATGGGGATAGTTCATAGAATTGATAAAGATACTTCAGGATTATTGATTGTCGCAAAAACTTTATTAGCGAAACAGAAGCTTTCTGAAATGATAAGTAAACATTTAGTTGATAGACAATATTTTGCTCTAGCTTATGGCTTTTTTAGCAACAAAAAGTTTAAAGTTGATGCTCCTATTGGTAGAGATAAATCAAATAGATTAAAGATGGCTGTAACTGACGATGGAAGACCAAGTGTTACACATTTTAAACTTATCAGGCAATTTAATGGTGCAGGCTTATTATCTTGTCAGTTAGAAACTGGTAGAACTCATCAAATTAGAGTTCATCTTTCATATATTAAACATCCTATTGTCGGTGATGAATTATACACAAATAGGAAATGCGATTTTGCTAATTGTGGTCAATTACTTCACGCATATAAAATTAAATTCATCCATCCTTTTACGAATAAGGAAATGGTGTTTTATGCTGATTTAGATGATTATTTTAAAAAGGCGATTGTTAAATTTGGATTAGCTATCTAACTTGTAATTTCTAAAAAAGTGTTTAACATATGGGTCAACTTCTTGTTGACCATATTTTTTTACTAATGCTTTATATGTTTTATCGACTTCACTAGAGGCACCTTTAGGAATTTCCATATTGAAATGTTCGTTCATTTTTTTCCAATCTTCTAAGAAAAAATATCTCGCTAGACAGCTGCTTGTTGCAATAGATGGATAAAATGATTCACCTTTAGTTTTAAAAATAAGTGGATTTTTAAGACGAGGATTAGCGTATTTAATGTAGTTATTTTCCATTTCAAATTGGTCTATATATATTGGGATATCACTAGATAACTTATATTTTTTTATAAGTTCTTCATGGCAAAAATTGTGAGCTTTAGCTAAAATAACATGAGTAGAGAAATTTTTAGCTTTATATTCATCTAGTTTAGTGGGTGAAATACAAATGGCGTGTTTTTTTATTCTTTTTAATAAAATTGGCGCAATTTCTTCAATTTTTGAATCAGATAATTTTTTTGAATCTTTTACGCCTAAAGAATCTATAAACTGAATATCTTGATTATCTAAATAACAAGAACAAATATAAAAACCAAGGAAAAAATCACCGATACCGACTTCATCAGATCCGATTTGAAAAGAATTATCTTCCCATTCACCATTAATAGCATTTTCACTTTGAGTAATTTTAATGGCATTTTTAAAAAATATCTCCACTTCAGATTTAACAGCGTCTTTTTCTCCTGAAAAAACAATTGTATATTGATTTTTAGATCGATAACAAGCAATATGGACTTTATCGTAAGTGGTTATATCAAAAACATCATACGGCCTTTTACTAGACTCGATTAATTCCGCATTATAAAAATCGCGTATTTCTTCCATTTTTGATTCGTCTATTTTAAATTTATAATAATCCATCGCCTTTTATTATAACATGATAATTTAGATTAATCTTTGTGATAATATATTATTGTTAACTTATGTCAAATTTTACAAGTTTAGAAATCAATAGAATCGAAGAAATGGTTAAACCGTATTTCAATTTTGAAGATGCATTGACTCAATATGAAAAGTTAGGTTTAATATATCGACAATCTGAAATTGAAAAAGAACATGCATTTATGGAAGAAATGTTAGAGTTTTTCAATTTAGGAAATACAATTAATTTTAAAAGAGTAAACAGTTTGCATGATAGTTTTGACTATGTAAAAAAAGGTGGAATTCTTTCGAGTGAGCTTTTGTATAATTACGCTAATTTCTTTGCAAATTTACATGAATTAAAAAGAGGATTTATATCATTAAATAACAATAAATTCGATAAAATTTTAGATATTGTATATGATTTTCAAGATTATTCATCTTTGGAAAATAGACTATATGAATCTATATTGGCTGATTTTACTATTTCATCTAATGCATCTATTAAATTATCGACAATTCGTAAAAGTCTAGAGCAACTGAAAAATTCATATTCATCAATTATTAAAAACTGCGTTAATAGGTATGCAAATTATCTTTCTGAGGAAAAAGAGGTCATTAAAAATGGTTTACCTAGTTTAGCGGTAAAATCTATGTATAAAAATAAAATTAATGGAATAGTAAGTGATGTTTCTAATACTGGAAATACAATATTTATAATTCCTATTGAAATATTGAATTTAGAAAATAAAATTTTGGAATTAAAAAAAGAAGAAGAAATTGAAATTCAGCGCATATTAGAAGAATTTACTAAAATTATTTCTAGTAGACTTGATGAAATTGAATTTGATTATAAATATTGTTTAAAGCTTGATTCATTATATGCGAGAGTTAGTTTTGGCTTATCATATAAAGGTAGTATCGCTAAAGTAAGTGAAGATATTTATTTGCCTGAATTAGGAATATTGATGATTGAAGAATCAAAATTGGTCAGGAACAGTTTATATTTAGGTGGTAATAATTCAAAAATTCTAGTAATTTCCGGGCCTAATGCTGGTGGTAAGACAGTCTTTATAAAAGCGATAGCATTAGCGTGTTATATGAATCAAAGATTACTGATGGTAGATTGCTTGCAGCAAGCAAGATTAAAAGTTTTTGACAACATATTTTTTATTTCAGGGGATAACCAATCTATTATTGATAATTTATCGACATTTTCTTCCCACATCGCAATGATAAATGATTCGCTAAATAACATTACTAAAAATTCTTTATTGATTATTGATGAAATAGGGCAAGGAACTTCTCCAAATGATGGTGAAGCTATAGGTGTTGGTGTTATTAAATTAGTTGAAAAAATTGGATTATTTTCAATATTAACTTCACATTATGAAGGTATAAAAAATTTGGCTTTAAGCGATAGTAAAATTCTTACAGGAGCAATGATTTTTGATGAAAATACAATAGCGCCAACCTTTAAATTTAAAGAGGGATTAATTGGAAAATCGTACGCTTTAGAAGTTGCTAAAAATATCGGATTTAATAATGATGTATTGGCGTATGCTAAAAAATATTTATCAGATGTAAATTCTTCAAAACAAAATTTAGCAATGGATAAGCTTTCTAAATTGCAATTGCAAAATGAAAAGTTAAAAGAAAAATACAATTTAAAATTACAAGAGCTTGAAAAATTGTCAAATAGAAGAAAGGAAGCGATACTTGCTTTGTCAAAAGAAAAAGAAAATATCGCTGAAAAAGCCAACAAAAAAATCGAAAGTTTAGTTGACCAAGAACTTGAAAAAATCGAATTGGCTTATAAGGCTAATAAGATAAATTTAAATCAATTAGCGCAAATTAAAAATATTTTGCATAATATTACCAAAAAGAAAGAAGAGAATAAGTCAAAGCCAAAAAGCAATCATGTTTTTTTAATAGGTGATAAAGTTAAAGTGATTTCAATGGATAATATCGGATATATAACTAGTCTAAATTTATCTAAGAAGACGTTAGTAGTTAATTTAGAAGGTGTTTCTATTAAAACAAAATTTGACGATGTTATTTATATTCCTAATATTGAAAAAGTTGAAAAACCACTTTCAAATCTCGATAAGATGATTGTTAGAAAATCTTCTGTGCCTTTAGAATGTAATTTGATAGGATTATATGAAAAAGAAGCATATGACAAACTTGATAAATATATGGATGATGTAATTTTGGCTAAATATCATCAAGTTAGAATTATTCATGGTTTTGGCTCAGGAATACTAAGAAAAATGGTTCAAAACTACTTATCTAAAAATAAAAATGTAGAATCATTTAGACCTGGTGGTGAACATGAAGGCGGATTAGGAGCAACTGTTGTATATTTGAAATGAATTTAATTTTGCAATCAAAAATTGATCTTTTGCCTGATAAGCCAGGTTCTTATCAAATGAAAGATAAAAATGGAAAGATTATCTATGTTGGAAAGGCAAAATCACTCTTAAAAAGAGTGAAACAATATTTCACGCGTCCTCAAGAAGGTAAGGTCCAAAGGATGGTCCATGAAATAGATGATTTTGATATTATTGAAACTAATACTGAAAAAGAAGCATTTTTATTGGAAATTAATCTTATTCATAAATATTATCCAAAATATAATATCATGCTTAAAGATGGAAAAATGTATCCATATATCGCTTTAAAAAAAGATAATGATCCGTTTTTAAAAATATCTTATAAGGATAAAGAAAAAGGATATTATTATTTTGGACCATTTCCATCTTCTAAATCATGTTATACAATGGTTAATTTATTAAATAAAATCTTCCCGCTAAGAAAATGTAAACATATTCCCAATAAACCTTGTTTGTATTATTATCTTGGTCAATGTTTAGGCCCATGCATTAATAAAATAAATAAGAATGAATATAAAGACATCGTAGAAGGTATAACAAAGCTTTTAAATGGCGATACTTCTGAAATGATTTCTAATTTGAAACAAAAAATGAAAGATTGTTCAGAAAAACTAGAATTTGAACGCGCTTTAGAATATAAGCAGCAAATTGAAGCTATCAATCACATTGTTTCTCAACAAAAGATAATGATGCAAGATCACATTGATAGAGATATTGTCGGATATTCAATTCGCGAAGGTTATGTTTCAATTGTTTTTTTCTTATATAGAAGAGGAATTTTACTAGGTAAAAATTTGTTTGTAATCGAACTATATTCAGATATTAATGAAGTTTTATCTACAGCTATAATGCAATTTTATGAATCTCATCCTAAACCTAAAGAACTAATTATATCAGCAAAAGATATAGCTAACTTGTTAGAAGAAACATTGTCAATTAAAGTAGTTGTTCCAGAACGAGGATTTAAAAAAGATCTTTTGTTTATGGCTTTAGAAAACGCTAAACAGGGATTAGATCAGCATTTTCAAACTGCGAGGCTTGAAGATGATAAGCTTGCTTTGTTAGAAGAACTAGGAGAAAAACTCGAATTAAATACTACACCTTTAGATATTGAATTATATGATAATTCACATTTACAAGGATCTGATGCAATTGGTGCTATGGTTAAATTTATCAATGGTGAAAAGGTTCCTTCATTATATAGAAAATATAATATCAAAGGTGAGAATAAAAAAGACGATTTGGCATCTATGCAAGAAGTTTTAACGCGTAGATTAACTAGACTAATTAACGAAAATCAAAAAAAACCGGATTTAATTATTCTCGATGGTGGCGAAAATCAAATTAACATCGCTTTAGATGTTGAAACAAAGTTAAACCTATTTATACCATTATGCGGTTTAAAAAAGAACGAAAAACATGAGACAGATGCATTAATCAATGGAATGACTGGTGTTGAGATTCCTCTTGATAGAAAATCCCCTTTATTTTTCTTTTTAATGCGTATGCAAGATGAAGTTCATAGATTTGCAATAACATCATTTAGAAGTAGACACACTAGAGATCTTTATCAGACAATTTATGATAATGTTCCTGGTATTGGTAAAAAAAGAAAGAATATGCTTTTAGAAGCATATCCGACAATTGAATCATTAAAACAAGCTTCAATTGAAGAATTGAGTCAATTAATAAATAAGAAATCGGCTGAAATATTAAAAGCAAAATTGAATCAAAAAATTGACAAATAATATTAAATTTATTTAATTACTGATATGTAAATGTCGATATTTAAGTCTTCACTAGGGCAAATGGTAGGAAGATTGATAATTTGTGATTCACTTTTTACTAGATTTAATTGATAATCTTTAGCGTTTTCTAAATTATATGATTGACCATAAATGATTATATTTGAATCAGTGAATGAAATTGTATCTTCTAAAATAGTTTCATTTTGATAATTTGAATATGTTCCAGAAGCGATAAATTCAGTTTCATCGGTATCTATATTAGCAATATATAAAGAATAATTGATATTTATTTTTTTGCTAATTACACAAGCAAATGAATTAGAAGGATTGATTTCACATGAAATTGGGTAATTGAAATACACTTTTTGATTATTTTCATTTAAATAATATTGATTTGTAACTTTATATAAATCAGGAGAAGTTACGTTTAATGTACTATTAACATAATTATTAATTTCAGTTTCAACATCAGTACTAACTGTATTAAAAGCTTTAGTTTGATAATTTGATATTAAATTAGAAAGAGAATTGTCGTAAGGATCTTCAAATGAAAAAGTTAAATCTAAATAATTTTCAAAATCGAGATATATTTTTAAATCTGAATTAATTTGATAATTAGAGTAGTTATCTATTGGTACAACGTTATCATCTGCATCGTAAAAATAGAAATAATTGAAATGTCTATTTGATAATTGTTGTTGTTCGATGTAATTAGATATTGTTAAATTATTATCAATAAATACATCCATTAAATTAAATGTTTGCTCAGGTTTAGAGTAAAAAAATGTAATTAATGTATCATTATCGTAGATTTCAACGCAATATTTATTACCTAATTTTGGATAGAGAGTAATATCGCCATCTCCTTTTGGCATTATATGATTATTTTCAAAAAATGGAGTATCTAAAAATTCGCCATTTTCGTCATGTTCATACCATGAGATAAAATAGTGAAAATTAGTGTCTAACAAGGTAGATGAAGATAGACTAGGAGCTTGAATACTATCACCAGGGAAACAAGTTATATCGTCTATATAAATATCATTATCGTAGATAGATGTATCAAAATGAATAGTGCGCTTTGATACAAAATCGGCGTATAAAGTAAATGAAGTCTCAGGCATAGTAGTATCTAAATTAAATGTGTCTGTATATTCATCGGAAGTAGACCAACCATAAAATTTAAAATCTTCACCTTTATCTAATTTAGAATCATCAATAATTTGTTTTTCTATAAGAGTATTTAATATATTATCGCCAGGTCTAATTGAAACATCGGGAATTTGGTATGATTCAATATTAGTAACAAAGCTAATTGTTGGATATAAAGTAAAAGAAGGAATCAATGTAATGTCTTCACTAGGATAAAATTTAGTAGAGAATTTTTCACCAGTATCTTTATTAACCCAGCCTGAAAATGAATAACCTGGTTTATCAGGGATGGGGAATTCACCATCAATTTCTTCTCCTTCAACACCTTCAAAAAAATAAATATCGTTTTCAGAACTAGGATAGCTAGCATCATTATCTGATTTTTCCAAACTTATGCTTACGTGATTTGCAAAAAAACCATAGAATATTTTTTCATCTTCCATTGGATAATATTTGATATTGACTTTTTTTGTATAATCGATATCAGAATACCAACCTTTAAAAGTAGTGTTGTCTTTAGATTGATAACTAGTTAATTTAGTTAGGTTTTCACCATCGATTTTACTGCCTTTATTACCTGAAATTTCACCGATAGTAGTTTCTTCATCTTTTAAAATAATTTTAGATTGTTCGCTAAAAACATTTGGATTTTGGTTACAGGAAACTAAGCAAAATAAACTGATAATAGCAAATGATAAAAAGGACAGCTTAGAAATTCGTTTCATAATTTATAGTATAGCGAAAAACAACAAAAATAAAAAGTACCTCATTTATATCAATTTATTGAGGTACTAATAACACAATCGGCTATTTGTTTTTTACAAATTTACCAGCGCTTTTGCCTTTAGATGCTTTTAATTTAATTGACGCATCATTACGTTCAGCTAAGCCATTAACATAATCTACGGCTTCGACTTTAGTAGAGAAGGTTTTAATAACCTTATCACTTCCTTCTAATTTAATACACCATTTTCCATCTTTGGGTCTTTTATGAACGTGATAAATTTTGTTTTTTAAGGTTCTTTCTTCTGCCATAGTAAATAGCCCCTTTCTTAATTAAATTATATATAAATATTTTTTAATTGTAAACGCTTTAGAATGCGAGAAATCAAATTTATATTTTGATAAAAATTGATAAAAAGTTCGAAATTACAGCAAAATTTTAGAAAATAATTCAAAGAAAAAAAGTTTGAATAATCAAACTTATTAGTGGAGCAGGCGACGGGAATCGAACCCGCGTGATCAGCTTGGAAGGCTGAAGTTCTACCATTGAACTACGCCTGCAAATATAAGCGTTAAACTTAACGCCTATATATAATTGCACATTTATAGATAAAATGCAAGAGTTATTTGTTTTGATCGATGATTTCTTGTAATTCTTGACTTCCTCTATATCCGATAAATTTATCGACTTCTTGACCACTTTTGAAGATGTTAACCTGAGGAATAGAATAAACACCATATTTACTGGCTAATTCTGGAAAAGTATCAACATTTACTTTTAATACTTTTAAATCGGGATTTTTTTCATCTAATTCTTCAAAAATTTGTCCAAGCATTCTACATGGATTACACCAATCGGCATAAAAATCGACATATGTTGTACCTGTTGAAATTTCATTTTGAAAGTCGTTAATATTTTTTAAATAAACAATCATTTTCTTACCTCCTACTTAATAAGTATAATTGAGAATTTTTATTTAAACAAATTATATGCTTTTAAATAAAATATGAAATTATATAAAAGATTAAAATATGCAATGGATAATATATGTAGAAAGAATATTTTAATATCTTGTTACTATAGCCTAATTTTCCATTATATAAAAGGATAAAAACAGCTGATAATACACCATATGATTGAATTGCAAAAGATAAAGTGTTCTCAACTGGATATTGATTTAGTTGATACATATCTATAAGCATCAAAATTAAATATGAAGTTAACATAAATATGCAGGCGAGGATATTTATTTTGCTTTGAAGATAATTCGCTTTATACAATTGGATAGTTTCATTAGAAAATCCCGAGCTTTTCCCGACGTATTCTGCATATTTTTCCGCGACTAATTGAGCTAAAAAGAAAGAGACAAATAGCAAAGCAGATAATAAGCCATCATCCATTCTTATTGGAAAAAATGAAAAGCTAGAAAGAGCTAAAATCGATAGTGGAATAATAGAAACAAGTGAAAGTAAATTTCTTTTATTTAAAAAATAAACAGCAAAAACACCTAACGATAAACTAGTTAATGCGTTTCCATAATACATGTTTCTATCATAAATAACCATGCAAGCATCGATTAAAACACCAACAATAAGCAATCTTATCGCATAGATAATCGGTTTATGCGATTTTAAAGCACCCTGTGTGCTTAAAAAGCAAAATATAGGCATTGCTAAACGTCCAATTATTCGAAGAATTTCATATGCAAAAGTAGGCTCAGGAATAAAAAATAAACCTATGTGATCTATTGTCATTAAAATTATTGCAATAATCTTTAGTGAAAAATTATCCAAAATTTTTAAATTGATATTTTTAATATTAGACATTAATTAAATTCTCCAATAGCAAAATAATTGTACTAATTAAATTAACCATGAAATGCATGCTGATTGATTCAGTGACTAAATGGTGCTTTTTATATGCTAAAGATAGTGCGATGCCCGCTAATAAATAAGCGGGGAAATTTAATAGTTCATTAATTAGTAAGTCAGTAGAAAAATCCAGGCATATTCCTATAATATCAACATGAATTAAGCTAAAAATTAACGCGGTTAAAATAATAGCGAGATTTTCATTTTTTCGAGAAAGGACTTCATATAATCCTTGGCGATAAGTTAATTCTTCACAAATTGGGGCGAGAATTACTGTAGTTATCACTATGGGAATTGGATTAACTGATAAAAGAGTTTCAATTGTCGATTGATTGTTATTAGGACTTAATTGAATATTTCCAAGATTAATAATTACTTGTTGGAGTATTGAATATGCAAAATTTAATAGATAATATAACCCAAGAAAAATAATCGCAGTTTGGAAAGTCGATGCCTGTTTAAACGTTTTGATTTTTCTAATAAAACCATCGCGATCAAATAAATAAAAACAAGAGACAATTATCGCAAATAAAACTAGATAAACTGCCATTTGAAAGTAAGCCTGTAAAGAAATATTAGCATTAAATTCTTCAATACCGACAAACGATAGAAAAATAAGCTCAACTAAATAGCCAATAGCTTGGAAACCTAGCCAACCAATTAAAAATAAAATAATACAAGAAGTGTTTGATAAAGAATATAGAGTTTTATGTTTATCAGGTGGTAAATTGAATTTATCTTTTCCGTATATTTGCATAATTGATTCCAATAATCATGATTATAATAATTTATCGACTTAAAAGAAAGTTAAAATTTATGTTTATTATTTCTAGATAGTATTATATATATAATATGTTTTTTTGTATAATAAAATAAGCTACAGGGAGGAGAAAATGATGTTGATACTTGCTGATTTACAACAAATATTAAATTACGTCAATTGGAACTACCTTTTCTTGTTTTTGCTATTAGGTACGCTAATAGGAGGGATTTGGGCCTTATTTAGAGGTATTTATAGGACTACCTGTAAATATATCGTTGAAGGTATTTTAATCGTCATACTTGTTTTATGTATGCCTGGAATTGTTAATCAACTCACTTCATTAGATTTTAGTCAGTGGTTCAATTATTCAATACAAATTCAACCAGCACAAGGTGAATTAGTCAGTGTTCAATTTACAAGTGTCGATAAGACTATTGTCGATATAATAAACGCTTTAGGTTTAATTGAATCAACATCTAATCCTGCTTTATATCAAACGGCTATAGGATTAGTTCATTCTGCTCTCGGCTTAGTTTTATTGATAGTCGGCATGATTTTGGTAGTAATTATTACACCAGTATTAACTTGGCTAATCTATTTAGTGACTTTTGTTGTTTTTGTTTCGAAAGATAGAAGAAAAAATAAAAAACACAGATTGTTATCTGGACTTGAAGGAGCGATATGTGGAACTTTAATTGCGGCAATGTTTATTTCGCCATTATCTTCAATGCTATCACTTGCGTCACAAGCAGCAGATGAAATTAATAAGTCAACTACTCAAGATGGAACTTCGACAATTGAAAATAAAGATTTCCAAGCCATTTTGAATTTATTGGCTTCATATAATGATTCTGCCTATTATTCAACTATTTCATTTGGCAATTCTGATCCATCTTCTGTATTAGATAATAAGTTAATGACTCAAGTTACTGAAACGACGATTAATGGAGTAAATACATCAATATATGATGAATTAGGTTCTTTAATTAATTTGTTAACTTCACTTTCCGATGCTTTTACTTTTAGTGATGAAACTGGTAATTTAACTGTTTCTATCGATTATGATAAATTAGTTTTGCCCGAAACTATTTCTAGTGCTTTAGATAGCATTACAACGTGGAAAACAATCATGTATATTGTTCCTGCTTTAGCAGAAATTGGTTTTAATATTTTAGATGGTCAAACATCTACTGATATGTTGGATTCAGTTGATTTATCTAACGTTAATTGGAATGACACTATTTCTAATATAAAAGAAATTTATTATCAATTGTATCAAACTGGTTTAATTGATTCATATTTAGTTCCGATGTTAGAAGGAGATAAAAATTCTAGTTTTAAAATTGATTTTACTAAGAGAGAAAATTATAAAAAAGCAGTTTTATTGGTTGTAAATAGCGATTTAATAAAGAATAATCTGCCAAATATTTTAGCTAATGCAGCTCGTTCGATGAATGTAGATTACATATCTAGTTTGTCATATAAGTATGCCAATTTAAATTACGATAATCTCTTTTCAAATATAATTGATTTCATTTTTTATAGTTTAGAGTTTTTAGATATTGATACATTATCTAACGATGTTTCATGGTCATCTATTATCGATACTATATTTGAAAGATTATCTAATCCAGATAATACAAATAATGTTAAAGTGTTAATTTGTGGCGGACAATTAATTCTAAATAATTCGCAGACTGGAGAAGTTGATACATATGATTATGACGGTTTGTTATCAATTGATTTGTTTTCGAAAGAAAAAGGCATTGTTGATGTTTCTCAAATGCTAGTTGATGTTGCTGCTCAAATAGAAGGTATTAACGAATATATTAGTGATGACGATTTAGTTTATATCGGTAATTTTATTTCTGATTCTGATAAGTTGAAAGATGAAATTGGTTATGTTATCGATGTTTCTTCATCGATTTTAACACTTAATGATTTAATTGAACAAAATGGTAATAAGATTGATTTTTCTAATCAAGAAGTAATCGATTGCATGAATGAATTATTAGATCAAGCTCAAAAGACTCAATTAATTTCGAAGATAATGCCAAATGTAATTGAAAATTTGCTTTCCAATCAATTAGAATTGAACCAAACTTTGTTTGGCTTAAAAATTTATGATTTAGATTTTGAACCAGTTGATAGTTCAAATAACCCAATTTTTATAACTGAAATGAAAAAAATCATTGAAATTTTACCAGACATTGATGAATTGTCTAAATTAGTAAATGATAGTGATTCTTCAACAAGTGAGCTTTTAAAGAAGTTAGATTTAGTTAAATTGGAAAATATATTAAATGTTATTTTAGAAAATAAAATACTTAACCCAGTTAAAAATCTTTCAGGTGGTAATGGGGAAGTTTATCAAGTTAATAATTACAATTTTAATACTTTGTTAAAAGGTATATTTAACTCTTCTAATTTTTCAAATTCAGGATTTTATTTACCTGAAGATTTATCTAATATAACTTGGTTAGGCGAGAATGGAGAAGTTAAAAATTTAATTAGGGTTTTGGAATTTGCTAAAGAAAATTCCTACTTGTTTGAAAATAAGAATTTGACAATTAACGATATTCCAGCTGGGGCAATAAGTACACTCTTTTCATTAGTTAATTCTTCATCGCTTTTAAAAAGTAGCTTACCAAGCATTTTACAAACTAATTTATCCAGTAGTTTATCTGGATTAGGTGTTAGCGTTAATTTTTATGCTATTACTAATTGGGAAAAAGAAGGGCAAGCATTTGAGGAAGTTATCGCTAATTTAAAAAATTTACCGAGCACTGATTTTTCACAAATAGATTGGTTCTCACTCGATGCTAATCAAGTTAATAACTTATTAGTATCTTTAGCAAAGATGGAATTGTTTGGTATTCAAAAAGATAATTCTGGTCGCACTATTGATAAGTTTGGAAATTTGGTTTATTACATATTATCTAAATCCAACGATATTAAAGAGATTCTTGGCGATGGTTTTTCTATTGATAATTTTTCTAGAGTAGATCAAAATGGTCAAATTAAATCAGGTTTTGAAAATTGGTATGGTCAATTAGTCGATGGCGAATATAGTTTAGTTGACGAAGATGGTGAGATAACTATCATTAATTCTCAAATTGATAGCGATGGTGAAATTTCAAAAATCGCTAATTTATTTGACTTAGTTAAGCAGACTAGAATTAACGAATTTGATTTTGATTATTCTAAAGATTTAACACCAGCAATATTTGACGAAATGTTAACTTGTATAAATTCATCTAAAGTATTAAATACTTGTCTAGCTTCTATTATTAACTATGCTAGTGAAAAAGTCGGAAGTGTTTATATAGGTACTATCGATAATGAAGATCAATATATGGATTTTGATTCTTTAGATTCTAGTTTGTTATATCAAATGACTCAGCAAGAAAGAGAAAAAGAAATTGATTGTTTAGTTGAAATATATGAATTTATTTATAATAGACAAGTTGAGACATTTAAAAACATTTTAAGAAGTGATGGTACTATCGGAGTAAGTCAAGCGCAAATTGGTATTATTGAAAATCTTTTAAACTCTTTAGTTAATTTAAAAATGGCAAATAGTATAAAACAAGGGTATTCAATTTCGCTATTTGACGATTGTATTTCTAAATTGCTAAATCTTTCAAGTATCGATCAAATTATTACTAATGCGAGTGATGCTAAAACTGCAAAGATTATGATGCTACCATATATCAATCAGATAAGTCGCAATACTTCGCTAGAATTTACTTGGAAATTTTCGTGTTCAAGTCAAGATGTAGATGATTCAGCAACTTCTGAAAGATACAATTATGTAATTAGCAATAAAACTTCTCAAATTTTAGCAATCACAAAACTAATTAGATATGCTAGAGCCAACAATTTAAAGATTGACTTTACTTCAAATTTAAGTGATATAAATAGTATTACAGGTGATAATTTGCATTTTATCTTAACTAGTTTTAATGAGTCTTATTTATTTCACAGCGGAGTTTCTAGATTATTTAAAGTCATGTTTGAAAATTTATCTTTTGATAAGTATTTAGTTGATGGGTATGGTAATCAATTAGTCTTAGATTTTAACACTCATACTAAATTTGATGCTAATTTAGTTGATAGCAATCAAATAGAAGGTGAAAATATTGAGTATTGGCAAAGAAATATAGATTCTTTGGTTGATTTATATTCTTCATTGATTGATTTAATAGAGGAAGGGGAATTAAACTTAGATAATATTCAAATTGGTATTGGAGAAGGTAAAATAGCTAGTTATGATATAATTTCACCTTTATCTAAGATGCCATTATTCAATCAAAAACGCGAATATTTAATTTATAATTTATTAATTAATAATCAGAGTGTTGACTTTAATATTCAATCGTATATTAGACCATATCCAAATATTGTTAGTGATGATGAAGCTGTGATATTTGAAATGAAAGTTGCTAGAATTAGAAATCTCTTATTTAAAGACGGCATAGATGATAGTGAGGTTAAGATACAATGTAATATTTTAGATAATATGGTAACTTATGCTGATAAATTAACTAACGTTAGTTTTGAAGGTGATTCTATATTAAATATTGATAATCAGGAAGTTAATTTATCTGATTATATTTACGATATTATTATGTCAAGTTTTAGTTATCAAGTAAGTAATAATCAACTTGTTTCATATCAAAGAGGATATTTATCTCAAGAAATTCTATCTAATATTATCGTCGATACTTTAAGTAAAATATTGCCTGATAATTTAGAATTACAATCGTTATTTTTCAAACAAGAAGGCTCAGTATTTGATGTGGATTATCGTTATTTAAATCCAATTGAAGCTAACGGAATTAAAGGTTTAATTAAATTGTCTTCTTTCGATAGTGAATATTTTGCTGATTCTAATAATAAATCTAATAATTATAAAGAATTTGCTGACGCAATATCATTACTAGGCCGCAATATAGAAAAGGAAGATAAATTCGTTTATCCAGGAACTAGTAATGATGATATAGTTTTCTTAGGAAATTTTGAAAATGATTTAACTTTGAAAAAATATTTTGCTAAAAATCAGCCAAATCAACGATTAGTTAATTCGCGTTTAGCCATTATTTTATTTGAAAATTATGCTAGTAAAGTTATTTTAGGTGAATATCAAGGTCAACAGATTAATTTATCTCAAGCGATAGATGTTATTAATAGTCTTTCATCTAGTAAAATTGATTTTGAAAATACGCCATTTGAAGATTCAGCAGATGCTATAGTTCAATTTATCATTTCAATTAATAGTTAATATGTATGTAATTAAAAGAAATTTAACTTCGCAAATTGAAGTTAAAAAAAGCAAATTTATAACGTATATCTTTCAAGTTGATTCTAAAAATGTTGTAAAAGAGAAATTAAATTTTATTAAACAAGAGCATTTACAGGCTAAACATATTTTATATTGTTATTTATTGAAAGATAATTCCATGGAAGCAAGTGAAAATAAAGAACCGATATCAAGCATGCATAAATGTTTAGATTTATTGACTAAGAAAGACTTAAAAAACATTTTGTGTATAGTTGTTAGATATTTTGGCGGAATTGAATTAGGCGCTAGCAATTTAGATAGGACTTATATTAATTGCATTTTCAATTTGCTAACAGATGATAATATTCAACAAGAGGTAGTTTACTATGAATATTATATAAAGTTTAAAAACAGTTATTATGCTTTAATTAAAAAAAGATTGGAAGTTGCTAATGCTAAAATTTTAGAAAGGGAATTTAATTTAGATTTAGTCAATATAAAATTAAAAATTTCACATTTACCTGATGATATTTTGCCGTATTTAATTCAGGTAAAAAAGATATTGTAGCTGTGGTATAATTTTACGAGGGATTTTTTATGGAAAAAGATGAAAAATTAAGTGAAAATTGCGACGAAAAATGTTCTTCTTGTCCGCTTCATGGAAAATGTGCCAAAGAAGAAATAAAAAAAGAAAAGATGGAGCAACATTCTTCTGCTAAAAAGATTATCGGTATCTTGTCTGGAAAAGGTGGAGTAGGCAAGTCTTTTGTCAGTTCTTATCTAGCTGTTTTACTAGCGAGAAAAGGTTATAAAGTCGGTATTTTGGATGCAGATATTACTGGCCCTAGTATTCCTTATGCATTTGATTTAAAATATCAAGCATTAGCTAATAACGAAGGAATAATTTTACCTGGTTTATCAAATAAATATAAAATTAGAATAATATCTTCCAATATGCTTTTAGCTAATCAAGATGATCCAATAATGTGGAAAGGACCACTAATTGGGGATTTGGTTATTCAATTTTTTACCAAGGTCTATTTTGGAGAATTAGATTATCTATTAATCGATATGCCTCCTGGGACTAGTGATGTAGCTTTAAGTGTCTTCCAACAAATTCCATTAGATGGTATTGTTACTGTTACTACTCCTCAATCATTAGTATCTTTAATTGTTGAAAAAGCTAGTAATATGTCAGTTAAAATGAATGTTCCTATTTTAGCTTTAGTTAATAATATGGCTTATATTAAATGTCCTAAATGCTCAGAAAAAATTTATATGTATGGGCAAGCTAATAGTGATATTGCTAGTCAATATAATATTCCTATTAGTATCGATGTTCCTTTTGATAGAGATATTTCATCATTTATAGATGCGGGGAGAGTAGAAGACCTAAGTGTCGATTATTTAGATAGGTTAGCTGCTTATTTAATTGGAGAAAATTAATATGTCAAATGATTATGCTAATAAGTTTTTAAATCGTTTTAAAGATTTAGAAGAGAAATTAGTTTCATTATCTAATTTAAAAGGAGGATATATCGGTTATTCTCGCGCTTTAGATGAATGTAGGAAAAGACAAAAAATACCTCTTTTAAAATCAAATGATATATATCAGTTTTTACGTACTGCTTCTGATTTAAGAAATATTCTTTCACATCAAAATAATGTATGTATTCCAACCGAAGGATTTTATAAAAAATTTGATGATATTGCTGAAGAAATAATTAATCCTTTGGATGCGTATGATATTTGTGTTCCTAAAAATAAAATTGTCTATGCACAATTAGGTTCAAATGTGAATGATATTATAGAAATGATGATTGAATCTCACCTTTCACATGTCCCAGTTATGGAAAAAGGAAGAGTAATTGGCGTTTTTTCTCAATCGACTTTTTTTCAATATGCTTATTTACATAAGTCTTTAAAATTAGATGATACTTTTACTATAAGAGATTTCATTAACGTTGGAGAATATAATGGAATTAACGATAATTTCTTATTCGTCGATAGAAATTTAAAAGCGTATAAATTAGTTCAATATCTCTATAAGAAAAATCCATCTGAAAAAAGGACAAGTGTTTTATTTATTACTGAGCATGGTAAACCAGATGAAGAATTATTAGGTTTAATTACGCCTGTTGATATATTAAAGATTTCGCTATATAAAGAAAATATATAATGATTTCATAAAAAAATTTCTAGCAGTTGCTAGAAATTTAATTTAGAATTTTTTGTTCCACAAACCGTGCAAATTGCAATATTCATACGCTGCAATAACTTTTTCATCGTCATCAATAGTAAATATCGCTATTGGTTTTTCATTAGCAGTTAAATGTTTATGCAAAATTCTTTTATCAGTTTCTAAGAAAATATCTTGAATTAAATGTTCTTCAGTCATCGGATGTAAGATTGAACCAACTGTAACATTGATTTCATTTTGGTTAGCAGTAATTACAGGGACGTGTTTTTCACCTTTTTCTTCTTTTTCATCGTGACAAACTAATAATTCAGCTTTTCTATTTGTGTCTTCGTTTTTAAATGCTTCTAAAATGTTTTTAGAATTTTTGTAGATATATAGCATGTTTTTAACCTCCAAAAATATTATTGCACGAAAAAAGCTTTGCTGCAAATTATTTGCATTATAAATAAATCCTAAAAAATAAAAAGTTTGCAATGAGTTGCAAACATAGAATCAATATAGTGGTGACCCAGGGGGGACTCGAACCTCCGACCCACAGCTTAGAAGGCTGTTGCTCTATCCAACTGAGCTACTGGGCCATACATTTAGACTGCTTAATTAGTCTATATAATCCGATGCAAAAAATCAAGAAAAAAATCATTTTTTCAAAAAAATTTGTATATGGTATACTTTATAGTAACGATTTTATAGATATGGAGGAAAACATGATAGTTAGAAATGATGAATATTACATTCAATTAAAGCGTGAATTTAAAGCGATATTTAAACAAATAAAATTAGCTGAAAGAATAGTTATTTTTCGTCATGAGTCACCTGATTTTGATGCTTTAGGAACTCAAATGGGACTATATGAATATATTAAAAAGTGGTGGCCCGAAAAGGAAGTTCACTATGTGGGAGATAATTCTAAAACATACATGCCAAGAATCTTTCCATATAGTGAGATATTGGATGAATCTTTTTATACTAAGCCGTATTTAGCTATTGTTGTAGATGTTGGTGATACTAAAAGAATATCGATGAAAAATTTTAAAAATGCCACGTGTATTATTAAAATTGATCATCATCCTGAAGTTGAAAGATTTGCTAATATTTCATGTGTTCATCCTGAAATGTGTGCTGCTAGTGAACTAACTTGTTTATTATTAGAATCTATGGGTGGAAGAAGATATCCATTAAATAAAGAAGCCGCAAGATATTTCTATATAGGTATTGTTGGAGATTCAGGTAGATTTATGTATCCTGAAGTTTCTTCAATGTCTATGCGTTTAGCTGCTGATTTACTCGATACTGGTATAAACAAAGAGGAAATTTATCACCAAATGTATTTGACTAGCCAAGATGAATTTAATATGAAAAAGCACATATTGACTAGCTATAAAATTACTCAAGGTGGAACGTGTTATTATATTGTTAATGATGAACAACTTAAACAATTTAATTTAGAAGTAAGCGATACAAAAGTTGGAATTGAATTGTTTAGAAATCTCGAGGGAATAAAAGCTATCGTTACTATTACTCAAGATATAAGTAAAAACGAATATAGAGTATCATTGCGTTCTAATCAAAAGCCAGTTAATAAGGTCGCTAGTATGTATAATGGTGGTGGGCATGTTTTTGCGGCTGGTTGTAGATTAAAATCTCTTGAACAGCTTCCAGGATTATTAAAAGCTGTCGACGAATTAAATGAGGTGGATGCTAATGCTACAGATTTCTAATCTTTCAATGCAATTTGGTGGTAGAGTCTTATTTAAAGATGTAAACATCAATTTTACTAGTGGTGAATGTTATGGAATAATTGGCGCAAATGGTGCTGGAAAATCAACTTTATTAAAAATTATATCTGGTGAAATAGAACCGACTAGTGGTCAAGTTGTTATTTCTGATAAAGAGAGAATGTCAGTTTTAAAGCAAGACCATAACGCCTATGATAATCAGGAAGTTTTAAGAACGGTCTTATTAGGTCACAAACGTCTAGTAGAAATAATGGATCAAAAAGAAGAATTGTATTCTAAACTTGACTTTAATGAAGAAGATGGTGAATTGGCAGGTCAATTAGAAAATGAATTTGCTGAATTAAATGGCTGGAATGCTGAATCAGATGCCGAGACATTATTAAATTCTCTAGGTGTTGATTCTTCATATCATCATTTAAAAATGAAAGAACTCGATTCTAGGTTAAAAGTTAAAGTTTTGTTAGCTCAAGCTTTGTTTGGTAATCCAGATATTCTAGTTTTGGATGAACCAACTAACAATCTCGACGCTCATGCTTGTCACTGGTTGGAAGAATTTTTAATTGATTTTCCAAATACAATTTTGATAGTTTCTCACGATAGATATTTCTTAAATAGAGTTTGCACCCGAATTTTGGATGTAGATTACAATCAGATTAATCAATTTATAGGCAATTATGATTTTTGGTATTCTTCATCTCAATTAATTCAAAGACAAATGAAAGAGCAAAATAAGAAAAAGGAAGAAAAAATTAAAGAATTAAAAGAATTTATCGCTAGGTTTTCAGCTAACGCTTCAAAATCTAGGCAAGCAACTTCTAGAAAAAAGGCTCTTGAAAAGATTGAATTAGATGATTTAAGACCATCATCTAGACGCTATCCATTTATCGATTTTAAATCCGAATATAACATCGGTAATGATGTTTTAAAATTAGAAGATATTTCTATTACTGGATTTATAAGAGATTTAAACATCAATTTTGTCAATACTGATAAAGTAGCTATAATTGCTGAAAATAATTTAGCAGTTAGCAAATTTATGGATTGTTTAATGGAAAAAAGCAATTTTGACAAGGGAAAATATAAATTTGGGATTACTATTCATAAAAGTTATATTCCTTCATCATTAGAAGAATTTAATGATGTGGATTTGAGTTTAGTTGATTACTTGCGACCATATGCTAAGGTTAAAACAGATTCTTATATTCGTTCATATTTAGGTAGAATGTTATTTTCAGGTGAAGAAGCTTTAAAACCAGTTAAAGTTCTTTCTGGTGGAGAAAAAGTCAGGTTGAGATTTGTAAAAATTATGTTAGATCCTGGTAATTTAATTATGTTAGATGATCCAACTAATCACCTTGATCTAGAATCTATTGAATCTTTAAATAGAGCGATGAGCGAAACTAAAAGCGTACTGCTATTTTCTTCTCACGATAGACAGTTATTAAATTCTATTGCTAATAGAATTTTATATATTAAGGAAGATGGAACTTGTATTGATAAATATATGAGTTATGATGAATTTGAAGAAGATTACTATTCTAAAACAGGTAAATCAATCTAATTTTAATCTAGTAATAAAGAATATATATTAGTTATTTCATCTATTTCTTCTTGGCTATTATGTTCATATCTAATAGCCTTTTTAATTTGGCTATTTTCATAGTAGATTAAACTTGGGACCCAGCCATTAATGTTTTCTGAGTTTAGTCCAAATTCGGATTGAAATTCATTCCATATACTGGGATTTTCATTTTTTTGTTGTCTAAAATATGAAGTTTCAAAGCAATATATTTCACCAGAGTAATTTTTAGAAAATTCAAAAAGGAAATTGGAATAAAGGTTTGCACAATCAATACAGCGATTCCAAACAAAAAAGACGGCAATTTTTCTTTTGGAATTGATAAATTCTTTTAATTGTGAATAGCTGGTGTAATCGATAGATACAAAATTAGAATCGTTATTAGTTGATGAAGTTATATTGTTTAAATAGTAGATTCTTTCATCAGAAAAAAAGCGATGTAATGCAATGGTAAAATAGTCTAACGATTGATAATATGAATCGACTAATGGATTAACTTGGGCATTAACCTTACCATCTTTATTTGAATAATAAATAAAAGTTGGATAACTAGCTATATATGGGAAATAGCTGTTGTAGTTTGAGTCTTTAGAATATATATCATAAAGTTCATTTTTATAAGTAGTATAGTTAATTCCATAAATTAAAACATTATCCTGTTTAGCTAATTGAGCGATATAATATTCAACATTTTGACAAGTTTGACAATCCAATGAATAAATCATAACTAAAAAATTATTGCTACTTGAATGATTTGATGATAAAAGGGTAACTTTATCTAGATATTCTTGGCTAGTTAGATTAACTAAGCTAGTTACAAATTTATTTCTAGGTAAAAAATTTTTACCAACATAGCTTTCAACTTCGCTGATACTACATGAATTTAAAGCAAGTAAACTTGTGCTAATTAAAGATAATTTTAATGATTTTTTAATTAATTTCACATTTATATTTTAAAAAAACAGTTAAAAAAAACAAGAGGGAAAGTCCCTCTTGAATGATTTTAGGATAAATTATGATTGAAATTAAAGCTTTAATAATCTAACAGTATCGCGGCAAATCATAATTTCTTCATCGGTAGGAATAACTACCATTGGGATAGAAGAATCTTTGCTAGAGATAATACCTTCTTTGCCGAGGACGATTTCTTTATTGAGATTTTCATCGAGTTTTAAGCCTAAGAATTCGCTGCATTCTTCAATGACTTTAGTTCTGTAGAATGGGGCGTTTTCACCAATTCCAGCAGACCAAACTATTAAATCGACATGACCTAATCTACAAGCGTAACTTGCAATAAATTGAGCGAGTTTTCTCGACCACATAGTAACTGCTAAAATGGCATTTTTATCGCCTTTATGATATCCAGCTTCAATATCTCTAGTATCGTTAGAAATTTCAGAGACGGCAAGTAAGCCAGATTGTTTGTTAAATTCGTTGTAGAGGTCTTCGCATGTTCTACCAGTTTGAGTAACTAAATAATTTAATACAGAAGGATCTAAATCGCCTGTTCTTGTACCCATCATAATTCCACCAAGAGGGGTTAATCCCATAGAAGTGAGAATTGATTTACCATCTTTAATAGCGGTTAAAGAAGCACCTGAACCGATATGTAAAGTTATGATTCTAGAATCTTTTTTATCGTGAAGATATTTGTGAATAGCAACTTCAGAAAGATATTTATGAGAAGTACCATGAGCACCATATCTTCTGCATTTATACTTTTCATAATATTCGTGTTTAATCGGGAAAAGGTAATCGGCTTCTTCCATTGTTTGATGGAAAGCAGTATCGAAAACGGCAATTTGACCTACGTTAGGTAAAGCTTCTTTAAAAGCGTGATATCCAATTAAATGAGGACGATTGTGAAGAGGAGCAAGAGGAATTAACGATTCGATTTTCGCTTCGACATCAGGAGTAAATATAGCTGAATCAGAGAAGTAAGGTCCACCTTGAACTACTCTATGACCGATACCTTTAATTTCATCAAGCGAGGAAATGATGTGTTCATTTAACATGCCATCAATAATCAATTTAACAGCGACTGAATGATCTTTGATAGGTAAAATTTGAGTGTGTTTTTTACCATCTAAACCTTTAATAGTAAAAATACCATCATCATGACCTATTCTTTCGCAAATACCAGAAGTTATTGCTTTTTCTTCAGGCATTTCATAGAGTTTGAATTTCATACTGGATGAACCAGCGTTGACTGCCATTACTTTATACATTAAAAAAATCTCCTTTTTCAATATTTTATTTTAATTCCTAATAGATATATTTTCAATAAAACTTTATAATTGAAGTATAAAAGGTGGAGTAGTTTATGGATTTAAAATGGTTTGATGACTATCTTATGGGTAATTCACATGATGCTTATAAGCATTTTGGCGCCCATTTTGCTAAAGATGCTGATGGCAATTCTGGAGTTGAATTTTTAGTTTATGCTCCTAGAGCTAGACAAATCAATGTGTTAGGTGATTTTAACAATTTTTCTATTTATGGTTCTTTGATGGAGAAAATTGATTATCGCGGATTGTTTAGATATTTTGCTAAAGGTGCTAAAAATTATCAATCATATAAATTACATATTCAAAAAGCAGATGGTCATTGGGTTGAAAAATCTGATCCATTTGCCTTTTTTAATGAACTTAGACCATCGATGTATTCACGCGTCTTTGATTTGAATGACTTTGTTTTTCACGATGATGAATTTATGAGTAATCGCGATAGGGGATTTGATAAGCCAATTAGTATATATGAGCTCCATCTTGGTTCCTGGAAAGGCAGAAAAGCAGATGGGACTTTCTATTCATATGAAGAAATGGCTGATATGCTAATTCCATATTTGTTAGAAAATGAATTTACTCATATTGAGTTAATGCCAGTAACTCAATATCCTTACGATGGTTCTTGGGGCTATCAACCAACAGGTTATTTTTCAATCGATTCTCGTTATGGTAATCCAAAACAACTTATGTCGTTTGTCGATAGAATGCATCAAGCGGGAATTTCAGTTTTGTTAGATTTCGTTCCTGTTCATTTTGCAACTGATAATTATGGCTTAGGCGATTTTGATGGCTCTAAAGTCTATGAATATGATAATGAAAATGAATATTCTCAGTGGGGAACTAAGAACTTCGATTTAGGTAAAGATCCTGTTAGAAGTTTTCTAATTTCTTCAATGTGTTACTTTTTAGAAGTTTACCATTTTGATGGGGTTAGATTTGATGCAGTTAGCAATATCATTTACTATGATGGAAATTCTTCTAGAGGAACTAATCAAGGTGGTATTGATTTTTTAAAAAGAGCTAACTGGACTGTCCATGAGTTTTATAAAGGTGCGATAACTATCGCTGAAGATTCTTCTTCATATGGTTTAGTTACTAAAGGCTTTTCAAATCAAGGGTTAGGTTTTGACTATAAATGGGATTTAGGTTGGATGAACGACACTTTAAAATATTATAAACTCGATCCTGTTTATAAGCGCTTTAATCATAACTTAATTACATTTTCTATGATGTATTTTTATTCTGAAAACTTTATCTTGCCGTTATCTCACGATGAAGTTGTTCACATGAAAGGCTCAATTTTGAATAAGATGTGGGGAGATCAATATCAAAAATTCGCCCTAGTTAGAAATCTTTACGCCTATCAGTTTGCCCATCCTGGGAAAAAACTTAACTTTATGGGAAATGAATTAGCTACTTGGGATGAATGGTCTGAAAAGAAGTCGTTGTCTTGGAATTTAACTTCTTTTCCAAGTCACGATTCTGTCAAACGCTTATTTAGAGATTTAAATAGAGTTTATAAAAACCACAGGTGTATGTATTATCAAGAATATAATCCAGATCATTTTAAATGGATTAAAGTTGATGACGCCGATCAATCTGTCTTTGTTTTTAAAAGAGAAGTTGAAGATGAAGTCATGTTGTTTGTTTTTAATATGACACCTAATTTTTATCCGGAATTTAGAATTGGTGTACCATATCGAGGTATCTATGAAGAAGTTTTAAATACTGATAAAGATGTTTATGGTGGTTCGAATCAATATAATGGTGGAGAAATAATTAGTGATGATACTTTAGCTGATTATTGCTATAATTCAATAGTGATTAAATTAGCTAGCTTTGCAGCTTGTTATTTAAAGTTGGTTAAAAAGGTGCCTTATGTCGAGCCTAAAAAGAAGAAAATCACAAAAAAGAAGGTGGAAAAAGTTACTGCTAAGCAAGTTAAAACTAAGAAAGGTGGAAAATAAAAAGATGCTATTTGATAACAAAAAGACATTTATTAAGGAATTTACAACACGCGCTCAAGAAAAATTTGCTCATGAGCCTAGTGAAATGGATTCATTAGAAATCTATGATATCTTAGGTGGAATGGTTCGCGACTATATGACTAGTCAGCAAATGGTATGTAAAAAAGCTATCGTCAAAGAAAACACTAAGCAACTTATATATTTCTCAATGGAATTTTTAGTCGGTAGACTTTTACAAGCTAATATGGTTAATTTAGGTATTAACGAAGTTGTTGAAAAAGGTCTAAAGGATTTAAATATCGATTTAGCAAATATAGTTGAACAAGAACCTGATGCTGGTTTAGGAAATGGTGGCTTAGGTAGATTAGCTGCCTGCTTTATGGATTCAATCGCTTCTAATGGCTTAGTTGGACACGGAAATTGTTTAAGATACGACTATGGTTTCTTTAGACAAAAAATCAATCAGTATGGCGAACAAGAAGAATATCCAGATAACTGGTTATTAAATGGTTGCGTTTGGGAAATTAGAAAGCCTCAATTAGCGCAAAAAATTAAATTTTACGGTAGAGAAGAGACATATACCGATGTCGATGGTAATATTAAAAGAAGAACTGCCGATGCTATTAATGTATTAGCTATTCCATGTGATGTTTCTATCCCTGGTTATAAAAATGGCGTTGTCAACACTTTAAGATTATGGACAGCTGAACCATCTGTCGATGATTTGCCAAAAGGCGTTTCTTTTGATGATTATCTTCAATTTGTAAGAAACATCACTCATGGTCTTTATCCTGATGATAGAACTGAACAAGGAAAGATGCTTCGTTTACGTCAGCAATATTTCTTAGTTTCTGCTGGATTACAATCGACTTTGTTTTCTCATTATAAGCAGTTCCATACTTTTGATAATTTATCTGATTTTTACGTTTTCCATTTAAATGATACTCATCCTATTTTAGCTATTCCTGAATTGATGAGATTGCTTATGGATGACTATTCATATACATGGGAAAAAGCTTATTCTATTTGTCAAAAATGCTTTGCTTTTACTAATCATACTATTATGCCAGAAGCTTTGGAAAAATGGCCTACTCAATATATTTCTTCTTTATTCCCACGCGTATATATGATTATTGAAGAAATCAATAGAAGATTGTTAATCCAATATCGTGAAAATAATATTCCTCAAGAACAAATCGATAACGATATCATAATTAAAGATGGCATGATTAGAATGTGTCAATTAGCTATTAATGTCTGCTATTCTGTTAATGGTGTTGCTAAGATACATACTGAAATTTTAAAAGATCAAACTTTTAAAGATCTTTATACTATGTATCCAAATAAATTTAATAATAAGACAAATGGAATTTCACATCGTCGTTTCTTATTGGTCGCTAATCCTGAATTAGGTAAATTTATTTCTGACCGCGTATCTGAAAATTGGGTTTTAGATCCCCAAACTTATTTACCTAAATTGCTCGATTATGTCGATGATGAAAAGTCATTAAAGAAACTTATTGAAATTAAAAAGCACAATAAGCAAAATCTCGTTAAATTTATCGAGAAGCACAACCATATAACTATCGATTCGAATTCAATTATCGATACACAAATTAAACGTCTTCACGCTTATAAACGTCAGTTAATGAACATTTTTAGAATTATTTATCTTTCTAAAAAATTAAAATCTGATCCTGATTTTACAATGCAGCCTCACACTTACATTTTTGGCGCTAAAGCTGCTCCAAGCTACTTATTAGCTAAAAAGATTATTGAATTGATAAATTGCGTTGCTAAGAAAATCAATTCTGATAAAAAATTATCTAAATATATTAAAGTAATTTTTATTGAGAATTACGATGTTTCTAAAGCTATGAAAATCATTCCTGCCAGTGATGTTTCTGAACAGATTTCTCTTGCTGGTAAAGAAGCTAGTGGTACATCAAATATGAAGTTTATGATGAATGGCGCTTTGACTTTAGGTACTTTAGATGGTGCTAACGTTGAAATTGCTGATTTAGTTGGACAAGAAAATTGCGTTATTTTTGGTATGACTGAACCTGAAGTCAATCAATTGAGATATTCTAATTCATATTCTGCTATGGAAATTTATAATAGCGATAGTGAAATTAAAGAAGTTATGGATTCATTAATTGATGGAAGCTTTGATCCTGATATAAATAGATTTAGAATGATATTCGATGATATCTATTATAAAGATGAGTTCTTTGTCTTAGCTGATTTAAAGAGTTATATTCAAGCATCTTATAAAATTGACGAACTTTATAAAGATAAATTATCATGGGCTAAAAAGTGCTTAATTAATATTGCTAAATCTGGCTATTTTAGTTCAGATCGTACTATTGATGAATATAATAAAGACATTTGGCATCTTCAAAAGCTCGATTTATCTAAATAACAGGGTATAATTTATTATCTTTATTGCTAAATTTTAATTCTTGTTATAAAATTAAAAAGGTTTTTACTTACGGAGGAATTATGGAAAAAGTATTTAAAAATAACAACGATGGAACACTTAGTGTAACTTGTACTTATCAAAAGGAAGAATATGCTCCTATTGCTAGTAAAGTACAAATTAATCTTTGCAAAAATGTCACTGTCAAAGGTTTTAGAAAAGGTAAGGCTCCAATTGAAACTGCTATTAGATATATCAAACCTGAAGATGTTTATAATGGAATGATCAATAAGCTTATAGATAAGGATTTTGCTAGTCTATTAGATGGCTATGACGCTTCAACTGTCGCCAATATTCACCCTTCATTAAAAGTAGATTACGATGATAAAAAGAAAGAATATAAATTAGCTTATACTTTCTATTTATTACCTACTAGTGAAGTTAAAAAATCCACTGATTTAAAAGTTAAAGCTACTAAGAAAAAAGTTACTGATGAAGAAATAAATAGCAAGATTGACGCTTTGTTAGTTGATAATGCCGAACTTGTTCCTAGTGAAGATAAAGCTAGCGAAAATGGCGATCATGTCATCATTGATTTTACTGGCTATGTCGATGGCAAAGAATTTGATGGTGGTTCTGCTAACGATTATGAATTAGTATTAGGTTCTAATTCATTTGTTCCTGGTTTTGAAAGTCAATTAATTGGGATGAAAGAAGATGAAAAGCGCACTATTGAAGTTACTTTCCCAGAAAATTATGTCGCTTCATTAGCTGGTAAAAAGGCTAAGTTCTCAGTTAAATGTAAAGCTGTTAAAAAGGTAGTTAAACCTGAGTTAAATGATGATTTTGCTAGTAGCTTAGATTCTTATAAGGTTAAAACTGTCGAAGAATTAAAAGCTAAGATTAAAGAAGATTTAGGTAAGCAACACGAGCAAGAAGCTAGAGACGAAAAATTAAATAAAGTCTTACAAGCTATTGCTAAAGATACTAAAGCTATTTATTCTCAACATTATTTAGATGTAATGAGCAAACAAATTCAAAACAATCAAGTTAATCAAATTAAGCAATATGGTCTCGATTTAGATTCCTATTTGAAATTGATTGGCTTATCTAAAGAACAATTTGAAACTAATTGCAAGAATCAAGCTGTTCAAGAAGCTAATTCGTTTGCTATTTTGCAAGGTGTTGCTAAAGCTAACAAATTAGAAGTTTCACAAGAAGAATTAGAAAATTACTTTGGCGGTAAAGAAAAGTTTGATCAACTTATGGATACTGCTAAAAAACAACAAGGTAAAAATCCTAACTTCTCAATTGAAGCTTACCTTGATAATGTTAAGCAATCCTTATTAGATCAAAAGGTCAAAAACTTCTTGATTGATAATAACTAAACGCGATTTGACTAAGGTGGGAAAAAATCCCACCTTTATTCTTGATGTAAATAACTAGCATTGTTAATAGAAATATAGTAAATTATTTTTTATAGCTTATTTTAAATGATATTAAGTAAGCTAACAGATAATTAGCAATCACATCTTGACATTGCTAATTTGCTATGTATAATATTATTAGCACTTATTAGCTTTGAGTGCTAATAATTCAATCTAAATAAAGGAGGAATTAATATGGATCAAAATTTCATACTACCTATTTATCCTGATTCTCAAGATGTACCTTTACCATCTATTTCATACAAGATTAGAGTTTATGATAGTTATGGCAAACGTTTATTTGATTATTTAAATAACGGCGATCATTTTGTGTTGACTTCCACTAACATGGATTTTGCTTTTAATAATTTATCCGATGCTAATTTAAGTCAAATTTTAAATACTATTGAACCGGTTGCTACAATCTGTGAAATTGATAAAATTACTAAGAATAAAGCCAGTTATACTATTGAATTTACTGCTGTTGATGCTTGTAGCTTGCAAGGAATCCGCTTAATGGATGATCAAGCTATTGTTTTAGGTACAGGTAGATTTATTAAATCAGCTACCACTGATAAATTTATGCTGATGCCTTTTATTAATGATATAAGAAATAAATACGCTCAAATTAGTAAGAAGATATCTGGTTTTCCTGAGTTTCCAAATGATGATGTTTTTGAAAAATATGAACCTTCTTTCTATTTAGCTTATTTTTTAAATCTCTCAAGAGAAGTTAAGTTAACCTTACTTAACGAAGTCGATCCTACTAAAAGATTGCAAATTGTCTTGAAAAACATGAGCCTTTTAGCTAGTGATCCTCAAATTGAAAATACCATTAATGCCAAAGTTGAACGCGCTATTGAAAAGAATCAAAAAGAATTCATTTTGCGTGAAAAAATGAAGGCTATTAAAGATGAATTAAAGCCATATGATGGTCCTAGCGATGAAGATAAATATCAAGCAGTTATTGATGATAAAACTGATAAATATCCTCAAAAAGTCAAAGATAAGGTTAAACAAGAGTTATCAAGAATGCAAGCTATGCCAGCTGGTTCGCAAGAATTTGCTGTAATTAAGACATATCTTGATTTGTTAATTTCTATGCCATGGAAAAATGCTACTCAAGATAATGAAAATATGGCAGAAGTTAAAAAAGTCCTTGACGATGATCATTATGGACTTGAAAAGCAAAAGGCTAGAATCAGTGAATATTTAGCTGTTAAATCTTTAACTCATTCTTTAAAAAGCCCTATTTTATGCTTATATGGCCCACCTGGAACCGGTAAAACTTCCTTAGCGATTTCTATTGCTAAAGCTTTAGGTAGGAAATTTGTAAAGATTTCTTTAGGTGGTGTTTCTGATGAATCAGAAATTAGAGGCCATAGAAAGACATATGTCGGTGCTATGCCTGGCAAGATTATTTCTAATTTAAATAAAGTTAAAGTTAATAATCCGGTTATGCTACTTGATGAAATTGATAAGTTGAAAGATGGCGGCTATCATGGAGATCCCGCTTCTGCTTTATTAGAAGTTCTCGATCCTGAACAAAACGTCAATTTCCAAGATAATTATCTTGAAGAGACTTTTGATTTGTCCAATGTCTTATTTATTTGTACTGCTAATAATATTAGAGATATTCCTGCTCCATTATTAGATAGATTAGAGCTAATTGAATTAAATACTTATACTACAATTGAAAAGTTCCATATCGCTATGGGGCATTTGATTCCTTTAGAATTAGAAGCTAATGGCCTAAATAAAGAAAACATTACTTTTAAAGATGAAGCTATCTACTATATTATTGAAAATTACACTAGAGAAGCTGGTGTTAGAGGCTTAAGAAGATGTATCGGCTCGATTATGAGAAAATTTGCCGTTGAATTTTTAACTGAAGGCAAATCTATTTCTGAAGCTCATATCGATATCGGAGTTAAAGAAGTTGAGAAATATTTAGGTAAACCTATATTCGTTCATACTAAATCTGTATTAGCTCCTCAAGTCGGTGTTGTTAATGGACTTGCCTATACTGACTTTGGTGGGGAAATTTTACAGATTGAAGTTAATTATTACGGCGGTAGTGGTCAGCTTCTTTTAACTGGTAATTTAGGAAAAGTTATGGAAGAATCTGCTCGTACAGCTTTCTCGTTTGTCAAATCAATTTCCGATAAACTTCACATTAAAGATGATTTTTGGAAAACACACGATTTCCATATTCACGCTCCCGAAGGTGCTACTCCTAAAGATGGACCTTCAGCTGGTGTCGCTTTAACTATGGCTATTATGTCTGCTGCTTGCAATATTCCTTTAAGAAACGATGTTGGAATGACTGGTGAAGTCGATTTACGCGGTAATTCAATGCAAATTGGTGGCTTAAGAGAAAAATCATTAGCGGCCTTACGTGAAGGGTTAAAATTAATCCTAGTTCCAAAAGAAAATCACAACGATGTTCTTGAATTACCAGAAGAAGTTAAAAAAGGACTTCAAATTGTTGAAGTTAGCACTGCTTTAGAAGTAGTTAAATACTTATTTACAAAAGATCCTTTCGATGAAAACAATTCAAATCAAATCGGCGGGAATGAAAAAATATTAAATATTAACGATGATAAACCTAGCGAACAGTCAATTTGTTAAATCGTGTGCGAGTAAAAAAGACTTTTTAACTGATAAAAAGCAAGTCGTCTTTTTGGGTCGCTCTAATGTTGGTAAATCTTCTTTAATTAACGCTTTAACTAACAATAAGAAATTGGTTTATGTTTCTTCTACTCCTGGAAGAACTAAACTGATTTCTTATTTTTCTATAGGTGAATTAGCATACTTAGTCGATGCACCAGGTTATGGTTATTTTAAAGATGGTTCATTGGATTTTGAAGATATGATTTTGGATTATTTTTCCTTGGGACCAAAATATATTAAAAGGGTATATTTATTGCTAGATTCAAGACGAGAATTAACTGACGATGATAAAAAGGCAATAGAATTAATTTCTTCATACGGATTAAAGATTAGATTTGTCTTTACGAAATTAGATAAATTAAACATGTCTGAGAAAGCAAAATTAATGAAACGAATTGAGGATAATTTCCCAGATATTTCTATTTATCTAACTTCTTCAAGTAAAAAAATTGGTTTAGATAAAATAATTAGCGATATAAATGCCGCCATCAAAGAAAGGGATTAATATGGAAGATACAAAAGCGATTAGTTTAGAGGAATTATCGAATTTAAATACTAATTATTTAAGTGATAAATCTCATACAGCTATTAGACATAGTTTAGCTAAAAACAAATTAAAAGATGTTGTTTATTCTTTAGATGATGCGATAAATCAGCAATTTACTTTTTCAATAGATCTTCCTAGCTTACCAGTAACTAATCAAAAGCAATCTGGTCGCTGTTGGATTTTTTCCGCCTTGAATTTACTTAGAGAAAAAATTGCTAAGGAATTAAATATTAAAGGTCAATTTGAAATTTCACAAAACTATATTGCTTTTTACGATAAGCTTGAAAAAATTAATTATACGTTAGAAACTATCATTTCTTTATTAAATGAAGGAGCTAATTCGTATTACAGGATGTTTATTTTGCAAAATGGAATTAGCGATGGCGGGCAATGGGATATGTTTGTTAGCTTAGTTAAAAAATATGGAATTTGTCCAAAAGCAAGCATGGTTGAAACTTGCCAATCTTCATATACTATTGAGATGAATAGGCTTATCAATTCTTCTATTAGAAAATTCGCTTATGAAGTTAATAATTTATATAAATCTGGATCTACTTACAAAGCTATAGAAATATTGAAAAAAGAATATTTAACTAGATTCTATAACTTATTAGTTGATTGTTTTGGTATTCCACCTAAACATTTTGATTTTGAATATATAGATAAGGATAATAATTATCATATTGAAAAAGAGTTAACCCCTGTTTCCTTTTTTAAAAAATATATTGGCGATTCAATTTTAGATTACGTTTCTGCTATTAACGCTCCAACTGATGATAAAAAATATAATACTTCATATACTGTTAAATATTTAGGTAACGTTATTGAAGGAAGAAAAGTTACACATTTGAATTTAGAGATGTCTAGAATGAAGCAGCTTATTATCAATCAACTAAAAGATGGAAATATGGTTTGGTTTGGTAGTGACGTTTCTAGATATAATATTAGAGAAAACGAACTTGGGCTTTGGGATGATAAGCATTTTGACTATCAATCTTGTTTTGAATTAGATGTATCTTTTGATAAAAAAGCTATGTTAGATTACTTTGATTCAGCTATGAATCACGCAATGGTTATAACTGGTGTCGATATTAAAAATGGCAAACCAATTAGATGGAAGATACAAAATTCTTGGGGAAATGATACTGCTAACAAAGGTTATTTTGTTATGTCAGATACTTTCTTTGATAAATTTGTATATCAAGCAGCTATCTTGAAAAAATATTTATCTAAAAATGAGCTTGAAGCATATAATAAAACGCCAATTGAGCTTGAACCTTGGGATCCATTTGGCACATTGGCTGATTAATTTCTTGAATAATAATTTACATGCTGATATTATTTTAATGTCTAGAGTTGTTTACCGATATTTAAATTAAATAGAGAGTCTTCGTTAGGTGAAAGTAAGACAATTTAAATGGAAACTTGTCGCTAGAATATTCTATATTTAAAAATTAAGCTAAAGTGTGGAGAGAAATCTCTGAACTGAGGTGGTACCGCGTTAATTATGACGTCCTCAGATAACTGAAGACGTTTTTTATTTTGGAGGTTGAAAATATGTTAATGGAAAAAAATTACAATCACAAGCAAGTAGAAGAGGGAAAATTTGAAAAATGGAAAAAAGATGGATATTTTGATTCATCTAATGATTTATCTAATAAAAAAGAGAAATTTTCAATGATTGTTCCACCTCCTAATATTACTGGTGTATTGCATATTGGCCATGCATTAGATACTTCCATATATGATATCTTTGCTAGATATAAAAAACTTCACGGCTATGACGTATTCTTTTGTCCAGGCACTGATCATGCTGGAATTGCTACTCAAGCTAAAGTTGAAGCTAATCTTGCTAAACAAGGATTAACTAGATACGATTTAGGTAGAGAAAACTTTGTAAAAGAAGTTTATAAATGGAAAGAAACTACTTCTTCAACAATTCATAAACAATGGGCTAGTTTAGGAATTGGTATGGATTATAAAAAAGAGCGCTTTACTATGGATGAAAAAACAAGTAAGGCAGTTATGGTGGTTTTTAAACAGCTTTATGATGAAGGATTAATCTATCAAGGTGAAAGGATAATTAACTGGGATGTCGAACTTCAAACAGCTTTATCTAATATTGAAGTTGAACATAAAGATATACCGGGAAAATTCTATTATTTTAAATATAGATTAGCTGATGATTTAGATAAGTATTTTGTAATTGCAACCACTCGTCCTGAAACTATGTTTGGCGATGTTTGCGTCGTATTTAATCCTAAAGATGAAAGATATAAAAAATATGAAGGTAAATATGTAATAAATCCAGCTAATGGTGAAAAATTAATCATGATTTCTGATTATTATGTCGATAAAGATTTTGGAACAGGCTTAATGAAATGTACTCCTGCTCATGATCCTAACGATTTTAATATTGCTAAAAGGCATAATTTAGCTATGCCAGTTTGTATGAATAAAGATGGAACTATGAATGAACTTGCTAAAGAATTTAACAAGTTAGATAGATTTGAATGCCGCGATAGATTAGTAGAAAAAATTAAAGCTAACGGCGATTTAGAAAAAATTGAAGATATCGTTCATTCTGTCGGTCATTCTGAAAGAAGTCACAGCATAGTTGAGCCTAGATTATCTAAACAGTGGTTTATTAAAATGAGACCATTAGCTGATAAAGTTTTAGAATTACAAAAAAACAAAGAAACAAAGATCAATTTCTTTCCAAAGCGTTTTGAAAGATTATTTGAACAATGGTTAGTCAATACAGAAGATTGGTGTATTTCTCGTCAATTGTGGTGGGGACATAGAATACCTATCTATACCAATAAAAAGACTGGTGAAATTGTTTGTTCTATTGAAAAATTAGATGAGAATGAATACGTTCAAGATGAAGATGTTTTAGATACTTGGTTTTCGTCTGGATTATCTCCATTTGCTTTAAATGATTGGCCAGATGTTGAATCTAGTTTATATAAGAGATATTATCCGTTAGATTTGATGATTACCGGTTATGACATTTTATTTTTCTGGGTTGCTAGAATGGCTTTTATGGGAGCTCATTTTACCTCTAAATTGCCATTTAAGAACTGCTTTTTGCACGGACTAGTTCGCGATGAACAAGGTAGAAAGATGTCTAAATCATTAGGTAATGGTATCGACCCGATTAAAGTTATAGATGAATATGGCGCTGATTCACTTAGATATGCTTTAGCAACTAGTGTAACTCCTGGTCTTGATATGTCATTTGGTTATGATAAGATCAAACAGGCTCATATTTTCTTAAATAAAATTTGGAATGCAGCTAGATTTGCTATTATGAATTTTGACGATTCATTTTTCGAAGAAGATATTTCTAGCTTAAAATTAAATTTTTTGGATAGTTATGTGTTAGAGCATTTAAATCGCACCATTAAAAATGTCGAAAGAAATTTTGATAAATATGAAATTGGGCAGGCGGCAAATTATTTGTATTTATTTATCTACGATGTTTTCTGCTCCAATTATATTGAACAAATTAAAGTTGATCTTTCTAACTTGGAAAGAAAAAATACCGCTTTAAACGTCTTATTATATGTTATTAAGTCTATACTTATTATGTTGTTCCCATATGCGCCATTTATTTCTGAAGAAATATACTCATATTTACCAAATCACAAAAACTCCATCTATGAAGAAGCTTATCCGCATCTTATAAAAATCAAGGCTTCCAGTTTGGGAGATCATTTAGTAGATATGATTAAAGAAATACGACGTTTTAAAGCTGATAATAAACTTTCTCCTACTTTTAAAGTCGATGTTGATTTGTATGCGAGTAAATCAAATTTTGACAAGTTAGTTCCATATTTGACAAAAGTTGGATTTACCAATCAAATTAAACTTGTCAATAAAGATGAGATTGATTCTAATTTCCGCTATTTTACTAAAAATATCGCGATGAAAGTATATTCACTGCAAGCTAGTAAAGCTTTAGAGGAAAGAATTAATAAACGAATTCAGGAATTAAAATTTGAGATTGATAGAATTGATAAAATGTTCGCTAATCAAAACTTTGTTTCCAAAGCTCCTAAGGCTAAGATAGATTTAGAAAAGCAAAAGCGCGAAAAGTATCAAGAAGAGCTGGATTCTTATTTATCAAAATTATAAAAAAATTAACTCCTTTAGCTATATCATAGTGAAAGGAGTTTTTATATATGAAAAAATTGAACGATTTTGAATTGGAAATGGTTGAAGGTGGGGAAGCAATCACTTTATCAGCGGTGATGGCTGTTTTGGCAATTTCAATTGTTGCGATGGTTTGCTATAGATTTTTCTTATCTAACAAAGGTGAAGTTGAATTGCCAGGTGGTTTTACATTTAAATGGGGTAAATAATGATATTGAAAGAATATCCTCTTGAGCTTCAGCCTCGTGAAAAGGCAATTAGATATGGAATTAAATCACTTTCTGAAACTGAATTGTTAGCGTTGATATTACAATCAGGCTGTCATCAATTAGACGCTTTAGAAGTTTCAAAAAATCTATTAATTAATCATGGTGGACTTAAAAATTTATCTAAATCAAATTTGTTTGAGCTATATTCACCAGGGATTAAAAAAGCAAAGGGATTAAAGTTAATGGCAGTATTTGAAATAGCAAATAGGCTTAACCAAATAGATAGCCCTAGCGATTTAAAATTTCTAGATAGCTATACTATATATAGATATTTTGGAAGAAATATTTCAAATTTAAATTTTGAAAGTTTAGTAATAGTGCTTTTAGATAAGTTAAAACGTTTGATATGTTTTAAACGAATTACTTCTTCACTAGAAAGCAAATATGAAACGAGAATTAATGACATTTTAAAATATGCGATAAGTAATAATGCTAGTTATTTATATTTACTTCATAATCACCCTTCAAAAAATATGAAACCTTCGTTGCAAGATAAAAAATCAACTTTGCTTTTAGAAGATTCGTTAAATATGATTGGCTTAACTTTACTAGAGCACTTAATAGTTACTTCTAAAGGTTATTACGAGATATTAGCTAATAAAGAAAACATTTTAAGTTGAGAAATTTTGCTAGTTGATTTAATATTTTTATGTAGGTAATTATATGTCAACTAAAAGAGAAATAGAAGCTGAAAAACTTTTTCAAGAAGGGTATAAGCTTTTTAAAAAAGAACAAGAATCAACATCTTTACAAGTTAATTTAGATTTTGTTTCATATTTAAGGAAAGCTGAAAGAAAAGGAAGCGTTAAAGCTAGGTTTTTATTAGGATATATTTTGTGCGTTCCTTTTAAAGATATATCTGTCGATTTAGAAAAAGGAAATAAAATATTAAAAAAGTGTTTTAAGCCACTTTCTGAAATGGTAGAAATTTCTAAAGATCCTCAAGCTTGTTTATTTCTTTCAAAGTATTATGAAATTCCATTAGCCAATCATGTTAAAGATTTAGAAAAAGTTAAGAAGTTATTAGTTTTAGCTAATTTAGATGCTACTTTAGATAATCAAAAGAAAATTGAAGCAGATACTATATCTGTTGATAGTAGTATTGAAAGTCTCGTTAATGCGATAAATATGTTACAGACTCCAAATAGGGATGATGTTGCTGAAATAATAAATTTAATTAAAGTTAATGCTGATAATGGAAATATTCGTGCGATGATTTTTTTAGGCGATTGCTATTTAGAAGGTAAATATGTTAAAAAAGATGATTCAATAGCGAAATTATATTATTCATTAGCTGAAGAAAAAGGTTCATATCGCGGCAAATTTAATCTAGGAAAAATGCTAGTTGAAGGAAGATATTCTGATGCTAATATCGCACTTGGGTTAAATAAAATATATCAAGCTGCTAAAGCTGGTTTAAAAGAAGCATTATATTATTTAGGTGTTATTTATTATGAAGGAAAATATCTTGAAAAAGATCTCGATAAAGCCTATTTGTATTTTCAAGCTAGTTTTTCAAGAAATTATTTACCTTCAAAAGAATACTTGATTAAAATTGAGCAAGAAAAAGGCGATGCCCTTGTTCTTTCATTTATAAAAGATAAACAAGAGGCAAATAATTAATTGTTATTTAAATATAAAGAAGTTATATATTTCTGTATTTGGTTTTAGCACTTATTTTTGTATTTAACTATTTAATCTACTAAAAAACTCAAAAAGATAAAAAAGTACTTGCAAAGGGAAAGAAAATTTAATAAGATAAACAAGCGCCTAGGTAGCTAAGTATATTAGAAGAGAAAAAGGTTCAAAAAAATAAGTAAAAAAAGTTAAAAAACTTATTGACAGAGCTAGTAGTAAATGATAGTATATTTAAGCGCCTGAAA